>NZ_MDEQ02000001.1 GCF_001883705.2 Burkholderia catarinensis
CCTCTGCCGCATGCAGATGGATACTGTCGGTCGTGCTCGTGATCTGGATTGCCTTTTTAGCGGTCACGTCGACACCATCGGTCTGCGCCTCGATACGCACTTTCCCAGCGGCGGCGACGAGTGCCATGCCTGCCTTGTGTACGAACAGCGAGAACGTATTCGATATGCTCGCGAACAGCGAACGCCCCACGGCGATCCCGACATGCCGGCCACTTGTCACCGCGACATCCTCACCGCTTGCGATATGAGCGCTACGCTCGGCCACCAGACTGATGCCAGCCGGCCCAGCCAGCACAATATCGGCCTCCATCAACTCCGGGAACTCGTCCGGGCCGGCTGGCGTATTGCCTCTGATCGCATCGTTGCGTGCCTTGAGCGCCCGAGTCACGTCGCTCTGATCCGTGCCGCGTTGTTGTGCGTCGTGCTGTTGCGCCAAATCCGTGAGGCTTTCCTGTAGTTCGCGCGCCCGCGTGAGTCGGCCGATGGCCTCTTTGGCGTCCTTCGCGTGACCGGGGCCGCCCGGTTGACCGTCTGTCGACACGAACAAACCCTTCAACGCCCGAACAACGCCCCAATCGTCAGTGCGAAGGTCAAAGCCTTTGCCGCGCGCATCGGCGCGCCCCTTCTTTCGGGTGATACGCCGAAGGTTGCCGAGACTCAGCAGGGACGCGCCCGCGTCGCTGGCTATCTGCGTCTGGATTTGCTCCCGCGTATCATCGATTGCCACGTGGCCGGATGCGGTGCCGTGGAATTCCTTGCCGCGCAGTACCGACAGCGCATGATTGTGCGGCAGGTCCAACGCAGGCTGGCGGAGCGCGTTGACGGCACTGCCGATAATCACCGGTAAATCCGGATCACCGTAGTAGTGCGACACCGCCACTTCATGACCGATGCGCGGAATGAACGTCGCCCCCATATCCACGCCTTGCCACGGCGACAGCGCGCGCAGCCAGATGCCTGAGTTCTCGTCGTGCTGGCCTTGCCGGTCCCATTGAAACTGCACCTTGACCCGGCCGTATTGGTCCGTCCAGATTTCCTGCCCGGCGGGGCCAACCACGATAGCCTTCTCAGGCCCGCTCATGATGGGCTTGCGGACGCTGCGCGCTAGCCGGAACGGCTCATTCGTCGGCAGCAGTTCGAATTGTGCGTCAACGCGATAGGTCTGGGCGCCGCTGGTCCGTCCCGCGACTTCCTCAATGTCGAGCGCGCACGATACAACGAGGTATTCACGGTTCGCTGCCTGCTGCGGATAGCCGGTCAACGTAAAGGTGTGGCCGACCGTGAGGCCGCGCAGATTGCCCTGGCCGTTCGCACGCCGCCCCGCGCAGCGGTGCGCCTCAAGCTGCACTTGCGCGAAGTGCCGCGCCTCCCGCTCCGTATCGTTCGGCTGGCCCGTCAGCCCTTGCGCGCCCGCGAGCGGCTGACTGTAATCGCCCCAACCGTAAATCTCGCCGTCGGCGCTTGCGGTCGGGCGAGGGTCTTCCGCCGTGGCGGCCAGATTGGCGCGCGGGCGGGTGTAGTCGTAGTCCGTCACGATCACGTGCCCCGGCGTCAGTCGGCTGATCACGGACAGCGCGTGAATGTGTTCCTCATCGATACGCTGACCATCGGGCGGCAGATAACGCAGCATCTCATAGGCCGCGCCGTGCGGATGATGGCCGCCCATCGAGTCGCACAAGACCAGACGGTGATGGCCATCGTCGTGCTCGAACCACCACCAGATCCCCCATTCTTCCCAGAGGCGTTGCAGAAACGCCCAGTCCGATTCAAACGCCTGCCGCTGCACGTCGCGTTTTGGATAAACGCCCCGGAATGCGCCCAGACGCTTATCGACGCGGTAGGGATATTTCGAAAGCACCGCGTCGGTGATTTCGACGACGGTCATATCCTGAAAGAGACGGCAATCCTGCGTCAGCGTCGCGCGATAGAGCCACGGGCGCAGTTCCAGCTCGTACAGAATCGAATCGCGATCCTGACCGGCAAGCCGGGCCACTTCGACCAGCCCGGTTATCTCACGCGTTCCCGCGCCGATGTTTCCGAGTCCGACGCCATCGGCCAGCCCCGGAATAAACTGCCCGTTGCCTTCGAGTTGGATCGATACGGTGACTTCCGTGCCGACCACCTTGTCCAGATCGTGATTGGCCGTGCGACTGGGGGAGACCGCATAAGCGTCGTCGGTGCGCAGCGTAACGACGTAGCGGCATTCATCGAGACGGCCGATGGTTTCGGTGCCGTGCAAGCGCACTGGAACGAATACCGGCAGCGCGTCCATCCCATAGGTCGGCAACGCTGCGCCCGTGATGGACAGCGTGTGAGCCTGAGTAAACATCGCCATTTACGCTGCCCCCGTTGTTCGCTGACCAATGACGGTCGCACCGCAACCGGTATTGTCGCCGTGGTAACCAACACGTCGACCGCGATGCGTACGCTGGCCACTCGCCAGCAACGGGAAAACGCCACCACATTTCGGGCACGTCACGCCGTGGCCGTCCAGCGCCACCCCCACGCCGAGATGCTTCAGATCACCGGCGGCTTCGGTGACGGTGCCGCCATGATCGGTGGCGTCTCCCAGGCGAACCATTTCATGGCCTTGTGCATTCTTCATCAGCGATCTCACATATCACGTGGATCGAGATTGATAACGTGAAAATGCAGCGACGCCTATGGGATGAATACGATTTTTCCGACTTTGACTTTCGTTAAACAAAAGGTGTTCATTTTGCGCGCGGCTATGTCGACCTGCGCCATTCCACCGCTTCAAAGCGCCTCAACCAGCCGCCGCGTGCTCTTCTCGCAATACTCGTGACACGCGGCGCGCGCAGCGATCGACGCGCCATGCACGAACCTCGGCGCATCCGCGCGCCGCGACATCGACACGACGATCGACGGCGGCGACGGCTGCAGCGGCAGCTCGACGACTTCGCCGCTTTCGATCAGCGCATCGACGAACAGCACCGGAATCGCGGCGACGCCGAAGCCGTCGCGCACCAGCTGCACGATCACCGAGATCGACGGCGACCCGGTAATGCGCGTGTCCGACAGCGGCACGCCGTGCGCGTGCGCGAGCGTGCGAACGATATCTTCCAGCGCGCGGTGGGGCGCGGTGCCGCGCCCGTAGGTCAGGATCGGCTGGCGCAGCACCTGCCGCGCGAGGCCCGTGCGCGTGTTCGGCAGCAGCCCCGTGCGCGCGATCCAGCGCACCGGGTAGTTCGCGAGCGCGTCGCAGACGACCGACGCCTCGTCGCTGCCTTCCACGCGGATGATCAGGTCGAGCTCGCCGGCCATCAGCCGGCGCTGCAGCACGACGCTGACATCGACGGTCAGGTCGATCTCGAGCTGCGGATAGTCGGCCGCCAGCCGGCGCATATAGTGCGGCAGCCAGCTGTGCACGACGGTTTCGATCACGCCGAGCCGCAGCTTGCCGCGCAGCGCGCTCTCGCCGGACGCGGCGGCCTGCAGCTCCTGCGTCGCCTCGACCACGGCTTTCGCATAGCCGAGCAGGTACTCGCCGTTCGGCGTGAGCCGGAATTCGCGGCTGTCGCGGTCGACGAGCACCGTCTGCAGTTCGTCCTCGAGCGCCTTCAGGCGCTGCGAGATCGCGGCCGGCGTCGCATGCAGCGCGGCGGCCGTCGTGCGGAAGTTGCGCAGCTTCGCGAGCACGACGAAGGTTTCGAGAAAACGCGTGTTCATGGCGGTCGGGCGGACGGTGGATGCGCAGCTTGCCGGTGACGAAAAGTGAACGGGACCGGGGAAAACCCCGAGATCCGTTAAGAAATTCTATACACGAAGCGCAAAAAAACTCGTTGGCGACAAAATTTTTTCTTTTCTATTCTTGGCCGTATCCGATGACACGAAGCGGTCATCCCGACGACACACCGATCTGCGACCGAACATCATGACGCCTTCCGAATTCCGCCAGTCCGTGCGCCACGGCGCATTCCGCGGCCCGACCGCCGGCCACTGCGGCCCGTTCGCGCAAGCGAATCTCGCGATCCTGCCCGATGCGTACGCGCACGATTTCCTGCGCTTTTGTCAGGCGAACCCGAAAGCGTGCCCGCTGCTGGGCGTCGGCGAACCGGGCGCGTTCCGGCTCGACGCGCTCGGCGAGGATCTCGATATCCGCACCGACGTGCCGAGCTACAACGTATACCGCGACGGCCGTCTGACCGAACGCGTCGAGTCGCTGGAAGCGCTGTGGCGCGACGATTTCGTCGTATTCGCGATCGGCTGCTCGTTCTCGTTCGAGGAGATGCTGGCGCGCGAAGGGATCGGGCTGCGCCACGTCGAGGAGGGTCGCAACGTGCCGATGTACCGCACGTCGATTCCGAACCGCCGCGCGGGGATCTTCGGCGGCCAGCTCGTCGTGTCGATGCGGCCGATGCGCGGCGCCGATGCGATCCGCGCGGTGCAGGTCACGAGCCGGTTCCCGGGCGTGCACGGCGCGCCGATCCATCTCGGCCACCCGCAGGAACTGGGTATCGCGGATCTGAACGCGCCCGAATTCGGCGACGCGGTGACGATCCGCGACGGCGAACTGCCGGTGTTCTGGGCGTGCGGCGTGACGCCGCAAACCGCGCTGATGGACGCGAAGCTGCCGATCGCGATCGCGCATACGCCCGGCCACATGCTGATGACCGACATCACGAACGCGTCGCTGGCCGTGTTCTGATCCGGCAAACGGCCACGCACACGACACACGCCCGACACACCGCACACCCGACCACCATCCGACGGCGCATCACGACAGGAGCACCACCATGGAAAGCAAGACTCTCGCGGCACCCGCCGCCGAGCCCGCGAGCCGAGCGCGCAACGGCCTGTTCTCGTGGTACGGAGATGCGCAGCCGCGCGAGCGCCGCGCGTTCTGGAGCTGCAAGGTCGGCTACATGCTCGACGGGATGGACACGCAGATGCTGTCGTTCGTGATCCCGACGCTCGTCGCGACCTGGGGCATCTCGCTGGCGGACGCGGGCTTCATCGGCACGGTCACGCTGCTCGCGTCGGCGCTCGGCGGCTGGATCGCCGGCATCCTGTCCGACCGGATCGGCCGCGTGCGCACGCTGCAGCTCACCGTGCTGTGGTTTGCCGTGTTCACCGCGCTGTGCGGGCTCGCGCAGAACTATCACCAGTTGCTCGCGGCACGCGCGCTGATGGGCTTCGGCTTCGGCGGCGAATGGACGGCCGGCGCGGTGCTGATCGGCGAAGTGATCCGCGCGCGCGACCGCGGCAGGGCGGTCGGCCTCGTGCAGTCGGGCTGGGCGATCGGCTGGGGGCTGTGCGCGCTGCTGTATGCGCTGCTGTTCTCGGTGCTGCCGGCCGATCAGGCATGGCGCGCGCTGTTCCTCGTCGGGCTGGCGCCCGCGCTGCTGGTCGTCGCGATCCGCCGCTACGTGAAGGAGCCGGACGTCTACGAGAAGGAGAAGGCCGCGCAGGCGAAAGTGGCCGATGCGCCGCGCCTCACGGAGATCTTCGCGCCGAAGCTGATCACGACGACGCTGCGCGCGGCGCTGCTGACGACCGGCGCGCAGGGCGGCTACTACGCGATCACGACGTGGCTGCCGACCTTCCTGAAGACCGAGCGGCACCTGACCGTGATGGGCACCGGCGGCTATCTCGCGATGATCATCTTCGGCTCGTGGGTCGGCTACCTGACGAGCGCGTACCTGACCGACCGCCTCGGCCGCAAGCCGAACTTCATCCTGTTCGCGGTCGGCTCGATGGCGATCGCGTTTGCCTACACGTCGCTGAACCTGACCAACGCGTCGATGCTGTGGCTCGGCTTCCCGCTCGGCTTCTTCGCGTCGGGCATCTTCTCGGGGATGGGCGCGTTCCTCACCGAACTGTTCCCGACCCGCGTGCGCGGCTCCGGCCAGGGCTTCTGCTACAACGTGGGCCGGGCGATCGGCGCACTGTTCCCGTTCCTGATCGGCGCGCTGTCGAAGCAGTACGGGCTCGGCACCAGCATCGGAATCTTTGCGGTCGCCGCGTACGGCGTGGTGGTCGTCGCCGCGCTGACGCTGCCCGAGACACGCGGCCGCGAACTCGACGCCGCGTAAGCGGCGGGGCGGCCGGCCCTTCGTTTTCCTTCCCTTTCATCGACACCGTGACACGGCGCGCGACGCGCGCCGTGCGGCGGCGCTCGTCCTCGATTCAACGACGCATCGACCCGACATCATGACTGACCGACACCTTTCCCCCGTTCCCTCCGACGCGGCGCGCTGGCAATTCTGGATCGACCGCGGCGGCACCTTCACCGACATCGTCGCGCGCCGGCCCGACGGCACGCTCGTCACGCACAAGCTGCTGTCGGAGAACCCCGAGCAGTATCGCGATGCGGCCGTGGCCGGCATCCGCCACCTGCTCGGCCTCGCGGCAGGCGAGCCGATCACGCCCGAGCGCGTCGACATGGTGAAGATGGGCACGACGGTCGCGACCAACGCGCTGCTCGAACGCAAGGGCGAACGCACCGCGCTCGCGACGACGCGCGGCTTTCGCGACGTGCTGCGCATCGCGTACCAGAACCGGCCGCGCCTGTTCGATCTCGACATCGTGCTGCCCGATGCGCTGTACGAGACGGTCGTCGAGATCGACGAACGCGTCGGCGCGCACGGCGACGTCGTCGTGCCGCTCGACGCACCGGACGCCGAAGCGTCGCTGCGACGCGTGTTCGACTCGGGCGTGCGCGCGCTCGCGATCGTGCTGATCCACGGCTATCGCCATACCGCGCACGAACGTGCGCTCGCGGAGCTCGCGCGCCGCATCGGCTTCACGCAGGTATCGGTGTCGCACGAGGTGTCGCCGCTGATGAAGATGGTGTCGCGCGGCGATACAACTGTCGTCGACGCGTACCTGTCGCCGATCCTGCGCCGCTACGTGGAGCAGGTCGCGCACGAGATGCCGGGCGTGAACCTGCAGTTCATGCAGAGCAGCGGCGGGCTGACGCGCGCCGACGCGTTCCAGGGCAAGGACGCGATCCTGTCGGGCCCGGCGGGCGGCATCGTCGGGATGGTGCGCGCCGCGCGCGCGGCCGGCTTCGCGCAGGTGATCGGCTTCGACATGGGCGGCACGTCGACCGACGTGTCGCACTACAACGGCGAGTTCGAGCGCGTGTTCGAGACGCAGGTGGCCGGCGTGCGGATGCGCGCGCCGATGATGAGCATCCATACGGTCGCCGCGGGCGGCGGCTCGGTGCTCGGCTTCGACGGCGCGCGGCTGCGCGTCGGGCCCGAATCGGCCGGCGCGAACCCGGGGCCGGCCGCGTACCGGCGCGGCGGCCCGCTGACGGTCACCGACTGCAACGTGATGCTCGGCAAGATCCAGCCCGATCATTTCCCGCGCGTGTTCGGCCCGCATGCGGACGAACCGCTCGACCGCGACGGCGTGGTCGCGAAGTTCGCCGCGCTCGCCGACGAGATCCACGCGGCGACGGGGCGGCGCGAGACGCCCGAGGCGCTCGCCGAAGGCTTCCTCGACATCGCGATCGGCAGCATGGCGAACGCGATCAAGAAGATCTCCGTGCAGCGCGGCCACGACGTGTCGCGCTACGTGCTGACGACGTTCGGCGGCGCGGGCGGCCAGCATGCGTGCGGCGTGGCCGACGCGCTCGGCATGACGCAGGTGTTCGCGCATCCGCTCGCGGGCGTGCTGTCCGCATACGGGATGGGCCTGGCCGACCAGACCGCGATGCGCGAGCGCGCGGTCGAGGCCGTGCTGTCCGACGCATCGCTGCCGGCGCTGGACGCGGCGCTCGACCGGCTGGCCGACGAGGCCGTCGGCGCGCTGCTCGAACAGGGCGTGCCGCCGGAGCGGATCGCGACCGAACGACGCGTGCACCTGCGCTACCAGGGCACCGATTCGGCGCTCGACGTGCCGGCTGGCAGCGTCGACGCGATGCAGCAGGCGTTCGAGGCCGCGTACCGGCAGCGCTACGCGTTCCTGATGCCCGGCACGCCGCTCGTCGCCGAGCTGGCCTCGGTCGAGGCGATCGGCCGCTCCGACGCGCCGGTGGAGACCGCGCCGCTCGCGCCGCGCGAAGCGGGCGACGGCGCCACGCCGCGCGCCGATTCCGCCGTGCGCTTTTATTCCGGCGGCCGGTGGCACGACGCGGCGCTCTACGTGCGCGACACGCTGCTCGCCGGCGACGCGATCGACGGCCCGGCGATCGTCGCCGAGAAGAACGGCACGACCGTCGTCGAGCCCGGCTGGCGCGCGGAGATGACCGCGCAGGGCAACCTCGTGCTGACGCGCACGACGCCGCTGCCGACGCGCCGCTCGCTCGGCACCGACGCCGACCCGGTGCGGCTCGAGATCTTCAACAACCTGTTCATGTCGATCGCCGAGCAGATGGGGCTGCGGCTGCAGAACACCGCGTACTCGGTGAACATCAAGGAGCGCCTCGACTTCTCGTGCGCGATCTTCGACGGCGACGGCAACCTGATCGCGAACGCGCCGCACATGCCCGTGCACCTCGGCTCGATGGGCGAGAGCATCCGCACGGTGATCGAGCGCAACCGCGGCCGCATGCGCGACGGCGACGTGTTCATGCTGAACGACCCGTATCACGGCGGCACGCACCTGCCGGACGTGACGGTCATCACGCCGGTGTTCGCGGACGGCGCGGACGCGCCGCTGTTCTACGTCGGCTCGCGCGGCCACCACGCGGACATCGGCGGCACGACGCCGGGCTCGATGCCGCCCGATTCGACGCATATCGACGAGGAGGGCGTGCTGATCGACAACTGGCAGCTCGTGTCGGCCGGCGTGCTGCGCGACGCCGACACCCGCGCGTTGCTCGCGTCGGGCCGCTACCCGGCGCGCAACGTCGAGCAGAACATGGCCGACCTGCGCGCGCAGGTCGCCGCGAACCAGAAGGGCGTCGACGAATTGCGCCGGATGGTCGCGCAGTTCGGCCGCGACGTGGTGCTCGCGTTCATGGGACACGTGCAGGACAACGCGGAAGAAGCCGTGCGGCGCGTGATCGGCGCGCTGCAGGACGGCGCGTACCGCTACCCGCTCGACAACGGCGCGGAGATTCGCGTCGCGATCCGCGTCGACCGCGCGGCGCGGCGCGCGGAAATCGATTTCACCGGCACGTCCGCGCAGCTCGACAACAACTTCAACGCGCCGAAGGCCGTCTGCATGGCCGCCGTGCTGTACGTGTTCCGCACGCTGGTCGGCGACGACATCCCGCTGAACGCCGGCTGCCTGAAACCGCTCACGGTGATCGTGCCGGCCCGCTCGATGCTGAACCCCGAGTATCCGGCGGCGGTCGTGTCGGGCAACGTCGAGACGTCGTCGGCGATCACCAACGCGCTGTACGGCGCGCTCGGCTGCGTCGCGTCGAGCCAGGGCACGATGAACAATTTCACATTCGGCAACGCTCAGCACCAGTACTACGAGACGATCGCGGGCGGCAGCGGCGCGGGCGACGGCTTCGCGGGCGTCGGCGCGGTGCAGACGCACATGACGAACTCGCGGCTCACCGATCCGGAGGTGCTCGAATGGCGCTACCCGGTGCGGCTCGATTCGCACCGGATCCGCGCCGGCTCGGGCGGCGGCGGGCGCTGGCGCGGCGGCGACGGCGCGGTGCGGCGGATCCGCTTCCTCGAGCCGATGACCGCGTCGATCCTGTCGAACAACCGGATCCATGCGCCATTCGGCGCGGCGGGCGGCGAAGCCGGCGCGCTCGGGCGCAACACGATCGAGCGGGCGGACGGCACGGTCGAGGCGCTCGACCATATCGGCCGCGCGCAGATGGCGCCGGGCGACGTGTTCGTCGTCGAAACGCCGGGCGGCGGCGGATACGGCGCGGCGGGCTGAACCGTGCAACCGGCGCGGACACCCGCGCCGGTACGCGGAAAATATTGCAACGGACTGTGGAATAAAACCGCGCATTCACGCACGAACCGAATCAAAAATGACGGAAAGCCGGGTCGCCGGAATGCGATCCGACCCTGCCGCCACGGTCCAGAAGTAGATTTGGCCCCTATTACTGAATTGACCGGAGACGCCCGCCCGGCGGGGCATTCAGACCGTCCCGCCAACCCGTTGCGCGCCGCCGCCCGCGCGTTCGTGCATGCTGCCAATCATGAAAAATCCGGCTTGCCAATCGAGTCCCGATTCCTTGACACTCTGCTCTAAATGTGAGTGCCAATTCTGATCGTCATTTGATAAGATGACTTCATCATTCGTTTGGCAGAACCTGCGCGCGTCATGCGCGAACGCCGGGTCGCATTAGTTGGAAACAAGTACGGACGAGGGCCATCGTCACGGCCATCACGGCCGACCAGCCGGGAGCGCGCGACGCGCGGCCCGGAAGGGCGGGCGGTCGGCTCGCCTCCGTCTACACTGTGCGTTTTTTTCTGGATCGGGGCGGCTCCATGGATGACGAAAACGATAGCGCGGTGCTCGAGGCGCACGTCGGGACCCGCAGCCCCTGCTGGCGTCTCGGCAGCGACAGCAATGCGCTCGAACTGGCCGCCGTGCGCGGCCTGACCAACGTCGCCGTTGCGCTGACGGTCGAGCAGGCCGCGCGCATTCGCGCGCTGACGGGCGTCACGTCGCACCTCGTGCTCGAGATCGTGCTGTTCGGCGAGTCGGTCAGCCTGCATCTCGTCGGCAAGAAGGTCGACACGACCGACTGGGCCGGCACGGCCTGCGCCTATTCCGATGCGGTGTCCGTCGCGTGCGATCTCGGGCACGGGCTCGCGTTCGCCGAGCAGGTCGTGTCCGAAGTGAATTCGCTCGTCGTGATCCTCGACCGCAACGGCATGGTGCAGCGCTTCAATCGCCTGTGCGAGGAGGTGACGGGCAAGCGCGAGGTCGACGTGATCGGCCGCAGCGCGTTCGAGCTGTTCATGAGCCCCGAGCAGGGCGCGCAGTCGCGCACCAACATCACCGGCTTTTTCGCGAGCAACTGTTCGTTCGCGGTCGAGCGCTACATCAACACGGTCAACGGCCCGCGCCTGTTCCAGTTCCGCAACAAGTTCGTGCAGAGCGGCAGCGGCGTGGAGGAGCAGTTCCTGATCTGCTCGGGCATCGACGTCACCGAGGAGCGCAATGCGCAGCAGCGGCTCACCGAACTGGCGAACACCGACGTGCTCACCGGGCTGCCGAACCGCCATGCGATCAGCGAGCGCATCCACGCCGCGATCGCCGCGGAGACGGCCGCGTCGCGCGGCCAGGTCGGCATCCTGTTCCTCGACCTGGACAACTTCAAGCGCGTCAACGATCACTACGGGCACATCACCGGCGACCGCCTGCTGCAGGACGTGTCGGGAATCATCGGCGGCTGCCTGCCGTCCGGCGCGACGCTCGCGCGGCTCGGCGGCGACGAATTCCTCGTGCTGTTCGAGCACGGCACGCGGCCGCTGCTCGAAGCGACCTCGCAGATCATCCTCGAACGGCTGCGCACGCCGATCCACCTCGGGCTGATGGAGGTCTACACGAGCTGCTCGATCGGCATCGCGATGCATCCGCAGCACGGCGATTCGCTCGAGACGCTGATCCGCAGCGCGGATACGGCGATGTACGTCGCGAAGGAAGAAGGCAAGCATACGTACCGCGTGTTCTCGCTGGAGATGAACCAGAAGGTCGCGAAGTACATGTGGCTCGACACGAACCTGCGCAAGGCGCTCGAGGAAGAGCAGTTCGTGCTGCACTACCAGCCGGTCGTCGATATCGCGACCGGCGACGTGCACGGCGTCGAGGCGCTGATCCGCTGGCAGTCGCCCGATCGCGGGCTGGTCGCGCCGATCGAGTTCATCCGCTTCGCGGAGGAGTCGGGGCTGATCGCGCCGCTCGGGCGCTGGGTGATGCGCACCGCGGCCGCGCAGGCCGCCGCGTGGAAGACGAAGGGGCTCGACATCCGGATCGCGGTGAACATGTCCGCGCGGCAGTTGCAGGACATGAACATCGTGCACCAGCTCGCATCGATTCTCGACGGCGCGGGGCTGAAGCCCGGCCTGCTCGACATCGAGCTGACCGAGAGCTGCTTCATCGAGGACGAGGATGCGGCCATCGGTCTGATGCGGCAGTTCCGCCAGCTCGGCGCGGAGATCCATCTCGACGATTTCGGCACCGGCTATTCGTCGCTGTCGCAGTTGTCGCGCCTGCCGCTCGATGCGATCAAGCTCGATCGCACGTTCATCACGGGCATCGACCGCAATCCGCGCTCGCAGGCGCTGGTGCGCTCGGTCGTGTCGCTCGCGAAGGCGCTGAATTTCGCGGTGGTCGCCGAAGGCGTCGAGACGCATGCGGAAGCCGAATTCCTCAAGCAGCTCGACGTCGATCACGCGCAAGGCTACTACTTCGCCCGCCCGATGCCGGCGCAGGCGTTCGAGGCGTGGCTCGCGGAGAGGAGAAAGCTCAGGCTGATCGCCTGAGCCTGGTTCCCGCGCAGGCGCCGCCGGCAAGCGGCGGCGCCGGTCGCACTACACCGTGCGTAGCTTCGACACGCGCCGGTTCTGCAGCATCACGAGGCGTTCCATGTACGCGAGATCCTTCAGCTCGATCGTGAACGCCGCATGGACCCACGCTTCCGTGATGTCCATCAGCTCCGAGCGCGACAACTGGAACACGCGCTCGCGTGCGCGCAGCATCGCGCGCACGCCGTTCAGCTTCGGCTTCGTCACGTCGATGAAGGTGCGCGTCGCGAGATACGCGTCACCGGCGTCGAACGTCTGGTCGATCAGCCCGCAGTCCTCGTACCACTCGGCCGCATGCGTTTCGCCGGTCGCGATCAGCGATTCCGCGAGGCCGCGGTCCGCCTTGCGCGCCACCAGCGAATAGCCGCCCATGCCCGGGAACAGGTTGAACGCGATCTCGGGGAACCCGAGCTTCACGCCCTTCTGCGCGAGCACGTAGTGATGCGCGAGCGCGGCCTCGAAGCCGCCGCCGAGCGCGCTGCCCTCGACCATCGCGATCGAGATCGCCCCGGTGCCGAAGCCCGTGTAGATCTCGTACACGCCGTCGATGCACGAGCGCGCGTAGGCCATCAGCTGATCGCGCCTGCCGCTGCGGATCGCGTCGACGAAGAAGCTCAGGTCGCCGCCGACATTGAACAGCTCGGGGACGAGCGAGCCCGTCACCCAGAAGTCGAACTTGAGGCCCGAGTCGCGTGCGACGCGCGCGAGATGGATGATGTCGGTGACGAGTTGTTGGTTAAAGCACGGCCGCGGCTCCGATCGCAGCATCATCCACATGATGTTGCGACCTTCTTCGTAAAAGGCAGTCAGTTGCGAGAGTTCGCCGGCTTCATAAAACGGGCGGCACGCCGGATGGGATTGGAGTTGCATGGTATGTCCTCGTTGGATGTGGTTATTGACGACCGCGCGCCCGGTGCCGTGCGGGAGACGGGTTTCCCGCACGGCGCCGGGCGCGAGGCATCGCCATTGTTGCGCGCGCACAAAAGTCGAATTGCGGGGAACAACGCACGACCGGGACGCGGGTGACGATTGCGTTCGTGCGGACGGGGCGGGCGGCGACGGGTTGGGGGGGCGGGTATCGGAAGGCGGGTCGGGAGGCGGCGGCCGGCGCGCCGGGCGGGCCGATCTGAACGGGGGGAAGGCGGCCGGGGCAGGTTCGCCGTATTGCGCGAACGCGTGCAAACGGCCGATCCGGCGTGCGGCCGCCGGCGCCGTTCGCTTACGCGCTGAAAGCGGCGCCGGCCCGCCGGACAAGCCCTATGGAATATGCGGACTGGCGCCGCGCCCGTGCGTCGATTAGCGTTAGAGGATCGCGCCGCCGCGCCGGGCGTTTCGGGAGGGGACCATGACCGCATTCCAGAGGGTGTGGCAGTTGCTCGTCGGAAAGCCGCTGGACCCGCTCGATCCGCGCACACGGCATGCGATCGCCGTGACGCCGCTGCTGGCCTGGGTCGGGCTCGGTGCCGACGGCCTGTCGTCGTCGTGCTACGGCCCGGAAGAGGCGTTCCTCGCGCTGGCGCAGCACACGCCGCTCGCACTGTTCCTCGCGCTCGCGACGGCGGCGACCGTGTTCATCATCGCGCTCGGCTACAACCAGGTGATCGAGCTGTTCCCGACGGGCGGCGGCGGCTACCGCGTCGCGACGGCGCTGCTCGGGTCGAAGCCGGGGCTCGTGTCGGGCGCGGCGCTGCTGGTCGACTACGTGCTGACCGTCGCGACGTCGCTCGCGAGCGGCGTCGACGCGTTCTTCAGCCTGCTGCCGGTCAGCGCGCAGGCGTTCAAGCTCACGGTCGAGATCGTGCTGATCGTGCTGATGACGGGGCTCAACTTCCGCGGGATGCGCGAATCGATCATGGTGCTGCTGCCGATCTTCATCGGCTTCGTGATCCTGCACATCGCGCTGATCGTGTATGGCGTCGCCGTGCACGGCAGCAACCTCGCGATGATCGTGCCCGACGCCGTGCACGAGGCGCACGGGATGTCGCAGTCGGTCGGCGTATTCGTGATGCTCGCGTTGCTGATGCGTGCGTTCTCGCTCGGCGGCGGCACCTATACGGGCCTCGAGGCCGTGTCGAACAACGTGAACATGCTTGCCGATCCGCGCGTGCCGAACGGCAAGGTGACGATGTGGTACATGTCGACGTCGCTCGCGTTCACGGCCGGCGGCATCATCCTGCTGTACATGCTGTGGCACGCGCGGCCCGTCGAGGGCGAGACGCTCAACGCGGTCGTGTTCGGCCGCGTGATCGATCATCTCGGGCTCGGCTCGGCGTTCGCGCGTCATGCATTGCTCGCGGCCGTGCTCGCGTTCGAGGCCGGGCTGCTGCTGGTCGGCGCGCAGACGGGCTTCCTCGACGGCCCGGCCGTGCTGTCGAACATGGCGTCGGATTCGTGGGTGCCGCGCCATTTCCGCGACCTGTCGACGCGCCTCGTGCGGCAGAACGGCATCATCGTCGTCGGCCTGTCGAGCCTGCTGATCCTGCTGTGGACGCACGGCAACGTCGACGTGCTCGTCGTGCTGTACAGCATCAACGTGTTCCTCACGTTCAGCATGTCGCTGCTCGGGCTGTGCACGTACTGGTGGCGCCATCGCAGCGAGCGCGGCTGGTTCAGGCACTTCTTCCTGTCCGCGCTCGGGCTGAGCGTGACGGCGACCGTGCTCGTCATCACGCTGATCGAGAAGTTCACGGCGGGCGGCTGGCTCACGGTGCTCGTGACGAGCGCGGTGATCGCGCTGTGCTTCATGATCAACCGCCACTACGCGGAGACGCGCGTGCAACTCGCGAAGGAAGATGCGCTGTTCTCGGGGAAGCCGCCCGAAGTCGACGAGGCGAGTGCGCCGGGCAAGCCCGATCCGTCGCAACCGACGGCCGTGCTGCTGGTCGGCAAGCATCGCGGCGCGAGCATGCACGCGCTGCTGTGGGTCAACCGGCTGTTTCCCGGGCACTTCCGCAACGTGATCTTCCTCGCGGTCGGCGAGGTCGATGCGAAGGCGTACGAAGGGCACGAACATCTCGAACGGCTGCGTCACGCGATCACCGAATCGCTCGACTACTATGTCGCGCACTGCCGCCGCAACGGCATCGCGGCCGACTACCGGATCGCGTTCGGCACGAATCCCGTCGTGGAATTCATGAACCTCGCGTCGGCGACGCTCGACGCGTATCCGAACGCCGTGTGCTTCGCGAGCAAGCTGATTTTCCGGCGCGTGAATTTCCTGACCGCATGGCTGCACAACCAGACGCCGGTCGAGCTGCAGGCGCGCCTGCATGTCGAGGGCAAGCAGATGGTGCTGCTGCCGATGAATGTCGGCTAGCGGCGCACGTCACCCGACGCGCCGCGTGACGGCTCGACGATGCATCGCCGCATGCGGGCGGGCTCGCGCAGCGCGCGTGGCCGCTGCTGGACATGATGCGTGCGGCCCATGAACAGGGCCGGCACGTGATGTGGGGCGTGCAGGCGCAGCGCGGGCGCAGCGCGCGCATGCCGCCCGCGGAACCGGGCTTCCGCTGAAAGGCCGACGGCCTCGCGTCGAACGATGCGCAAGGCATCGGCCGATTTTTTGCGCGGCGCGATCGTGGCACGCTTACGGATGGTGATGCGTATGCGTATGCGAGCGCGACGAGCGCCGCGCGGAGCGGCGCAGCAGCCTGTCGCGCGTGCGGTCGCGGCCGCGCCGGGTCGCGAAGAACAGCACCGCGAACACGAGGATCGCGAGCAGCACGAGGGTCCGGACGATATCGTTTTCCATGTCGCCTCCGGCAGGATGGGGGACGAGGAATGCGTGGCCGGCTGTCAGCCGGCGGGCATGCAGGCGCTGGCGAGCTTCGTGTCGATGAAGCGCTTGGCCAGCGCGATCGAGATCCTGACCGCGTCCGTGTCCGCGTCGTTGCGGAACACGTGATGCTTCGGGTCGAGCAGGTGCGCTTCGTGGCATCCGCCCGCATCGCGCCAGTACACGACGGCGAGCGGCTGGTACGGCGTGCCGAGTTCGAACCCTTCGCCGGCCACCGGGTCGACGAGCGCGACCGCGCGGATCCCGCACTGACGATAGGTCAGGCAGAGCGGCGATTCCATGACGGTCTTCACGGCGGGCACCGGCCGTTCCGACCCCGCGCGGCGCATGATCGGACGAATGGGCGCCGGGCCGGATTCACGTCAGCATCGGCATCGCTTCGATCAGCGCGATACCGAGCAGCGCGCCGAGTGCGGCGCCGACCACTTTCGGATGCCACCGCTCGCGATGCAGCGCCGTCAGCAGCGCGCCGGACAGGATCACGCCCGGCAGCGCGAGCGCGATCACGAGGTAACCGATTTCGAAATCGTGGTCGATCTGCACGATGTTTCCTTCCCCATGTCGGCGTGTCGCGCTCGGCGCAATCTCGTTTGCTCCGCCGACGTCGCCCGCACGAGTGATCTGCCTGAATTATATGTCGCGACATGATATAAAAATCGGTCTCGCCCGGGCAGGTTGCGCAACGGCGATATTCCGGTGTTGCGACGCCGGTGACGTCGGCCCGGCCGCTTGCCGCGTCGCGGAGGCGGCCTTTCGCCACGCGGCTTGACGCTCGCCGGTACGTCACCCACACTGGGTCGCACGACGGCCACGCGGCGCGTGGCCTGTCATGCGCGCGTCATGCGGGTCGATCCGTTCGCGCCGGCGCGCGTCCCTGGCGTCCAGCAACGAATGCGCGGAGTGCTTCGACGTGGTGCGTTTTCCTTTCCGATGGACCGGCTGCCTGTTCGCGTGCGCCGTTGCGCTCGCCACCTGCGTGCTTGCGCGGCCGGTGCTGGCCGATACACCCGATACGCCCGACACGAGCCGCACGGGCGACGAAGCGCCCGTCACGCTGGTCAGCGACGTCCACGAGTTCGTGATCCAGCACGACGGTTCGCTCGACGAGCACGACGATTCGACGCTGCGCGCGAACAACGCGAACGGCATCGACGCGGTTGCGCAGCGCTATGTCTGGTTCGACAAGAATCTCGAGAAGGTCGACCTGCTCGCTGCCGAGACGATCGACCGCGACGGCGTCGCGCATCCGGTCGGCGCGGACGGCATCCGCGACGTGCAGGAGCCGCGCTCGGCCGGCGCGCCGACGTTCCAGGACGGGCTGTTGCGCACCGTCGTGTTCCCCGGCGTCGAAGCCGGATCGAGCACGCGCGTGGCGTTCCGCAAGACGCGCACGAAGCCCGTCAATCGCGGCTACTTCGGCTATTACGTCGAGCCGTCGCGCGAACCGGTCGACAGCCAGCGGCTGATCTTCGACGTGCCGGCCGACCTGCCGCTGTACGCGGATGCACGTGGCTACGTCGCGCTGCCGCCGGTGACGGCGAACGGCCGTACGCGCTACGAGTTCGACTACCGGCACGGCCCGTACGACCGCATCGAGAACGGCGCGGTCGGCTACCCGACCTACGGCGACCGGCTCGTCGTGTCGACGCTGCCCGACTACGCGGCGTTCGCGGCGCGCTACCGCAACGCGGCCGTCGACCCGAGCACCGACGATCCGGCCGTCGTGCAGCTGGCGCGCGCGCTCACCGCGGCTGCCGCCGATCCGCGCGACAAGGCGCGCATCCTGTACGACTGGGTGCAGGCGAACGTGCGCTACGTCGGGCTGTTTCTCGGCGAAACGGCCGCCGCGCCGCATCGCGCGACGGACATCCTGCGCAACCGCTACGGCGACTGCAAGGACCACGTCGCGCTGTTCGGCGCGCTGCTCGCGGCGGTCGGCATCCGCAGCGAACCGGTGCTGATCAATCTCGGTGCCGTGTACACGCTGCCGTCGGTGCCCGGTTACGGCGGCGGCGCGATCAATCACGCGATCACGTGGCTGCCCGATCTCGCGCTCTACGCGGATACGACGACGGCCGGCATCGCGTTCGGCTATCTGCCGCCGATCGTGATGGATCGCCCCGCGCTGCTCGTCGACACGGGCGTGCTGTCGCGCACGCCGGCCACGCAGCCGCGCGGCCGCATCGCGCGGGTCGAGATCGATGCCGCCCGGCAGGGCGCCGCGCGTTTTCATGCGTACATCGAGGACGACGGCTGGACGGCCGAACTCGAACGCAACCTGTTTCGCCGCGCGCCGCACGAGCGCATCGAGCAGCTCGCGACCGAACGCCTGCGGCAAAGCGGCTTGCGCGGCCGCGCGCAACTGTCGACCAGCGACCGGCGCGTGACCGGCGGGCCGTTCGACGTGACGATCTCGGGCACGCTCGATCATTTCGTGTGGCCCGACGGCACGACCGCATTGCCCGCGCTGTCGAGCCTCACGGGCGGCATCGCGACGCAGGTCGAAGGCTGGCTGGCCGAGCCCGTGCGCACGCAGCCGTGGGGCTGCATCGGCGGCACGTTCGACGAGACCGGCCAGATCGCGCTGCCGGCCGGTGTCGTCGTGACCGACTTGCCGGCCGATGCGGCCGTGCACGACCGCTTCGTCGACTTCACGTCGCATTACGTGTTCGACGCGGCCGCGCGCGTCGTGCAGGTGACGCGGCGGATGACGGCGGCTTTCGGCCGTCAGGTATGCACGCCGGACGAATTCACGGCGCTGCGTGCGTCGCTCGAGCGCATCGAGCGTGACACGCAGGCGCAGATCGTCGTGCGGGCGAAAGGGCGTTGAACGGGGAGGAACGGTGAGCGCGTCGCTGCCATCGGGCGACGCACAGGAGAAACATCATGACGGAACGGGATCACGAGATCGCCGATCTCTCGAAGGAATTGCTGGGCAGGATCGTGCAGGGCATGATCGCGAACGGTGCGGCCGTGGATGTGCAGGCATGTGCTGCGCTTGCCGTGCAGTGCGCGGCGGCGCTGGTCGACGAGCTCGACGCACGCAGCGGCTGAACGCCGAAGGACGTCACGCGCGGCGGCGACTTGTGCGACGCCGGCGAACGCGCGACTTCGGCGCGCGGCAGCGCAGGGCGGGCTGTCGGTCAGCGCCGCGCGTCAGGCGTCAGGCCTTACGCGTCGACACGCACGTCGCCGTCCGCGCGCACGGCGCCCGGCGGCTTGCCCACCACACGCTTGAACGCGCGGCTGAACGCGGCGAGCGACCCGTAGCCGAGCCGGTAGGCGACGGCTTCGATCGTCTCGTGGTCGCGCGCGATCCACTGCGCGGCGAGCCGCATCCGCAGCTCGGTCAGGTAGCGCACCGGCGTCATGCCGGTCGCCGCGAGAAAGCGCTCGGCGAACACCGAGCGCGACACGCCGGCTTCGGTGGCCAATTCCGCGACGCTCCAGTTGCGGCCCGGATCGCGATGCAGCGCGACGATCGCGCGGCCGAGCTTCGGCTCGCGCAGCGCCTGCACCCAGCCCGTCGCGTCGCCGCATCCGCATTCGACCCAGCCGCGCACGATGAACGCGGCGACCACATCCGCGAGCCGCGCGAGGATGCCCGCGAAGCCCGCGCGCGCCGAGCAGGATTCGCGCTCCATCGCGTCGAGCATCGGGCGGATTTCCGGGTAGCGCGCGAGCAGCGTGCCGACGTGCATGAACTCGGGCATCGTGCCGACGAGCGGCTGCATGCCGCCGAGATCGAGCTCCATGCACGCGCTGAAGATCAGCGCATCGCCGGCGCCCGGCTCCGTCGCCGCGGAGGCCGCGGGCGACGCGCCGGCCGACGCCACTGACGCCACCGTATCGCAGATCTTCGCGACCTCGAAGCCGTTGATCTCGCGGCACGGCGCATCCGGGTCCGACACCAGCGCGTGCATCCGGCCGTGCGGCAGCAGGATCGCGTCGCCGGCCTCGAGCCGCATCGTCTCGCCGGTCGCGTCGCGCAGCAGCACCGGCCCGCGCCCGACGAAATGGAACTGCGCGCGGCCCGGCGCTTGGCCGAAATTCAGCCCGAACGGCCGCGCGACCTGGATGCGGCGGTACTGCACGCCGCTCAGGCGCATCCCCAGCAGCAGCTCGCTGACGAGGTCGTGCGCGTCGGGGACAGGGGGAAGCAGCGGCTCGGACATATCGAGATTCGGACGATCGATCAACAAGAACGGATTGTATGTCATAGACCGTCCTGCTGCCGTTCCTTACGATACGTCGTCATCAGTATTTTCCCTAACCGACACGGAACGACGCATGAATCCCGGAATCCCCCCGGCCGCCACCACGGCGGCCTCCCGCGAACCGGCCTGGGGCGCGGTATTCGCGATGACGCTGGGCGTCTTCGGGCTCGTCACGGCCGAATTCCTGCCCGCGAGCCTGCTGACGCCAATGGCCGACAGCCTCGGCGTGACCGAAGGCGTGGCCGGGCAGGCCGTGACGGCCACCGCGACGGTCGCGCTCGTCACGAGCCTGCTGATCTCGGCGCTGACGCGCACGATCGACCGGCGGCGCGTGCTGCTCGCATTCTCGGTGCTGCTGGTCGCATCGAATCTGGCGGTCGCGTTCGCGCCCAACCTGACGACGCTGCTGGTCGGCCGCGTCGTGCTCGGCGTCGCGCTCGGCGGCTTCTGGACGATGGCGACAGCCACTGCGATGCGGCTCGTGCCGACGGCGATGGTGCCGCGCGCGCTGTCGATCATCTTCAGCGGCGTGGCGGTCGCGACGATCGCTTCCGCGCCGATGGGCAGCTACTTCGGCCACCTGATCGGCTGGCGCAACGTGTTCCTGATCGCGGCCGTGCTCGGCGGCGTCGCGTTCGTGTCGCAGGTCGTCACGCTGCCGTCGATGCCGCCGAGCGGCACGACGCGGCTGCGCACGCTGATCGACGTGCTGCGCCGGCCGACCGTCGGCCTCGGGATGTTCGCGACGATCCTCGTGTTCACCGGGCATTTCGCGTTCTTCACGTACCTGCGGCCGTTCCTCGAGCAGGTTGCGGGCGTCGGCGTGAACGGGCTGTCGGCGATCCTGCTCGGCTACGGCATCGCGAACTTCGTCGGCACGTCGCTCGCGGGCCGCGTGCTCGAACACCGGCTGCGGCCGATGCTGATCGGGATGCCCGCGCTGATGGTCGTGCTCGGCATCGCGCTCGTCGCGCTCGGCCGTGCGCCGATGCTCGACGCGGTGCTCATCGCGTTGTGGGGGATGGCGTTCGGCGGCGTGCCCGTCGCATGGTCGACGTGGGTCACGCGCACCGTGCCCGACGAGGCCGAGAGCGCGGGCGGGCTGATCGTCGCGGCGATCCAGCTCGCGATCGCGACGGGCGCGGCGGCCGGCGGCGTCGTGTTCGACGCGAACGGTGCGGCCGGCGTGTTCGTCGCCGCGGCCGTCGTGCTGGCGGTCGCGGTCGCGACGATCGTGACCGGCGTGCCGAAGCGGGTGGGCGTGGTGTCCGCGCTGGCGGAATGACCGGCGCCGGCGGGCCGTTCGGCCCGCCGCTCAGCGCACCGGCGCGTGCGCGTCGAGCAGTTGCCGGTGGCGCGCTTCGGTCGCGTCGTCGGCGGGAAACATGCACTCCATGCGCAGCTCCTGCGCCGCGGCGCTTTGCGGCGTACCGACCGTCGTGACCAGCGAGAAGTAACGCAGCACGACGCCTTCGTGCACGAAGCCGATCGGAATGACCGGCAGCGACGGCGCGGCGGCCGGCGCCGGCGGCGTTTTCCAGTCGCGTGGTGCATCGGGGCTTGCGAGCAGGTCGTCGAGCAGCCGCCGCGCGTCGTCGTCGATCACGCGGCCGACCGATTCGCGATGCACGCGCTGCAGCAGGCTGCGCGACACGCTGTCCCAGTCGGCCAGGAACGGCCGCATGCCGTGCGGATCGAACATCAGGCGCAGCAGGTTGCGCGGGCCTTCGCGCGCGGCCATGTCGATGAAGCAGCCGAAAAAGCGCGGCGCCGCATCGTTGGTCATCAGCACGTTCCAGTGGCGGTCCATCACGATCGCCGGGAACGGATCGTGCTGGCGCACGACCCGTTCGAGCGCGCGGATCACGCCGTGCATCTCCTGTGCATCCCACGGCGCTTCCGAATACACGGGCGCGTAGCCGGCCGCGAGCAGCAGCGCGTTGCGCTCGCGCAGCGGCACGTCCAGCGTCTGCGCGAGCGTCAGCAGCGTGTCGCGGCCCGGCACGCTGCGCCCGCTTTCGATGAAGCTGATCTGGCGCTGCGAGATGCCCGCGTCGAGCGACAGGTCGAGCTGGCTCACGCCGCGCACGTCGCGCCAGTAGCGCAACAACTGGCCCAGTTCGTGCGGCGGCGTGTCCGGATCGCGGCGGCTGGCGTTCATCGGGCCTCCCTGATCGTTCCGTGATCGACGCGAACGACTATATCGGACTCATGCGGCGCTCGCATGCCAAGCGAACTCGTCGAACGGCGCTTCGAGCGTGGGCTGCGTGACGCTGCCGACGTAGTTCGTGATCGTCGACGCGGCAACCACTGCGATGACTTCCAGCAGTTGCTCGGCGGAGAAACCGGCGTCGACGAACGATTGCCGGTCGGCATCGGAGAGGCGGCCGCGGGTGTCGATCAGCTTGCGCGCGGTGGCCGACAGCGCGGCCAGTTGCGCGTCGCCGGGCAGGCCACCGCGCCGGATCGCGTCGACGTCGGCGGGCAGAACACCCTGATTCAGCGCGAGCGCGGTATGGAACGCGACCGGCCACTCGCTCGCGTTCGTGACCGCGTTGGTGAGCAACAGCGTCTGGATCTGCGGCTCGGTGAGGCTGCTGGCGTGCACGCGCTCGAACAGGCCGATGAAACCGTTGATCAGCACCGGCGACGCGGCCATCGCCGCCGCGATGTTCGGGACCATGCCGAAGGTTTGCTGGAGTTGCTGGAGCACAGGCTTCGATTCGGCCGGCGCCGAGTCGATCGTATGAAGCGGATAGGCGGACATGGTGTCTCCCGGGCGATGAGCGCCGCCGGAATGGCGGCGCGACACCCGAAGCGTAGGAGCGAGCGTGCCGCGCGCCAATTACACGGGATGTAATCGCTGGATGCGCGCGCGAGGCCGTCCGCCCCGCGAATCCGCTGGCTAGCCGCCTTGCCCGACCAGCGCCGCCAGCGTCTTCATCGCCTGCAGGTACGGATACGGCCCGTGGCTGATGCGGGCCACGCCGGCTTCCGCGAGGTCGGCGAGCGTCGGCGTATCCGCGACGCGCATCACGTTCACGGGCAGCGGCGAAGCGGCGGTCAACTTGCGAATGAGCGCCGGCGAGCGAAGGCCCGGCACGAACAGGCCGTCGGCGCCGGCCGCTGCGTACGCGCGTGCACGGGCCAGCGTCGCGTCGAGCAGGCGTTCGTCGTGCGTGTCGGCCGCCGCCTTGAAGAACACGTCGGTACGCGCGTTGATGAAGTAGTCGGCGCCCGCGCGATCGGCTGCCTGCCGTGCCGCCGCGACCCGGGCCGCCGCTTCTTCGACGTCACGCAATTCGCCCGTCGCCGGAAAACTGTCTTCGAGGTTGCAGCCGATCGCACCGGCCTCGATGCTCAGCGCGATCGTCTCGGCGACATCCTCCGGCCGCTCGCCGTACCCGCTTTCGAGGTCGACGGTGACGGGCAGGTCCGTCGCGCGCGTGATCCGCTCCAGCACTTGCATCATGAGTGCCCGCGGCATCTGCTCGCCGTCGACGAACCCGTTGGCCGCCGCGACCGACCAGCTGCCGGTCGCCAGCGCGACGGCGCCCGCTTCGGCCACCGTGCGCGCGCTGCCGGCGTCCCACACGTTGAACAGCGCCAGCGGCTGGCCTGCCCGGTGAAGCGACCGGAAATACGCGCCTTTCTCGTTGCTGCTCATGCTCGTTCCTCCTGGGGGAAAACCGGATCGGTTGGGGGTCGAGCGATATTGCCACCGAATCGAGTGCGGCGACGGATTCGCGCAATGGCTGCTGACAACGCGTGGCAGGAAGTCGACTGGCGCTCCGCGCGCCGGCTCAGTCGCGCGTGGCAGGATCGACCGACAGCGTGCGCAACTGGCCGCGCAACTGATCGACTTCCCCCGGTGCGAATGGCCGTTCGATCTCGGCATGCGTTTGCTGCCACAGCGGAAACGCTTCGGCCAGCAGGCCGTGGCCGGCCGGCGTCAGTTCGAGCAGGCGGCTGCGTCCGTCGTCCGGGTCCTGCATGATCGTGACGAGGCCGCGCCGCTCGAGCGGCTTGAGCGCGGCCGTGAGCGTGGTGCGATCCATCGCGAGCAGCGACGCGACCGATTTCATCGGGGCCGGCTGCGGCCGGTTCAGCGACATCAGGAGCGAAAACTGGCCGTTGGTGAGGTCGAGCGGGCGCAGCACATCGTCGAAGATGCGCGCGAGATTGCGCGCCGCGCGCTGCATGTGCAGGCACAGGCAGCAATCGCGCACCATCAGCGTCGTTTCGAAAGGGAGCGTTTCTTTTCGTGCCATGTTGCAATTGTGTTGATATCAACCTATCTTGTCAAGGTCGAGGTGCGGCAGCCCGCCGCGCCTGTCATCGGAGGAGAAGGCATGAGTGCGCAACAGCAGTTGTATCTCGCCGTATTTCTCGGGACCAAGGATAGCCCGGCCATGAAGGCCTGGCTGGCGCTGCCGGAGCAGGAGCGGCGCACGCGCGAGCGGGACGGCATTGCGGCGTGGCATGCGTGGGTCGACCGGCATCGCGACGCGATCGTCGAGATGGGCGGGCCGCTCGGCAAGACCAAGGCCGTCGATGCAGGCGGCATCAAGGACACGGCGAACGCGATGAGCGGCTTTACCGTCGTGCGGGCGGCTTCGCACGACGCGGCGGCCGCGCTGTTCGAAGGCCATCCGCATTTCACGCTGTTCCCGGGCGAGGCGATCGACGTGATGCCGGTGCTGGCGATTCCCGGTGCGTGAACGACGCGTGATGTCGTGCGCCGCGCGTCGTCGATGCGCCGCGGCCCGCATGCGCGACATTTTTTCCGGACATTCTGGAGGGAGATGGGCGATGAAGCTTTACGGATTTGCCGGCACCCGCTCGCAACGCGCGCTGTGGGGGCTGAAGGAACTGGATGCGGATTTCGAATTCGTGTCGGTCAACCTGCTCGAGGGCGAGCACAAGCGGCCCGAATTTCTGCGCCTCAATCCGGCCGGCAAGGTGCCCGTGCTGGTGGACGGCGACCTCGTGATTCCCGAGTCGGCCGCGATCGTGCTGTATCTCGCGGACAAGTACCCGGAGAAGGCGCTGCTGCCGGTCGATCCGGCGTTGCGCGCGGAGGCCTACCGGTGGGTCATGTTCGCGGTGACGGAGCTCGAGCAGCCGTTGTGGCGGATCACGCGGCATTCGTTCCTCTATCCGCCGGAGAAGCGCTCGCCCGCCGATATCGAGCTGGCGCGCGAGGATTTCGCGGCGATGGCTGTGATCCTTGACAAGCATCTCGAAGGGCGCGAGTTCATCGTCGGCAATTCGCTGACGGTGGCCGATTGCGTGACGGCCTACCTGATCGACTGGGCGAGCGAATGCCACCTGATCGAACCGTTCCCGCAACTGCGTGCGTATCTCGATCGGTTGTATGCGCGGCCGAAGGCGCCGCAGCGGATCGCGGACGCGAGGAAGGCGGCGTGAACCTGCGGCGGGTCATCCATCGCGTTGGCATGACCCGCCGCGACACGCCCGCATGCGGTCACGACACCTCGTCAGGCCCGCCGAGCGCGCGGCACAGCATCGACAGGTCGCGCAGCGTGAGATGCGGCGCCGCGGCATGCTGCGGGTCACGTTCCACTTCCTGATGCGTGTCGCGAACGATCCATGCCGCCTGCAGCCCCGCATTCAACGCGCCGACGATATCGAGGTGGAAATCGTCCCCGACATGCAGCAGTTCCGCCGGACGCACGTCGAGTGCGTCCGCCGCCGCATGGAATATCCCGGGTTCCGGCTTCGCGATTCCGAACGCCTGCGCGCTGAGTGTTTCCCGAAAGAATTCGCCGCCGCCGGTCAGCCGGAGATCCGCATTGCCGTTGGTCACCGCGATCAACGGAAAGCGGGCGCTCAGCCACGCAAGCGCCGGCAACGTGTCTTCAAAGAACTCGACCTTGTTCCGCGCGGAATAGAACGCGGCGTACGCGTGCTCGGCCAGCGCGACATCTTCGTTCGCCCGCTCCAGCGCGAGCCCGATCGATCCGAGTCGCAACGCGCGATAGTCGCTGGCGAGGTCCGGGCACAAACGTTCGTATTCCTCACGCAGCTCGCTCAGCGTCTGATGCGTGGGCAGCACGCCCGCGGTATTCGGCGCGTGCTCGATCAGCCATGCGTGAAGCGCTGCCTCGGCCCGTTCGACGGTGGCTCCGAACGGCCACAGCGTGTCGTCCAGGTCGAACGAGAGGGCGGACACTTTGGCAAGACGCATGGCGGTTGAAAGAGGGAAGTTGTCTACCAGGGCCACGGAACGAAGGTTCCGGTGCCGTTATCGAGTGCCTGCCGATACAGGAAGCGTGCGACGGTGAGGTCCTGAAGCGCGAGCCCCGTCATGTCGAATACGGTGATCTCGTGCGCGGCACGGTCGACCGACACCGTTGCTGCGAGGATGTCACCGATTTCAGTGCGTGGCAAATCCGGCGCCCACTGACATTCGCCGATGCTGCGCGCCTGCTCTTGATCGTCCACGAAAATGCGCGCACGTTCCAGCACGCCTGCCGGAAGCTCGCGCTTGCCCGCCGTGTCGGCGCCCACGCAAGTGAGATGGGTGCCGGGCTGAACCGCATCCGCATCGAACAACGCACCGCCGCCCGGTGTTGCCGTGATGACCACGTCGCTATCAGCCACCGCATCGTTGCGGTCGCGCGCCACGCGGATCGCGCACCGTTCCCGGAAGGCCGATTCGAACGCAGGGTCCGGCTCGCCGCTGACGTTCGCGTACTGCACCGTGCAGCGTTGCGGCAGCAGCCTGAGCGCATAGTCGAGCTGGACGCGTGCCTGCACGCCCGTGCCGAACACGCTGATCCGGGTGCTGTCGCGGCGGGCGAGCTGCTGCAGCCCGATACCGCCCGCGGCGCCGGTCCGCGCGGTGGTGATCGCGTTGCCGTCCATGATGCACAGCGGGCGGCCGGTGGCCGGATCGAACAGCGCAACGGTGGCCTGATGCGGCTCGCCGCCGCGTGCCCGGTTGCCCGGCCAGAACCCGGCGGCCTTGAAACCGAGCAGATCCTGGCTCGCGACATCGCCCGACTTGATGCCGAACACGCCGCCGGTGTGCAGCTTCTCGCGAACCACCGGGAATACGCGCCCGGCCCTTTGACTGTGCAGCACAAAGGCTTCGCGCACCGCCGCCATGACTTGCTCGGCCTGGAGGGCGGGTTCGACGGCATCGCGGTCGAGAAGCAGGAGTCGGGCGTCTGTCGGCATTTCAGGTCGGTCGTTCCGGTGCAAGGCGAAGCGGGGATGTTTAAATATTGTCCAGATTTGGACGAATAGTCAATGTGTGCGGGTCGCTCACCACCCGTAGAAGCGCGGCCACGCCTGCGCGCCGCCGTCTTCGCCGATGGCCTGGTATTCGGGGTGTTGCGCGCCGGTGGCGCACGCGTGATTCGGCAGGATGCGCAGGCGCGTTCCGATCGGAAACCGCTGTGCGATGCCCGCGTCGGGCGAGCCCGCGCGCGACACGATGCCGTGCTCCTGGTTGGCGGCGCTCATCACGTAGTCGCCGAGCACTTCGCCGCCTTCGGTGCAGACCTGCCCGTAACCGAAATCGCGGGTCTGGCGCTGCGTGCCGCGGTCGCGGCTCATCGCCATCCAGCCCGCGTCGACGATCGCCCAGCCTTTCTCTTCCTGGTGACCGATGACGGTGGTCAGCACCGACAGTGCGATGTCGGACAGTTCGCACACGCCGACGTTGTGCATCACGAGGTCGAACATCACATACACGCCGGCGCGAACCTCGGTCACGCCTTCGAGGTGTTCCGCCGCCAGCGCGGTGGGCGTCGAACCGATACTCACGACCGGGCAGGGCAGCCCGGCGGCCTTCAGGCGCTCCGCGGCCCGCACGGTGCGGCTGCGCTCCTGTTCGGCGATTGCCGCCAGCGCTTCCCGCGTATCGTATTCGTAGCTGGAACCCGCGTGGGCCAGCACCCCGCCGAGCACCATCCCGCCCTCGACCAGTGCGCGGCCCACGTCGATCAGCAAGTCGGCCTCGGGTGGGACGCCCGAGCGGTGGCCGTCGACGTCGACCTCGATCCACACTTCGAAGCGCTCGCCGTGCGCGCGCCCGAATTCCGCGATGGCGTGCGCGGCTTGCAGGCTGTCGGCGACGATCTTCAGGTCGCAGCCCTGCCGGCGCAGCGCAAGCGCCTGGCCAAGCCTGGCGGGCACCATGCCGACCGCGTAGACGATGTCCCGGATGCCGCCCGCGAAGAACTGCTCGGCTTCCTTGAGCGTCGACACCGTGATGCCCTGCGCGCCCGCCGCGATTTGCACGTCGACGACTTGCCGGCACTTGGTGGTCTTCACGTGCGGCCGGAATTTCACGCCGAGTGCGTCCAGATGCGCCTGCATGCGGTCGATGTTGTGCCGCATGCGGCCGACATCGATCAATGCGGCCGGGGTGTTGAGGGTTTGGATGTCCACGATGCGCTGCCTCGAAGTGTTGCCGATGCGGACACTGTAGGGCTATCGACGGGCGCCGCGTTTAACGCAGGCCTAATCCGTCATTAAACGCTGTTTAATCGACCGAATTGCGCGGACCATCGGGGCGGCTCATGCCTTGCCGCGCCACGGCGGCGGGCTGAGAAACCGCGTCGCGGCTTCGAGAAAAACCCGTTGCCGCGCGGAGCGGCCGGTGCGCGACGGCAACAGCGCGGTCACGGGCGCGGGCGGCAGGTGCCAGTCGGGCAGCAGCCGGACGAGCTTGCCGTTCGCCAGCAGCGGGGCGACGTCCCACTCGGAGCGTTCGACGATCCCGAGCCCGGCCAACGCCCATTCGGTGATGACGGTGCCGTCGTTGGACGACAACGCGCCCGCGACGCGGATGACGGTAGCGCGTCGCGACTCGCCCTTGACGTCGCCGCCTGGCGAGAAGCGCCATCGCGGGATGTCCTCGTCGTTCTCGCGCAGGCACAGGCAGTCGTAGCGCGTCAGGTCGGACGGATGATCCAGGTCCTTGATGTGACGCGCGTAGGCAGGGCTCGCGCACAGGAACCGCTCGTTGGGCGCAAGCGGATACCCGATCCACGACGAGGACTTGAGGCTGCCGACATGGACGACCACGTCAGCCCCCGACGCGCTGGTCAGCGGGCTCTCCGACAGGTGGAGCGAGATTTCCAGCTTCGGATGGGCGCGCTGCACGTCGCGCACGATCCGGGCGACGTACTTGCGCCCGAAGCCGAGCGGGGCGACGACGCGCAGCGTGCCCTGCACGTCGCCGTGGTCGCCTGCAATACTGATCGGCAGCGCCTCCACGCGCTCGAGAATGTCGACGGCTTCCTGGTACAGCCGCTGCCCTTCGTCGGTCAACGCAATCCCTTTCGGCTGCCGCACGGCGAGCCTGGCGTTCAGCCGCGCTTCCATCCGCTGCAGGCGAATCGTGACCGCGGGCGGCGTGAGATCGAGCAAGCGGGCGGCAGAGGCCAGCGAACGCGACATGCCGATCGCGCGTATGAGTCGAAGGTCGTCGAGGTCGAGCATTTCATGTCTCTTAATGCTGGCTGTTCCGAGCATTAAACCGCAGATCGCGCGACGATGCCATCGCCGCACATCGCGCGGCCCGCTGCTCCACGCACCGTTACGTGTCGAGCCCGACAATCAGCGACCGGTGTGCGGCGACCCCGGCCATCACGCCCGACGCCGACGCGAACGTCGCGTTGGTCATCGGCGTCGACGCGTCGCCGGCCGCGAATGCCCCGGCGACGCTTGTCTGCTTCCACGTATCGACGCGAACGACAGGGCCGAGCGGCCCTTCGTCGAACGCGCAGCCGAGCTGTTGCGCGAGGTCGCTCGCCATCGTCGTGCGCGCACCGACGAACAGCGCGTCGATCGGCACGACCTGCCCGTCGGCGAGCCGCAGCGCGTCGATACGCGGTGCATCGCCAAGGATTTCGACGACCGGCGACCGCTCGATGCGCACGCCGCGCGCGCTCAGCAACGCAGCCTCTTCTTCATTCGCGTCGACCACGCCCTGCGTGAACCACGTCGTCGGGCCCCAGTCCGGAATCAGGATCGCCTGATGCACGGAAAGCGGATGCGTGGCCAGCACGCCGAGCCGCTGGCCGCTCACCTCGTACCCATGGCAATACGGACAGTGCAGCACGCTGACGCCCCAGCGTTGCGCGAGCCCCGGCAGCGCGGGCAGTTCGTCGCGGATGCCGGTCGCGAGAATCAGCCGGTCCGCGCTCGCGCGGCTGCCGTCCGACAGCGTCACGTGGAAGCAGCCATTCGCGTCGCGCTCGGCGGTGCGCGCTTCGCCTTCGATCCGCTGCACGGTCGGATACGCCGCGAGCTGCGCGGCGGCTTCGGCAACGATCTGCGCGGGCGGCTTGCCGTCTTGCCCGAAAAAGCCGTGCGCGTGTTCGGCAAAGCGGTTGCGCGGCCGGCCGGCGTCGATCACGAGCACGCGGCGGCGCGCCCGTGCAAGCTGCATCGCGGCCGACAGCCCCGCAAAGCTGCCGCCGACCACGATCACTTCATGATGGTTATGCATGCACCCGCTCCTTTCTTGAGCCTGCGTGAATGACGAACGTGCGCCGATGGCGGCCAACTCATGGAACACGAAAAGTTACATGATAGGGGGATGGTATCATTCATGCAACTTCAGAAGTTTCGAGAGAGGGGGGCCCGCTGGTGAGAACCGACAGCCGTTTGTCGCGCATGCTGCATGCGCTGATCCACATGGACCAGGCCGACGGCCCGCTGACGTCGGAGACGATCGCGACGATGCTGTGCACGAATCCGGTCGTCGTGCGGCGCCTGCTCGGCGGCTTGCGCGACTGCGGCTACGTGCAGTCGGAGAAGGGGCACGGCGGCGGCTGGGCGCTGAGCGTCGCGCTCGACGACATCACGCTGCTCGACGTCTATCGTGCAGTGGGCGAGCCGCCGCTGTTCTCCGATCTGGTGCCCGAGGACGCGCCCGAATGCCTGGTCGAGCAGGCGGTCAACGCGCATCTGTCCGCGACGCTGAAGGACGCCGAAGCATCGCTGCTGGCGCGCTTCGGCGAAGTCACGCTCGGCATGCTGTCGCGCGATTTCGAAGCGAAGGCGGCCCGGCTGCGCAAGCCGCGCTGACGCGCCGCAGCATGACGACCGATCGCCGCTGACGTGCGATCCGGCGCGGCCGAAACCACCGCGCCGCCGCGCTCTGTCCCCCAACTTCTGCCCGGTTCGCCCGCCACAGGGCAAAATACGGGTTTTCCGCACCCGCGAGGGCGCGACCGAATCACGCGCCGGGCGGCGGCAGTGCGCAATCCGCACGCCGCCGCCGGGCGCCCAGGCAAGATCGCTCGCCGCGTCGCGAGCCCACAGGAGTCCAGACCCCATGCCCGAATCCAACCTGTCCTTCTTCGGCCGGCTGTCGCTGGCCGTCGGCACGTTCTTCTCCGTGCTCGGCAACCGCGAGTTCGCGGCCGGCGTGCTGCGCGTGCGCGATGGCGCCCCGGCCCCGGTCGCGCCGACCCCGGCCCCGGCCGCCGCGCCCGTCGCGCCCGCGCCCGTGAAGGCGCCGGCGCCCGAGCTGCGCGAAGCGAGCCCGCAGGCCGCGCTGCAACTGCTCGGCCTGCTGCAGCGCGATGCGCGCTTCATCGACTTCGTCGAGGAAGACATCGCCGGCTATGCGGACGCCGATATCGGCGCGGCCGCGCGCCTCGTGCACGACGGCTGCCGCGCCGCGCTGCGCGAACACTTCACGATCGTGCCGGTGCGCGACGAAGCCGAAGGCAGCCGCGTGACGCTGCCGGCCGGCTTCGACGCGACGGCCGTGCGCGTGACGGGCAACGTGGTCGGCTCGGCGCCGTTCTCGGGCACGGTCAGCCATCGCGGCTGGCGTGTTTCCGACGTGCGCCTGCCGAAGCTGACGGGCAGCCACGACGCCTCGGTGGTCGCACCGGCGGAGGTGGAACTGTGAGCGATCCGCGCTATTCGATCGGTATCGACCTCGGTACGACCCACTGCGCGCTGTCGTACGTCGACAGCGCCGCGAGCGACGGCGAAACGATCACGCAGCAGGTGCTGCCGATCGCGCAGCTCACCGCGCCCGGCGCGCTGGAATCGCGCGACCTGTTGCCGTCGTTCCTCTACCTGCCGCATGAAAGCGAACTGACGCAGGGCGACCTGACGCTGCCGTGGACGGCGTCGCGCGGCTTCGCGGTCGGCGAGATGGCGCGCACCCGCGGCGCTGGCACGCCGATCCGCCTCGTGTCGAGCGCGAAGAGCTGGCTGTGCCACCCGGGCGTCGATCGCCGCGCGGCGATCCTGCCGAGCGATGCGCCGCCGGAAGTGGCGCGCGTATCGCCGCTGGAAAGCTCGATCCGCTACCTGACGCACCTGCGCGAAGCGTGGGACCACGCGCATCCCGACGCGCCGTTCGCCGACCAGGACGTGACGGTCACGATCCCCGCGTCGTTCGACCCGGCCGCGCGCGAGCTGACGGCCGAGGCGGCACGCGCCGCCGGCTACTCGCGGATGACGCTGCTCGAGGAGCCGCAGGCCGCGCTTTACAGCTGGATCCAGAAGAGCCAGGGCGGCTGGCGCAAGCAGGTGCAGGTCGGCGACCTGATCCTGTGCGTCGACGTCGGCGGCGGCACGACCGACCTGTCGCTGATCGCGGTGGTCGAGCGCGACGGCAATCTCGAACTGCATCGCGTGGCCGTCGGCGAGCACATCCTGCTCGGCGGCGACAACATGGATCTCGCGCTGGCGCACATCGTCGCGCGCAAGCTCGCGCAGCAGGGTACGCAGGCCGATCCGTGGCAACTGCGCGCGCTCACGTACGCATGCCGCGCCGCGAAGGAAACGCTGCTGTCCGATCCGACGACCGACGCGGTGCCGCTCGTCGTGCCGAGCCGCGGCTCGAAGCTGATCGGCGGGTCGATCCGCACGGAACTCACGCGCGCGGAACTCACGCAGACGATCCTCGAAGGCTTCTTCCCGCAGGTCGATGCGGCTGCGCGCCCGGTGAGCCGCGCGCGCGTCGGCCTGACGCAGCTCGGCCTGCCGTATGCGCAGGACGCGGGCATCACGCGCCATCTCGCGGCGTTCCTCGGCCGTCAGGTCGCGGCGCTCGACACGCTCGAAGGCGTGCAGCGCACGCTGCCGCAGGGCGCGACGTTCCTGCATCCGACGGCCGTGCTGTTCAACGGCGGCGTGTTCAAGTCGACGCTGCTCACGCAGCGCGTGCTCGACACGCTCAACGGCTGGCTCGCGGCAGAAGGCGCGCCGCCCGCACGCCTGCTCGAAGGCGCGGATCTCGATCTCGCGGTCGCGCGCGGCGCGGCGTACTACGGCTTCGTGAAGCGTGGTCGTGGCGTGCGGATTCGCGGCGGCACGGCGCGGGCGTACTACGTCGCGATCGAATCGGCGATGCCGGCGGTGCCGGGGCTCGAACCGCCGGTGCAGGCGCTGTGTGTCGCGCCGTTCGGGATGGAGGAAGGCTCGGACGCGGCGCTGCCGCCGCAGGAGTTCGGCCTCGTCGTCGGCGAACCGGTGCAGTTCCGCTTCTTCGGTTCGTCGGTGCGCCGCCAGGATCAGGTCGGCACGCTGCTCGACTACTGGTCGGCGGACGAGCTGCAGGAGCTCGAGGAAATCCAGGCGACGCTGCCCGCCGAAGGGCGTACCGTCGGCGAAATCGTGCCGGTGAAGCTGCATGCGCGCGTGACCGAGGCCGGCACGCTGGAACTCGAGGCGATCCCGAGCGGCACGAACGAGCGCTGGAAGGTCGAGTTCGACGTGCGCGGCGCCGCCTGAGCGCGATGAAGCGTTATACGGTCGGCATCGACCTCGGCACCAGCAATACGGTCGTCGCGTACGTCGAGGCCGGTTCCGACGCGATCCGCGTGTTCGACGTCGAGCAACTGGTCGGCCCCGGCGCGGTGGCCGCGCAGCCGCTGCTGCCGTCGGTGCGCTATCACCCGGCGGCCGGCGAACTTCCGCCGGACGCGCTGCGGCTGCCGTGGGCGGCCGATACCCGGGCAAAAGCAAACGCGAATGCGAACGCAGCCGGTGCGCCGCCGGCCGTGATCGGCCGCTACGCGCGCACGCTCGGCGCGCAGGTGCCGGGCCGGCTCGTGACGAGCGCGAAGAGCTGGCTGTCGCACGCATCGGTCGACCGGCTCGCGGCGATCCTGCCGTGGGGCGCGGCCGACGGCGTCGACAAGGTGTCGCCGGTCGACGCGAGCGCGAGCTATCTCGCGCATGTGCGCGACGCGTGGGACGTGCGCTTTCCCGATGCGCCGCTCGCGAAGCAGGACGTGATCCTGACGGTGCCCGCGTCGTTCGACGACGGCGCGCGCGCGTTGACGGTCGAGGCCGCGCGGCGCGCGAAGCTGCCGGCGCTGCGGCTGCTGGAAGAGCCGCAGGCCGCGTTCTACGACTGGCTGTACGGCCAGCGCGAGACGTTGCGCGACACGTTCGCCGACGCGCGGCGCGTGCTGATCTGCGACGTCGGCGGCGGCACGACCGACCTCACGCTCGTCGATGTCGCGCCGGGCGGCGACGGCGAACCGGCCTTCACGCGCGTCGGCGTCGGCAACCACCTGATGCTCGGCGGCGACAACATGGATCTCGCGCTCGCGCGCCTGGTCGAGACGCGGCTGACCGAGCCCGGCACGCGGCTGTCGGCCGCGAGCCTGTCGCAGCTCGTCGAGCGCTGCCGCGCGGCGAAGGAGCGGCTGCTCGGCGACGACGCGCCGGCGTCCGTCACCGTCACGCTGCTCGGCGCGGGCAGCAAGCTCGTCGGCGGCGCGCGCTCGGCCGAGCTGACGCGGCAGGAAGTCGAGCAGATTGTCGTCGACGGCTTCTTTCCGCAGGTCGAGGCCGGCGAACTGCCGCGCCGCGCGCGCGCCGCAATCGTCGAATTCGGGTTGCCGTATGCGAGCGACCCGGCCGTCACGCGGCACGTCGCCGCGTTCCTGAACCGTCATGCGGAAGGCCCGCTGCCTGACACGCTGCTGCTCAACGGCGGCGTGTTCCGCGCGGGCGCGCTCGCCGGCCGTCTCGCGCAGACGCTCGGCGCATGGCGCGGCGCGCCGCTCGACGTGCTGCACAACGCGCATCCGGATGTGGCGGTCGCGCGCGGCGCGGTGGCCTACGGGCTCGCGCGCGCCGGGCATGCGCCGCGCATCGGCGGCGGCTCCGCGCGCAGCTATTTCCTCGTGCTCGACGATGGCGCCGATGACGCGGCCGCGCGCGGCGTCTGCCTGCTGCCGCGCGGTGCGGAAGAGGGCCGCGAGATCCGGCTCGAGGATCGCACGTTCGCGCTGCAACTCGGGCAGCCGGTGCGTTTCCACCTCGTGTCGACGGTGGCCGAGACCGCGTACCGGCCCGGCGATCTCGTCGATCTCGACGGTGGCGATTTCGTGCGGCTGCCGCCGATCGCGACGGTCGTCGACGCGAAGGCGGGCAGCGACGCGCGCGAAACGCCGGTGAAGCTCACCGCGTCGCTGACCGAGGTCGGCACGCTCGAAATGCATTGCATCGCGACCGACGACGCGGCACGCCGCTGGCGGCTCGAATTCCAGTTGCGCGGCGATGCGCCGGCGCATGGCGACGACGCTGCGCTCGCGCGGCACCCGCGGCTCGACCACGCGATCGAGCTGATCGAGCGCTCGTTCGGCAGCAAGGCCGCGGACGTCACGCCGAAGGACACGCGCCGGTTGCGCGCGCAACTCGAACAGGTGCTCGGTGCGCGCGAAACGTGGGACGTCGCGCTCGCGCGCGAACTGTTCGACGCATTGCTCGCGCGTGCGCGGCGACGCCGGCGCTCGGCCGACCACGAGCGTGCGTGGCTGAACCTCGCCGGCTATTGCCTGCGTCCGGGCTTCGGCCATCCGCTCGACGCGTGGCGTATCGAGCAGCTTTGGCCGCTGTTCGACGACGGGATTCAATACGTGACCGACGGACAGGTGTGGTCCGAGTGGTGGACGCTGTGGCGGCGCGTGGCCGGCGGCCTCGACGACGACGCGCAGACGCAGGTGCGCGACGCGATCGCGTTCCTCGAACCGTCCGACGACAAGCGGCGCAAGCTGCCGTTCGATCCGGGCAAGGTCGGGCCGGCCGACATGACGCGGCTGTCCGCATCGCTCGAACGGCTGCCCGTCGAGCGCAAGGTCGAACTGGCCGAGCGCCTGATCGCGCAGTTGCAGAAGCCGGCCGAGCGCGCGCTGTGCGCGTGGGCGCTCGGGCGCATCGGTGCGCGCCGGCCGTTCTACGGCAGCGCGCACAGTGTCGTGCCGGCCGACGTCGCGAACGGCTGGCTCGATGCGCTGTTCGCGCTGGACTGGAAGCAGGTCGAGCCGGCCGCGTTCGCGGCCGCGCAGATTGCACGGATGACCGGCGACCGTTCGCGCGATCTGCCGGACGACACGCGTGAGGCGGTGATCCGGCGTCTGTCGGCCGCGAATGCATCGGCGGCCTGGATCGACATGGTGCGCGAAGCAATCGCGTTCGACGAAGCCGACACGGTGCGCGTGTTCGGCGAAACGCTGCCGGCCGGGTTGAAGCTGCTGGCCGGGTGAAAGTCCTGCGGGATGCGTCGGTCTCGTTCGCAGGCCGAAGCATCCGGTTGCGCCGGCCGCCGAGCAACGTGGGCATCCTTTTGATTCAGGCGTGCGATACCGCTTCGCGCTGCCGTTCCATCGATTCGATTTCCTTCACGTCCTGCGCCGCCGTGCGCCGCGCGAGATGAATCCCCGCGAGCATGCAGCGCACCGATCCGCCGGCCAGTTCGAGCGTCGGCACGTCGAGCGGCAGCAGCCGCGCGGAGTGCTCGATCGTCGCGCGCTGGTCGGGTGCGAGGCACTCGAACGCCCGCCGCGACAGCGCCAGCACGTGTCCGTTCGTTCCCGACAATTCCAGCGTATTGCCCGCGAAGTTCGCGATCTGCGACTGATCGAGCGCGATCACCGTGCGGCCCGTTTCGGTCAGACGGCGCGCGATCTCGTCGCGGCGCCGGCGGTCGGCGATCAGGTCGAGGCCGACCATCGCGAACTCGGTTGCGACGCTCATCATCACGTTCGTGTGATAGATCGGGCGCCCGTCGGCATCGGCCGTATCGAAGCAGATCGGCTCGAAATTGAAGTGCGTGCAGAAGCGCTCGAGCGCGACCGGATCCGCGCGGCGCGAACGCGCGGTGTACGCGATCCGCGCGACGTGGTCGAGCACCATCGCGCCGGTGCCTTCGAGGAACACGTCGTCGTATTCGAGCCCCGAATAGTCGATCACGTCCTGCACCCGATACTCGGCCTTCAGCATTTCGATCACGTCGGCGCGCCGCTCGCGGCGGCGGTTCGGGCTGTGCATCGGATACAGCGCGACGTGGCCGCCGGGATGCGTCGAGAACCAGTTGTTCGGGAACACGGAGTCGGGCGTGTCGCGCTCGCCGTGGTCGTCGAACACGTGCACGCGCACGCCCGCATCGGCGAGCGTCTGCGCGGCCGCCGTGACTTCGTCGCGCGCGGCCGCCGACACCGACGGCGTGTCGCTCGCGCCGCTGCCGGCCGTGCGCTGGAATGCGTTGTCGGCCGCGGTCTGCGGGTTCGGTACGAAGCGGTGCGGCCGGATCATCACGACGGCGGCCGGCGCCTGGATCGATACGAGATTCATGGAACGCAGGAACGAAAGGCAAGGAGCCGGGCGGCGCACAGGCCGCCCGGGATTGACGGTCAGCGCGCGAACGCGGCGACGGCTTCGGTGGCGAACGCCGCGTGACCCTGCGCGATCGCGGCCGGGTCGTCGATCAGCGCGAACAGGTTCTTCGGATCGACGGCCGGCGGAATCAGCGCGATCTCGACGCCCGCGTTGTGCTGCTGCGCGAGCGCGTACAGGTAGCGCAGCGCCGAGTAGTCCTCGAGCGCGAAGCCGACCGAGTCGAACACCGTGACCTCGTCCGCGCGTTCGCGGCCGGTCGTCTCGCGTTGCAGCACGCGCCACAGCTCGGTGACGGGGAAGTCGGCCGGCATCTGCTGGATCTCGCCCTCGATGCGCGACTGCGGCTCGAATTCGACGAACACGCGGCCCGCCTGCAGCACGCCCGCTTCGAGTTCGGTCTTGCCCGGGCAATCGCCGCCCACGGCGTTCAAATGCATGCCGGGCTCGATCATGTCGGCCGTGACGATCGTCGCGTACGCCTTGTCGGCGGTGACGGTCGTCACGATGTCGGCGCCGCGCACGGCGTCGGCGGTCGATGCGGCCCGCACGACGCGCAGCGCCGGGTATGCGGCGAGGTTCTGCACGAGCTTGTCGGTCGCGAGCGGATCGACGTCGAACACGCGGATTTCGTCGATGCCGAGCAGCGTATGGAACGCGATCGCCTGGAATTCGCTTTGCGCGCCGTTGCCGACCAGCGCCATCGTGCGCGAATCGGGCCGTGCGAGTGCCCGTGCGGCGAGCACCGACGTGGCGGCCGTGCGCAGCGCGGTCGTCAGCGTGAGTTCGGCGAGCAGCAGCGGGTAGCCGGTATCGACTTCGGCGAGCGCGCCGAACGCCATCACCGTGTGCATTCCGCGCGCCGCGTTGACGGGGTGGCCGTTCACGTACTTGAACGCGAACAGCGACGCGTTCGCGACCGGCATCAGTTCGATCACGCCGTCGCGCGAGTGGCACGCGACGCGCGGCGACTTGTCGAAATCGGCCCAGTGCAGGTAATCGGCGTGCAGCGTGTCGACGAGTTCGCGCAGGAACGTCGTGACGCCGGTTTTGGCAATCAGTCGGGCGGTGGCGGGAACGTCGAGGAAGCGAGTCATCGGTTTGTCTCCTGTCGACCCGAGTTAGCGCTTTAGCGGTTACTCGGGTCCTATGCATTGGCGTTCTGGTCGACCGGGCGGTGCTTCGGCGCGGGCCCGGGCTTCCGGGAAAGCGGCGGCGCGGCTTGTCCGGCCGGTCGATGGAGTCATTATTTCCGTGAGTCGAGCCAACAAAAAGACAGCAAAAGTGGCAGATTTATCGATAGACTTGGCAGAATGCCAGCCAATTTCGGCAGTTTGTCTGGTTTTCGCTGGTCGGAATGCGCAGCCTCCGGCACGCTGGCGGCCGGTCCACGCACAACAGGAAGGCCCGTTCATGATCACGCTCGACGACGTCGACCGGCAGCTCATTGCGCTGCTGCGCGACAACGCGCGACTGCCTGTCGTCGCACTGGCGAAGGAATTGCGCGTCGCGCGCGCGACCGTGCAGAACCGGCTGACGCGACTGGAGAAAAACGGCGTGATCGTCGGCTATACGGTGAGGCTCAAGCCGGCGGCCGAGCGGCACCGGATCCGCGCGCTGATGTCGATCGCGGTGCAGGGCAATCGCGGCGCGGAAGTGGTGAAGGTGCTGCGCGGGCATCCGAACGTCGCGTCGATCCACAGCACGAACGGCCGCTGGGATCTCGTCGCCGAACTGCATGCCGATTCGCTCGAGCATTTCGATCGCGTGCTCGGCGCGATCCGGCTGATCGACGGGATCGCGAATACGGAGACGAGTATCTTGCTGTCGACGCACAAGGCGTGACCGCGACGGGGCTGTCGGTCGAAACCGACGCGCCTTTTTTGCGTCGTTCCATTCGACGTGCTTGCCGTCGAACTGCCGTTCACGTATCGAGAGTATTGCCGAATATCGTTATGTCGGCTACCGTTTACGCTATATTTTTGATTTGGATAACTATGTAAAAGATCATCGAATCCAACAGGGAAAGCGACCGGAAATGAAAACAAAACCCGTATTGACGAGTGAAGACGTGAAGAAGATCGCCGCTGCATCGGAGGCTTTCGCGCTGGCCCGCCACTGGCCCGTGACGATCGCGATTCTCGACGACGGCGGCCACTTGCTGCACCTGCAGCGGCTCGATGGCGCAACGCCGAGTTCGGTCGAGATGGCGATCGCGAAAGGGCGTACGGCCGTGCTCGGGCGGCGCGAGAGCAAGATATACGAAGACATCGTGATGCAGGGTCGCGTGTCGTTCCTCAGCGCGCCGATGGCGGGTTTTCTCGAGGGCGGCGTGCCGATTGTCGTTGATGGCGAGACCGTCGGCGCTGTCAGCGTATCGGGTGTGAAGTCGGCCGAGGATGCGGAAGTCGCCCGCGCGGGGATCGCCGCGCTCGCGTAACGCGTCGGCCGTGCGCTGCGGCGGGCGCGCGTCAACGTCCGCCACGGCCGAGCAGCGGCGCGATCCGGCGGTCGAGCGGCGTGCCGGGCACACCGAGGTCGAACACGAGGTCGAAGTGGTTCCGCGCGGCTATTTCGCCGGCTGCGCACAGCATGCCGCCGCGTGCGAGGCGGCCGACCAGGTTGCGGCTCTGCCGCCGGAACTCGTCGGTCTCATGTTCTCCCCAGCAGACGGTCACCGGCACCCGCGTGTGAATCGGCAGGTACTGCGGGCTCAGCGCGAAGGCGGCGCGTTCGTCGAGCCCCAGCGCATCGTTGATGTAGGTGCCGACGAGCGGGCGCAGATCGTAGATGCCCGATAGCAGGATCGCGCCGTCGAACGGTGGTGAGTCGGGTCCGCGCGTGCGCCAGTCGAGCGTCAGCAGCATCGTGGCCAGATGGGCGCCCGCCGAGCTGCCGGCAATGACGATGCGTGGGGCGGCCATGAAGCGCCGCAGCGCGGCGATGGCGTCGGCTGCCTGCTCGACGATGCCGGGCAATGTCGCGCGCGGCGCGAGCGTGTAGCCGACGGCTGCGTACGCGACGCGCTGGCCGAGAAACGCGGGCGCCGGAAACAGCGAATCGTCGGCTGATAGCTCCTGCCAGTAGCCGCCGTGGAAATAGGCGACGAGCACGTCGGCGGTGCGGCCGGCAGGCTCGAACAGCAGGATGCGCTGCGCGGCATCCGTGCCGTAGCGCAGGATCGTCGGCGCGGCGAGGCTGCGCGCCGCGTTGCGGCTGCGCGCGCGATAGTCGGACAGCGTGTTGCGGAAATCCGGCGCTTTCGAACTCGGCGAATACTCGCGAGCGCGCTCGGCTGCATCGAGCCGACGCCAGGCGGGCCGGACGATGCCGGGCAAGATCGTGGCGGCGCTCATGAGGCGGACAGCTCGGGCAGACGGTCGAACAGGTCGCGCTCGACTGCGCGCAGGTCGATCTGCCGGAACGCATCGCAGCCGGCCGTGCCGGCCCGCAGGATGTCGGCCTGGATCTTGCCGCGTTCGTACGCGAGCGCATACGGCACGTGCTGGAATGTCACCATGCTGTAGCGCGGCACGAAGCGGGCGGGATGGCGCTCGGCGAGCCACGCCGACAGCTCGCGTTCGAGTGCATAGCCGGGCGTCGCGACCCGCGCCCGCATCTCGACATAGTTATCGAGCGCCATCGCCTGGATCGCCAGCGCATTTGGTCGACGTTCGGCCTCGAACGCGTTGAGCGCGGCCCGCCGATCGTGCGGGTGTTCATCGAGCTGGCGCGCGAGCGCGATGGCGTCCTCCAACGCACAGTTCATCCCCTGGCCGTGGAACGGCACCATCGCGTGCGCCGCATCGCCGAGCAGGACGGTATGCCCGTGCGCGTGCCAGCGCTGCAACCGAAGCGTGGCGAGCATGCCGACCGGATGCGCATCGAAATCGGCTTCGAGTGCCGGCACGTGCGTGGACAGGTCGGGAAACGCCTGCTCGAACAGCCGCCGTGCGGCACGGCCGTCGGGCAGCTGCGCGAAGCTTGGTGTGCCGGTGTCGTCGTCCGCGTCGACCGGCAGGAACAGCGTCGTGGTGAAACTCCCTTCGACATTCGGCAGCGCGATGCACATGTAGCCGCCGCGCGGCCACAGATGCAGCGCGTTCGGCTCGATGCGAAATCCGCCGCCAGGTGCCGCTGGAATCTCCAGCTCCTTGTAGCCGTGCGGCTGCCGTTCGCAATCGATGCCGAGATCGACCGTGCGCGACAGCGCGGCGCGCACCCGAGAATCCGCGCCGTCCGCGCCGATCAGCAGATCGAAGGCGGCGCGCTGTCCGTTCGTCAGGACAAGTTCGCGCGCGTTGCAATCGACGTCCTCGACGGCCACGCCGTGGTGCACGCGCGCGCCGGCACGCTCTGCCGCGTCGAGCAGGAGCCGGTTCAACCGGCCCCGGTGGATCGACCAGATCACGTCGCCGGGGTTGCGTCCGTAAGGGTGCAGGTGCGGATATTCGCCGGTCGCATGCACCATGCGGCCGCGCATCGCGACCGTGTGGCGCATTGTTTCGACGTCGAGCTGCGCGGCGCGCAGTGCGTGGATGCCGCGCTCCGCGAGTGCGAGATTGATCGAGCGGCCGCCCGCGTCGCCGTGGCGTCGCGGGTCGGCGTGCCGCTCGAACACATCGACGCGCCAGCCGCGCGCGGCGAGCAGACACGCGGCAAGCGTGCCGGCCAGCCCTGCGCCGGCGATCGCGAGGCGGCCGCGCGACGCGGGCCGGCCGGGAGAGGGAGTAACGGTATCGTGCATGTCGGTAACCGTGGAAAAGGGGGGCGAGTCAGAGCGCCGTGCGCATCTGCCACAGCTCGGGAAACAGCACGACATCGAGCGTCCTGCGCAGGTAGCTCGCACCGTCGCTGCCGCCCGTGCCGCGGCGCAGGCCGATTGTGCGTTCGACGGTGCCGATATGTCGGAAGCGCCATTGGCGCACGCCTTCCTCGAGATCGATCAGGCGTTCGCCGAGGTCGTACAGTGCCCAGTGCGCATCCGTGTCGCGGTACACCGCGCACCAAGCGGCTTCCACCGACGCGTCGTAGCGGACTGACCCGGTCGGATCGGCATCGAGCCGCGCGCGGCAGATCGCGAAACCCGCGCGCGCCAGCGCGCCGACCGCCTCGTCGTACAGCGACGGCGCGTGCAGCCGCGCGAGCAGTGCGTCGTGCGCAGCCGGGTGCGCATCGTGATCGCCGATCACCGCCGGGTTCTTGTTGCCGAGCAGGAACTCGATCTCGCGGAACTGGAACGACTGATGGCCGGACGCGGAACCGAGCGCGGGGCGCATCGCGAGAAATTCGACGGGCGTGAGCGTCGCGAGCACGTTCCAGCTGTGCACGAGATGATCCATGGTCCGCTGCGCGCGGGCGACCGTCTTCGACGCCTGCGGAAGCTGCGATGCGCGAAGTTGCTTGCACGCGCGCGTCAGCTCGTGCAGCAGCAGCTTCATCCAGAGTTCCGCTGTCTGGTGCTGGATGATGAACAGCATCTCGTCGTGCGTGCCGGATAGCGGCGACTGGCTGTCGAGCAAGCTGTCGAGCTGCAGATAGCCGCTGTAGCGCAAGCCCGGCCGCGGCTTCGCGGCCGCCGCGCCAGGCGGGCTCATGAAAGGACATTGCTGCATGATCGGCTCCTCGGGCAGGAGAGACGTCGCGGCGGCCGCGTTCAGTAGCGGCCCCCGGCGACGGCCGGAAGGATCGTGATGGTGTCGCCGTCCGCGACGGCAGCCGACAGCCCGCCCCTGAAGCGGATGTCGTCGTCGTTCACGTAGACGTTGACAAAGCGGTGCAGCCGGTCGTCTTCGACGAGCCGCTGTTGCAGACCTGGATACGTCGACTCGAGCGAGTCGATCACGGCGCGCAGCGTGTCGCCCTGCGCTTCGACGACCTTCCGGTCGTTGGTCAGCGTTCGCATGATGGTCGGAATGCAGATCATGATAGCCATTTGTAGTCCTTAATGTTTTGTTGGATGCGTCGTTCAGGTGAAGCCGGGTGGTGCCTATGCGCTGATCCTCAGCGGCGTTTCGGTCGCGATGCCGTCCACGATCCGGTAGCAGCGGAGCGCGGGTTCGAAGCGCGGGTCGGTCGCGACGATTAGGTGGTACGCATCGGGATGCGCAGCCGCGTAATCGATGTCGGTGCGGCTCGGTCGCGCGGCCGACGCCGTATGCGAGTGGTAGATCACGACCGGCGTCTCGTCGCGCGCGTCGAGGTCGCGCCAGACGCGCAGCTGCTCGGCGGCGTCGAACTGAAAAAAGGTCGGCGACTGTGTTGCGTTGTGCATCGGAATCACGCGCGATGGCGGCGAGCCGTCGGCCGTGCCCGCGACGATGCCGCAGCATTCGAGCGGATGCGCTGCGCGCGCGTGGCGGACGATCGTGTCGACGACGTCGGTCGGCAGGGTCAGCATCGGCGGCGCCTCAGTATTGCGGCAGGGACGGATCGACCGTGCGGATCCACGAAAGGATGCCGCCGTCGAGGTTGCTGACGTCCGTGAAGCCCGCTTGGCACATCGCCTGAACGACGTCGCGCGAGCGTGCGCCGCCCTTGCAGTACACGACGGTGCGGCGCGTGCGCTCGAGCTTCGCGAGCCCGTCGGCCAGCAACTGCTGCTTCGGCATCAGCCGTGCACCGGGAATGCGTACGAGTTCCCATTCGTTCGGCTCGCGCACGTCGACGAGCTCGAACGGCAGACCCGCGTCGAGCAGTTGCTTGAGTGCGGTCGCATCGATCGCGGGTACACGCACGGGTTCGGTGAGCGTCGCGAGGCCGCAGAAATGCGGGTAGTCGTCGAGCGCGACGATCGGCTGTCGTTGCGGCGCGCGCCGCAGCGGCAGGAAGCGGTAGCGCATGTCGAGAGCATCGTACACGGCGAGCCGGCCGAGCAGCGATTCGCCGATGCCCGTGATCAGCTTCACGGTCTCGGTCGCCATGATCGACGCGATCGACGCGCACAGCACGCCGAGTACGCCACCTTCGGTGCACGACGGCGCGAGATGTGGCGGCGGCGGCTCCGGATAGAGGTCGCGGTAGTTGACGCCGGCGCCGCCGGGCGCGTCCTCCCAGAACACCGACGCCTGGCCTTCGAAGCGGTAGATCGAGCCCCACACGTAGGGCTTGCGGGCCAGCACGCAAGCATCGTTGACGAGGTAGCGCGTCGCGAAGTTGTCGGTGCCATCGACGATCAGGTCGTACTGCGAGAACAGCTCGATCGCGTTGTCGTTGTCGAGCCGCTCGTCGTGCACCCGCACGTCGACGTGCGGATTGAGCGCGACGATCGCGTTGCGCGCGCTTGCCGTCTTCGGCATGCCGACCGTCGACATCCGGTGGATCACCTGCCGCTGCAGGTTCGACACGTCGACGCGGTCGAAATCGATCACGCCGAGCGTGCCGACGCCCGCGGCGGCGAGATAGAGCAGCGCGGGCGAACCGAGCCCGCCCGCGCCGACCACGAGCACGCGGGCGGACTTCAGGCGCTGCTGGCCGGTCAGGCCGAGTTCCGGCAGCAGGATGTGCCGGCTGTAGCGAGTCAGCTCGTCGCCGAACAGCGGTGCGAGCGTCGTAACGAGAGGCGGTAGTTTCATGGCGGATCGTCGATAGGCGGTGGAGCGGAATGACGGGGAGCGGGGCGCGTTCAGGCGGTGTCGCGTCCGGCCGGTTCGGCGAGCACGTGCGCGAGGGCCGCTTTCAGCGCGTCCATCTCGTCGCGCGTGCCGATCGTGATGCGTATCCAGTTCGGCATGTCGGGCCAACTGCGTCCCACGTGCACGCCGCGCGCGGCGAGCGCCGCGATCACGGGCGGGCCGGCGCGGCCGAGATCGACCATCACGCAGTTCGCGCGCGACGGCAGGCACGCGAGGCCGTGCGCGGCGAACCAGCGGATCAGATCGTCGCGACCGGCCGCCGTGTACGCCTTGCGCTCACCGAGCCGGTCGCGCAGCGCGAGGCTCGCGAGGGCCGCGGCGGCGGCCGGCACGGACACATCGTGCGGCGGCATGGTGTGGATGTGTCCGATGGCGTCGGGTTGCGCGACTGCATAGCCGAGCCGCAGGCCGGCCATCCCGTAGATCTTCGAGAACGTGCGCGCGACGATCAGCCCCGGGTCCGTGCGTACCGCGTCGAGCATCGACGGTTCGTCGCTGTACTCGATATAGGCCTCGTCGACGAGCACGGTCGTGCCGGGCCAGCGGTCGCTCAGCAGGTGTCGCAGCGCGTCGCGCGGCGTCACGGTGCCGGTCGGGTTGTTCGGGTTGGCGACATAGATCAGCCCGCGCGGTGCGGCTTCGCACATCGCGGCGACGTCGTGCGCGCCGTCCGCGCAAAGCGGCACGCGGCGGACGGGCCGGTTCGCGAGCCGGGCGGCCTGTTCGCAGACGGGGTAGCCGGGGCTGGCGAGCACGAGTGGCGCATCGGGCGCGGTGAACGCGAGCGTCGCGTAATGCAGCGCGCGATTCGAGCCCGGATACAGCGACACCCAGCCGGCAGGCACGTCGTGAGCGGCTGCGATCGCTTCGCGCAGCCGTTCGACGAGCGGGAATTGGTAACGGCCCGCCTCGGCGAGCACGTGCGCAGCGGCGGCTTCGGCTTCGTCGAACGGGCCGAACGGCGATTCGTTGAGGTTCAGGAATATCTCGCGCCGGCCGGCGGCGTGGGCGGGTGTGGCATGCAGGTCAGTCATGGCTGGCACATTCGGCGCATCGGACGAGGGCTCGGCAGGATCGGTTGCCGAGGACGGACTTCGGCGTGCACCCGAAGAAACGCGTGAACGCGGCGCTGAGATTGCTCGGATGCTGATAGCCGACGCGATAGGCCGTCTCGGCCACCTGGTGGCCGGCTTCGAGCAGCTCCTGCGCGCGGTGCATCCGCAGTTCGAGCAGATGCTGTGCCGGGCTCGTGCCGTAGGCCTGGCGGAAGCACTCCTTCAGCTTGTATTCGCTGATGCCGAGCGAGGCCGACAGGTACGCGTTGTTGAGCGGCTTGTCGAGGTGCGTGCGCATGAACGCCTCGATGTGCGCGAGCTTGTCGAGGTCGCGCGCGCCGAGGCGACCGGTCTGCACGGGCGCCGGTGCGATCGTGCTCAATTGGTCGGCGAGCAGGCTCAGCGCGTGGATGCGCAGGCTCAGGCCGTCCTGCTGCAGCAGGTCGGGATTCCGGAAGAAGCGCAGGTGCGGGCTCGTACCGTTCGCCATGAATGCAACTTGCCGGAATCCTTCGAAATGGCCGAGCATCGGGCCGAGCAACTCGCGGCATCGGTCCGCGCCGACGAAGTTCGACAGCGTGCTTTCCGACACGACGAGCCGCAGCTGCCGCACAAGCCGGTTTGCGGCGAAGCGGCGTTCGCCGCCGCCGCTGCGGAACACCGACACCGTTGTGTGACCGGACGAGAACGGCAGGCGCTCGCCGCGCCGGTCACAGAACTCGGAGTCGCCTTCAAGGCCGATCGTGACGACGAGCTGGCGTTCGGCGCCGTCGTGGCTGCAGGCCTCGGTCAGCGCGCGCTCCGACAGCACACTCGAGCGCACGACCGAGAAGCCGGGCTCGCAATTCAGGCGTTCGACCGCGTAGCTGCCGCATTCGGCGTCCCCGCGTGCGACGGTCCAGGTCTGGTTTGGGGCGACGTCCATTGCGGACGCGCTGGGTATGGTCAGTGCGTGCATCCGAACAACTCCTCTCAGGTTCTCCACGGTAGACCGGACGTTTCGGTAAATCTCAAGCGCCTCGATGTCCGCAAGACTAGCTACAAAGTTTTGGCGATGGAACGGCTTCACCCGGCCCGCATATGAAATTCGCCGATATCCATATGAAATGAGAATGATTCTCATTAATTAGTAAAATATCATTGTGGATGTCGACCATCAACTGATGGCGCTGTCGTCCGCCGGCAGCGCCGGCGCGTACCCCGGCGGGGTCGCGGCCGCCGCTGGATGGGCGGGAAGTGGTGTGTTTCCCCCTGACCGGGGCCAGATCAACATCCATGCCTATGACCGACATTGAACGAAATGCCGCGCGGCTTGCGGCGCTGCCGCTAGGCGATGTACGGCTGGCGCTGTCGGCGTCGCCGCCCGGCTTCGCGCCGGCGTTGAGCGCGCTGCAACGGCGGATGACGGCGTTCGGCGCGCAGTGCGTGCCGCTGCGGCGCGTTTGCGCCTTTCCCGACGACGTGGCGTCCACGGGCTGCGACATGATTCACGCGCGTCTTGCCGATGCGTCGGGCGCGCGCGTCGACGTGTCGCTGCGCGGCTGGCCGGCGGCCGGCGCGCCCGTGTCCGATGCGCTGCTGCAGGCCGCGACCGGCATCACTGGCTGGCATGCGCGTGCCGAGCACGCGTGGCGGTCGCTCGGCGTTGACTACGTGTCGACGCTCGGCGCGTCGCTCGCGTCCGCGTCCGCGCTGGCCGCGTTGGCTGCCCAGCGCGGACGCGACGGAGCGCCGCCTGCCGCGCTGTCGCTTTGTCTTGCCGATGCCGCGCTGTTCGCGATGGGCCAGTACCTCGCGATGGATCACGCCGGGCAGCCCGTGCAGCCGCCGCGCGACGAGAACGATCGTCCACCGCCGTTCGAGAGCGGCGACGGCGAGCGCTTCGAATTCGAAGCGCTCGACCCGGACGCATGGGGGCACTTCTGGCAGCGTGCGGGGGCTGCCGCGGACGACATCGCGGCCGGGTGGCGCCCGTTCATGCTGCGCTACACGCAGGCGTGTGCGCCGCTGCCGGCCGGCCTGTTTCGCGTGGTGGCCCGGCTCGACTATGCGTCGCTGTGCGCGATTGCGCGCGATACGGGTACCTATGTGAGCGCGGTGCGTGATGCGGCCGCGCTGCGCGACGATCCGCGCGACGCGCGCTGGCGCGCGGGCGGCCCGTGGCAATTCGATCCGGCGGCGGAGCCGGCCGGTACGCCGCCGTTCGCGCGCGGCGATGTGCCGGCGGTGCCCGGCCGGCCGCTCGCCGGCATGACCGTGCTTGAATCCTGCCGGTTGATCCAGGGGCCGCTCGCGGGTCACGTGCTGCGCCTGCTCGGCGCGCGCGTGATCAAGATCGAGCCGCCCGGCGGCGATCCGATGCGCGGGATGCCGCCGCTGGCGGGTGGCGTGTCCGCGCATTTCGACGTGATCAACCGCGGCAAGGAATGCATTGAACTCGATCTGCACACGCGCGCCGGGCGCGACCGCGTGTTCGACCTCGCGCGCGACGCTGACGTGTTCCTGCACAACTGGGCGCCCGGCCGCGCCGCGCGGCTCGAACTGACGGCGGCCGATTTCGCGCGGGTCGCGCCCGCGCTCGTCTACGCGTCGGCATCCGGCGCCGGGCGGGAGCCGGCGCACGACGATCCGGTCGGTACCGACTTCATGGTGCAGGCGCACAGCGGCCTGGCGGCGCTGATTGGTGGCCCGTACGGAAGCGGCGGCGCGCTGCTGACGCTGGTCGACGTGCTGGGCGGCGTCGCGGCGGCCGAGGGCGTGGCCGCCGCGCTCTACGCGCGCGCCGTCGACGGCCGCGCGCGCGGGTTCGATTCCGCGATGACGGGTGCCGCGGCGCTGCTCGTTGCGCACGCGCACGAAGCGGCGGCTGCGCCGCGTGCCGATGCCGAGCCACTCGCCGCGGCGCTGGGCCTGCCGGCCGCGTACGCGACGCGCGACGGCCGCCTGATGATCGATGTGCCACCCGGCGAACGCGGCGCGGTGTGCCTCGTGAGGCTGTGCGGTGCCGTGTACGGCGTGGTGCCGGACGATGCGGCCGAGCGTCTCGCCGCCGCGCTCGCCGTGCACGACACCGTGCACTGGCAGCGCGAATTTGCCGCACACGACGTGCCGGCCGTCGCGATCGCGGCCGATGCGGCCGACGTCGCGGCCCATCCGCTCCTGGCGGGCAGCGTGCGGCGTGAAGCCGACCGCCTGTCCGTCACCTGTCCCTGGACCTTCACTCACACTGAGACGCTTCGATGACATTCGACTCCACGCTTTCCGCCGCCCGGTCGCGCGGCGCCGTTCCGGAATCCGGCGCCGTGCGCGACCACGTTCCCGCCGCGCTGCGGCGCGCCTGGGCCGACGCCGGCATTTACGCAGGGCGCGACCTGTTCGGCGCGTTCGCGGGTTACGCCGATGCGCACCCGCTCGCGCTCGCGGTGTCCGACGGCGGCATCGCGCTCACTTATGCGCAACTGCGCGTGCGCAGCCTCGGGCTCGCGACCGCGCTGCACGAATGTGGCGTGCGTGCGGGCGACGTCGTGGCGGTCAACCTGCCGAACGGCTGGCGTGCCTGCGCGGTCGACCTGGCCGCCGCTGCGCTCGGCGCGATCGTGCTGCCTTACCCGATCGGCCGCAAGCGGCACGAGAGCCGTGCGCTCCTTGCGAAGTCGGCCGCGAAGGTGCTGATCTGCCAGCGGCGGGTCGGCGACATTGACTATGCGGCACTGGTTGACGGGCTGCGCGACGAACTGCCCGTGCTCGAACGCGTGTTCGTGCACGGCGCGCGCTATCTTGACTGGCCTGACCTCGATCGCTGCTGGGAGCGTGAGCCGCATCCGTACCGTGCGGGCGTGCTCGACCCGGACGGCCCGGTGCGGCTGATCGCGTCGTCGGGTTCAGAGGCCGAGCCGAAGCTTGTGCTGTATTCGCACAATGGCTTGATTGGCGGGCAGGCGTCGTACCTGAAGAGCCTCGGCGCCGATGTTTCGTTGATACGCGCGATGTTCTGCGTGTCGCTCGCGTCCCCGTTCGGCTCGCTCGGCACGTCGTGCACGCTCGCGGCGCTCGGCGGTGCACTCGTTAATCTCGAGCGGTTCGAGCCGACCGCCGCCCTGCTCGCGATCGCCGCGCTGCGCGTTACGCATCTGTTCGCGGGGCCGAACATGGTCGACATGCTGCTCGAAAGCCCACTGCTCGTGGACGGCGGGGACGATGCGCCCGACCTGTCGTCGCTGAAGGCGATCGTTAGCGGCGGTTCGGCGCTGAGCGCGGAAACCGCGCGGCGCGTGCGTGACATGATCGGCTGCGCGCTGATCCAGTCGTACGGCTCGGCGGACGGCGTCGCGTGTCACACCGCGCTCGACGACGATTTCGATACGGTCGTCGCGACGGTCGGGCGGCCCGATCCGGCGGTCGTCACGGTGCGGATCGTCGACGATGCGGGCCGGGATGCCGACCCGGGCGACGAAGGCGAGATTTGGGCGCGCGGGCCGATGACGCCGATGGGCTACTACGGCGCGCCGGAACTGAACGAACGCAATCGCGCGGCGGACGGCTGGGTGCGGCTCGGCGATCGCGGCCGGATGGATGCGGCCGGCTATCTGCAGATCGTCGGCCGCCGTGCGGATACCGTGTTGCGCAACGGCGTGAAGATCAATCTCGTCGAGATCGAGATGCTGCTGCACGGGCATCCCGACGTCGCGGACGTGGCCGTCGTGCAGGCGGCGGGCGATGCGGCCGTCGTGCGGCTCTGTGCGTGCGTCGTGCCGCGCGTGGGCCGCCAGGTGCCGACGCTTGACGCGATCAACCGCTTCCTGCTCGACGACGGGGGCGTGGAGAGCAGCAAGCGCATCGACGCGGTGGTGCCGTGCCCGCGGCTGCGGCTCGCACCGTCGGGCAAGGTCGATCGCGCGACGCTCGCGCGCGAAGTCGCGACCGCACAGGCTGCGCTTGCGACCTGCCTGCCGGGCGCGCAACCCGCGCTGTCCGCGGCGCCGATCCTCGATCTGCTGATGGGCGTCGAGCGTGCCGGTGTGCTGCGTGCGGCGATCGAGTTGCGCGTGTTCGACCGGCTGGCGGCTGGCCCGCGCGGTGCGGCCGAACTGGCCGGCGAACTGCAGGCCAGCGCGCGCGGGATGCGGATCCTGCTCGATGCGCTGGCCGGGCTCGAGCTCGTCGACCACGACGCCGCGCGTGCACGCTATGCACTGAACCCGACGTCGCAGCGCTTTCTCGTGACCGCGTCGCCGCACTACATCGGCGGCCTTTCGAGCGTTTATACGGCCGATCTGATGTGGGACACGTTCCGGCATTTCAAGGACGCCGTCGTGGCGGGCGGCAGCGTGCTGCCGTCGAGCCTCGAGGCCGCAGATCACCCGTACTGGCAGGAGTTCGCGGTCGGCATTGCGGACACGAGCCGCCGCACCGCGCGGCGCGGCGCGTCGCGGATCTGCTCGCGCCGTGGGCCGCCGCGCGCCGGTCGGTCGCCGTACTCGATCTCGGCTGTGGCAACGGTATCTACGGCTTTACGTTCGCGCAGGCGCAGCCGAAGGCGACCGTCTGCGGCGTCGACTGGCCGTCGATCCGCGACGCGTGTGCGCGCACCGCGCACGAATTCGGTGTCGAGGCGCGCGCGCAGTTCGTCGGCGGTGATCTGTTCGACGTCGAGATTCCGGGGCAGTACGACCTCGTCATCCTGAGCCAGATCCTCCATCACTTCGCCGAGGACGCATGCCGCCGGCTGCTCGCGCGCGCATGCCGCCTCCTCGCGCCCGGAGGGCGGATCGCGGTTTGCGATTTCATGATCTCGGACGCGCCGCCCGCGAGCGAGCCCGTGCCGCGCCTGTTCGCCGCCCAGATGCTCGGGCTCACGCAGGCGGGCGACTGCTATCCGGTCGCCTCAGTCAGGGCGCTGCTCGCCGAACAGGGGCTCGTCGGTGTCACGGCCACGCCGCTGAAGGGTGTGCCCGTGCACTGCGTGACGGGCGACCGCACGGCAGATTGACCAATGCATCGCAGACGCGTCATCACGGTGCAGCGCGAGCCGTATCGATCAGGTATCCAGATGAAGGGGAATCAGATGCAAACTCAATTGTGGCGACTCGCGGGAGTCGTCTACGCCGATATCGCGACGAGCGTCGCGATCGGGCTGGCCGTCACCGCGTGCTACGCGGCCCAGGCGCTGTGCATTGCGCTCGGGATCGCGGCCGTGCTGTCGGGCGCGTCGCCGTCGGACGTGTTCGGTTGGGTGCTTGGCTTCGCGGCGTTCGCGCTCGCACGGATCGCGCTGATGTGGGCCGGCGAAGTCGCGGCGCTGCGCACCGCGAGCCGCACCAAGGCACGGTTGCGCGCGCGGCTGCTGCCGCAGGCGCTGGCGCTCGGCGCGGACGGCGGCGCGGGTCGTACCGCTGAACTACAGCACACCATCATCGGCGGCGTCGAGGCGCTCGAGACGTATTACGGCCGCTACATTCCGGCCGTCTGCGTTGCACTTGTCGGCTGCACCGGCGTGATCGGCGCCGTCGCGTGGCTCGATCCGCTGTCCGCGAGTGTGCTCGCCGCCTGCGTGCTGGCGGTGCCCGTCGTCGATCGCGTGTGGCTGCGGCTGTGCCGGCCAAAGGCATCGGGGCTGATGGCGTCGATGGGGCGCTTCGGCGCGACGATGCTCGACAGCCTGCAGGGCATTGCCACGCTGAAGGCGTTCGACGCGGCCGGCACGCGCCGCGCGGCGCTGGTCGCCGCGGCGGCTGACCTGCGCAGCGAGGCGATGGGGATTCTTTACGCCACGCTGATGCGCAACGGCGTGACGGGCCTGTTCGGGCTTGGCTGCATCGCGCTGGTGGCGGCGTTAAATGCGTCGCGTGCGGCGTCGGGCGCGCTGCCTGCGACGACCGCGCTGATCACGCTGTTCCTGGCGCGCGAGGCGTTCCGGCCGGTCGACCGGCTCGACAAGACGTTCCATGTCGCGTGGGGTGCCGCGAGCGCGGCCGCGCCGATCGCCGCGTTGCTCGATGCCGAACCGCCCGTGCGCGAGCCGGCGTCGCCGCGCGCGCCGGGCGCGCGCTCGGACATCGCCTTCGACGACGTGACGTTTGCGTGGCCGGGCAGTGACCGGCTCGCGCTCGAGCGCGTGTCGTTCGCGGTCGGCGAGCGCGAATTCGTTGGTGTCGTCGGGCCGTCGGGCGCCGGCAAGTCGACGCTTGGCGCGCTGCTGACGCGGATGGCCGACCCGCAGCGCGGCGCAGTGCGGATCGGCGGCGTCGACCTGCGCGACCTGCCGCTGGCGGCGATGCGCGCGCAGGTCAGCGCGGTGTTCCAGGACATCGTGCTGTTCCACGGCAGTATCGAGGACAACCTGCGGTTCGCGCGCCCCGACGCGGACGCGCAGGCGATTCGCGACGCGGCGCGGGTCGCGCACGTCCACGAGTTCATCGAAAGTCTGCCGCACGGCTATGCGACCGTTGTCGGCGAGCGCGGCGCGCAGTTGTCGGGTGGCCAGCGGCAGCGGATCGCGATCGCGCGCGCGCTGCTGCGCGACAGTCCCGTGCTCGTGCTCGACGAAGCGTCGTCGAGCCTCGACACGGAGAGCGAGCGCGCGTTCCACGACGCGCTCGCGCGGCTGCGCCGGCATCGCACGGTGCTGATGATCGCGCACCGGCCATCGACGATCCGCCAGGCCGACCGCATCGTCGTGCTCGACGAAGGCCGCGTCGTCGAGCAGGGTACGCATGCCGAACTCGTCGCGCGCGACGGACGCTATGCGCGCCTGATCGCACGCGATGCGGGTTGCGCGTGAATCGCATCACCCATTCCAACCACTACCACCACGCTTCAAGGGGTTCGCGGCGAGGCCGTTGCCGGCCGGTCGAGAACGGAGCATCAGCAGGGGAATGTTTCATGAGTCGTCGTTGCAGTCGTGCTGCCCGGACCCGCCGGGCGACTTCGCGTATCGCTTCACCGGATCGATTCCCCGTTCAATCCTTCAGTTTACCGAACGTTTCACTCATCAGCTTCGCGGGCGCCGCCGGTGCCGGGGTGCGTCGCGCGGTCAGGCCGATTGCGCCGCTGTCGCTTGCGCTAGCGGCCGCTTGTGCGGTACCGCTGTCCGCGCACGCGGGGGGCGGCGCGATGGCCGTTCCGGCTGCTATCCCGTCGCCGGCTTCTGCTTCCACCTCGTCCGACCCGGCCACCGGCGTACAGCTCGAAGCGGTGACGATCACCGCGCGCCGCCACAGCGAATCGCAGCAGAAAGTGCCGGTCAGCGTGACGGTGGCGAGCGGCGTGGATCTCGCGGTCGACGCCGCGCCGTCGGCCGGCAACGCGGGCCTGGCGCGTTCGGTGCCGAACCTCGCGTTCGCGGATATCGGTGCGACCTATGCAAACGTGTTCAGCATTCGCGGCGTTGGCTCGTTCATGCCGCTCGCGGCCGACGACGAATCGGTCGTGATGTACGTGAACGACGTGCCGCGCGCGACCACGGGCGCGCCGCCGACCTTCATGGACGTTGACCGCGTCGAGGTGCTGCGAGGCCCGCAGGGTACGCTGTTCGGCCGCAACACGCAGGGTGGCGCGATCAACGTGATCACGAAGCAGCCGACCTTCAAGCGCGAATTCTCGGCCACCGCGGAAGCCGGCACGCACGGCCGCTGGCTCGGCGAGATGATCGGCAACGGGCCGGTGTCGGACGATGTCGCCGCGCGCGTCGCGGTGCGGATGTCGAACCTGAACGGCAGCGTGCCGAACCTCGCGACGGGCAGCACCGACGGGCGCGTGAAGATCGGCGCCGCGCGTGGCACGGTGCTGTGGGTGCCCGACGACCGCACGTCGGTCACGGTGTCGGGCTTCGTCGACCAGACCGAGACCACCGCGCCGCGCTTCGTGCTGCTGCAGAACCCCGATTTCCCGCAGGTCGAGCTGGATCCGTCTACGGTCAGCCGCTGGCGCGACGCGGGCGGCAGCGTGCGGGTCGAGCGCGCGTTCGACCGCGTCAAGTTCACGTCGCTGACGAGCTACCAGGATTCGCGCAACGTCCAGCAGTTCGACCTGACCGACGGGCTTATCTATTCGGCGCTGTCGACGCGGCCGGCGAGCGTGTTCAACGTGCCGGGTGCGGACTACACCGAGATGCATTTCGGCGAATCGACGTTCCAGCAGGAGGTGCGGCTGAATTCGCACGACGACAGCCCCGTGATGTGGACCGCCGGGTTCAATTATTTCCATTCGCGCTTCACGAACGACACGTCGGCGGTCGCGTCGCCGGCCGCGTTCAATTTCGTGACGACGCAGAACGGCCAGCAGCACAACCGCATCAATACCGACAGCATGTCGCTGTTCGGCGAGGCGAGCTGGCCGCTCACGGCGCGGCTGAAGGCGATCACGGGCGTGCGCGCGACCTATGAGCGCAAGGACGCGCGCTATGCGTTCGACGGCAACGGCAATCCGAAAGTCGTGAGCCGGTTTCGCGAGGACGACAGCCTGAGCGACACGTTCGTCACCGGGCGCGCGGGCCTGACGTTCGACTGGACCGATACGCTGATGACCTATACGACCGTGTCGCGCGGCGAAGCGTCGGCCGGGTTTCCAGCCGTGACCGTGAACGGGCCGCAAGGCCGGCGCGAGTCGTCGTTTCCCGCGTCGACGAGCTGGACCTACGAACTCGGCTTCAAGTCGCTGTGGCTCGATCGGCGACTCAGCGTCGACGGGTCGGTGTTCTACAACGACGTGAAGAACGGCCACCTTGTCGCGTTCTTCCCGTCGAGCGGGCTGTTCATGCCCGCGTCGCTCGACTATCGGACCTATGGCGCGGAATTCGAACTCGGCGCGAAGGTGTCGCGCTACGTACGGTTGACGGCTGGGCTCGGCTATACGCATGGCGAACTGCGCTCGGTGCCCGCCGGCGACGTCACGGGTGCGCGGTCGGGCAACCGGCTGTCGAACGTGCCGCGCACGACGGCCAACCTCGGCGTGCACGGCGAATTGCCCGGCGGCGCCGTCGGGTTGCCGGGGCGCTTCAATGCGGACGTGGCGTGGCAGTTCGTCGGCTCGCGCGCGGTCGACGTGCGCAACAGCTTCAATCTCGCCGCGTACAGCGTGGCCAACCTGCGGGTCGGCTGGACGTACCGGAACTGGACGCTGTACGGGTTCGCGGAGAACTTGTTCGACCGCCGCTACGTCGTCGCGGGGCAGAGCTGGGCGCCGGGTGTCGGTTCGGTGCGTGTCGGCCAGCCGCGCGTCGTCGGCATCGGCATGACGACGCAGCTTTGACGGGAGCCCCATGAGCGAACCACTTCTTCTCGCCGGCGATCAACCGCCAGCCGTTGCGCCGACGCCCGGCATCGCGCGCGTACTCACGGTCGTCGCGATCCTCTACGCCGGGATCGGCAGTGTGTTCGGCTTCGTGCAGGGCGGCCTCGGGCCGATCCTGCGCGCGCAGGGCGTGACGCTGGCGTCGCTGCAATGGGTCTATGCGCTGTACCTGCCGTTCGGCGTCGCGTTCCTGTGGGCGCCCTGGTTCGACGCGCGGCGGATGCGCTGGCTCGGGCACCGCACCGGCTGGATCGTCGCGACGCAACTGGTCGCCGTCGCGGCGACGCTCGGCATCGCCGCGCTGCCGAGTGCCCCGTCCGTCGCATCGCTGTTCGCGCTCGGGCTCGTCGCGACGGCAGCCGTTGCGACGATGGACCTGTCGCTCGACGCGTTGACGGTCGAGCAGACGCCACCGTCGGGCCGCACGCTCGTCGCGGCCGCGAAGATGGGGGGGATGGCGGTCGGCCTGCTGCTGGGCGGCGGCGTGCTCGTGTGGGCGTATCCGTCGGCCGGCTGGCGGCTCACGTTCGTGCTGCTGGCCGCGATCCTCGCCGTGTCGCTGTTGCCGGTCGCGCTGCTGGTCGCGGCCGATCGCGCGGCGCCGCGCATCGCGAACCGGTCGCTGCCGGGGTGGCGCGATGCACTGCGCGACGCGCCGATGCGCGCGCGGCTGCTCGCGACGATCGCGCTGACCGTGATGCTGATGCTGCTGTTCAACTTCAACCGGTTGTTGCTGGTCGATCTCGGCATGCCGCTGCAACGGATCGGTGCGCTGCTCGGCACACTCGTACCAGCCGCGAACCTCGCGGCGGCGGTCGCGGCCGGCTGGGCCGCGCGCCGCTGGCGGCCGGCGGCGATCTGCGCGACTGGGGCCGCGGCGTGCACCGCGAGCGTCGCCGTGCTTGCGGTTGCCGCGGCGCGCGGCGATGCGGCGCTGGCCACGACGGGCGCGGTGCTGGTCGGCGCGGCCAGCGCATGGACCTCCATCAGCATGGGCGGCGCGATCCTCGGCTGGGCCGCCGGGCGCCAGCCTGCGACTGTGTATGCGCTGTTCTATAGCAGCGGGCGGCTCGTCGGCACGTTCGGTCTGCTCGGCATACCGAGGCTGATCGCGACAGTAGGCTGGCCCGCGTTTTATGCGGGCGCCGGTGTCGTGTTCGTGCTGGCAGCGGGGGTGTTTGTCGCGTTGCTGCCGCGCGGCAGTGCGGTGCCGGCGGAGCCGGGGCGGTGCGGCACGGTCTGAAGGCCGGCGCAGGCGGGTGCGGCGCGGCTTGCCGAACTGGCCTTATGTTTCGTCTGCGACGATCCCCGCCGCCCGCGGAAACGTCAGCACCACCGCAAACCCGCCCGCATCGGGAAACGCGAACCCGACGCGCCCGCCGTGCGCCTTCATCACTTCCTGCACGATCGCGAGCCCGAGGCCCGACCCGGTGCGCCGCTCGCTGCCGTCCGGCGCGATCCGCACGAACGGCTGCAGTGCCGCGTCCCAATGTTCGCGCGGAATGCCGCGGCCGTTGTCGGTGACGGTCAGCGTGACTGCGCCGTCGGCGGTGCCTGTGCTTGCGACCGAGACGACGATGTCGTCCGCATGGCCGTGCAGCAGCGCGTTGTGCAGCACGTTCGACAGCGCTTCCTGCAGGCTGATCGCATCGCCGTCGATCCAGGCGTGCGGCGCGTCGCTCGCGAACGCGACGGCGACATCGCGCTCGCCGGCGAGCGGAATCGTGCGGCCGAGCACGTTCTTCGCGAGCGCGACGAGTTCGACGGGTTGCAGCGGCACGGCCTCGGTGCGATGGATCACCATCGCGTGATTGAGCAGCTGGCCGGTCAGCCGGCCGACGTCCGAGCAGGTTGCGCGCAGCGCGTCGAGCCGCGCCGCGTGACGCGCGGGATCGGACTCGCCGTCGAGCAGCTCGATCTGCGCGTCGAGTCGCGCGAGCGGCGTGCGCATCTGGTGCGCGGCGTCGGCGATGAAGCGCTGCATTGCGTTGATCCGCTCGGCGAGGCGGTGTATCAGCCCGTTGATCGACCCGATGATCGCGTCGATCTCGCTCGGCGTGTCGACGGCCACCGGCCGCAGGTCGGCCGGGTCGCGCGCGGCGATGATCGTGCCGATCAGTGCGAGCGGACGCAGCCCGCGCCGGATCGCGAGGCCGCTCGCGCCGATCGCGAGCACGCTCATCAGCAGGATCAGCGTCCACACCTTGAGGCTCATGTCGTTCGTGAGCTGCTGGCGCGCGTTGGTGGTTTGCGCGACGGTCACGAGTGCCCAGCCCGGCGTGCTTTCCTCGGGCATGTAGCGCGCGATGGTCGCGGTGCGGATCCGGTGCCCCTGGTAGACGGCGTTCGCGAACGCGGGGCCCTGTTTCGCGGCGGCGAGCGTCGCGGGGCTCGCGAGATCGCTGTAGCCGGCCACCACGACGCCGCGCGAATCGACGACCTTGTAGTAGACGAGGTCGTAGCGCGACAGCGTCGACAGCGCGGCCACCGGCGGATTCAGCGCGAGCACGCCGCCCTGCACGTACAGGTTCTCCGCGACCTGGATCGATGCGCCGGCAAGCAACTGGTCGTATGCGCGTTCAGCCGCGACGCCCGCGTAGTAGCGCGCGATCGCCGCGAGCGCGAGCGCGCCGGTCGCGACGACGAGCGCGATGAAGAGGAGCGTGCGCCCGAACAGCGTCTTCGGGAACCAGTCAGTGCGCGGCAATCTGATACCCCATCCCGCGCGCGGTGCGGATCTCGACCGAGCTGCCCTGAAGCTTCTTGCGCACGCGCGTCACATACTGCTCGACCGCGTTCGCGGTCGGCTCGTTGCCGAAGCTGAACAACTGGTTCAGCAGTTCTTCCTTCGAGAAGATGCGCTGCGGGCGGCTTGCGAGAATCTCGAGCAGCGCGAATTCCTGGCGCGACAGCGACAGCGGCTGGCCGTCGAGTTCCGCGAGGCGGCTGCTGCGGTCGATCGCGAGGCCGCCGAGCGTCAGCACGTCGTTCGCGTGGCCGCTGTTGCGGCGCAGGAGCGCCTGCACGCGCGCATCGAGCTCGCGGTAGTCGAACGGCTTCACGAGATAGTCGTCGGCGCCGAGGCCGAGGCCGCTCACGCGGTCGTCGATCGCCGAGCGCGCGGTGACGAGCAGCACGGGCGTCGTGCTGCCCGACGCGCGCAGGTGGCGCAGCACCGTGAAGCCGTCCATGCCCGGCAGGTTCGCGTCGAGCACGACGAGGTCGAAGCGCTCGACGCGCAGCAGCCCGTTCGCGGTCGCGCCGTCGGTCTCGAGATCGACGGCATGGCCGAGCCGCGCCAGGCGGCTGCGGATCGCCGCGCCGATTTCGGCATCGTCCTCCACGACGAGAATACGCATGGTGCCGTTTTGCAGGTGGGTGGTTTAGGGGTTTTCCCGGGGCAGGGATGTCAGCATTTTCTCAGACTCGGTCGATAACCTGTGTCGAGCCGCAAGAAGGGTGCAAGGACGGCATTAATACCAGAAATATTCAAGGAGACGGCAACATGCAGCATGTCACGGGCACGACGAACGCGCGACGCGGCGCGACGCGGGCCTTCGCGTCGCCGTTTGCCGTCCGCCGCCCGGCGGCGCGCGCATGACGACGTCGCCGCGCCGCCGCGCGCTGATCGCTGCCGGCCTTGGCGTGCTCGCCGCGCCGTCGCTCGTGCGCGCGAAGCCGCGCACGGTCCGGATCTCGAAAGGCTATGGCGTGCTGTACCTGCCGCTGCTCGTGATGGAGAAGCAGCGGCTGTTCGAGCAGCACGCGGCGCGCCACGGCGTGCGCGACGTCGCGGTCGACTGGGTGCTGCTCGACGGCGGCAATTCCGTCAACGACGCGATGATGGCCGGCACGCTCGATTTCGCGGGCGCCGGCGCGCCGGGCTTCATCGAGCTGTGGGCGCGGGCGCGCGGTATTCCGAATGTCGAGGTGATCGGCATCAGCGGGCTGTCGACCACGTCGCTGTCGCTGAACGCGAACCGTCCGGGCCTCATGTCGCTGCGCGACTTCACGCCGTCCGACCGGATCGCGGTGCCCGGCATCCGCACGTCGCTGTCGGCGGTCGTGCTGCAGATGGTCGCAAGCCGCCAGCTCGGCCCCGCGCATTTCGCGCAGCTCGATTCGATCACCGTGAACCTGCCGCATCCGCAGGCGATGCAGGCGTTGATCCGCCGCGAGAACGGCGTCACCGCGCATTTCACGTCGCCGCCGTTCTCGACGCTCGAGTTGCGGCAGCCGGGCATCCATCGCGTCGTGAGTTCGGTCGACGTGCTCGGCCCGCTGACGCTCGACGTCGTGTTCGCGCCGAAGCGGCTCGTCGATGCGGAGCCCGCGCTGGCCGTGGCGTTTCTCGGCGCGCTCGACGAAGCGAACCGCCTGATCGCGCAGGACCCGCGCGCGGCGGCCACGCTCTATGCGGCCGGGTCGGGCATCGGCGTGTCGCACGACGACGTGATGCGGATGCTCGCCGCGCCCGACACGCGCTTCTCGGTGCTGCCGAACCAACTGATGGACTACGTCGAATTCCTGTACCTGGCCGGCACGATCAAGGCGAAGCCGCGCGCGTGGCACGAGATGTTCGCGCCGATGCTCGACGCTTACCGGTCGGGCTGAGCGCCGCCGGCCCCCGTTCATCGACCCACCCCGCGCCCGCGCCTTCGTTGCGCGCGGCGCCGATTCAACCGACACGCAACCGATTCACGCAAGGAGCCTGAAGTGAACGCTACCGAAACCCTGGACCCCGCGTCCGCCGAAGAACAGCGCATCATGTCGAAGATGGCGCGGCGCCTGCTGCCCATCCTCGTCGTGATGTTCCTGATCGCGTTCATTGACCGGCAGAACGTCGGCTTCGCGAAACTGCAGATGGTGCACAGCCTCGGGATGACGGAAGCCGCGTTCGGGCTCGCGTCGTCGCTGTTCTTCATCGGCTACCTGCTGTTCGAAGTGCCGAGCACGCTCGCGCTGCATCGCTACGGCGCGCGCGTGTGGCTCGCGCGGATCATGCTGACGTGGGGGCTCATCACGGTGCTGATGGGCTTCACGACGTCGATGCCTGCGTTCTGCTCGCTGCGCTTCCTGCTCGGCATCGCCGAGGCGGGCTTCTATCCCGGCGTGATCTATTACCTGACGCTGTGGTTTCCGCAGAGCTATCGCGCAAAGGTGCTCGGCATCTTCACGCTCGGCAGCGCGCTTGCGAACATGCTCGGCTCGCTGGTCGGCGGCGTGCTGCTGAGCCTGAACGGCGTGTGGGGCCTCGCGGGCTGGCAGTGGGTGTTCATTGCAACGGGCATTCCGGCGGTGATCGTCGCGATCGTCGTGTTTCGCGTGCTGCCCGCGTCGGTGCGCGACGCGCGTTTCCTCGACGAGCGCGAGAAGCAGATCGTCGAGGCCGCACTGGAACGCGAGAAGCCCGTGCAGGCCGAGCACGGGCAGCCGTGGAAGGCGCTGCTCGATCCGCGCGTGATGCTGTTCGCGGCGACCTACATGCTGATGTCGACGTCGCTGTACGGCGTCACGTACTGGCTGCCGACGCTCGTTAAATCGTTCGGCGTGTCGAGCAGCACGAACGGCTTCCTGAGCATGCTGCCGTGGGCGCTCGCGGTGCTGCTGCTGGTGTGGCTGCCGGGGAAGCTGCGCCGGGCGAAGAGCATCCTGCGCACGATCGCGATCGTCGCGGCGCTCGGTGCGTTCGGCTTCCTGCTGAGCCTTGTGTTGCCGTCGACGCCGCTGCGCTTCATCGCGCTCGTGCTCGGCGGCGCATGCATCCCGCTGCTGTATCCGTGCTTCTGGTCGATGCCGCCGCGCTACTTCACCGGCGCGCGGGCGGCGGCGAGCGTCGCGGCGATCAACTCGATCGGCAATCTCGGCGGCTTCTTCAGCCAGAACCTGATGCCGTTCGCGGGTAAGGTGACGGGCACCGCGTTCGGGCCGATGATCGTGCCGATCGTGTGTCTCGCGCTGCTCGGGATCGGCGCGCTGGTCGCGTGGACGCGGTCGGAGCGGGGGATGGTGGCGGCGCGGGCGTGACGGCGCGGGGCGTTACCGCATCATCACCTGGTTCCCGACGACCGTGAAGTTGGTCGATGCGTGCGCGTTCGACAGCAGGTACTTGAGCGCGCGGATGTCCGGCGCGGTCGTCGAAAAGCGGTTCCCGCCGTCGAACCTGAAGTCCCACGTGATGATGCCGCGGCGGTATTCGGGCATGTCCACGTGGATCTCCTTCAACGATGCGAGCGGATACGCGCGCTCGTGCCAGTCGAACAGGTGCCGTACGTAGAGGTGATCCTGCGTCACGATTTCGTAGCGCCGCAGGAACGGCGTCGCGACGACGAGGAGCACGGCGGTGAAGATCAGCAACGAGCGGGCCCCGCGCCACAGGACGGCCCGCGACGACGGGCGGCCGCGCACCGGGACGCGGTATCGCGCGTAGGCAGACTGCACGATGAGCGCCGTGCCGAACCACCAGAGCACCGCAACGAATCCGAGCGGCACGTTCATGAACGGCACCGAACAGGCGCCGACGAAGCTCGTCGGAAAATCCATGAGGCGCGCGGTCGACACGAACCCGAGCCCGATGTAGCTGCCGGCCGGATGCGGGATGAACACGGTCGTCGTCAGTGCCTGCAGCACGAGCAGGACGGGCCAGCACAGCAGCGATACCGCAACCCAGCCGGCCGCGACGGCACAGAAGCCGAGTACGTAAGTGAGGATGGTTTTCATCGTGTCGAAGGGGCGAGATCCGGTCGGCCGGCGCATTGGCGCGAGAGATACGCGGGGCGGTGACGAATTGTAACGGTGTACCGAGGCGGCCCGTGCGGTCAATGTCGCCGGGGGCGGCTGGCGGGTGTGCAGGGCCGGGCAGCAGATGCATCGCGGTCAGCAGGCCGACCCTTTGCGCATCGTGCCGATGCGCTACCATGCGTTGCATATGCGACGTATGGAGCGTGCAATGAAAATGACGACGATGAATCGGTTGTGCGATGGCATTTCGCGTCGACGCGTGCAGCGCGAGTTTGTTGCGCGTGGCCTGGCATCGCGCGACGACGCGCGGCGGACCGGCGAATACGTCGATGCTGCAAACGTCCAGGCAGAACTCCAGCGCATGCTGAAAGCGGCACGCGCGACGAAGGCGGCCGATTAAGTCTTCGACACCCGCCCGCACCACCGCAATCTCCCAAACTACCCCCGCGAAACCCCGTCCTCGCCATGCGCGACCGCGACAGGCGTGCGCGACAGCGGAATCTCGACCTCGACCGTCGTGCCCTCGCCGAGCGTCGTCGTGATCTGCAGCGTGCCGCCGACGAGATACGCGCGCTCGCGCAAACCGACCAGCCCGAACGATCCCGACTTGCGCGGCATGCCGGGATCGAATCCCGCGCCGTCGTCGCGAATCGTCAGCGCGATCGCATCGTCCCCGCACACGAGGTCCACGTCCGCATGCGACGCGGCCGCGTGCCGCGCGACGTTCGCGAGCGCTTCCTGAGCGATCCGGAACACGGCCGTCGCGTACGGCTCGTCGAGCTGCAGCTCGGTCGGGTCGACGTGCAGCTCGCACGCGATGCCGTGACGGTGCCGGAAATCCTCCACGAGCCATTGCATCGCCGCGGCGAAGCCGAGATCGTCGAGCATCAGCGGGCGCAGGTCCGACGCGATGCGGCGCGTCGCGGCCACCGCGCCGCGCGCCTGCATGTGCATCGCCGCGATCTTGCGCGCCAGCAGCGCGTCGTCCTGCGGCACGCGATCGATCAGCCATTCGAGATCGTTCTTCAGCGTCGCGAGCGTCTGCGCGAGTTCGTCGTGCAGCTCGCGCGCGATGCGGCGTTGCTCGGCTTCGCGTGCGCTTGCACTGATCGCGGCGATCTCGCGCAGGTCCTCGCGCGACGCCTGCAGCGCACGCTCCGCGCGCACGCGGTCCTCGACTTCGCGCCGCAGGTCGCGGTTCGACGCGCTCAGTTGCGCGGTGCGCGCGGCGACGCGCTGTTCGAGCCGTTCGTTCGCATCGTTCAACTGTGCGCTCTTTTGCGCGACGAGCAGGTGCTGGTAGCGCGTGCCGGCCAGCGCGCGCACCGTCTGCGCATGCAGCCGGCCATTCTCGAACAGCATCGCGAACAGCACGACGCCGGACGCGACGAGGCCGTACGCGCGCCCCGCATAGAAGCCGAGATCGAAGCGCCCGTGATTCAGCATCGACGACAGCGCAATATCGAACAGCCACGCGACGAGCACGGTCATCACCCACAGGTCGAGCACGGAGTGGCGGCGACGCTGCCGCCACATCAGCATCAGCGCGACGAGGTTCAGCCCCCAGACGACCGTGATCGCGTTCGTCATCGGCGCGGCCATCCGGTTGCCGTTCATGATGCGCGGCAGCAGGTCGTGGCCGGCGGTCGCGAGCAGCGCGAGCGCGACCGTCGCGCCGATCGCAGCCGTGATGCAGAGCACCACCGGAATCGCCGCACGGCGCTGCGGGGCCGGGATCGGGCGCGCGCGCGACGCCGCGCGCAGCAGCGCATAGGCGGCAACCGCCAGCGGAAAGCCGCCGTGCCAGAACAGGTAGAGCCACGCGGTGGTCTGTTCGCCGGCGCCGAGCAGGCCGGTCGGCGCGAACAGCCCCGGGAAGGTCAGCATGTGCGTGCCGGCCATGAAGCCCGTGAACAGGTAGCCGCCCGCGAGCACGAGCAGCGATTTCTCGCGCAGGATCGCGTACTGGCCGAGCAACAGGCCGGCCGTCACCATGTCGTTGACGACGATCGCCGACTGGTACACGGGGATGAACGCCCAGCCCGGCGCGAGCGGCATGCCCGCGAACGGCGCGAGCGCGGCGAAGATCACGGCCGACACGAGCACGGTCGCGAGCGCGAGCCGCCGCTCGCGCCGGCCCGGCGGCAGCGACGACATGAACAGGCGCGACGCGTCCGGAGCGTCGTCGTCCGGCGGCGCGGGCGGGAAGCGGGAGGCGGCCGTCATGCGTCGCCGCCGCCGTCGACGCCAGGGTCGAGATCGTGGCGCACCGCGTAGCGGACCAGCGCGGCTTCGTGCGGTAGCTCCATCTTCTCGAGGATCCGTGTCTTGTAGGTGCTGACCGTCTTCGCGCTCAGCGCGAGTTCGGATGCGATCTGCGTGACGATCTGGCCCGCGACGATGCGGCGCATCACGTCGAGTTCGCGCGTGGACAGCCGTTCGTGCGGCAGCGTTGCGGCCGGCGTGTGCAGCGTGCGCGCGAGGCTTTCGGCCGCCGACGAGCTCACGTAGATGCCGCCCGCCGCGACCTTGCCGACGGCCTCGACGAGCTCGGCGGTCGCGCTGTCCTTCGTCAGGTAGCCGGTTGCGCCGGCCTTGAACGCGCGCGCCGCGTACTGCGCCTCCGCGTGCATCGTCAGCACGAGCGTGCGCAGCGACGGCGCGTGGCTCTTGACCAGCCGGATCAGCTCGATGCCGGTCGGCGCGGGCATCGACAGGTCGAGCAGCAGCACGTCGGCGGCGCCGCGCTCGGCCAGCGCGAGCGTGGCCGAGCCGTCGCTCGCCTCGCCGACGATTTCGAAACCGCCGGCCATCTCCAGGATGTGACGCAGTCCGTCCCGCATGACGGCGTGATCGTCAGCCAGAATTACCCTGATCATCTAGCGATCCTCTTCGGGATGAGGCCGCGATGCTGTCCGGTTGTCGCCGCGGCGGTTCTTCTGATCAATATATTCCGTCGAATCCGAAAACGGTACACATTCGGGAAATTTTCGAGATAGCCGATCGCGGAATGTGTACTGAAATGAAATAATTCATGAAAAAGGGTGTGATGCGAAGCGCGGGTAAATCAGGGTATTCCCTGGTGATTGCCGAGCCCGGGGCGGGCCGGCATGGCGTGACGCGAGCCGCCCGCGAACCGTGCCGATTCGGGACTAAACTGGTGCCCGATGCCACTGCGTCACCCAAGGAGTCCTGCGATGATCGATCTTGCCGATATCCTGCCGTCCGCCCTGCCTGCCGCCGTCGCATGGGCCGAAGCGGAGGCGGCGCGCGGGATCGCGCAGGGCGCGCCGCTGACGCCGGCGCAAGCCGACGACGCGCGCGCGGTGGGCGTCGCGCAGCCGGAGCGGATTCGCGTGGCGATCGTCGACCGCATGCCGTTCCCCGACACGCCCTCGCTTGCCGCGATCGCCCGCGACACGGGGCTGCTGTCGCCGGGGACGATCGGGCTCACGCTCGGCCATGCGGTGTATGTGCTGCGCGGGCAAGACACGCGCCGTCTGCTGACCCATGAATTCCGTCACGTGCATCAGTACGAGGCCGCCGGATCGATCGGCGTGTTTCTCGCACGCTATCTGCGGGAGATCGCGACGGTCGGCTACCACGACGCGCCGCTCGAGGCCGATGCGCGGCAGCACGAGTTCGATTGACCACTTACGCCGGCGCGACCGCGCACACCTCGCGATGAACGTTCCCCACGCCCCTGCCGGCCCGGTGTTCGCACGTCGGGCTGATTCGCCGTGGAGCGCGCGATGAGCGACACGATCCACGCGTGGATCGGCGCGATCGGCGCGCATCCGCTGCTCGTGCTGGCGATCGTGTTCGTGACCGCCTGCGCCGAGGCGATCGCGCTGGTCGGCACGGTCATACCGGCCGGCGCCGTGATGTTCGCGGCCGGCGCGCTGATCGGCGCTGGCGCGCTCGACGGATGGACGACGATCGGCGTCGCCACTGTCGGCGCCGTGGTCGGCGACGGGATCAGCTACGAACTCGGGCGGCGCTACGGCGGGATGATCCGCAACGCGTGGACGCGCTTCGGCTATGCGGCCGCCTATGCGCGCGGCGAGGAGTTCGTACTGCGTCACGGCATGAAGAGCATCGTGCTCGCGCGCTTCCTTGCGCCGGTGCGTGCGGTCGTACCGGTCATCGTCGGCTGCGCGCGGCTGCCGCGCCGGTCGTTCTATCCGGTCAACGTCATCTCGGCACTCGTATGGGCGCCCGTGCACGTCGCGCCGGGCATCCTGTTCGGCGCGTCGGCCGCGCTGGCCGCGGCGATCAGCGTGCGGGTCGCCGTGATCCTGCTGGTCGTCGCCGCGCTGGTCGTGCTCGTGTGGATCGGCGTGCGTGTCGCGCTGCGGCGCGGCTGGCCGCTGCTGGGTCGCGCGATCGCCGAAGTCGTGCACGCATGCGCGCGCCGCTGGCCGCGGTTCGGTGCGCGACTGCATGACGCGATCGCATACGTGCGCCGCCTGCCGGGAGCGGTGCCCGTGCTTGCGCTGCTGTTCGTCGGCTGCGTGTGGCTGTTCGCGGGCCTCGTGCAGGATGTCGTCGCGAACGATCCGCTGATGCACGCGGACATCGCGCTGTATGCGTTCCTCCAGAACCTGCGCACGCCGCCGGTGGACGCCGCGATGGGCGCGCTCGCCGTGCTGCACGGGCACGATACGGGGCTGATCGTCGCGGCCGCGTTTCTCGTCTGGCTGATGATCCATCGCTGCTGGCTGACGGCCGCGTGGTGGCTCGTGACGGTGGGCGTCGCAGTTGTGCTCGTGCCGGTGTTCGGCGCGGGCGTGCCCGGCGCGACGCCCGCGAGCCTGCCGCCTGGCGCGCTGCACGCGCCGCTGCCCGATGCCGAAGCCGCGTTCGCGATCCTCGCGAGCAGCGGCCTCGGCTGGGTGCTGACGCGCGACCGGCCCGCGCTGTGGCGTATCCCGGTCGTGACGGCGGTCGTGCTGTGGATCGTACTCGGTGGCTTCGCGCGGCTGTATGTAGGCGACACGTGGCTGTCGGGGCTGCTCGGCGGCTGGAGCCTCGGGCTGGCCTGGTTCGCGCTGCTCGCCGGCGCCTATGCGTACTGGCGCGTGAGCGAGCACGTGCAGCCGAGGGGTGCGCTTGTCGCGGTACTCGTCGTGCTTGCGACGGCCGGCGTATGGACGGTTCCCGCGCAATGGCAGCTCGATCGCGCGTCGCGCCCGCATGTCGGCGACGTGGTCGCGATGACCGTCGACCAGTGGCTGCGCGGCGGGTGGCAGCGCGTGCCGACGCGGCGCACCGAGATCGGCGGCGATCGCGAGGAATACCTGCCGCTGCAATGGAGCGGGACATCGGACGCGCTCGATCGCCATCTCGCGCAGGCCGGCTGGCAGCGCGCGACGCCATGGTCGCCGGCCACCGCGCTGCGCTGGCTGTTGCCACAGGCGCCAGCCGACGCGCTGCCCGTGCTGCCGCGCTACACGCACGGCGAAAGCACGCGCCGCGTATTCGTCCGCGTCGATCCGGGCCGCCCGGACAGCCGCCTCGTGCTGCGGCTATGGCGTTATCCGTACGTGTTGCAGGACGCGCTCGGCACGCGGCCGCTGTGGTACGGCGCGCTGTATCGCGAGACGCTGCACCGGCCGGCGCGGCTGATGACGATCGTGCATACGACGCCGATCGACGATGCGGTGGCGATCGCGCAGGCGCTGGCGGTCGAGCCGACGATCGAGCGTCCGCCGGCGGGGATGGCTGCCGCGCCGGCCGAGATACTGCTCGTGTGGATGGTCAGGCCGTGAGCGGGCCGCGCGCCGTTTATGCGTGCGCCGGCTGCGCGGGGACGACGGACAGGCGCAGGCCAACGGTCTTGAGCACCGCGAGCAGGGTTTTCAGCGTCGGGTTGCCGTTCGGGGACAGCGTGCGATACAGCGATTCGCGGCTGATGCCGGCTTCGGCCGCGACGGCGCCGAGCCCGCCGTATGCTTCCGCGACCGTGCGCAGCGCGAGCAGGCCGGCCGCACGGTTGTCGGGATCGTCGAGCGATTCCATCGCGACGCGCAGATAGGCCACCGCAAGTTCGCGATCGGCGCCGAGTTCGGCGACTTCCGCGTCGTGGTGCGATACCGCGCCTTTGAGCTTGTTCATGTTTGCCTCCGTTTCCAGTTCGACCAATGTTCCTTTGCACGCGTGATGTCGTCGGGCTGGCTGCCTTTGTCGCCGCCGGACAGCAGCAACACCAGGGCACTGCCGTGCCGGCCGAAGTACACGCGATAGCCGGCGCCGATGTGGACGCGCAGTTCGATCACGCCTTCGCCGACAGGCGCGCAATCGCCGAAGTTGCCGGTCTGCACGCGGCGCAGGCGTTCGCGAATCCGTGCCTGGGCGAGCTTGTCGCGCACGGCGTTCAGCCATTCGGTGAAAGGCTCGCGACCGTCGTCGCGCTGATAGCGAAGCAGTTCGAACTTGGATAGCATTGTAACTTATAAGCTACAAAAAGGGGAGGTTGGAACGAGGCGGTCCGGATCGCAATGGCGCTGCGGCCGCAGCGCATGCGGTGTCGTCACGGTTCGGGGTGTCAGGCAGCGAAGCCGGCTTTCCGGACGAAGATCATTCTTTCATCCGGTACGTAGCGTGGCGATTCGGCCGAATGGCCGGTGTCGATGGCGCGATGACGGGCACGCGCGCTGGGAGGGGAATCGAGCGGGAATGACGGGATGGCAAACCTGTCGGCGCCGGCGCCGGCGCATGGCGCGTGCTACGGGCCGACAGGTCTCCCCGCGTTACTGCTTCGCGGGCGCGGCCGTCGCGACCTTGTCGAGCGCGGCCGGGATGTACGTGTCGAGCTGTGCGGTCACCGATTCGTAGAAGTCGATCGGCTTGCCCCATGCGTCGGGCACGTCGAGGTGCTTCCCGGTCGCATACTCGGCGAGCGTGAACACCTTGCCGGCGGCCGACGGGTAGAGCGCCAGCACCTTCTCCTTGTGCTTGTCGGTCATCGTCAGGAGCACGTCGGAATGCTTGACGTCGTTCGCGTTCAACTGCACCGAGCGATGCGCGGACGTGTCGATGCCGCGCCGCTTCATCAGGATCACGCCGTTTTCCTCGGGCTTTTCGTCATACGGATCCTCGTCGACCGCGCGCGAGATCACCGCGACATGCGCGTGGCGCTGCGCGATCAGCTGGCCGGCGATCGCTTCGGCCATCACGCTGCGCCCGGTGTTGCCCGTGTCGACGAACGCGACCTTCTTCGGTTCGTCGGCGAACGCCGACGTCGCGCACTGGATGCCGACGCAACAGAGCAGCGCAAGCGCGTTGAGGGTGTGCCTTCTTTTCATGGTGTCTCCGCGAGGTTGGGGGGATCGCCCCGGCGGCGTGCCGGGGCTTGCGGGAGATCATGACGGCCGTGTGCGCCGGAAAAAAATAAACGACCGGTTTTCGCAAGACGGTGTCGCTCCGTTGCAAGCGGGCGGGGCGCTCGCGCGTCGCCGGTTCATCGTCACGCCGTCGCGGCGACGCGTTCCGACGCAAACCCCGCCAGCGTCCGCAGCGCATCCCGCGCCGACCGCAGGTAAAACGCCTGCAGATGAAACACATGCCAGCGTGCCGCATGAATCTCCAGCCGGCACGGCACGCCGCACGCCTGCGCATGACTGGCCAGCCGCTGCGCATCCGACAGCAGCACCTCCTGGTCGCCGGCCTGGACCAGCATCGGCGGCAGGCCGCGCAGGTCGGTGTCGAGCGGGCCGCGCGCGGCGGCCGAACCGGCGCCGTGATACCAGCGCAACCCCTGTTCGAGCCAGCCGCGCCGGATCATCGGATCGTCGCGGCGGCGCGATGCCAGCGTCGCGCCGCCGAGCGCCGGGTCGGTCACGGGAGAGATCAGCAGCAGCGCGGCGGCGGCCGGCTCGCCGCGCTGGCGCAGCGCGATGGCGAGCGCGAGTGCCAGCGCGCCGCCGGCCGAATCGCCCGCGATGACGATCCGGTGCGGCGCATGACCTTGCGCGCGGATCGCGTCGTACACGACCAGCGCATCGTCGAGTGCGGCCGGGCCCGGATGCTCGGGGGCCAGCCGGTAATCGGGCACCCACACCGGCAGGCCGGCATCGTTCGCGAGCCGCGTCGTCACGCCGCGATGCGTATGCGGGCCGCCGAGACAGAATGCGCCGCCGTGCAGATACAGGATCGCGCCGCCCGTGTCGCCGCGTTTCGGCGCGACCACTTCGACCGGCACGCGATGCGCGGACGTGCCGTAGCGCAGCGTGCCGCCCGCGCCCGGCATCAGCGGCGACAGCAGCGCGACGACGCGGCGCTGCATGCGCGCGCCGAACGGCGGCCCGATCAGCGGCCGGAACGCCACGCGCAGGAAGCCGCGCAGCGACGCGGCGGCGAGCGCCTCGAGCCCGCCGGCGGGCGGCGCGACCACCACGCCGTGCGTCGGTGCGGCGCACTCGGGCAGCGGATGCGTGAAGCGGTACGCGGACAGCCCGGTGAAGCGCGTGATCCACCGGTAGGTCAGCGTGAAGCCCGGCCAGTTCGTGCTGTTGTGCCCCGATGCATCGACGTACCAGCTCTTGCAACTGCTCCATACCGACCCTTCGAGCCGCTGCTGCACATGTGCGTTGAAGCGCCGGTAGCGGCGCGCGTCGACGTCGATCTCGCGTGCGCCGTCGCGACGCATCGTCTGCACGCAGCGCATCACGTGCGCGATCTGGCTTTCGAGCATGTAGACGATCGAGTTGTGGCCGAGGTTGGTGTTCGGGCCGTACAGCATGAAGAAGTTCGGGAAGCCGGGCACGGTGAGCCCGAGATACGCCTGCGCGCCGCGTCGCCATGCGTCGTTCAGGTCGAGCCCGTCGCGGCCCGTGATGCGCATCGGCGACAGGAACTCGGTCGCCGCGAACCCGGTGCCGTAGACGATCGCGTCGACCGGATGATGCACGCCGTCGACGGTCTCGATGCCGTCCTCGGTCACGCGCCGGATCCGCTGCGTGACGAGTTCGACATTGTCGCGGCTCATCGCGGCGAGGTAGTCGCTCGACAGCAGGATGCGCTTGCAGCCGATCGGGTAGTCGGGCGTGAGCCGGGCTCGTAGCGCGGCGTCCGGCACGTCGCGCGCGAGCAGCTTGCGGAACGGCCGGCCGACCGCGACGTTCATCAACCCGTGCAGGCGCGTGAACGCGATCGCACGCGCTTCGTAGCGCAGGTAGATCGATGCTCGGTGCAGCTTCATCGCCCACGGCAACCGGCGGAACAACGCCTTCTCCCACGGGCGGTACGCGCGGTCGGGGCGCGGCATCACGTAGGCGGGCGACCGCTGGAACACGGCGAGATGCCGCACGTCGCCGGCGATTGCCGGGACGAACTGGATCGCCGACGCGCCGGTGCCGACCACGGCCACGCGCTTGCCGGCGAGCGGATAGTCGTGATCCCAGTGCGCGGAGTGGAACGCGCGGCCGCGAAACGCGTCGATGCCGGGCAGGTCGGGCATCGCCGGGCGGCTCAACTGGCCGGTGCCGCTGACGAGCACGGCGGCGTTGAGCGTCGTGCCGTCGGCGAGCGTGACGCGCCACAGCGCAGCGGCTTCGTCGTAGCGGGCGAGCTCGACTTCGGCGCCGAAGCGCAGATGGCGCGCGAGGCTGTACTTGCGCGCGCAATGCTGCAGGTACGCATGGATTTCGGGCTGCGGCGCGAAGACGCGCGACCATGCCGGATTGGGTTCGAACGAGAACGAGTACAGGTGCGAGGGCACGTCGCACGCGGCGCCCGGGTAGCGGTTGTCGCGCCACACGCCGCCGACGTCATGCGAGCGTTCGACGATCACGAAATCGTGAATGCCGGCACGTTGCAGCGCGACCGCCATCCCGATGCCGGCAAAGCCCGCACCGATGATGATCGCTGCAAGCGGTGCGGCGGAGCCGGCGGGACGGGAAGTGTCAGGCGACGACATGGCGGGTTTCCTCCGGCTGGACGGCATCGTGCGCGGCGCACGACGCAAGAGCGGTGTCGCGATCCATCGGCGTACTGACGGTCTCGGCATGCGGCCGCGCGGGCGCGCGGCGTACGCCGCGGATCAGGTCGACGGCCTTCTCGGCGATCATGATCGTCGGCGCGTTGGTGTTGCCGCCGATGAGCGTCGGCATCACGGACGCATCGACGATGCGCAGCCCCTGCAGGCCGTGCACGCGCAGTTGCGGGTCGACGACGGCGAGCGCGTCGTGGCCCATCCGGCACGTGCCGACCGGGTGATACACGGTGTCGGCGCGGCGCCGCAGCACGTCGCGGATCTCGTCGTCGGTCGTGACGTTCGCGGTGAACAGGTCGCGCGTGATCCAGCCGGCGAGCGCCGGTGCCTCCATCAGCCGGCGCGTGAGCCGGAAGCCCGCGACCATGTCGTCGAGGTCGCGCGGATCGTCGAAGAACGCGGGGTCGATGCGCGGCGCCGCGAGCGGATCGGTGCTGTTCAGCGTGACCGAGCCGCGGCTGCGCGGCCGCAGCAGGCACACATGGCACGACAGCCCGTGGCCGGCATGCAGCTTGCGCGCATGATCGTCGACAAGCGCGACGACGAAGTGCAGCTGGATGTCCGGCGCGTCGAGGCCGGCGCGCGTCTTCAGGAAGCCGCCGCCTTCCGCGAAGTTCGACGTCAGCATCCCGCGCCGTTCGCGGCGAAAGCGCGCGAGCTCGCGCAGCATTCGCAGGCCGCCGCGTGCGGACACGCCCATCGTGTCGACGCTGCGCGAGCGGTAGCCGAGAATGAAATCCGGATGATCCTGCAGGTTGCGGCCGACGCCGGGCAGGTCGGCATGCACGGCGATGCCGCGCTGCTGGAGCTCGCGGCCCGGGCCGACGCCCGACAGCATCAGCAACTGCGGCGTCTGCAGCGCGCCGGCCGCGAGCACGATTTCGCGCCGCGCGCGCAGCGTGCGGACTTCGCCGTGCTGCCGCACTTCGACGCCGACGGCGCGCGTGCCGTCGAACAGGATGCGCAGCACCTGTGCGTGCGTCTCGACCGTCAGGTTGTCGCGGCGGCCGACGTGCGGCAGCAGGTACGCGCGCGCCGCGCTCCATCGTTCGCCGTGCTTCTGCGTGACCTGGTAGAGGCCGATACCTTCCTGCTGCGCGCCGTTGAAATCGTCGGTGAGCGGCAGGCCGGCCTGTTGCGCGGCTTCCAGATAGCGTGCATGGAACGGGTTGCCGGTGCGCAGGTCGCTGACCCACAGCGGGCCGTCGCGACCGTGCCACGCATCGTCGAAGCGCTCGTTGTGTTCGCTCAGGCGGAAGTACGGCAGCACGTCGTCGAAGGCCCAGCCTTCGTTGCCGAGCGCGGCCCAGCCGTCGTAGTCGACGCGATGGCCGCGGATATAGACCATCGCGTTGATGGCCGACGACCCGCCGAGCGCCTTGCCGCGCGGCTGGTAGCCGATGCGCCCGCCGAGCCCCGGCTGCGGCACCGTGTCGAAGGCCCAGTTGTTCACGCGGGTCGGCAGCATCGCGACCACGCCGGTCGGCACGTTGACGAGCGTGCCGTCGCCGCGGCCGCCGGCCTCGAGCACGCACACGGTCACGGCCGGGTCCTCGGTCAGCCGCCCCGCGACGACGCAGCCGCCCGAACCGCCGCCGACGACGATGTAATCGAAAGTCTTGCTCATGGACTCGTCTCCTTCTTCGATAGTCGATGGATCAGGCGATACGCGTCGGCGCGCGGTCGCGGGCGAAGGCCGCGCGCCGGCATGCGAAGCGGGCGGCGGGATCGGTCGGGCGACTCGGTCGCATGGTGTCTCCTCCTGGGGCGATGGCGTCGTTCGGGCGACGACCGGATGACGCCGATGGTGCTGGCCGCATGGGAAAACACCAATGCTGCTTCGGGACAATTGTTTTAGTATTTGGGCCAAATCGGCGCTTCGAGGGTTTCTCCGCATGAGCTTCTGGGACTTCACCCGGAGTCCGGCCAGCGCCCGGCTGCTGGTCGATTTCGGCGACGAACGCGGCGTGCCGCACACGACGCTGCTGGCCGGCACGGGGCTCGCGGATGCGCAGCTCGACGATCCGAAAGTCGAGGTGACGGCCGCGCAGGAACTGCGGTTGACCGGCAACCTGCTGCGCGCGCTCGGGCGTGCGCCGGGCCTCGGGTTCGAGGTCGGCCTGCGCTATCACTTCTCCGCGTATGGCGTGTGGGGTTACGGACTGATCGCCAGCGCGACCGCGCGCGACGCGCTCGCGCTGGCGATGCGCTTCCTGCCGCTCACGTATGCGTTCACCGTCATCACGTACCGCGAGGAAGCCGGGACGGGCGTGCTCAATTTCGGCGCGCCGGAGCTCGATGGCGCATTGAGCCGGTTCCTCGTCGAACGCGACATGACGGCCGCGGCCGTGCTGCTGCAGGAAATCGGCGGCGACGCTTTCGCGTTGTCGCGCTTCACGGTGCAGGCTGCGCGTGCGCCGTCGCTGTCCGTGCCGCACATTGCGGGCATCGAGCCGTCGTTCTCGGCGCGTGCGAACAGCCTTGCATTCGATCGCGCGTATCTCGACCGGCCGCTGCCGCACGCGAATCCGCTGACGGTGTCGATGTGCGAGCAGATGTGCGGCCAACTGGTCGACGCGCGCCGCGCGCGCGTGGGCACGTCCGGGATGGTGCGCCAGTACCTGAGCGCGACGCCCGGCGCCGCGCCGTTCTCACTCGAGGACATGGCGCGGCTGATGAACACGAGCCCGCGCACGCTCAAGCGCCGGCTGCAGGAGGAGGGCACGACGTTTCGCGCGCTGCTCGCGCAGGCCCGCGGCGCGATGGCCGAGACCCTGCTCGGCGATGCGCGCCTGTCGCTCGCGGAAGTGGCCGAGCGGCTCGGCTTCAGCGACCTGTCGAGTTTCTCGCAGGCGTTCAAGCGCTGGTACGGCGTGCCGCCGGGCGCGTATCGCAGCGCGGCGCAACGGGACGGCGACCAGCCGTGAATCACGGTACGATCGCTTGCTTGCCCGCCGACATTCCACTCACGAGAGAACCCGCATGATCACGATTCGCCCGATGACCGGGGACGATTTTCCGCGCTTCTGGCCGACCTACCGCGCCATCGTCGCTGCTCAGGAAACCTATGCATTCGATCCGGCGCCGACACCCGAAGCGGCGCGCGCGCTGTGGCTCGACGCGCCGCTCAGCACGTGGATCGCCGAAGACGACGGCGTGGTGCTGGGCTCGTACTACCTGAAGGCGAACGCGGCGGGCCCCGGCAATCACGTGTGCAACTGCGGTTACATGGTGAGCGAGGCCGCGCGCGGCCGCGGCGTCGCGCGCCTGATGTGCGAGCACTCGCAGCAGGTTGCGCGCGAGCGCGGTTTCCTCGCGATGCAGTTCAATTCGGTGGTCGCGACGAACGAGGTCGCGGTCGCGCTGTGGCAGAAGCTGGGATTTGAAATCGTCGGCCGGCTGCCGCGCGCATACCGTCACGCGCGGCTCGGGTTCGTCGACTGCCTCGTGATGTTCAAGTGGCTCGGCGACGCGGCGGCCGCCGAAGCCTGAGCACGCAGCCGCTGCGTCAGACGGCGAACGCGCCGTCGAACACGATCCGCTCGTCGAGCGCGAGCGTGCCGCGCGCGAAGATCAGGTCGAGATGGTGGCTGCCGTTTTCGCCGCCGCCGAGCCCGAGGTGCAGGCCCGGATGGCGTTCCTCGAACCCTGCGTTGCGGCCATACAGGCCGCGGATCCCGAGGTTCGTGCCGATGCCGAATTCCTCGATCCGCCGGTGATTCGCGTGCCGGTCGAGATAGGTCGAGAAATCGCGCCGGAAGCCGGCGTCGTCGCTGTCGAAATCGACGATCGTGCTGTTCTCGACCTGCAGCGTCGCGAGCCGCTCGGCCACCTTGTACTTGATCGCGAACGGCACGGTGCCGAGAAACGTGCCGCTGAACACGACCGAACCGTTGAGGTCGGTGACGTGCGTCGCGATCTCGCCGGGCACGACGTCGAGATTGCCCATCCCGTCCACGCTCGTCCATTTCTGGTCGGGCGCGAGCGAGCCTGTCAGCGTGTTGCCGGCTTCGTCGATGAAGCGGATCTGCGACGCGCGCGCGGCCGCGTCGATCAGCCGGCCGTTGCGTGCCGCGATGTCGTCGAGCGATTCGGCGAATGCCTCGTCGAGGTGCGGGCCGTAATCCTTGAATAAAACCGACTTGCTCCAGTGCTCGACGATCGCGGGGCGGATCGCGGCGAGAAACGGCGGCCCGCTCGGCGACGGCGTCGGCAGGCACGACGAGTCGTACAGCAGCACGAACAGGTCGGCGCGATCGAGCGCGGCGGCGATGTCGGCGGGCGCGGTGCTTTCGAGGCAGAGGGTCGTGGCGTCGAACGAATCGGGCAGGGCGGAAAACGCGCGCAACGCGATGTCGCGGTTGCGGGTGTCATAGCCAACCAGCAGTTTTCCCGTGTCGCCGCGCGCAAGCTTGTCGCGCAGCGCGGGGTGAAAGCCGAGCGCGCGGTGCAGGTTCAGCATGCGTATCTCCGGAAACGGCGGAAGGGCCGAGGCCCTTCCGCGAGAACGGGCTGGCCGCTCAGACCGGCCAGAGCGCGGTGCCGAACGGCACCACGGCATCCTCGACCATCATGCCGACGGCCTCGGGGTGCGTGTCTTCCTGCATCCAGTCAAGCAATTCGATCTGCTGGGTTTCCTGCATGTCAATTCTCCTGTGGTGAACATGAGTGATTCAACATGAAAGCGCGGCAAAAAATATTGCCGGTCCTTGTTCAACATTTTGTGAATGCCGGACAAGTGGCGTCGATATTAGTCTGACGAATTTTTAAATGCAATGCGTTGCAAGGTTTTTAGCCGGAACGTGCTAAACACTGGGGATTTTTTAGATTCACGCATCGAAGGGGACGGATAAAACGAATAGCGAATTCGATGGCATTTTTCAACGGACGGGATCGGGATCGATGAAATGCACTCGGCAATTTTTAATTGTGAATCCGATTGTGTCGATCACTGCAATTTGCTTCGTTCACGGAAAACCGCATGCGCCATCGGGTTACAGCCTGCGTCAACCCAGCAGCGCTTTCCCGAGCGGCTTGACCGGCTCGGACCGAAGCACCAGCGAAGTCGTGACCGCACCGAAGCGGGCGATCGCGTCGATGATGGTTTCCAGTTGCCCGGGTGTCGGGACCAGTACCTTCAGCAGGAAGCAATCCTCTCCGGTCATACGGTGGACCTCGATGACATGCGGCATCTCGGCGAACGCGAGCAGGGCAGGCTTGATGTGTTCGTGAGTCGTTTTCAGCCGGATGATGGCCATCATTCCCAACCCCAGTGCTGCGGGGTCAATCCGTGCGGCGTAGCCCGCGATGATGCCGCGTTCTTCCAGGCGCTTGACTCGCTCCGAGGTGGCAGGCTGGGACAGCCCGATGCGCCGCCCCACTTCGGACAGCGGCATCCGCGCGTTTTCCTGCAGGGCTTCGAGGATTGAAAGATCCAGGCGATCGAGCGCTCCGTCCGACATGTCAGCCTTCCAGCTCCGTTAATTCATCGGCATTCTGTCTCAATATCCGATGATTTGCCATTCCGAGACATCGTCCGGCAGGACAGACTGCGGGCTTCGACATGTTCAGGAGGTGGGGATGGAGCAAACGATCGTAATCGTGCCGGGTATCGGCGATTCGGGAGCGGATCATTGGCAGAGCCACTGGGAGGCTGCGCTTCCCGGCGCCACGCGCATTACGCCGGCTTCGTGGGATACGCCCGACTTGCTCGACTGGGTTGCGGCGCTGGATGAAGTCGTCGCGCAAGCCGCGGTGCCTCCGGTGGTGATCTGTCATTCGCTGGGTTGCCTGCTGTTCGCTCACTGGCATGCTGCGTCGACGCGCGTCGTGCGCGGCGCATTTCTCGTTGCGGTGCCCGATCCGGGCGGCCCGCGTTTTCCGGTCGCCGCAAAGGCGTTCGCGAATGTGCCGGGCGGCGATTTCGGTGATTTGCCGGTGCTTGCGATCGCCAGTTCGGATGACGGGTATGACCCGTCGGGGCAGGGAATTGCATGGGCGAGCGCGCGTGGCGCGACGCCACTACGGCTCGGCGCGCGCGGGCATCTGAATGCGGAGGCCGGGTTGGCGGGATGGAGCGAGGGGCGCGCGTTGCTCACGGCTTTTACCGCCGGACTGGGCGGTTAGCGTAGGCGAGCAGCTGCCGTTTTTCGGGGGGGTACCGCGGTCACCGCCGTTGCGTGAAGGAACGGGAAGGGGGCGGCAGCCGTCGGGTTCCTGTCGCCTGAGCACGCCGGCCTGTCATGGCTCAAGTATGATCGGTCGACGGTTTCGGCAGCCTCGACAGTCGAGGTTGACGCATGCCGGCGATCGATTCCGCCTCGACGACGCGTCCTGGCTTTAAACAACGACGGAGACACCCCGATGCGCGCAGCGCCGCAACCGGAACCGGAACCTGCCGCCCCGTCGCGGCCGGACGCCGGCGCAACCGAACCCGATCGCATGGCCGCGTGGCGGCTCGCGATCTGCCTGTCGCTTGGCAGCGCGATCGCGCTGGGCCTCGCGCGCTTTTCGTATGCGCTGCTGCTGCCGCCAATGAAGGCCGATCTCGGCTGGACGTTCGCGCAGGCCGGCGCGCTGAACACGGCGAACGCGGCCGGCTACCTGATCGGCGCGCTCGCGTTTCCGTTCCTGTCGCGACGCTGGCATACGGGCACGTTGCTGGCGGCCGGCTGCGCGCTGACCGCGGTGCTGATGGCCGCGTGCGGGCTCACGTCCGGCATGCACGCGCTGCTCGTCCAGCGGCTCGCGACGGGCGTCGGCAGCGCACTGATCTTCATCAGCGGCGGCGTGCTGGCCGCACGGCTCGCGTCGGCGTCGCCGCGCGATGCGGGGCTGCTGCTCGGGCTCTATTACGGCGGCACGGGGTGGGGCATCGTCGCGTCGTCGCTGCTCGTGCCGACCACGCTCGCGCAGGGCCCGCACGGCTGGCAACCCGCGTGGTTCGCGCTTGCGCTCGCGTGCGTGCTGTTCTCGGCGGTGGCCGTGTCGGCCGCGCATCGTATCGAGCGCGCGCATGCGGCGCCGGCCGGACCGCGCGACGGCGCGGCATCGGCCGCTACCGCGAGCCCGGCCCGCTTCGCGCTCGCGCTGGCCGGTTACGGCCTGTTCGGCGTCGGCTATATCGGCTACATGACGTTCATCGTCGCGCTGCTGCGCGGCGCGAGGATGAGCGGCACGGTGGTCGCCGCGTTCTACGTGATGCTCGGCGTCGCGACCGTCGTGTCGGCGCGGCTGTGGTCGGGGCTGCTCGACCGGATGCGCGGCGGCCAGGCGCTCGCCGTGCTCAACGCGCTGCTCGGTATCGCGACGCTGATGCCCGCGATGTTCGTGCATCCGGCCGCCGCGTTCGCGTCGGGCGTGCTGTTCGGCGCGACGTTCCTGTCGGCGGTCGCGTCGACCACCGCCTTCGTGCGGCACAATTTGCCGCCCGACGGCTGGGCGAAGGGGATCAGCGCGTTCACGACGGTCTTCGCATTCGGGCAGATCGCCGGGCCGGTCGCGATCGGCTGGGTGTCGGACAGTTCAGGGCTCGCGCGCGGGCTCGTGTATTCGGCGCTGACGCTGTTCGCGGGCGCCGCATTGGCGGCCGGGCAGCGCGCGCTGCGAGCCGCCGTGTAGTCGGGCGAAGGTCACCGCAAGCATGCCGTGCGCGACACGCGATGAAACGCGCGGCTGAAATAGATCAGGCTGTCGCCGTCGTCGCGCACGCGGATCGACGTCGCCTCGATGAACATCACCGAATGCGAGCCGACTTCCTTCATCTCGGCGATCGTGCCCTGCAGGCTCGCGAGCGCGTCGCGCAGCACGGGCACGTCCTGCTCGCCGCGATCCCACACGGGCAGGTCGAAGCGCCGCTCCATCGGCAGGTCGGTGAGCCCCGCGAAATGCCGCGCGAGCAGTTCGTGCTCGGCCGGCAGCACGTTGATGCAGACGTGGCGGTTGCGCTCGAACGTCGCATGCATCGCGCTCGACCGGTTCAGGCAAACGAGCAGTGTCGGCGGCGCGTCGGTGACGGAGCAGACGGCGCTCGCGGTGATTCCGCAGCGGCCGTGCGGCCCGGCGGTGGTGATCACGTTGACGGCCGCGCCGAGGTGGGCCATCGCTTGCCGGAAGGCCTTCTGCGCGTCGGTCGGTTCGACGCGCGCCGGTCGCTGGATATCGGTCGTGGAAGACATGGGCGCTCCTGGGTGAACGAAGGCGGCGATCGTGCAGCGCTGCCGGTGCGGCGCGGGATCGTCGACGATGACCCAAGCGTACGTCGCGAAAATGCGGCCGACCATTCGCACGATTGGCGATGGAGATGGCGTTCTCGCCAACGCGTCTAAAGGTTCTACCTAGATGCGCGGCGCACCGCGCGAAAAAACCCGGGATTGCGCGTTCGAGTGGTACATGAAGGGGTTTCCAGCGGGTTTTCGGCTCGTTATGATGTGCCGCACACCCCCAGCGAACGACGCTCGCGACGAGCCGGCAACCGGCCCCGTGCGCGGCGCGTGCGATACCGATACCGATACCGATATTCAGCGAGACACCCGCGATGACGTCACCCGCACCGATCGTATACATCGTCGACGACGACAGCGGCATGCGCACGTCGCTCGCATGGTTGCTCGAATCGGTCGGCATCGCGTCCGAAGGATTCGCGAACGCCGCCGATTTTCTCGCGCGCTTCGACGTGAACCTGCCCGCGTGCCTGGTGCTCGACGTGCGGATGCCGGAGAAGAGCGGCTTCGACGTGCAGGCGGAACTGAATGCGCGCGGCGCGACGCTGCCGGTGATCTTCGTCAGCGGGCACGGCGACATCCCGATGTCGGTGCGCGCGCTGCAGAACGGCGCGATCGATTTCGTCGAGAAGCCGTACAACTCGCAGCAGATGCTCGAACGCGTGCAGCGCGCGCTGCGGCTCGCGCAGCAGCGGCATGCGGTAAGCCAGCGCCACCGCGAGCTGCGCCGGCGGCTCGATGCGCTGACCGCGCGCGAGAAGGAAGTGCTGCGCGGCGTGGTGGACGGCAAGGGCAGCAAGCAGATCGCGTCGGACCTGTCGATCAGCGTGAAGACCGTCGACGTGCATCGCGCGAGCATCAAGGAAAAACTCGGCGCGACGTCGATCGCCGCGCTCGTGCGCGACGTGATGGTCGTATGGGGCGACGACGGGGAAGCGTCGCGCTAGAGCCCGGCGCGTTCAGCGCATGTACAGCCCGCCGTTGATGTCCCAGCATGCGCCGTTCGCGAAATGCGCGTCGCCCGATGCGAGCAGCACGGCCGCGTCCGCGACGAAACCGGCCGAGCCGAGCTTGCCGCCCGGCAGGCTCGCGAGCACCTGACGCAGCTTTTCCGGCGCGACGCTTTCATGCACGATCGGCAAATCGAGCGGCCCCGGCGAGATCGCGTTGACGGTCACGCCTTGCGCCGCGAGATCGCGCGCGAACACCTTGGTCAGCGTCAACGTGCCGCCTTTCGCGGCCGCGTAGTGCGCGCCCGTCGCCGAGCCGCCGTTCTGCCCGGCGAGCGATGCGATGTTGACGATGCGGCCCGCGCCGCGCGCCGCGAAGTACTGGCCGAACACCTGGCAGCCGAACAGCACGCTGCGCAGGTTCACGTCGATCACCCGGTCGAACTGCTCGGCCGTGATCTCCATCGCGGGCACGACCTTCGACGCGCCCGCGTTGTTGACGAGCACGTCGATCGTGCCCCAGCGTTCGACGAGCGCATCGCGCGCGGCTTCGAAATCGCGTTTCGACGTGACGTCGAGCGGCAGCGCGATCGCGCGTGCGCCGCTCGGGTCGAGTTCGCGCGCATGCGCGTGAATGGCGTCGACGGCGATATCGGCCAGCGCGACGCGGTAGCCGGCCGCATGAAAACGCGCGGCGATGACGGCGCCGAGCCCGCGTGCGGCGCCGGTAACGAGGACGACTCGATCTGACATGGTGCGTGATTCCGTGGTTCGCGAGCACGCGCGTGGTGAAGCGGCGCCCGCATCGTGGTTCATGCGGCGAGCGCCGCTTCGAAGTGTGCCGCGATCGCGCAGACCTGTTCGTCCGCACCCTTGCGCCCGACGATCTGCAAGCCGGCCTTCAGCGGCGAACCGGCCAGCGGCAGCGGCAGGCTGAGCGCCGGATGGCCGCTCAGGTTGAACGGCCGGATCAGCGACGACATCGCGATCACCGATACGCCGTTGCGTGCCTGCTCCAGCGTGATCGGCAGCGCGGGCAGCGTCGGCAGCACGAGCACGTCCGCCTGTTCGAGCGCGGCGTCGACCTGCGCGGTGAAGCGCGCGCGGGCGGCTTCGGCTTCGGCGAGTGCGGCCGGCGTCGTCGTCGCGGCCGTGCGCAATCGCGCATCGAGATCGGCGCCGAGCCGGCCGGTCGCGACCAGATGACCGAACGCGCGCGACGTTTCAGCGTTGATCACGGCGAGCCCTGCGGCGAACGCGGCCGGCATCTCGTCGAGCACGACCGCGTGCGAGCGCAGGCCCGACGCGCGTACGGCCGCATCGAGCGCGACGGCGATCGCCGGATCGGCGTCGACGGTGAGTTGCGCGACCGTGCAGCTTGCCGCAGAGGCCGCCGCTTGCGCGCGATCGAAGCCCGGCGCGATCGCGGCCATTACTGCGACCAGCGTACGGATATCGCGCGCGAACGGCCCGACGCAATCGAGCGTGGTGTCGACGGGCGCGACGCCGCGCCGCGATACGCGGCCGAACGTCGGCTTCAGCCCGGCCACGCCGCAGCACGCGGCCGGCCCGCGAATCGAGCCGCCGGTATCGGTGCCGAGTGCCGCGTCGACGGAGCCGAGCCCGACGAGCGACGCGGAGCCGCTCGACGAGCCGCCCGGAATGCGCGTGGCGTCCTGCGGATTGACGGGCGTGCCCGTGTAGTCGTTGATGCCGGTCATGCCGAACGCGAGTTCGTGCATGTTCGCCTTGCCGGCGATCTGCCAGCCCGCGTCGAGCAGCAGGCGGACCACGTCCGCATGTTGTGCGGCCGGCGGCGCATCGGCAAGCGCGCGGCTCGCCGCGCGGGTCGGATGCCCCGCGATGTCGATCGTGTCCTTGATCGCGATCGTGGGGCCGGGGCCGCCGAGCGTGAAGGTGTCGATGAAGCCTGTCATGGTCGGTATCGTGCGAAAGCGGTGGAGGGCATCAGGACCGTTGTGCGGCGTCGAGCGGCCACGGGCCGTCGAGCACGCGCTCGGTGCGGAAATGGCGGATCAGCCAGGCCGGGCCGTCGCTGGCCGGCGCGAAATCGACGGTCAGCCGCGCGGCGATCAGCTCGGCCGAGCCGTCCGCGTAGCGCGACGCCTGCAGCATGATCCAGCGGCCGCGCGCGCTCGCGTGGCCGGCGCCGATCTCGATCGACTCCGACGTCAGGAAATGCAGGTTCGCCGAGAAATGCGGATCGGGCGGCAGATAGCGGCCCAGCATCGCGACGATCGCGGCCGTGCCTTCGAGGCGGCCGAACTTGCGCGCATACTGCGGGCCGATGCCTTCCCACACGGCGTCGGCCGTGAACAGCTCGGCGAGCGACGAGCCGTCGCCGGCATCCTCGGGCACGTCGCACAGCGCCATGTAGCGCGTGATCGTCGCGCGCACCGCGCGCTCGGCGTCGAGCGTCGCCACGCGCTGCGCGAGCGCGGCGATCGGATCCGGTGACAGGTCGGACATCGCGCGCCTCACGACGCGGGCTTCGCGGCCGGCGGCACGGTCAGCGCGCGGCCGACCCGCGCTTCGATCTTGCCGTAACGCCACAGGTTGTATTCGCCGACGGGCGTCGTGCGATACAGGTTGCACACGGCGACCGTCGTGTCGAAATCGGCGACGTCGGCCATGATGTAGAAGGTCCACGGCGCGCCGTCGGCCTGGCCGACCACGAGGCGGTCGTCGTCCATCACGCCGAGCACGCGTACGCCGGGCATCGCTTCGACGGCGGCGAGCATCGCGCCGTACGCCTGCCACACTTCGCCGATCTTCTCGCGCGGCAGGTCGAAGAAGTTTTGCGACACGCCGCAGCAGAACAGGACGCGCAGCGGCAGCGGATTCGAATCGGACATGTTAGGTTCTCCAGAGGAATCGGTTGAGTCGAGCGCATGAGCCGGCCGGCGACGACGCTTCGGCATCGGCTCCATGCAGGGTCAAACAAGCAGCGCCGATCGCGCGCAGGTTACAGATAGCCGGGAAACGGCGTGACGCCGGTGAACACCGCACCGGCGCCGTCGAAGTTGCCTTCGGCGAGAAACGCGTGCTGCGTGACGACCATCGCATCGCGCAGCAGCCGCTGCAGCGGATGCGACCGGTAGATCGCCGCCGTGCCGCCGAGGCGATACGCGCGTTCGACGACGCTCGCGCCTTCGCGTGCGATCTGCGTGGCCGCGAGCCGCAGCAGGCTGACCTGGTCGGGCGTCACCGGGTTGCCCGCGAGGATCGATTGCCACACGGTGTCGGTCGCATCGTAGAAGAACGCGCGCGCCGAGCGCAGTTGCGCCTCGGCCTTCGCGAGCTCGATGCGGAAATATGCGCGATCGGCGAGACGCGGCGCACCGGTCGTCGTCTGGCGGCCGCCCGACATCCGGTTCGCGACGTCGAGCGCCGCGCGCGCAAGGCCGAGGTTGACGACGGCCAGCACCTGCGCCGCATACGCGACGGTCGGATAGCGGTACAGCGGCTCGTCGACGGTCGGCTCGCCGCCGCGCACGAAGGTCCATGCTTCGGGCACGAAGCGGTCGTCGACGCGCAGGTCGTGGCTGCCGGTGCCCTGCATGCCGACCACGCTCCAGTTCTCGACGATCTCGACGTCGGCCGCGCGGAACACGGCCGTGCGCGGCTTGTTCGGCGCGGCGTCCTGCGCGCCCGGCACGGCGATGCCGACGCCGAGCCAGTCGGCGCCCTTGCAGCCGCTCGCGAACTTCCACGTGCCGTTCACGCGCCAGCCGCCCGGCGCGGGCTGCGCCGGCTGCACCGGGAACAGGCCGCCCGCGAACACCTGGTCGGGGCCGCCTGCATACAGCTCGGCCTGCGTAGCGAGCGGCAGCGCGGCGAGATAGACGTTCGCGGAGCCGAAGCTTGCGACCCACGCGGCCGAGCCGTCGGCGGTCGCGATGCGTTCGATCATGTCGAGGAACGCGGTGGGCGCGAGCGCATCGCCGCCGAAGCGGCGCGGCGTGCCCGCGCGATAGATGCCGGCCTGCTTGAACAGCGCGATCACGTCGCGCGGCACGTGCGACAGGCGGTCGAATTCTTCGCGGCGCGCGGCGACGGTCTCGATCACGGCGTCGAGCGGCGACAGCCGGGCGGCCGGTTCGCCGGCCGCGTGGGGTGCGCTCGGCGCGGTGTCGAGGGCGAGGGCGGCGTTGGGCATGGCTGTCTCCTGGGGCGGATTGGGGTTCGAGTGCGGGGTGTGCAAGACGATGCAATCAGTCTAGAAACGCCGAAAACACGCAGCAATTGGTGCGTAGGGCCGCGCGACTGGTGATGTTCCGTGCCGGCCTAAAGAAATCTTCAGATGCGATCGGCGCGCGCCGGTGCTATGTTGGGTTTCCGGCCGCGCGACGCCGCGCGCCCTCATCCGAAGCCGATCATGAGTTTCCCCGACGAAGACGATTTCCACCGGCTGCTCGATGCGCTGACGACCTGCGTGCTGCTGCACGACGCGCACACCAGGGCGATCGTGTGGGCGAACCGCGCCGCGTGCATCGCGCTCGGCTTCTCCGTCGAGGAGCTGCTGCCGCTGAAAGCGCCGGACATGACGCGCCCCGAACCGAAATACCGGCGCGAGATCGCCGTGAATGCGTGGGATCGCGCGCTCGTCGACGGGCCGCAGGTGTACGAGTGGTGCTACCGGTCGCGCACGGGCGTCGACATGCTGTCCGAGGCGACCGCCACTTACGTGCCGCTGCGCGGGCGCGACGTCGTGATGGTGCAGTTCCGCGACATCAGCGCGGAAGAGGCGGTCCGCCAGCAACTGCGCCGCTACGAGGCGCGGCTGCGCGAATTCATGCAGGATCTCGACGAAGGGATCGCGGTCGTGACGCCGCACGGCGGCGTGCAGTTCATCAGCGAGTCGGGCCGCCGCGTGCTCGGGCTCGCGCCCGACGAAGCGCCCGGCGAGGTGCTCGACTATTGCAGCGCGGCCGATCGCGACCGGCTTGTCGCGCAGTTGCGCGATGCGCCGTCCGCGTGCCCGTCCGAGCCGCAGCGTTACCGGATCGCGCGGCGCGACGGTTCGACATGCTGGCTGCGCATCCTGTGCCGGCAGGTCGAGATCGAAGGCGATCTCGACGGGCTGCTCGTGCAGTTTCGCGACGTGAGCGACGAAGTCGCGATCGAGGACGCACGGCGCGCGGAAGCGCGGATGCTCGAACACGCGGGCCGCTACAACGCGATGGGCGAGATGGCGACGGTCATCGCGCACGAACTGAGCCAGCCGCTCGCGGCCGTGCGCAATTTCATCGAAGGCGCGGTGCGGCGGCTGAACGGGCGCGGCGCCGTCGACGATGCGATCTGGGGGCTGCGCAGCGCGGACCGGCAGGCCGAGCATGCGGCGCTGATCATCAAGAGCGTGCGTGAGTTCATCGTGAAGCGCGAGCCGGTCGTCGCGCTCGCCGACCTGCGCGACATCCTCGCCGACGTCGCGTATTTCATCGAGCTGCGCGCGAAGGAGGCCGGCGTGACGGTCGCGATCGTGCAGGCCGATGCGCCGCTGCCGATCCGCTGCGAGCGCGTGCTGATCGGGCAGGTGATCCTGAATCTCGCGTTCAATGCGATCGAGGCGTTCGCCGGTTGCGAGCGCGTGCCGCGCACGCTGACGCTCGGCACCGCGAACGTGGCCGGGCATGCCGAGCTGCGCGCGATCGACAACGGTCCGGGCATCGCGGCAGGCGAGCACGACCGGCTGTTCGACGGCTTCTCGTCGTCGAAGGCCGGCGGCAACGGGATCGGGCTGTCGCTGTGCAAGAGCATCGTGACGCGCCACGGTGGCGGGATCGTCGCGAGCCCGGCCGCGGGCGGCGGGCTCGACTGCCGCGTGACGCTGCCGCTCGCCGGCGCGCACGCATAGCGACGCACGACGTAGCGACGCCCGGCACATCATCAGCGCCCCAGCGCCCGCGCGGTCTGGCCGCCGATGCCGAAGTCGGTGTTCGGAATGTCCTTGAGGATCACGCGCGTCGCCTGCAGCGGCGCGTCGAGCACGTTCGCGCCGGCATCGGACAGCGCAGCGATCAGCGCGCGTTTCTGTTCGTCGGTGCGGCCGGCGATCAGGATCGCGACGATCACGGGCAGCGACGGCGGCGCGCCGTCCGCGGCACTGCGGCCGCCGAGGCCGATATGCGTCGCGGGCAATTCGGTGAGCAGCACGCGCACCGATTCGACTGGCGCGCCGATCGCGTCGACGGTCGCGCCGGTCAGCCGCGAGATCAGTTCGGCCTTGCGGGCATCGTCGTGGCCGGCCGGCAGGAAAACTTCGAGTGTGGGCATGGTCGTCCGGAAAGGTGAAGGTTGCCGGTTCACCGTCGCGCAGGCGGCAGCGAACCGGCCGCGGCCTACAGCAAAAAGCCGATCGCGCTGAGCGCTTCGGTCGAGTCGATCAGGCGCACGACCTTTTCAGCGATGCGCATCTCGCCTTCGGCATCGACGTGCAGCTTGTGCGTGACGTCGGCCGCGAACAGCGTCGCGACGCCGCGCTTGTACGCGACGACGACCTGCGCCGATTTCAGCTCGACGATGTCGGCGCTGCCGCTCTCCAGCGTGAAGCGCGACACGGTGCGCACCGTGCGCGCCGCATCGGTCGCCGACGCCGAATAGCCGGACACCATCCGCTGCACGCGCTTCTCGCGCATGTCCTGGTCGTCGAACACGTAATTCAGCGTCGCGGCAAAGTCGGTCGCGTCGGGATCGATCGGCACCACGTAGTGGCCTGCCGGATCCCACAGGTCGAGCCACGCGCGATAGTCGCGACGGTCGAGCATCTCGGCTTCGCGCCATACGAATTCGACCGCGCGGGCGAAAGTCTGCTGCGAGAAAAGGGCGTTGCGGTCGTCCATCATTGTTGCTCCATCATCGTGCGCCATTGCTGGTAGGCCTCGCGCATGCCGGTCTCGTCGGTCGCATGCGCGGTCTTTTCGCCGTTCGCGGCGGTCGTCTCGCGGTTCAGCCCGCGATTCACGAGGATCGGCACGTCGGGGCCCGCGTGCGCGCCGCGCTGCACGCGCTCCCAGGCTTCCGCATCGTCGGGGCTGCCGAAGCCGAACGGGCCCTGGAAGTGCTCGTGGATGCGAAGCCGCTCGCGGTTCGCTTCGTCGGGGCCGCCGTCCATCGCGAGCGCGACGTGGCGGATCTCGGTTTCGTTCGCGGAGATCGGCCGCAGCACGCGGAAGAACGCCATCGACAGCGCGAGGTTCGGGAACAGGTTCAGGTTGAAGCCGACGCCCATCAGCGAGCGCACGATACGGCGCACTTCGTCCGGCGCGTGGCGCTCAGAGAGCTTCGCCGCGAGCGGCGCGAAACGCTCGGGCAGCGGCGCGCCGTCGTCCTGGTCGAGATCGATCAGTTCGGGCATCAGCACCGCGAGGCTGTGACCGTTGCCGAGCCCGCGGCAGAACGCGTCCTCGCTCGTCATGAAGCTCGTGATCGCGGCGGCCGTCTCGTCGTCGATCGACTTCATCCACGACTTGTGCACGACCGGGAAGTGATAGAGGTCGGTCGTGTTCTCGAGCTGGATCTTCCAGTTGCCCTTGAACTTGAACTTGTGCTCGCCGTTCGCCTTGATCGGGTAGCCGGCGCCCTGTTTCATGAACAGGTCGATCCACGGCTTCGCGCCGCCGAGGAAATCCTCGAGCGGTTCGATGTCGTCGTTGAAGCTCGCGAAGATCAGCCCCTGGTACACGCCGACGCGCAGCTTCACGAGCGGCAGGTCGCCTTTCTCGCACACGCCTTCGTAGCCGTCGCCGTACGGCAGCGCGCGCAGCGTGCCGTCGAGCGCGTACGACCAGCTGTGATACGGGCACGTGAAGCCCTTCGCGTTGCCCTTGTGCGATTCGCACACGGTCGCGCCGCGATGGCGGCAGCGGTTCTGCAGCACGTTGATCTCGCCGGTCTTGTCGCGCACGACGATCACCGGCTGGCGGCCGATCGTCGTCGTGATGAAGTCGCCCGGGTTCGGCAGCTCGCTTTCGTGCGCGACCCAGATCCAGGTGCGGTAGAAAATGCGGTCGAGCTCGGCTTCGAACAGCGCGGGATCGTGATACATCGCGGGCGCGATGCGGTCGGGCTGCGCGAGACCATGCAGCGCGCGGGTATCGATCGTCTGGTAGGGAATGTCGCTCATCGTCGTCGTGGGGAAAGAGTCGCGAAAACGGGCTGCGCTGTGCGCAGCGTCCGGGGACCAGTCTCGGCTTCTACTGCATATCCGTCAAATTGATCTAAAATTGATCATCAAATAAATACGGCAAATGAAGGAGGCGGTCATGACGTCGGTCGATCATCTCGATCTGAACCTGTTGCGCGTATTCCAGGCGATCGTCGAGGAACGCAGCCTGACGAAGGCCGGCGAGCGGCTCGCGCTGTCGCAGCCGGCCGTCAGCTATTCGCTCGGCCGGCTGCGCACGCTGTTCGACGATCCGCTGTTCGTGCGCACGCGTTCGGGCATGCAGCCGACGCCGGTCGCGCTCGAACTCGCGGGCATCGTCGGCAAGGCGCTCGACATGGTGCGCGCGGCGCTGCGCTACGCGGAGCGCTTCGATCCGGCGACCAGCACGCGCACGTTCCGCCTGTCGCTGTCGGACGCGGGTGAGATGGCGTACCTGCCGGCGATCTGCCAGGCGCTGCGCGAGCGCGCGCCGCGCGTGACGCTGAGCGTGCAGCCGCTGCCGGTGGAGGAGATCGAGGAAGCGCTGCGCGCGAGCCGGCTGGATTTCGCGATCGGCAACCTGCCGGAACTGATGCCGCGCACGCGCCACCAGGTGCTGTTCGAGGAAACCTATGTGTGCATGACGGGCCGCCGGCGCGGGTTGCCGAGCGGCGCCGCGCTGAGTCTCGAGCAATTCGTGCGCGCCGCGCACGTCAACGTGAAATCGGTCGAGCACAGCCACCACGCGCTCGACGACGCGTTGCGCGCGCAGGGCGTGGGTCGCAACATCGCGCTCGAGGTGCCGCATTTCGTCGCGCTGCCGAGCGTGCTGTCGGTGACCGATCTCTATGCGACGCTGCCGAAGCGGCTCGCGCAGATCCTGAACCGCGACAACGCGTTCCGCCTGTATGACCTGCCCGTCACGCTGCCGCCCGCGCCGGTGACGATGCACTGGCACGAGCACTTCCACGAGGATGAAGGCAACGCGTGGATGCGCGCGTTGCTGGTCGAGATCGTCGAGCGTTTCGACGACGCGTGACGAGCGGGCGCGCGCTGCTTGCGCCGTGCGCGTCAGAGATCGAGGACGAGCACCGCCGAGCGCGCGCGCGACACGCAGCAGCAGATCACCGTGTTGCTCGCGCGTTCGGCCTTGCTGAGGCAGTGATCGCGATGATCGGGCTCGCCGTCGATGACGGGCACCATGCAGGTGCCGCACACGCCTTCGCCGCACGACGTATCGACTTCGATGCCGATCCGCGCGAGCGCGTCGACGATCGACGTGTCGGGCGCGACGCGCACCGATTGCCCGCTGCGCTGCAGCCGCACTTCGAAGCCGTCGGCCGGGCCGGTGCCGGCCTCGGCGTTCGCGTCGGCGGCGGCCGGTTCCGCCGCGAAGCGCTCGAGATGGATCGAATCGTCGGGAATGCGCGTCGCGGCCGCCGCGACGACCGCGTCCATGAACGGCCCCGGGCCGCACGTATAGACGTGTGCGTGCGCATCGATCGATTCGACGCAGCGGCCCAGCTCGGCCGCGAGCGTGTCGGGCTCGACGCCGTAGTGGAACGTCACGTGCGACGCGAACGGTTCGGCCGACAGTTCGTCGACGAAGGCCGCGTGCTCGCGGCTGCGCGCGAAGTAGTGCAGCCGGTAGCGCGCGCCGCGCTGGTGCAGTGCATACGCCATCGACAGCAGCGGCGTGATGCCGATGCCGGCCGCGATCAGCACGTGCTCGCGCGCGTCATCCGTCAGACGAAACAGGTTGCGCGGCGCGCCGATCGACAATTCGGCGCCGACGCACACGTCGTCGTGCAGCGAACGCGAGCCGCCGCGCGACTGCGCTTCCTTCTTCACCGCGAACAGGTAGCTGCCGCGCTCGTCGGGGTTGCCGCACAGCGAGTATTGCCGCGTGATGCCGGATGGCGCGGTGACATCGATATGGGCGCCCGGTTCGTACGCGTCGAACGGCAGGCCGTCGACGCGCGAAACCCGGAAACAGCGGATGTCCTGCGCCGCGTCGATCAGCGCGTCGATCCGGACTTGGTGGCGGTTCGCTTGCATGGGTCAATCCGTGGGGTAGGAAGAACACGGCGCGGCAGAGTCCGCGCCGTCATGCGATCGAGAATAGGGATGGGCATCGCATAAATCAAATCGATTAAAAAGCGATGCCGGAATCAGTGGGATGGATGATGGTCGTCGGCCGGCGGCGCTCAGCGCGTGGCGATCGCGTTGCCCGCATCTGCCGCTTGCGGCGCCGCTGCCGGTACATGGCCGCGTTCGCGATCGAGGCTGCGTCGATAGTGGCGGCATCCGGCGGCGAGCAGCAGCGCGGCGAGCATGCCCGACGCGACGTTGACGATCGACATCGAATGGCCGACCGCCGCCGGCGCGCCGAACACGCGATCGGTGAACAGCGCGACGACGGTCGTGCCGATCCCGAGCGCGATCAGGTTCGACACGAGCAGGAACAGCGCGGAGATCTGCGCGCGCATCTGGTTCGGCGCGAGCGTCTGCATCGCGGCGGTCGACGTCGGCATCGGGAACGACGCGAAGAACATCGCGACGACGAGCGTCGCGAGCGATGCGGGCAGGGAGTCGAGCTGCGTAAACAGCGTTGCGGGGATCACCATGCATGCGGCGCCGATCGCGCCGGCGCGCATCGGCGCATCGCCGCGGCCGCGCCGCAGCAGCCAGTCGTTGAGCCAGCCGCCGCAGAACACGCCGGCCGTATTCGCGACCAGCAGCACGATGCCGAGCGTGTAGCCGGCTTCGACGGCGGTCATCCCGAAGCGGCGGATATAGAACGCGGGCGTCCAGCTCAGCAGGCAGTACAGCGTCATCGCGTAGAACGAGAAGCCGAGGTAGTGGCACGTGAAGGTCGCGCGATGCGTGCCGACGAAGCGCAGCGAATCGCGCATCGACACGCGCCGCACGGCGCCCGAGCGGTCCTGCGCGAGCCCCTTGCGCTGCGGGTCGCGCACGGTCGCGGCGAACAGCAGCGCGACCAGCAGCCCCGGCAGCCCGACGATCAGGAACGTGACCTGCCACGCATGCACCTGCCCGACCACCGGCAGCGTGAACGCGCTCGCATGCTTGAGCAGCGCGATCACGTAGCCGCCGATCAGGAACGCGACACCGCCGCCGATGAACGAGCCGAGCGAGTACACGGCGATCGCGCGCCCGAGCTTCTCCTTCGGGAAGTAGTCGGCGAGCATCGAATACGCACCGGGCGACAGCGCGGCCTCGCCGACGCCGACGCCCATGCGCGCGATGAACATCTGCACGAAATGCTGGCTGAGCCCGCACGCGGCGGTCGCGACGCTCCACAGCGCGATGCCGATCGAGATGATCCGCGGGCGCGCGTAGCGGTCGGCGAGGTACGCGACGGGCAGCCCCATCACCGCGTAGAACAGCGAGAACGCGAAGCCGTTCAGCAGGCTGAACTGCGTATCGGACAGGTGCAGGTCGCGCTTGATCGGTTCGATCATCAGCACGAGGACCTGGCGGTCGACGAACGAAAAGACGTACGCGAGCATGCAGATGACGACGACATACCATTCGTACGTATAGCGCTTGCCGTCGGCAGCGCGGGCCGTGGGTGCGGACATGCGGGTTCTCCAGGAGCGGGCGGTGGGGAAGCGCGGCGCGGGCCTTGCGGGCCGGGCGCCGTCGCGGCGCGAAAGCGTGCGGGTGACACGATCGGAAACGCAGCGTAGTCGGCCAAATTCGGCCGCCATAGCCGGAGTGACAGCCGCGCCACACGGGCCTTTACCGACCCGGATAAAGAAAACACCGAGGCCGTGTGCGCGGGCCGCCGCGCAGCGCGCGTGCGGCGGGGCACGCGCGCATCATGCGGCGCATCTATAAGCGTTATAGAGCCCATTGCGTCGACGTCCGAAATTGTCGTTCCTAGACTCGGCCCGTTTTTGATCGGCAGCGTTCGCCCGCGAAGGCGAACGCGCTTCACATCAAGCGGCGCGATGCCGACAGGCGCCGGCACTTCCACGGGACGACGAACATGAACCATCCGAACAGGCGGGCCGACCGGCTTGCCGTACCGCTTGCCACACTGCTTGCCGCGCTCCTCGCCTGCGCGGCGCTGCCGGCCGCCGCGCAATCGAGCGTGACGCTCTACGGCCGCGTCGATACCGCGATCGAATACACGAACGCCGGGCCGAACCACGTGACGCGCATGGGCAGCGGCAACCTGTTCGCATCGCAGTGGGGGCTGAAGGGCGCCGAGGATCTCGGCGGCGGCTACGCGACGATCTTCAAGCTCGAGGACGGCTTCAACGCGGGGAGCGGTGCGCTGTCGAACGGCACCGCGCTGTTCGGCCGCGAAGCGTGGGTCGGCATCACGGGGCCGTTCGGCGGCGTGCAGTTCGGCGAGCTCTACACGATCCTGCATACGACGCTCGTCACGTACAGCCTGCCGGGCCTCGGCGCGGGGCTCGCATGGGGCAACGCGACGAACAACTTCGTCGGGCCCGCGTTCCTGCGCGTGCGCAACTCGATGCGCTACACGTCGCCGCGCTACGCGGGCTTGATGCTGCGCGCGATGGCCGCGCGCGGCACCAACGGCGCGGCTGGGCAGCCGGCGACGCTGGGCGATACGTATGGCGCGGGCCTCAACTACGCGCGCGGTGGCCTGTCGGTCGACGTCGACTATATGCAACAGAAGTTCAGCCCGGTTGCCGCGTCCGCACTCGGCGACACGAGCCCGGCCGCGAACGGCAACTACACGCTCGGCGCGATTTCGTACGATTTCAACGTCGTAAAGGTGGCCGCGCTGTATATGCGGCATCGCGGCGGCCCCGACGTCGCGACCGCGATCGACAGCCAGAGCGCGTATCCGCACAGCGACATCATGGAGCTCAGCGCGACGGTGCCGATCGGGCGCGCGTCGCTGCTGCTGAGCGTCGGCCATTACCGGAAGGTGGCCGACAGCGAAGGCAACGCCGATTCGTACGGCATCCGCTTCGACTATCCGCTGTCGAAGCGCACGGTGCTGTACACGGGCGCCGCGATGGTGCGCAACGGCGCGCATGCGCGCTTCGTCGTCAACGGCGCGGCGGGCGGCGGTGTCGCGGTCGCGAAGCCGGGCGCGACCGCCAGCTCGATCGTCGCGGGCATCCTCACGTCGTTCTGATCGTGCCGCGCCCGTGGCTGCTTGCACGCTATGCGCACGCCGGCGGCTGCGGCGCGAGCCATGCGTCGAACGGCGCCTGCTGGCCGATATTGAACAATTCGAGCAGCAGCGCACGCAGCCAGCGATGGCCGGGGTCCGCGTCGAAGCGCCGGTGCCAGTACGCGTTGACGGCCCATTCGCCGGCGCCTGCGATCTCGTACAGCACGCAAGGCTGCCGCGCCGCGAACGTGATCGCGACCGTCTCCGGCAGGATCAGCGCGTAGTCGCCGTCCTGCAGCAGCGCGGGCACCACCATGAAATCGGGCAGCGCCGCGCGCACGCGCGGCATCAGCCCGTGCCGTTCGAGCAATTGCATCGACTGCGGATGCGACGTGACCGCGACGAAGCGCAGCGCATCGGGCGCGGTTCCGTCGAGCACGAAATCGTCGGGCAATGCGACGCGCTGCGCGGTGCGGCGCGGCATCAGCAGCACGCAGCGCTCGTGCAGGAGCGCTGCGCGCTGGAAGTGGCTCGACGCGTCGGCGAAATGCCCGAGTGCGAAGTCGATGCGCCCCGATTCGAGCGCGACGTTGAGCTGGCATTCGTCCACGTGCAGCGTCTCGATCACGGCGCCCGGCGCGCGTCGGTCGAATGCCGCGAGCAGCGTCGGCAGGAACGCGCTCGCCGCGAAATCGCTCATGTGCAGGCGGAACACGCGCTGCGTGCTGTCGGGCGTGAAGCGCGAACCTTCGTCGAGCACGTCCTGCAGGATCGCGAGCGCCTTGTCGACCGATAGCGCGAGCCGTTGCGCGCGCGGCGTCGGCTCGACACCCGTGCCGGTGCGCACGAACAGCGCGTCGCGGAACATCAGCCGCAGCCGGCCGAGCGCGTAGCTGACGGACGGCTGCGTGACGCCGAGCCGCAGCGCCGCCCGGCCGACGTGCCGCTCCTCGTAGACCGCGCGAAACGTCTTCAGCAAGTTGAGATCGAGATCCTGCACGCGCAGGCCGTCGGGCGAGTCGCCGTCGTGCGGTGCAGGTTCGGCGCGGGCCGGGGCCGCCGGGCGGCCGGTTGCGGAGTGCGTCATCGGGGTTGCCTCGCGGTGACGGAAGGCGCGTGGCCGTAACGCCGCGCATAGGCCTTCGCGAAATGGCCGAAGCCGTGGATGCCGTGCGCGATCAGCACGTCGGTCACGCTGCGCACGTCGCCGCGTTGCAGCGCCGCGTGTACGGCGGCGAGCCGGCGTTCGCGCACGTAGGCGGCCGGCGTGGTGTGCAGGAACGCCCGGAACGCGTGTTGCAGCGTGCGCGGCGCGACACCCGCGACGGCCGCCAGCGCGGCGAGCGCGAGCGGTTCGCCGAGGTGCGCGTCGACGTGATCGCACGCGCGGCGCACGTGCGCCGGCAGCGGCGGCGTGCCGCGCGCCAGCGCGTCGCTGTACGAATGCGGCAGGTGCGTGAGCAGCAGCGACATCAGCCACGCGGTGAGGTCGGCGCCGAACGCCGTTGCCGTCGCGGCCGAGCCGATGCCCGGCTGCGCGCCGAGCCGGCACAGGTATTCGAAGGTCGGCAGCACGAGCGCGGCGCCCGTGCCGGTGCCGCCGGCCGCGAGTTCGAACTGCAGCGGCCGCGTGAGCGTCGCCTGCAGCATGTCCTGCAGCTTGCGTTCGAGCGCGCCGCGTTCCAGCCGCAACACGAGGTTGCGGCAATCGGGGCTGGTGCTCAGGCGGCTGGCGAGCGCGGGCGACGACACGGTCAGCTCGCCGGGGCCGGCGCGTGCGACGACGGCCCCGGCCTGCAGCTCGCATGCACCGGCGAGCGTCAGCCTGAACAGGAAGTGACCGGCGTCGCCGCCGAAGTCGATGCGCGTTTCGCGGCCGTAGCAGAGTTCGAGTAGCGCGCCGTGATGCAGCGGCACTTCGTACAGCTCCGCGCGAAACGGATCGCGGCCGTGCGCGGCCATCCGGTGCGGGCCTAGCCGGTGCGCGACCGCGCGTTCGACCTCGTCGGGCGCGTGCAGCGTGCCGAGCCGGTTCGGCGCGTGGCGGGAAAGGGCGATATCCATTCGTGAGCCTCGTATCGGATGCGTTGGCGCGGGTTCATGCGCGTCGCCGCGATTGCGTTGCGCGAACGGGCGCGCCGTTGCGCGTTTTGAAGCGACGCGGCGGGGGCGGCCGCGTAGTCTCGGAAACACTCAATCACCGGGAGAAAACGATGAAGGCATGTGTTCTGGGCGGCGGCCACGGCTGCCATGCGGCGGCGATCGACCTGCTCGAGAAAGGGCATGACGTAACGTGGTGGCGGCGCGATCGCGAGCCGCACGCGCGGCTGCGCGAGCTCGGCGTGCTGAACGTGACCGACTATCGCGGCAAGCGGACGGTGCCGCTCGGCGACGCACCTGGCGCGATCCGCCTGACCGACGACCTCGCGGCCGCGCTGCGCGGCGCGCGGCTCGTCGTGGTGCCGCTGCCGGCCACCTCGCACGACGCGCTCGCCGCGCAGGTCGCGCCGCTGCTCGAGGACGGCCAGGTCGTGTTCCTGCCGCCCGGCACGTTCGGCAGTTTCGTGTTCGCGCGCGCGGCGGCCGACGCCGGCAACGGTTCGCGCGTCGCGTTCGCCGAAACGGGCACGCTGCCGTACCTGGTGCGCAAGCATGGCGACAACGAGGTCGTGATCAGCGCATACGCGACGCGTTTGCCGACCGGCGTGTTTCCTGCGAACGCAGCCGGCTGGGCGTTCGATGTGCTGCGCGCGGGCTATCCGTCGATCGAGCCGGTCGAGGACGCGTTGTCCGGCGCATTGATGAACGCGGGGCCCGTGATCCATCCGCCGCTGATCCTGATGAACGCCGGGCCGCTCGAACACTTCGATGCGTGGGACATCCACAACGAAGGCACGCAGCCGGCGATCCGCCGCGTGACGAACGCGCTCGACGCCGAGCGCATCGCGGTGCGCGAAGCGCTCGGCTATCGCGCGCCGCATTTCCCGCTCGCGGATCACTACGTTGCCGAAGGCGACGAATGGATGTACGGGCGCGGCGCGCACGGCAAGCTGACCGATAGCGGCGACTGGCGCGAGAAGATCGATCTGCGCACGCATCGCTACATGCTCGAGGACACCCGGCTCGGGCTGTCGCTCATCGTGTCGTGCGGGCGCTGGGCCGGCGTGCCGACTCCGGTTGCGCAGGGGCTGCTGAGCATCGCGAGTGCGGTCTCAGAGCGCGATCTATACGCGCAAGGGCGCACGCTGGAGCGGCTCGGGCTGGCGGCGCTGTCACGCGACGCGATGCGCGTGCTGCTCGACGCAGGGGGTGCAGCATGAGCGCGGCCGCCGATGTGACGCGCGTGCATGTGCTCGGCGCGGGACGCATGGGGCAGGGCATCGCGCTCGTGTTCGCGTTCGCGGGGCTCGACGTGACGCTGATCGACTTCAAGCCGCGCGATGCGGCCGGCTGGCGCGCCTTCGACGAGCGCACGCGCGACGAGATCGCGTGGCCGCTGCACGCACAGGTCGCGCTCGGTCGTATCGATGCCGCGCAGGCCGACGCTGTCGTCGCGCGCATCGCGCTGGTCGCGCGGGACGGCGCGGCGGATGCGGTGCGGCGTGCCGGCATCGTGTTCGAGGCGCTGCCCGAAGTGCTCGATGCGAAGGCCGACGCGTTGCGCTGGCTCGGCGAGCATGTCGATGCGCGCGCAACGATCGCGTCGACGACGTCGACGTTCGTCGTCACCGAATTGCAGTGCCATGTCGCGCACCCGGAGCGGATGCTGAACGCACACTGGCTGAATCCCGCGCTGCTGATGCCGCTCGTCGAGATCAGCCGCAGCGACGCGACGGATCAGCCGGTGGTCGATGCGCTCGCCGCGTTGCTCGCGCGCGTCGGCAAGAAGCCGGTGATCTGCGGGCCGGCGCCCGGCTATATCGTGCCGCGCATCCAGGCGCTCGCGATGAACGAGGCCGCGCGGATGGTCGAGGAAGGTGTCGCGAGTGCCGAGGATATCGACACGGCGATCCGCACCGGCTTCGGCCCGCGCTTCGCGGTGCTCGGGCTGCTCGAATTCATCGACTGGGGCGGCTGCGACATCCTGTACTACGCGTCGAAGTACCTGGCCGGCGAGATCGGCCCGCGCTTCGCACCGGCCGCGAGTGTCGTGCGCAACATGGAGACCGGGCGTGACGGCGTGCGTACGGGCGCCGGCTTCCACGACTATGCGGAGGTCGACGTGCCTGCATACATGCGGCAGCGGCTCGGCGAATTCGCGCGCTTGCTCGAGCACCTCGGGCTTGCGCCGGTGTTCGACGGCGCGCGGCGGACGGCCGGCGGGTAGAGGTTGCGTCGAGGCATCGTGCGCACGCGTTGCTGTGAACGCGAACGCGAACGGGCCGCGCGGCGCGCCGCACCTCGAGTCGCCGGCCGTTCCGGGCCGCGCGGGAGCATGCCGCGGGGGCACTGTCATGTCGCGTCGCCGTGCGCAACACGCGTCTCGCGCATCACGCACAGCGTCGCGACGGTGACGAGGCCGAGCGCGACGAGGAACAGCGACACGGGCCACGACGCGTGATAGTGCGCGAGCAGCGCGGTCGCGATCAGCGGCGACATCCCGCCCGCGAAGATCGACGCGACCTCATGGCCGAGCGCGACGCCCGAATAGCGCACCTCGGTGCTGAACAGTTCGCCGACCAGCGCGGGCAGCGTGCCGATCATCGCACCGTGGCTCACCGCCGTGCCGACCGTGAGCGCGAGCCACACGAGCGGCGTCGCGCGCGTGTCGAGCAGCCAGAAGAACGGGAACGCGCAGGCGACGAGGCTCAGCGCGCCGATCAGGTACACGGGCTTGCGGCCGATCCGGTCGGACAGCCGGCCCCACGCGAGCATCGCGCCCATCTCGACGATCATCGCGATCATCACGCCGGTCAGCATCACGCCGTTCGGGATGCCGACATACTTGCCGTAGACGAGCGAGAACGCGAGGAAGATGTACGCACCGCCGTTCTCGGCCACGCGCAGCCCCATCGCGAGCAGGATTTCCTTCGGGTGGCGGCGGATGCATTCGACGATCGGCAAATGCGTGTGTGCGCCGCGATTGCCGGCCTGCTGGAAGTCGCGGCTTTCCGGCAGATGGCGGCGGATATAGATGCCGATCGCGAAGATGGCGATGCTCGCGAGGAACGGCAGCCGCCAGCCCCACGTGCGGAATGCGTCGTCCGGCAGCGCCTGCACGGCGAGAAACGCGGCCGACGACAGCACGAAGCCGCCGCCCACGCCGAGCTGGCTCCACGCCGCGTAATAGCCGCGCTGTTCCGGCGGCGCGTTCTCGCTGATCATCAGCACGCCGCCGCCCCACTCGCCGCCGGACGCGACTCCTTGCAGCAGGCGCAGCACGACGAGCGCGGCCGGCGCCCACAGGCCGACCTGCGCATAGGTCGGCAGCAGGCCGATCGCGAAGGTCGACGCGCCCATGATCAGCAGCGTCCACACGAGCGACGCCTTGCGCCCGTAACGATCGCCGACATGGCCGAACACGATCCCGCCGAGCGGGCGCGCGACGAAGCCGAGCGCGAACGCCGCGAACGCCGCGAGGCTGCCCGCGAGCGGCGATGCGCCGGGCGGGAAGAACACGTGGCCGAACACGAGCGCAGCGGCCGTGCCGTACACGAAAAAGTCATACCATTCCATCGCATTGCCGGCGACGGAGGCGATGACGATCCGGCGCAGCTGCCGGTCGGCGAGCGGCCGGGCGGCGCTCGGGGATTGCACGGTGTCGGTCGGGTACATGGCGGACTCTGAAGGGGAGGCGGGCGCGTGCCGTCTTTGCAGCACTGCGGGTCAGTGTTGTCGGCACCGTGCCCCCGGTCAAATCCGCAGAAAAAGGGGAGTGTCATCACTCCCGCTGATGATGGTCGTGCAGCGCGCGGCCGTGCCCGCGCGCCCCGCGCGCCGTTACCGCTCGATCTGCCGGTTCCAGCGCGTATCCCACTGCGCGCGGCGCGCGTTGATCGCGGTCCAGTCGACCACGGTCACCTTGTGCACCAGATCATCGATATTGCCGAGGCTCTGCTGCATCGCGGCAGGCATTTTCGCGAGACGGTTGGTCGGAATCTGCTTGCCGGCCTCGGCCGCCTTCGTTTGCGCCGGCGCGGACAGCAGGAATTGCGCGAGCTTCTGCGCCAGCTGTGGGTCGGGATTGTTCGCGACCACGCACAGGTCGACGAGCAGCAGCACCGGGCCTTCCTTCGGGTTCGCATACGCGACCGGAATGCCCTTGTCCTGCAGGTCGCCGACGCCGGTCGGCGTGAGCGGGAACAGGCCGGCCTCGCCGGTCTGTACCATCTCGGAGATCTTCGCCGAGTTCGGAATGTACTCGACGACGTTCGGCCCGACCGTGCTCGCCCACTTGCTGAAGCCGGGCTCGACGTTCTGCTCGCTGCCGCCGAGCAGCCGGTTGATCGCGAGGAAGCCGTGCAGCCCGAACGTGCTGCTCGACGCGGACTGGAACACGACCTTGCCCTTGTATTTCGGATCGGCGAAATCCATCCACGACGTCGGCGGCGCCCAGCCCTTCTCGGTGAACAGCTTCTTGTTGTACGCGATGCCGGTCATCCCGAGCTGCACGCCCGCGCCGGCGTCGTCCTTCATCCGCGCGAACGGGTACAGCTCTTTCAGCACCGGCGAATCGTCGAGCTTCTGGCACACGCCGAGGCTGACCGCACGCGCCATCACGCCGTCGTCGAGGAACGCGACGTGGATCTGCGGCTTGTTACGGTTCGCGAGCAGCTTCGCGAGCACGTCCGACGACGTGCCGGGCACGACGACCACCTTCACGTTGTTCGCTTTCTCGAAGTCGGGCAGCACTTGGCTCGTATAGGCCTTTTCCATCGGCCCGCCGTTCATGCCGACGTAGATCGTCTTCGTTTGCGCGAACGCGGGCAGGCCGGCGCCTGCGATGCTGAGGGCGGCGGCTGCCGCGATCGTTCCGAGCAGTTTCACTTGTGGGTCTCCTCTTGACGGAAAGGGGCGGTCGGCGCGATTTGCGGTGCGAATCGGCCGATCGAGAATGCATCGAGTGGCGTGGCGGTTTCGCCGGTCGTGACGAGATCGGCGAGCACGTCGCCGACGCCCGGCGCGAGCAGGAAGCCGCCGCCGGAAAAACCGAACGCATGCAGCAGGTTCGGCGTCGTGCGGCTCGCGCCGATGATCGGGTTGTGGTCGGGCGTGCAGCCTTCGACGCCGCTCCACGTGCGGATCAGCAGCGCGTCGCGCAATGCGGGCAGTAGCGCGCACGCGTCGCGCATCACCGCGCGTGTCGTATCGACCGACGGCTGGCCGAATTCGCCGTCGCCACGGCCACGCCCGCCGCCGATCACGCAGTTGCCGCGCGCGACCTGCCGCGCATAGACGCCGCCGCCGTACACGCCGAGGTTGTGCGTAATGAATGGCGGCAGCGGTTCGGTCACCCACATGTTCGGGTAGATCGGCTCCATCGGCACGGCTTCGCCGAAGCGTTCGGCGATCGTATTGGCCCATGCGCCGGCCGAATTGATCAGCCACGTCGCGGTGTGCGCATGGCCGCCCGCCTGGAAGTGGAAGCGCGCGCCGTCGTGGCGAACGTCGTCGACGGGCGTGTGCTCGAACACGTCCGCGCCCGCCGTGCGGGCCGCGCGCGCGAACGCGGGCGACACGACGCGCGGGTTCGCATGGCCGTCGGTCTCGCACAGCGAGCCGCCGAGCGCCGCGCGGCCGAGCCACGGATAGCGGCGGCGGAACGCATCGCCGCGCATCACCCGCAGCGGCAGGCCGTGCTCGCCGGCGAGCGCGGCGTACGCGTCGAGCGCGTCGAGATCGGCGTCGCTGCGCGCGAGCCGCAAGTGGCCCGACATGACGAATTCGCCGTCGATGCCGATCAGCTCGGGCAAGCGATCCCAGATGCGCCGCGCGCGCAGCGCGAGCGGCAATTGCTCGGCCGGGCGGCCCTGGCAGCGCACGCCGCCGTAGTTCACACCGCTCGCCTGCGCGCCGCAGTCGCGCCGCTCGAACAGCCCGACGCGCAGGCCGCGACGCGTCAGCGCGAGCGCGGCCGAAGAGCCGACGAGCCCGCCGCCGACGATCGCGACGTCGTAGTGCCGGATTTCACTCATCGCGCGCCTCGTCGGGAATGGCCGCGACGTCGTCGCCCGCGAGCGCGGCCGAGATCGGGAACGGCTTCACCGGCGGTTGCGCGCGCAACCGGCCGACATCGGCGAGCGGGCGGCCGGTTTCGGCGGCCAGCACGAGCGCGGCCGCGTCGCCGCACATGCGGCCCTGGCAGCGGCCCATCCCGACGCGCGTCAACGCCTTCAGCCGGTTCAGTTCGGTCGCCGCGCCGCCGCGGATGCAGCGCCGCAGCGTGCCCGCGTCGATCTCTTCGCAGCGGCATACGACCGTGTCGTCGGGGCAGCGCGCGGCCTGCTCGACCGGCGGCGCGAACGCCGCTTCGAGGCCCGCGCGGAATGCGCCGATGCGCGCGAGCGTGCGTTCCAGCGCGGCCGCATCGGGTTTGCCGGCCGGCGACGGGGAGGGCGACACGACCCCCGCGTCGTCGAGCAACGCGAGCGCCGCGCGCCGGCCCGCCGCTTCGGCCGCGTCCGCGCCCGCGATGCCCGCGCCGTCGCCCGCGACGTAAAGGCCGCGCACCGACGTGCGGCCGGCCGCGTCGCGCTCGGGCAGCCACGCGCGATTGACCGGATCGAACCCGAACCGGCAGCCGGCGAGATCGGCGAGCTGCGTTTCCGAACGCAGGCCGAAGCCGAGGCCGAGCGCATCGCAGTCGAGCAGGCGCGGCGGCGTATCGCCGCCGGCCGCGCGCCAGGCGAGCCCCGTCACATGCCGGTCGCCGAGCACGCGTTCGAGCGTGACGCCCGTTTCGATCGTCACGCCATGCGCGCGCAGCCAGCCGATGTAATAGAGCCCTTTCGCGAAGGTCGACGGCATGTGCAGCAGCGCGGGCGCGGCGGCGGCCTGGCGGCGCAGCGGGCTCGTGTCGAGCACGGCCGCGACCTGCGCGCCGGCCTTTGCGTACTGGTACGCGACGAGATAAAGCAGCGGGCCCGTGCCCGCGAACACGATGCGCCGGCCGATCGCGCAGCCCTGCGCCTTCAGCGCGACCTGCGCGCCGCCGAGCGTATAGACGCCCGCGAGCGTCCAGCCCGGTACCGGCAGCATGCGGTCGGTCGCGCCGCTCGCGACGATCAGGTGCGAGTACGGCACGGTGATTTCGCGGCCGTCCTGCAGCGTATCGACGCGGCCCGCGCCGCACGCCCATGCGAGCGTGTCCGGGCGGTAGTCGACGTGCGGCAGCAGCGCGGCCATGGTCCGGTGCACGGCGTCGGCTTTCGCGGCGTCGAAGCCGTACAGCGTGCGCTTGCCGCGCGCGAACGTGCCGCCGGCCGGTGGTTGCCGGTAGATCTGCCCGCCCCAGCGCGCGTTCTCGTCGATCACGACGGGGCGCAGCCCCGCGTCGACCAGCGCCTCGGCCGCCCGCACGCCGGCCGGCCCCGCGCCGACGATCACCGGTTGCAGTGCGGCGTTCACGATGCGTCTCCGGTCGCGGCCGGCCGGGCGGCCGTGAGAATCCGCATGCCTTCGGAGATCGGCGTCGAACATGCGCGCACGCGCGCGCCGGCTTCGGTGCGCACCCAGCAGTCCTGGCACGCGCCGATCAGGCAAAAGCCCGCGCGCGGCTGGCCGCTGAATTCGCTGACGCGCACGCGGCGCTGCGCGACGAGGATCGCGGTGAGCACGGTGTCGCCGGCGAGCGCATGCGCGGGGCGGCCGTCGAGCGTGAACGCGACGGCGGCGCGCTCGCATTCGGCGATACGCACGAATTGTGCGCCGTCGTCGGCGATGTCGGTGGAACGGGAAACGGAAGTCATCGTCAGTGTTGGCCGATCAGGATGCGGTTCAGGCCGTACACGCGATCGAGCAGCAGCATCGCGCCGGCGGTGATGAAGATGACGAGTGCCGACACCGACGCCATCATTGGGTCGATCGATTCGGTCGCGTACATGTACATGCGCACGGGCAGCGTGACCGTCTGCGGCGACGTGACGAAGATCGACATCGTCAGCTCGTCGAAGCTGTTGATGAACGCGAGCAGCCAGCCGCCGGTGATGCCGGGCACGATCATCGGCAGCGTGATGCGGCGGAAGGTCGTCCACGGGTCCGCGCCGAGCGAGCACGCGGCCTGCTCGATGCTGCGATCGAGACCCGTGACGGACGCGAGCACGAGCCGCATCACGAACGGCGTGATGACGATCATGTGCGCGAGCACGAGCCACGCGAACGAGCCGGTCGCGCCGATCAGCGCGAAGAAACGCAGCAGCGCGATGCCGAGCACGAGGCCGGGGATCACGAGCGGCGACAGCAGCAGGCCGTTCAGGAACGCGCGGCCGGGAAACGCCGCGCGGCCGATGGCCAGGCCCGCCGGCAGCGCGATCGCGAGCGACAGTGTCGCCGACGCGAACGCGAGCTTCACGCTGTTGAAGAACGCGGTGACGAAGTCGGGATAGTCGAGGATTGCGCGGAACCAGCGCAGCGACAGCCCGTGGGCCGGCAGCGTCAGCGTTTCGTCGGGCGTGAACGCGACGAGCACGACGATCGCGAGCGGTGCGAGCACGAACAGGATCACGAGCGTATGGAACGCGAGGGCGAAGGGGCCGTTCTTTCTCATCGGGATGCGCCTCCGAGGCTGCGCGCGTAGCGGCGTTCGAGCACGCGGTAGTAGGTGAGCATCACGACGAGGTTCGCGACCAGCAGCAGCACCGCGATCGTCGCGCCGAGCGGCCAGTTCAGCGACCCGAGGAATTCGTCGTAGACGGCCGTGGCCGCGACCTTCAGCCGGCGTCCGCCGAGCAGGCCGGGAATCGCGAACGCGCTCGCCGACAACCCGAACACCATCAGGCTGCCCGACAGCACGCCCGGCATCAGTTGCGGCAGCACGATGCGGCGCAGCGTCGTGAACGGCGACGCGCCGAGCGACAGTGCCGCGTATTCGGTCTGGGGATCGAGCCGTTGCAGCGCGGTCCACACGGGAATCACCATGAACGGCAGCATCACGTGCACCAGCGCGATCACGATCGCGAAGGTCGTGTATTCGAGCTTGTACGGCCCGAGGCCGACGAGCCCGAGCGCCTGGTTCACGAGCCCGCTCGTGTTCAGCAGCATGCTCCAGCCGAACGCGCGCACGACGACCGACACGAGCAGCGGCGCGAGGATCGCGAGCAGGAACAGCGAGCGCCACGGGTCGCGCATTTTCGACAGCACGTATGCTTCCGGCGTGCCGATCGCGACGCAGATCGCGGTCGTCAGCGCGGCGATCCCGAACGTGCGGATGAAGATCGTGTGAAAGTACGACGACCCGAGCACTTCCGCGTAGTTGCCGAACTGGAACGCGGCGATCGGGCCGGTGGCCGGGTCGAAGCGGTAGAACGTCAGCATCAGCGTCATCGCGAGCGGCACGAGCACGAGCGCGGCGAACAACGCGAACGCGGGTGCGCACATCAGCCACAGCGGTGCATGGGCGCGCCATGACGCGCGCGTCGTGTGCCCGGCGGCGGCGCGGGGTGGTATGGCATCGGCGGGGGGTGCGGCCGCTTGCGTGAGCCCGGCCGGCACGCCGTCGGTCGAGAGCGGACGGGTAGGCTGTCCCATTCAAGCCTCCCGGCGCATCACGCGCACCGCGTCGCTGTGCCAGTCGACGCCGACCGGCGCGCCTTCCTCGAGCGGCTCCGTGCCTTCGTTCTGGCAGCACACGAGCACGTCGCCGAGCGCGCTGTCGACGCGGTACAGCCACTGGCTGCCGAGAAAGAAGCGGCTCGTGACGGTTGCGGCGAAGCGGCCCGCATCGGGCGCGCACAGCCGCAGCTTCTCGGGACGGATGCAGACCGACACCGCATCGCCGACGCGCACGTCGCGCTCGCGCGGCGGCAGGTGCGCGGTGCGGCCCGTCTCGGCGAGGTCGTGCCCGAGGTCGATGCGGATCGCGTCGCCGTCGTGCGCGACGATCGTGCCGGGCAGCAGGTTCGCCTTGCCGATGAATTGCGACACGAAGCGGTTCTCCGGGCGCTCGTATGCGCGGTACGGGGTATCGGTCTGCGTGATGCGGCCGGCTTCCATCACGACCACGCGGTCGCTGATCGACAGCGCTTCCGATTGATCGTGCGTGACCATGATCGTCGTCGTGCCGATCTTGCGCTGGATCGCGCGCAACTCGAACTGCATGTCCTCGCGCAGCTTCGCGTCGAGATTCGACATCGGTTCGTCGAGCAGCAGCACCGGCGGCTCGATCACGACCGCACGCGCGATCGCGACGCGCTGCCGCTGGCCGCCCGACAGCTCGCGCGGGAAGCGGTGCGCGAGCGCATCGAGGCGCACGAGCGCGAGCGCCGCGCGGATCCGCTCGGCGCGCTCGGCCTTGTCGACGCCGCGCATGTCGAGGCCGAAGCCGACGTTCTCCGCGACGCTCATGTGCGGAAACAGCGCATAGCTCTGGAACACGATGCCGAGCCCGCGGCGGTTCGGCTTCAGGTGCGTGATGTCCTGCCCGTCGAGCGCGATGCGGCCGCGCGTGACGTCGACGAAGCCGGCGATCATCTGCAGCGTCGTGGTCTTGCCGCAGCCCGACGGCCCGAGCAGCGACACGAATTCGCCTTGTTCGACCGACAGGTTGACGTCGGCGACGGCGGTGAGCTCGCCGAAGGTTTTCGTCAGATCCGTAAGCGTGAGAAACGACATGGGGAGCTCCGGGTTCGCACACCGCGTAGCCGGTGCACCAATGACGCGGACTCTAGCCAGCCATATTTCGGAGCGTCAATTTCGAATTCTGCTGAACGGGATGAATTTCGGAAAAATTCCGGTGACCGGAATGGATCGTCGAATCACATGGGAATCGTTCCGGTGGATGAACGGCGGCCGGGCCGCGAAACGCGCGCGTCAATCCCGTGTACACCCGGATGCCCGAGGAATTTCGGCCGGACGACAATGGCGGCTCTCGTATTCCGTTCAATGAAATCATCGAGGAGAGCCGGCATGCAGGAACCCCATTCGACCGGAACGTCGCCGGCCGCACGCGCGCCTGGCCCGACCGAGGACGCCGCCGATCCGGCCGGCGCGCCGGGCGCCGGCATGCTGCAGCGCGCGTTCGCGATCCTGCGCGCGCTGGCCGGCATGCAGCAGGACGGCGTGCGCGTCACGCATCTCGCGAAGGCCGTGGGCCTCACGCAGGGCACCGCGCACCGGATCCTGCAATCGCTGATCGCCGAAGGGATGGTCGAACAGGACGAGCAGTCGAAGCTGTACCGGCTGAGCGTCGACTTCTTCGCGCTCGCCGCGCAGGCCGGCAACCCGAGCAGCATGCGCACGCTGTGCCGCCCCGCGCTGCTGCGGCTGTGCGCAAGCCTCGGCGAGACCATCTTCCTGCTCGTGAAGAGCGGCTTCGATGCGGTGTGTCTCGATCTGTGCGAAGGGCCGTTTCCGATCCGCTCGTTTACCGGCGACATCGGCGGGCGCATCGCGCTCGGCGTCGGGCAGGGCAGCCTCGCGATCCTCGCGTTCCTGCCCGAAGCCGAACGCGAGGAAGTGATCCGCTTCAACGTGCCGCGCATTCGCGGCTACGGCGTGCTCGACGAGGTGTACCTGCGCACCGAGATCGAGCGCGTGCGGCAGCTCGGCTACGCGGGCCGCAACAGCGGCGTGCTCGACGGGATGGCCGGCGTCGCGGTGCCGATCCTCGATCGCACCGGTTATCCGGTCGGCGCGCTGAGTGTCGGTACGCTCGCGTCGCGGCTCGGCGACGACCGGATGCCGATGGTCGTCGAGCTGCTGCGGCGCCAGGCCGACGCGATCGGGCCGCGCACCAACCCGTTCGACGCCGCGCTGCGGCGGCCGATGCACGGGCTGTCAGGGAAAACCGCATAGGCGTATCGCGCGTCGCCGTTTCGTCAGCTTGGCTTGCGCGAGCCATTCACATCGGATCAAAGCGCGCGTTGTCCAGCGGACCTGCGCGATTTCGTCTTGCTTGCAGGGGCACACCGGCTCCGCTCATTTCCCCGCCATTCGATTTGCAACTGGCGGGGCTCGTCATTCGCCGACGCTCGATGTCGGAACAACGATCTCATGGCAACGCCTGTCATCGAAGGTGACCGTTGCTTTACTTCCTTCGCGACCGATAGAGCGTGGGCCAGTCACCCGGTTCAACACCCGGATCCGCGATCGCGAAAAGAGTATTGAGCACGGCGCTCGCCTTGATGGCACGAGTTCTCATGGCCTTCTACGGAGTTGAGGATGAAGTGCATCGTAACGCAAGTGGCATACCGGAAATGAAGGTATCCCGGTGCGGCGCCCGTTTGGATCGAGTGGCGTTTTTTGAGGGTTATAAGACCTTTGCGCCATCCACCTCGCGTTCCATACTTCCGTGGACGATCAAGCCGGACAAAGCGCACCAACGCGATTGCGTTTTGAACTCTCGGCCTGATCCCTCACGACATGAAAAGGAACGGAAGATGAGGCTCAAGAACAAGTCAGCGTTGATCACGGGCGGAACCAGCGGCATCGGTCTTGCAACCGCGAAGCTGTTCATTGCAGAAGGCGCCCGGGTAGCGGTTACCGGCCGCGATGATGCCGTGTTTGAGCGGGTGAAGGCCGAGCTTGGCGAGAATGCCGTCGTTCTCAAGGGCGACGTACGTTCGATCAAGGATATGCGAGCGATTGCCGCCGAGGTAAAGGAGAAGTTCGGCGGCCTGGATGTCGTGTTCGCCAACGCTGGCTGGGCTTTCCCGTCCGCAGTCAACGACATCGACGACGAACTCTATAACGAGATCATGGACGTCAACGTCAAGGGCGTGGTGTTCACGCTTCAAGCGGTGCTGCCGGACTTGCGAGAGGGTTCGTCAGTCATTCTCAATACTTCGTTCGTCGCGCAGACCGGCAAGCATGGCATCTCGTTGACTGCAGCGGCGAAGGCCGCCGTGCGATCGCTTTCCCGCAGTTGGTCCTACGAGTTTCTCGACCGGAAAATCCGCTTTAACGCGATCGCTCCCGGTGCGATGAACACGCCACTGATCACCAAGTGGGGCATGCCCGACGAATGGGTTCGAGACCGCAAGGCCGAGTTCGCCGAAGCGATTCCGGTGGGCTACATGGGCAGGGCCGAGGACGTTGCCTACGCGGCACTCTATCTCGCCAGCGACGAATCTTCCTACGTCGTCGGCACCGAACTGGTCGTCGATGGCGGCGCCTCGCAGCTTTAAGCCTGCGGCTCGCGATTCCGGAGCCCGGCCCGTCGTCCCGGCTTATCCACATCCTGATCTCACGTCCGCCACGCTCTTCGTCATGGCGGTTATTCAACCCGGCCCAACGTGGTTGCGCTCGCATAGGGGCCGAAGTGCGAGGATAAATCATCTTGAAAGACAGTAATGCTAACAATGCTTCCGCGAAGCAACTCAGCGGAGCAGGTCGTTCGCGCCGCGATATTCTCAAGCTTGGAAGCGCCGCCACCCTCGGCGCCGTCCTGGGTGGTGGCGCATTGCTTGGGCATGCCGCTCCTGTCCTTGCACAGGCGGGCAGCGAGGGTATTCTTGCCCCGAATGACCCCCTCGATATTTTGATCGTCAATTACGATGGCGGTACGCTTCTCGACTTCGCAGGCCCCAGCGAGATTTTCCACCGGCTACCCAATACGAACGTTCGCTACGCGAGCCTCAATGGAGGCAACGTGACGCTCGAATTTGGCGTCGTGTATGGCAAGACCGAGCGACTGGCCGATATCGAGAAGACGGACGTGATCCTTGTTCCCGGCGGGTCCGATTTGACCGCGCCGATGCGACCGGCGTATCAGGCGCAGATCCGGCGTCTGGCAGAAAGCGCCAAACACGTGACGTCGGTTTGCAACGGATCGCTCGTGCTTGCCGCAACGGGCATTCTCAAGGGCAAGCGCAGCGCCTGTCATTGGGCCTTCATCAACAAGCTGTCCGAATACGGCGCCATTCCCGTTCCCGATCGCTTCGTCGAAGACGACAACAGCCGCTTCATGAGCGGCGGCGGCGTGACGGCGGGCATCGACTTCGCACTTCGCGTGGCAGCGAAACTGCGCGGTCGACAGGCCGCCGAATTCACGCAACTCGCGATCGAATATGATCCCGCTCCGCCGTTCCGCTCCGGTCATCCCAGGGACGCACGGCCGGAAGTGATCGCGATGGTCGACAAGGAACTACCCGGCGCATCCAGGGGGCTCGCACGAATCCCTGGCGTTCGCTGAAACGCCTGCCGGCAATGTGTGCATGGCCGCCGATTGGCTCGATGATGGCCGCGGCCGACATTGCCTGCTCCGCCCGCCCATTTGGCGCCGCCCTTTCAATTCAATCCCGTTCGGAAATTACTTGATGCAACAGATCCGTCTTTGTACTGCTGCTCTCGCAGCCTGCGTGTCCTTTTTCGCATTCACGGCACCGGCTACTGCCGGTGGTTCGCAACGTCCGCCCGAAGCGGCCATCAAGGCCGAAAACGCGCGATGGGCGGATGCTTTTGCGCGAGGGGACTATGAGGCGATAGGTCGCCTCTATACCGACGACGGCGCACTCTTGCCGCCCGGAGGCGACAAAGTCACGGGGAGCCGTGCGATCGCCGAGTACTTCACCAAAGGGTATGCCGGATCGAAACCTGGCACCGTATCATTCAGCAATGACGAGTTTTACGGTAATGACCGGATCGTGACGGAGGTTTCGGATGCGGAGGTCCGTGACCACGACGGAAAGCTCCAAATCCGCGCCAAGCAGATTCTCGTCTTTCTGAAGCAGGCCGGCACCTGGAAGCTGCATCGCGACATGTGGAGCGATTACGCTCCCGTCAAGACTGACGGCCATTGAGCGTCCGGCGAAATGGCGCGTCACGTACCGACGCGCCAATAGCGCGCAAGAGGGACGTTGATCACGCAGCGCGCTGATCGGCCGGCGGCCAATCAGCGCGCTCCGTTCGATCTGCTCTCGCGCCGAATCGCTTGCGGTGGGTGCCCATGCAGTTTGATGAAGGCCCTTCGCATCCGTTCCGGATCGGTGAATCCCACCGCCAGGGCAATCTGTTCGATCGGTTCGCTACCACCCTGCAGGCGCAGCCTCGCGGCTTCGACTCGCAAGCGCTCGACCGCCTTGGCAGGCGTTTCGCCGGTTTCCCGGCGAAATGCTCGTCCGAACTGTCGCAAACTCAATCTTGCGGCATCGGCGAGCCGTTCGACAGGTAATTCTTCAGCCAAATGTTCCCTGGCAAAATTCAGGGCGATGCGGATGCGATCCGATTCCGGCTCCATCTGCGACATGGCGGAGAATTGGGACTGGCCGCCTGGTCGACGATACGGAACAACCAAAAGCCTGGAGACAGCGCGCGCAATCTCCGCGCCCATATCTCGTTCAATCATGCCGAGCGCCAGGTCGATTCCGGAGGCAATGCCCGCCGACGTCCAGATGCGGCCATCCACGATATAGATACTGTCGCCGTCGACCCGGATGCGAGGGAAGCGCGACTGCAATAGAGCAGCGTATCGCCAGTGCGTCGCTGCTCTCAAACCGTCCAGCGAGCCGGTTTCCGCAAGCAGAAACGCTCCCGTACACACGCTTGCCACCCGCGAAGCCCTGGCGGCCAATTTTCTGGCGGCGGCGACATTTTCTGATGTCTGCATCGGATCTATATCGCCGCCCACGAAAACGATGGTGTCAAACTTGCGCTTTCCGATTGGCTTTGTCTCGATCGAAAGGCCCGTATTGCCGGGAATCGGGCCTCCGGATTGCGAGATCACATGAAGATCATAGGGCGTATGGCCGGCAGCCGTGGCCACCTGATTAAAAGCCGATAGTGGCCCGCCGAGATCAAGCGCATCGAAGCCACGGCAAACGAAGAATCCAATTCTATGCATGACGAAGCAGTTAATTGAAAGCGCCAGAAAGGCGCATTTTACCGGAAACCCTCGAATAATGTCATTTCGCCTGAAATGAGGGAAATACGTCGTTTACGCCCTCAGCGATTACGCGTACGGCAGATAGTCGGAACAGCGCCGGCAAGTCACCCGCAATGAAGCGGTGGACGTCCATTCCGACCGTCATCGTAGCTACCACGCGCATATTTGCGGCAAACATCTGCAAACTGCCATGCGACAACTGTATCTAAGTGTCGTTTTATGGCAGAACGCGGACAAATGTATTGCGCCCCCCGTCGTCGCTTGCCATGCGAAGGTGTTATCCGGCCGAAACCCTGGCGATTCGTCATCGGCAGTGCGGCTGCGATGCCATACAGCACGCCTTTGATGTTTGACATCGACCATGCGATCCCACTCGTCGACTTTCAGCGACGCCGTCGGCGAGAGCGGCATGACGTTCGGTGCAGCGCGCGCCGAGCATGAGACGGGCGCCGCGGGCAGCAAGGCGGGCCGCGATCGGGCGCGACGGTGCAAAGCGAAAGGCGTTGGCGTTCGCGTTCGCCTGACGATCGCGGCGAGCCGTAGCGCCGGCGCGGCAACAATGCCGATGGTTGAGCGCCGGCGGACATGCTAGGATTTCCGTCAAACAACTTCGGAGACTGCCATGCCGTTCATCTGCGAAAACGTTGAATGTCGTGCCGTGCTGGCTCGCGGGCAAGTCAGGCCCAGTCAGGAGGATGCGGGGTGGTGCTTCTACTGCCCGGACTGCAAAGCTAGAAACGAGTTGATGGATATCGGCATGGCCGGCGGCCCTGCCGAACTGGTTCAGCCGGAGCGAGCCAGCCCGCCGCACAAGGTCGTCGCGACGGCTCGACCATTGGAGGACGGCAGATATGCGGCGCAGTTGTGCGTTCAGCGCGCGCTCGCGGTGAGGGGAACGTACGCGGCCGAAGAGCACTGGGATCAGCTCGGCGTATTCGGCGATGCGCAAGAAGCCGTCGCGCATGCGAAGTCTTTCGCAACGGACCTGCTGCAACGAGCAGCATAGTCGGCACTTTTCAATAAACGAAGAAGGGACGTCGCGCATTCATGCGCGACGCCGACGCTCTTGCCCTGCAGCGTTCGGGCGTCGGCTGCAGGTTCGAGCCGCGCCGCGCGACGAGACGCGGCGGCACGTTGTTGACTTGTCCGTGAACGCGATCTGCGCGGGGCGCTTCTCGGTCACGCTCATCGACGACAGCACGCCGTCGAACTTGCGCGCCTTCAGCGCGGGGATCGTCCCGTCGAACGCGTTCTCGACCCACACGGAGCACACCTTCATCCGTTCGCCGATCGCATTGCCGAGATCGATGTCGAAGCCGACGAGCGTGCCGTCGGGCGTGAGCGATTCGAACGGCGCGTAGCCGGGATTGACGCCGGGGCGCAGGACCGCCGGGTCTTTCGCGGCCGGCAGGGCGCCCAGGGCGGGCGGCTCTGCGGATGCCGCCCGCTGTTACGCAGCCGGCGCCTGTTGCGCGCCGGCCTGTTCGCGGGCCGCGACGAGCGCCCGGATCCGCGCACGGTCGGCCGCCGTCGCGGGCGTGAAGATCACGAGGCTCAGGTCGGCGCGGCCGGTCACCGAGAACGCCGAATATTCGAGCGCGATCCGGCCTGCTTGCGGATGGCGGATCTCCTTCGAGCCTTCGTCATGCACATGGATATCGTGGTCGCGCCACATCGCGTCGAATTCGGCGCTCGTCGCGCGCATCTCGTCGACGAATGCCTGCACGGCCTGCGTCGCGCCGCCGCGTGCGACGTCCGCGCGAAACGCACCCACCGCGAAACGCGCGACGCGTTCCCAGTTCGGCTGCGCGTCGCGCACGCCCGCGTCGACGAAGATCAGTCGCAGGATGTTGCGCGCGGCCGGCGGCAGCGTCGCATAGTCGGTCAGCGTCGCGGCCGCCGCGTCGTTCCACGCGACGACGTCCCACGTCGCCGTGCGCACGATCGCGGGGCTCGCGTCGAGCGAATCGAGCACATGCTGCAGGCGCGGCGTCACGTTGGCCGGTGCGTGATAGCGCACCTCGGGTGGATGGCCGACGCCGATCAGGAACAGGTGCTCGCGTTCGGCTTCGTTCAGCATCAGCGCACGCGCGAGCCGGTCGAGCACGTCGGCCGACGGTGCGCCGCCGCGCCCCTGTTCGAGCCACGTGTACCACGCGGCGCTCACGTGCGCGCGCTGCGCGACTTCCTCGCGCCGCAGGCCCGGCGTGCGGCGGCGCGTGGCCGGCAGCCCGAGCGCGGCCGGATCGAGTTTCTCGCGGCGGTCCCGCAGGTACGCGCCGAGCAGGTTGTCGGGGGCGTCAGCCATATCCTGTTGGTTCGTTTACCGGTAAACCGTCACGACTTCACCGCGAGCGGCCATCGGCAGATAGTAAGCCTCCATTCCATCCGGAGGTGCTGAACATGCGTGTCTTTGTTACGGGAGCGTCGGGATTCGTCGGCTCGGCCGTGGTTGCCGAACTCGTTAATGCCGGGCACTCGGTGCTAGGTCTTGCGCGTTCCGATGCAGCCGCCGCATCGGTTGCCGCTGCAGGCGCCGATGTCCATCGCGGGTCGCTGGAGGATCTCGACAGCCTGACGCGCGGCGCCGAAGCCGCCGATGCGGTGATCCATACGGGATTCAATCACGACTTCTCGCGCTTCGCGCAGAACTGCGAGCTCGACCGTCGCGCGATCGAGACGATCGGCGCGGTGCTCGCGGGCTCGGCGCGGCCGCTGGTCGTCACGTCGGGCCTCGCGCTCGTCGCGCCCGGCCGCGCGGCGACGGAAGACGATCCGCACGTGCCGGTGTCGCCGGCCTATCCGCGTGCGTCCGAAGCGACTGCGGTCGCGCTGGAAGCCCGCGGCGTGCATGCGTCGGTCGTGCGCCTGCCGCCGTCCGTGCACGGCGACGGCGATCACGGTTTCGTGCCGCGCCTGATTGCGTTCGCGAGGGAGAAGGGCGCATCGGCGTTTGTCGGCGATGGCGCCAACCGCTGGCCGGCCGTGCACCGGCTCGATGCGGCGCGCGTGTACCGGCTCGCGATCGAACGCGGCGCGGCCGGCGCGTGCTATCACGCGGTCGACGATACGGGCGTGCCGTTCCGCGAGATCGCGGAGGTGATCGGCCGCCGGCTGAACGTGCCGGTCGTCGCGAAATCGGTGGCGGAAGCCGGCGAGCACTTCGGCTGGTTCGCGATGTTTGCCGGGATGGATGCGCCGGCAACCAGCGAGCGCACGCGTGCATCGCTCGACTGGGCGCCGACGCAGCCGCGGCTGCTGGCCGATATCGACCGGCCGCGGTATTTCGAAATCTGACGAGCGGGCGCGGCGCGCCGAGCGCCGCGCATCATTCGACCGGATGCAGATCCTGCAGCAGCGTCGGCACGAGCTCCGACACCGTCGGGTGGATGTGCATCGCGCGGCTGATCGTCGTGTACGGCGCACCGGCGGCCATCACGTCGAGCATCTCGTGCACGACCTCGTCGCCGGTCACGCCAAGGATTGACGCGCCGAGGATCGCGTGGCTGTCCGCGTCGACGATCACCTTCATGAAACCCTGGCTCTCGCCTTTTTCCACCGCGCGGCCGACGCGTGTCATCGGGCGCGTGCCGACGAGCAGCCGGCGGCACGTCTGCTTCGCTTCCGCGAGCGTCATGCCGACGCGGCCGAGCGGCGGGTCGATATACATCGCGTACGCGGTGATGCGGTCGGACACCTTGCGCGGATCGTCGTCGAGCAGGTTGGCCGCGACGATCTCGTAGTCGTTGTACGCGGTGTGCGTGAACGCGCCGCGCCCGTTGCAGTCGCCGAGCGCCCAGATGCCGGGCACGTTGGTGCGCAACTGCTCGTCGACGCCGATATAGCCGCGCGCGTCGGTTTCGACGCCCGCGCGGTCGAGCCCGAGATCGTCGGTGTTCGGCACGCGCCCGACCGCGAGCAGCAGGTGCGAGCCCGCGACTTCGCGGCCGCCGCCCGCGCAGTCGAGACCGACCACGACGCCGTCGCCGTCACGCCGCGCGTTCAGGCAGTTCGCGTCGAGCTGCACGTCGATCCCTTCGTTTTCGAGGATGTCGCGCACGGCTTGCGACACGTCGTCGTCCTCGCGGCGGATCAGGCGCGAGCCCTTCTCGACGATCGTGACCTTCGACCCGAAGCGGCGATACATCTGGCCGAATTCGAGCCCGACATAGCTGCCGCCGACGATCACGAGATGGTCGGGCAGGAAGTCGACGTCCATCATCGTCGAGTTGGTCAGGTACGGCACCGAGTCGAGGCCCGGCATCGGCGGCACCTGCGCGCGTCCGCCGACGTTGATGAAGATGCGTTCGGCTTCGAGCAGTTCATCGCCCACGCGCACCGCGCCGGCGCGCTCGAATCGGGCGTGACCCTGAAACACGGTCGTGTTCGCGAGCCCGCGCACCCATTGCTCGACGCCGTGGTTCGAGCGGCCGGAGATCTGGTCCTTGCGCGCCTTCACCGCTTTCATGTCGACGGTGACGGGGCCGCCGACCGACACGCCGTATTCGCCGGCGCGCCGCGCGAGTTGCGCGGCGTACGCGCTGGCGATCAGCGTCTTGGTCGGGATGCAGCCGGTGTTCACGCAGGTGCCGCCGAAGCGGCCGCGCTCGATGATCGCGACTTTCATGCCGGCGGCGGACAGCCGCGCGGCGAGTGGCGGCCCGGCTTGGCCCGTGCCGATGACGATCGCGTCGAAGTGTTGCGTCATGACGTCCTCCTGTGCGGGTGCAACGAGGGAAGGCGTGCGGGCGAGCCGCGTGCGATGCCGGCGCACGGTCGCGCGACGGCGAGCGCCTATGGTAGTCCTGTTGGCGTGCGCTCGCGAGCGCCGGAAAGGCGCGGCGGGCTCATGCCGGTGCGTGCCGGCCGCGTCAGTCCTTGCGCTTCCATTGATCGAACGACACCGGCCGGTGCGCATCGGCGCGCGTGACGGTGACGTGGTCGGGTTGGTCGTCGAGCGGAAACGATTCGGTGACGATCCGGTTCGAAAAGACCCAGCCGTGTGCACGCGGGTCGTAGCGGAACGTCACGTAGTCGCTCCAGTGCTGCCCGCACGCGACGAAGTTCTGCACGGTGAAATAGCGGCCTTTCACCGAGAGGCCGCTGTCGGCGGCGTCTTCGGGATCGAACGGATCGCACTGGCCGCCTTCGTTCGCGCGCAGGACGACCTGGTCGTTGCGCGCGGCGAGCCGGAACGTGTGGTCGGGCTGTTCCTCGTAGATGAGGAGCGGGCGCGGCGACGGCTGCTCGCGCGTATCGGCCTCGCGATGCACGACGACGAGAAAGCTGTGCCGCCCGTTGCCGAGGTCCGGCCCCTCCTGCGCGACGAACGGCTGGTAGCCGGCCGGCAGTTGCGCGGCGATCGACTTCGGCAGGCGGTCGGCGCGGGCGTTGAACGAGAGCGCGGCGAGCAGCGGGAGCAGCAGGATGGGCAGGTGGAAAACGCGCATGGCGGGGTGTCTGGTCGAAAGCAGGAAAGGTGTACCGATCGCGCGAGATTACAGGTCGCGCCCGAGAAATTCGGTGCCCGGCACGGGATTGAACGCGACGACGCGGGCGTCGTCGGGATAACGGGCGGCGCGGATCTCGATCATGGGCGGCGGCGCGGGTGACGGCAAAGAGGGCCAGCATAGCAGCGCAATGCTGCTTTCGGCCATGCGCGAAGCGTGCCAGAATCAGCCGCTCGACCGTCGGAAACGACACGCCGGCGCCGGCGAATCGGCGTCGCTCGACAAGGAGACTTCGATGACTGCATCGGCTGCCGTACTCGCCATCCTGGCCGCACTGTTTCTCGGCGCGATGATTCCGGGCCCGAGCTTCGTGCTGGTTGCCCGCAATTCGATCGGGCTGTCGCGCCGCGACGGGCTGGCCACCGCGCTCGGCATGGGCATCGGCGGCATCGTGTTCGGCGGCGTCGCGCTGGCGGGGCTCTATACGCTGCTGCAGGCGGTCGAATGGCTGTATGTGGGCCTGAAGGTGGCGGGCGGCGCGTACCTGATCTACATGGCGTCGAAGATCTGGCGCGGCGCCGACCGGCCGATCGCGATGGACGATCCGCAGGCGATGGCCGCCGGCAGCGCGCGCAAGTCGTTCTGGACGGGCCTCACGACCCAGCTCAGCAACCCGAAGACGGCGATCTGGTACGGCAGCATCTTCGCGGCGTTGCTCCCGCAGCATCCGCCGCTGTGGTGCTATCTGGCGCTGCCGCCGCTCGTGTTCGCCGTCGAGTTCGGCTGGTACACGATCGTCGCGCTGTGCTTTTCCACGCGCCGGCCGCGAGAACTCTACCTGCGCGCGAAGAAGTGGGTCGACCGGATTGCCGCCGGCGCGATCACGCTACTCGGGCTGCGGTTGATCCTGAACGCGCCGAAAGCGGGGATCTGACCGTTTTCATTCCTGATCGGCATCGCACGGCGGCCGGCCATTCCCGTGGTCGGTCGCCGAAGCAAACCGCCCGAGCCGCGCAACACGCTTCCGGAAACCGCAGGTCGTCCGGAAACGCGTTCACTTCCCCCGGACCCACCGGGCGAGGCTGCTGGCGCGTCGATCCCGGCAGTTCGCCGCGCCGCCGCCTGCCGTGTTCCCGGCCACCCGCCACCGCCCGCCGAGCCTTGCACGGCGGGCGTTCGCGTGTGTCAGGCCGCGGGCCGAACGGCGCCGCTTCCCCGATTCTGGCGGTCGACCTCCCGGCGACGTGTAAACTGCTGCCTTTTTTAACGGTTTGCAGCATGGTGCAAGCTCCTCCGCGCCCGGCATTGAGCGGCCCGACGCTCGTCCGGCTGCTCGCGCGCCTGGCCGATGCCGACGTCGCGGAATCCCGGCAGACGCTGTCCGACCGGCTGAGCCAGTGGCTCGGCTGGACCGACGCGATCACGCTGTCGTCCGCGCTGAACGCGAGCCCGCCCGGCGTCGCGGCCGGCGTGCGCGGCTACGACGCGGAGCGCGACTGCGCGCGCGTGCGCCACGACCTCGCGCAGGCGATCACGGCCACCAACCGGCCGCGTGCGCGGCGCCGGCCCGGCGACCTGCCGCCGCCGGCCGCCGACACGGCCGATTTCGCGGACTTCCGCCAGCGCTATCTGTCCCTGCAGCAGGACATGGAAACGGCGATCGGCCAGTTGCGCGGCCGCCTGCGGGTCGCGCTCGCCGCGCGCTCGTCCGGCATGGCGCGGCTCGCGACGCTCGACACGATCATGGAGCGCGTGCTCGGCGCGCGCGAGCGCAGCCTGCTGTCGGCCGTGCCCGCGCTGCTCGGCACCCGTTTCGGGCGGCTGCGCGACGCGGAACGGCAGGCGCTGGCCGCTGCCGCTGGCGATCCGGCCGGCATGGCTGACGACGGCGCGGTGGCCGACGTCACGGCCGTCGCGGCGATCGTGCCCGGCACATGGCTCGACACGTTTCGCGACGAGATGCAAAGCATCCTGCTTGCCGAACTCGAAGTCCGGTTTCAAACGGTAGACGGGCTGCTCGCGGCCCTTCGCACCTGCTAATCAACACGCTATGTCCAGAATTCGCATTGATCTCGTTGTCTTCGTCGCCGGTCTGCTCGCAGTGGGCTGGATCGGTGTCGGCTATATCGCGTCGAACCCGCTCGCGTCGGCCGTCACGCTGCTGATCGGCGCGTGCTACGTCGCCGGCGCATGGGAGCTGCTGCGCTACCGGCAGGCGACCGCCACGCTGTCGCGCGCGGTTGCCGGCCTGGCCGAGCCGCCCGCGAAGCTCGACACGTGGCTCGACACGCTGCACCCGGGCCTGCGCGGCGCGGTGCGTGCGCGGGTCGAAGGCGCGCGCGTCGCGCTGCCGGGCCCGGCGCTCACGCCTTACCTCGTCGGCCTGCTGGTGCTGCTCGGCATGCTCGGCACGCTGCTCGGGATGGTCGTCACGCTGAAGGGTACGGGCGCCGCGCTCGAAAGCGCGACCGATCTCGATGCGATCCGCGCATCGCTGATCGCGCCGGTGAAGGGCCTCGGGTTCGCGTTCGGCACGTCGATCGCCGGTGTCGCGACGTCCGCGATGCTCGGGTTGCTGTCCGCGCTCGTGCGCCGCGAGCGGATCGACGCAGCCCAGCAGCTCGACGCGAAGATCGCGACGACGTTGCGCGTGCATTCGTCCGCGCACCAGCGCGACGAGTCGTTCCGGCTGCTGCAGTGCCAGGCCGACGTGATGCCGGCGCTGGTCGACCGGCTGCAGACGATGATGACGACGCTCGAGGCGCGCAGCGTCGCGCTGCACGATCGCCAGATTGAAAGCCAGCAGGCGTTTTTCGACCGGACCGAGCGCGCGTATGCGGGCCTCGCGTCGAACGTCGGCGATGCGCTGAAGGAAAGCGCCGCCGAAAGCGCGCAGGTGGCCGGCGCCGCATTGCAGCCGGTCGTCGCGGCGACGATGACGGGGCTTGCGCAGGAAATGGCCGCGCTGCGCGACACCGTGACGGGCGCGGTGCAGCGTCAGCTCGACGGGTTGACGGACGGCTTCGAGAAGACCACCGGCAACGTGACGGCGGTCTGGAACCGCGCGCTCGACGAACAGCGCCGCGCGGGCGACGCCGTCGCGCAGCAGCTGCAGACGACGCTCGGCCAGTTCACCGACACGTTCGCGCAGCGTTCGACGGATCTGCTCGACGGCGTCGCGACGCGCCTCGAATCGACCGAAGGCCGCTTGTCCGACGCGTGGCACGCTGCGCTGTCGCGCCAGGAGCAGGTCGGCGAGGCGCTCGCGGGCCAGCATGCGCGCGCGCTGGGCGAAGCCGCCGCGACGTTCGAACGTCATTCGGGCGCGACGCTCGCCGCGATGCGCGAGTCGCACGCGGGGCTGCAGACCGAACTGGCCGCGCGCGACGAAGAACGCCTGTCGGCGTGGAACGATTCTCTCGCCGCGATGGCCGCGAAGCTCGGCGACGAATGGCAGCGTGCGGGCGCGCACAGCGCGGGACGTCAGCAGGAAATCTGCGATGCGCTCGCGCAAACGACGCGCGATCTGGCCGCACAGGCCTCGACGTTCGAGCAACGTTCGAACGACCTGCTGACGACGATCCGCGATTCGCATACGGGCTTGCAGACGCAACTCGCCGCACGTGATGAAGAACGCCTGTCGGCGTGGAACGATTCGCTGGCCGCGATGGCCACGAAGCTCGGCGACGAATGGCAACGCGCGGGCGTGCACAGCGCGGGCCGTCAGCAGGAAATCTGCGACGCGCTCGCCCAAACGACGCGCGACCTCACCACGCAGGCCGCGACCTTCGAACAACGCTCGAACAACCTGCTGACGACGATCCGCGATTCACACACGGGCCTGCAGACGCAACTCGCCGCGCGTGATGAAGAACGCCTGTCGGCGTGGAACGATTCGCTGGCCGCGATGGCCACGAAGCTCGGCGACGAATGGCAACGCGCGGGCGTGCAAAGCGCGGGCCGTCAGCAGGAAATCTGCGACGCGCTCGCGCAAACGACGCGCGACCTCACCACGCAGGCGTCGACGTTCGAACAACGTTCGAACGACCTGCTGACGACGATCCGCGATTCGCATACGGGCTTGCAGACGCAACTGGCCGCGCGCGACGAAGAACGCCTGTCGGCGTGGAACGATTCGCTGGCCGCGATGGCCACGAAGCTCGGCGACGAATGGCAGCGCGCGGGCGTGCACAGCGCGGGCCGTCAGCAAGAAATCTGCGACGCACTCGCCCAAACGACGCGCGATCTGGCCACGCAGGCGTCGACCTTCGAACAACGCTCGAACGACCTGCTGACGACGATCCGCGATTCGCACGCTGGCCTGCAGACGCAACTGGCCGCACGCGACGAACAGCGCCTGTCCGCGTGGAACGATTCGCTGGCCGCGATGGCCGCCGCGCTGCGCGACGAATGGGCGCAGACGAGCGCGCAGGCCGCGACGCGCCAGCAGGATATCTGCGACACGCTGGCCCGCACCGCGAACGACATCACCGCGCAGGCGCAGGTTCACGCGAGCGACACGATCAACGAGATCGCGCGCCTCGTGCAGGCCGCGTCGGAGGCGCCGAAGGCCGCGGCCGACGTCGTCGCCGAACTGCGCCAGCGCCTGTCCGACAGCATGGTGCGTGATACCGCGACGCTCGAGGAACGCAGCCGCCTGCTCGCGACGCTCGAAACGCTGCTCGGCGCGGTCAACCACGCGTCGACCGAACAGCGCACGGCAATCGACGCGCTCGTCAGCACGTCGGCCGACCTGCTCGACCGCGTCGGCGCGCGCTTCAACGACACCGTCGATGCCGAAACGCGCAAGCTCGATTCGGTGGCCGCGCAGGTCACCGCGGGCGCCGTCGAGGTCGCGAGTCTCGGCGATGCATTCGGGATGGCCGTGCAGGTGTTCGGCGAATCGAACGACAAGCTGCTGACCCATCTGCAGCGCATCGAGGCCGCGCTCGAGAAATCGCTCGCGCGCAGCGACGAGCAACTCGAGTACTACGTCGCGCAGGCGCGCGAGGTGATCGACCTGAGCATGATGTCGCAGAAGCAGATCGTCGAAGATCTCCAGCAGCTCGCCGGCCGGCGCGCGCCCGTCGGAGCGTAACGCATGCACGACGAAATCGACGGCGGCGCGTCGTCCGCGCCGGTGTGGCCCGCGTTCGCCGACCTGATGTCGGTGCTGCTCGGCGCGTTCGTGCTGATCCTCGTCGGCGTGATCGGCATGCAGCTTCAGCTCACGTCGAAGCTCGAGGAAGCCGTGCGCGCGCGCCAGCAGGAAGCGCAGCAGCGCAAGTCGCTCGAACAGGCGCTCGCCGGGCCGCTCGCGGCCGGCCGCGTGACGCTCGTGAACGGCCGCATCGGCATCAGCGGCAACGTGCTGTTCGCATTGAACTCCGACCAGTTGCAGCCCGCGGGCCGCGATCTGCTGAAGACGCTGGCCGGCCCGCTGGCCGCGTACCTGAAGACGCGCGACGAGATCCTGATGATCAGCGGCTTCGCCGACGATCAGCAGGTGCATGCCGGCAACCGCCAGTTCGCGGACAACTGGGAGCTGTCGGCCAAGCGCGCGTTGACGGTCACGCGTGCGCTGATCGACGCCGGCGTGCCGGCGCCGTCGGTGTTCGCGGCCGCGTTCGGCTCCGAACAGCCGGTCAGCTCGAATGCGGACGATGAAGGCCGCGCGAAGAACCGCCGCGTGGAGATCGCGCCGGTGCCGCGCAAGTCGGCATCGAACGGAGGGAAGGCGAAGTGACGGGCGACGCGACGCACGCCCGCGCGACGCTCGACGCATGGCGCGAGCAGGGCGCCGACCGGCTCGATCCCGTACGCTTTCACCGGATCGACGCGCTCGAACGGCGCGCGGCCATGCTCGATGGCGACGCGCGCGCGTTGCTCGACGCGCGGCTGGCGACGCTGATCGAAGGCTTCGCGGAGGTGGTTGCGCGGGCCGGTGAAGCGGTGGCCGCGAGCGTGGCGGTCGATTCCACGGCAGGTGCGCCCCGGAGTGGCGCGCTTGCGGTACTCGTCGAGCGGCTCGCGCGCGATGCGCAGGCCGACCGGCGCGGGCTCGATCCCGAGCTGGTCGACTACTTCCGCACGATGTGGTCGAAAGTCCGCACGGAACAGCAGTACCGCCAGTCGCTCGACCAGGTGCCGCGCAATGCGGGGCCGCTCAATTCGAACAGTCTCGTGCACCGGTCGCTCGCGACGATGCGCGAGCTGTCGCCGGAATACCTGCAGCAGTTCCTGTCTTACGTCGACGCGCTCGCATGGCTCGAGGATCTCGCCGGCGGCGGCGCGCAGCCCGAGAAGGAAGCGCCGCGCGCGAAGGCGGTGAAGCGGGGCGCGCGGAGCAAGAGCCGCTAGCGCGCGACCCCATGCCGTTGCTGCCGGGGCCGGTTACATCGACATCCGGCCCGACATCGCGGCGTTCCGATACCGTGCCGCGCTGATGAATTTCGAAAAGCGCTCGCACCAGATCACGACCGACGTGTATTGCGCGGGATTCACGTCGGCGGGCAGCGACACGACGAAATTGCCGAATGTCTTCAGGTCGCCCACGCGCGCGGCACGCGCCTTGATCGCGAGGAACGATGCTTGGGTGTCGACGAATTCGGGAACGAGATAGATCTTGTAGTCGGGCCCCGGCGCGATGTTGCCCTCGAAGGCGATCGACGAATCGGTGATCGTCAGCTTGCCGTCCGCCCAGTGCAGCAGATCGCTCCCCGGCAGATCGCGTTCGAAGCGACCGGTATGCCGTGTGTTTTCGGCGGCCACTTGCAGTTCGATGGCGCTGGCGCCTTCCGATGCCGTCAGGATCGGAAGCACGTAGATGCCTGCGGCGAAGGCCACGAACGCTGTTGCGAGATGCGACGCGATCGGTATCCAGATTGCGGTTTTCATGTCGGACCCCATGAGCGAGAACAGAGGGCGGCGCGTGGCCGCCACCCTGTAGTCGCGCGAGCCGGCGAAATATGACAGTCGGTCGACATCGACATGCGCATGCTGTTCACATCGGGCGCGACGCCCGGCAGCCGCACGGCGGCACGACATCGAATATTTTCCGTCGGCGTGTGTCATCTTTGCGCTCGCGGATCGACTCACTCTCCGTCGACAACGTCGTCGATGCTCAGGAGAGATCAGATGAACAAGCTTGCCCTGTATGTTCTCGCGACGGTTGCCGCGACCGCTTCCGTTTCCGCATGGGCCGCGCCTCAGTCCGCCGTGACGCGCGCGGATGTCACGGCCGAACTGGCTGCAGTGCGCGCGGCCGGCTACCGCCAGACTGGCGAAGACCCGCACTATCCGGCGCGCCTGGCGGAAGCGCTGACGAAGATCGGCTCGACCGGCCCGTCGACGGCCGATACGAGCGGATACGGGACGATGTCGCCGGCCGCGAGCGAATCGGGTCCGATTGCCCGCGACGTGCCGATCTATCGCGGACGATGATCCGGGCCGGACATGGCGCCCGTCGATGGGCGTCATGTCCGATTCTTCCGGACTGCGACGTATTTTTGGATGCGCAGTGTCAGCGCGGCGGCGCGTCTTCCGCAATCGCCGCGCCGAGCGCCCGCAATGCACCGGCCAGCGCCGACGCGAACGGAGGATGCGCGGCGATGCCCGCCGCGTCGAGCTGGCTCCCGAGGATCGGCAGCGCGATCGACGCGTGCTCGACGATGCGTGCCGACATCACCGACAGCGTTTCCCGCAGCGCCGCGTCCGCATGCGTCGCGCGCGGCGACGCATTCAGCACCGCGACCGGCTTGTACACGACAGCCTCGCACCCCACGACCCAGTCCAGCGCGTTCTTCATCACGCCGGTCACGCCGTGCGCGTATTCCGGGCTCGCGATCAGCACGCCGTCGGCTGTGTTCAGGCGATCGATCAGGTCGCGCACGGCGGCGGGCGACGGATATTCGGCATCGGGATTGAACAGCGGGAATTCGCCGAGACGATCGAAGCGCGCGATGCGCATGCCGTGCGGCGCGACGAGCGCGGCCGCATCGAGCAGCGCGGCGTTGTACGACTGCGACCGGAGGCTGCCGCACAGCGCGACGATGTTGACGATGCGGTCGGAGTCGGGTCGGGGATCGGTGGTCATCGATGTGTGTTTCGGTTGGCGCGTTGCGCAGCCGCGTCGCGCGGATCGAACGGATTATCGCATCGCCGTTCGGGCCGCGTCGGCCATCCCGGCCACGCGTGCGAATTCGCCGATGTCCCATCCATTGCCGAGCAACAGCCGCCGCGTATGCAGCGCGCCGTGCACGTCGTCGGCAACGGTATCGCCGAGATAGCGCAGCGCGCGGCCTTCGATATCGACGAAGCCATGCCGGTAATCCTGCGCGAGCGCCGTCCACAACTGCGCTGCGCCGACCGATTGGCGCGCGCCGCTGATCAGGCACAGGCCCGCGTCGAGCCCCCAGCAGTACAGCGTCGTCGCGAGGCCCTGGCGTTGCGCCGAACCGCGCAGCCGCGTATGCGGCGCGCGCAGGTAGCGGTCGGCACGGCGCGGGATTTCGGGAAGGCGGTTGAACACCGTATAGCCGGCGAGCCGGCGCGCGGCCGGATCCTCGACATACAGGAAGAATTCGCCGTCCGCCTCGCGGTGGCGGACGATCAGGCCGGAGCGGCCGAGCGCGACGGCCGGCAGGCCGTGCAGGCGATGGCCGGGCTGGTGGAGGCGCTCATAGAGGGTGTCGAGTTCGTCGTCGATGTCGTGCTGGGAATGCTGTACGTCGATACGCATGGCAAGGGTCGCCCGTCCCGGGCGTATTGGGAAAGAGGTTCATCGCAAATGGGGAAAGGAATGGGTGCGGCCCCCGGGCTCGGCGAAGCGAGCCGGGGCCGCGAATCAGCTGGGGATGTGCTGGAAACCGGCGGCGATCGCGGCGAGGCCCGCGATGCAGAGTGCAAACAGGATCAGGACTTTGTGGATCACGCCTCTTTCCTCATGAATGCGCGGCGCCGGCGGGCGGCATCGCGGAGACGGTGAGCGGCGGGCACGGCCCGCACGGCCGTCGTGCGGGACGACGGTCGGGTGTCCGGCGACGGATCGTGCGCGGACGGCCAGCACCATACGCGAGGGGCCGGGGGCGGGCAATCGGGCTGGCGGAGAAAAGCGACGAAACGCGGTGAATCGTGGTGTTTCGCGACAATTGGTCGCAAGGGGGCGTGTCGCGGTGCCGAATGATGTGTGCGGGCACGCAGCGTTCGGCAGCTGGAAGTGCGCGGCGAGCGCCTTTGTATGCCCGGAGCCGGCGAAACGTCGACGTCCATGCGTGGGCCGGAACGGCATGCCTCGCCGCCCCGGCCTTCGGGGGCTCCGTCACGCCGCCTGCCGCACCCCGAACGCCTGCCTGATCCTCGCGAGCAACCCGTGCTGCGCGATCCATTCGGCATACGCGCGATAGTCGGGATCGCGCATCAGGTGGCGCTCTTCCGTTTTCGCGCGCAGGTAATAGATCAGGTTGACCGCGACGAGCGCGGCGCAGTGCGTGAGCCCGACCTGCCAGCCGAGTGGTTCGACGAACGGCACCGACACCATCCAGTACGACAGGTTCTTCGTGATGTACGCCGGATGCTTCGTGAAGCGGTACGGGCCCGACGTGATGATCCCGCGGTTGGTGAGGTTCGAGAAGCGCAGCCCGAACGAGATCGTCGACAGCGCGTAGGTCAGCAGCAGCAGGATGATCGCCGCGCCCCAGATCGCGCGCAGCGTCGGCGCGGACAGCAGCCAGTTGTCCCAGAACAGCGAGCCTTCGTAGCGGATGTAGTGGCCCGAGATCAGCGACCAGAACGGCTGGTAGCAGATCAGCGCGGCGCCCCAGCCGAGCGCCGTCGGCTCGACCGTGCGCACGTGGCTGTCGAGGATGCGGAACGTGCACAGATAGCCGACGGTGCCGAACATCAGGTCCATCGTGAACGACAGGTCGTACATGAACGTGAACGTCGCGAGCGACATCGGCGCGCTCATCGCGTGCGCGAGCGAGGCGGTCAGATGGTCGGCATCCTTCGACAGGTAGACGGTCATCAGCGGCAGGAAGAACGTCTTCACGCCCCAGCCGGCGAGCATCTCGCGCACCGGCTGCCAGTTCGCGGGCTTCTCGCGGCGGAACAGGAAGCGGCCCCACAGCAGGTACGCGTCATCGGTTTCGCGCTGATGGCGGTCCATCCACATGAAATAGAACGGCGCGGCGACGATCACGTACGGGGCGAGCGCGCGCAGCAGCGACCAGAAAGGCAGGTAGAAATCGCCGTGGTATTCGGGCAGCAGCCAGTACAGCACCCCGATGCCCGCGTAGATCGACGTGAGCGCGCCGAGCCGCGTCGCGACGCGGGCCAGGCCGAGCGGTCGCACGGCCTGGCGCGACAAGCCCGCGCTCGGGCGCAGGTAGACGCGCGAGATGAGGATTTCGTGCAGCGCGATGGTGCCGATGATCGCGAGGCTCGCGATGATCGCGCGCGTCGCGGCGTCGAGGGCCGGCTGGTCGCGCGTGAACCACAGCGCGAGGAGCCCGGCCGTGATGCCGAGCAGGCCGGCGCGAAAGGGCGTGGCGGAACGGGGCGGGCGGTCCTGGACCGCGGCGATGCCGTCGAGCGTGGAATTCATGATCGGATCCTCGTCGGGATGACGGCCGGCGCCCCCGCTTGGCGGGTGACGCCGGCCGTCGGCCGGGCTTTGTATTGACGCGCGCCCGGCCATTGGCCTGTGGTTCTGATAGGTAAAGCGTTACTTCTTGGTGCCGCCGCCCAGCAGACCGCCGAGGAGGTTGGTCACCGGTGACAGCAGGTTGCCTGCACCGCCCGCGGCGGCGCCGTTCGAGCTGCCGGTCAGGCCGGTCACCACGGTGCCGCTGCCGGCCGGCGTCGTCGCCGTGCCGGCTGCACCGCTCGGGCTGCCCGTCGCGATGGCGCCCGCGGCGCCGGCCGGCGTCGTCAGCGCACCCGTCAGCGTGCCGACCGGGCCGCTCGTCAGCAGGCCGCCGAGGTTGCCCGTCACGTTGCCTCCCGGCGTCGTGACCGTGCCGGTGAGGCTCGCGCCGAGCGGCGTCAGCGAGTTGACGAGATTGGTGACCGGCGCCAACAGGCCGCCGACGCCCGCGCCACCGGTACCGCTGGTGCCGCCGGTACCGCTCGTCCCGCCCGTGCCGAGGCCGCCGAGCGCACCCGTCACCGTGCCGAGCAGGCCCGTGACCGGTCCGAGCGGGCCGCCGCTGGTGCCGCTGGTCCCACTCGTACCGCCCGAACCGCTCGAGCTGCCGCCGCCGAGTCCGCCTGTCAGCGTGCCGAGCAGGCCGGTGATCGGGGCGAGCGGGTTGGTGCCGCTCGTGCCGCTGCTGGAACTGCCGCCTTGCACGAGGCCGCCGGCAGATGTCACCGTGTTGCCGAGTTGGGTCACGCTGCCGCCGAGACTCTGACCGGCCGGATTGCCGGTCGCGCCGCCGACCTGCGAGCCGGTGAGGCCGAGACCGCTGCCGAGCGTGCTCAGCACGGTATTGAGCGGCCCGCCGAGCAGGGTTGCACCGCCGAGCGTCTGCGTGACGCCCGGCGTCGTGACACCGCCCGTCAGCGTGTTCGTGATCGGATTGATCACACTGCCGAGCTGTGTTTCGAGCTGCTGGACCGGCGCGCTGTTCAGTGTGGTGTTCAAGCCCGACGCGGTCGCGTTGACGGCGCCGCCGACGGTGTTGACGAGTCCGCCGACGAGGGTCGTCACCGGTGCGAGCGGCGACAGCGAGCCCGAGCCGAGGCTCGTTACCGCGTTGCCGAGGTTGTTGACTGCGCCGCCGGCACCCGTGAGCAGGCCGGTGGTCGACGTCAGCGTCGGGCCAAGCGGGTTCGGCGACACGCCGATCGAGCCGAGGCCGGCTGCGACGCCGTTGCCGAGCGACTGCACGCCGTTGCCGAGGCTCGTGACCGCGTTGCCGACGCTGGTGGCCGTCGTCGGGTTCGTGCCGGGGAGCTGCACGCCGCCGATCTGCGCGCCGCCGTTCGCGACCGTCGTGCCGAGTGCCGTGACGAGCGTGCCGGTTTGCTGGAGGACGTTGCCAAGCGGGGTGACGCTGGTGCCGGAAGTGCCTGAGGTGCCGGAAGTACCCGACGTGCCGGAAGTACCCGACGTGCCGGAAGTACCCGACGTGCCGGAGGTGCCCGACGTGCCGGAAGTACCCGACGTGCCGGAAGTGCCCGACGTACCGGAGGTGCCCGACGTACCGGAGGTGCCCGACGTACCGGAGGTACCCGACGTGCCGGAAGTACCTGAGGTACCGGAAGTACCCGAGGTACCGGAAGTGCCGGAGGTGCCGGAGGTGCCGGAGGTGCCCGAAGTGCCGGAAGTACCCGACGTGCCGGAAGTGCCCGAGGTGCCGGAGGTACCCGACGTGCCGGAAGTGCCCGACGTACCAGAGGTGCCCGAAGTGCCGGAAGTGCCCGACGTGCCGGAAGTGCCGGAAGTGCCCGACGTACCGGAGGTACCCGACGTACCGGAAGTGCCCGACGTGCCGGAAGTACCCGACGTGCCGGAAGTACCCGAGGTGCCGGAGGTACCCGAGGTACCGGAAGTCCCCGAACTACCGCCGCCCGAAGTCCCCGACGAACCGCCGCCCGACGTCCCGGATGTCCCGGAAGTCCCCGAACTGCCGCCCGTCCCTGACGTGCTCGGCTTGATCGTCGGCGGGGTCGTCGGTCCATCGACCGATCCGCAACCATACAGGGCGAGCAGTGACGAGACGGCCATCGTTACCGTCGTCTTCTTGAAGAATTTGTGCATGTTGGCCTCGACATTGGAAGTGTGTCCAAGCCTCAACTGCAAATTCCGCGCCATGGCAGGTTGTACAAAACGATATCGCGTTTTGTTGCGGAAATCGGGAATATCAACGCGATTTAAACGGAGGAATAGCGGTTTCGCGCGACGAGCACGCACGGTGCGCCGGTGCGGCGGGTGCGATGTTCCCGTGAGCCGCCGTAACGTGCGGCGCGATGTTACGTAGCGTTCGGCATCGCGTGACGCGGGCGGCCTCGAACCGAGGGCCGCGTCTTTGACGAAACGCGCAGGCCGCTTGAACATGGCGCTACATCTCCCGGCCGCAGATGACGCCGAAGCGGCCACGACTCCAACCAGGACACGGACATGAGCGAACAGGACAGGGAATACGGCAAGGCGCGGCGGATCGAGGTGATGGGCGATGCGTTCGTCGAGCGCGCGATGAGCGATCTCGACGGTTTTTCGCGCCCGTTGCAGAACTGGCTGAACGAACATGCGTGGGGCAGCACGTGGCAGCGCGGCGGGATCGACCTGAAGACGCGCAGCCTGTGCACGTGCGCGATGCTGGCGGCGCTTGGCCGCAGCACGGAACTGAAGGGGCACATTCGCGGCGCGCTCAACAACGGCGCGAGCCTCGTCGAGATCCGCGAAGTGCTGCTGCACAGCGCGCTGTACGCGGGCGCGCCGGCCGCGGTCGAGGCATTCCGCAGCGCGCGCGAGGTCATCTCGGAGCTCGGTCTGCCGGTGCCCGACGACAAAGCCTGATCGCACCGCAGCGTCGGCTGCCCGGCACGGAATCAGGCTCCGCTTCGCTGCGGCGGCTTACGCGATGCGTGTTGCCGGCGCGGCAACCTCGGCCGGCGCGGCGGCGACTTCGAGCAGCCAGTCGGCGGTTGCATCCGGGATCGTGACCGGCAGCATGTGCCCGCCCTCGACGACCTTCAGCCGCACGCGCGACGATTTCTTCGCGAGCGCGTCGCCGTGCTCGCGCCAGTTCAGGATCGGATCGGCGTGGCCGTACAGCACGTCGACCGGCAGCGCGAGGTCCGCATAGCGGCGCTCCATCGCCGGCAGGTCGACGGGCGCCGACAGCAGGTCGGTCGCGGTCGCATAGAACGTGCGCGGCCGCAGCCCGAGCAGGCCGCCGCCCTTGACCGGAAAGTCGCGCGGCACGTCTTCCGGCGCGAACACCTGGCGCACGGCCTTGCGGCCGGTCAGGATCGTCAACGGAATCGCGAAGGTCCACGACACGAAACGGCGCACGAGCGGCGACGGCAGCATCAGCGGCCGGAACGGCGCGGGCGGCTCGGGCTGCTGGTGCGACAGCGGCGCGATCAGCGCAAGCCGGCTCACGCGGTCCGCGTGGTTCAGGCCGACCGCGAGCGCGATCGCGCCGCCGAGCGAGTGGCCGACCAGCACGGGCTTGTCGAGCCGCAGCGCGTCGATGAACGCGGCGACCGTGCGGGCCTGCGCGAACACGTTCGCCTGCGAGCCCGCGCCGCGGATCGAGCGGCCTGCGCCCGGCCGATCGATCAGGATCACGCGATGCTGCTGCGCGAGCCGCGCGAGCGGCAGGTAGGCGAAATTGCGCAACTGCCCCGCGAGCCCGTGGACGAACACGATCGGCGGGCCGCTGCCGTATTCGACGTAGTGGATGCGGTCGCCGCCGATATCGACGAAGCGGCCTTCGGGCGGAAATGCGCGCGTCACGCGGCTGGCGACGTAGCCGGAAAACAGCGCGAGCGCGGCGAGCACCGCGACGACGCCGAGCAGCACGTTCTGGATCAGATGGAGCGTAGGGGTCATGTCGGCCTCAGCGGGTTTCGAGTGCGGGTTCGGCAACCGGCGCCGTGGCGGCCGGGCCGGCTGTCGCGCGGCGTTCGAAATGCATCGCCGAATCGGCGAGCGCGCCGAACTTCAGCGATGCGAGATCGAGCACGTAGTTCTGGTGGAATTTCCACGGCTTGCGGTGGCCCTGCTTCGGCAGGATGCCGGCCGCGCGCTGGATGTAGCCCGAGCTCAGGTTGACCGCCGGCACGTCGCCGAGATCGCCGGCACCGAGCCGCGGCACGCACGTGTCGTAGCCGTTCGCGCGCATGTGGTTGAGCAGCCGGCACACGTAGCGCGCGATCAGTTCGGCCTTCAGCGTCCACGACGCATTCGTGTAGCCGAACGACGACGCGAGGTTCGGCACGTCGCTGTACATCATCCCCTTGTACGACACGGTTTCCGGCAGGTCGACCGCGCGGCCGTCGACCGTGACGCGCGCGCCGCCGAGCATCTTCACCTTCAGCCCGGTCGCGGTGACGATCACGTCCGCGTCGAGCTGCTGGCCGCTCTTCAGCTTCAGGCCGGTCGGCGTGAAGCGCTCGATCTCGTCGGTGACGATCGACGCGCGGCCCGCGCGGATCGACTTGAACAGGTCGCCGTTCGGCACGAGGCACACGCGCTGGTCCCACGGCATGTAGCGCGGCGTCAGGTGCTTCGCGACGTCGAAGCCGGGACCGACCTGCTTGCCGGCGGCGCGGATGATGAACTGCTTCGTCCGGTCGGGCTTGCGGCGCGACACGTTGTACAGGTACATCGTCAGCAGGACGTTCTTCACGCGCACGAGCCGGTGCGCGAGCCGCGACGGCAGCACGCGGCGCAACGCGTTCGCGATCCTGTCGCGCGCGGGCAGCGACACGATGTAGGTCGGCGAGCGCTGCAGCATCGTCACGTGCCGCGCGTCGGCCGCCATCGACGGCACGAGCGTGACGGCCGTCGCGCCGCTGCCGATCACGACGACGTGCCGGTTCGCGTAGGACAGATCCTTCGGCCAGTGCTGCGGATGCACGAGCGTGCCCTCGAACGTGTCCATGCCGGGCCAGTCCGGCAGGTAGCCGGCGTCGTAGTCGTAGTAGCCGCTGCACATGAACAGGAAGCGGCAGGTGTACGCGAGCGTGTCGGTCGCGCCGTCGCGCGTGCGCTCGATGCGTACCGTCCAGCGCGCGCGGTGCGAGTCCCAGTCGGCCGCGACGACCTTCTGGCCGTAGCGGATCGTCTTGTCGATGCCGCAGGTGCGCGCGGTGTCGCGGATGTAGTCGAGGATCGTCTGGCCGTCCGAGATCGCCTTGTCGCTGTGCCACGGGCGGAAGCTGTAGCCGAGCGTGAACATGTCGGAATCCGAACGGACACCCGGATAGCGGAACAGGTCCCAGGTGCCGCCGATCGCGTCGCGCGCCTCGACGATCGCGACGCTCGCATGCGGGCAGCGCTGCTTCAGGTGATACGCGGCGCCGATGCCGGACAGGCCGGCGCCGACGATCAGCACGTCGAGGTCGCGGCTGTCGCCGGGGGCGGGCGGCGCGTCGCGCCGGTCGGTCGTCGTCGAGGTCATGCGGGGTCCTTGGTCGGCGTGGTCGGGAGCGCGGCCGGGGCGTGGGCGCGGTCAAGGTTGCGTGCACGAGCACGGCGCACATGGCGCAGCATCAGCCACTGGTAGCCGGCGCCGAGCAGGCGCGCGATCCGGTCGAGACGGCGCGCGTCGGCGCCGACGAGCACGCGGCGCGCATTGCGCTCGACGCCCGCGAGGATCTGCCGCGCGGCTTCGTCGGCCGTCGTCGCGTTGATCAGGCGGTTCGCCTGCCGGCGATGGGTCGCTTCGTCCTGGCCCGTGAGCGCGTGGATGCTGGTATCGACGCGGCCCGCGTCGACGATGTTCGTCGCGACGCCGCCCGGATGCACGCAGGTCGCGCTCACCGGCGCGCCGTCGAGTTCGAGTTCCATCCGCAGCGCCTCGGTGAAGCCGCGCACCGCGAATTTGGTCGCGTTGTACGCGCTTTGCGTCGGCATCGCGACGAGGCCGAACAGGCTCGACGTGTTGACGACGTGGCCATCGCCCGACGCGCGCAGGTGCGGCAGGAACGCCTGCGTGCCGTGCACGACGCCCCAGAAGTTGATGCCGACGATCCATTCGAGATCGGCGATGCGCGCGGTTTCGGCGCTGGCGGCCAGCGACACGCCCGCGTTGTTGAAGATCAGGTTGACCTTGCCGTGTTCGGCATGGACGAAGTCGGCCCACGCGAACACCGCGTCGCGGTCGGCGACGTCGAGCCGCCGCGTGCTCACGCGCAGGCCATGCTGCGTGCAGGCGGCCGCCGTGCCGGCGAGCCCGGTCTCGTTGACGTCGGCGAGCGCGACCTCGCAGCCGCGCCGCGCGAGCTCGACCGCGAGGCTGCGGCCCATGCCCGAACCGGCGCCCGTGATCGCGGCGACCTTGCCGGAAAAAACGTTCATCCGTTGCTCCTCCCGTTCCGCTTGCGCTGCGCCTGCGGCGTGTTTAATGTGGTGTTGTTCGTCACCACTTTAGTTTTCGGGTGTCCTGATGTCAAATAGCGGAATGGAGAAAGCACTCGAAACGGAAAAGCGGGGCCGGTCGTATGGCGGCGTGGCGCCCGAGGTACGGGCCGCCGAACGGCGCGACGCATTGATCCGTGCGGCGACGCGCGTGTTCGGCACGGTCGGGTTCCGCAAGGCGACCGTCCGGTCGATCTGCCGGGAAGCGAAGCTGAACGATCGCTATTTCTATGCGGCATTCGACAGCACCGAGGATCTGCTGCGCGGCACCTACCTGCATCACGCGCAGCAACTGCATGACGCTGTCGCGCACGCGGTCGCCGAGCGCGGCGGCGATCTGCGCGAAAGCGTCGACGCGGGGCTCGTCGCGTTCTTCGCGTTTCTGCGCGACCCGTGCGCGGCACGCGTGCTGCTGCTCGAGGTGATGGGCGTGAGCGCGGATACCGACATGACGTACCAGCGCATGCTGATCGACTTCGGCAAGCTGATCATGGCGATCGGCGCGCCGCGCGAGGCCGTGACGCCCGCCGAGCGTACCGAGCAGCGGCTGATCGGGCTCGCGCTCGTCGGCGCGATGACGAACGTCGGCGCGGCGTGGCTGCTCACCGACTATCGCGATCCGGAGGCGCAGATGATCGCCAGTTGCAGGCGGGTGCTGCTGGGGACGTTGCGGGAGATCGGGTAATCGCAAGGCATCGCGCGTTCGCGTCACCACCCGGCATTGCCGATTGAAAATGACAAGAAAGCGGCAACCGCACGGCGCGCCGGGCGTCGTGTCGTTTGCTTGCTCGATTTAATCGCCTTTTACATAAATTTAAAGCGGACGATTGGGTGGGTGAAAAATCAATTTTAGTAAATCGCCATTGTTTTTAATTCCGATTCCGTGCTGTGAAGAATTGATGAAAACAATATGGAGCTAATTAAAAAGCGGCGCAACGCAAAAATTCAGTCCGCATTGCGCCGATCGTGGCGCGAAAACCTATGCGCCCCAGGCACGATCAATCACAAACCCGTATAGCCGCCCCGGGTCCAGCCGTCGCCGTCCCAGCACCACTCGGTCGTCGAGCCCCCGCTGGTCGCATACACGCGGATATGGATGGCGCTCCCGACCAGCCAGCACGTCGCGGACACGTTGTCGCCCGCCTGGCTGAACGCGCCCGTGTACCAGTTCTGGCCGTCGTAGCAGCGCTCGGTGATCTTGTTGCCGTTGGCCGTGTAGACGCGGATCGACGGGGTGCTTCCCCATGAAATTGCGGCGGTTTGCATTTCCAGACTCCTTGATTGAACAAAGCGGAGAATTGAAGCGTTTCGGTAAACGCAAATCAGCGTATTACCGGGAATAAGGTTAGTGGAGAAAATGGAAAAGAAATGCCCGATTTTTATGGATAATAAAAGGGCGTATTCGTTCCAGGCGAGAAAGCCCGGCGAAAGGAGTTTGGAGGCAGGGTAAAACGTGCGGATTGCCGGAGGCCATGTCCGGCGATCCGGATTCAGCCGCTCGTGCGCTTCGCTCGCGTCGTGCGCACCGGTGCTGGCGGCGGCGTGTCCTCGATCCTCCCCTTCATCGCATCGATAAACGCCCGCACCTTCGTCGACGGCAGCCGCGTCGACGGATACACCGCATGAATCCCCGCCGGCGCCGAGCGCCATCCGGGCAGCAGCCGCACGAGGCGGCCGGCCGCGACGTCGTCGGCGGTCGAGAAATCCGTCAGCAGCCCGAAGCCGCCGCCCGCGAGCACGATCGCGCGGCATGCCGTTGCCGTGTTCGACACGACCGGCGCGACGCAGCGCACCGACGCAGTGCCGCCGCGCGCGTCTTCGAGTTCGAGCGTATGCGGGCGCGGCAGTGACGACAGCATCACGAACGGCAGCGCGGCGAGCGCATCCGTATCGCGCGGCAGCCCGTGTCGCGCGACGAATGCGGGGCTCGCGACCAGCCATTTCTCGTACGTGCCGAGCTGCACCGCGCGGTAGTTCGAATCGGCGAGGCGGCCGATGCGGATCGCGACGTCGAGGTTGTCCGCGACGAGATCGACCACGCGGTCGTTCGCGACGAGTTCGACGTCGAGCCCCGGATGCAAGTCGCGCAATGCGACGACGGCAGGCGCGACGACCAGCGCGCCGTAGTCGATCGGCACGCTCACGCGCAGCGTGCCGCGCAGCGGCCCCGCGTCGGACGACACCGCGTCGAGCGCGGTTTCGGCGGCGCGCACGATGTCGCGGCACGCGTCGTAGAACGCGCGCCCCGCGTCGGTCACGCTCAGCCGCCGCGTCGTGCGTACCAGCAGGTTCGCGCCGACCTCGGATTCGAGGCGCTGCATGTGCGTGCTGACAACCGTCTTCGCGAGGCCGAGCCGCTCGGCCGCGGCCGTCAGCGATCCGGCGTCGACCACCGCGACGAAGATCGCCAGCCGGTTCAGGTTCACGTCGCGCAGGTCGGCCATCGTTGATTGTCCTATGAAAGAGGATAATGTTTCCGCGATTATCCGTCTTCTGGCCGCGAACGGCGAGCGTTACGCTGGAGCCGTTCGTCGCCGATTCCCGGCGGCGCGAGATTCCGGAGTGTTTTCCATGTCCGCCGCCAGCCAGCCCGTCGCCGGTAAGCCCGTCGCCGGTAAGCCCGTTGCCCCGATCCGCGTCTATTCGTTCCTGCTGTCCGGGCACGCGCATCGCGTCCGGTTGTTCCTGTCGCTGCTCGGCCTGCCGTCCGAGACCGTCGAAGTCGATCTCGCGGCCGGCGCGCAGCGCGAACCGGCGTTTCTCGCGCTCAATCCGCTCGGGCAGGTGCCGGTGATCGACGACGGCGGCACCGTGATCACCGATTCGAACGCGATCCTCGTCTACCTCGCGAAGCGCTACGGCGACGCGCACTGGCTGCCCGACGACCCGGCCGGCGCGGCGCTCGTGCAGCGCTGGTTGTCGTACGCGGCCGGCCCGATCGCATCGGGGCCGGCCGCCGCGCGGCTCGTGACCGTGTTCGGCGCGCCGCTCGATCAGGACGCGGCCAAGCGCACGGCCGCCAAGCTGCTCGACGTGATCAATCGCGAACTGGCCGGCAAGCCGTTCGCGGCCGGCGCGCAGCCGACGATCGCGGACATCGCCGCGTACACGTACATCGCGCACGCGCCGGAAGGCGGCGTGTCGCTCGAACCGTATCCGCACGTGCGCGCATGGCTGGCGCGTGTCGAGGCGCTGCCGGGCTTCGTCGGCATGCCGACGACGCGCGCGGGCCTGCTCGCCGCTTAACGTCCACCGAAACCGCGCCTGTTCAGGGAGAACGCGATGAACGCCCCGACCGCCGTCGTACCGGGCTGGGAACTCGATGCCGCGCCGTTTCACGCGGGCGAGCTTGCCGTGCAGCAGCGCGCGGGCGTGACGGAGGCCGCCGGGTCGGCCGGCCGGCGCGGGATCCGGCGCTTCATGCCGGACCAGCACCGGACGTTTTTCGCGCAACTGCCGTTCTTCGTGCTCGGCGGCGTCGATACGCACGGCCAGCCGTGGGCGACGCTGCGGGCCGGCGCGCCCGGCTTCGTGACGTCGCCGGATGCGCGCACGCTGCGCATCGAGGCGCGCGCGCTGCCGGGCGATCCGCTGGCCGGCGCATGGCGGCCGGGCGCGCCGCTCGGCGGGCTCGGGATCGAATTCGATACGCGGCGGCGCAATCGCGTCAACGGCGTCGTGCGCGCGGTCGACGGCGATGCGCTGACGATCGCGGTCGAGCAGAGCTTCGGCAATTGCGCGAAGTACATCCAGGGCCGCAAGCCGAGCTTCGTGGCACGCGAGGTCGATGCATCCGTCGAGCCCGACGTGTCGGACGCGTTGAACGATGCGGATCGCGCGCTGCTCGCGCAGGCCGATACGTTCTTCGTCGCGAGCGCGAACACGTCGGCGGATGCGGGCGCCGCGCGCGGCGCGGACGTGTCGCATCGCGGCGGGATGCCGGGCTTCGTGCGCGTCGACGATGCACGCACGCTGACGACGCCGGATTTCAGCGGCAACCGCTTTTTCAACACGCTCGGCAACCTGCAGCAGGATCCGCGCGCCGGGCTGCTGTTCGTCGATTTCGACAGCGGCGACCTGCTTTATCTCGCCGCGCGTGCGGAGATCGTGTGGGATGGACCACTCGTCGCGTCGTTCGACGGCGCGCAGCGCGTCGTGCGGTTCCATGTGCGGGAAGTGCGGCGCATGCGCGCGGTGCTGCCGTTCCGGTGGTCGGCGGTCGAGCGCGCGCCGCAGTTCGCGGCGATGGCGGCGAGCGGCGCGGCGGCGGCCGCGCCGGTGCCGTCCGCATCGGCAAGCGCATGGCGGCCGCTGCGCATCGCGAGGATCGTCGACGAAGCGCGCGCGATCCGCTCATTCCATTTCGAACCGGCGGACGGCGGCGTGTTGCCCGCCTACGAAGCCGGGCAGCATCTGACGCTGCGCGTCGCGCTGCCGGGCGGCGACGCGCCGTCGGTGCGCAGCTACACGCTGTCCGATGCGCCGGGCGACGCGCATTACCGGATCACCGTGAAGCGCGAAGGGCGCGTATCGGCGTGGCTGCACGATCACGCGCAGGCGGGCATGACGCTCGACGCGCAGATGCCGCGCGGCCGTTTCACGCTCGATCTCGCGAGCCCGCGCCCGGCCGTGCTCGTGTCGGCCGGTATCGGCATCACGCCGATGGTCGCGATGCTGCGCCGCGCGCTGGCCGACGATCGACCGTCGCGCCGCGTGGTGTTCGTGCACGGTGCGCGTGAAGCGGCCGACCGGCCGTTCGCGGCGGAGCTGGCGCGCATCGCGGCCGCCGATGCGCGGTTGTCGCTCCACCGGTTCGACAGTCATCCTCACGAAGGCGCGGCGGCGCCGGCCGGCCGGATCGACATCGCGCAACTGAAGCGGATCCTGCCGTTCGACGACTACGACTTCTACCTGTGCGGGCCGTCGGCGTTCATGCGCGACCTGTATGACGGGCTGCGCGCGCTGAACGTGCCGGACGAACGCATCCGTTTCGAGGCGTTCGGGCCGTCGAGCGTCGCGCGTACCGCGACCCGCGCAGCCGGAACGCCGGCGGCGGCGAGCGTGCCCGTCGTGTTCCGGCGCACGGCCCGCGAAGCCGCATGGACGCCCGCCGACGGCACGTTGCTCGAATTCGCGGAAGGGCAGCGCGTGGCCGTGCCGTCCGAATGCCGCTCCGGTTCGTGCGGCACGTGCGCGACGCGCGTGCTGTCCGGCGCGGTCGACTACGAGCAGGCGCCCGATGCGCCGGTCGAACCCGGCTGCGCGCTGCTGTGCGTCGCGCGGCCGGCGCAAGGGGCGACGGAGCCGCTCGTGCTCGACCGCTGACGCGCCTGCGACATGCCGCCGCAGATGGCGTGCTGCGCGAAAATCGTGCGCAACTGCTTCTTTTTTCGGATGCCGGTCGGATCGACGATAGCGTCAACCGATAGATGAAAGGAGCGCAATCATGAAACTGCTCGGCATGATCCGACTGGTCCTGTGGAGTTTCTTCGGCGTACGCAACAGCAAGGCGCACGCAGCCGATCTCGCGAACGTCAACTTCACGCTGCTGCCGTTCGTGGCGATCATCCTCGCGGTGCTCGTCGGTGCGGTCATTTACGGCGTCGTGCACCTGGTCGTGGATCCGACCGTGACGATGCAGGGGTTCTGAACGTCGCGCGTGCCGGCATACCCTCCGCGGTTTCCGGCCGCGTGACATCGGGCGGCGAAGCGGGGCGCAAGAGGGCGCGCCGCTTCTGCCGCGACGCGTCCGTACCGACCGGCGCGTGGCGCCGCCGCCCTCGTAGCTTGCGGATTGCGGCGGCGATGGCCGACACCGGTTGCCGCTTCTCCGCTGTCGCGGTGTCGCCCGAACAGCATCCCCCATTCCCGCTTCCCTTCGCCCCCACCGACCGTTCCACCCGATTCCACGGCCTTCGGCCCCGCCCGGGGTAAAATGCGCGCCACGCCGCGATGTCGCGCGCGACGGGCATGCCGCCGTTCCGACGAACGGCCGGCGCAGGTGCCCGGCGCCCGCACCGCGGCGCTCGAAGCGTCCCCCGCATGACAAGACCGCGCGATGCGGCCGGCCGCCCGACAGGCACCCGGCGAACCCGTCGGCGGCTGCGTCGGTCCCCGGTGCGTCACCTGAATCCGATGTCCCATCCTGCGTCTTCCCGACCGAGCGGCCCGCATGTGCGCCGCATCGTCCGGTTCGTCTGACGAATGTCGTGCCGATGCACGCGTCCGGCGATCGGCCGGACGGATGCGGCGGCCGGTAGCGGATGCGTTCGCGGGCGCGCGCTTCGCAGCTTCGTAATGTGTGTCGACAGCGTGTGGGTCGACAGCGTGTGTTTCGACAGGGTCGAGTGGCGAGTTTTCCATCCAGAACAATGACGGTGAATAGAACAACAGCGTCGCCCGCACGGCGGCGGCGCGCGAAGGTCGGGCTTGGCGTCGGCATCGGCATCACGCTTTTCGCGGCGCAGGCCGCCGCGGCACAGGGCGACACGCCCGCGCCGGACGCCGATGCGGCCGGCAGCGCGACGCTGCCCGCGATCACCGTGAGCGGCGAGCGCGGCAACGCGCTGCGTGTGCGCGAAGCGTCGGTCGCGGGGCTCGACGACGCGCCGCTGCGCGACACGCCGGCGTCGGTGAGCGTCGTGACGCGCGCGCAGCTCGACGACCAGCAGGCGAAGCGGCTGAGCGACGTCGTGCGCAACGACGCATCGGTCGTCAACGACTATGCGCCGGTCGGTTATTACGAAGGCTTTGCGATCCGCGGCTTTCCGGTCGATCTCGCGAGCGCGATCCGGATCGACGGGCTGACCGTGTCCGGCGAGCAGAACGTGCCGCTCGAGAACAAGGAGCGCGTCGAGATCCTGAAGGGGCTCGCCGGCATCGACGGCGGCGTCGTCGCGCCGGGCGGCGTGATCAACTTCGTGACCAAGCGCTCCGCGAACGTCGCGAGCGTGACGGGCGGCGTCGACAGCCGCGGCTCGACGTCGGCGGCCGTCGATCTCGGCCGCCGCTTCGGCCCCGACCATCAGTTCGGCTTCCGGATCAATGCCGCGAAGGAGAACATGCACTCGACCATCGACGGCACGAACGGGCGGCGCACGTTCGGCTCGATCGCCGCCGACTGGGACATCAGCCCGCGTGCGAGCCTGCAGCTCAACGCCGAGTTCCAGCAGTGGATCCAGCGTTCCGCGCCTGGTTACCAGTTGCTCGGCGGCACCGTCGTGCCGTCCGTGAAGACGACGTCGAAGGCGCTCGGCACGCAGCCGTGGGCGAAACCGGTGACGACCGACGCGCTGAACCTGAACGCGCGCTTCGACTACCAGTTCAACGACGACTGGAAGGCAACTATCGCCGCGGGCCGCAGCCGCACGATGATCGACGACAACAGCGCGTTCGCGTACGGCTGCTCGTACGCGGCGAGCTGCGCGGCCGGCGCGACGTCGCCGTTCTTCTTCGGCGCGAACGGCGACTACGACGTGTACGACTTCCGCAGCCCCGGCGAATACCGGCGCAACGACGACCTGCGCGCGGTGACGACGGGCAAGTTCGCGACCGGGCCGCTGCGGCACGAGCTGACGCTCGGCGTGAGCGTGCAGCGCCGCGTCGTGCACGTGGCCGATGCCGTATACGACTACGTGGGCAGCGAGAACATCTACGGGCCTGACGTGGCCTTCCCGCCGTCGCCGAATTCGCCCGGGCCGTCGTACCCGCGCCTCGACGCGTGGCAGTACGGCGTGTTCGGACTCGACCGCATCAGCATCGGCGAACACTGGCAGGTGCTCGCGGGCGGCAAGGAAGTGCTGCTGCGCCAGCGCAGCTGGAGCAGCCTCGACGGCGACGCGACGCACACCGACCGCTCGGTGTTCCTGCCGCAGGTCGCGCTCGTCTACAAGCCGGTGAACGTGCTGTCGCTGTACGCGTCGTACAGCAAGGCGCTGTCGCTCGGCGACCAGGCGCCCGTGCGCGCGACCAACGCGTATGCGTTCCTGCCGCCGGTCGAATCGCACCAGATCGAGGTCGGCGCGAAATACGACTGGCTCGACCGGCTGAGCCTCACGGCCGCGGTGTTCTCGATCAGCAAGCCGTTCCAGTTCGCCGATCCGGACGCGTCGGGCACGAGCTACACGTTCGTGCAGCGCGGCACGCAGCGGCACCAGGGCATCGAGCTCGGCGCGGCCGGGCGCGTGACCGAGCGGCTCGCGCTGACGGCCAGCGTCGCGGCGATTCGCGCCCGTGCGGTCGATTCGGGCTCGCCGGCGTACGAAGGGCACCAGATCATCAACGTACCCGCGCTGCGCGCGTCGCTGTATGCGGACTATGCGGTGCCGGGCGTCGCGGGCCTGAACGTGCTCGGCGGCGTCGAGTACAGCGCAGCCCGCAACGCGAACGAGGAAGGCACCGCGCGCGTGCCGTCGTGGTTCGTGTTCAATCTCGGCGCACGCTATACGACGAAGATCGGCGGCCATCGCACGGTGCTGCGCGTGTCGGTGGACAATCTGTTCAACAAGTTCTACTGGCGCGACGCGGGCGAGCAGCAGGGCGACGCGTACCTGTTCCCGGGTGCGCCGCGCACCGCGCGCGTGTCGTTGACCTACGATTTCTGACCGTCCGGAACCGGCCGCGTGACGCGCGGCCCCGGCTGCTATCCTGGAGAGCACAGACGATGTCCCCACTCGAAATCGCCGGCGTGATCGTCAGTGCGCTCGCGATCTGGCTGACCGCGAAGCGGCGCATGCTGTGCTGGCCGGTCGGGCTCGCGTCGGTCGTGCTGTACGGCTGGATCTTCTTCGACGCGAAGCTGTATTCGGACATGCTGCTGCAGGGTGCGTTCGCGGTGCTGCAGGTGTACGGCTGGCAGCGCTGGCTCGCACAGCGTGCGAGCGACGCCGGCGGCGGCGCGGCGCCGGCGGGCGACGTCGCGCCCGTCACCGGCGTGCGGCCGCGGCAGATGCTGCCCGACCTGATCGCGGCCGTGGTCGGCAGCGCGCTGCTCGGCGGCATGATGGCGCGCTGGACCGATGCGGCGCTGCCGTTCGTCGATGCGTCGCTGACCGCGTTCAGCCTCGTTGCGCAATACTGGACCGCGCGGCGCTACATCGCGTCGTGGGGGCTGTGGATCGTCGTGAACGTCGTGTACGTCGGGATGTTCGTGTTCAAGGAGCTGTATCTGACGGCCGGACTCTATGCGCTGTTCATCGGGCTGGCCGTCATCGGCTGGCGCGACTGGAGCCGGACGGCCGCGGCGTTGCGCGCGGCGGCCGGCGGCGCGCTCGCATCGGGCGGCGGCGCGCGCTGATTCACGCGCCGATTCAACTACGGAGCAACGTCGTTCATGTCATTCCCACTCGAGCCGGACGGGCCGCTATCGCGTGACGTCGCGCCGCCGCAATTCGGCGTCGACGGCGAGCAGGCCGAACGCGACTGGCCGTTGATGACGCACGACGAGGTGGCGGCGGTGCTCGCGCGGATCGACGGCGCCGGCGAGCCGGTGCGGCTGACCTGGCACAGCCCGCGGCAGTTCGCGGCGGCCGTGCTCGTGCGGATGGCGGACGGACGCGGGCTGTTCGTCAAGCGTCATCACGTGAGCCTGCGCGACGTCGCGGGGCTCGAGGAAGAGCATCGCTTCATTGCGCATCTGCGCGAACGCGGAATGCCCGTGGTGGATGTTCTCGCGGATCGCGACGGTGCGACCGCGTTCGCATCCGGCGACTGGACCTACGAGGTGCATGTGCTTGCGCCCGGCGTCGACCCGTATCGCGGCGTGATGTCGTGGCAGCCGTTCACGCATCCCTCGCACGCTTACGCGGCCGGCCGCGCGCTGGCCGAGCTGCATCGCGCGTCGGCCGGCTACGATGCGCCGGCGCGGCCCGTGCGCACGCTGCTGTCGAGCTTTCGCGTGCTGTCGTCCGACGATCTCGCGGGCGCGCTCGAACGCTGGGTCGATGCGCAGCCGCTGCTGGTGCGCGCGCTCGGTTCGCGCGACTGGCGCGGCGACGTGGCTGACGCGATCGGCCCGTATCACGCGCGCCTCGTGCCGCTGCTGCCCGCGTTGCCGCCGCTGTGGACGCACGGCGACTGGCATGCGTCGAACCTGTTGTGGACCGATGCGGGGCCCGGCGCGCAGGTGCGGACCGTGCTCGATTTCGGATTGTCGGATCGCACCTGCGCGGTGATGGATCTCGCGCTCGCGATCGAGCGCAATACGGTCGACTGGATGGCCCCGGCCGATGCGAGGCGCATCGAATACGCGCAGATCGACGCGCTGCTCGACGGCTACGAATCGCTCGAACCGCTGGGCGACGACGCGTATGCGGCGCTGGTCGCGCTGCTGCCGATCGTGCATACGGAGTTCGCGCTGTCGGAAGTCGCGTATTTCGGCTGCATCATCGACGCACCGGCGATCGTCGACATCGCGTACGACGGCTACCTGATCGGGCACGCGCGCTGGTTCGGCGAGCGCGACGGGCGGCAATTGCTCGACTGGCTCGTGCAGCGGCGGCGCGCGAAGCAAGGGATCGTTTGATTCTTGAGAACGCCCTGATAGCTTCACCAGTTAGGCGATTGATCTATCGCTCGAATCATTATCGAATCGACCATCGAAATCTCGCTCGGATAGATTCGATGGACCGTTGCACGCGGGCACTGGATGTGCGGAGCTCAACACAAGCGCGGCGGCGATAAATTAGCCAACTTGAAAGGACGGTGATCGATTTGAACAATTGCGAACGAATGGATTTTGCCTAAGTGGCCGCGATTTCGCATTGGATTGGAGTCCCGCTGCGATCGTGACCGCTTTGCAAAGTTGTATATTGTGTCCTGGGTTATTCCCGGTATTTGTTTCACTTGCCTTCCTGAATCAGTTCCAATGCCTCGGCAGCTTTAACCAGATCCAGTACCTCGATCAAATGAAACAGGCATTGACTGCGTTGCGGGGAGTCGACGGTGATTTGTTTGCTACTGTGCCAACCGACGGATTGACGCTCGGGCGTGTGCGCCAAGTTGACGGAACGGAGGTCTATCCGATCGATGTGTTGCTTGGTGAACCGATCGAATGGGACCGAGATCGTTCAGTAGGTGATTTTGCCTCGACAGTGATCCTAAAACGACGCTGGCTTCGCAGCGCGTTCGTCGACGCAGGTTTGCAATATTCTCATGCAGGGCCGACGCCTGTTTGATGGTGATGCGTAGGTGCATTTTGTCGGGTATAGTTATTGCACTCTTCTCGTCGGAATATCACTTCGATGGAAATACGAAAAAAAATAATTCGGATAGTGGCACCTGCTGGTGTCCCTGATCCGGATGGTATCGAGCGCGGCGTGGCACTCCTTGAGAGCTGGGGATTCAACGTCACAAAAAGCGAGTATCTCGGGGGGCGCTATCGCTATTTTTCAGGCACGACCGCCGAGCGAACGCACGACCTGCGACTTGCTTTGTTGGATCCGACCGTTGACATCATCTGGCTCGCCCGCGGAGGGTTTGGTTGTGCACATCTGCTCGAGTACTTACCTGAGGAGATAGCGACGCCGAAGGTACTGATTGGATTTTCTGATGCAACATCGTTGTTCTGTGCTCTGTCAGATCGATCCGGCATACGCTTAATTCACGGACCGACTTTTCATAGTCTCGCGATGAAGGTGGATGATGCAACACGCGATGATATGCGTGCCGTGCTAACCGGAGCTGAACGCGAGCCGTTAGAGCTGCGCCATCTGCTTGGAGATCCTGTCACAGTGACTGGACGCCTCTGCGGGGGCAACCTTACGGTGCTCGCGAGTATGGCTGGTACGCCGTGGTCATTGCGCGCACGAGATGCCATCGTTCTGCTCGAGGACGTGACGGAATTCGGGTACCGCTTGGATCGCAGTTTGACCCAGTTGCGCTTAAGCGGCGCCTTTGATGGTGCTCGGGCTTTCGTGCTTGGACAATTTACGCGATGCCCTGTCCCGGAGAGTGCGGATTTTACACTCGAGGAGATGCTGGTCGACCTACTCAGCGCGTGGGGCCGACCGATTTATGCTGGCCTGCCGATTGGACATGAGCACCAGAACGTTTCTTGGGAGTATGGCAGCTACGCGGTAATCGACCGCAGTGTGATCCATTTTGCTTCTGGAGTTGACCCTGTAATCCCGGACACAGCGTCGCACTAAGGTTGCTGAATCCATTGAGCGCCGGAACTCGCGAGGCGAGCGGTATTTCAGCGCGCTATGGGGATGCTTCTCGTTGTAATGCTCGAACGCGATGGCCAAGTTGCGTGCAGCAGTCGCTGCGTCCGGCTTCGGCATGAAGGCGACGTAGTCGCGCTTCATCGTCTTCACGAAGCTCTCGGCCATCCCGTTATTTTGCGGGCTACACACCGGCGTGGTCAATGGTTTCAGGCCGATGGCCGCTGCGAACCGGCGCGTTTCGTCGGCCGTGTATCATGTCAATGGCCCGTACAGCAGTTGTCGGGGCAGCCGGGGCTCACTTGAACGGTGACCTCACGGGTTTCTGGTGTTGATTCGGTTGTGCTATTGGTTGGATAAATTTGTGTTTTTATCTGAAGTGGCGCATTTATCAGACCGTCGTCTATGACGACTTTCGCCGTCGCGGAAGCGCGTTTCGTTGCAATTTGAGCGGGGTCGGTTTCATTTTTGGACGCGCTGCCAATTATATCGATCCAGTTTTGAATTGGATACTTGGAATTCATTGCTGAGACCCATCGTCCAATTCGAATTCGTTCGGATTTGGAGATTTCGTGGCTATTGGGTGAAAAAATCACGAAAAATTGCTGTGACGGCAGATTTTGTGATCCCTGGCATTCTGCTGCAGCATTTGTGGAGAAAAGGAACGATGTTGCGATAGGCGTGATTAATGCTGTGATAAAAATTCTCATGCTGATTTCGGCTCCTTACTCTGCAAATAAATCTTCGCCGTAGATCACGAATCCGGTGAGTGTATCCGCATTTCTCAATGCCAGGTCAGGATTGGCTCTTGCCCATGCGGCCGCCGTGGGGTCAAGCCCGTAACGAGGGTCGCTGCTGCCGAACGTGTCAACGAAATGTGTTACTTCGTGAATGAGCGTAGATAGGCGGGAATCTCCGAACATATTCTGGTCGCGCAAGCCGGTGCAAAATTTCACGGCAATACTTATAAGTCTACGCTCCGTGTTAGGCCCGCAAACATGAGCGGCCTCGTTATCGATGTCGCGCATATTCGGGACGCAACCTAACATTCTATCGAGGTTCGGATCGGCTCGAACGAAATTGTGTGGCGTTAGTGTTTTAAGAACGGAGAGCTGTCGTGAGAAACCGTTGACAAGATATTGTCGCGTATTCTCATCGTATCGATTGAACCAATAGATCATTCTATCTTTGGTTTTTTCATCATATCGCTTCAGATCGGAGATCCTTCGCTCGACTAGGATTGCGGACCATTTAAGCAGTCTCATTACCATAATTCTAAATTCTCTGTTGGTCATGTTCGGGCAGATTGGCGTTGTGTTAATGTAAACATTAACCATCGATCCCGGATTCGTGTTGGTGACGGCCCCGGAGTGAACGAGAAACCATTCTTTGTCTTCGTCAGTATCAAAGTTGTACTCGTTGTGATCTGAAAAATTATTCATTGATTTAAAGTCAAACCGTTTGGATTATCAAGGATGCTGGGTCGCCCTCTAGATCAACGCATCGTTCGTGCTGGGTCGCGCGCTTTGCGAATCCTTCGCTATCAGGAACGCCCCTTGGCACTTTCCGCATGCCGCCCGTTGTTGTCGGGTCGCCGTTCCTGAGTGCTCGTCGACTCATTGTCGGTTCCTTAATTGAAGTTGGTAAAAATCCATTTTGTATGGTCTTGGGGGCATGGAACGCATGGTTACGTTCGTGTTCCTGGAACCTTGAACAGTCATCTTTTCAAGTGAAGATGTCTATAGAACTCGTTCGAAATTTTGGAATGCAAAGAAAGTTTTTGTGATTTTGACGTGACCGAATTGCATAATCGGAAGCGATGCGACGAGTCCGATGAACTTTGACGGCATCGTCGGACCGCACGCGAGCGCTTAGGCGTCGAGTACAGTTGGCTATCAGCGTAGATGTCCACGCTGGTTGGGCGAGTACAGCCCGCCCAACATGACGGAAATATCATCTTCGCCTCATGTTCGCACTGCGGCCGGACCGTAGCATCGGTCGCAAACCGTTACCGCAGAACCGAACATGCTCAAGCTCAACCTCGCCGCGGCCGTCGCTTTCGCGATGGCCGCGACGGCTCATGCGCAGCCGTCGCTGTCGCCGGGGCCGGCCCCGGCTGCCTCCGGCAGCGCGACGCCGGCAGGCGCACCGCCCTCCGACGCACGCCCCTTCACCTCATTGACGCTTCCCGACGCGCTTGCGGTCGCGGCCCGCAACAATCCGGCGCTGCGCGGTGCGCGCGCGGATGTCGATGCATCGGCCGGCGCGCTGATGCAGGCAGGCGCGCGCCCGAATCCCGAAGTGTCGTTCCTGCAGGAAGGCTTCAGCCGCGCCGAGCGCACGTCGACCGCGCTGATCAACCAGACCATCGAGCTGGGCGGCAAGCGCCGCGCGCGGCTCGACGTCGCGTCGTACGGCCGCGAGGCGGCCAACGCGTCGCTCGACGAGCAGGGCGCCGCCGTGCGTGCCGACGTGATCGCCGCGTTCTACGGGCTGCTCGCCGCGCAGCGCCAGCTCCAGGTCACCGAGGAATCGGCCGCGATCGCCATGCGCTCCGCGGATCTCGCGGGGCGTCGCGCACAGGCCGGCAAGGTGTCGCCGGTCGAGGCGACCAAGGCGCAGGTGGCGGCGGCCGGCGTGCAGATCGAAGTCGTGACCGCGCGCGGCCGTGTCGAGGTCGCGCGCGAGAAGCTGAACGCAGTGATGGGCGAAGCGCGCGGTGACCGGCTCGCGGCGCTCGGCGACCTGGAAGCCGTGCCGCCGGTCGAGCTGCTGCCTGCGCTGACCGCGCAGCTCGACGACGCGCCGCTCGCGCGGATCGCGCGCGCCGAGATGCTGCGCTCGAACGCGGCCGTGTCGCTCGAACGTGCGCGGCGCATTCCGGACGTGACGGTCAGCGCGGGCGTGAAGAGGGTGACCACGGGCGGCGTGCCGGACAACCAGGCCGTGGTCGGCGTGTCGATTCCGATTCCCCTGTTCAACACGAACAAGGGCGCGCTGCTCGAGGCCGCGCACAAGGCCGAGCGCGCGAACGCCGATCTCGATCGCGAACGCACGCGCCTGCGGCTGGAGCTCACGCAGGCGTATGCGAATTTCGAGGCCGCCGAGCAGGAAGCGCAGCGGCTGAAGGCCGACATCCTGCCGGCCGCGCGCCTCGCGCTCGATGCGATGTCGCGCGGCTACGAACTCGGGAAGTTCAGCTTCCTCGACGTGCTCGACGCGCAGCGCACGCTGTTCCAGGGGCAGTCGCAATACGTGCGCGCGCTTGCCGGCGCGCATGCGGCCCGCGCCGATATCGGCCGGCTCGTCGGCACGCCGCTCGCGGCCGTCGCGCAATAAGCGCCCCTCTTACCTGAAGGATCATCATGTCACGCAGCAGAATCTTCGTTATTGCGGCGGCCGTGCTCGGCGGCGCCGGGATCGTGATCGGCGCGCTCGCCGTCACGCGCGGCGGGAACAGCGCATCGGCGCCCGTGGCCGCCGATGCCGCGCAGCCGGCCGATGGCGCCGGCGCGCGCGGCGGTGTCGTGCTGAAGCGCGGCAGGCTGTCCGTCGAGATCGTGATGACGGAAAAGCCCGGCGACGCGCGGCTCGTCGTCTATCCGTTCGTCGACGGCAAGCCGGCCGACAAGGGCGTCACCGTGTCCGGCACGCTGGTGCGGTACGACCGCACGCACGAACCGCTGCGTTTCGACGCGGCCGGCTGGAAGTTCGTGTCCGCGCAGTCGATCGCGAAGCCGCATGTGTTCGACGCGACGATCGACGTGAAAGCGGGCAACGACGCCGCGTCGTTCCCGTTCGCGCGCGCCGACGGCGCGATCGCGCTGACCGACGCGCAGCTGGCGAGCTCGAAGATCGCGCTCGCGAAGGCTGGCCCCGCGCAGATCGCGACGCCGTTCCAGCTTCCCGGCGAAATCAAGTTCAACGAGGACCGCACCGCGCACGTGGTGCCGCGCGTGGCCGGCATCGTCGAACAGGTGCCAGTGTCGCTCGGGCAGAACATCGCGAAGGGGCAGGTGCTGGCCGTGATCGCGAGCACCGATCTCGCCGACCGGCGCAGCGAACTGCTGACGGCCGAGCGCCGGCTGGCGGGCGCACGCGCGACCTACGAACGCGAACGCACGCTGTGGCAGGAGCGCATCTCGGCCGAGCAGGACTACCAGCAGGCGCAGGTGCAGTTGCGCGAGGCCGAGATCGCCGTGCAGAACGCGCGGCAGAAGCTCGCCGCGCTGAACGCGCCGGCCGGCGTGGGCGCGCTGAACCGCTACGAGCTGCGCGCGCCGTTCGCGGGCACGATCGTCGAGAAGCATGCGACGCCCGGCGAGGCGATCGCCGCCGATGCGAGCCTGTTCGTGCTCTCCGACCTGTCGACGGTATGGGCCGAGATGGCCGTGCCGGCACAGCGGCTGAACGACGTGCGCGTCGGCCGCGACGCAACCGTCATCGCGACCGCGTTCGAATCGCGTTCGAGCGGCCCGATCGCGTACGTGGGTTCGCTGCTCGGCGAACAGACGCGCACCGCGCCGGCGCGCGTCGTGCTGCCGAACCCGGACGGCGTGTGGCGGCCCGGGATGTTCGTAAACGTGTCGGTCGACGCGGGCAGGCAGGGCGTGCCGCTCGCGGTCGCGAGCGACGCGCTGCAGGACGTCGACGGCGCGCCGTCGGTGTTCGTGCGCTCGCCGAAGGGCTTCGTCGCGCAGGCCGTCGAAACCGGGCGGCGCGACGAACGCGCGACCGAAGTGCTGAAGGGGCTCGCACCGGGTCAGGAATACGCGGCGTCGAACAGCTTCGTGCTGAAGGCCGAGCTTGGAAAGGGGAGCGCGGAACATGAATGAGCGCCACGCGTGCGCCGTTGCGCGATTGGAGGCCCGGTGTGCAGCCCGGTATGCGGCCCGATTTGCGACCCGCCGGTTGACCGGCCGGGCCGCCCGTCCGGTGAGGGTAACCGTGCCCCGTTTCAAGGAATCCCGACATGTTTGAGCGCCTGATCCGCTTTGCGATTGCGCACCGCTGGCTCGTGATGCTGGCGATCGCGGCCGTGGCCGCGCTGGGCGTGTTCAGCTACCAGAGGTTGCCGATCGACGCGGTGCCCGACATCACGAACGTGCAGGTCCAGATCAACACGGCCGCGCCCGGTTACTCGCCGCTCGAGGCCGAGCAGCGCATCACCTATCCGGTCGAGACCGTGATGGCCGGGCTGCCGGGCCTCGAGCAGACGCGCTCGATCTCGCGCTACGGGCTGTCGCAGGTCACCGTGATCTTCAAGGACGGCACCGACATCTACTTCGCGCGGCAGCTCGTCAACGAGCGCATCCAGGAAGCGAAGGACAAGCTGCCGGCCGGCATCGCGCCCGCGATGGGCCCGACGTCGACGGGCCTCGGCGAGATTTACTTGTGGACCGTCGAGGCCGATGCGGCCGCGCGCAAGCCGGACGGCACGCGCTATACGGCGGCCGACCTGCGCGAGTTGCAGGACTGGGTCGTCAGGCCGCAGCTCAGGAACGTGCGCGGCGTGACCGAGGTCAACTCGATCGGCGGCTACGTGAAGGAGTACCGCGTCGCGCCGAACCCGGCGAAGCTGATGTCGTACGGGCTGACGCTCGCGGATGTCGTGCGCGCGCTGGAACGCAACAACGACAACGTCGGCGCCGGTTACATCGAAAAGCGCGGCGAGCAGTATCTGGTGCGCGTGCCGGGCCAGGCGCGCACCGTCGACGACATCGCGAACATCGTGCTGACCAACGTCGGCGGCGTGCCGGTGCGCGTGAAGGACGTCGGGCTCGTCGACATCGGCCGCGAGCTGCGCACCGGCGCGGCGACGTCGAACGGCGAGGAGGTCGTGCTCGGCACGGTCTTCATGCTGATGGGCGAGAACAGCCGGACGGTCGCGAAGGCCGTCGCCGCGAAGATGGAGGACGTGAACCGCACGCTGCCGGCCGGCGTGAAGGCGATTCCCGTGTACGACCGCACCGTGCTCGTCGAGAAGGCAGTCGCGACGGTGAAGAAGAACCTGCTCGAAGGCGCGATCCTCGTGATCGCGGTGCTGTTCCTGTTTCTCGGCAACATCCGCGCGGCGCTGATCACCGCGCTCGTGATTCCGCTGTCGATGCTGATGACCTTCACCGGCATGGTCAACGCGAAGGTGAGCGCGAACCTGATGAGCCTCGGCGCGCTCGACTTCGGGATCATCGTCGACGGCGCGGTGGTGATCGTCGAGAACTGCGTGAGGCGGCTCGCGCATGCGCAGGCCGCCGCCGGCCGGCCGCTCACGCGCGACGAGCGCTTCGCGGAAGTGTTCGGCGCGTCGCAGGAGGCACGCCGCGCGCTGATCTTCGGGCAACTGATCATCATGGTCGTGTACCTGCCGATCTTTGCGCTGACCGGCGTCGAAGGCAAGATGTTCCACCCGATGGCCATTACCGTCGTGATGGCGCTCGCGGCCGCGATGGTGCTGACCGTCACGTTCATTCCGGCGGCCGTCGCGCTGTTCATCGGCGAGCGCGTCGAGGAGAAGGAGAACCGGCTGATGAGCTGGGCGCGGCGCGCGTACGAACCGGCGCTCGCCGCGTTCATGACGCGCCCGGCGCGCGTGATGCTCGGCGCGGCCGCGATCGTGCTCGTCACGCTCGGGCTTGCCACGCGGCTCGGCAGCGAATTCATCCCGAGCCTGAACGAAGGCGATCTCGCGGTCGCCGCGCTGCGGATTCCCGGCACGAGCCTGTCGCAGTCGGTCGAGATGCAGAAGTCGATCGAGAAGACGCTGAAGGCGCGCTTTCCCGAGATCGAGCGCGTGTTCGCGCGCACCGGCACGGCCGAGATCGCGGCCGACCCGATGCCGCCGAACCTGTCGGACGGCTACATCATGCTGAAGCCGGCCGACCGGTGGCCCGACCCGAAGAAGCCGCGCGACCAGCTCGTGCGCGAGATCGAGGAAGCGCTGGCCGAGCTGCCGGGCAACGCGTACGAGTTCTCGCAGCCGATCCAGCTGCGCTTCAACGAGCTGATCTCGGGCGTGCGCAGCGACGTCGCGGTGAAGATCTTCGGCGACGACATGGCCGTGCTGAACCAGACCGGCGAGCAGATCGCGGCCGCGCTGCAGAAGGTGCCGGGCGCATCCGAGGTGAAGGTCGAGCAGACCACGGGCCTGCCCGTGCTGACCGTCAGCCTCGATCGCGACAAGCTCGCGCGCTACGGCGTGAGCGTCGCCGACCTGCAGGACACGGTGGCCGCGGCGGTCGGCGGACAGAAGGCCGGCACGCTGTTCCAGGGCGACCGCCGCTTCGACATCGTCGTGCGGCTGCCCGACGAGCTGCGCTCGGACATCGAGGCGATCAAGCGGCTGCCGATCGCGTTGCCCGCGGCGGCGGCCGGCGCCAGCGCGCCGCTTGCGGCGGCGCCGTACGTGCCGCTCGCGGAGCTCGCGACGATCGACGTCGCGCCGGGGCCGAACCAGATCAGCCGTGAGGACGGCAAGCGGCGGGTGGTCGTCAGCGCGAACGTGCGCGGCCGCGACGTCGGCTCGTTCGTCGCCGATGCGCGCGAGCAGTTGCAGCAGGACGTGCGCGTGCCGGCCGGCTACTGGGTGTCGTGGGGCGGCCAGTTCGAGCAGTTGCAAAGCGCGAGCGAGCGCCTGAAGCTCGTCGTGCCGCTCGCGCTGTTCATGGTGTTCGTGCTGCTGTTCGTGATGTTCAACAACGTGAAGGACGGGCTGCTCGTGTTCACCGGCATTCCGTTCGCGCTGAGCGGCGGCGTCGCGTCGCTGTGGCTGCGCGGGATTCCGCTGTCGATCACGGCGGCGGTCGGCTTCATCGCACTGTCCGGCGTGGCCGTGCTCAACGGTCTCGTGATGATCTCGTTCATCCGCAACCTGCGCGACGAAGGGAGGCCGCTCGAGGCCGCCGTGCGCGAAGGCGCGCTCACGCGGCTGCGGCCCGTGCTGATGACCGCGCTCGTCGCGTCGCTCGGCTTCCTGCCGATGGCGTTCGCGACCGGCACCGGCGCCGAGGTGCAGCGCCCGCTCGCGACGGTCGTGATCGGCGGTATCCTGTCGTCCACCGCGCTGACGCTGCTGGTGCTGCCCGTGCTGTACCGCGTCAGCCATGCGGTGTCGTGGCGCGCCGTATTGCGCGGCGGCTTCGGCACGGGCGTGCTGCGCCGGCTGGGTTTCTTCAAGGGTAATGCGTGATGCGAATTCTGATTGTCGAGGATGAACCGAAGACGGGCGTCTATTTGCGCAAGGGCTTGACCGAGGCCGGCTACGTCGTCGATTGGGTCGAGGACGGCATCACGGGCCAGCACCAGGCCGAGACCGAGGAGTACGACCTGCTCGTGCTCGACGTGATGCTGCCTGGGCAGGACGGCTGGACGCTGCTGCAGAACCTCCGGCGCAGCAAGTCGACGCCCGTGCTGTTCCTCACCGCGCGCGATGATGTCGGCGATCGCGTGAAGGGGCTCGAGCTCGGCGCCGACGACTATCTCGCGAAGCCGTTCGACTTCGTCGAGCTGACCGCGCGCATCAAGTCGATCCTGCGGCGCGGCCAGCCGCGCGATTCGAACACGCTGCGCGTGGCCGATCTCGAACTCGACCTGACGCGCCGCAAGGCCACGCGGCAGGGCGACACGATCCTGCTGACCGCGAAGGAATTCGCGCTGCTGTGGCTGCTGATGCGCCGCGAGGGCGAGATCCTGCCGCGCGCGACGATCGCATCGCAGGTGTGGGACATGAACTTCAACAGCGACACGAACGTCGTCGATTCGGCGATCCGCCGGCTGCGCTCGAAGATCGACGACGCGTACGAACCGAAGCTGGTCCATACCGTGCGCGGGATGGGCTACGTGCTCGAGGCGCGTGACGGCGCGGCGAAATGATTGCGCGCCTGCTGCCGCGCACGCTGCGCGGACGCCTGACCGCGCTGATCATCCTGTCGACGTCGGTGATCCTCGCATCGAGCGGCGTCGCGCTCTACAAGGCGCTGAGCAATCGCGTCGAAGCGACGGCGGCCGAGCAGATGGCCGGCATTTCCGCCGCGTTGGGTGCGCACCTGGCCGAAGCGCGCACGACGGCCGACGTCGCGCGCAACACCGACATCTGGATCGACCAGCTGCACGGCCATCCGAACATGGATCTCGCGATCTACGATGCCGCGGGCGCGCGCCTCGTCGGCACGCCCGGATTCCGCCCGTATGCGCCGCTGCTGTCGCTCGACGCGGGGCGCGTGCCGGTCGACGTCGCGCCGCCGGGCGCGCGGCACCAGTATCTCGTGACGACCGTGCCGCTCGCTGGCGCGGGCGCGCCCGTGGTGCGCGTCGCGGTGCAGTACGACCGCAGCGCCGACGTGCTGTTGCTGCGCACGCATGCTTATACGATCGTCGTGATCGAGGTGTTCGGCGTGGTGCTCGCGGCCGCGATCGCGTATGGCATCGCGGCGCTCGGGCTGAGCCCGCTGCGGCGCTTCGCGGCGCGCGCCGAGCAGATGTCGACGAGCCGGCTCGCGCATCCGCTGCCGGAGCTCGATACGTCCGGCGAACTGAAGGAGCTCGAGCATGCGTTCAACGGGATGCTCGCGCGGCTGAACGAGTCGTTCACGCGGCTGAGCCAGTTCTCGTCGAATCTCGCGCACGACATGCGCACGCCGCTCACGAACCTGCAGGCGGCCGCGCAGGTCGTGCTGTCGCAGCCGCGCAGCGCGGATGAATACCGGAGCGTGATCGAGTCGAGCATCGACGAATACCAGCGGCTGTCGCGGATGATCGAGGACATGCTGTTTCTCGCGCGCTCGGAACAGGCCGGCACGTCGATCGACGTGCGGCGGTTGAATGCGGCGGAGGAGGCCGGGCGCGTCGCCGGTTACTACGAGCCGCTCGCGGAGGACGCGGGCGTGTCGGTGAAGGTCGACGGCCACGCGTGGGTCGATGCGGATCTGACGCTGTACCAGCGAGCGCTGAGCAACCTGCTGTCCAATGCGCTGGCCTACGCGCCGCGCGGCAGCGTCGTGACGGTCGACTGTGTCGAGCAGGGCGGCGCGACGACGATCGCCGTGTCGGATACGGGGCCCGGCATCGACGCGCAGCATGTCGGGCGGATCTTCGAGCGGTTCTATCGGGTTGACCCGTCGCGGCACAATTCGGCGTCGGGTACGGGGCTCGGCCTCGCGATCGTCCGGTCGATCATGGACAATCACGGCGGCGAATGCGGCGTCGACAGTGACCCCGGCCTGCGCACGACGTTCTGGCTGCGCTTCCCGCGGCGGCCGGTCGAGCCGACACGGCCGGCCGCCATCAGCACCTGACATCGCGGGCGGGCACGCCCGTGCGTTCGCCGCGACGCGCTTGCGCACGGCACGTTGCCCGTGATCGCTTGCCCGCGCGGCATCAGCGCTTGGCCAGGTCGTCGTGGTTGTCGGTCTGCGGCTTCTTCTCGCCGCCATGCACCGAAATCCCGTGAAGCTCCTTGTTGCGCGCGACGATCTCGCTGGTCGGCGGGTACTGCGTCTTGCTCGTCGGCACGACGCCGTCGTGCTGCGCCTGCTTCAGTTCGTTGACGACCTGCGTGCGGGTCTTGCCCTGCGTTTGCGTCTGCGCGAATGCGGCTTGCGTGGCCATGCCGAGCGACAGCGTGGCGGTGACGAACAGTGCTGCGAGTTTTGCGGTTTTCATGGAGTTCTCCTTGATCGGGGTCGCCGGGTGGCGAACCATGGACCCAGTATGCGAACGCAGCCGTGCGCCACCGTGATCGGGAGATGAAAAATGCGTCAGATTGCGGAGCGCGTCGGCGCGCCCCGCGTTTGATCGACGTGACGCAATCGTCATGTTCGCGTCATGGGCGCGATGAGCGGAAAGCGGAACATGAAGCCTGCTGATGGCCGACGTGGCCGACGGCATTCGCGCCGTTCGCGACAGCAGCATGGAAAGCGGGCGGCCCTGTTCAGCGTTTCCTCCCGGACTGAAAATTGCCTCGTCCCGCCATACGCCCAGTCTTGATCGCAGTCCTGATCGTTCCGTTGTTCGCGGGTTGTGCATCGACACGCCCCGGCAACACCGCGACCACGCCCGCCGCCGCGCGCAAGCCGGTGCCGGCCGACCTCATGCCCGGCGAACAGATCGACTATGCCGGGCATCGCTGCGGCAATCCGAACCTGTATGTGAAAACGCATACGTGCCTGTTCCCGCAACGCAATCCAACGCCCTGATCATCGGGCACGCAAAAAAACGGCCCGGCACTCGACGTGTCCGGGCCTAACGCGTGACGTGCCGTGCGGCAGCGACCCGCTTGCGTGGTTCGGAACGGGCATTGCCCGTCACGGTTTCGATCGTAGCGACGCGACACTTCGCGAACCTGATCGGAACATGAAATTTTTGTCATGCGGCGCGCACGTATGCTCGCCGCGCTCAGAACCGGTGATGCAACTCACATACGGAGAGGAGGGTGCCATGCTCAATTTCACGAAAGGAATCGTGCTCGCGGCGTGCCTGATGTCGACGGCCGCGATGGCGGCAGGATGGCCGGAGCGTGCACTGTCGCACGCGTCGGCGCACGACACCGGCCGCCGCGCGAGCGAGCGGATGCGCTGCGAGTTCGCAGCCGTGCCGGCAGGCGAGTGGAGCGCGACGTTCACGCGCGGGCAATGCGAGGTCGACAACGGCCGGCTGACGTTCGTGCCGGCCGATGCAGGCGGAGACGCGAATGTCGCGGAGCAAAGGATTCTGCTGGGCGACGTGCGTACCGCGTCGCATCAGTCACGCAAGCTGAAGGAACAACTGCAGTTGACGACACGCGATGAAACGATCGCGCTGAACGTGTTGACCGACGACGGCAGCCGCAAGTCGCGCGAACATGCGATCGACCTGTGGACCGCGCTGCGCAACGAGAGCGTGACGCCCGTCAACGGCACGCGCATCGTCGACACGTATCCGGCGGGCGCGACGACGTGGTAGCCGGCGCGCCCGTAGTACGGTCAAAGCTGCGCGAGCGCCTGGTCGAGATCGGCGAGCAGATCGTCGATATGCTCGATGCCGATCGACAGCCGCACCGTTTCCTCCTTCACGCCGGCCTTCGCGAGTTCGGCCGGCGACAGTTGCCGGTGCGTCGTCGATGCCGGGTGCGTCGCGAGCGACTTCGTATCGCCGATGTTGACGAGCCGCGTGAACAGCTTCAGCGCATCCTGGAACTTCGCACCGCCGTCGCGGCCGCCCTTCACGCCGAACGTCAGGATGCCCGGCGCGCGGCCCGACAGGTAGCGTGCGACGAGCGGATGATCGGGGTGATCGGGCAGGCCCGCGTAGTTCACCCATTCGACGTGCTCGTGGCGCGCGAGATGCTGCGCGATCTTCAGCGCGTTGTCGCTGATCCGCTCGACACGCAGCGCCAGCGTTTCGATGCCCTGCAGGATCTGGAATGCGTTGAACGGCGAGATCGCCGCGCCCATGTTGCGCAGCGGCACCACGCGCGCGCGGCCGATATAGGCGGCCGGCCCGAACGCTTCCGTATAGACGACGCCGTGATAGCTGACGTCGGGCTCGTTCAGCCGCTTGAAGCGGTCCGCGTGCTCGGCCCACGGAAACTTGCCCGAATCGACGATCGCGCCGCCGAGGCTCGTGCCGTGCCCGCCGAGATACTTCGTCAGCGAGTGCACGACGATGTCCGCGCCGTGCTCGAACGGGCGCAGCAGGTACGGCGACGGCACCGTGTTGTCGACGATCAGCGGGATCCCGTGGCGATGCGCGACTTCCGCGAGCGCGGCGATGTCGGTGATGTTACCGAGCGGGTTGCCGACCGATTCCGCGAAGATCGCCTTCGTGCGCGCGTCGATCAGCGGCTCGAACGACGCGGGGTCGCGCGGATCGGCGAAGCGCGTCGTGATCCCGTATTGCGGCAGCGTATGCGCGAACAGGTTGTACGTGCCGCCGTACAGCGAACTCGCGGACACGATGTTGTCGCCGGCTTCGGCGATCGTCTGGATCGCGTACGTGACGGCGGATTGCCCCGACGCGAGCGCGAGTGCGCCGATGCCGCCCTCGAGCGCGGCGATCCGCTGCTCGAGCACGTCCGTCGTCGGGTTCATGATTCGCGTGTAGATGTTGCCCTGGACCTTCAGGTCGAACAGGTCGGCGCCGTGCTGCGTGTCGTCGAATGCGTACGCAACGGTCTGGTAGATCGGGACGGCGACCGCGCGCGTGGTCGGGTCGGGACGATAACCGCCGTGCACGGCGATGGTTTCGAGACGCCAGTTCGAAGAGGCCTGATCGGTCATGGGTGCTCCGTCTGTTGTTGTGATGGTCCGGCGATTATAGGAGCACGTGCGCGGCTGTCCTTAGAACGAATGGTGTGTTGCTTATGGAGGTGGGGCGCATAGAATGCCTTTTTCCGCAGACCGGAGGTGCACGATGGATCAGGACCAGTGGAACCAGGTGGATGCGTATTTCTCCGCGACGCTCGTGCCGTCCGACGACGCGCTCGACGCCGCGCTGGCGGCGAGCAACGCGGCCGGGCTGCCCGCGATCAACGTCGCGCCGAACCAGGGCAAGCTGCTGCAGCTGCTCGCGACGATCCGCGGCGCGCGGCGGATCCTCGAGGTCGGCACGCTCGGCGGCTACAGCACGATCTGGCTCGCGCGCGCGTTGCCGCCGGGCGGCACGCTCGTGACGCTCGAACTGAACCCCGGGCATGCGAAGGTCGCGACGCAGAACATCGCGCGTGCCGGGTTCGCGGAGGTCGTGTCGGTCGTCGTGGGCAGTGCGAAGGACAGCCTCGCGCGGCTCGTCGCCGCGGGCGAGGCGCCGTTCGATTTCATCTTCATCGATGCCGACAAGGACAACAATCTGGTCTATCTCGACGCGGCGCTGAAGCTGTCGCGGCCCGGCACGGTGATCGTCGTCGACAACGTCGTGCGCGGCGGCCGCGTGGCCGATCCGGACAATCGCGAGCCCGACGTGGCCGGCGTGCGCGACGGGTTCGCGCGCCTCGCGGCCGAGCCGAACCTCACGACGACGGCCGTGCAGACGGTCGGGCAGAAGGGCTGGGACGGGTTCTCGATCTCGATCGTCGGTGCGTGACGTGACGCGTCAGCGGTTTCCTGCCGCGTCGGCCCGGCGATACAGGCGCGGCCATTGGTCCTGGAACAGGCCGTTGCAGGTGCCGTGCGTGGCGATGTCGTCGAGCACGAAGCGCCGGCCGTCGAAGATCCACGACGCGGTCGAGCCGCAATCGCCGGCACTGCGCAGCCGGACCTTGCTCGACAGCGTTGCGCTGGCGGAATCGTAGCCGGCCTCGGTCAGCTCGTTCGCGAACGACGCCGAATCGAGGCCCGCGTTCGCGTTCTCGCCGAAGTTCATCGCCGTCGGCGCATACGGTGCGGTGCGGCGCACGCGATACCACAGGTCGGTGTGGTTATACATGCTGCTGGTCTGGCACGGGATCGCGACAAGCGCTTCGTCGGCCGAGATCGCGACGGCTCTCGATGTTTTCCGTCGATCGCTCGCCGACATTTCGTCTTCGACGTCGGCCACGCATTGCTTCACGTCGGTACCGAATTTCGCGAGCACCGCGTCGACGAGCGGGCGCTGTTCGGCGGCCGACAGGTTTGCGGCGGGCGGCGGTGCCGGCGTGACGGCAGGCGGCAGTGCCGGCGCGGCCGGCACTGACGACGCGGGCCTGTTGCCGGGGCGCAGCAGCGCCGTGACCGTGCCGACGCGGCCCTGCGTGTCGTCGATCAGCAGCAGCGCGGCAGTCAATCCCGACAGCGGCGTGCGAGCGGTTTGTGCCGCCGCCGGATCGCCGAAGCTCAGCAGTTGCGCGTTGCGCGACGCGGCGAGCCATGCGGCAACCGTTGCCGGGTCGTTCGTCCGGATCCGGAACGGGTGTGCTTCGTCGTCGTTCGTCTTGTCGCCGAATGCATGCCATTGAGCCGGCATCGCATCGAACGGGCGGCCGTCCGCGCGTGCGCTGCGCAGGTCCAGCGGTGCGGATGCGAAGAGGTCGAGCGACGCTTGCGCGTCCGGGCCGGCATCGCGCGTCACGCGCAGGATGAGACTGGTGCGTGCATCGTCGATATCGTCGGCGTGGCTTTCGGCAACGCAGCGGTTGCCGTTGTCGCAGACGACCGACCAGTTCTTGAAGTCGCGCTCGACCGGCGGCCGCGCGAGCGGGCGAGCCTGCGCAACGATGGGGGAAGCGGCGAGGAGGACGGCGAGGGCGAGCGAGAGGCGGTGCGACATGATGGTTCGTATCGACTGTGGATGGGCGGGCGGAAGATGCCGGACTGCAAGCGCATCGTCAGCAAGCGGTGCAGGTCGACTGCAGCGGGCGAACGGCATCAAGTATACCGTCGCATCGGGAGGCGATCGATGTGACGACGCGTAGCGGGCGGGCACGCAGATTGCTGGCCGACGCATAAACGGCGCGATGCCTGCGGGCACCGCGCCGTTCGTCGTTCATCGAGCGTCGACCACATCGCGCAGGAACGCGTCGAGCGTCACCACGTCGCCCCACGGCCGCTTGTATTCGCGATCGTGTTCGGCATCCGCGAGCATCGTCTCGACGAGCGCGTGGATCGCCGGCCGGCGCGGCCCGTATTCGCTTTCGTTCGCGCTCATCTTCAACGCGAGCAACGCATCGAGTTCCGCGCGCACCGCCGGCTCGTGCACGGTGCCATCGACGAGATCCGCGAAGCGCATCGGCGGCATGCCGAGCCCCGCGTCGATCCAGCGCACCGCGAGCAGCGGCCGCAGCACGTACAGGTACTTCTTGTAACGCACCGTGTCGCCTTGCAGATAGCCGCGAAAGTTCTTCTTCGCCATCGCGAGGTAGTGGTGGCGCCCGCGCACCGGCGAGAAGAACGCCGACGCCAGCGACCTGAGCCGCGGCGCCCAGCGTGCGTCTTCGCGATACACGATGGGCGAGTCGAGCCATTCAAGCAGCGTCGGGTTCGAGCGGCGCAGCAGTTGCAGCGCCTTGCGCAGCTCCCAGCCGCTCACGTCGAGCTCGTCGTCGAGCGGCCGCTCGATCACGTCGCGTTGCGGTTCGACGCGCAGGTACCAGTCGCGCCGGTGCACGTACACGAAGCGTACGTCGTAATCGCTGTCCGGCGACGCGAACCCCCAGCCGCGGCTGCCCGATTCGCACGCGAACAGCACGCTGACATCATGGCTGCGCTCGACTTCCGCGAGTTCCGCCATCACGCGCTCACGCACGGTCGGATCGACCGGATGCGCGCTGCGCACGCTTGTCATTGTCTTTTCCGTTTTCATTGTCGTTTCCCTTTCGTTGCGCGCGGCCGCCGGCCCTCAGCCGCGCGCCGCGCTATCCTTTCACGCACACCACCTGGCGCAGCGTATGCACCACTTCGACCAGGCTGCGCTGGGCCGCCATCACCGCGTCGATGTCCTTGTAGGCCATCGGGATTTCGTCGACGACGCCCGCGTCCTTCCGGCATTCGACGCCCTGCGTGGCCTTCACCTGGTCGTCGACCGTGAAGCGGCGCTTCGCTTCGGTGCGGCTCATCGTCCGGCCCGCGCCGTGGCTGCACGAGCAGAAGCTCTCCGGGTTGCCGAGCCCGCGCACGATGAAGCTCTTCGCGCCCATCGAGCCCGGAATGATCCCGAGCTGCCCCTTCTGCGCGGACACCGCACCCTTGCGCGTGACGAGCACGTCTTCGCCGAAGTGGCGTTCGCGCTGCACGTAGTTGTGGTGGCAGTTCACCGCGTGTTCGTCGACCGCGAACGGCTTGGCGATCACGCCGCGCGCCGCGCCGATCACCGCATCCATCATCGCCTGCCGGTTGCGCCGCGCGTAGTCCTGCGCCCAGCCGACCGCTTCGACGTAATCGTCGAAGTGCCGGCTGCCCTCGGTGAAATACGCGAGGTTGCGGTCCGGCAGGTTCGCGATGTGCTGCCGCATGTCGGCCTGCGCGAGCTCGATGAACAGGCTGCCGATCGCATTGCCGACGCCGCGCGAGCCGCTGTGCAGCATGAACCACACGTGGTCCGCTTCGTCGACGCACACTTCGATGAAGTGGTTGCCGGTGCCGAGCGTGCCGAGATGCGCGTAGTGGTTCGTCTTCTCCAGCTTCGGATACTTGTCGACGATCCGCTGGAAGCCCGGCTGCAGCGACTTCCACGATTCGGTCACGGCAGCCGGCGTGCGGTTGCCCCACGCGCCCGGATCGCGGCGGCCCGGCGCGCGGCCGTGCGGCACCGCGCGTTCGATCGCGCCGCGCAGCCCTGCGAGCGAATCCGGCAGGTCGGACGCCGTCAGCGTCGTGCGCGCGGCCATCATCCCGCAGCCGATGTCGACGCCGACCGCGGCCGGAATGATCGCGCCCTTCGTCGGAATCACGCTGCCGATCGTCGAGCCCTTGCCGAGGTGGACGTCCGGCATTACCGCGACGTGGCTGAAGATGAACGGCAGCTGCGCGGTGTTGCGCAGTTGCGCGCGCGCTTCGTCCTCGACGGCGACGCCTTGCGTCCACATCTTCACCGGCTTGCCGTTCGCCAGTTCCATCACCTGGTAATCGATGTCACTCATTTGCTTCACCATTCATTCCGTTGTCCGGCGCGGCACACGTGCGCCGCGCCGTTTCATGCATCAAGCGCCCTTGATGCTGACGAGTCCGTTCAGCACCTGGTCGAGACCGCCGAACACCGAGATGCGGTCGATCCGTTCCGCGACGCGCTCGAGCGTTTCCAGCTCCTTCAGCCGCAGCGCGACCGGGTTCTCTTCCATCACCTTCGCGGTGTTCAGCAGCGAACGCGTGGCCGCCGTTTCCTCGCGACGGCGAATTACGTTCGCCTGCGCAGCCTTTTCCGCTTCGACCACCTGCGCGAGGATCGTCTTCATGTCGCCCGGCAGCACGATATCCTTCACGCCGACGCTGCGCACGTCCACGCCCGAATTGCCGACGCGGGCACGCACCTGCGCGATCACGACGTCGTCGATCGACTGCTTGTCCTCCAGCAGCTCGTCGAGCGAGCGCGTGCCGACCGCCGAGCGCAGAGCGAACTGCAGCTCGCGATACAGGTGTTCGACCGGCTTCTGCAACTGGCCGAACGCATGCAGCACGTCCGCATAGCACCACGTCGCCGACAGGTTCAGCCGCAGCGCGACCTTGTCGCGCGTCAGGATTTCCTGCCCGCCGACTTCGATCGCCTGCAGGCGCAGGTCGACGAGTTCGACCGCGACGTCGCGGTTGAAGCGCCAGAACGCCGACGTGCCCGCGTCCAGCAACCGCTCGACCTTGCCGTCGATCTTCAGCACGCCGACGTGGTACGCCGGCACCTGCGCCAGCAGCACGCCCGTCAGGCCCGCCACGCCGCGCGCCCGCAGCGCCGGTTGCACGATGCGCTTCACGAGCGCGGCCGGCAGCATGCTGTCCTGCGCGAGATCGACGCGCTCCAGCCGGTGCGCGGCCAGGCCGCGCCAGTACAGCCGGCGCGTGCCCGGCGCCAGGATCTCGACGAGCACGTCGTCTTCGTAGCGCAGGCCGGCTTCATCGTCGGCGAGATCCATCGCGACGAAGTATTGCGCGAGCACGTCCGGCGCGTCGTGACGCAGGTAGTCGGCCAGCGCCTCGTCGGCGAGCGGCGCGTCGAGACGCGCGGTCTGCACCGACAGGCGTTTGAACGGATCGAAGGCCTTGAACACGCCTGGTTCGAGCACCTTCACGAAATCGCCTTCGCTCATCAGCAGCGCGCGTTCGTTCTTTTTCACTACATGACGCTTCCACATATTTTTATCCTTTTCTTCAATGGCCGCCGGGTGACGCGCATCGTGCGGATCGTGGTGCGACGCAATCGGGCAGGCGGCGCGCTGGCCGGCGTCGAAGCGCGCGGCGACGCATCCTGCATCGCGTCGTCGTGCGCCTTCGCGCGGGCCGTGCGGCCGCCCGGCCGATCGCGCGGAACCGCAACCGGTCCGACGCGCGGCGGGCCTTTCGGCCCGCACCGGCGGGTACTGCTTCCAACAAGAGACTGTCCTTGCGGACAGTGTTCGGACGGGATTTGAACCCGCCACCGGCCGGCTTTCGCCGGCTGCTCGACCTGAATGAGCTTCCGAACAGTGGGCGCCCCGGGATTCGAACCCGGACGTGGCATGCCTGAGCGCGCCCCTTTGCCTTCATCTGTCCATGGCGGCATGCGCTGCCGCGACGAACGAGGTTCGGCGGCGGCGCACCAGCAGGGCTTTGTGAACCCTGGCTCGCGGGCCAGCGGGACATCCGGCGCTTTCTATTTAGCGAGGAGCGTGCCAATGACTGCCTCGCTGCTCGAAGAAATCTTCAATTCATTGAAAACAAAGGGAATTGTTTGCGCTTTGTCGTTTGGCGACGATGCTTCTCGCACGGTGCCATTATAAAAATCCGATATAATCGGATCGCCTTTTATCCCATGAGATAAACATGCGAAAGACAGTCGCCATCGGCTTTCTCGGCACCGTGCTCGACCAGGGCGGCCGCGCGCCGCGTCGCTACCGCAAATGGCGGCCGACGATTTCGCTATGCGAGCAGCCCGGCCTGACGATCGACCGGCTCGAGCTGCTGCATCCGCCGAGCTACACGCGCCTCGCCAATCAGGTGCGGGACGATCTCGCGCGCGTGTCGCCGCATACCGATGTGCGGCTCACGCCGGTCACGATCCACGACCCGTGGGATTTCGAGGAGGTCTATGCGACGCTGCACGATTACGCGCGCGCCTATCCGTTCGACCTCGAACGCGAGGATTACCTGATCCACATCACGACCGGCACGCACGTGGCGCAGATCTGCTGGTTCCTGCTCGCGGAAGCGCGCTACCTGCCCGCGCGTCTCGTGCAGACGGGGCCACCGCAGCAGACCGACGAAGGGCCGAGCGGGCCGGGTACGGTATCGGTGATCGATCTCGACCTGTCGCGCTACAACCGGATCGCGCAGCGTTTCACGCGCGAGCGCGACGAAACGGTGTCGTTCCTGAAGGCCGGCATCGCGACGCGCAACGTGCGTTTCAATGCGCTGATCGAGCAACTGGAGCGCGTGGCCGTGCGCTCACGCGCGCCGATGCTGCTGGTCGGGCCGACGGGCGCCGGCAAGTCGTTTCTCGCGAAGCGCGTGTACGAGCTGAAGCGCGGCCGCCATCGGCTCGCAGGGCCGTTCATCGAGATCAACTGCGCGACGTTGCGCGGCGACGCCGCGATGTCGACGCTGTTCGGTCACGTGAAGGGTGCGTTCACGGGCGCGCAGTCGGCACGCGCCGGGCTGTTGCGCGCGGCGCACGGCGGGCTGCTGTTTCTCGACGAGATCGGCGAACTCGGGCTCGACGAGCAGGCGATGCTGCTGAAGGCGATCGAGGAGAAGCGCTTCCTGCCGGTCGGCGCGGACGTCGAGGCGACCAGCGACTTCGAGCTGATCGCGGGCACGCACCGCGACCTGCGGCAGATGGTGGCGGCCGGCACGTTCCGCGAGGATCTCTATGCGCGGATCAACCTGTGGACCTACGAATTGCCGGGGCTGGCCGAGCGCCGCGAGGACATCGAGCCGAACCTCGAATTCGAACTCGACCGTTTCGGCCGCGAGCAGGGCGAGCAGGTGCGATTCAACGTGGAGGCGAAGCGGCGCTATCTCGCGTTCGCGGCGTCGCCGCGGGCGGCATGGGCCGGCAACTTCCGCGAACTGTCGGCCTCGGTCACGCGGATGGCGACGCTGGCCGATGCGGGACGGATTACCGAGGACCTGGCCGAGCAGGAAGTGGAACGGCTGACGCGCACGTGGTCGCCGCCGGGCGGTGCGGGGGCGTCCGATGCGTGCGTCGACGCGGTGTTCGGTGCGCGCGCGGCGGAACTCGACCTGTTCGACCGTGCGCAGCTCGAACGCGTGCTCGACGTGTGCCGCGTGTCGGCGAGCCTGTCGGAAGCCGGGCGCACGCTGTTCGCGGTGTCGCGGCAGAGCAAGAAGCAGCCGAACGATGCGGACCGGCTGCGCAAGTATCTCGCGCGATTCGGGCTGGATTGGGAGGCGATGCGGCAGGCGCTTGAAGCGGTGCGTTGACGGTCGGCAATGCGAGGCGCGCTGTTGGTCGGCCGCGTTCCAACCGTTACGTCGAAGCAGCTGCCTGCCGGAACGGCGCCAGAAATGCCCAGTCCGGCTGCGCTGCCGCGACATCCGTGAGCCCGCGCGCGAACGCATGCGCCGGCAGCCACGGATACCCGAACGCCGCATGCAGCACGTCGAGCTTCAACGACTGCGGATCGTCGATCGTATCCATTCGCGCGATATGAATGTGCAGCGCGGCAATCCGAGCAACGTCGTCGTCGTCGCATGAGAACTGCCAGCGATACGTGCCATGCCCGATCCGCAATGCGCCGTTGTCCTTCTGCCGCATCACGACGAGCCACGGCATCCCGCTGACGCCGTGCTGGTCGACTTCCGGTTCCGTGCAGAGGTAGTAGGTCCGGCACCGCTCGAACCGCTCGCCGAATTCCTCGACCAGCGTGCGCGCAATGGCGGCCGCGCCCGTCACGCGCGGCGGAAAATCGATATCGTCGTTCGCGAGCGAGAAGCTCAGCTCGGCGTCGGCCGCGAAGCAGTCGGCGATCAGCGCGGGCCGGTTCAGGTCCTTCGCGCGCAGATAGCATTCGAGCAGCGCGCGAACCGGCGCGGGATGAAGCGGGAAGGGCATGGGCAAACCTCCTGTAGCGGGAAATCGGGACGCATGCGGCCGCCGGGCCTGGTCGGGAGCACATGTGCCTTTGTCGTATAATTTCGTTCCAAAGCTAAATTCGCATGACCGCACGGAGCGTCGACGTCATGGCCAAGCAGCAAGAGGAGTCCGTTCTGACCATTACCAACCCGGCCTGCCTGATCGATGGCACGGACACGGAATTCCGTCACCTGATCAACGGGCTGCTGCCGTTCGCGGCGCGCCTGCTGTCGGTACGCGACGGCTTCGGCTCGCTGATCGGCCTCACCGGCATTCAGTATTCGCTGCTCGTGTCGGTCGCGCATTTGTCGCACGACGACGTCGTGACCGTCAACCGCCTCGCCGATCACCTGCACCTGAGCGGCGCTTTCGTCACGATCGAAACCGGCAAGCTGAAGAAACTCGGCCTGATCGACAAACGCTCGGACCCCGACGACAAGCGCAAGATGCGGCTCACGGTCACGCCGGCCGGTTCGAAGCTGCTGAAGACGCTGACGGAAAACCAGCAGCGCATCAACAACGTGCTGTTCGAGGGCGTGACGAAGACCGAATTCAAGGCGCTCTGCTCGGTGATCGACCGCCTCGTTACCAACGGCGACCGCGCGACGCTCGATCTCGCGCACCTGATCGCGCGCCAGGAAAAAGGCTGACGCGCGCCGGCCGCAGGCCGGCTCCTGTCGACCACGCGTGGATCGACGGGCGTCGTCGCGCTGTAGTCCATATAGATCGGACGGGATTGCATCGAAGGGGCTCTGGAAAGCGGTGTCTCTCGCGGGTCGCGAGAGCTCGGGGAATACGGTAGCCGAGTGTACGTGGACATTTTCGGGCGCCGCGCAACATCCATTCCGCCAGTAGGGCTGTCTTTCAAACAAAGCTTTCAAGGTCAAGGTTTACGGCAGCTTGAATTCACCTTCGTGTCTGCATTTAATAAAAACTAAATAACAAAGCTAAATCGCGGTGCTTTGTTGGGCTGGATTCCGTTGCGGAATCCAGCGATGCAACCCAACGAGGACGAAATGAGCGGGAACCCTGCCGGAACCAGCGCGAGCGCCGACGAGCAGCGGTGCTTTCGCACCGCGCTGTCGATGTTCGCGACAGGCGTCGCTGTGATTACCGCACGGCGCAAGGAGGGGATGCCGATCGGCATCACGTCGGCCGCATGACGCGGCACCGCGATGCTGTGCGGCACGCTTGCCGCGATCGGCGGCATCCGGCCGGCCGAGCGGTTCGAGGTCGAGCTGGAGGATCCGGTGCTGGGCCGCACGCTGCGGCATGCGTATGCGGTGGACACGCTGCCCATCGCGGGCTGATGCGCTGGAAGAGCACGTGCTCGAGCGCGGCAGATCGCGACGATCGCCGCGCTCGTCGCGCGTGCATTAGCGCTGCTGCACGGCCACGCGCAGCCCGAGCGCGATGAAGATCGAGCCGATGATCTTGCCCTGCCAGCGCATGAGCCACGTGAGCCGCTTCACGATGCGGCCGAGCGGGCGGATCGAGCACGCGATCAGCGTCGTGTAGAGCGAGCTGAGCACGACGAAGATCAGCCCGAGCACCGCGAATTGCACGAACGTCGAGCCGCGTTCCGGATGTACGAACTGCGGCATGAACGCGAGGAAGAACAGCGCGGTCTTCGGATTCAGCACTTCGGCGGGAATCGCCTGCAGGTACGCCGTGAGCGGCGTGACGGGCGACACCTTCGGCAGCGACGGATCGGACGGCTTCTCCAGCAGCGCGCGCACGCCGAGATAGAGCAGGTATGCGGCGCCCACCAGCTTCACGACATTGAACGCGAGCGCCGACGTCATCAGCAGCGCGGACAGCCCGACGGCCGCGAACAGCGTGTGCACGAAGTCACCGCTCGCGACGCCGAGGCCGGTCAGGATGCCGGTCTTGCGCCCGCCCTGCACGGTGCGGCTCAGCACGAGCAGCACGGCGGGGCCGGGGATCAGGAACAGGCCCAGAACGACGGCGGTGAAGGTGGTCAGCGTGGTCAGGTCGAACATGGGCGGCTCCGGCAGGTTGGCGCAGCGGCGGGGGATCGGGGCATTGTATTCGGTTCGGCGCGCGGCCGCAGACGCGGCCCGGGTACCAGCCCGGCTGCCCCGCCGGCGGTCGTGTGTCGCGATGCGCCGCGCGCGGCGTCTGCAACGGCCGCCGAGGATCTTGAACACGCCGCGCTGGCTGCCGCGAACTAGGCCTGCCATTCACGCGCTGCGACGAACGAATTGCCGGCGCGCTATGCGCCTTTCAACCGCCCCAACTCATCCGCCAGAAAATCGACGAACGCGCGAATCCGCGCGGACATCTGGTGACGCTGCGCGTACACCGCGTAGATATCGGCGCTCGGCGTTTCATGATCGGGCAGCACGACGACCAGACGCCCGTCGGCGAGATAGTCGCGCAGATCCCATTCCGCGCGCATCAGGATCCCGTGCCCGTCGAGCGCCCACTTCACGGCGATCTCGCCGTCGTTCGTCGTCAGGTTGCCGTTGATCCGCACGGCTTCCGTGTGGCGCGCCGTGCCGCGCCCGCTCGTCAGGCGCCAGACGCCGTAACCCTCGTCGCCTTGCCGGATGCCGATGCAGTTGTGCCGCGTCAGGTCGTGCGGCGTGCCGGGAATCCCGTGCCGCGCGAGATACGCGGGCGCCGCGCATAGCAGCCGGCGGTTCGGTGCGAGCCGCCGCGCGACGACGCGCGTGTCGGGCGGCTCGCCGAAGCGGATGCACACGTCGAACGCGTCGTCGGTGAGCGGCGGCGGCATCACCGACAACTGCAACTGCACCGTCACTTCCGGATAGCGCGCGACGAAGCGCGAGATCGCGGGGCCCACGTGGCTGCGCCCGAAGCCGAGCGTCGCATTCACGCGCAGCAGCCCCTTCGGTCGCTGCTTCGCGCTGCCGAGCAGTTCGCCCAGCTCGTCCATCTGGTCGAGGATCCGGCGCGCGTAGTCGAGATACACGTCGCCTTCGGGCGTCAGCATCATCCGCCGCGTCGTGCGGTTGACGAGCGTCACGCCCGCGCGCCGCTCCATCTGCGTGAGCCGCTTGCTGACGGCCGCCGCGGTCAACCCGAGTTCGCGCGCGGCCGCGCTCAGGCTACCCGACGCGGCCAGCGTCGAGAAGAAGCCGAGATCGGCCGGCTGGACGGTATCCGCCATGACGGGATTCGTGAATTGAAGTTAAAGATGCTTTGAGTATAGCCCCGGTTACTGCACTTCCAGTTCGGTAAAGTGCGTTCACGCTCACGATCAATCGAGGATGTCCGCATGAAGACGTACCGTATCGCAACGATTCCCGGCGACGGCATCGGCAAGGAAGTTGTGCCGGCCGGCAAGCAGGTGCTGGAAGCGCTGGCCCGCGGCAGCGACCGCTTTGCGTTCGAGTTCGAGGATTTCGACTGGGGCGCCGATTACTACCGCCGGCACGGCGCGATGATGCCGGCCGACGGCCTCGACGCGCTGCGCGGCAAGGACGCGATCCTGTTCGGCTCGGCGGGCGACCCCGACGTGCCCGACCACGTGACGCTGTGGGGCCTGCGCCTGAAGATTTGCCAGGGCTTCGACCAGTACGCGAACGTGCGCCCGACGCGCATCCTGCCCGGCATCGACGCGCCGCTGAAGCGCTGCGGGCCGGACGACCTGAACTGGGTGATCGTCCGCGAGAATTCCGAAGGCGAATACGCGGGCGTCGGCGGCCGCGTGCACCAGGGCCATCCGATCGAGGCCGCGACCGACGTGTCGATCCTCACGCGCGCCGGCGTCGAACGCATCATGCGCTTCGCGTTCCGGCTCGCGCAGTCGCGTCCGCGCAAGCTGCTGACCGTGATCACGAAGAGCAACGCGCAGCGGCACGCGATGGTGATGTGGGACGAGATCGCGAAGCAGGTCGCGCAGGAATTCCCCGACGTGACGTGGGACAAGGAGCTCGTCGATGCGGCGACCGCGCGCATGGTCAACCGGCCGGCGTCGCTCGACACGATCGTCGCGACCAACCTGCACGCGGACATCCTCAGCGATCTCGCCGCCGCGCTCGCCGGCAGCCTCGGTATCGCGCCGACCGGCAACATCGATCCCGAGCGCCGCTATCCGTCGATGTTCGAGCCGATCCACGGTTCCGCGTTCGACATCATGGGCAAGGGGCTCGCGAATCCGGTCGGCACGTTCTGGTCGGTCGTGATGCTGCTCGAGCACCTCGGCGAGACGGCAGCCGCCGCGCGCGTGATGCAGGCGATCGAGGCCGTGACGGCCGAACCGTCGCTGCACACGCGCGACCTCGGCGGCAGCGCGACGACCGCGCAGGTGACGGCGGCCGTCTGCGAGCGCGTCGCGAACGCGGCGGTCGCGGCCTGACGATAACGGCGGCGCGCATGCGCAACCGGTAGCCGGCCGCCGCCCGTTCAACGCCCCCGGATTTTTCCGCCCGCGACTCGCGCATCCGACGCGAGCCGGGCGCCGGCCTCCTGCTCGATGGTAGCGCCGGCGAGCATTCACAAACAGAGCACGGCTCGACCTCGAAGGAGGAGACACATGCAAGCGGATCTGGAAACCCGCGTCGCGCGGAAACTGATGTGGCGCATCATTCCGTTCGTGATGCTGCTTTATTTCGTCAGCTTTCTCGATCGCGTCAACGTCGGCTTTGCCGCGATGACGATGAACCAGGCGATCGGCCTGTCGCCGACCGCGTTCGGGTTCGGCGGCGGCCTGTTCTTCATCGGCTACTTCCTGTTCGAAGTGCCGTCCAACCTGATCCTTCACCGCGTCGGCGCGCGCATCTGGATCGCGCGCGTGATGATCACGTGGGGCATCGTGTCGGCCGTGTCCGCGTTCGCGGCCGGGCCGACGAGCTTCTACGTGCTGCGCTTTCTGCTCGGCGTGGCCGAAGCCGGGTTCTTCCCCGGCATCATCCTGTACCTGAGCCTGTGGTTTCCCGCGAAGCAGCGCGCGGTGGCCGCCGCGTGGTTCATGGCGGCCGCGCCGATCTCGACCGCGATCGGTTCGCCGCTATCCGGCGCGATCATGCAGATGCCGCCGATGTTCGGGCTCGCCGACTGGCAGATGCTGTACATCGTCGAAGCGCTGCCGGCGGTCGTGCTCGGCTTCGTCGTGCTGAAGTGCCTGACCGATTCGCCTTCGAAGGCCGCGTGGCTGCGGGCGGACGAGCGCGACTGGCTGATCGCAAAGCTGAAAACCGAAGCCGACGCGCGCCACACGCATGCCGGGCACACGGCCGGCGCATGGCAGGCGCTGCGCGATCCGCGCGTGCTGGCGCTCGCGCTGATCTATTTCGGCACGTCGGCCGGGCTGTACACGCTCGGCCTGTGGGCGCCGCTGATGGTCAAGCAGTTCGGCTTCACCGCGCTGCAGACGGGCTTGCTCACCGGGATCCCGAGCATCGCCGCCGTCGTCGCGATGATCGGGTGGGCGCGGCATTCGGATCGCACCGGCGAGCGCACGTGGCATGTCGTGATTCCGTGCGTGCTCGCGTGCATCGGCTTCGTGTTCGCGGGGCAGGCGAGCACCGCGCTGCTGACCGTGCTCGCGCTGGTCGTCGTCAATATCGGGATCAGCGCCGCGAAGGCGCCGCTGTGGGCGATGCCGAGCGCGTTCCTGTCGGGGGCCGGCGCGGCGGCGGGAATCGCGATGATCAACTCGATCGGCAACCTCGGCGGGTTCGTCGGGCCGTTCGCGATCGGCTGGCTGAAGCACGCGACGGGCGGGTATGCGGCGGGGCTCTATGTGGTGGCCGGCACGCTCGCGGTGTCGGCGGTCGTCACGCTGATGCTGAGCCGGAAGGCGTCGCAGCAGGCGCTCGTGTCGGGGGTGCGGCACAACCATTGAGGGCGGTGTGCGGGGGCAGCGGGCTCGACTTTACGCGAGCCCATGCGCCCGCACGAAGCGCGCGATGCAGGCGCTATCGAAGCATCGAGTCGTCACAAATCCTGCCGCCGATCCGCAGAATCTCGTTCTCTTGCGCGGCAGACGCACTTGCGTGAATCAACGTAGCCCCCCGGCAAAAAGTGAACGGAGTGTCCTGTGGATACATGGGATCGTGACCAATGCCATATACGCCGTTTTCCAACAATATTCCCCACTGCTTTTTCGTCAACTGGTCGACCAAAAATTTCCTGTTCTGGTTGATATAGTCAGTCAGCGATGCATTGCAAATTGCCTGGAATTCCTCCACGACTCGGTCAATAACCAATTTTCCATCTGGATTGAGTGCGTCTGTCACCCGTATTGCTGCGAGCCCTCTGCTGAGAGATGAACCATCGGCCTGGAGGCGCTGCTGCAGTTGCTTGGACGCCTCGCGAGTTCGGGTCAGGATCTTCGATGCCGATTTGACTCTTTTGCACTCGACATAGATTCTTCTATTCTCGCAATGAGCCACTAGGTCTGCGATACCGGTCAAGTCCACCGGATATCCGCCCCGGAGAAATCGAGCCGCGACGGTCAGTTCAAACACGAAGTCTCGTGAGCTATCGGTGGGAACATTCCATTTGAACGCTTGGCCGCCAGTGACCTTCTTCAGCCTCGTCAGGAAATCGGTCGAATCCAAGTTTTCCAACGCGCGCCAGATACGTATCAGGTCGCCCGCTTCTCGCAGGGCATGGACCAGCTCATGCAGTTCCTTGTCCCCGTACTCGCTTGCCTCCGTCTCGAGGTATCGGTTAATCGTGCGTTTATAGGCCGCGAAGCGGTTTCCCGGCAAGATGAGTCCGAGGGATTCAAGCCAGTCGCAGGCATCGTCCAGTTCTGCAGCGACATGTTTGCTTTCTCCTGCGACGATATCGAAAGGCAGGATTTGTTGGGGAATTTGATTCGTCATTTTGGACGATGAGAGAAGTGAGCGCGTGGATTTTATTCGAGCATCTGTCGCGTCACTCTATACGATTACGTGTCGCGTCATCTAAACCGACACACGGTTCCGAGTGTGAAAAGGTGATTTGTATCAGAATGCCTATGATGCAATTCGCTCAAATGTTCTCAAAGCCGTCATAGGTGAACTGTGCGCCCGATGCATCGCCCCCCAAAACCTCGATGGCCGTGAGACATGAACCGACGCGATTTCGTCACTGTCGAGCAGGTAAATGCGCTGCCGGCCAACCAGCTGGACGCATGCGATTTCTCGTTCGAGATCGTCAGCGAGCTGAACGCGCCTTATCAGAACCTGCTCGACTGCCGCGCGGTTCCGGTGCGTTGCAAGGATTACGGCTTCGATCCTGACGGCTGGGCGCAGGAAGCTTCGGGCAGGCAGGCGCTGTTTCGCGCGGACATGAATGGGCGGCTCGCCGGGTTCGTCGCGATTTCTGAAAGCTGGAACGGCATGGCGGAGATTGGCGAGATCGCCGTCGATCGAGCGTGCCGGCAGCAAGGCGTCGGGCGCTTGCTGTTGTCGGCCGCGGAAACTTGGGCGCGGAACCAGCGCTTCGATTGCATGAGACTGGAAACCCAGTCGAACAACGTACAGGCGTGCCGCATCTATGCGTGTGCAGGCTTCATCCTCGGCGGCATGCGATCGCATGCTGTACGCAGGCGGGGAGAACGACGGCGAGGTCGCGTTGTTCTGGTACAAGGCGTTGGGCACCTCCGCGATCGACGGGCAGTGAACAGCCGGCACGACGCGCGCGTCGAAGCTATTTGTCCAGCGCGACGACGCGCCACGCGATCTCCGTCGCGCACGCGTCTACCGACATGTGTGACGTGTCGACCAGACAGTCACTGAAGGTTCGCGACGCATAGCCTTCGCGATACATCTGCGCGACGCGTTCCCGCTCCCAGTCCGTCAACACACGCTCCCCTCGATTCGATCGCGCGACCGCTTCCGGCGGCGCCAGCGTCACGACGAACAGACGCGCCGAGCGCGCGTCGCACGCAGCGCGCAGCCGCGCGAATTCCACTTCGCCGATCGGATAGGCGACCACAAGAAAACGTTTGCGCGTATCGGTTATGCAGCGAACGAGGCGCTCCAGCGCGATCGCCCACTGCACGTCGAACGGCGCATTTTCCGGCGCGTCGTGATCGTCGCCGTCGATGAAGCGGGCGTCGGGCAGCGCTTGCGCAAGCGCGGCGCCGATCGTCGATTTACCGCTGTTGATCGGACCGTTGAGATGAATGACGGTGAGGGGAAGCATGGTGGCGCGCGGGATCGACCGAGGCTGAATGCAGGGACACGGCAATTATAAATGTAAGGATCGTGAAAGAAAATTTTCACGTGATTCCTCTAAAGAAAGCCGTCGCGCCGCCGTTAGCGTTCAGCAGAAGCACAAAAAGCATTACGGACTGAAAACCACACGACCAAACAACCGAGGACCGCGCGGCCGGTGAAGCCGCGCGGATGACCACAAGATGGCACGCTGTAATTCGATACGGCGCGCGGGCACTGGGAGCCTGCGCGTGATCTTCTTTTGCCTGGCCGCGGCGGGTGCGCTGCCGCGCGCAGCGTCGGCCGCCGGCATCGTGCCGGACGGCGGCACGTCCACGCACGTGTCGATCGGGCCGAACGGCCGGCAACTCGTCGATCTGGCGCCGGCCGTCGGCGGCGTGTCGAACAACACCTATTCTTCGTTCAACGTGACGACGGCCGGCGCGACGCTGAACAACGTCGGCGTCAATGCGCGCACGATCGTCAACCAGGTGACGAGCACGAACCCGAGCCTGATCGAAGGCCAGATCGCCGTCGCGGGGTCGCGGGCGAACGTCGTGCTGGCCAATCCGAACGGCATCACCATCAACGGCGGATCGTTCGTCAACACCGGGCACGTCGCGCTGTCCACCGGCAGCGTGAGTTTCAACGACCTGCAGATCGCGCCCGGCATCTATCAGCGCAACGTGCTGCTCGACACCGCGACCGGCACGATCGTCGTCGGCCCCGGCGGCCTCGCGAGCGCGCTGATCGGCCTCGACCTGATCGCCAGGAACATTCGCATCGAAGGCCCGCTGAACAACACGTTCTCGTCGCCGACGGCCGGCGTGCGGCTGCTGGCCGGCCGCGGTCGTGTCGAGCTGAACACCGGGCTGTCGCCGACCGACAACGCGAACGACTGGCTCTCGCGCAAGGCGACGATGAACCCCGACACGGCGTCGTCGTATGCGATCGACATCACGGCCGCCGGCAGCCTGACCAGCGGGCGCGTGCAGCTGATCGTCACGGATCGCGGCCCCGGCGTGCGCAGCGCCGGCCCGCTGAACGCGTCACTCGGCGATTTCACGCTGACGTCGAATGGCAGCGTCGAGCTGTCGAACACGAAGATCGACGTCGCGCGCGACTTCAGCGTCACCGCGCAGGGCGGCATCGCGCTGGCCGACACGCAGATCAAGGTCAACGGCGGCAGCGCGAGCGTCGCGTCCGCCGGCGCGATCATGTTCGCCGGCAGCAGCCTGCTCGCGTCCGGCGGCGTGAAGCTGACCGGCGCCGGGATCGCGCTCGCGCCCGACGCGGCGCAGGCGGGCTCGACCATCGCGTCGTCGCAAAGCGGCGTCGTGCTGAAGAGCAGCGCGGATATCGCGAACGTCGGCTCGCTCGTGCAGGGTCAGGCCGCGATCGACGCGGATGCCGATTCGGCCGGTGCCGTCACGCTGAACGCGGCTGGCCGCATCCTGAACCAGTCGCTGCCGCAGACGCGGCTCGGCATCCTGTTCGGCGTGCAGGGCGACGTGTCGCTGACGGCGGGCGCGGATATCGTCAACCAGAATGCGCGGATCCTGTCGAACCAAAACGTGTCCGTCGTCGCCGGCGGCGACGTGAACAACGTCGTCGACCACAGCACCGGCGAGCAGAACGGCGCGGTGGTCGGCTTCTCGGAGCGCGGCGGGCGCTTCCTGTTCCTGCAGCATCGCAGCGACGGCTTCACGGTCGATTACGGCGCGCTCGCGGATGCGACGAAGCTCGCATACATCACCGCGGATGCCGGCGACGTGACGATCCGCGCCGCGAACGTGACCAACATCGGCGGCTCGATCCTGTCGAACGGCGGCGCGATCGAGATCGCCGCACGCGACCGGCTGCTGACGCAGGCCGTGTTCACCGGGCAGGCGTCGTACCGGCGCACGTGCTTCGTGTTCTGCCGCGCGAGTGCGTCGTCGAATGTGCGGGCGCTCGGCGGCATCATCGAGGCCAACACCGACATCACGCTGAAGGCCGGCACGCAGATCACCAACACCGGCGGCACGGTGCTCGCGCTCGGCAACCTCACGCTCGACGCGCCGAAGACACTCGCGCATGGCGTGGCGGGCTACACCGCGATCAACCGCGACCACGACCTGAAGGCGTGGTTCGGCAATCGCTGGGCGGCGATCTATGCGGCCGATACGGGCGGCATCTTCACCGGCGGGTCCGGCAAGGTACGTCTGACCGGCGAGGCCGACATCGAGGGCGGCGCCTTCAACGCGCCTGACGGCGTGTCGGCGGCAGGCGGCGTGGTAACGATTCGTCCGCCGGGCCGCCAACCGGTGACGATCGGCAACGGCAATCACCTGGGGCTCGTGTCTTGGTTCGGGCTGTGACGGCTCGTGCGCTGCTACTGGCCCGCGCGCTCCTGCTGACTGCAGGCGCGGCGTCGCTGCACGCGCATGCGCAGCTCGCGGGCGGGATCCCGCCGGGCATCGCCGCGCCGCGCGTCGAACAGGATCCGGCGCAGCGGCTGCTGCAGGAGCAGCGCGACCGCCAGCGCAGCGAAGAGATCGCACAGCCGCCCGCGCAGATCGCCGTGCCGGAACAGCCGGCGATGCCGAACCTGCCGGCCGATGCCGATGTCGAGACGCTGCCCGATGTCGCGCCGACGTTCCGGATCGACCATGTCGAATTCACCGGCGACACGATTCTCGGCCAGCCCGAACTCGACCGCATCGCCGCACCGTTCATCGGCAAGCAGCTCGGGCGCAACCGCATCAACCTGCTGCTGCGCCGGCTGACGGAAGCCTTCATCTCGCGCGGCTTCATCACGACGCGCGCGTACCTCGGGCCGCAGAACCTCGCGTCCGGCACGCTGAAGATCAACCTCGTGCCCGGCCGCGTGGCCGCGCTGACGCTGAACGGCAAGCCGCTACGGCCGCGCGACCCGGACGAGAAGTGGTACGAGGTGCGCGGCGGGGGCCTGCTGACCGAAGCCGGCACCGCATGGGCGTTCGCGAGCGGCCCGGGCGACCCGCTGCGCCTGCCCGATCTCGAGCAGGGCGTCGACCAGATCAACCGGCTGCGCCGCAATCAGGCCGAGATCCAGATCCTGCCGGGCGAGACGCCGGGCGATTCGATCGTCGCGATTTCGAACCGCGCCGGCGATCGCCTGCATTACGACTTCGGCGTCGACACCTACGGCAGCTCGCAGACGGGCAAGATGCGCTACCGCGCGGGCGTCGAAGCCGACAACGTGATCGGGCTGCAGGAATCGCTGTCGTTCAACTACGTCGGCACGACCGACACGAACGCGGTGGTGTTCTCGGCGGCGGTGCCGTACGGCTACCAGACCTTCAGCTACACGGTGTCGATGTCCGAGTACCAGCAGGCGATCGGCGACGTCGCGCTGCTCGAAGGCCGCACGTTCAGCCAGATGCTTGGCTGGAACGACGTGCTCGTGCGCTCGCCGCGCGGGCGCGTGAGCGTCGACGTGACGCTCAACAAGCTGCGCACCGAACGCGACTTGAACGGCCTGCCGCTGTCGCCGCAGAACCTCACGGTGCTGCGTGTCGGGCTGAACGGGCTCGTGCGCTTCGCCGCGCGCGGCCAGGGCGCCGCGGCGACCTGGGACGTTGGCGTGTCGCAGGGGCTGCCGTGGCTGTCGGCCACTCACGACCCGGCCGACATTGGCATCGACGACGCGCACAGCCAGTTCACCAAGCTCGACGCGACCGCCACGCTGCAGATGTCGCTCGGCACGCTCGCGGGCTCCGTCTGGGCCTATCGCGGCACGTTGCGCGGCCAGTACAGCCGCGTCGCGCTGTTCGGCAACGCACAGATCTTCCTGGGCGGGATGAGCTCGGTGCGCGGCTTTACCGAAGGCGGGATGGCCGGCGACAGCGGCGTTTACCTGCGCAACGAGGCCGCGTGGCAGAACGTGCCCGCGTGGCGCGACGCGCGCATCGAGCCGTACGTGTTTCTCGACGGCGGCAAGGCGCACCTGAACGCGCAGGGCGGCTGGCCGACGCTCGTCGGCGCCGGTGTCGGCGCGCGCGCGCAATGGCGCCTGAAGAGCGGCACCGTGTCGACCGAGGTGCTGCTCGGGCAGGCGCTCGCGCAGCCGGCGGCACTCGGCAGGAAAGCCACCGTATTGCTGGCCACACTCAACTGGACCGATTGAAGGGGAACCTCATGCATCGCTTGTCGAACCGTAGTGCCGTTGCAACCCGCTCGACCCTGTCCGCGCACGTGCGCCACCTGGGCCTCGGGCTCGCCGTCGCCGCGCTCTGCGGCGTGGCCGCGCCGCATGCGCACGCGGCGACCAAGACGGCCCGCAAGGCCGCCGACGCGGCGCTCGCCGCTTCCGCGCCGCTGCCCGCCGATGCGGTGGCGAGCGTGAATGGCGTGCCGATCACGAAGGCGCAGATCGACGACGCCGTGCGCGCGGGGAAAGCGCCGGACACGCCGGCACTGCGCGCCGCGCTGAAGAACCAGCTGATCGCGCGCGAGCTGTTCCGCCAGGCGGCGCTCAAGCTGCACTACGACACGAAGCCGCAGGTCGTCGCCGCGGTCGAGCAGGCGAAGGCGCTCGCGATGACGCAGGTGTACCTGCGCGACCAGGTCAAGCCGGCGCCGGTCGCCGATGCCGACGTGAAGGCGCGCTACGACGCGATCGTCGCGACGCTCGGCGAGAACGAATACAAGCCGAGTGTGATCGCGGTGAACGATGCGGACACCGCGAAGCAGATCGTCGCGCGTCTGAAGAAGGGCGAGGACTTCGGCAAGCTCGCGCAGGAATTCAGCAAGGGGCCCGGCGCTGCACAGGGCGGCGCGCTGAACTGGATCTCCTTCAAGACGCCGATCACCGCCGGCAACACGCAGAACTGGCCGCAGCCGCTGGCCGAGGCGCTCGTGAAGCTGCCGCAAGGCGGACTCACGCGTGATCCGGTGCAGGTCGGCGACGCGTACTGGATCCTGCGCGTCGACGACAAGCGGCCGACGCAGGTGCCGGCGTTCGAGCAGGCGAAGGACACGCTGCGCCAGCAGCTCGAACAGGTCGCGCTGGAGAAGGCGACCGCGCAGGTGGTGGCGGACCTGATCCGCAACGCGCGCATCCAGCAGTAAGCGGCGACGCCGGGCGCAGGCCCGGCCAACCGTCGATGCGGCATCGGGCGGGGAAACCCGGTGTCGCGTCTCGCCATGGCCGGGCCGGCCGGTGGCACGCAACGCACGGCATAAAAATCGAAACGAATCGACCAAGAAATGAACACGTCCAAGCGTAAGGTCTTGCAGCAACTGGCTGCCGCGGCAGCGGCGCGTGTCGGCGCGCGTGCGGAAACGATGATGTCGCGTTTCTTCCGCGTCAACGCGTATGCACTGCGCGAGTACAGCGGGTGGCAACGCGCGATGTGCGCGCTCGTTGCGACGACAATGTTCATTGGCCCGATCACCGTGACGGTCGAGCAAAGCCGCGATGCGGCCGGCACGCTGGGCGCGGGCAATCGCCGGATGGACGACGACACATGGCGGCGGGTTCTCGACCTGGCATCGCTGCGTGTGCGCTTCTCGATGCAGATTGCCGCTGCCGCGCCGATCACCGACCCGACGGCCCCCATCACGTTCCAGCCCGCGATCACGCAATCGACCGGCGCCGGTGGCGGCGTGCCGGTGGTCAACATCACCGCGCCGAACGCGGCCGGTATTTCGCTGAACCAGTATCAACGCTTCAACATCGACCCGGTCGGGCTGATCCTGAACAACAGCCTGATGTCGGGCACGTCGCTGACGGGCGGCGACGTGCAGGCGAACCCGAACCTGAACGGTCGGGCCGCGAGCGTGATCGTCAACCAGGTCACGTCGACGGGCAGCGGCTACGCGAGCTTGCTGAACGGTCCGCTTGAAGTGTTCGGCGCACCGGCGACGGTGATCATCGCGAACCCGAACGGCATCACGACGCGCGGCGCGGGCTTTACGAACACGATCGGCGTCACGCTGTCGACGGGCGCGCCGCAGTTCCTGAACGGTGTTGGCGGTACCCCGACCGATTACGCGAACGCGAAGGCGATCGGCTACAACGTGACCGGCGGCCATCTGCAGATCGAGGGCAACGCGGGCGTGAACGGCCCCGGCGCGGGGATCGAAGGCACGGTGGGCACGATCGACCTGATCGGCGAGACGATCGGGATCAACGCGCCGCTGTATGCGGGCACGCGCATCAACGCGATCGCGGGGCGGCAGTTCGTCACGCCGTCGGCGGCGGACGCAACCGGCACGACCTACGGCACGACATCGAACGGCGCGATCAACTCGGCTGCGGCAATCAACGCGGCGAACGGCGGCGCGAATCGCTCGCTCGCGATCGACGCGACCGCGTTCGGCGCGATGACGGCGGGGCAGATCCAGGTGATCAGCACGGCGGCGGGGATGGGCGTGCGCACCGATGCGCAGTTGGCCGCGAACGCGGGCGACCTGACGCTGTCGGCGAACGGCGACGTATCGATTGCGGGCACGGCGGCCCAGCATCAGGCGACGGTGCAGGGCGCGGGCAACGTGTCGATGACCGGCACGCATATCGGCGTGGGCGGCTACACGATCAACGCTAACGGCGACGTGACGTCGGCCGGCGCGATCCAGTCGGGCGGCAAGCTGGCGGTATCCGCGGGCGGAAACGTGAACGTCGCGAACGCGCAGGCGAACAGCGACATCGCGATCGCGGGCGGCGGCGCAAACGTCACGCTGGGCGACGTGCAGACCGGTGGCACGCTGTCCGTCGCCGCACGGGGCGGCGCCGGCGGAGACGTCACGCTGAATGGCGCGGTACTCGCGACAGGCGGCACGTCCTTGGGCGCATCGCGCGACGTCCGGATAAACAACCGGCTCGACAGCCAGACGATCGACGTCACGGCGCAGCGCAACATCGGCATCGCGGGGCCCGTGAGCGCCACGGGCCACCTGACGCTCATCGCACAAGGCGGCGACATCACGTCGACCGATCGCGTCGCGAGCGGCCAACGCTTGTCCCTCAACGCCGGACACGACGTCGCTGCCACCGGCGCGCTGCAGGCGAACGGCGACCTGAGCGTGCGCGCGGGGAACAGCGCGAGCGTCGGCGACATCCATGCGGGCGGCGCGATCGACGTGAGCGCGCAGGGCACGGCCGGCGGCGGCGATCTCGCTTTCAACGGCGAGACGCAGGTGACGGGCGCGGCGCGGGTGGCATCGGCGCGCGACATCACGGTGAACGGCACGTTGACGGGCGGCTCGACGCTGGCGCTCGATGCGCAGCGCGACGTGACGGTCGGCGCGCGCGGCACGGTGCAGTCGGCGGGTGACCTGGCGTTGACGGCGCGCACCGGCAGCGTGACGTCGAACGGCACGTTGACGAGCGCATCGAACCTGTCGGTGCAGGGCGCGCAGGACGTCGCGCTGCTCGGCACGACGGGCGCGATGGCGGACACGACGCTGAGCGCGGGGCGCGACGTGACGGTGGGCGGCACGCTGTCCGGGCGCGGCGGCGTGCGGATCGATGCGGGGCGCGACATTGCGCTCGGCGGCAGCACGGGTTTCGTGAAGGACGTGCAGGCGCAGGCGGGCCGCAACCTGTCGATGACGGGTTCGCTTGCCGCGACGAACGTGACGCTGGGCAGTGGCCAGTCGATGACGTTGCACGACGTGCAGTCGTCCGCGGCCTTGCAGGCGAACGCGCAAAACGGGGCGTTGACGATTGACGGCACCGTGACGTCGTTGTCGACCACCCAGCTCAAATCAGGCGGCGATACGGCGGTGACCGGCACGCTGCAAAGCACGGGCCGCCTCGATGTCGCCAGCGGCGGCGGCGTCGCGATCGCGGGGCAGGTCAATACCGTGTCGACCGGGACGTTCCGCGCAGGAAACCGGTTCAGCGTGGACGGCACGCTGCAGACGACCGGCACGCTCGATATCGCCAGCGGCGCCGACGCATCGATCGGCGGCACGGTGAACGCGCTGTCGGATGCGATGCTCGCGTCGAGCGGCGGCGCGACGGTCAACGGCCTGCTGCAGAGCGCGGGCCCGCTGACGCTGACGAGCGGCGCGAACACGTCGATCGGCGGCACGGTGCTGTCGACGGGTGACGTGACCCTCAAGAACGCCGCCGGCTCGCTGACGAGCACCGGCACGATCCAGGCGGGCCGCGATCTGCTGATCGACGCCGCGCACGCGGTCGATCTCGGCAAGCAGCAGACGATCGCGCAACGTGACCTGACGGTGCGTGCCGGCGGCGACCTCATCGCGAACGGCACGGTGATGGGTCAACGGAACGGCGTGCTGAACGCCGGCGGCACGCTCGGCGGCGCGGCATCGATCGCGTTCGGTCAGGCGGCGACGCTGCAGTCGGGCGGCGATACACGCCTGACGGGTTCGCTGCGCGGCGATACGGTGCAGACGCAGGCCGGCGGATCGGCGTCGCTGCACGACGTGCAGGCCGCGTCGTCGATGTCGCTCGCCGCGACGCAGGATCTTGCGACGACGGGCAACCTGATCGGCAACGCAACGACGACACTGCAGGCCGGGCGCGATCTTGGCGTCAGCGGCGCGGTTCAGTCGTCGCAGACGCTCACGCTGACAGCCGGTCGCGATGTCGCAACCACGGGCGCAATGCGGACCGACCAGGATCTGCACGTTCATGCGGGCAACAACGCAGCAATCGGCGATGTGCAAGTCGGCACCGCGCTCGACGTGAAGTCGCAAGGCACGGCGGGCGACGGTGACGTGACGCTCAACGGCAACGCGACCGTCGCAGGCGTGACGAACGTGCAGGCGGCGCGCGACATTGTCGTGAACGGCTCGCTCACCGGCGCCACGCAGGTGGCGCTCTCGGCGCAGCACGACGTCGGCGTCAACGGCAGCGGTGCCGTCCGCGCCATCGGCGATCTCGCGATTACCGCGACGACCGGCAGCATCGCATCGGCCGGCATATTGAACGGCGCGGGCTCGTTGACCGCGAATGCGGCGCAGGACGTCGCGCTGACCGGGACGACCGTGTTCACCGGCGACGCCGCCGTGACGGCAGGCCGCGACGTGACGGTGGGTGGGACGCTGGCAGGTCGTGGCGGCGCACGCATTGACGCGGGGCGCGATATCGCGCTGGGGGGTAGTACAGGATTCCTGAAGGATGTGCAGGCGCAGGCGGGGCGCAACCTGTCGATGACGGGGTCGCTCGCCGGAATGAACGTCACACTGGGCAGCGGCCAGTCGATGACGCTGCATGACGTGCAGTCGTCGGGCGCATTGCAGGCCAATGCGCAAAGCGGAACGCTGACCGTCGACGGCACGGTCACGTCGTTGTCGACCGCGCAGCTCCAGGCGGGCAGCGACACGACCGTGACCGGCGCGCTGCAAAGCGCGGGCCGCCTCGATCTGACGAGTGGCGGCAATCTCGGGATCGGCGGCACCGTCAGCGCGCTGTCCGATGCGGCCGTCACGTCGAGCGGCGCGGCGACGGTGAACGGGCTGCTGCAGAGCGCGGGCCCGCTGACGCTGACGAGCGGCGCGAACACGTCGATCGGCGGCACGGTGCTGTCGACGGGTGACGTGACCCTCAAGAACGCCGCGGGTTCCCTGACGAGCACCGGCACGATCCAGGCAGGCCGCGATCTGCTGATCGACGCCGCGCACGCGGTCGATCTCGGCACGCTGCAAACCACGGCGCAACGTGACATCACTGTGCTTGCGGGCGGCGACCTCATCGCGAACGGCACGGTGATCGGCCAGCGAAACGGCGTGCTGAACGCCGGTGGCGCGATTGGCGGCGCGGCGGCGATCGCATTCGGGCAGGCGGCGACGCTTCAATCGGGCGGCGATACACGCCTGACGGGCTCGCTGCGTGGCGACACGGTGCAGATGCAGGCAGGCGGCTCGGCGTCGCTGCACGACGTGACGGCCGCCGCGACGATGTCGCTCTCGGCCGCGCAGGATCTTGCGACGACCGGCACCGTGGTGGCCGGCTCGACGGCGACGTTGCAGGCCGGCGGAAACCTGGGCGTCGACGGCGTGATGCAGGCGGTCGGCGATATCGCACTGACCGCGACGAACGGCAGCATCTCGACCAGCGGGCCGATCGCCGGCAACGGCGCGATCGGCATGCAGGCGGGTACCGACATCCTGCTGAACGGAGCGGTCGGCGCGGCGCGCGGCATGTCGCTGAACGCGGCCCGCGACGTCTCCGCGACGCAGGCCCTGAACGTGCTGGCGAACGACCTGCGGATCACCGCTGGCAACAACATCGGCGTGGCCGATGTGCAAGCGGGCGGGGCGTTGTCCGTCACGGCCCGAAACGGCGATGCGGCGTTCAACGGCACGGCTGCGGCGCTCGGCGAGACCACCGTGAACGCGGGGCGCGACGTGGTCGTGCGCGGCACGCTCGCCGGCGGCGGCGACGGCACGAGTGCGACGCATGCGCCGACGTCCGTGCAGGCCGGGCGCGACGTCCAGGTGACGGGCATGCTCGCGGGCGGCGCGACGCTCGGCGTCAACGCTGCGCGCGACGTGACGATCGGCAACGCCGGTCAGGTCCAGGCGGCCGGCGACATGACGCTTGCCGCCGGCGCCGGCAGTATCACGTCGCAGGGCACGCTTGCGGCAGAACGCACTGCCGCGCTGACGGCGGCCAGGGACGTTTCGCTGACCGGCAAGACGAGCGTCGGCGGCGACGCGGCGCTGACGGCCGGGCATGACCTGACGCTCGGCGGATCGGTCGTCGGCAAGGGCGGCGCGGTGCTGAACGCGGGCAACGATGTCACGATCGGCGGCAGCACCGTCTTCACGAACGACGTCGCGGCCAAGGCCGGCAACGACCTCGCGGTCACGGGTGCGCTGCAGGGGCAGGCGGTGTCGCTGAGCGCCGCACGCGCGATCGCGCTGAAGGACGTGCAATCGAACGCGGCGCTGACCGTCAACGCCCAGGGCGGCGCGCTGACGATCGACGGCACCGTCAACTCGCTCGCAGGCGGCACGCTGAATGCCGCCGGCGACCTGACGCTCAACGGCGCGTTGCAGACGGCCGGATCGCTGAATGCCGCGAGCAGCGGCAACCTGGCGATCAACGGGGCCGTCAACGCGCTTGCCGATGCGACCTTGCAATCGGCTGCGGACCTGAACGTGAACGGCACGCTGCACGCTGGCGGCCCGCTGGCGGCATCGAGCAATGGCACGCTGTCGGTCGGCGGCACGCTCGACGCGGCCACCGATGCGACCTTGAGCGCGGCGCGCGGCCTCGTCGTCGACGGCACCGTCAACGCCGGCCGCAAGCTCGGCATGACGAGCGGCGGCCCGACGACGCTGCGCGGCGTCGTCAACGCGGCGGCATCGGGGGCGCTGCGCTCGGACGGCGACATCACGGTCAACGGCACGCTGCAGGCGGCAGGGCCGCTCGACGTCATCGGTGGCGGCAACACGACGGTCGGAGGCGCGCTGGTGTCGTCGGGCGACATGACGCTGCGCAATGCCGCGGGCGCGCTGACGAGCACCGGTACGCTGCAATCGGGCGGCAACCTGTCGGCCGACGCGGCCGGCACGATCGATCTCGGCCAGGGACGCACGACAGCGCTCGGCGATCTCGCGGTCAACGCCGGCCGCGATCTGCACGCGGACGGCACGGTGATCGCGCAGGGGCGCGGCACGCTGACGGCCGGCGGCGCGATCGGCGGGGCGGGGGCGCTGGCGTTCGGCGGCGCGGCGACGCTGCAGTCGGGGGGCGACATGCTGCTCACCGGTTCGCTGCGCGGCGACAGGGTCGACGTGAACGCGGGCGGTAACGCGACGCTGCACGACGTGAATGCGGGCGCGGCGATGACGCTCGCATCGGCCGGCAACCTGAGCACGACCGGCGCGGTGACCGGCAACGCTGCCGTGTTGCTGCGTGCGGGCGGCGACATCGATCACAGCGGCGTATTGCAGGCCATCGGCAATGCGACGTTCGACGCGCGCGGCGGGCATGTCGCATCGACGGGCTCGATCGAGACGAACGGCGCGCTCGCGGTGAAGGCGGGCACGGATATCGCGCTCGGCGGCAAGACGGCTTCGGCGCTGAACACCACCCTGACCGCCGGCCGCGACATCGCGATCGGCGGCTCGCTGGCGAGCGGCGGCGCGTTCGATGCGACGGCCGGCGGGAACGCGGGCATCGCCGGCGCGGTGCTGGCGATCGGCGACACGCATGTCGGCGCGGCAAACGATGTCGACGTGACCGGCAAGCTCGAGGGCCACGGGGCCGGCGTGCTTGCTGCCGGCCGGGATCTGACCGGCGCCGGCACGATCGCGTTCGCACAGGCCGCGATGCTCGATGCGGGCCGCGATGTCGTGCAGGGCGGGCTCGTGCAGGGGCATACCGTTGCGATCACGGCGGCAGGCAATGCACGCGTGACCAACGTGCAGGCGGACGATACGTTGTCGTTGCGCGCGAACGGCACGCGCACGGACACCGGGTTCGGCAACCTGACGATCAACGGCACGGCCGCCGCCGGCGGGCGCATCGATGCGGTCGCGGCGCAGGACGTGTCGGTGTCGGGCAAGCTGCAGGGCGCGGCCACGGTCGGCATCGATGCGGGGCGCAGCGCCGTGATCGGGGGCGCGGTCCAGTCGGGCGGCGCGATGACGATTGCCGCGCATGCCGGCGATCTTGCCGCGACTGGCGGGATCAACAGCGGCGCGACGCTCGACGTGACGACCGGGCGCGATCTGGCGCTCGGCGCCACGACGAGCGCAGTCGGCGACATGACGCTCACCGCCGCGCGGGATCTGAACACCGGCAGCGGGTTGCTGATCGGCGATGCGAACGGCACGCTGCGCGCGGGGCGCGATATCGTCGGCGCCGGTACGCAGTCGTTCCTGCAAGGTGTGTTCGATGCCGCCGCGCAGCGCAACGCGGTGTCGGGCGGCCTCGTTCAGGCCCGGAGCGTGCAGTTGCAGGGCGGTAACGATGCGTCCGTCAATGACGTCGTATCGGCGACCACTTTCGACCTGAAGGCGCTCGGCAACGCGGGCGGCGGCGATGCCGTGGTGCGCGGCACCGCGCAGGCGGCGGGCGCCGCGACCGCGACTGCGGCGCATGACGTGCGGGTGACGGGCACGCTGTCGAACGGCGCGGCGCAAACGCTGAGCGCGGGCAACGACGTCGTCGTGAGCGGCACGTCGAAGTCCGCCGGCGACATGAAGGTGGCCGCATCGGGCGGCAGCGTGCAATTGAACGGCACGACGACGTCGGGCGGCGCGCTCGACGTCCGCGCCGGCGTCGATGCGCGCTTCGACGGCACGATTGCCGCGGCTGGCATGACGACAGTCCAGGCTGGCCACGATATCGGCATCGGCGGCAGCGTGGCCGGGCAGGCTGGCGGCACGCTGACGGCCGCACGGGATATCGCCGGCGCCGGATCGGTGGCGTTCGGGCAGGATGCGACGCTCGTCGCGTCGCACGACGTCGCGTTGTCGGGGGCGTTGCAGGGCGCGAGCGTGTCGGTGACGGGCGGCAACAATGCCGGCCTCGGCAGCGTGCAGGCGGTGTCGGGCGATCTGTCGGTCGTCGCGAACGGTCTCGCGGGCGGCGGTGACGTGACGCTCGGCGGCGCGGGCACCGCGCTGGGCGCGTTCTCGTTGCAGGCCGCGCGCGACGTCAGCGTGAGTCACGCGATCAACGCGGGGGCGGCAACGGGCATCACCGCTGCACGCAACGTCGCGCTTGGCGACGTGAACACGGCGGGCGACCTGAACGTCACCGCGTCGAACGGAAGCGCCGCCGCGGCGAACGTGACCGCGCGCGGCAACCTGAACGTGACGGCCGGGCAGGCGATCGCGCTGTCGGGACAAACCGTGTCGGGCGGCAATGCGACGCTGGCCTCTGGCGGCGACATGACGCTGGTCGGCAGCATCGCCGCGCAGAACGCCGGCAAGCTGACGGCGGGGGGCTCGATCGATGCGGCGTCGATCGCGTTCGGCAAGCAGGCCACGGTAAGCGCGGCGAACAACATCGCCGTGAAGGGCGGCGTGACGACCGACGGCGATCTGGCGATGACTGCCGGTAACGATCTCGCGATCGGCAGCGCGCAGACGGGCGGTGCGATCGACTTGCGCGCGCAGGGGCACAACGGCGCCGGCGACGTGATCGTGAACGGCGGCCTGATTTCCGGCCAAGCGACGACGATCGCTGCCGCGCGCGATGTGGGGATCGCCGGCAGCGTCGGCAGCGGCGCAAGCCTGACGGCCGGCGCGGGACGGAACCTCGGCATTGCGGGCGCAATTCGTTCGAACGCCGATACGTCGTTGAGCGCGACGAACGGCAATCTCGTCGTGGGCGGCGATTTCGTGTCCGTCGGCAATTTCGGTGCGCGTGCCGGCGGTTCGCTGGCGCTGCTGACGGGCGGGCTGTCCAACGGCGACACCACATTGACGTCCGGTGGCGCGATGACGCTCGGCGGCGCACTGTTCGGCCTCGGCGGCGCGAGCCTCGACGCGGGCGGCGCGATCACGGGCGGCAGTGCGCTGACGTTCGGCAAGGATATCGGCGTGACGTCCGGCGGGGGCGTCGCGCTCGGCGCGATCCAGAGCGCAGGGAAGTTCACGGCGACGTCGACCGGCGACCTGTCGCTCGGTGCGACGACCGCGGTCGGCGGTGTGTCCGCAACGTCGCAGGCGGGCAGTGTTGCCGTCAACGGTGCGCTGCAGTCCGGCGGGAACGTGCAGATCCAGGCGGCGAACAACGTGCAGGTGACGGGCGCGCTGTCATCGATGGGGACGGTGAACGTCAACGGCGTCAACGGCAACGTGACGCTCGCGGGCGTGTCGTCGAACGGCGATGCGACGCTGCATGCCGGGCAGGACCTTACGCTTGGCGGCTCGAGCGTCGTGGCCGGTCAGCTGGGGTTGTCGGGCGGCAACGTGACGCTCAACGGGTCGGTGGTCGGTTCGAAGAACGTGACCGTCTCCGCGCAGGGGACGGTGGATGCCGGCAACGCGACGATCGTCGCGTCGCAGAACCTGCAGGTGAGCGGCGCGAACGTCACGCTCGGCGACGCGACGGTGGGCGGGGCACTGACCGCGCAGGCGTCGAACCAGCTCACGCTGGCCGGCGGGCATGCGGTGAACGTGGTCGGCAATGCGACGCTGACGTCGCAGAACGGGATGTATAACGCGGCCCATGTGCTGGCCGGGTCGCTCAACGTGTCCGCGCCGAATCTCACGAACGCGCCGGGGGCGACGCTCGCGTCGATCGGCGCGACGACGATCAACGCGTCGAACTTCACGAACGCGGGGCTGGTGAACGGCACGACGACGAACGTCACCGTGGGCGGTGGGCTGACGAACGTCGGCGGGTCGCTGATGGCGGTGGATGCGCTCGGCATCAACGCGGGTTCGCTGAACAACCAGAACGGGATCGTCTTTGCGGGAAATCCGAGCGTCGGGACGGGGGCGACCGGCGATGTGTCGTTGACGATCAACGGTGGCGACGGTACGTTCTACAACGCGGGCGGACAGTTGCTCGCGCAACGGAACATGGGCATCAACGTCGCCAACATGACGTTCGACCCGCTGCAGGGGACGATCAGCCAGGGCGGGAACCTGTCGGTCACTGCCGGCTACGTGAACATCGGCGGCACCTGGAACTACGGCGGGCAGAGCGTGGCGCTGACCGGCCTGAACGGCATCGCGAACTACGGCACGATGACCGGGACCGCGGCGCTGACGCTGTCGTCCGGCGGCGGGACGTTCGAGAATCACGGGCAGGTCAGCGGCCGCGACGTGACCTTCAACGGCACGCTCAACAACGCGGCCGGTGCGGTGATGCATGCGGACAATGCGTTGACGCTGAACGGCAATACGACGAACCGCGGGACGGTCGAGGCGGGGAGCGTGCTCAACGTCAGCGGCTGGAACTACGACAACCAGGGGGCGACGACGCAGTCGAGGGGCGACGCGAATTTCAATCTAGGCGGTTCGCTGTTCAATACGGGCGGTTCACTATTCGCCGGCCGGAACATCGGCATCTCTGCTGCGCAGGTGATCAACGACCAGACTGCTCCGCAGGGAGCAGTCACGACCACCACGCAGGTCAGCGACCCTGCGCTCCTGATGTCAGGGTCGGTCGGCACGGTGACCGCCGGCTACGAAAAGATCTCTGGCCATGAGCAAACGGTATCGGCAGCTTACGTGACGTCGTCAGCGACGCTCGGCGGCCTGCTGGCGCCGACGGGATCGACCACGAACAGTGGTTTGTTGTCGGCATCCAATCCGGTCGCGACGTCCGGCACGGTGACGTTCAATCAGTATCGCATCGTGACCGGCACCAACGACCACGGCACTTCGCAGAATTCGAACTACTGGTTCGTTGGAACGGGGCCTGCGGCCGGCGCGCTCCAATCGGCGACGTTCACGTTGCCGACGGTCTATCAAACGACGACGAACCAGCAAGCCGGAACATCGGGCGTGATTTCCGCAGGCGGCTCGATCTCGCTGACTGCCGGCCCCTTGTCGAATAAAGGCGGCCAGATCGCGGCGCAGGGCGACATCGCACTCAACGTCCAGTCGCTGAGCAACGGTGCGGTTGCTCCGACCATGACGGTCAACAGTTCGACCTATGTCGATCAGGCCCAGTACGCTAACTTTCTGGCACAGCTAGCGGCGCTCGGATCAATCGGGGTCAAGGGCACCGGCAACCCGACCGGCGCGTTCAATTGCGACGGGGGCAACTATTGCCAGGTGGGTTCGCCCTACCTGCCGACCACGTTCCAGATCAACAGGGGGGCAGCCGCGCCTACGGCTACCGGCACGGTGACCTTCACAACGCCGACGGGCATGATCGCGGCGGGCAGCAATCTGACGATCGGCGGCGGCAATCTGACCAACCAGGGTCTGCTGTATGCCGGCAACAACGTCGGCATTACGTCCGGCACGCTGACTAACCAGGGCGGCAACCAACAGAACTACGCGAGCCAGGTCGGCTGCGCATCCGGCGTGCCGAACGCTGCCTGCGGCAACGCAGGCCAACCGCGCGGCAACAACCCGACCACGACGACGTTCGGTTACAGCCAGAACGACGCGACGATCTATGCCGGCCACGATCTCGTCATCGCCGCCGGCCAGATCAACAACACGTACGGCAATCTGCTCGCGGGCCACGACATCGTCGTCGGCGGCGTCGGCACGACCGCAAGCTCGACCACGCCCGCACAGAGCCTGAACAACACGTCCGGCAACATCGTCGCGGGCAACAACATCACGCTGAACGTCTCGGGGGCGATCACCAATAACCTGCCGCCGCCGGTTCCCGTACATGAAAACTACGGCAAGAAGGAGCAGTACTCGGGCTGCATGACCGCAGGCGGCTACAAGGAAAGCTACTGCGAGGGTTATGTCGACCAGCAGTCGGGTAGCTCGTCGGTGATCAGCGCGGGCAACAACCTGCAGGTCAATGCCGGCAGCCTGACGAACATCGGCAGCCTGATCGCCGCGGGCAACAACGCGACGATCGCGGTTGCAGGCCCGGTCGTGAACGAGGCGCAGGTGCTGAACGCCTACTGGCACTCGCATTGGGTGCAGGAGACGGGCATGTTCAGCAGTGACAAGCGTCACGACATCTGGGCATGCGGCACGCCGGAGCAGTGCCAGGCGCTGTATGGGAGCGCATACACGAGCACGGGCGGCACGATCGATCCGCCGACGCCGGTCGGCAACATCGCGGCGACGATCCAGGCGCCGAACCTGTCGATCTCGTCGGGCGGGCAGATCCAGAACGTCGGCAACGTGATCGGCACGTCGGTGTCGTTGAGCGGGCAAAAGCTGATCAACGGCATCAAGACACCGAACACCTACACGCCGCAAGTCGGCTCGCCGGAACGCGTGATCACGCTGAGCCCGGTGACGTTGCCGGGGCTGAATCTGTCAATTCCGCGCGCGGTCGGGACGGGTACGCTGCCGACGCCGGTGGCCGGCAAGGCATCGTACGTCAACGAGTCGCTCGGCGCGAGCGGGCTGCTGGGGGCGCAGGATCTGCTCAACAACCTGCCGCCGAATCTCCAGCCGTCGTCGACGTTGTTCTATTTCAATCCGCAGGAAGAGGACCTGCTGCTGCAGCAGGCCGCACTCCAGCAGACGGGCAAGTCGAGCTTCGTCGACGGTTTGTCGTACGACAGCAAGCACAACATGTCGGTGACGGAGCAGGAAAAGGAGTACCTGTACGGGAACGCACTCGACTATTCGAAGTCGCACGGGCTGCAGCTTGGCGCGGCGCTGACGCAGGAGCAGATCAATACGCTCGACAAGCCGATGCTGTGGTACGTCGAGCAGACGGTGCCGGACCCGACGTGTCACGCGACGGGCACGGCGTCGTGCCCGACGATTACCGCACTGATGCCGCAGGTGTATCTGCCGCAGGACACGCAGGCGCTGTCGGCGGGCGGCAACATCTCCGGACACGACGTCACGCTGAAGTTCAATCAGGACGGTAACGGCAGCATCCTCAATACGGGGAGCATCACCGCGTCGGGGACGCTGAGCGTCGACACGCACACGCTGACGAACCAGGCGAATCAGGTCAACGTCGGCGAGATCTGGCAGAAGGTCGATGGCGGGTATCTGAACACGACCGGCACGGTGGTGCAGCCGGGCGGGTTCATGAGCGCGGCGAACATGGAGTTGAATGTTCAGGCGCTCAATCAGATCGGTGGGGCACTGCAGAAGCTCAATGCGGACGGGACAGTTGACGCGGTTTCGACGCAGGCGATGCTTGCATCGCTGCAATGGCAGCTCGGCGGGGACTTCGTGCAGCAGACGCTGACCGACCATCTGCATTCGGATTTCGTGAAGGAGGGAGGCGCCTTCGGCATGGTCCAGCTGGGGGCGCTCGTCGCAGCCATTGCAATATCGCTCGTCACGTATGGCGCGGCGAGTGCGGCCATCGGCGCGACGCTCGGCGAGGCGGGCGGAACGTTTGCTGCGGCGACGGCAGCGACGACGACCGTTGAAGGCATTGCACTGCCGGCAGTTTCCGCCGGTCTCGGCAATATGGTGCTTTCTGCCGGCATCGCCGGTATCGCGTCGAGTGTCGGCAGCCAGCTCGTGGGCACCGGCAGCGTCAAGTGGGGCAGTGCGTTTGAGGCAGGCGCCATCGCTGCGGTGACTGCGGGGCTGACCAACGGGATTACCTATGACGCGAACGCTGGATTAGGTTTTACGACGCAACCGCTGGTTCAGGGCGGCACGACGAGCAGTCTCGCAAGTCTGTCGGGCGTTAATCCGGCAATTGGCAATACGGCGAATCAGGCGACTACTTCGGCCGCGAGCACGCTCGCGACGCGCGGCCTCGCAATGCTCGCAGAGGCCGGAATCTCTGCGGGCGTGCGCACGGCGATCGAGGGCGGAAGCTTCGGTTCCGCGTTGAAGAGCGGGATGGTCAGCGAATTGGCCGCGGCCGGCGCATTTGCCATCGGCGATCAGGCCGATCCGCTCACGCTGCAAAACATCGTCGAGCATGCGGCGCTGGGCTGTGCCGCGGGTGCCGTCGGCGGAACCGGGTGCGGAAGCGGCGCAATTGGCGGCGGCGTGAGCGCAATCGTGTCGCCGTGGCTGACCTACGGCGCGTCGAAGACAGGCGCGTCGGACGATGTCCAGAACGCGATCGTCGCAAGTTTTGCGACGTTCGCCGGGGGCGCAGTCGCGGGGGCGTTGGGGGGCGACATCTCGTCCGGAGCGCTGGCAGCGCAGAACGAGGCGTTGAACAACACGCTTCAACACAAGGAATTGGCGCTTGAAGCAATCGGGAAGGTGCTGAGCCGCAATCATTCCCTTGCAGCCAAATATAGTCCCGAAACCTTGCTCAAGGCGGCAGAGAACGTCTATGGTGCGGGCGGCGGCAAGGACGGGATGAACGTATGGAGCAGTGAGGCCGACGCGAGGGCGGCAACAGCGCAAAGAGGGACGACGTATTACCGAGACGCGTCGGGTCGTTACATCGAGCGCTGGAACGTACCGGACGACGCCGAGTATCAGGCACGTCTCATCATCGACAACGCCGCCCATATGTATGGCGCGCGATATGCATCGCTGTCGGCTGACAACTTCGGTCAGTTGATGTCTTCCTATGTGAAGACGATCGGTGTGGATCCGTCGAACTTCCAGGGCGTGGGCGAAGCTGCGGCAATGGGGCTCGGCGCCTTCGGATCGGTCGTGAAGCGCGACGGCGCCGTTGTAGCAGGAAGCAAAGGGGCCGCAACCGATATCACGGGAAGTGCCCAGAGTCTGTATGATCAGTTGCCGAAGCGATTGCAGACGAAGACTGTCGCAACGGACGGTGAGACGGACACGATAAGCGGCTACGGCACATATCTGCCTGACGGATATAAGTTTGTCGATCCGGCCAAGGTCGCACAGCGCGCCGACGAGATTGGTCACGAGTTGCGTGCAGCAGGCGCAATGGATCAGGGGGTGCCTGGTCAGTACAGTGCGTCTCATGCCGAGAAGCAGGTCATCGTGAACAACCCCGGTGCGGCTCAAGTCGACGTGTCGAGACCGATGTGTACCGATTGCCAGGCATTCTACAAAGCCGAGGCGGCAGCGCAAAACAGGCCGCTCGTTGTGTCTGACCCGAATGCAACCCGTATTTTCCTACCCAATGGAAATGTTATGGTGAATCCGCGTAAATGATGAACGTTCCACAAAAATTGGCCGACGAGTTGTCCTCAGCACAGGCGCTGATTACGCTGGATGGTGAGCTTCCTGCTGCTGTTCGACGAGGTATTCTTCAATTGATCGAGGAATTGTCATCTGCTGAACATGCTGACGCCGGGTACTTGCGTCGGGCGCGGCTCGCGATCATCTGTGCGAGAGAAGTGGTCGATCGGTTGAGCCCCTACGCGGATGTGCTGGTAACTGCGCGGACGATCCTGGCCAGCGGTATCGCCGCGTTGGCCGGGAAATATGATTTATCCGTGCTTCAGCGACACAACGACGAGTACCACACCAAGGTCGTTGATCTGTTTGAACATGGCGAGGTGGCGTTTGTCCCCGTTTACGCGGGAATGACCGTTTTTGCGGCGATCAATACGATTTTGTACGATACCAATTTCGAGGTGGTCGGCGAAAACGAAAAAAGTGTGCCTCCTGATGATTGGGATGTAGGTTACTACGGGGCGCTGGCGGTTTCGGGCAGTGCGATTTGGGAGGCCAAAGGCGGGGCCGAAAGCCGTCGGTTGTACTGGCTATGGTATTTGGAGAGTGCGCTCCCTCGAGCGTGGGATGTTCTCGCACCATTGCAAACAACTTGACGCGATTGCCTTGAGCCTGTCGCACCCACTCACCCAACCGAGAAGCAGTGCTGTTTTTCTGGAGAATCCGGGAATCACACCATGATGCCGATCTCGATGCACTAGGCGCCGCTCTTGGCCTCGCGCCGAACTGGAAACGGCGTTCGGCCGAGCGTGTGAAATGAGCTCGGGTGAACTCGGAGCAAAACACCGGAGCGATAGTGCAGTCGTTCCTTGAAATGAAGGCAATCGGTATTTTTTCGAATGAATTTCGAAAGAAAATTATCGAAATATCACCCTAAAGAACGCGGAACTGGTGCCGTTACTTCGGAACAGAAAGTAAAAAGCAATTCCGAAGTTGCCACACCATCAACAACCGAGGACTGCGGGGGCTGAGCCGCCGCGTGGATGACAATCGAATGGCCTTTCGTTTTCCGATCTGGTGCGCAGGCATTGGCCGACTTAGCATCGTCTGCATGCGCTTGCCGTCGCACGTCGCTCGCTGCGCGTTGCCAGCGATTCCAGCATATCAAGCAATACCTATTCGTCGTTCAACGTCTCGTCGGTCGACTCGCCACTGAATAGCGTCGGCGAGAGCGCGACCTTATCGCGAATGAGGATCTGTGAGCATTTGTCGGACTTGGATGCGCGGCCAATGACGCGACGGGCGGTATCCAGCAGAAGCCTGGCGCGCTTCAATATCAGCGGGGGCCGAGCCGACTTTGAGCGGCCACCTTCACGAAGCATTCGTGAGAGTGGTCGGTTCGTCCGGGATCACGCGGATTAACCTCATCGCCTGACCCTGCGTCCGGGCGAGAACGGGAATGCTCCCAGCGACAAAGCCCCTAGAAAATTCCCTCGATAACCCCCTAAAGAAATCCCCACCACCGCCGTTACCCTTCCTCGGTAGCTCAAAAAAAGTATTACCAAAGCGGTAGAACCAAACCACACGACCAGATAACCGAGGGGGCGCCCGGCCGGCGAAGCCGTGCGCATGACCAGAAGATGGGATGCACCGATTCGATGGGGCGCGCAGGCATCGGGGGCCAGCGCGTCGTCTTCCTTTGCCTTGCCGCGGCATGCCTGCTGCTGCATGTGGTTCTCACCGCTGCGTGCGCGTTCCCGCGCGACCACACCTCCACGCTCGTGTCCGTCGTGCCGAATATCCGGCAACCGACGACCGCCTCATCGTCCTTCCCCGACACATCACACCACGCATCCAACGTCGCTCGAGGAGGCCCACGCAACACACCGGAAAAGTAACGCGATTCGAATCTAGACCACTAAAAAACGCACCAAAAAATCGAGGATTGAATTGAACAAGCATTCTCTTTGTTTGCTGGCGGCAGCCGCGATCTCGGTATTCGTTGTCGCCGGTTGCGGCGGCGGCGACGGCTCGTCGAACGCAAGCAGCGGCACGCCCGCCAACACCGGCGGCGCCAATAACGCAGCCAGCGCACCGGCCGTCGCCTCGACGCCGCTCGCGGCTCCACCCGCAAGCGCCCCCGTCGCATCGTCGCAGCCGGTGACGGTCGGCGAGGCACTGCCCAGCCTGACGACCCCGCAAGCCGGTTCGACGGCCGCAACGGCAACCGGCCCGGTGGGGATCTGGTCGGCATCCGGCAACCTCGGCTACTCGACCATCGCCTTGGTCGACCCGCACAACAACCTGAGCACGCTCAATCTGCTCGGATCGTTCGTGATGTCCGACGATTTCACGAATCTGACCGTCAACGGTTCGACGTGGTCGCTCGCGCCGGGTATCAACTTTGCAGGAACGAGCGGCATCGTCACGAAGATCGATTCGGGCTCGGGCGCATACAGCCCGCAGCAGACCTTGTCCGGCACGATCAGCCGCAACGGTACGGCGTCGAATTTCACGTGGACCTACAACGCCGCAAACGCACTTGCCGTCACGCAGGACAGCGTGGTGGGCGCCTGGGCGACGACCAACGCATCGTTCGCGATTGCATCGGGCGGTACGCTGACCGGCACGCTGAGCGGTTGCAACCTGAGCGGCACGCTGCTGCTTTCCACGCCCGGCTCGAACCAGAACATGTACGACATGACGGTAACGGCCTCCGCGTCGACAGGCTGCAAGCTGCCGGCCGGCGTTCCGCTGTCGGGCAGCGCCGCGATCATGTTCGTGCCGATCACGGGAACCAACGGCTTCAAGCGCTCGATCCTCTACGTGCTGCGCGCGGCTGATTACAGCTTCATCGCGTACGGTCAGGTGATCAAACAATAAACGCACGGTCGCACCGCACACGGCGCGTCGACGCGCCGCGTGCGGCGGCCCGATGAACACGTTCCGTCAACAACGAAAGCCACTCATCCAATGAAGAACTCCTCCCAAGCCGCCCTGTTCGGTTGCGGCCTGCTCGTGACGCTGCTGTCCGGTTGCACCACGTTGCCGAACACGGACATGAAACCCGAAGCGCGTCAGAAGTTGCATTCGATCGCGATGCTCGACGTCACCGAGCCGAAGCGTGTCGGGGTCGTCAATCTCGGCGGCGCGGCGGCCGGGTTCGGGCTGATCGGCGCGCTCGCGCAAGGCGCCGTCAACGCGAGCCATACGAGCACCTACACGGATCGCATCGCGGCCGGCAAGATCGTGTTCGCACCGGACATCGTGGACGGCGTGACGGGCCGCCTCACCGGCAACGGCTATCAGGTCGTGAAGCTGGACGGCCAGAAGGCGAAGCTCGCCGATGACGGCAAGTCGGACGACTACTCGGCGATCCAGACCGACGCGGATGCGATCATGAACGTGTGGTTCACGTCGTTCGGCTATATCTCGCCGCCCAACCAGCCCGACTACATCCCGTGGGTGGTCATTCGCGCGCGCATTCTCGACGCGAAGACGAAGCAGGACATCTATTACAAGACGTTCGCATGCGGCTACGACATCAAGGCGAACAGCGTCCACATCGACAGCGATTTTGCTTACACGTACGGCAGCTTCAGCGATCTCGAGAAGAATTTCGACAAGTCGGTGGAAGGGATCAAGTCGTGCGAGAAGTCGGTCGCGGACATGATCGGCCGGGATCTGGCACGTACGTCGGCGCCGGCACCGGCCACTGCCGCTGCTTCCACTGCTTCGACGGCATTGACGACGACTGCGGCCACCGCGACCGCGCCGGCCACGGCGTCGAAATAACCTTGACGCGCCTGCAGGATCGTCGCGATACGCGTTCCGGATCCGGCAGTGCTTGAAGAAAAAGCGGGAAGGGAAGTGCTGCACGCAGCCGGGCGGTTGTCACACCGCCCGGCCGCTCGCGAAAGCGACTGGCTTACTTGTCGCTATCGCCCTTGATCTGCGGCAGCGCCGACGTCTCACCCGGCGTCAGCAGCCCGACTTGCGAATACACGCGCAGCTTGTCACGCGTATCGGTGATGTCGAGGTTGCGCATCGTCAGCTGGCCGATCCGGTCGCGCGGCGAGAACGTCGATGCGACCTTCTCCATCGACAGGCGTTCCGGCTGGTACGTGAGGTTCGGCGACTTCGTGCTCAGGATCGAGTAGTCGTTGCCGCGGCGCAGTTCGATCTTCACTTCGCCGGTGATCGCGCGTGCGACCCAGCGTTGCGCGGTTTCGCGCAGCATGATCGCCTGCGGGTCGAACCAGCGACCCTGGTACAGCAGGCGGCCGAGACGGCGGCCGTTCTCGCGGTACTGCTCGATCGTGTCTTCGTTGTGGATGCCGGTAACGAGACGCTCGTACGCGATGTACAGCAGCGCGAGGCCCGGGGCTTCATAGATGCCGCGGCTCTTCGCCTCGATGATCCGGTTCTCGATCTGGTCGCTCATGCCGAGGCCGTGGCGGCCGCCGATGCGGTTGGCTTCCAGCAGCAGCTCGACCGGGTCGGTGAACTCGACGCCGTTCAGCGCGACCGGCTGGCCGGCTTCGAAGCGCACCGTCACTTCTTCCGCGGCGATCTTCACGTCGTCGCGCCAGAACGCGACGCCCATGATCGGGTTCACGATCTTGATGCCGCTTTCGAGGCTTTCGAGATCCTTCGCCTCGTGCGTCGCGCCGAGCAGGTTCGAATCGGTCGAATAGGCCTTCTCGGCCGACATCTTGTACCCGAAACCGGCCTTGTTCATGAATTCGGACATTTCGGCGCGGCCGCCGAGCTCGTCGATGAACGTCTGGTCGAGCCACGGCTTGTAGATCTTGAGATCCGGGTTCACGAGCAGGCCGTAGCGGTAGAAGCGCTCGATGTCGTTGCCCTTGTACGTGCTGCCGTCGCCCCAGATGTTGACGCCGTCTTCCTTCATCGCGGCGACGAGCATCGTGCCCGTCACGGCGCGGCCGATCGGCGTCGTGTTGAAGTACGTGACGCCGGCCGTCGTGATGTGGAACGCGCCGCTTTGCAGCGCCGCGATGCCTTCGGCGACGAGCTGCGCGCGGCAGTCGATCAGGCGGGCGCCGGCTGCGCCGTATTCGATTGCGCGCTTCGGGATCGCGTCGTAATCGTCTTCGTCGGGCTGGCCGAGGTTCGCCGTGTATGCGTACGGGACGGCGCCCTTCAGTTTCATCCAGTGCAGCGCGGCGCTGGTGTCCAGGCCGCCGGAGAAGGCGATACCGACCTTCTGGCCGGTCGGGAGGCTTTCGAGAATCGTGCTCATAGGAATTACCGTGGATTGAAGCCGGTGGGATCGTATTTCGCGGAATATGCGAGTATCGGCTGTCCGGGAAGTTGGGGCAAGGGCTGATTTTCGCGCGGAACCGTCGTCCGGCCTGTCGCGGCGGGCCTGGCGGGCGGTTAACCAGGCGGAGAATGCCACGCAGGTCGGCGCGAAATCGCGGCCGAAACGGGCCCGGACGAACCCGGCCACGGACGGTGTTTCCGGGGCCGGATCGGCCGAGGGGCGGGGCCGCCGCCGTCGGGATGCCGGCCTGTCGTGTCGAAAGAAACATGAAAGGCGGCCGCGCGAAGCCCGGTTCCCGCGAACGTCAGATATTCCACGACTGCGCGGTATCGAGCAGCTTCTCGCGTAACTGATCGACTTCGCCGGCCAGCTTGGCCGTGATCGACACGTAGCCGGACAACTGCGGCGGCGGTGCGTCGTGCGGCGGGTCGGCCGGCCGGCGGCGCGGCGCGAGCCGGCTCGGCGTGCCGAACTTGAGCGCGCGGCTCGCGCCGAGCAGCGTGTCGCGGATGCGCCGGTTCAGGCCCTTCATCCCGACCCGCATGTATTCGCGGGCCGCCACGTCGTCGCGGGCCGGTACCGCGCTCGACAGGATCTCCAGATAGCCGATGCACAGGCGCAGGCTGCGCTGGATCGCCTCGAGCTGCGTCATCGACGTCTCGCATTCCTTCGACACCGACGGCATCAGCGAGCGCAACTGCACGAGCAGCGCGCTCAGCGCGGCCATTTCCTTCAGGTGCACGTCGTCGCTCACGTGGCGGTCGCCGGCGAGGCGCGCATGCACGGCCGCGCACGCGCGCAGCGCGTCGGCGAGCTTGTAGCGCCACGAATAGGTTGCATAGAGCGGCAGCGCAAACGAGAACGCCAGCGCGATCGCGATGCCGACCAGCACGTTCACCGCGCGCCAGAGGCCGTCGGCGATCTCGTTGTCGCCGTGCCCGGCGACGATCACCATCGTGATCGCCGACAGCAGCGCGATGTAGCCGGCCTTGCCGATCGCGTGATACGCGCAGACCCCGCATGCGATCGCCATCAGCAGGTAGATCGCGAGCGGCGCGTTCAGGAACGAGTAGAGGAGGATCAGCCCGAGCCCCGCGAGCGCGCCGATCGACGTGCCGAGCGCGCGTTCGGCCGCCTTCTTGCGGATGTTGCCGTGGTGCTGCAGCCCGCCGACAACGATCAGCACGGTGATCGTCGACCACTCGCCGTGCGGCACGCGCAGGCCGGTGGACAGGGCGATCGACGCGAGGATCGCGAGCGCGACGCGCGCCGCATGGATCAGCTTCGCGTGCCGGTAGCGGCGGTACGGGTCGAGCAGCGGTCGGAGCGCGTTGCGCAGCAGGGGCGGCAGCCGGGTAGGGAGCGGGGTGGTCATGACGGAGCAGGGGTGGCCGGAACGCGCACGGCGGCCTGCGCGGGCCGGCGCCGCGCCGCATGCGCAGCAGACGTAACGCTAGCCGAACGCGCGCGGGCTGTCCACGGCGCGGCCTTTTGGCGTGGCCGGCGGCCGCGGGTCCTCACGTCACGCCACGTTACGCGATGCGTCGGCCACGCCCGGCTGCGCGTCCGACACGCGGTTGCGGCCGCCGGACTTCGCGCGGTACAGCGCCTCGTCGGCGCGCCGCAGCAGCGTCGCGGCGTTCACGCGGCCGTCGGCGGCGGTCGCCGCGCCGATGCTGGCCGTGACGCGCCCGTACGGGCTTTTCACGTGTTCGATGCCGAGCTCCGCGATCGCGTGCCGGATGCCTTCGGCGACGGTCGACGCGCCTTGCGCGTCGGTGTCGGGCAGCGTGACGACGAATTCCTCGCCGCCGTAGCGCGCGACGTGGTCGCCGTCGCGGCGCAGGCAACGCAACGCGGATTGCGCGACGCGGCGCAGCACGTCGTCGCCGGCCAGGTGGCCGTAGTAGTCGTTGAACGCCTTGAAGTGATCGACGTCGACGAACAGCACGGACAGCGGGCGGCCGCTGCGCGACGCACGCTGCGCTTCCTTCGCGAGCACCGCGTCGAACGTGCCGCGATTGTCGACGCCGGTCAGCGCATCGGTGTGCGCGAGCCGGTACAGCTTCGATTCGGCGACCTGCCGGCGCTTCAGTTCGCGCGACAGCGCCAGCGACCCCCACGCGATGAACCCGGTAAACAGGCACATCAGCACGACGGTCCAGACCGCGCGGTGGTGCCACGACGTGTAGATGTCGATCTCGGCGGGTGCGACGTCGACGATCAGCGGCAGGCCGGCGAGATGCTTGTAAACATAGATGCGCCGGACGCCGTCGATCGCGCCGGTACCGGTCAGCGCGCCGTCGCGGGCGCGCTGCGACTCGATGAACAGCGGCGAGTCGTGCAGGTCGAGGCCGACCACGCGTGCGTCGTACGGCAGGCGCGACACGAGCGTGCCGTTGTCCTCGACGATCGCCGCGCTGCCGTGCTTGCCGACCGCGAGGCCATCGAGCAGCGCGCGGAAATAGTCGATGCTGAGCGTGCCGACGACGATGCCGCCGAACGTGCCGTCGAGCCGGGTGATCCGGCGGCTGAGCGCGATCGTCAGTGCGCCGCCGCGCAGCCGGGCCGCATACGGCCGGCTGATGTAGAGGCCCTGCGCGAGCCCGTCGCGGTGCACGGAGAAATAGTCGCGGTCGGCGAAATTGCCTTGCCGCGCGGGCGACACGCTCGAATCGATCACGATGTTGCCGTGCGCGTCCATCACGAAGATCGACCCGAGATACTCGCCGGTTGCCGCGCGGTCGAACAGCAGCCGGTGGCGCTGGCGCGGCGGCAATGTCATCAGTTCCGGATCGGTGACGCCGTCGACGACGTTTTGCAGCGACAAATCGTAGAGCTCGATATTGCGCGCGATATCGCGTTCAATCAGCAACATCAGGTTGCGCGCATTTTCGACCGCATGGTCATACGCGTCGCGTCGCGTCTCGATTAGAAGGGACGTGGAAAGCCCCCAACTGAACATCAGCAGCACGATGCCCGCAACGAGCACGCCGCGGGGCGACAGAATGCGTGCCACGATTGACGCGGTGTGGCGGCGCAGCGCGGCGGGCAGCGTGAATGACTTCATCCTCGGGGGTGGATGGGCGGCGGATATTCGCGTTGCTTGCGATTCCGCGCGCTGATTATTTCGAATTGAGCCGCATTATCTCGCGAATTCCGGAAAATTCGCGTGGACATGCAAAACATGCATGCGCAAGCGGCGATTCGAAACGGTTACGCATCATTACCGCTTGCTACACGGGCGATTTGATTTGAATCAATTCTCAGTGTAGATCGTTTTGTCTGAATAATGCCGCGATAACCGGTCGATTTTACGTATCGGTGCGGTATTTGGCGGATGGCGACAAGGCAGCCCGCGCACTACCCGGATCGGAAGACCGGATAACCATCCGGCGTTCGTGGTTTTTGCGCCGGCAGGCGGCCACGGCCGGGTCCGGCGCAGCCAACTCCTTGATTCTGCGAAATCTCCGCCGCGGCGGCGGGCGTGCGCACCTGAGCTGCCCCGGTGGCGAATCAGGTAGAATCCGCGCTTCGCCGCAGGCGCCCGCCGCGCAACGCGTATCGGGGCCGCATCGAATGCGTCGCAGGACGCGCACCGCGCTCCGATTCCGCATGCGCCGGCGACCGATGCCGGCCCGCTCAACGTTCGTCTCGTTTTATGTCCGCAATTCCGAAATCCGACCCACCCGGTTCGTCCGCGAACCCACCCACGCTTCATCGCGCGCTGAAGGCGCGCCACCTGACGATGATCGCCATCGGCGGCTCGATCGGCACGGGCCTGTTCGTCGCGTCCGGCGCGTCGATCTCGCAGGCCGGCCCCGGCGGCGCGATGGTCGCGTACATGCTGATCGGCCTGATGGTCTACTTCCTGATGACGAGCCTCGGCGAAATGGCCGCGTTCATGCCCGTGTCGGGTTCGTTCGCGACCTACGGCGCGAAATACGTGGACGAAGGCTTCGGCTTCGCGCTCGGCTGGAACTACTGGTACAACTGGGCCGTGACGATCGCGGTGGAACTCGTCGCCGCGCAGCTCGTGATGCACTACTGGTTTCCGGACGTGCCGGGCGTGTGGTGGAGCGCGGCGTTCCTCGGCGTGATGTTCCTGCTCAACGCGCTGACCGTGCGCGGTTTCGGCGAAGCCGAATACTGGTTCGCGCTGATCAAGGTCGTCACCGTGGTCGCGTTCATCGGCGTCGGCCTGCTGATGATCTTCGGCATTCTGAAGGGCGCGCCGGGCAACGGCTGGGGCAACCTGACGATCGGCGACGCGCCGTTCGCGGGCGGCCTGCCGGCGTTGATGGGCGTCGCGATGATCGCGGGCTTCTCGTTCCAGGGCACCGAGCTGATCGGCGTCGCGGCCGGCGAATCGGAAAACCCGCGCACGACGATCCCGCGCGCGGTGCGCCAGGTGTTCTGGCGGATCCTGCTGTTCTACGTGTTCGCGATCTTCGTGATCGGCGTGCTGGTTCCCTATACCGACCCGAACCTGCTGAAGACGGACGTGACCGACATCGGCGTGAGCCCGTTCACGCTCGTGTTCCGCCACGCAGGCCTCGCGTTCGCGGCCGGCGTGATGAACGCGGTGATCCTGACGGCCGTGCTGTCGGCCGGCAACTCGGGCATGTACGCGTCGACGCGGATGCTCTACAACCTCGCCACCGAAGGCCGCGCGCCGAAGGTGTTCGCGAAACTGTCGCCGGGCGGCGTGCCGCGCAATGCGCTGTACGCGACCACCGCCGTCGGCGCGCTGTGCTTCTTCACGTCGCTGTACGGCGACAAGACCGTGTACCTGTGGCTGCTGAACACGTCGGGGATGACGGGCTTCATCGCGTGGCTCGGCATCGCGGTCAGCCACTACCGGTTCCGCAAGGGCTACGTGAAACAGGGCTACGCGCTCGACCAGTTGCCGTACCAGTCGAAGTGGTTCCCGTTCGGCCCGCTGTTCGCGTTCGTGCTGTGCCTCGTGATCGCGCTCGGGCAGGACTATCAGGCATTCCTCGCGAACCGGATCGACTGGGCCGGCGTGGTCGCGACCTATGTCGGCATTCCGCTGTTCCTCGTCGTGTGGCTCGGCTTCCGGTTCCTGAACAAGAGCCGTTTCGTGCGCTACGAAGACATGGAGATCGCGCCGTGGATCGCCGCGAGCCGCGGCGCGCAGCCGCAGCCGGTGACGAATCGCGAAACCGCGGGCTGACGCGGGCGCGGCAAACGGCCGTGCGACGTGCAATGAAACGGGAGGCCTCGCGCTTCCCGTTTTTTTTGCCCGGCTTTCGCCTGCACGGGGTCAAAGCCGGTTATATTGCCCGACCCTACCGGGCCACGGCCCGGCCGGCGCGACAGGCGCGGCGCGGATCGGCATCCGGCGCGCGCGGCGCGCGGCGGCCGGCGGCACCCGGCGTTTTCATCGCTCCATCCGGGCCGGTACGGCCCGCGGAGCGCGCAATCCAGAGGAATCCATGAGCGCATCACCCGCCGAGCGGAAGGCCGAACCCGTTTCCATCGTGCGAATCGAAGCCGCGATCAACGCGTGGCGCACCGTGTACCCGCCGGCTCCGGACGGCGAGGACGGCTACGCGCTCGACGCCGGCAGCAATTGCCTCGCCGAGCTGTACGGCGCGATGATCTGCTATCGGCTGCCGGACGTGCCGCTCGACTCGCTGAGCAACGCGCAGCGCGACGCGCTCTACGCGACCGAGGTGTGACGGGCGGTCGTGACGCCGCCGCGATGCGGCGTCGATGAAGCAACGGGAAGCTCGCGGGCTTCCCGTTTTGCTTTGGGCGGCGCGGGGCCGCTCATGTGGCGGTTCGCGCCGCCTGCGGTATCGTGACGACATCATCCGGCCGGGGTTTGACGTCGGAGCGCTGTCAGGGAGGCATCGAACATGGAGTTGAGACACCTCCGCTACTTCGTCGCGGTTGCCGAGGAGCGGAATTTCACGCGGGCGGCGGAACGGCTGCATATCGCGCAGCCGCCGCTGAGCCGGCAGATCCAGCAGCTCGAGGAGGCGCTCGGCGTGCCGCTGTTCGAGCGCAACGCGCGGCCGCTGAAGCTGACCGACGCGGGGCGCTTCTTCTATTCGCACGCGGTGCAGTTGCTCGCGCAGACGACCGAACTCGAATCGATGACGAAGCGGGTCGGCAAGATCGAGCGCAGCATGTCGGTCGGCTTCGTCGGCTCGACGCTGTACGGGATGCTGCCGAAGATCATCCGGCGCTTTCGCAGCGAGTATCCGGCCGTCGAGCTGAGCCTGCACGAGATGTCGACGATGGACCAGATCAAGGCGCTGAAGGAAGGGCGCATCGACGTCGGGTTCGGGCGCATCCGCCACGAGGATCCGAGCGTGCGGCGCGTCGTGCTGCGCGAGGAGCGGATGATCGTCGCGCTGCCGGTCGGCCACGTGCTCGACAGCGCGAAGTCCGTGCTGTCGCTGCACGATCTCGTGAACGACACGCTGATCATCTTTCCGAAGGCGCCGCGCCCGAGCTATGCGGACCAGGTGCTCGCGGCCTTTCACGATCGCGCGCTGCAACCGCGCAAGATCTACGAGACGCGCGAACTGCAGATCGCGCTCGGCCTCGTCGCGATGGGCGAGGGCGTGTCGGTCGTGCCGCACAGCGTGTACGGGCTGAAGCGCGACGACATCAGCTACAAGCCGCTCGACGATCCGAACCTCGTGTCGCCGATCATCATGAGCATGCGGATGCTCGACGAATCGGAGGACATCCGCGCGATGCAGGCGCTGATCTACCGGCTGTACGACGAAGCGCAGATGGAGTATCTGCCGCCGCAGCCCGAATGAGCGCGCGGGCGGCAGGGGCTTGCTTGACGCTGCGCGCGGGCGCGGGCCAACATGGCGGGATTCCGTGCGGCCGCCGAGGTGCGGTTTTCCGAGGCGCGGCCGCTCTCACGCAGACGACAGACACATGACCGATATCGTGACCGAGGAGACAACCGTCGAGACGCCGCAAGGGCGCCTCTTTGCGAAGCGCTGGCGCGGTCGTCCGGCCCAGGAGGCGGCGGCCACGCCGCCCGCACCGATCGTGCTGCTGCACGATTCGCTCGGCTGCGTCGACCTGTGGCGCGACTTTCCCGCGCAACTCGCACGCGCCACGCAACGCGACGTGATCGCATACGATCGCCTCGGCTTCGGCCGTTCGGATCGGCATCCGGGAAAGCTCGGCACGACGTTCGTGCGCGACGAGGCCGACCACGCGTTCGCTGCACTGCTCGAACAGCTCGGCGTCGATGGGTTCGTCGCGTTCGGGCACAGCGTCGGCGGCGGGATGGCGATCGGCTGTGCTGCCGCGCATCCGGCGCGTTGCCGTGCGCTCGTGACGATCGCCGCACAGGCGTTCGTCGAGGATCGCACGCTGGCCGGCATTCGCGACGCGGGGCTGCAGTTCGACGAGCCGGGCCAGCTCGACCGGCTCGCGCGCTATCACGGCGACAAGGCCGAATGGGTGCTGCGCGCGTGGGTCGATACGTGGCTGTCGCCGGCATTTCGCGACTGGAATCTCGACGACGACTTGCCGCGCGTGCAATGCGCAACGCTCGCGATTCACGGCGAAGACGACGAATACGGATCCGACGTGCATCCGAAGCGGATCGCCGCGCGCGTCGCGGGGCCGTCGTCGTTCCTGCTGCTCGGCCAATGCGGACACATGCCGCACCGCGAGCGAGCGGACGACGTACTGGCCGCCGTGGCGACGTTCCTGCGCGACGCGCTCGCTTGAGTGCCCATGCAACCGGCGGGCGGGCGCCCGCCGGCCGTCAGAACGCGAGCTGAATCGCGAGATCGATCGCGAGCAGCGCGATCGAGCAGCCGATACCGAGAATCACGTTCGGCAGCCGGTGCTCGAAATCGCGATTATCCTTGCGCATCGCGGCGCCGAGCAGGAAGATCGCCTCGACGACGATCTGCAGCCCGACGAACAGCAGCATCAGCAGATACTCGTAACCCATCTGCTTGAACGCGGCGAATTGCATCCCGTGATCGTGGATCCACTGGCCGACGCGCAATAGTTCGTATACGAGCAGCAAGGCGGGAAACAGGTAGCTGATGAAATAGGTCGGCGCGGTGGCGTGCCGTAGTTCGAGGTGGAAGTGCTGATGCGTGCTGGCCATCACGAATCCCTCCATGCAATGCAGGATTGCGGTCGCGACGGCGGCGCGACGACGGGCGAATAAGGGATTGCCCGATGCACAGTGCGCAGCCGTACGACATCAGCATACTGCTGCGCGGGGAATTTGGCTTGCGGCGCGTGCGTTTGTCGTAAAAATGTGTGTGTGGCGCGCGACGCGCTCAATGTGCCGCACTCGCCGGAAGCGGCGCGGCGACCACCAGCGTCGCTCAGCCTTTCGCTTCCGCGCCTTCGACAAACAGTTTCGCGATCGCCTGAAACTCCCGTTTCAGCGACAGCCCCGGCACGGTCAGCCAGCGCAGCATCGCTGCGAGATACAGGTGATGGAACCACGTCGCGAGCTGGTCGGCCCGCAGCGTTCCGTTCAGTTCGCCGGATTGCTGCCCCGCGGCGATCAGTTGTTGCCACACTAGCGCGATATCGCTGCCGTCCTCCCCGCCGCTTTCCGGTTCGACCGCGCCGATGCTCAGGAAGCGGTGCCGCAAATACGCGAGCAGATACACCGGATGCTGTTCACACCACGCGGCCGACGCATCGAGCACGCAGCCGACGCGCGACGCGAAGGTCTTGCGCCGTGCGACGTCGCGCTGCAGATGCGCGAGATCGCGCGCGAGTTCCCCTTCGAGCCAGTGCGCGAGCACGGCTTCCTTCGTCGGAAAGTGGTTGTACAGCGTGCGCTTCGCGACATCGGCCTGCGCGGCGATCTGCTCCATCGTGACGGCTTCGTAGCCGTGCGTGTCGAACAGGCGCGCGCCGGTGGCGGCGAGATGCGCGAGCATCTGGATGCGCTTGCGCGCGCGGCGGCCCGGATCGTCGGTCGGAATCGGCATGGCGGGGATTGACTGAAAGTGCACGAGTTGCATTAGTATACGACGTGCATTTTTATGAATCCACCCGTTTCCGTCGTGCACGAGGAGTCACGCATGAAGCTCGTCATCGCCACCTACGGCACCGAAGGCGACACGCGCCCGCTCGCGGCGCTCGGCCGCGCGCTGATGGATGCCGGCCACGAGGTCCGGTTGCTGGCCGACGCGGCGACGCTCGGTTCGGCCGGTGCGCTCGGCGTGCCGTCGGCGCCGTTGTCCGGCGATATCCGCCGTGCGATTGCGCCGGACGGCGCATTGGCCGATGCGGTGCGCGGGCGCGGCGGTTTCAACGACACGTCGAAGGCGCTCGCGGCGATCGCGAATGCGAACACGGCCGCGTGGATGCGCGAAATCGCGGCCGCGTCGGCCGGTTGCGACGCGATCCTCGTGTCGGGGCTTGCGTCGTTCGTCGGCTTGTCGGTTGCCGAGTATCGCCGCGTGCCGGCGATCGGCACAGGCATGATCCCGATCACGCCCACCGCCGAATTCGCGTCGCCGTTCCTGCCGCCGGGGAAGTTGCCGCGCTGGCTGAATCGCGCGAGCCACCGGTTCGTGAATGCGCTGCTGTGGCAGGCGTTCAGGACGGCGACGAACGCGGCGCGCGCAAGCGTGTGCTGCGGGTTGCCGCCGCGCAAGCGGGTGTGGACCGATCATCCGATGCTGTACGGCGTGTCGCCGGCGCTGCTGTCCGGCCCGGCCGACTGGCCGTCGCAGGTGCTTGCCTGCGGCCAGTGGCGGATCGATGCGCGTGCATGGGCGCCGCCGCGTGAACTCTCGGCCTTCCTCGAAGCGGGCGATCCGCCCGTGTACATCGGTTTCGGCAGCATGGCCGGCTTCGACCGCGCCGCGATGGCCGACGCGCTGGCGCATGCGCTGGCCGGACGGCGCGCGTTGTTCTATCCGGGCTGGAGCGGCATCGACGCGTCGATGCTGCCGGCGCACGTGTGCGTGATCGGCGATACGCCGCACGACTGGCTGTTCCCGCGCGTGTCGATGGCGGTCCATCACGGCGGCTCGGGCACTACCCATTCGGCCGCACGGGCCGGCATTGCGTCGGTCGCCGTGCCGTTCGCGGGCGATCAGTTCTTCTGGGCGAACCGGTTGCGGCGGCTCGGCGTGGCGGATGCGCCGGTCGCGGGGCGGCGCGTGGACGCTGCCGCGCTTGCGCGCGCGATCGCGTTCGCCGAGCGCGGCGACACGAAGGCGCGTGCGGCGGAACTCGGCGCGCGCATCGCGCAGGAGGATGGTTTGAGGCTGGCGGTCAGTGCGATCGAGCGATGGGGGCGAACCGCCGCGCGGTGAGCCCGCACATCGGCATCAGAAATGCCCGGTGAACCGGTAACGGCTGCCCGGGTGCCACAGGTTGGCCACCGACGCGACGATCCCCTGCGACCACGTGCGCCGATGCAGCAGCAGGCACGGCTCGCGGTCGTCCATCGTCAGGTGGCGGCGCGTTTCGGCGTCGGGCATCGCGGCCTCGATCCGGTATTCGACGCGCTGCAGCGGCGCGACGCGCGTCAGGTACTGGTTCGGCGTCGTCGTCGTGAAGTCCTGCAACGCATATTCGGGCGCGCAGGCCGGATTGACCCAGCGTTCCTCGAGCTGCACGGGCGTGTCGTTCTCGAAGTGCAGCACGCGCGAATGGAAGATCGGGCTGCCCGTGTCGAGCCGCAGCTCGTCGGCGAGCTTCGCATCGGCGACGGCCGCGCCGACTTGCAGCACCTGCGCGCGATAGCCGTGGCCGCGCGCGGCGACTTCGTCCGAGATGCTGCGGATCGCGACGAGCGTCGATTCGTATTTCGGCGATGCGACATACGTGCCCGAGCCGCGCGTGCGCGTGAGCACCTGCTCGGCCGTCAGCTCGCGCAGCGCGCGGTTGACGGTCATTCGCGCGACGTTGAATTCGCGCGCGAGCTCGTTCTCCGATGGCACCTGGTCGCCTTCCGCCCATTCGCCGGCATGAATGCGCGCGAGGATGAAGTCCTTGATTTCCTGATAGATCGGTGTGGTCATGGGATCACGATTCGAGAGTCGGCAGCGGCCCGCCGCCGAATGCCGATCCGGCGCGCGCCCGGCGCCGAGTGTACCGGTTTCGCGGGCGCGCGGGCCCGGATTCCCCGAATGATCCCTTTTCGGCCGACGCGCGTCCATGCGGGATTGCACAGGGCGGCCGGCCTTCGACGGCCGGCGCGCGGTCAGAACCGATGCCGGATGCCGACCGTCGCGACCACCTGCGTGTTGCTCGACGAAGCCGCGAGCCCCGTGACGTTCGCGAACCCGAGCGTCGCGCCCGACGGCACGCCGAACTGGTGCTGGTAGACGGTTTCCGCATACACGTCGGTGCGCTTGCTCAGCGCGTAGTCGGCCATCAGCGTCACCTGATGCCATTTCGGCCGGTGGCTGCCGGTTGCGTCGTCGTAGCGGCCGTCGGTGAACGTATAGGCGCCCGCGAACGAGACCGCCGGCGTCAGCGCATAGCGCGCGTTGACCTCGTAGTTGTCGAAGCGCAGCGCATGCAGCGCGCCGGGCAGCGACGATGCGGCCGTGTCGTCGAACATCGAATGTGTCCACAACGCGCCGACCGTCAGCCGTTCGAACGCATAGCTGCCGCCGACGCCCATCACGCGCTGGCGCACGGCCGGGAAGTTCGCGCCGTCGTTCGTCGACAGCGCGCCGCCGGCCGTCAGCCCGCCGCGATCGAGCTGCAGGTACGCGGCGCCGAGGCTGACCGGCCCGTTCGCATACGACACGCCCGCGCTGTACGCGCGGTTGTTCGCGAAGCCGCCAGCCGCGTTGCTGAACCCGTACAGGCCGCCAAACTGCCAGCCGGCGAGCGTCGGGCTCGTGTATTTCACCGCGTTGTCGATGTAGAACGAATCGTCGATGTTGTCGTTGTCGAACGGATGCGATGCGAGGTTGTTGCCGTCGCCGTTGTTCGCCATCGCGAGCGGGCCGAGGTAGTCGACCACGGCGTCGTACTGGCGGCCGAGCGTCAGTGCGCCGTACCGGTCGCTCTGCAGGCCGACGTACGCACGGCGGCCGAACATCGTGTTTTTGTAGGACTGCGTGCCGTTGTTCAGGTTGAAGCCGTTTTCGAGGCGGAACAGCGCATGCAGGCCGCCGCCGAGATCCTCGTTGCCGCTCAGGCCGAAGACCGTATTCGACAGCAGGCCGCTGCCTTGCTGCCACGCGCTTTTACCCGACTGGTTGTTGGTATAGGCGATACCCGCATCGAGCATCCCGTAGAGCGTGACGCTGCTTTGCGCATGCGCGGCGGCGCTGAGGAACGCGAGGGAGAGGGTACCGGCGACTGCTTTTTTCATTGTGTGCTTCCTGGAAAGGCCCGTAGCGACGGGAACGACGATCCGTTGCGTGTGCTGGCGGCGAACCGGCGCGGCTCGTGACGAACCGCGCGCGTTCGCACCGGAGACGCGCGTTCGAATCGATGAAAGGGGAGCAGGCGCGTGACACGAGTCACGCGCGGCCGCAATGGAGGCCGGCTAGTGCTGCAGCAGGCGGATCGTGCCGAATTCGGCGGCCGGGAACAGGCGGAGAATCGACAGGATCGCCGGCGACGCCTGCGACCGTGCAACTTCGAGCTCGATGCACGCGCGCCCGGTGCGGTTGTCGATCGCGGCCGTGTAGAAATTGAGCGCGGCGCCGACCGCCTGGTGCAGCAGGCGCCGCACGACGGCGAGGTTGTCCGATTCGACGCGGATCGACAGCAGCACGAGTTCGTCGGCGGGGTACCGGCGCCGCGCACGAACGGGCGGCAGATCGCGTGAAGCGGCGGTTTCGGTTCTGGTCGGTTTCATGCTGGCACCCCGGGTCGCATCGTGCTCCGCACCGCGGAGATCTCGTCTTGGACATGTCGCCCATTCTAGAAATCGCGGTGACGATATGGTGTATAGACTCGTATTGGCCCTGAAAAGAACGTATAAAAACCCCATCGCCACCGGCTTTCGTCTTTACAGCTTTTTTATTCCGCGTAAAGAAATTGAACACCGCTTTGATACGCGGATTTCTACACTGTCGCATCCCATTCGACAGATGAGCATGGGGGCGTCACATGGGCCTGCGCCGGCACGGCAGGGCCCGATACGCCGACGATCGCGCGGCGTTGCCGCGCATACGAAAAAAGGGGAAAGCCATGTTGTGGATCACCGGCGCGTTGTCGCTCGCGCTCTTTATCTATCTCTTTCATGCATTGATCAAGCCCGAGCGGTATTGATCGGCGCGATTCAACAGGAATTCGAAAATATCGGTGAATGTCATGAGCGATCTGATTTTTATTTTGTTCACGCTCGCGTTCTTTGCATTGACGGCCGGTTTCATCACCGGCCTCGACCGGATCTGAGCGAGCGTCGACATGTTCAATAATCTCATTCAATTCGCGATCGTTCTCGCGATCATGCTGGCGCTGGTGCCCGTCGTCGGGACATGGCTCGCGCATGCGTTCACGAGCCCGCGCCACGCGTGGGTTGAACGCCGCACCTATGCGCTGCTCGGCGTGAATCCCGACGAAGCGATGTCGTGGCAGCGCTACGGAATGGTGCTGCTGCTCAGCAATGCCGGGATGATGCTGCTCGGCTACCTGCTGCTGCGCATCCAGGACACGCTGCCGTTCGATGCGCTGCAGCGCGCCGCGCAAAGCCCCGACCTCGCGTTCAATACGGCCGCATCGTTCATCACGAACACGAACTGGCAGGCGTATGCGGGCGAGAGCAGCCTGTCGAACTTCTCGCAGATGGCCGTCATCACGTTCCTGATGGTGGTCAGCGCGGCCACCGGCGTCGCGGCCGCGGGCGGCTTCATCCGCGGGCTGAGCCGCAAGAGCGCGGCCGACATCGGCAATTACTGGGTCGACTTCACGCGCGTCACCTATCGCGTGCTGCTGCCGCTCAGCTTCGCGATGGCGCTCGTGTACGTGTGGCAGGGCATGCCGCAGACGCTCGCATCCGACGCGTGGGCGACCACGCTCGAAGGCGCGCGTCAGCAGATCGTGATGGGGCCCGTCGCGAGCCTCGAATCGATCAAGCATATCGGCACGAACGGAGGCGGCTTTTTCAGCATGAACGCCGCGCATCCGTTCGAAAACCCGACGCCGCTCACCAACACGCTGCACATGCTGTCGATGCTGCTGATCCCGTCCGCGCTGACCTATACGCTCGGCACGATGATCGGCCGGCGCCGCCAGGGCTGGGTGATTCTCGGCGCGTTCGTGGTGATGTTCGTCGGCTTCCTCGCAGTGATTTACTCGGTCGAGCAGCACGGCAATCCGCTGCTGACCGCGCTCGGCGTCGACCAGCAGATGAGCGCCGCGCAGCCGGGCGGCAACATGGAAGGCAAGGAGATGCGCTTCGGCATCGCGCAGACGAGCCTGTTCGCGACCGTCACGACGGCCGCGACGACCGGGTCGGTCGATGCGATGCACGACTCGCTGACGCCGCTCGGCGGGCTCGTGCCGATCGCGCAGATGATGCTGAACAACGTGTTCGGCGGCGACGGCGTCGGGCTGATCAACCTGTTCACGTTCGCGATCCTCACGGTGTTCCTCGTCGGGATGATGATCGGGCGCACGCCGGAGTTCCTCGGCAAGAAGATCGAGGCGCGCGAGATGAAGCTCGTGATGCTCGCGGTGCTCGCACATCCGTTCAGCATCCTCGGCTTCACCGCACTGGCCGCGACGCTGCATTCGACGCTGGACAGCCTCGCGAACCTCGGTCCGCACGGCTTCAGCGAAGTGCTGTACGCGTACACGTCGGGCACGGCGAACAACGGGTCCGCGTTCGCGGGCCTGAACGCGAACACGCCGTTCTTCAACACGACGATCGGCTTCGCGATGCTGATCGGCCGCTACCTGACGCTGCTGCCGATGCTCGCGGTCGCGGGCAGCCTCGCCGCGAAGCAGCGCGTGCCGGAAAGCGCCGGCACGCTGTCGACGTCGACGGGCCTGTTCGCCGGCCTGCTGGTCTTCGTGATCCTGGTGGTCGGCGGTCTTACGTTCCTGCCCGCGCTTGCGCTCGGCCCGGTCGTCGAGCACCTGCTGATGTCCGGCGGCCAACTGTTCTGAGGAAAACATCATGATTCAACCCAATCGACCGGCAGCGGCCGCCGCTGCGCCGGCCCCCGGTTCTTCGTTCGGCGCCGCGACGCGCGGCCTCGTGCGGCCGGTGATCGCGTCGTCGGTGCTGTTCATGCTCGTCACGGGCCTCGTGTATCCGCTGCTCACCACGGGCGTCGCGAACGTGCTGTTCCCGTCGCAGGCGCGCGGCAGCCTCGTACAGCGCAACGACACGACGATCGGCTCGGCGGTGATCGGGCAGCACTTCACGCGCGCCGGCTACTTTCATTCGCGGCCGAGCGCGACGGTCGGTACCGATCCGGCCGATCCGTCGAAGACGGTCGACCAGCCGTACAACGCGGCCGGCAGCGGCGCCAGCAACCAGGGCGCGACCAGCAGGAAGCTGCTCGCGGATATCGGGCAGCGCGTACGGGCGTACCGGCAGGAGAACGCGCTCGCCGACGGCACGCCGGTGCCGGCCGATGCCGTCACCGCGTCGGCGTCGGGGCTCGATCCCGAGATCTCGGTCGCGAACGCGCGGCTGCAGGCGGCGCGCGTCGCGCAAGCGCGCGGCGTCGATGCCGCGCAGGTCGCGGCGCTGGTCGACCGTATCGCCGCGCCGCGCCAGCTCGGCGTGCTAGGCGAACCGCGCGTGCGCGTGCTGGCACTGAATCTCGCGCTCGACCGCGCGTTCGGCCACGCGGCCGGCGCGAAGCAATAGCAGCAACCACGGAGTCACTCATGTCCCATATTGAAACCCCGATCAACCCGGCGGCGATGCCGGTCGGCGGCTTGCCGCCGATGCGCTGGACGGCCGTGCTGCGCGACGCGTTCCGCAAGCTCGCACCGCGCGTGCAGTTGAAAAACCCGGTGATGTTCGTCGTCTATCTCGGCAGCATCGTCACGACCGTGCTGTGGCTGCAGGCGCTGACCGGCACCGCCGACGCGCCGGCCGGCTTCATCTTCGCGGTCGCGTGCTGGCTGTGGTTCACCGTGCTGTTCGCGAACGCGGCCGAGGCGCTGGCCGAAGGTCGCGGCAAGGCGCAGGCCGACGCGCTGCGCGCGGCGCGCAAGCGCGTGTATGCGAAGGTGCTCGACGAGCCGAAGCGGTACGGCAGCACGAGCCATCGCGTGCCGAGCGACGAGCTCGCCGCCGGCAGCGTCGTGCTGGTCGAGGCCGGCGACACGATTCCCGCCGACGGCGAAGTGATCGACGGCGTCGCATCGGTCGACGAATCGGCGATCACCGGTGAATCCGCGCCGGTGATCCGCGAATCGGGCGGCGATTTTTCGTCGGTGACGGGCGGCACGCGCGTGCTGTCCGACTGGATCGTCGTGAGGATCACCGCGCAACCGGGCGAAGCGTTCCTCGACCGCATGATCGCGATGGTCGAAGGTGCGAAGCGCGGCAAGACGCCGAACGAGGTCGCGCTGACGATCCTGCTCGTCGCACTGACGATCATCTTCCTGCTCGTGTGCGTGACGCTGCTGCCGTTCTCGCAATTCAGCGTGCTGCTGAACGCGTCGGGCTCGGCCGTGAGCCTGACCGTGCTGATCGCGTTGCTCGTGTGCCTGATCCCGACGACGATCGGCGCGCTGCTGTCGGCGATCGGCATCGCGGGGATGAGCCGCATGATGCGCGCGAACGTGCTCGCGACGTCGGGCCGCGCGATCGAGGCGGCCGGCGACGTCGACGTGCTGCTGCTCGACAAGACCGGCACGATCACGCTCGGCAACCGCGAGGCCGTGCAGTTCCGGCCGGCGCCCGGCGTGGACGAGCGCGCGCTGGCCGAGGCCGCACAACTGTCGTCGCTGGCCGACGAAACGCCCGAGGGGCGCTCGATCGTCGCGCTCGCGAAGCAGCGCTTCTCGCTGGACGTGGCCGCGATCGACGGCAGCATCACGGTGCCGTTCAGCGCGCGCACGCGGATGAGCGGCCTCGATATCGGCGAACGTCAGGTGCGCAAGGGCGCGGCGTCCGCGATCCGCGCGCACGTCGATGCGCTCGGCGGCGCGTTTCCGCGCGCGGTCGAGACGGCCGTCGACGACATCGCGCGGCGCGGCGGCACGCCGCTCGTCGTCGCCGACGGCGCCCGCGTGCTCGGCACGATCGAGCTGAAGGACATCGTCAAGCACGGGATCGGCGCGCGCTTCGCCGAGCTGCGCAAGGTCGGCGTGAAGACGGTGATGATCACCGGCGACAACCGGCTCACCGCGGCCGCGATCGCGGCGGAAGCCGGCGTCGACGACTACCTTGCCGAAGCGACGCCCGAAGACAAGCTGCGGCTGATTCGCGAGCACCAGGCGAATGGCCATCTCGTTGCGATGACGGGCGACGGCACCAACGACGCGCCGGCGCTCGCGCAGGCCGACGTGGCGGTCGCGATGCACAGCGGCACGCAGGCGGCGAAAGAGGCGGCCAACATGGTCGATCTCGACAGCAACCCGACGAAGCTGATGCAGGTGGTCGAGGTCGGCAAGCAGATGATCATGACGCGCGGTGCGCTGACCACCTTCAGCGTCGCCAACGATCTCGCGAAGTATTTCGCGATCATCCCGGCCGCGTTCGTCGCGACCTATCCGGCGCTCGGCGCGCTGAACGTGATGGGGCTGCACAGCCCGACGTCGGCGATCCTGTCGGCGGTGATCTTCAATGCACTGATCATCGTCGCGCTGATTCCGCTCGCGCTGAAGGGCGTGAAGTATCGCGCGGAGCCGGCCGGGAAATTGCTGGGGCGCAACCTGCTGATCTACGGGGTGGGCGGGATCGTCGCACCGTTCATCGGCATCAAGCTGATCGACATGCTGTTGACGCCGTTTATCTGACCGAACGCGCCGTCGCGGCCCCGCTCACGCCTTCGCGGTGTGCGCGGGGCCGTTCGGCGTTTCAATTATCGGAAGCGATCATGGATGTGAAAGTGAACGTGAACGAAGCGCTTCGACGGACGAGGGTGCCGCCGGGAACCGGTGCGCGCCGCGACCGCTGGCGCCGCGTGCTGCGCGCGTGCGCGGCGGTGGCCGACCGCATCGCGGGCGCCGGGCCGGACAGGCGGCCCGCACTGGCTGTGCGCGAAGCGCATCCGCGCACGCACGTGTGGGTGTCGCAATATGCGGTGCCGCTGCTGCTGGCCACGCTCGTCTGCGCGCTGGCGACGCTCGCGGCGAGCGCGCTGCTGCGCGTGTTCGACCTGTCGAACGTCGTGATGCTGTTCCTGATGACCGTTGTGCTGATTGCGCTGCGGCTCGGCCGGCTGGCCGGCGCGTGGGCCGCGTTCGTCTGCGTCGGCTGCTTCGACTTTTTCTTCGTCGAGCCGAGGCTGTCGTTCGCGGTGTCCGATACGCAGTACGTGTTCACGTTCGCGCTGATGCTCGCCGTTGCGCTCGCGATCGGCCAGCTCGCGGCGCGCTTGCGCGCGGAGGCCCGCGCCGCGCGTGCGAACGAGAAGCGCTCGGCGGCGCTCGCGCGCGTCGCGCACGACCTGTCGGCGGCGATCGAGACCGAGCAGATCGCATCGATCTGCACCGGCACGATCGCGCCGCTGCTCGGCGTGCGTGTCGCGCTCGTGCTGCCCGATGCGGACGACCGGTTGATGCCGGCACAACACGCGGCGTTCGTCGAAGCGCCGATCGCACGCTGGGTCTACGAGCACGCACGCGGCGCCGGATCCGGGATGCCGCCGTTCGAACGTGCGGCCGCGCAGTACTTGCCGCTGAAAGCGCCGATGCGCGTGCGCGGCGTGCTCGTGCTGTTCGGCGACGCACAGCCGGTGCCGACCGATCCCGACGATCGCCGCCTGATCGACGCGCTGTGCTCGTCGATCGCGATGGCGCTCGAGCGCGTGCACTACGTCGGCGTTGCGCAGCACACGCTGGTCCGGATCGAAGGCGAGCGGTTGCGCAACGCGCTGCTGGCCGCCGTGTCGCACGACCTGAAGACGCCGCTCACCGCGATCCGCGGGCTCGCCGAGACGCTGGAGCTGCCCGAGCGTCTCGCGCACGGGCAACCGGCCGCGCTCGCGCACGGTATCCGCAACCAGGCCGAGGCGCTGCACGGGCTCGTCGTGAACCTGCTCGACCTCGCACGCATGCAGAGCGAAGGGGTGCGGCTCAATCGCGAGTGGCACATGCTCGACGAGATCGTCGGCAGCGCGCTCGCGCATTCGGCCGGCGTGCTGGCCGGTCGCGCCGTGAGCGCCGACTTGCCGGCCGACCTGCCGCTGATCGACGTCGACGCACTGCTGATCGAGCGCGTGTTGATGAACCTGCTCGACAACGCCGCCAAATACGCGGGCGCGGATGCCGCCGTGGCGGTACGGGCACGCGTGTTCGGCGAAACGCTGTACGTGTTCGTCGAGGACGACGGCCCCGGTTTCATCGCGCGCAACACCGAGCCGCTGTTCGAGCCGTTCGAGCGCGAGCGCAAGGAATCGTCGATCAGCGGCGTGGGGCTCGGGCTCGCGCTGTGCCGCAGCATCGTCAACGCGCACGGCGGCTCGATCCGCGCGGTGCCGCTCGACCCGCACGGCGCGCGGTTCGAGATTCGCCTGCCATTGGGCGCGCCGCCCGACATCGAACACGAGAGCCGAGCATGATCAGATCGCGCGTACTCATCGTCGAGGACGAATCGGACATTCGCCGTTTCGTGCGGATGGCGCTGGAACAGGAGGGGCTCGACGTGTGCGAGGCGTCGACGGCCCGCGAGGCGCGGATGTATGCGTCGAGCAGCAAGCCCGATCTCGTGATCGTCGATCTGGGGCTGCCGGACGACGACGGCAAGGCATTCATCCGCGAGTTGCGCGGCTGGTCGACGGTGCCCGTGATCGTGCTGTCGGCGCGCCGGCAGGAGGTGGAGAAGGTCGCGGCGCTCGATGCCGGCGCGGACGACTATCTGGCCAAGCCGTTCGGCGTGCCCGAGCTGCTGGCGCGCGCACGTGCGCAGTTGCGGCGCGCGGCGTTCGTGTCGGCCGACGGGCAATCGTCGTCGATCGTGCGATTCGGCGACGTGACGGTCGATCTCGGCAGGCACGAGGTCGCGCGGGCCGGCGAACCGCTGCACCTGACGCGCCTCGAATTCCGGCTGCTCGCCGCGCTGATCCGCGCAAGCGGCGGCGTGGTCGCCGCGCGGCAACTGCTGGCCGAGGTCTGGGGCATTCACGACGCGGATCGCGCGCACTACGTGCGCGTGTACATGACGAACCTGCGCCAGAAACTCGAACCGGTGCCGGCGCGGCCGCGGCATCTGCTGACGGAGCTGCAGTTCGGCTACCGGCTGGTCGGGCTGGAAACGGTCGGCGCGGCGGACGGGCGGCCCGGCGGTGCCTCGGCAGGTATAGACAGGTGACAGCCCGCTGCCGGGCGCGCGCAGCCGTGCGAAGAAAGCCGTTGTTTAGCTTGGTGTAATGCGTAATTAATTGAAAAACAAGGAAAAATTCCATCCGTGAAACAATCTGCCGGCAACTAGAGATAAACACGGATTGCTGGCGAACCCCTGGAAAAGGCAAAGTTGTATGTACAACTTGGGGCGTCGCCGGATACGAGGGCGCCCGGGTTGGAAGGGTTCACGGCGGCGAGTCGCCGTGCCGGCAACGCCGGTACGGGCCGCCCGGCGGGAGCCCGAGCCCAGCTTGCCTCTCACAGGAACGCCATGAAGAAACTCGCGCTCAGTATTGCCCTTGCCTGCATCGCGGTCGGTGCCCATGCCAAGGATTGGTCGACGATCCGGTTCGGCGTCGACGCCAGCTATCCGCCGTTCGAATCGAAGGATGCAAGCGGAAAGGTCGTCGGCTTCGATGTCGATCTCGGCAACGAGATCTGTGCGCGCCTGAAGGCGAAGTGCGTGTGGATCGAGAACGACTTCGACGGGATGATCCCGGCCCTGAAGGCGAAGAAGTTCGACGGCGTGCTGTCGTCGATGTCGATGACGCCGCCGCGCGCCGAGCAGATCGCGTTCTCCGACAAGCTGTTCAACACGCCGACGCGCCTCGTCGCGAAGAAGGGCGCGAACCTGCAGCCGACGGCCGAATCGCTGAAGGGCAAGTCGGTCGGCGTCGAGCAGGGCACCATCCAGGAAACCTACGCGAAGGCCTACTGGGCGCCGAAGGGCGTGCGGGTCGTGCCGTACCAGAACCAGGACGGCGTGTACCAGGACCTGATGTCCGGCCGCCTCGACGCGGCGCTGCAGGACGCGGTGCAGGCCGACATCGGCTTCCTGAAGACGCCGCGCGGCGCGAACTTCGAATTCGCCGGCAAGGACATCGACGATCCGAAGACGCTCGGCAACGGCGCCGGCATCGGGCTGCGCAAGGACGACGCCGACCTGAAGGCGAAGATCGACCACGCGATCGCCGACATGATCAAGGACGGCACGTACAAGAAGCTCGAGAAGAAGTACTTCGCGTTCGACGTCTACGGCGGCTGACCGTCCATGCTGCGCGCATCGGCTGCGGTGCGCGCAGCATCGGTTCCCGGGTGCTACTTGCTTCGCATGATGCGTCTGGCTTGATGAGCGGACGGCATCAGGTAGTGCGCAGATATCGTTTGATGCGCAGTTAATGGCTATTGACAATCCAGCCACATCGTTCTGGATCCCTTACATGATCTTCCAAGGATTTGGCCCGCTGCTGTGGGCCGGCACGGTGGAAACCGTGAAGCTGGCGGTGCTGTCGCTCGCCGCGTCGCTCGTGCTGGGGCTGGTCGGTGCGAGCGCGAAACTGTCGACGAACCGCGCGCTCAAGGCGCTCGGCACCTTCTACACGACACTGATCCGCGCGGTGCCCGACCTCGTGCTGATGCTGCTGCTGTTCTACGGGATCCAGATCCTGCTGAACATGGCGACCGACGCACTCGGCTGGGACCAGATCGACATCGACCCGTTCGTGGCCGGCGTCATCACGCTCGGCTTCATCTACGGCGCGTACTTCACCGAGACGTTCCGCGGTGCGTTCCTCGCGGTGCCGCGCGGCCAGCTCGAAGCGGGCTTCGCGTACGGGATGGGCGGCTGGCGCGTGTTCCGCCGCATCCTGTTCCCGCAGATGATGCGCTTCGCGCTGCCCGGCATCGGCAACAACTGGCAGGTGCTCGTGAAAGCCACCGCGCTCGTGTCGATCATCGGCCTCGCCGACGTCGTGAAGGCGTCGCAGGACGCGGGCAAGAGCACGCTCGATTTCTTCTTCTTCACGCTGGCTGCGGGCGCGATCTACCTCGCGATCACGACGGTGTCCAACGTCGTGCTGCATCACCTCGAGAAGCGTTATTCCGTCGGCGTCCGGAGGCTCGCACTGTGATCGAACTCGTCAGCCAGTACTGGCAAAGCTATCTCTATACCGACGGCTACCGCTTCAGCGGCCTCGCGATCACGCTGTGGCTGCTGGTCGTGTCGATCGCGCTCGGTTTCGCGCTCGCGGTGCCGCTCGCGATCGCGCGCGCGTCGTCGAACCGCTGGATCTCGACCCCCGTGTGGCTCTACACGTACGTGTTCCGCGGCACGCCGCTCTACGTGCAGCTGCTGATGTGCTACACGGGCATCTATAGCCTGCAGGTCGTGCACGACCACGTGCTGCTCGACACGTTCTTCCGCAACGCGATGAACTGCACGCTGCTCGCGTTCGTGCTGAACGAATGCGCGTATGCGACCGAGATCTTCGCGGGCTCGATCAAGGCGACGTCGGCCGGCGAGATCGAGGCCGGGATGGCCTACGGGATGTCGCGCTTCAAGCTCTATACGCGGATCATCCTGCCGTCCGCGCTGCGCCGCTCGCTGCCGAGCTACAGCAACGAAGTGATCCTGATGCTGCACGCGACCACGCTCGCGTTCACCGCGACCGTGCCCGACATCCTGAAGGTCACGCGCGACGTCAATTCGGCAACCTACATGTCGTTCCAGGCGTACGGCATCGCGGCCGTGATGTATGCCGTCGTCGTGTTCGCGCTCATCTGGGCGTTCCGCAAGCTCGAGACGCGCTGGCTCGCGTACCTCTCGCCGCGCGGCCATTAATGCATTCGCAAGGAAGGACCAAGCATGTACAAGCTCACCGTTGACAACCTGCACAAGAAGTTCGGCGACAACGAGGTGTTGAAGGGCGTGTCGATGAAGGCGAAGGCCGGCGACGTGATCAGCATCATCGGCTCGAGCGGCTCCGGCAAGAGTACGTTCCTGCGCTGCATCAACTTCCTCGAGCAGCCGTGTTCGGGGCAGATCACGATCGGCAGCGAACCGATCCAGACCACGCGCGACCGCAACGGCTCGCTGCGCGTGGCCGACCAGAAGCAGCTTCAGCGGATGCGCACGAAGCTGTCGATGGTGTTCCAGCACTTCAACCTGTGGGCGCACATGACAGTGCTCGAGAACGTGATCGAGGCGCCGATGGCCGTGCTCGGGATCGGCCGTGACGAAGCGATCGCGCGGGCGCGCAAGTACCTGGAGAAGGTGGGGCTCGCGCCGCGCGTCGAGGGCATGTATCCGGCGCACCTGTCGGGCGGCCAGCAGCAGCGTGTCGCGATCGCGCGCGCGCTCGCGATGGAGCCGGAAGTGATGCTGTTCGACGAACCGACGTCGGCGCTCGATCCGGAACTGGTGGGCGAAGTGCTGAAGGTGATGCAGAAGCTCGCCGAGGAGGGCCGCACGATGGTCGTCGTCACGCACGAGATGGGCTTCGCGCGCAACGTGTCGAATCACGTGATCTTCCTGCATCAGGGGAAGATCGAGGAGGAGGGGAATCCGCAGGAGATTCTCGTGAATCCGAAGAGCGAACGGCTCGGGCAGTTCCTGTCGGGCCGGTTGAAGTAAGTCAGCAGCAGCGTTGCGCATCGCCCGTGAAGCCGCAATGGCGTCACGGGCGATGCGGAGATTGAAGTACGCTTACAGTTGCGCGAGCGCATCCGTCGAAGGCGCGCTGCGCGACACGCACGAGCGGTAACCGGCACGGCTTCGCGCCGTCGCAGACTGGAACGCTAAATGCTTGTCAGGCTTGATCCTTTCGATGAAGGAGCACCAAGATGAGCACACCGACCACCACCGCCTTTTCCCACGTGAAGCCGCAGGACACCGCGTATCGGGGCGACGGCCTGCGCGACTTCTTCCTGTATCGCGATCTCGGCATCGCGGCCGCGACGAACGGCAAGGTCGTCGCGCAACTCGTCCGCGCGAATCATGCACCGACGGCGGGCACCGGCTGGCACCGTCACGAGGCCGAGTTCCATATCGTGATCATGCTGAAGGGCTGGGCGCGCTTCATGTACGGCGAACAGGAAACGCTGGTGGCCGCCGGAGACTGCGTGCATCAGGCGCCGGGGATCGTCCACTACCTGTTCGACTACTCGCCGGACATGGAGTATCTGGAGATCGTCGGGCCCGCCGATTTCAAGTCGATCGATGTCGAAGGGCCTTGCGCCGTGCCGCCGCCGACGCCGTGGGGCGAGACGGGCGCGTAGCTGCCCGGTTTCCCGACGCGCGCATGGTGCGCACGCTTGCATCAAACCGCCTTCAGGAAGGCGGTTTTTTCGTTGCGCGTTCCACGGAAGCTTCCGTGTGCTCCGATGACACCTGCGATTCGCTTTCCCCTTCGACACATTCTTTCGAATTCCGAATGGTTGCGAAGCTGAAGATCCGGAAAGAAAAGAAAGACATTCGTCAGCTTCGATGCGGTGGCGGCGCTGCGATGTCAAAGATCGTCAATTGCACGTGGATGCGGTGCACGGCATGTCGACGGGCGGCGTTAAGGAGGTACCAGCCGAATCACCGGCTGACTTACCCGGGAGCGTTCCATGAATCGCATCGCGAAGATCCTGACGGCTAGCGCACTGGCTTGCGCCGTTTTCATTCCGGCGCTTGCCGAAGCACATTCGCACCGCGTGTGCCATTTCGATCATCACCATCATCGCGTGTGCCGCTGGGTGCGGTAACCGTGGCTTTCCCCGGTGATGCCCGGGACGCTTTCACCATTCAGGCCAATCAGGAGAGGACTATGAAAAAGACGATGTTGATCGCCGCGCTGGTCGCCGGCATGGGTGTGTCGATCGGTGCGTTCGCGCAGGTTCCGGCCAGCGCGCCGGCCGGCACGACCGGTCTGTGCAAGGACGGTTCGTTCTACTCGGGCGCGTCGAAGAAGGGCGCATGTGCGGGCCACAAGGGTGTGAAGACCTGGTACGGCGCATCGGCTGCCGCCGCGGCCAGCGCACCGGCTGCAGCGCCTGCAATGGCGGCTTCCGCTGCGGCAGCATCCGGCACCGCGCCGGCGAAGAGCACGGCGGCGACGACCGCGGCTGCGGCGCCGGGTGGCGGCGCGGGCAAGGTGTGGGCCAACGACAGCACGAAGGTCTATCACTGCTCGACCGACAAGTACTACGGCAAGACGAAGCACGGCAGCTACATGTCGGAAGCGGATGCGAAGGCGAAGGGCTTCCATGCGTCGCACGGCAAGGCCTGTTCGTAACACCGGCCGGGCGCGCGGGTTCGCTCGCTCGCGCGTCGGCTGAACGCTGCTGGAAATCGCGCCCCGCCCCTACGGCGGGGCGATTCATTTGCAACGCCGGCGAATACCGTGCCGCCCGGCTTCAGCGGGCGTGATGCGATCACGTTTCGGCCGCCGCATCGTGCCTCGTTGCGCGCGCATCGAGCAGTGCGCGCAGCGTGACGTAGTGCGTGCCGTTTGCGTTGCCTTCCGCATCCGCGGTGCGATCGTACGGCTCGTTGTCGTGGATCGTCGCGCGCACGATCGGATAGATCTGCGTTTCCCAGCGGGTGCCGTTGAACACCCCGTAGTGGCCCGCACCCGTCTGCACGTGGTGCGTCTTGAGATACGGCGGCAACCCCGAACACAGCTCCTGCGCGGCCATCGTCTGGCCGACTGCGCAGATGTCGTCCTTCTCGCCTTCGATCGTCAGCAGCGCGGTGCGATGAATCGCCGCCGGTTCGACGAGCCTGCTGCCGACCGTCAGCTCGCCGCGCGCGAGCGCGTATTGCTGGAACACCTTCTCGACCGTTTCCAGATAGAACTCCGCGGTGAGATCGGCCGTTGCGAAGTATTCGTCGTAGAAATGCCGCAGCGTGTCGGCTTTCGCGGGGTCGCCTTTCGCGCGCTCGTAATACAGATCGGCAAACGACGCCGCATGCCGGTCGGGATTCATCGACATGAAGGCGCCCACCTGCACGAAGCCCGGATACACGCACCGCTGCGCGCCGACGAAGCCGGCCGGCACGACGCTGATCAGGTTCCGCGCGAACCATTCGATCGACTGGCTCGTGGCGAGCGCGTTGACCTTCGTCGGATTCACGCGGCAGTCGATCGGGCCCGCCATCAACGTCAGGCTCGCGGGCTGCGCCGGATCGCCGCCGGCCGCCATCAGCGCGACCGCCGCGAGCGCGGCGACGGTCGGCTGGCAGATCGCGAGCACATGCGCGTCGGGGCCGATCTGGCGGATGAAGTCGATCACGTGCGCGACGTATTCATCGAAGCCGAACCGTCCGGCCGTCAGCGGGATGTCGCGCGGGTTGTGCCAGTCGGTGATGTACACGTCGTGGTCGGCCAGCATCGTGTGCACCGTGCCGCGCAATAGTGTCGCGAAATGCCCGGACATCGGCGCGACGATCAGCACGCGCGGCTGGGGCGCGACCGGCCGCGCCTTGCGGAAATGCAGCAGCGTGCCGAACGGGGTGGCCGCGGCAGCCTCCTCGACGATCGGTACCGTTTCCCCGTCGACGACGATCGACCGGATGCCGAACGGTGGACGCCGATGCGAGAACGCGCAGCATTCGAGCAGTTCGCACAGTGCGTCGAGCATGCGGCCCGTCGGCGTGGCGTTGGACGGCGGCCACAGCGCCATCGTCGCGCGTGCGGTGGCCGCCCATGCGCGCGCCGGGCGCAGGCATTCGGCAGACCATTGATAGAACGGATAGGCAAGCAGGTTCATGACGGTCGCTCGTTGCGCTGCGTTGCATCAAACGAGGCAAGCCGTGTGCCAGCGCGCGGCTGGCACGCGCGTTGCACGCAGTTCGTGAGCGCGGCGGCGCAGGTGGCACGCGATGACGGATGGCCGAGGGCGATGCGTTGCCGCGCCGGTCTGGCGCGTGGCCCGCGCCGCGACACGGTGCGGCGCTGCGCCAGTTCGGCGAATGCGCCGCACAGGCGTGGTGCGGATGACGCCGTGCGGCGTCCGTTTTCGGTGCAGGGGCACGAACAGCATTGGGCAGGGGAGCGACATGGAATCCACCGGAAAGACGACGCTGACCATCAGCAGCCGCAATTACTCGTCGTGGTCGATGCGCGGCTGGCTGCTCGCGAAGCTGAGCGGGCTCGCGTTCGACACGGTCAGCGTGCCGATCGATGCCGCGTCGCGCGCGGAGTTGCTGCTGCTGTCGCCGTCGATTCTCGTGCCGTGCCTGACGCACGACGGCAATGCGGTGTGGGATACACTCGCGATCGCCGAATACCTGAACGAAATTCGGCCGCAAGCGCGGCTGCTGCCCGAAGACCGGCATGCGCGCGCGCATTGCCGGTCGATCTGCGGCGAGATGCATTCCGGTTTCAGCGCGTTGCGATCCGCGTTGCCGATGAACCTGCGTGCGCATTTCCCCGGCTTCCGGATCTGGTCGCGCGCGCAGCACGACATCCAGCGGATCGTGACGATCTGGCGCGAGTGTCTGGCCGCGTACGGCGGCCCCTGGCTGTTCGGCGCGGAGATCGGCATCGCCGACGCGATGTATGCGCCGGTCGTCACGCGCTTCCTGACCTACGACGTGAAGCTGGAGCCGGATATCGCCGAGTACTGCATGCAGGTGCTCGCGCATCCGTTCGTGGCGGAGTGGATCGACGCGGCGAAGGCGGAGCAGGAAGACATCGACGAACTCGACATGGAATTTTGACGCGCGGGATCGCATTGCGCTTTCAATTGCACTACACACACACGCATCGAAGTGAACAATCGAAGTGAACATTGCAAAGCAGCCGCGCAACCCGCAAACGTTTCACCTTGATTTCGCGCAAAAGCGAGTGCGAACTCCCTAAAGGATGTTGCGCCCGATGACGTAAACGAGTCACGGGGATGACTCGCGATCGCATGCTTCCGACAGGCGACGCGCAGTCCGCAACATTCAGCGCAGCAGGGGGATCGACGTGAATCGTCAGCAATCGTGGACGCGTACAGCGGCGCCCGGAGAAATCATTTACTCGGAGGGCTTCGCGGGCGAGCCCGTCATCTTTCTGATTACGGATGGCAAGGTCGAGCTGTCCACGCGATGCGACGACAAGCGCGTCATCGTCGCGACGCTCGGCCGCGGCGAGTTCTTCGGCGAATCGGCATTGCTCGCCGCCGAGCCGCGTGCCCATACCGCGAAAGCGCTTTCGTTCTGTCAGCTCACGGTCGTGCCGGCCGGCATGCTCGATGAAGAAATCGAGCGCGTGTCGGCGCTGCTGCGCCATATCGTGCGAACGATGATCCGTCGCGTGAAGCGCAAGGACGACCAGCTCGCGACCTATACGCATGCCGACTTCATGCCGGGCGTGCTGTCGTATGCGCATGTGCTGTCGCTGATGGCCGGCGCCGACGCGCGCGACTCGGGCGATACGTGGGCGCGCCGGCAGATGCAGGCCCATGCGGCGGAAACCTCGGTGCCGCTTGCCGAAGTGATCCGAAAATGCCGCGCGATTGCCGGCCATTCGCGGCCGCACGTGCTCGCGATGCTGCGACGCATGGAGAAGCTCAACCTCGTCACGATCGAATCCGCGCAGGCCGACCTTGCCGGCAGTGCAACCGACCATGCGGCTTCGTCGGATGCGCGCCAGGTCGTCACGTTCGACGCCGCACGCGTGATCGATCGCGCGCAGCAGGTTGCCGATCACGATCTCGACCTGTCGATCAACAGCGAACTCGAACTCATCGAACTGGCCGACCTCGAATCGCTGATCGGCGTCGAGAAGACGCTGTTGCTCAACAAGCTGTCGAACGGCGAGATCGCCGAAGAGGTGTTCGCGTTCCGCAAATCGAAGGTGCTCAGTTACGTCGAGCAAAAGGGCGTCGCGTATTTCTCGCGGCGCAACGCGCGTCGCGGCGGCGATGTGCGCTCGCTCGAGGATCTCGTGTGGATCGACCCGCGCACGCTGTTCGACGTGATCAGCGCGTTCGATACGTACGATCTCGCAAAACTGATCGCGAACCTCGACGATCGCGCGGTGGCCGACAAGCTGTTTTCCGTGATGACCGAGGCGCGGCGCAACGAGGTGTCGTGGGTGATGCGCCGCGAACTCAAGCTCGATCCGGTCGAGATCGAGGACATCGAGCGGCGCGTGCTGGATGCCGTGCGCGCGGCGAAGGCGCCTGCGACGGGCGTGGCGTCTGTGGCGTCGACGTCGTCGTCGGACGCGTGAAACGGGGAGGCGTATGGATCTGTTGACCCTGGCCGGAGTGGTGCTTGGCGGCGCGGCGATCGTGTTCGGTTTCGCGCTGGAAGGCGGGCATTTCTCGATGCTGTTCCAGTTCGAGGCGCTCGTGATCGTGCTCGGCGGCACGCTCGGCGCGGTGATGATCCAGAACACCTGGGCGCGCTTCTTCGACGCGGTGAAGCAGTTGCGGCTCGCGTTCGTGCGTGCGCGCGAGGTCGATCGCAAGAACCTGTCCGACCTGCTCGAATGGGGCGACCGCGCGAAGCTCGACGGGCTGCTCGCGTTCGAATCGATGGACGTGAGCGGCATCCATCCGTTCGCGCGCCGCGGGCTCGAACTGCTGGCGAACGGCGTGTCGACCGCCGTGCTCGAGGATGCGTTGCAGCGCGAACTCGATGCCTACGAGCGCAGCCGCCTGGCCGCCGCGCGCGTGTGGCAGCAGGCCGGCGGTTATGCGCCGACGTTCGGCATTCTCGGCTCGGTGCTCGGGCTTGTGCAGGTGACGAGCCATATTCTGGAGCCGGCGCAACTCGGGCCGGGCATCGCGGTCGCGTTTATCGCGACGCTGTACGGGCTGGCGTTTGCGAACCTCGTGTTCCTGCCGCTGTACGGCAAGCTGCGTGCGCAGATCGACAGCGAGCTGCGGTTCCGCAAGCTGTATCTCGACGGATTGCTCGCGATTTCGCGCAAGGAATCGCCGCATACGATCGAAACACGCCTGACCGGCGATGTGCGAGGGCGCGCGACGGAGTCGCTCGCGTGATATGCGTGTGCCTGTGCCTGTGCCTGTGTCGTACGACGAACCGGAATTCTCGACAGCATGACAGCTCGAACTGACGGCGCATCATCAGCTGATCGCGACCATGACGAACTCGAAGGCGCGCAGTCCGGCCGCTGGCTGATTTCGTACGCGGATCTCATCACGACGCTGATGGTGCTGTTTCTCGCGCTGTATGTGCTCCAGCTCGCGAAATTCAATGCGCTCGACGCGCGGTACCAGACGCTCGCGCGACATGCCGGCAGCGCCGTGAGCGCAGCCGATACCGTGACGCCCGAACGCGCGCCGGCGTGGCTCGCGTTGCTCGATTCGTTGAAGACGAATGGCCGGATCTCGCTCGTGAAAGCGCCGCACGGCGTCGAGATCGGCATCGACGCGAAGATCCTGTTCAATGTCGGCGATGCGCGCTTGCTGCCCGATTCGGCGCCCGTGCTGAACCAGATCGCGCAGGCGCTGAGCAATCACGCGACCGGCGACATCCTCGTCGAAGGCCATACCGACAGCGTGCCGATCGCGAATGCGAAATACGAATCGAACTGGGAGCTTTCGTCGGCGCGCGCGGGGAGTGTGGTGCGTTACCTGACCGAACGCGGCGTCGCACCGCACCGGCTTGCCGCGATCGGGCGAGCCGATACGCAGCCGCTCGTCGCGGGCGACGATGCCGCCGCGCGGGCGCGAAACCGGCGGGTGACGATCTTCGTTGCATACTGATTGACGCTGATTCTGCGCGTATAGGCGGCCGCATATGCCCGCCTGGTAACGACATAACGAATCTCGCATGATGAACATCTGAAATCAGCGATGCGGTTCTGCGCGTGCATGCCGATAACCCAAACTGGCTCAGACCGAGCGGTTATCGAGGGTTCCCCATGCACTTCTGGCGCAAGCTTTCCATTCAAAACAAGCTGATTCTCAGCATGACGAGTTGCCTGCTCGTGTTCGTCGCGATTTCGAGCGGACTCAGTATCCGCCTGATCAGCAACGCGGTGCGCGATCGCGTCGTTCGCGAGGAGTTGCCGACGGCCGTGAACGGCATTCGCGCCGACGTGCAGCGGCAGATGGCCGGGCCGATCGCCGCGTCGCGCATTCTCGCGCGCGACGCGTTCCTGCTGCAATGGGAAGCCGACGGCGAACCCGATGCCGGCACGCGCAACTGGATCCAGCTTGCAAAGAACGTGAAGGACGAGCAGAAGGCCGCGTCCGTGCAGTGGGTGTCGGTGAAGAGCGGCAACTACTACAACGAGGCCGGCCTGCAGCGGAAGGTGACCGACAAGGATCAATGGCTGACCAGCTTCCTGTCCTCCGGCAAGGCGTTCGACGTGAACATGGACCGCGAGGTGACCGTCGGCGGCTACATGATGTTCATCAACAGCCGCGTCGAGCTCGACGGCGTGCCGATCGGCGCGGCCGCCATGAGCCTGTCCGTCGATGCGCTCGCGAAGGGTATCGCTGCTTACCGGATCGGCGAGACCGGGTTCGCGTATCTCGTGCGTCCCGACGGCGCGATCATGATGCATCGCGATTCGTCGCTGATCGACGGCAAGCATTTCATGAAGGATCAGCAGGGCTTGCCCGGCGATGCATCGTCGACGCTGCTGGCCGGCAAGCCGTATTCGTACCTGAGCTACGACGGCGACGGTGGCGCGCGCTTCATCGCGACGTCGTTCATTCCGGAGCTGAATGCGTATGTCGTCGTAGAGGCGCCGCAGGCGGAACTGCTCGGCCCCGTGACGCGCGCGATCCGCAGCGCGGCGCTGGTCGCAGCGGTGGTGGGCCTTGGTGTCGCGCTGCTCGTGATCTGGCTGGTGGGCCGCGCGATTGCCGCGCCGATCCGCCGGGCGGCGACGCTGCTGTCGGAGATCGCCAGCGGCCAGGGCGACCTGACGCGCCGCATGACGGTCGAGAGCGAGGACGAGATCGGGCAGTTGTCGGATGCGTTCAACCGGTTCGTGTCGTCGCTGTCGACGCTCGTTCACCGGATTCGCGCGGCTTCCGCGTCGATCGCAACCGGGTCGGCGCAGATTGCTTCGGGGAACGCGGATCTCAGCGAGCGTACCGAAGGGCAGTCGAGCAACCTGGAGCGGACGGCTTCGTCGATGGAAGAGATCACGGCCGTGGTGCGGAACAACACCGAGACGGCGACGACCGCCGCGCAGATGATCAATGGTGCATCGGATGCGGCGGCGCGCGGCGGGCAGGTGGTGGGCGAAGTCGTGAGCACGATGGAGCAGATCAGCAATGCGTCGCAGCGGATCTCCGAGATCATCGTGATGATCGACAGCATCTCGTTCCAGACGAATATTCTGGCGTTGAATGCGGCTGTGGAGGCGGCGCGGGCCGGCGAGCAGGGGCGCGGGTTTGCGGTGGTGGCTTCGGAGGTGCGGAATCTGGCGCAGCGCAGCGCGCAGGCGGCGAAGGAGATCAAGGCGCTGATCGAACATAGTGCGGGGACGGTGAATACCGGGTCGCGGCTGGTCAGCGAGGCGGGGAAGGTGATGAGCGATGTCGTTTCGCAGGTTCAGGGCGTGAGCGCGATGATGAGCGAGATCGCCGAGGCCAGCCTGGAGCAGAGTGCCGGGATCGACCAGATCGGGGACGCGGTGCAGTCGCTCGATCAGATGACGCAGCAGAATGCGGCGCTGGTGGAAGAAAGTGCGGCGGCTGCGGCGAGTTTGAAGCAGCAGGCGGCGGAATTGACCCGGCTGGTGTCGGCTTTCAAGGTGGATGACTGACGATTGCGAGCTGCTGCCAACAGCATTTGTGAAAGTTGATTGATCGTAGTTGATCTGGACGAGGTAGCCGCAGTCACCAGTTGTTGGGGCGGCGCTGCCGACCTTTGTTGTAGCTGGTAGCTAGAAGTTGAGGCCGGACAAGGTGGACGCTAACTGGCATGCGATCAAGAAGTAGTTCGAGTGCGTCCCCTATTCATATTGCTATGTTGCCCCAAGCTTTTGCTTATTGATAGGTCGTCGACGACGGCGGATATCCGAACAGGTGCTTGCAGGCTCGATTTCTTCGTCAGGCACTTCTACCTCTTTGCATCCCGAGGCATCTGCCGCAGGCTACCAAAGCTCACATGCGTGGTTGATGGGGCATTCAACGCTGTCATATAGCTGTCTTCCTCTGACCGCTCTCTTGGATCGGTTTGTAGTTTCTCGCCCTTGGGGGGGGCTGAAGTATCGGGATCGAGCCTGTACCGATCGCGTGGCAGCCTAAGCAATTACTCTAGCTCTCAGCTTCATTGGATAATGATAAGTTGCCGAATCCGTGGGGCGACCGAACCTAATGAAAAAAAATTCTAGTAGTGCAGAGACAAGATACCAACGGCACTTTCGAGGAGCCGGTACGCAAGCCATGAGTGTGCTGGCGAGGCTTCGTCTCGAGGCGAAAACAACAGAGATGCCAGCATTAGTTCGAGCTGTTCATCGAACTGCTCCATCTATCGGCCGATCCTTCAGTCGGCGGGGATTGGCCGAATTCAGAATGTTGGCATGGAATGCGTCACTACCGACCGCAAGTCTAGAGCAGGAGCTTCGATTTGCTGCCGAATGGCTATCTTCACACACTGTAAAGATTAACGAATTTAGAGCCTTAGCCATCGAAGTTGAGGCAGATGTGCTCGGTGATCGCTTACAGGCTGCAAAGGAAAAGATCGATTCATTCGAGCAGACCAATGGGTGGTGTTTTTGGACTGTTGAGTTGAAGTTCGCATTGATACAGCAGTTGGAAGGGGACGATGCGCTTCGGGCCTATGCTCAAGCACTTGCGACACAAGCGAGTCCTAGAATCGCAGCATTGGCCGCCCAAGTCTTTAGTGATCGAAATGATGGACTTTTTTCCATCGATCGCTTTATTGCGAAATGCAGTGACAGTTTTCCGGTTTTGCCTGTTTCTGAGGCAAAGATTGTGTACATGTTTTACCGCGCGTTAGGTCGAATTGATGAGGTGCCAGAAGGAATGGCGGTTGTATTAAGCGCTGAGTTCGCTAATGGTCTCACGGACTATTATGAGTCATTTGTCGATGCGTGTTGTACGGTAGCGATATATGGTGTCCAGGAGCAATTGCTGACTGAAACGACTGCCTGCATCCGGATTTTGAGAAACGCGGGATTTGTGGATTGGCGCTTAGTAAAGGCAGAGGCCTTAATTGATGGGGGATTGGGGTGGGGTGTAGGCGAAGTGGGCGAGGACGTGGTTTGTCTTCAAGAGTTGATGCTCGGGAGAAGTGTTAATTCGGATGGCTGTCAAAAATCACGTTATACGGCTACGCTGTCGGGATTGATTTGCGATGTGCTTGATGTGGGGTTGGTGGCGCAAGGAAGTATCGAAAAAATAATAAAGCTTGGAATAAATAATCGAGGTCTCACGTTTGGTCCTGCATTGGGTTCGTTTGCTGTTGATCAGTCGGATGATATATTTGAAGGGAACTTAATATCTCCTTGGTTGAGTTTTATGTCGCCAACATTTCGGCTCGAAGAAATTCTTTGGATGCGAAAGGATAGATTTCGGAGTGTGGTCGAGAGATTGTCATCGTTTGGTGCATTAAACGCACGAGATATTAATGTCGCGTCACAAATTTTGAGCTGTCTTGAAAGTGCCGATATTTCGACTATTCTTGATTTGCCAGCTATTTTTCAAGTATGGATCGCGCGAGAATTCGTTGTTGGAGATAATGCGGTCGCTGCACGGGGTATTGCAGAAAGATTAGTGGGAACAGAAAGCAGCAGGAAGCATGCAACACGCATTCTTATTGCGGCAGATATCGAAGATGGTTATCTGGAGAGGGCGCTCGAGCGGACAGCACTGGCCCTTGTTGATGATCAAATGATTGGTCATACCCTCCCTCTCAAGCGCCTATTTTCAGGCAAGAAGTGGCTAGACTTCCGCGACGCTGATCCGATACTTGTTGCATGTGTTGCACACAGTGCATTCAATGTATTGGAGGAGTCTCGCATCGCATTTATTTGTCGAATGGCATGTCGAGAATTTAAGGCAGGACGGGACGAGGAGGAAATTGTATCGAAATGGCAATATTTGCCTGAGAGTGGGAGGAAATTGATCATTTCGTTCTATGAACGGGTATGGGTTGATGAATATTTGTTGCTGTTGGATTTCGATTCTTCGCAAGCAGTGAGATTGGAACGATTGAGGGCGGTGCAATTGCTTGTGCAATTGCGGGGTGAATCTTTGCAAAGATACACCGACGAAATTAAATCGCTAACTCTTCAGGAGACTTTGTGGAGAGGGCTTCAGGATGTTAACGAGTCGCGTGTCTTTGTTAACGAAGCCGCAATTTTACAGTGGGCAGAGCGTGAACTCTCGGCTGACTATGAACGTTGGCAACGTGCCGAGCGAAATCACAGGATCGCCCCAATTCCGGGTGCGCTGATTCGAGATTATCTTCTCGAGCAAGATAAAGAGAGTTTTCTCCATGCGCTGAGTAAGGAAAATCTTTCTGAGTCGACTGCGCTGCTAGTCGGAATTGTTGAACGCCTTCTTCGTCGTTTCTTGACTGATCCTGCCGATGGTTTGAACTCTTATCTAAGCTCGCGGATACGTCATGGCACATTAAAGGGAACTATTCTAGGGCCACTGGAGGAGAACGGATTAATCGGCCAGGATGGAAGCTATATCGTAGCGGAGTTATTCGATGACGTTGATATCCCAAGCAATGCTTTAGAGATTGCGACTGCATTCAATGCCTTCGGCAAGGAGGTGAATCGTATTGTCGAACATCTGCGGGATCAACGGGTTCAGATTAGAGATGCGAAGCATCCGGATGGTGCAATATCAGTCGCTTTGGATCCAATGGCCGCACCCCAGGTGCTTAGTGATCTTGCACAGAATTCTTCGAATTTTCAGGTCTTTGTCACGTCTTGCTTTGAGGCTTACTGGCATGCCCTAGCAGAGCCGATGGAGCAACTCGCTCACTTCATATCTCATAATGTTAAAGATCAAGTGCAGGTGCAGTTTGATAACCTAATCGGCGTGGTTAGGCGAGGAGGTAATAATGCAATGAGGTTGAATTCACTACTGAGAACTGTGGCTACGGCTACGCAATCCCAGTGTGATATTGCTGCCGATTGGTTTTTGCTAGAAAAAAATTCCGAACAACAAACATACAAGCTTCGCGAAGCAATCGAAATTGCCGTTAGCTCAGCGAAGAACGTAAATCGTAGGTTCGCTGCGGAAGTGGTCCTCGATCCCCAATCAAAAATTGATATCAATTTAACCTCTTATGGTCTTTCGGTAATTGCAGATTGTTTTTATGCCATTCTGGAGAACGCATGGAAGCACTCTGGGCTGGGTGTTGAAATGGATCGTGTTGATATTGCAATACTTTTCGATGATAAAACAGGGACATTGGAGATTGTTGCAAAAAATCAATTGGCAGAAAGTGTTTCTCAAAGACTGGAAGATGGAGGGCTTGAGCAGCTTTTGAATCGATATACGCGAAGTATACCGTACGAACTCGTTCCTATTGAAGGTGGGTCAGGGCTGGCTAAGCTTGCAAGCATGACGCGGACTATCGATCGGACTGTGTTCCCAGTGCCGCTAGATCTGCAGGTGAAAGATAAAATTTGGACTGTGAAAATATGCGTGCCGCTTTACTTGCGAGGGGAAGCTTACGATGCCTACGCCTAATTTCACCTTGCTGGTTGTTGAGGATGATGATCATAAGTTGACTTCAATATTTGGATTGATTCACGATATATTTCCAGATGCAAATATCGTAGCTGCTCGCTCTGTTACATCGGCGGTAAGAGCCTGCGAGAAGGGAAATATCGATTTTGCCATTGTGGATATGTCGTTGCCGACATTCGACTTCTCGGTTGATAAGGCAGGAGGAGGGAAGCCCCAAAGTCTTGGTGGAACAGAGGTCTTACGTTTCATGGAGGCAATCGAATGTACGGTACCGGCTGTTGTGCTCACGCAGCATGGAGAGTTTCCAAACAATCGCGGATCAAAAGTGACATTTCAGACGCTAGCGGAAGATCTGGCTCAGGAGTTTGGCGACTGGATGCTAGGCGCAATATACTATTCCGGGCAGGCTGGCGCTTGGAGGCGTGAGCTCACTGATTTGATTAAACGTTATATCGACGAGAAATAGATGACATTTCCAGTTTTGTTGGTCGAGGATGGGGACGAGAAAGCATCGTCCATTCGGCGTGAGCTCGTGTCCAGCGGTATTCAAGATTCAGACATTGTGAGGGTAAGCAATACGAGAGAGGCTCGGCTGGTGTTATCCGAGCGATCATTTGAGCTTGTTTTGCTTGATTTAATCTTGCCTGCAAGAGATGACAAGCCGACGGCGAGTAACGGGCTGGATTTGTTGTTTATGATGGTTGAGGAGCCCGGGCTAAATTCACCAAGAACGATTGTTGGTATAACTGCCGACGAAGATGCGCTCAGGGAAAACGAAGCTGATTTCCGGAGGCTCACGACTCAGATTATTCGCTATGATGTCGGTAGTGCTGATTGGCGAAATTCTATTAAAAATCTTGTATCGCATATTCGGCGATCTATTGAAAAATCTGTCGATTTTGATGTTGATGTGTGTTTTGTAACGGCACTCCGTAATCCGGAACTAAAGGCAATCCTGGATTTACCTTGTCAGTGGGATGGAGAGGAGCTAGTGGCCGCTTTGCCGCCTCTGAGAAAGGGTTTCATTGAAGTGGGGGGGCGAGTAGTGTCTCTTGTGGCGGCGCATGCGCCTCAAATGGGGTCGGTCTCGGCCGCACTCACGACCTCCGCGCTACTACAAGCTTTTAGGCCTCGCGTGTTGCTTATGACAGGCATATGCGGAGGCGTTGGTGATAGTCCGAAATTGGGAGATCTTGTAGTTGCTGAAAAAAGCTGGGATTGGCAGAGTGGAAAATGGATTGACGACGGATCTTTCGAGGCCGCACCGGACCAAGTTCCAGGTGACCGAGACTTGATCAACGCCGCAACGAGTTGTGAGACCGAGTTGGAGGTGCTTCATCGCGCCTTTCCAGGGGCGCGACCAGGTAATGTACCGTCACTTCATTGCGGCCCGATGGTTTCTGGTAGCGCAGTTGTAGCTGATCTGGGAAAGCATGTACTGTTTAAGAAGCAACATCGTAAAACTATCGCAGTAGATATGGAGTGCTACGGTGTATACAGCGCTGTTGCAATGTCCGCGGCGCCGAAGTCAAAGGTTCTTTGCCTGAAATCTGTTTCCGATCTTGCGAATCGGGACAAGTCTGATGATTATCAGCAATATTGTAGTTACTTGTCTGCGTCGATAGGTCTTAGAGTGATTGAGCGACACTTTTCTGGATTGTGATGATCGAATCTTGTCGCTGATCTGGGCTGATTTTTTTACATCAAAGGTATGTAGTTCAACATTAATCTGGCATTGCATTTTTGGTGGCAAGTCCGTTGCTCTGTGGAGGGTAACGTCTACGTAATGTGGAGTAGTAACGGGGCCGCTACATGCGTGGCTCCGTTACTAGGGATATATCAGTAATTTCGTGTTCAAGACATATGATGCTCCCCAGGAGGCTATATGCCTTGCAAACCGAAAGCCAAACCGGTAAACCTGCCGGCGATTCCCGCTGAGTTGCTTGAGCAATTCGGTCGCGGTCCGATAACGGCCGCAGCGATCAATGCCGCGATGCTGGCCCTCGAGAAGGCGCTAATCGAGCGAACACTGGGCGGCGAGATGAGCCGCCATCTCGGCCACCCGCCCGGCGCTGCCAAGCCGAGCGCGGTGACCAACCAACGCAATACCGATCGACAACGCAAGGTGTTGATCGGGAAACGGAAAATACGTCAATGCCGGCAGCGCACTGACTGCAGCCCCTCGCAACACGCATGTCGAAACAATCGAATGGATTAGATTCGCTTGTGGGGCGCAGCCGCTAGAGACGCGCTGCCAGCTTCCCGCATTCATGCGAAGATTGTTGATATCCCAAAAATTCCGAGACCGCCGTGACCCGATCGACCCCTGAGGGCAACCGAGAAGCGACCGCCCACCCACCCTGGATGCGCGTCGCCCTGGCCGAACTCGGCATCCGCCGCCACTCGCCGGGCAGCATCAACCCGCGCATCGTCGAATACAACAACCAGACGAACCTCGCCGGCTACGACGACAAGATTTCCTGGTGCTCGTCATTTGTCAACTGGTGCATGACGCACTCCGGCATTCGCGGCACGGGCTCCGCACTCGCACGTTCGTGGCTCGAATGGGGCCGCCCGCTGGAACGCCCGGTCTACGGCTGCATCGCGATCCTGACGCGCGACGATCCGCCAAGCTGGAAAGGGCACGTCGGCTTCTACCTGCGTCACGACGCCGAACACGTCCACCTGTTCGGCGGCAACCAGCTGGAAGAAGTGCGCGAACTCGCCTACCCGTTGAACGAAGTGATCGGATACCGCTGGCCCGACGCCGAATGATCACGCAGCGTCGGCGCACACAAAACCCCAAACACCGCCTTTTCCGCCGCTGCTAATCTGTCGAACACACCGCATCGACCCACCCGGAGCCCGTCGGCGCATCAACCCGCCGCCGCCAACCTCCGCCCCCACAAGGAACCTGCAGTGCAAACCGGTAATCTCCGTCTCTACGCGGATGCGCAATACACGAGCCCTTACGCGATGTCGGTCTTCGTCGCGCTCGAGGAAAAGTCTCTGCCTTACGAACTGGTGACCGTCGATCTCGGCAACCGCGCGCATTTCGCACCCGACTATGCGGCGACGTCGCTGACGCAACGCGTGCCGACGCTCGTGCACGACGATTTCGCGTTGTCGGAATCGTCGGCGATTACCGAGTATCTCGAAGATATATTCCCGGGCACACGGCTCTATCCGGTCGATCCGCGCCAGCGCGCGCAGGCGCGGCAGGTGCAGGCGTGGCTGCGCAGCGACCTGATGCCGGTGCGCACGGAACGGTCGACCGAAGTGCTGTTCTACGGCCCGTCGAGCGAGCCGCTGTCGAATCTGGCGCAGGCTGCCGCGCAGAAGCTGTTCGCGGCCGCCGACAAGCTGCTCGCGCCGGGCGCGGCAAACCTGTTCGGCGAGTGGAGTATTGCCGATGTCGATCTGGCGGTGATGCTGAACCGTCTGGTGCTGAACGACGACCCGGTGCCGCAACGCCTTGCCGACTATGCACGCGCGCAGTGGGAGCGGCCGTCGGTGCAGCGCTGGGTGAAGCTGAAGCGGCCGCCGCTGTAATCGCGGTTGCATGGGGCGTGTCGGCGGCTCGAAAGTACGCCGGCACGCCGTGCCTCAAGCCGTCCCGTATGTACCCAAAATCGGCATGCTAGAGTAGCCCGGCTTTCCTCCTTCACCCGAATCCACCCGAACCGCCATGAGCTATCTTCCTCAACTTGCCGCAGTCGGCGGCGTGATGTTGCTGGCGTGCGTCAGCCCCGGCCCCGACCTGATCGCCGTTTCGTCCCACGCACTCGGCAATCGCCGTGCGGGCCTGCTGGCCGCGTTGGGCATTGCGTCGTCGCATGCGGTCTGGGCGGCGATGGCGATTTTCGGGCTCGGGCTGATCGTCGCGAAGCTCGCGTGGTTGTACGAGGCGATCCGCATCGCCGGTGCCGCGTACCTGATTTACCTCGGTATCAAGACGCTGTCGAGCCTGCGTCAGTCGGCGCAACAAGCTGAATCCGCGAGCCAGCCCGTTGTTCGCGGTGGCGTGCATGCGTATCGGAAAGGGCTGCTGGTCGGCCTGACGAATCCGAAGGCCGCGGCGTTCTTCGGCAGTCTGTTCGTCACGCTGTTGCCCGCACACGCACCGGCGTGGGTGCATGGTGCGACGCTGGCCGTCGTCGTTGCCGTATCGCTGACGTGGTTCTGCACGGTCGCCGTACTGTTCTCGACGAACCGTGTGCAAACGGGTTACGCGAAACTGCGCAAGCCGATCGACGCGGTGATGGGGACGATCCTGTTGGGGCTCGGCGCGAAGCTGGCATTGGATCGCTAAGCGGTCGAGCTTTGCTGCCCATCGCGGGCAGCTACAACGGACGGCAATCTCATCTCAATAGCCGGGATGAAGTTGTCGTTCGCTCATCTTCAACGGGTCTGCACAGCCAGCACACGCCTGATATCTGCACATGTCGATTGCCGGTCTCCAACGTCAAAACGGAACCGCAGCGGGTCGGATTGCGGGATGGGAAACGACTGCGGAATATCTTCGACGTCATCCCCCGAATATCCCGGCGTACGAAGATGCGGCATCGGAGCGCTGGCGTGCCCCTTCGATGCATCCTGGTAGCACGACCACATCAAATACCGACGACGGTTCTGCACGAAGAAGTACGGCATTTGCGTCATCTGGATTTTGTATAGCGTTGTGCTGAGCAAGCGGCCCGCACCACCGATATCCCCCATCCCGGTTTCACTTCTTTGGTTTGCGCCGTTGAACACGGTGATCGACCAAAAGCCGTCCAGTCCGACTCGGGCAGTCGGTACACGCATCGGCGACGTCCAGATGGAATTGGCGGTAGCGCCGATCTGCGCGAGGTCGTCGGCACCGAGTGCGATGTCGCCGCGATCGATGACGGTTGTCCTCCGCTTGCCATTCACGAGATCAACATCGAATTCCACGAACGACAGCGTGCCGACATCCAGATCAACCAGCGAGATAGCCTCGGGGCCGAAGAGGCCGCCGGTGGAGAGGTCGATGCCGTGGCGAACCTGACTGAGCGGGAACGATTCCGAGTCTGGGCGCGCCGAACAGCGCGTGGCGCATGGTTTGTCGGTCATGCGGAATCGGGTGTCGCCGATGGATCCGCCGTTCCAGGCTGTCACAGGTGCGCAGGCGGCCGTGACGAATGTGGTGACTATCAGACTGATGGGGGCAAAAAGGAGTCGAATAGTCATGGCTGAATTCTGGATTCCGGCTATGCAGAAGAGGGCTGTGCATTATGCCGTATCGGCCTTCGTCTCCAGCGACGTCGGCCAATACCGTATCAAGCCGGGTTTGTCGGGCGTTTAAGCTGCTATTCAACGTCTGATGGCTTTTTCACCCCGCATCCATTCAGCCTTCAATTCTTCGCCACAGCCTCCACCTCCGGCCCACCCGCCGCATCGTTCCTGCTCCACCCACCCCCAAGCGACCGATAAAGCGCAACCGCCGCCAGCGCATGCTCGCGCTTGAGCTGATTGAGCGAATCCGAATCCCGCAGATACACCTCCTGCGCCGACAACACATCCAGAAAATCCGTCGCCCCGCCTTTGTAAAGCTGATTCGCCAACCCAAGCGCCTTGTCCGACGCAGCAAGCGCGCTATCGAGCTTCCGCGTCGCTTCATCGGAACTGACGAGATTCGCCCGCGCATCCTCGACTTCCCGCAACGCCTGCAGCATCGTCTGCCTTAACCCGAGTTCCGACTCGCGCATCCGGCTTTCGCTCTGCGAGATATCGGCGGTGATGCGCCCCGCGTTGAAGATCGGGCTCGTCGCACTCAACGCCGCGCTGAACAGATTGTCCGTCAACGTAGGCAACCCGAGATAAGAAGCAGCCAGAATCCCGTCCGTCAGATTCAACGAAAACTTCGGATACCGCTCGGCCTTGGCAACCCCCACCTGAGCCGCACGCCGCTCGACCTGCGCATAAGCAGTCAGCACGTCAGGCCGCCGCAGCAATGCCTGCGAAGGCAACGTCCCCGGCGCCCCAACCGGCGGGGCAGGAATCTCGCCCGCCTGCACCAACACGAGCCGATCGACCGCCTCCGGCGTCCGCCCCGAATACACGGCAATGAGATTGAGCTGATGCGAGATCTGCGCCTGCGTCGGCGGAATTCGCGCTTCGAGCGCATCGAGCTGGTTCTGCGCGCGCGTGACGTCGAGTTCCGTCGACAGCCCGAACGCCTGCCGCTTGCGCGTGAGTTCAAGCGCGTGCTGCCGGATCTTCGCGTTGTCTTGCAGGATCTTCAACTCCTGCTGCGCCCAGCGCAGATCGACATATGCGGATGCCGCATCGGCCGCGAGCGCGAGCCGCATCGCATCCTCCGCATGCTTCTGCCCGACCAGTTCGGCCTGCGCGGCGAGCAGATCGAGCCGTTCGCCGCCGAACACATCGGGCGACCAGCTCAGCGCGAGCCCGGCGCCAGCCTGCCGCACATAACCGAGCGGCGGCGGCGTGTTCTGCCGTGCGTCGGCCGCATGCGCGGTCGCGTCGAGTTCGGGCAGCAGCGCCGCGCGCTTCTGCACGGTCAGCGCCTGCGCCTGCTTCACGCGTTCGGCGGCCGCCTGCAGATCGAGATTGCCGGCGAGCACGGTCGCGATCAGCCGGTCGAGCACGGGATCGTGGAATTGCGCCCACCATGCGGCGGCGTCGATATCCGCGCGCGGCACGTCGGTATCCCAGGCGGTGGGCGCGAGCGTCTGAACGGATTCGTTCAGCGCCGGATGCTGGGCAGGCTGTACCGCACACCCTGCGGCGAATGCGCTGACAGCCAGCGCGACGAGTAGCTTTTTCATGATGATGATCTCGGCGTCAGTGCGCGTCCGGCGGCGGCGCGTTCAAGGTAATGGGTTTGGAAAACACGACGGCGATCAGCGCGACGACGAAGCATAGCGACAGCGCGTAATACGCATCCGCGTAGGTGAGCGTCAGCGCTTCGCGATAGATCAGCCGATGCAGGTTCGCGAGCCCGGCTTGCGCGGTATTCAGCGTATTGCCGGCGACCGCTCCCCAGTACGCAGCCTGCTGATCGAGCAGCGATGCGACCTGCGGCTCGCCGGCGCTCACGTGCTCGTTCAGGCGCAGGTAATGAAAATTCAGCCGGTCGTTGAGCATCGTCGCGCTCACCGCGATGCCGATCGCGCCGCCGAGATTGCGCATCAGGTTGAACAGGCCGCTCGCCGATTTCAGCCGCGACTGCGGCAGCGAGCCGAGCGCCATCGTCACGATCGGCGGCACGCTGAACTGCTGGCCGATTCCGCGCAGCGCCTGCGGCAGCAGCAGCTCGCGCCAGCCCCAATCGTGCGTGATCGGCGTGTACAGATAGCAGCCGAGGCCGAAGCAGATCAGTCCGAACACGAGCAGCGCGCGCATGCTGAAGTAGCGTGCGGCGAACGCATACGCACAGAGCGCGAGCAACTGGAACGCGCCGACCGACAGCAGCGCGATGCCGATCTGCAGCGAGCTGAATGCGCGCACCTGCGCGAGAAACAGCGGCGTCAGGAACACGGTCACGAAGATCCCGATGCCGGTCACGAACGACAGCAGGCTGCCGATCCCGAAGTTGCGCACGGCGAGCGCGCGCAGGTCGACGACCGGATCTTCTGCGGTCAGCGCATGCACGATGAACAGGAAGCCGCAGATGCCGGAGATCCACGCGCAGATGACGATCGCGTCGTCGCCGAACCAGTTCTTGCGCGGGCCTTCCTCCAGCACGTATTCGAGGCAGCCGAGGAAGCCCGACATCAGCACGATGCCGAGATAGTCGCCGCGCTTGATGAGGCTGAGGTCGGGTTCGTCGATGTGCACGTAGCGCGGCACGAGCGCGGCCACGGCAATGCCCGGCACGAGGTTCAGGTAGAACAGCCAGTGCCACGACCATTGGTCGGTGATCCAGCCGCCGATCACGGGGCCGATCGCCGGCGCGAGCGACGCGAGTGCGCCGATGGTCGTCGATGCAATGAGCCGCTGCTTGCCGGGGAACAGCACGAACGCGGTGGTGAACACGGTCGGGATCATCGCGGCGCCGAGCGCGCCCTGCAGCCCGCGAAACAGGATCATCGAGTTGATGTCCCACGCGAGCCCGCACAGCATGCTCGTGATCGTGAAGCCGACGGCCGACGCGACGAACAGCCAGCGCGTCGACATCACCTTCGACAGCCAGCCCGACATCGGGATCACGATGATCTCGGCGATCAGGTAGGCCGTCTGCACCCACGACAGCTCGTCCTGGCTCGCGGAAAGCCCGCCGCCGATGTCGCGCAGCGACGACGCGACGATCTGGATGTCGAGCGTCGCCATGAAGAAGCCGACGCACATCAGCGCGAACGCGAACACGCGCTGCCTGGTCGGTTGCGACGCAGGGTCGCCGGAAAACGCGGTGGTCATGGTCGGCTCCCGCTCAGTGCGCGTGGTCGGTATGCACGGTCACGACCGCGGACAGGCCGGGGCGCAGCACGTGTTCGAGGCCCGGCTGCGCATCGAGATGCACGCGCACGGGCACGCGCTGGACGATCTTCGTGAAGTTGCCGGTCGCGTTCTCGGGCGGCAGCACGCTGAAGGTCGCGCCGGTCGCGGGCGCGACGCTATCGACGCGGCCGTGCAGGCGCGTGCTCGACGCATCGAGCGACACGTCGACGCGATCGCCCGCGCGCATCTTGCGAAGCTGGTCTTCCTTGAAGTTCGCGTCGATCCACAGCCCGGAAGCCGGCACGACCGTCAGCAGCGGTACGCCGACGTTCGCGAGCATCCCGACGCGGCCCGTGCGGTTGCCGACGTAACCGTCGACCGGCGAGCGGATCGTCGTGTATTCGACGTTGAGCGCCGCGACGCGCTGCGCGGCAAGCGCGGTGTTCACGCGGGCCCGCGCATCGGCGAGCTGCGCGCCGAGCACGTCGAGCTGCCGCTTCGACGCGAGCAGCGCGGCGTCGCTGCGTTCGACGGCAGCACCGGCCTTCGAATAATCGGCGTCCGCGCGCTCGACGATCTGGTTCGACACGGCATCGGATTTCACGAGCTCGCGGTAACGCACGCGGTCCGATGCGGCGCGTGTCAGTTCGGCCGACGAAGCGTTCTTGTCGGCGGCGTGCTGGCCGATCACCGCGAATTGCAGTTGCTGCTTCGCTTCGAGTTCGGTCACGGCGGAGCGCGCGCTGTCGACTTCGGCGGCGGCCTGCGCGAGCTTCGCATCGTAGTCGCGCGCATCGAGCTGGACGAGCACGTCGCCGGCTTTCACGCGCTGGTTGTCGGTCACGAGGATCTTGTCGACGAAGCCGTTGACCTTCGGCGCGAGCACCGTCACGTCGCCGCCGACGTACGCATCGTCGGTGCTCTCCTGGAAGCGCAGCACGAACAGCCAGTCGAGCGCGGCCGCGGCCACCGCGACGACGACGATACTTACCGCGATGCGCATCCACGGCACACGGCGTTGCTGCTTCGCGGGCGGGTCGATTGTGGCTGCTTCGCGTGAGGAGGCAGCGGCCTGGGTCGTATCCATCGATTCACCTATGTATATGCACTTATCAAAACGATCGACGGCATGTCGTCGATCGGGGAAGGGCTAGCGTTCCGGCAGGTTGTGCGTGATCCGGAACAATTCGTCTCTCAGGCGGGCCGCCTGCGCCGGCCCGAACCGCCGCTCGAACGCTTCCTGCGCGGCGAGCCAGTGCACGTGCGCATCGGCGATCTTCGTTTCGCCGTGCGCGGTCAGCGCGAACGTCTGGCGGCGCTGCGGCGGCTCGATCCGGCCCGTCACCAGCGCCGCGCCGACGAGCGGCTTGAGCGCGCGCAGCAGCGCGGTGCGTTCGATCACCAGCACGGCCGACAGCGCCGCCATCGTCAGGCCGGGCCGGTCGCGCAGCAGCGCGAGAATGCTGTACTGCGACGGCGTGACGCCCGCCCGCGACAGGTAACGCTCGTAGAACTGCGAGATCCGGCGGGCGGCTTGCCGGACCGCGAAGCAATCGTCATCAATGAGCGTGGTCTTGTGCATGTACACATGTTAGGCGGCAAGGCCGCGCGAAGCGAGGGGTGGGGCGGGATCAGATTGGTGTCGTGGCTGTACCAATCGGCGTCAGGCCGGCACGTTTGCGCGCCGGATCAGGCCGCCGCCGGAACAATCCAGCCTTCGCGGTCGCAATAGGCGGCCGTGTAGTCGATGAACGCCTTCACCTTCGCGGGCAGCAGCGCGCGGTTCGCATACGCGAGCTTGATCTCGACGAACGCGTCGACGAGATCGGCGTTCGCCAGCAACTGCACGAGCGCGCCCGATGCCAGTTCGGCTTCGACGAGCGTTTTCGGCACGACGCCGATGCCGAAGTCGTGCATCACCATTTCGCGATTGAAGACGGGGCTGTTCGACGAGATGTCGAAACGGAACGGGACGGTCAGCGTGTCGCCGTCGATGCGGAACGACAACGCGGGCCGGCGCAGCGACGGCGATATCGGCACGAACGGATGATCGGCCAGGTCGGCCGGCGTCTCGGGTCGCGAGTGTGCGTTCAGATACGCGGGCGTCGCGACGATCACGACCGGAATGCGTTCGACCAGCCGCACGACGGTCGTCTCGCTCGTCAGCATGTACGGCACGACGATGCCGATGTCGTAGCCTTCGCCGACGAGATCGACCGGGCGCTCGGTCAGCGTGACGTCGAGGCGCACCTTCGGATGCGCGCTCTTGAAGCCGGCGATTAGCGGCACGAGCCGGTTCAGCGCGGCCGTCGTATGCGCGACGAGGCGCAGCAGGCCTTCGGGCTCGAGCGTCTGTGTCTGCGCTTCCACTTCGAGCGCGTCGAGTTCGTCGAGCACGGCCGCGCAGCGCTCGTAGATGCGTTCGGCCGTTTCGGTCAGCGACACCTGGCGCGTGGTCCGGTGCAGCAGCCGGCTGCCGAAGCGCGCTTCCAGATCCGCGACCGCGCGCGACACGACAGGCCGCGCGAGGCCGTGCATGTCGGCGGCGCGCGTGAAGCTGCGCATTTCCACCACCGACCGGAAGATCCGCAGCTTGTCGATGTAGTCCATGTCCGTCTCCTTGACGCGATGGCGGGGCGCCAGCCTCGCGCCCCCAGCCTCGTTACGGCGGAGTGTACATTGACTTTATGCATATGCACATATAAATTGCCAGGCATGAACGACCTCTCGATTGCCCAAGCGTGCAACTGCCTCGCGCTGCGTCAGGCGGCGCGCTTCGTCACGCAACTGTACGAACGCCATCTGGCCCCGGTGGGCGTCACGCCCGCGCAGTTCTCGATCATGTCGAACCTGAAGCGCCGGCCCGGCCTGCTGATGAGCGAACTCGCCGATACGCTCGTGATGGATCGCACGACGCTGCTGCGCGCGCTGAAGCCGCTGCAGCGCGACGGTTTTGTCGCGACGGCCGCGTCCGAGCACGATGCGCGCGCGCATGCGCTGAGTCTCACGAAGCTCGGCGAACGCACGTTCGCGCGGGCGTTGGTGGCGTGGCAGGCCGCGCAGGACGAATTCGAGACGCAGTTCGGCCAGGGACGCGCGAAGGCGTTGCGCGATGAACTGTTCAGCCTGACTGCGGAGCGCTAGACGAATAGGCAGCGAACTGGATCGAAATTCGAGCCATCGGCTGCCTCGACGGCGTTCAGTCATGGAAATTGGTTTTAAGATTATCCGGATCGACGGTCATCTGGACAGTTTTTACTTCCAGTTGTAGAGTCCTCTGACGGATTTCACGGGCCGGCGCGCCGCCGGCCCGAGTCACGAGGAGCAACCGATGCTGCAGTTGAGTGACCGCGACGACGCAATGTTGCGCGGGGATTTCGGCGACGGCGTTGCGCGCGCGATGCGGATCGTCGCGCGCACGGCGCAAGTGATGTCCGCGCCGCACCTGATCGACATTACGTCTGCCCATATCGACGGCTGTCTGTACCACGGCCAGACGAGTCTCGACTTCGTCGAGTATTTCGTCGACACGGGCGCGCAGGTCGCGGTGCCGACCACGCTGAACGTCGGGTCGCTCGACCTGATCCATCCCGAGCTGTACCACGGCGACCGCACGATCCAGCGCGATGCGCAGCGCCTGATGGATGCGCATCTGCAGCTCGGCTGCGAATCGAGCTTCACCTGCGCGCCATATCAGTTGAAGAGCCGTCCCGCGAGAGGCGAACAGATCGCGTGGGCCGAATCCAATGCGATCGTGTTCGCGAACTCGGTGCTCGGCGCGCGCACGAGCCGGTACGGCGATTTTCTCGACCTGGCCGCCGCGATCACCGGGCGTGCGCCGTATGCGGGGCTGCATGTCGAAGCGAACCGCGCCGCGCGAATCGTGTTCAACGCGCCGGATTTCAGCCGCCTGCCGTCGCGCGACATCTACTTCGCCGCGCTCGGCCTGGCTGTCGGAAAGATCGCGGGCGCGGTCGTGCCGGCGATCGTCGGGCTGCCGGCGGACACCACCGAAGACGAACTCAAGGCGCTCGGCGCGGCCGCCGCGTCGAGCGGCGCCGTCGCGCTGTTCCATGCGGTGGGCGTGACGCCCGAGGCGCCGACGCTCGACGCCGCATTGCACGGGCACGCGGCGCAACGCACGGTCGATGTCGCGATGGCCGATCTCGACGAGATTCGCCGCACGCTGAACCACGGCGCGGCCGGCGACGCACTCGTCGCGGTGGCGCTCGGCACGCCGCATTTCTCGCTGGCCGAATTCCGCACGCTCGACATGTTGCTCGACGCATTCGACGGCAAGCCGGCCTGCGATTTCTACGTGAACACGAGCCGCTTCATTTTGTGGGAACTGGACGAAGCCGGCCTCGCGGAGAAGTTCGCCGCGCGCGGCATCCAGATCGTCGTCGATACCTGCACGTACATCACGCCGGTGATGAAGCAACTGTCGGGGCTGGTGATGACCAACTCGGGGAAATGGGCGTCGTATGCGCCCGCGAACATCGGCGTGACGGTCGCATACGGCAGCATGCGCGAATGCGTGCGTTCGGCATACGAAGGAAAGGTGCGATTCGATGACTGAAGCGACAAGCAAGATGCTGACGGGCGACACGCTCGTACCGGGCAGCGCATGCGCGCGCCCGTTCGTGCTCGACAAGCCGCTCAGCTTCTGGGGCGGCTACGATTCGGGCGCGGGCAGGATCGTCGATCGCGGGCATCCGCAGGCCGGCGCGAGTCTCGCCGGCAAGGTGATGGTGATGCCGCACGCGAAGGGGTCGAGTTCGAGCAGCAGCGTGCTCGCGGAAGCCGTGCGCAACGGCACGGGGCCGGTCGCGATCGTGCTGAAGGAGCGCGACCTGATCATCTCGATCGGCGCGATCGTGGCTGCCGAGCTGTATGCGATCGCGGTGCCGGTGGTGTGCGTGACCGATGACGTGTACGACGCGATCGTCGCGGCGACGGGTGACGTGTCGATCGAGGCAGGCGAGGGCGACGGCGGCGCGCGGATTCATCTGGGCGACGATACGCGTTCGGGCGGATCCGGTTTGACCTGAACGAGCGGTGCGCGCCGACGGTGAGTCGGGTGGCGACCGAGGCGATGTAATCCGGGGCGCGCAGCGTCGTTCGCCTGCACCGTGGCCGCGCCTGACCCGGTCAGATGAAGCGTACGTGCCGGGTTTCTTCCTGCGTGATGGAGAGGGCCTGGGCTGCTGCATTCATCTCTCGTTTGCCGCCCGGCTGCGCCAGTCTTCGTATTTCGGGCCACAGGATCACGCCGAACAGGATGCGCAGGAGCGCACTCAGTACACACAAGCCGATGGCACTCGCGCTGATCAGCGCAAACACGTCGAGCATCGAGTCTGTGCTGAGCGTCACCGCCGATACGATCCCGCTGACCACGGCGGCGGCAACCACGCAACCGAGCATGACGACGAGGTCGATCCGGGCGCTGGCGACTTTGGCAGGGCGCAGCAGATAGGCCGAACCGTCGGTCACGTTGCGGATACCGTAGACGATCTGGCGATCCTGGTCGCCGGCATAGGCGACATTCAATCGATCGCCATCGGCGATGAACAGGCGCGTCGTCCGGTTGGTCCTGAACACGAGAGGGGATGCGATCGAATCGAGTTGGAGCGTGATTTCCTCGATACTTTGCGTGGTCGCGCCCAGGTTGTTGCTCCAGACTTTCGTCTCGATCGATTGCTGGCCGATTGCCGTTACGCGGCCGGATATGGTCTGCATGGCGTGGTTCGTCATGGGCTGCTCCGCTCCACGTCGAAACCGGACGGCTCACATAGCCAGCTATCCTGGGCTTCGCGTCGCTGCGGCTGGAATATCAGGTCGGACAAGCCTCCGATGGCGAGCAGGTTGCCCAGCAGACTGATGATGGCCACGACGGTGGCCAGTGCCGAGACGAATGCCCAACCAGAATGAAGTGCCGCGGCGGCGATAGCCAGGCTCAGCACGAGCAGGCACGACGCCCAGGCAAGCAGCGACAGGTTCCGCCGCTTTTGCGCGACCAAGTCGTAGGGCGCGACGGCAAGCTTGCCGCTCCTGATCCAGGCGATTCGGCGACGGCCGCGATGCTCGAATGTGCAGGCGCGCACCGACATGCCGGGCCTCAATTTCTCGATCTGCTTGAACGCTTCCGCGTCGACGTCGCTGGCCGTGACGAAGTAGCAGACCTCCTGCATCGTCAAACGGTATGGCGGGGTCTTCCTGACATCGGCCTTGACTCGGATGAGGTTGGTATCGACGCAGTCGATCGTGGCCTCGATCAGGGTGGTGCGATTGGGCATGGGTCGGAGCGGGCGCCGATTCGCGCGACGTCGTTTTGATGTGGCGCCCATCATACGCCAACGCTTTTGGTCGACCGTCCCGTATTGCCGGGTGGCGGATTGCCCGGCGCATGCACTGAAATCTGCGCGCAGCCGCGCCCCTGCTGCTGCCGGCTCGGCGTTATTCGCGCACCGGTGTGCCCGCGGCCGCTTCCCGATAAGCGCTCGGCGTCTGCCCGGCCCAGCGTCGGAACGCGCGCGTGAAATTCGCCGGGTCGGTGAATTGCAGTCGCTCGGCGATCGTTTTCAGGTCGAGATCCGACGCGGCGAGCAACTGCTTCGCGTCGCGAAACCGCGCTTCGTCGAGCAATTGCCGATAGCCCGAACCGGCTTCCTCCAGCCGGCGCCGCAGCGTGCGCGTCGACACGAGCAGCGCGTCGGCGAGCGTTTCCGGCCCCGGGTAATCGCCGGCCCGGCGCGCCAGCTCCGCGCGCACGCGTTCGACCAGATCGCCTTCCTCCTGCCGCACCTGCGCATACTCGTGCTCGACCTGCACGAGCGCCTGCCGGTGCGCGACTTCGTCGGCGAGCGGCAGCGGCCAGTCGAGCACCTCCCGCGCAATCCAAAGCGCATTTGCCGCGCAACCGAATTCGACCGGCGGCAACGTGTCGCGATAGCGCGCGAAATAGGCGGGCTCCGGCCATGCGAATTGCAGCGCGATCGGCGGCGACGCGCGCCCGGCCCATTGCGAGATGTTCTGCGCGAGCCCGGTCAGCACGAATTCGAACATCACGTGATGCTGCAGCACGGGACTGGCCTGCACGCCATGCAGTTCGAGCGTCGCGCCGCGTTCGTCTTCCGCATAGGTCAGCCGATATTGGCGGTTGCGCATCCGGAAGTAGCGCTGCGTGACCGACAGCGCTTCGCGGATGTCCCGCGCGGTCAGCGTCGCATAGCCGAGAAAGCCGTGCACGGTCGGCTTCAGCAGCAGCCCGAACGCGAGCCCGATGCCCGGATCGCCACCGATCTCGATCGCATTGAGCACGAGTCGCCCCCATTGCGACGGCGCGACCCGCGCGTCCGGTTCGGCCAGCACCGCATCGCGCAGGCCCGTACCGGCGCGCACGGCGGCCAGGCTGACGCCGCGTGCGGCCAGCGCCTGCAGCAGCAGGCGCGGATAGGCGACCGGAATCGTCGGCCGGCGCAGCCCGAGGCGGTCCTTGGCGAGCGGGGAGGTCATGTCGTATTGGCCGGAAATGACAAGCATTATGGCTGTTTGCCCCCTCACGTTCAAGGCGGCGCGCGCCTACGATGGCAAGCATCGCTTATTGGCTGGATCATCATGACCACACCCTTTCCGCACCTGCTCGCGCCGCTCGATCTCGGCTTCACGACACTGAAGAACCGCGTGCTGATGGGCTCAATGCACACGGGCCTCGAGGACAGCCGCAAGACACTGCCGCGGCTCGCCGAATATTTCGCCGAGCGCGCGCGCGGCGGCGTCGGCCTGATCGTGACGGGCGGTTTCGCGCCGAACGTGGCCGGCTGGACCAAGCCGTTCGGCGGCACGCTGATGACGTCGGCCGCCGCGCGGCGGCATCGCGAGATCACGGATGCCGTGCATGCGGAGGACGGCAAGATCGCGCTGCAGATCCTGCATACGGGCCGCTACGGCTATCACCCGTTCGCGGTCGCGCCGTCGAAGATCAAGTCGCCGATCTCGCCGTTCGCGCCGCACGAACTGAGCGCGCGCGGCGTCGAGCGGCAGATTCGCGCGTTCGTCCGCTGCGCGAAGCTCGCGCGCGAAGCCGGCTACGACGGCGTCGAGATCATGGGCTCCGAGGGCTACCTGATCAACCAGTTCATCTCGATGCATACGAACAAGCGCACCGACCCGTGGGGCGGTTCGTACGAGAACCGCATCCGGCTGCCGATCGAGATCATCGAGCGCACGCGCGAAGCGGTCGGCCGCGATTTCATCCTGATCTACCGGCTGTCGATGCTCGACCTGATTCCGGACGGCAGCGACTGGAGCGAAACCGTGCAGCTCGCGAAGGCCGTCGAGCGCGCGGGCACGACCATCATCAACACGGGGATCGGCTGGCACGAGGCGCGTGTGCCGACCATCGCGACGTCGGTGCCGCGCGGCGCGTTCGCGTGGGTGACGAAGAAGATGAAGGGCGAGGTCGGCATTCCGCTCGTGACGACCAACCGGATCAACCGCCCGGAAGTGGCCGAACAGATCCTCGCGGACGGCTGCGCGGACATGGTGTCGATGGCGCGCCCGCTGCTTGCGGATGCCGAGTTCGTCGTCAAGGCCGCGCAGGGCCGCGCCGACGAGATCAACACCTGCATCGGCTGCAACCAGGCGTGCCTCGATCACGCGTTCAAGAACAAGATCGCGTCGTGCCTGCTGAATCCGCGCGCGTGCCACGAGACGGAGTTGAAATACACGCCCGCGCGGCAGCCGAAACGTATCGCGGTGGTCGGCGCGGGGCCGGCCGGGCTCGCGTGCTCGACCGTGCTCGCGCAGCGCGGCCATCAGGTCGACTTGTTCGACGGCTCAGCCGAGATCGGCGGCCAGTTCAACATGGCGAAGCGGATTCCGGGCAAGGAAGAGTTTCATGAAGCGCTGAGCTACTTCGGCCGCCAGGTCGAGCTGACCGGCGTGAACCTGCACCTGAACCGCCGCGTCGACGCGAGCGACCTGATCGCGGGCGGCTACGACGAGATCGTGCTCGCAACCGGCGTCGCGCCGCGCGACCCGAAGATCCCCGGGCAGGACGGGCCGAACGTGCTCAGCTATATCGACGTGCTCGCGGGCAGGCAGCCGGTCGGCCGCAGGGTCGTGGTGGTCGGCGCGGGCGGGATCGGCTTCGATGTCGCCGAATATCTGGTGCAGGACGGCGAGTCGCCGGCACTCGATCTGGAGGAGTGGAAGGCCGAGTGGGGCGTGACCGACCCGGCCGCGACGCGCGGCGGCGTGACGCGCGCGCAGGTCGCCGCGCCCGCGCGCGACGTGACGCTGCTGCAGCGCAAGGCCGCGCCGCTCGGCAAGGGGCTCGGCAAGACGACCGGCTGGATTCACCGCGCGACGCTGAAGATGAAGCAGGTGAAGATGATCGGCGGCGTGAACTACGAGCTGATCGACGCGCGCGGGTTGCACGTGTCGTACGGCGAGCAGCGCACCGATCACGAGGTGATCGAAGCCGACACGATCGTGCTCTGCACCGGGCAGGAGCCGCAGCGCGCGCTGCTCGCGCCGCTGCAGGCGGCCGGGCGCTCGGTGCACCTGATCGGCGGCGCGGAACTGGCCGCCGAACTCGATGCGAAGCGCGCGATCGATCAGGGCGCTCGGCTCGCGGCGCGGCTGTAACGGGTGGTCGTTGCCATGTTCGTTGCGAGGTTCGTCGCGCGGCGGCGGTCTGCCGGCGCGACGGCCCGTGGCTTGCGATCCGATGCGCCGATGCGCCGATGGGCGCGCGCAGGACGGCATTGAACGGCATGTACCGCGCCACCACGCAATGCGGCGGCGCGATCGCGGCAAACCGCAGCCGGCCGGCGCGGCTCAGGCCGCTTCCGCCCGTTCTTCCTCTTCCGCTTCCAGCATCGCCTTGACGATCAGGTAGATGGCCGGCAGGTCGTCGTCGTCGCGGCGCCAGTCGACCGGCTCCTCGACGTCCGCGGCGACCAGCCGGCTGTCGCGCAGCCGGATGAATGCGTCGACGACCGTCGGATCGTTGCGGTTCAGGAAACCGGCATTCGAGAATGCCAGTTCCTCGACGTTCAGCAGCGCCTGCCAGCTCATCGTGCGGACGGCGGCAGGATGGGTGCGGCGTCGCAGGCCGAGCGCCCGCTGCGCGGGGCCGCCCGCGACACGCTGCAGATCGACGACCGCCCGCTGCGCGGCGCGCTCGAAGTGGACGGGATTGAAGCCGGGTTGCTCGGGATCGAATGCGGATGACTGGAACATGGTCGCCTCACTAAAGACCGTCTCGGATGACGGAATTCGGGTCAAATGACGCAGAAACACTGTAAATATATACAGTGTTCGGCGTACTTTCAAGCCCCCGATGACAGCAGGTGGCAGCCATTCCGCCACCGGCGTGTCAGACCGATGCCGCAATCGTCTCCCGTAACCACCGATGCGCCGGATCGCGGTGCACGCGTTCGTGCCACAGCATCGACATCTCGTAGCCGGGCACGTCGACGGGCGCTTCCACCACGCGCAGCGCGGGTACGTCGCGCACCAGCCGCTCGGGCAGCATCGCGACGAGATCGGTGCTGGCGACGGCCGACATCACGAACAGGAAATGCGGCACGGACAGCACGACGCGCCGCGCGGCGCCCGCCTTCGCGAGCGCTTCGTCCGTCACGCCGAAGAAGCCGCCGCCGTCGGGCGACACGATCACATGTTCGAGCGTGCCGAACTGCGCGAGCGTGGGGCGCCGCTTCAGCTTCGGGTGACCGGCGCGGCCGATGAGCACGTATCGCTCGACGAACAGCGGCAGGCGCCGCATGCCTGCCGGCGAACCCTCGGTCGTGTGGAATGCCAGGTCGATGCCGTTTCGTTCGGCATCCTGCTCGATGCGCGGCGGCACGAGTTCGACCACGGCGAGCCGCGTACCGGGAGCGGCCGAACGCAGTGCGTTCAGCGCGGGCAGCACGATCGTCGATTCGCCGTAGTCGGTTGCGGCCACGCGCCATGTGTTCGTCGCGATGGCGGGATCGAACGGCGTGGCGGGGATCACCGCGCGTTCGACCGCGTCGAGCGCGGCCCGCAGCGGCTCGCGCAGCGCTTCCGCGCGCGCGGTCGGCCGCATCCCGCGCGGCCCCGGCAGCAGCAGCGGATCGCCGAACAGGTCGCGCAGCTTCTGCAACTGCACGCTGACCGACGGCTGCGACATGTTCAGTTTTTCGGCCGTGCGCGTGACGTTGTGCTCGGCGAGCAGCATGTCCAGCGTCACGAGCAGGTTCAGGTCGAGTCGTCTGAGATTGTTCATGGCTATAACTGGAATATCAGGAATTCATTTCAAATATACCTTTGGCCGCGGCATCCTGCAGTCATTCAATCAACGGAGTGACGAATATGAATGTGCTGATCGTTTATGCCCATCCCGAACCGCGTTCGCTGAACGGTGCGCTGCGCGACTTTGCCGTCGGGCATCTCGAGGCGGCCGGCCACACGGTGCAGGTGACCGACCTGTATGCGATGAACTGGAAGGCGGCGTTCGATGCGAACGATGTGGCCGAGCGTGTGCCGGACGCGCGCTTCGATCCGTCGCTCGATTCGAAGCGCGCGTTCGCGACGGGTACGCAGCGCGAAGACATCGCGCGCGAGCAGGACAAGCTGAAGTGGGCCGACGCGGTGATCCTGCAGTTTCCGCTGTGGTGGTTCTCGATGCCGGCGATCATGAAGGGCTGGGTCGAGCGCGTGTATGCGTATGGCTTTGCGTATGGGGTCGGCGAGCATTCCGATACGCACTGGGGCAATCGCTATGGCGAAGGCTCGCTGGCCGGCAAGCGGGCGATGGTGATCGTCACGGCGGGCGGGTGGGAATCGCACTACAGCCCGCGCGGCATCAACGGACCGATCGACGACGTGCTGTTCCCGATCCAGCACGGCATTCTTTATTACCCGGGGTTCGACGTGTTGCCGCCGTTCGTGATCTATCGGACGGGCAGGATGAACGAAGCGCGCTTCGACGAAACGCGCGCGGCGCTCGGCAAGTGTCTCGACGAGCTGTGGACCGCGCAGCCGATTCCGTTCCGGCGGCAGAATGCGGGCGACTATGACATTCCGGCGCTGACGCTGAAGACGGAGATCGCGCCGGGGACGGTGGGATTTGCCGCGCATCTGGCGTGCGAGCAATGATCGTCGGCGCATCGTCGTGATGCGTGCCGATACCTGAACGCGGCGCTGCAAAATGACAAGGGCGACCGGCGAGAAGATCGCCGGCCGCCCTTGTCGTGCATCTCGCGGCCGTTTGGTAACGGCGCGCTTCACCTTCATTTACCGATCGTCTTCCCGCACCGAAGACGGATGCCGGCACAGCGCCCGCACTTCCATCTCCATATACGGAAACAACGGCAACTGGCTCAGCAAATCATGCAGCTGCTGCACGCTCTCGACATCGAAAATGCTGACGTTCGCATACTGCCCCGCGATCCGCCACAGATGCCGCCAGATCCCTTCGTTCATCAGGCGCTGGCACATCGCCTTTTCTTCCGCCTTCAGCGTCGCCGCCTTGACGGGATCCATGTCCGTCGGCAGACGGACGGTCATTTCCACATGAAACAGCATCCTGTACTCCTTGCGTTATCGATTCGTCGAACGGGAAGGCCGCTCACGCTTGCGCGCGGGCCCGCTCGACTTCGCTTCCCGGCACGTCCTGCTTTTCCTTGAGCAGCGAGAAATCGAAGTCGATCAGCGCGAACTGGCCGTCGACACCATACGGCTTGCCTTCCGCGCCTTCGGCCTGCTTGACCGCTGGGATCAGCCCGTCGCGCGTCGCGAAGGCGAAGTCGTCCCACAGATGCGGATCGCCTTCGATGTTGATCTGCGTCGTCAGCTTACGATAACCGTCCGCCGAAACGAAGAAGTGAATGTGCGCGGGGCGATGGCCGTGACGGCCGAGCTGGTCGAGCAACTGCTCGGTCTTGCTGCCGGGCGGCACGCTGTAGCCGACCGGCAGCACGCTGCGGAAGCTGTAGCGGCCTTCGGCATCGGTGCGGATCGAGCGGCGCAGGTTGAACGCGGGCTGCGACTGATCGAAGTACGAGTAATTGCCGAGATGGTTCGCGTGCCACACCTCGACCAGCGCGTTCGCGATCGGCGCACCATCGTTGCCGAGCACCTGGCCGCGCATGATGAGCGTCTGACCCGGATCGTTGCCGTCGTCGAGACGCGCATGGCCGACCGATTCCGGCGCACCGGCGACGTACAGCGGCCCTTCGATCGTGCGCGGCGTGCCGCCCTGGATGCCGGCCTTTTCCTCGGCCTCGTCCATCCGCACGTCGAGGAAGCGCTCGAGGCCGAGACCCGCGGCGATCAGCCCGAATTCCCGGCCGGCTTCGTTCAGGTAGTTGAGGGCCGTCCAGAACTCGCTCGGCTGCACGTCGAAATCCTCGATCGTGTAGCAGATGTCCTTCACGATCCGGTTGACGATCGCGCGCACGCGCGGGTTGCCGGGCTTTTCCGCGGCGTCGTCGAAGGTCTTCAGCAGGGCGTCGATGGCTTGCTTGTTCATCTGTGTCTCCGGTTTCGGTTGTCGTGTGGGGTCAGCGGGCGTCGCGTCGCATCCGCTCGATGCGGGCCCAGTCGAAGGTGATGCCGAGGCCGGGCGTCGCCGGCAGGTGCAGCTTGAAATCCTGGTAGCGCAGCGGCTCGACGAGGATTTCCTCGGTGAGCAGCAGCGGGCCGAACAGCTCGGTGCCCCATTTCAGCGAGTCGAACGTGCTGAACAGTTGCGCGGACGCCATCGTGCCGGCCGCGCCTTCGAGCATCGTGCCGCCGTACAGTTCGATGCCGGCCGCCGCCGCGATCGACGCGACGCTCGCCGCGCCCTGCAGGCCGCCCGATTGCGCGATCTTCACCGCGAACACGTCGGCCGCGCGGTCCTGCGCGAGCGCGAACGCATCGACGGGGCCGTGCAGCGCCTCGTCGGCCATGATCGGCACCTGTGCGAGTTGCGTGAGGCGTTTCAGCCCCGCGCGATTGGTCGCGGCGATCGGCTGCTCGACAAGGCTCACGCCGGCTTCCGCGAGCCGTGCGCCGGCCCAGATCGCATCGGTTTCGCTCCATGCCTGGTTCACGTCGACGCGCACGTCGCCGCGCTCGCCGAGCGCGCGCTTGATCGCAACCACGTGCGCGACGTCGTCGGCGACCGCGTTCGAACCGATCTTCAGCTTGAACGCGCGATGGCGGCGCGCGTCGAGCATCGCCTCGGCTTCCGCGATGTCGCGCTGCGTGTCGCCGCTCGCGAGTGTCCAGGCGACGTCCACCGCATCGGTCCTGCGGCCGCCGAACAGCTCGGACAGCGGCACGCCGAGGCGGCGCGCCTGCGCGTCGAACAGCGCGGTCTCGATCGCGCACTTCGCGAAGCGGTTGCCCTGGAACAGCTTGCGCGCGCGTGCCAGCGCGGCGCCCGGGCGTGTGGCGTCCATGCCCTGCAGCAGCGGCGCGAAGTAGGTGTCGATGTTGACCTTGATGCTTTCGGGGCTCTCCTCGCCGTACGCGAGACCGCCGATGGTCGTCGCCTCGCCGACGCCTTCGATACCGTCCGTGCATCGAATACGGACCAGCACGAGGGTCTGGCAATTCATCGTGGCGACCGACAATTTGTGGGGCCTGATCGTCGGCACGTCGACGAGCAGCGTCTCGATGCGTTCGATGGTGGCGGCAGTTGCTATCATGCGATTCCTCCTGTTGGTGCACATGGTAGGAATTCCGGCCCCGCGTCGTCCAACACTCTTTCCGACTACTTCCATACCTTTGAGGCATGAAATGGAATTGCGTCAGCTCCGCTACTTCATCGCCGTCGCCGAGGAAATGAACATCACGCGGGCGGCGGAGCGGCTGCACATGACGCAGCCGCCGCTGAGCCGCCAGGTCCAGGCGATCGAGGACGAGATCGGGCTGCCGCTGTTCGAGCGCGGTGCGCGACCGCTGAAACTGACCGATGCCGGGCGGGTGTTCTATGCACAGGCGAAGCGCCTCGTCGATCAGGCCGACGAGCTCGGCCCGCTGACGCGGCGGCTCGCGCAGCTGTCGGAACGGATCGTGATCGGTTTCGTGCCGTCGACGCTGTACGGCGCGCTGCCGGACGTGATCCGCGCGTTTCGCGAGGCGCAGCCGGACGTCGAGCTGTCGCTGATCGAAATGTTCACGCTCGAACAGCTCGGCGCGTTGAAGGGCGGGCGGATCGACGTGGGGTTCGGCCGCCTGCGTTTCGATGACGACCAACTGGTGCGCGAGGCGCTGATCGAGGAAAAGCTGATCGCGGCGCTGCCGGTCGGGCATCCGCTCGCCGATCCCGACCGGCCGCTCGCGCTCGCGGATATCGCGAACGAGACGCTGATCGTCTATCCGAGCACGCCGCGGCCGAGCTTCGCCGATCAGCAGCTATCCGCGCTGCGCGACGGCGCGCTGGTGCCGGCGGCCGTTCATGAGGTGCGCGAGCTGCAGACGGCGCTCGGGCTCGTCGCCGCGCAGGTGGGCGTGTCGCTGGTGCCGGAGAGCGTGGAGGGCGTGCGTGTGAAGGGGGTCGTCTACCGGCGGCTGCCGGAGCCGGCCGCGACGTCGCCGATCATCATGAGCCGCCGGCTGCACGGCGAGAGCGCCGCCACGGCCGCGTTCTGCGCGATTGCGCGGGAAATGATCGTGCCGGCGGCGTAACGATCGTCCTTACGCTATGAATTGCAACTAACGGCGTGTTTCAGCGTGCGCGGGTGAATTCGGAGAGGGCAGCCCGATGCGATGCCGTGCCGGCTCATGTCACAGCCGGCCGGCAAATCGTCGCGCGGTGCGCAAGCATGGCGACAACGGTTACCGCTTCCCGTCGAGCGTCTCCGACGGCGACTCGCCAAACTTTTCCCGGTACGCGATCGCGAACCGGCCGAGGTGCGTAAACCCGCAATCGAGCGCGACATCGGCGATCCGCCGGGCGGACGCCGTGCCGCGCAGCAGCTCGCGCGCATGGTCGAGCCGCGTCGCACGCAGGTACTGCATCGGGCTCATCCCGCGAAACTGCAGGAAGGCGTCGCGCAGCGTCCGTTCCGGCACGTTGGCGGCCTGGACGATATCGGCGAGCTGCAGCGGCTGCGTGTAGTGCGCGTTCACGAACTCCTGCGCGCGCCGCACGAAGCCCGGCGCCGGGTCGCGGTGCGACGCATGCAGCACGGACGGCGGATGGCCTTCGATCAGCAGGTCGATCAGCAGGTGCTCGAGCTGCGAGCCGACGCGCGGGTTCGCGTTCGCGCGTTCGAGCAGTTCGGGCGAGCGTGCGACGAACATCAATTGCTGGCGCCACGCGGCGAGCGCGGCGTCGCTGATGTGCAGCACGGGATCGAGCATCGCGCGCGGGTCGCCGGTCAGCGAGCCGACGGTCGCCGCGTCGATGCGCAGCACGAACTGCTCGCAATCGGCGGACAGCACCGCGTCGAAGCGCTCGCCGGGCGCGCACAGCACGCCGGTCTGGCCGTCGACGCCGAGCTGGCGCCCCATCGCGCGCACCTCGGCCTGGCCGGACAGGCAGAACATCAGCAGGTAATAGCCGTCGACCGCGTCGACCTGCACGCGCATCGCGTCGCCGAATGCGATCGTGCCGATCCCGAGCCCGCCGAGCTTGACGAAATCCATGTGCGACGCACCCTGCACGCGGCCGTTCGGCAGCAGCGCATGCGGCTGCATCACGCGCGAGATCCGCTCGCGCGTCTCGTCGAGATCGCGGGATTCGAACAGCCGGTGCGCGCGCAGCGCGACCGGCTCGAACGACGTTGGGGACATGGGCCTCAGCCTTTGTATGAGCGACGCGCGCTTCGATCCGACGAATGGGTCGCGATCGTGCGCCGGGACGCGTGTGCCGCCATGCTAGCGCAGAAATCCGCCGAAAGTGGATATTGCGCCGCCGCAATCGCACTTTCCGGATAGACGGCGAATATTAGCTTTTCAAAAATGGGCTCCATGCATTCAACGAAACGGATGGACAAGGAGTCCGACATGGAGCAGACAGAATCGCCCGTCGTATTCGCCGCGCGCGGCGACGCATCCGACGTGACCTTTCCGCACGACGACGGCTCGCGCGTGCCGTACAAGGTGTTCAGCTCGCGCGCGGTCTACGATCGCGAGCAGGAGCGCATCTTCCGCGGGCCGACATGGAACTTCGTCGCGCTGGAAGCGGAAATCCCGAACGCCGGCGACTTCAAGAGCACGTTCGTCGGCGATACGCCGGTGGTCGTCACGCGCACCGAGGACGGCACGCTGTCCGCGTGGGTGAACCGCTGCGCGCACCGCGGCGCACAGGTGTGCCGCAAGTCGCGCGGCAACGCGAGTTCGCACACGTGCGTGTATCACCAGTGGAGCTTCGACAACCAGGGCAACCTGCTCGGCGTGCCGTTCCGGCGCGGCCAGAAGGGGATGTCCGGGATGCCGGCCGACTTCGACCCGAAGCAGCACGGGCTGCGCAAGCTGCGCGTCGACAGCTACCGCGGGCTCGTGTTCGCGACCTTCAGCGACGACGTGATGCCGCTGCCCGACTATCTCGGCGAGCAGATGCGCCCGTGGATCGACCGGATCTTCCACAAGCCGATCGAGTATCTCGGCTGCACGCGCCAGTATTCGAAGTCGAACTGGAAGTTGTACATGGAGAACGTGAAGGACCCGTATCACGCGAGCATGCTGCACCTGTTCCATACGACCTTCAACATCTTCCGCGTCGGGATGAAGGCGCGCTCGATTCCGGATGCGAACCACGGGCTGCACAGCATCATCACGGTGACGAAGACGGGCGACGACACGTCGGCCGCGTACAAGCAGCAGAACATCCGTTCGTTCGACGAGGGCTTCCACCTCGAGGACGAATCGATCCTCGATCTCGTGTCGGAATACGACGAGGACTGCACGAACCATATCCAGCCGATCTTCCCGCAGCTCGTGATCCAGCAGATCCACAACACGCTGGTTGCGCGGCAGATCCTGCCGAAGGGCCCCGACAACTTCGAGCTGATCTTCCACTTCTTCGGCTACGTGGACGACACGCCGGAACTGCGCGCGCTGCGCATCAAGCAGGCGAACCTCGTCGGGCCGGCCGGCTACATCTCGATGGAGGACACGGAGGCGACCGAGCTCGTGCAGCGCGGCACGGTGCGCGACGGCGATGCGACGTCGGTGATCGAGATGTCGCGCGGCAATCCGGACCAGCAGGACACGGTGATCACCGAAAGCCTGATCCGCAAGTTCTGGGTCGGCTACCAGAAGCTGATGGGCTATTGAAGCGGGAGCGCGAAATGACGGAAGACATGAAGACGTGGTTCGAGATTTACATGCTCCAGAACCGCTATATCGGGCACCTCGACAACGACCGGCTCGAACACTGGCCGGAAATGTTCACCGAGGACTGCACGTACGAAATCGTGCCGAAGGAGAACGCGGATCTCGGGCTGCCGGTCGGGATCGTCCACTGCACGAACCAGCGGATGCTGCGCGATCGCGTGGTGTCGCTGCGGCACGCGAACATCTTCGAGGAGCACACGTACCGGCACATGACGTCGGGTCTGACGATCATCGCGGAGCGCGACGGCGAGATCGACACCGAGAGCAACTACGTCGTCGTGCAGACGCGCAGCAACGGCGAATCGAATGTGTACCAGGCCGGCAAGTATTACGACACGGTCGTGCGCACGCCCGACGGGCTGCGATACAAGACCAAGCGGGTGATCTACGACACGTCGCGCGTGCAGACGCTGCTTGCCACCCCGATCTGACGCAGAAGCAAGGAAAAGACATGACCGAAGCAACGCTGGCCGAGTGGCATTCGCTCGGCGCTTTCGACGAATTCTCCGAAGACGAACCGGCGGCGCGCGTCGCCGGCCAGAAGCCGATTGCCGTGTTCCGGATCGGCGACGAACTGTTCGCGATGCACGACCTCTGCACGCACGGCCATGCGCGGCTGTCCGAAGGCTATGTGGAGGACGGCTGCGTCGAATGCCCGCTGCACCAGGGGCTGATCGACATCCGCACCGGCGCGCCGAAATGCGCGCCGATCACCGAGCCGGTGCGGGTCTATCCGATCCGGATCGTCGACGGGCAGGTGGAAGTCAATGTCGGCTGATCCGTTCGTGATCGTCGGCGCGGGCCACGCGGCGCGGCGCACGGCCGAAGCGCTGCGCGAACGCGACGCCGCGGCGCGCATCGTGATGATCGGCGCGGAGCGCGAACTGCCGTACGACCGGCCCGCGCTGTCGAAGGATGCGCTGCTGAGCGACGGCGGCGAGCAGCGTGCGTTCGTGCGCGATGCGGCGTGGTACGACGCGCAGCGCATCGAGTTGCGGCTCGGCACGCGTGTCGACGCGATCGAGCGGGATGCACGGCGCGTGCGGCTCGACGACGGCACGACGCTGCCTTATGCGCGGCTCGTGCTCGCGACGGGCTCGCGGGTGCGCATGTTCGGCGGGGCAGTCGACGAAGGTGTCACGCCGTATTACGTCCGCACGGTTGAAGATGCACGTGCGTTGCGCGCGCAACTTTCGCCAGGGCGCCGCGTGGCGGTGCTCGGCGGCGGTTTCATCGGCCTCGAGGTCGCGGCTGCGGCGCGTCAGCTCGGTTGCGACGTGACGGTGATCGATCCGGCGCCCCGCTTGTTGCAGCGTGCGTTGCCGGATGTGGTCGGCGCGTATGCGCGTCAGTTGCATGACACGCGTGGCGTGGTCTTCCAGATGGCGACGCTGCCGCGTGCGATTCGTCGCGCGCCGGCCGGCGGCGCGATCGTCGAGACCGACCGCGGCGACGTGCCGGCCGACATCGTCGTGGTCGGAATCGGTGTGGTGCCCAATGTCGAACTCGCGCAGGCGGCCGGGCTCGATGTCGACAACGGGATACGCGTCGACGCGGGCTGCCGCACGGCCGACCCCGCGATCTTCGCGGCGGGCGAGGTGACGATGCACTTCAATCCGTTGCTCGGGCGTCACGTGCGGATCGAATCGTGGCAGGTGGCCGAAAACCAGCCGGCCGTCGCGGCCGCGAACGTGCTTGGCGCGGACGAGACCTATGCCGAGCTGCCGTGGCTGTGGTCCGATCAGTACGACTGCAACCTGCAGATGCTCGGGTTGTTCGGCAGCGAACGCACGACCGTCGTGCGCGGCGATCCGGCGAGCGGGCCGTTCACGGTGTTCGGGCTGGGCGACGACGGCAGGATCGTCGCGGTGGCCGCGGCGAACCTGGGGCGCGACATCGGCGCATCGCGCCGGCTGATCGCGGCGGGGGCGGTGCCGGATCCGGTGAAACTCGCGGATCTGGCGGTGAACCTGAAGACGTTTCTGTAACGTTCGAGCGACGGGGCGGAAGCCGGTCATGGGGCCGGCGGCCGACCGGGCCGGGACCCGGACGGCGATCGAAACAGGGCCGGGCATTTGGCGGCGGCCGCCGACTCGGTGCATATTGGCGGCATTGCCTGCCTTGCCGGTTGCCCATGACGCCAGACAAATCCCTCGAACTGAAACGCAGCAAGCGCCGCGCGCTATGGCTGCTGCTGGCCGCCGTCGCGGTGTTCGTCACGACGATCCTGTTGCCGCGCGGCCCGTGGGTCGACGGCGTCAAGGCCGTGGCCGAGGCCGCAATGGTCGGCGCGCTCGCCGACTGGTTCGCGGTCGTCGCGCTGTTCCGCCGCGTGCCGATCCCGTTCGTGTCGCGCCACACCGAGATCATCCCGAAGAACAAGGACAAGATCGCCGACAACCTCGCGGTGTTCGTGCGCGAGAAGTTTCTCGGCCCCGACGCGCTCGCCGCGCAGATCCGCCAGCATGATCCGGCGCAGAAACTCGGCGCGTGGCTCGGCGAGCCGGCGAACACGGACGCGCTCGGCGGCTACGTGACCAGGCTGATGAGCTTCGCGCTCGACATGACCGACGACGCACGGATCCAGTCGTTCGTCCACGACGCGTTCCGTGCGGTGATCGATCGGATCGACCTGTCGCAATCGGCCGGCGTGATCCTCGACACGCTGACGAAGGACGGCCGTCACCAGGCGCTGCTCGACGACGCGATCGAACAGGTGGTCGACGTGCTCGACAAGGAGGAGAACCGCGAGGTGATCGCGGGCTTCATCGTCGAATGGCTGAAGACGCAATACCCGAAGGTCGAGAAGATCATGCCGACGCAGTGGTTCGGCGAGAACGGCGCGCGGATGCTCGCGAGCGCGGTGAGCCGCGTGCTCGAAGGTGTGGCGGCCGACCCCGAGCACGAACTGCGGCAGCGCTTCGACCGCACGGTCGCGCGGCTGACCGAGCGGCTGAAGCACGACCCCGCGTTCATCGAAAAGGGCGAGGAGATCAAGCGCTATATCCGCGACGGCGATGCGTTCAACGAGTATGCGCGCGACTTGTGGGACCAGTTGCGCGCGTGGCTGAAGGCCGATCTCGCGCGCCCCGATTCTGCGCTGCACCGGCAGGCCGCGACGCTCGGCGGCTGGCTCGGCGCGCGGCTCGCGGAGAGCCCGGCGCTGCGCGCGTCGCTGAACGAGCACGTCGAGAAGGCCGTGCACGAGATGGCGCCGGATTTCGCCGATTTCCTGATGCGTCACATTCGCGACACGGTGCGCAACTGGGATGCGCGCGAGATGTCGCGGCAAATCGAGCTGAACATCGGCAAGGATCTGCAGTACATCCGCATCAACGGCACGCTGGTCGGCGGGCTGATCGGGCTCGGGTTGTATCTGGTGTCGCTGGTGCCGCGCTGGGCGGCCGGGTGGCTGCACTGACGCGGCCACGGGTATCGTGCAGCGGGCGCGATGGTGCGCGCCCGCGCATCACGCGTGCGCTTTCGAGCCGTGCAGTTGCAGGCCGAGCGCCTTGATGACCTTCAGGATCGTGCCGAAGCTCGGGTTGCCGTCGTGCGACAGCGCCTTGTACAGCCCTTCGCGCGACAGGCCCGCGTCGCGCGCGACCTGCGACATGCCGCGCGCGCGGGCGATCACGCCGAGCGCATGCGCGATGAAGGCCGGATCGTCGCCGGCTTCCTGCAGGCACGCTTCGAAGTAGTCGGCCATGTCGTCTTCGGTTTTCAGATGGTCGGCCGAATCCCACGGCCGGGTGCTGATCTTGTCCATCGATTACTCCATGTCGAGATGCGCGAGCATTGCGTGCGCGGCGCGTATGTCGGCCTGTTGCGTCGATTTATCGCCGCCGCAGAGCAGGATGACCCAGATCGTTCGCCGCCGCACGTAATAGACCCGATAGCCGGGACCATGGTCGATCCGCATTTCGACGACGGGCGAGCCGGCGGATTTCCAGTCGCCCGGATTGCCCATCGACAGACGGTCGATGCGCGCCTGGATGCGGCGCTTCGCGACGCGATCCTGCAGGCCGGCGAACCATGCGTCGAAGACATCTGTGGTCCGGATGCTGAACGTAGGCGCACTGTAGGGCATTGATTTCAGTATGTCAACCATAGTTCACAGGTGTGATGTGTTGAATTCCAGTGCCGCCACAGTAGGGGCGCCCGCTTCGTTTGTGCGCCAAATGGCCGTTCGGCCGAAGTCGAGATCTCGCGAATCCGTCTACAATCAAAAACGTCTTTGCCGCCCGTGCGCGCCCGCCGCGCGCGGGCGGGTCCGTTCGTCCTCCGGTATCCGGAGGCGCCGCCGCGCATTGCCGAATGCGTGGCGAGCAGTGCCGTGGTCTGTGTCCAGTAGGTAAAGCGTCCGCGTGCCGTAGGCCGGCGCGCGTTCTGAACGCCGCGTGTCCGTAGGCCGGGCAGGCGGCATCAACCGAGAGTCCCCATGAAAGCATCGGATCTGTTCGTGAAGGCGCTGGAAGCCGAAGGCGTCGAGTACGTATTCGGTATTCCCGGCGAAGAAAACCTCGATCTACTCGAATCGCTGCGGCGATCGAAAATCAAGCTCGTGCTGACCCGGCACGAGCAGGCAGCCGGGTTCATGGCCGCCACCTACGGCCGCCTGACGGGCCGCACCGGCGTGTGTCTCGCCACGCTCGGGCCCGGCGCCACGAACTTCGTGACGGCCGCCGCGTATGCGCAGCTCGGCGGGATGCCGATGCTGATGATCACCGGGCAGAAGCCGATCAAGTCCAGCAAGCAGGGCCACTTCCAGATCGTCGACGTGGTCGACATGATGCAGCCGCTCACGAAGTTCACGCGGCAGATCGTGTCGATCGGCAACATCCCGTCGGCCGTGCGCGAGGCGTTCCGCCGCGCGGAGGAAGAGCGCCCGGGCGCCGCGCACCTCGAGCTGCCGGAAGATATCGCGCACGAGGAGGGCGACGGCAAGCCGATCCCGCGCAGCTACAGCCGGCGGCCGGTGGCCGAGGAGAAGGCGGTCGCGCACGCGGTCGACGCGATCCAGGCCGCGCGCCATCCGCTGTTGATGATCGGCGCGGGCGGCAACCGCAAGACCACCCGCAAGATCCTCGTCGAATTCGTCGACAAGACCGGCATCCCGTTCTTCACGACGCAGATGGGCAAGGGCGTGATCGACGAGTCGCACCCGCTGTGGCTCGGCAACGCGACGCTGTCCGACGGCGACTTCGTGCACCGCGCGATCGAGCACGCGGACTGCATCATCAACGTCGGCCACGACGTGATCGAGAAGCCGCCGTTCTTCATGCGCGCGGACGACAAGACCGTGATCCACGTGAACTTTCTCGGCGCGCAGGTCGATCCCGTCTATTTCCCGCAGATCGAGGTGGTCGGCGACATCGCGAACGCGGTGTGGCAGATGAAGGAGGCCGTGTCGCCGCAGCCGCACTGGGATTTCGCGCGCTTCGCGATGATCAAGGAGCATTTCGACGCGCACCTGGAGAAGGGCCAGCACGATCCGCGCTTCCCGATGTACCCGGTGCGGATTGTCAACGACCTGTACAACGCGCTGCCGGTCGACGGCATCGTCTGTCTCGACAACGGGATGTACAAGATCTGGTTCGCACGCTACTGGCGCGCGCACGAGCCGAACTCGCTGCTGCTCGACAACGCGCTCGCGTCGATGGGCGCGGGCCTGCCGTCGGCGATCGCGACGAAGATCGTGCATCCGCAGCGCAAGGTGATCGCCGTGTGCGGCGACGGCGGCTTCATGATGAATTCGCAGGAGCTCGAAACGGCCGTGCGGCTGAAGCTCGACATCGTCGTGATGATCCTGCGCGACGACGCGTTCGGGATGATCCGCTGGAAGCAGGAGAACATGAACTTCCCCGATTTCGCGATGACGCTGCAGAACCCCGATTTCGTGGCGTATGCGCAAAGCTACGGCGCGCACGGGCATCGCGTCGAATCGGCCGACGATCTCGAGCCGCTGCTGCGCGAGTGCTTCTCGTCGCCGGGCGTGCACGTGATCGACGTGCCGATCGATTACTCGGATAACGAGCGCGTGCTGAACCGCGAGATCAAGCGCCTGTCGGCGCAACTCTGAATTCCCCGTTCACAGGAAGGAGTCGTTCCATGTTGAAGGAAACCTATCCGTACTACCTCGCCAACGAAGCCGTCTATGCGAACACCGATCTGGAAGTGACGGACAAGTTCAGCGGCAAGGTCGCGACGCGCGTCGCGCTGGCCGACGCGAAGGCGATCGACGCGGCGATCGGCGCGGCAGTCGACGCCGCGAAGCCGATGCGCGAGCTGCCGGCCTACAAGCGGCAGGCCGTGCTCGACCATTGCGTCGCGCGCTTTCGCGAGCGCTTCGACGAGCTGGCCGAGGCGCTGTGCATCGAGGCCGGCAAGCCGATCAACGATTCGAAGGGCGAAGTGACGCGGCTGATCGACACGTTCCGCGTTGCCTCCGAGGAATCGGTGCGCATCGACGGCGAGATCATCAACCTCGAGATCTCCGCGCGTGCGCAGGGCTATACGGGCTATACGAAGCGCGTGCCGGTCGGCCCGTGCTCGTTCATCTCGCCGTTCAACTTCCCGCTGAACCTCGCCGCGCACAAGGTCGCGCCCGCGCTCGCGGCCGGCTGTCCGTTCGTGCTGAAGCCCGCGAGCCGCACGCCGATCGGCGCGCTGATCATCGGCGAGGTGCTCGCGGAAACCGACCTGCCGAAGGGCGCGTTCTCGGTGCTGCCCGCGCATCGCGACGGCGCCGATCTGTTCACGACCGACGAGCGTTTCAAGCTGCTGTCGTTCACGGGCTCGCCGGCCGTCGGCTGGGCACTGAAGGAGAAGGCCGGCAAGAAGAAAGTCGTGCTGGAGCTCGGCGGCAATGCAGCCGCGATCGTCGATGCGGACCAGCGCGACCGGCTCGACTACGTGGTCGAGCGTCTCGCGTTCGGCGCGTACTACCAGTCGGGCCAGAGCTGCATCGGCGTGCAGCGGATCCTCGTGCATGCCGATCTTTACGACGCGCTGCGCGAGAAGCTGATCGCCAGGACGCGTTCGCTGAAGATGGGTGATCCGAAGGATCCGTCGACGTTCGTCGGCCCGATGATCTCCGAATCCGAATCGCGTCGGCTGTCGGGCTGGATGGATGCAGCCGTCGCGGCGGGCGCGAAGATCGTCGCGGGCGGCAAGGTCGACGGCGCGATGTTCGAGGCGACGCTGCTGGAAAACGTCGGGCATGAGCAGGACCTGTACCGGAAGGAGGCGTTCGGCCCCGTCGCGATCCTCGAGAAGTTCGACCGGTTCGACGACGCGCTCGCGCGCGTGAACGACAGCGACTTCGGGCTGCAGGCCGGCGTGTTCACCGATTCGCTCACGCATGCGCAGCGCGCGTGGGACGAGCTGGAGGTCGGCGGCGTCGTGATCAACGACGTGCCGTCGTTCCGCGTCGACAACATGCCGTACGGCGGCGTGAAGGATTCGGGCCTCGGCCGCGAAGGGATCCGCTACGCGATCGAGGACATGACCGAGCCGCGATTGATGGTCGTGCGGCGCCGGTAACGCGCGGCAGGCAGCGCGTTGCCGTGACGGCACGCGGGCGGGCGATCGGGCCGGCCCGCGTGCCGTTTTTCATGGTGGCGCGCGCATCGGGCCGGCGCAGCGCACGCCCCGCGCGGCGGGGCGCCCGAACGCGCTCGACTGCGGGCGTCGCCTCGTGATGTAATCGCGCCAAACTGCGGACCGGGGTACGACGCCGGAAAGCGCGAATTCATTCTTCACGAGGTCGATTCATGTCCCCCGTCTCGGCATTCAAGCTGGTTCTGTTGTCATTCCTGGCGATCGTCGCGCTCGAATGCATCGCCAAGCGGCTGCGGCTGCCGCCCGCGGCCGCGCTGCTGATCGGCGGCATCGGCATCGCGTTCATCCCCGGCCTGCCGCCGATCAACCTCGATCCCGAACTGGTGCTGCTGGTGTTCCTGCCGCCGCTGCTGATGGACGGCGCGTACTTCTCGGTGTGGGAGGAGTTCAAGCGCAACGTCGGCGGCATCCTGCTGCTCGCGATCGGTGCGGTCGTGTTCACGACGTTCGCGGTCGGCTTCGCCGTGCACTGGGTGGCGCCGTCGCTGCCGTGGGCCGCATGCTTCGCGCTCGGCGCGATCGTGTCGCCGCCCGATGCGGTCGCCGCGAAGGCCGTGCTCGAACGCGTGGCGCTGCCGCGCCGGTTGATGGTGCTGCTCGAAGGCGAGAGCCTGCTGAACGACGCGGCCGGCCTGGTGCTGTTCCGCTTCGCGGTCGCGGCCGCGCTCACCGGCGCGTTCAGCCTCGAGCACGCGGTCGTGCGCTTCGCGGAGCTCGGGCTCGGCGGCGTGGTGGTCGGCTTCGTGGTCGGCAAGCTCGTCGTGTGGTTCCTGAAGCTGCTCGACGACGACTATCTCGTGATCACCGTCGCGGTGATCGCCGGCTGGATCGCGTACATCGCGGGCGAAATGGTCGAGGTGTCGGGCGTGATCGCGACGGTGACGGCCGGCATGATCGTCGGCTGGCATCAGCACGAGGTGTTCTCGGCGGCCGTGCGCACGCGCGGCACCGCGTTCTGGCAGGTCATCGTGTTCCTGCTCGAGTCGATGGTGTTCGTGCTGATCGGGCTGTCGCTGCGCGGTGCGATGCACCGGCTCGGCGGCTTCGAGCAGGTGCTCGGCACGATGGTGCCGCCCGTGCTCGCGGTGCTGGCGGCGGTGATCGTGTCGCGCTTCGTGTGGATCTACGCGGTCGAGGTGCTGAAGTGGCCGGTGCGCGGGATCGCGCGGCGCAGCGACGCGCCCGACTGGAAGGCCGCGACGATCATGAGCTGGGCCGGGATGCGCGGCGTCGTGACGCTGGCGATCGCGCTGTCGCTGCCCGAGGCGATGCCCGGCCGCGACGTGATCCTGGTGGCGTCGTTCGCGGTGATCCTCGTCACCGTGCTGCTGCAGGGCACGACGATCGGGCCGCTGATCCGGCTGCTGCGCCTGCCGCAGCGGGAAGAACGCGCCGCGCATCACCTGACCGAGCCGCAGACGTGGGCGCACGTCGAGGCCGCACAGCTCGCGGCGATCCAGCCGCTCGTGCGCGACGAGAGCGGGGCCGTGATCCATCCGCGCCTGCTCGAGCAATACACGTACCGGGCGGAACTGACCGAGCGGGCGAAGAACGAGCCCGCGTATCCGGCCGAGGTGCGCGCCGCGCACTACGACGTGGTGCTGGCCGCGATCAGGGCCGGGCGCGCGGAACTGTTGCGCCTGCACCGTTCGGGGCACATCCATGACGAGATGCTGCACACGCTCGAACGCGATCTCGACCTGCAGGAAGTGTCCGCGCAGCACGCGCGCGGGTAAGCGGGCGCGCACCTTCATCACACGGGCCGGCTGCCTGCCGGCGCCGATACGCGCGCGGGTCGATCCTCGCCCGCCGCGCCATTTTTTTGCCTTCCCGCCAGCCGATTCGGCTTGTCTGAGTCCGGCCCCAATAAGGCAGGCAGCCAGCCTTGCAGCGCTTGCAAACCTTCTTGCGCCGGTCTCGCAAACGTTTTCGTCTTTCGAATCCGGAAATGATCTGATTTATCTGACTCCGTCTCTTTCTGCATATTTGGCAAAACTAAACCGGAAGGAGATAGATGCTGTGTTCTAATTTCATTTAGAATCAGCCGGTTATGTTTATTGAGAGAAAGAATGCGGGGGTAATGTGGGCGCCAACGGGGAAAGAAACGGCGACCGAAGCCCTGCAAGGCAGTGCCGACAGGCTAAATCGGCGGAGTCAGGCGGGATTTTCAACCGCCAAAATAAGATAGCATCCAAGTCGGATAAACAACTCATATGAAAGAATCGATTGGAGAATCGGCGTTTGAAACTGTATTTATGAAAGAATCGAGCAGTGATAATGCCTCGGATTGTCTTGAACCGGGGTTGTCGGTCCTCCTCGTCGACGATCAACCGTTCGTCGGCGAGGTGATCCGCCGCGCGCTGCGCAGCGAGCGCGACATCGACCTGCACGTGTGCACCGATGCGCACCGGGCGATGGCGGTCGCGCGCGACGTGAAACCGACGGTCATCCTGCAGGATCTCGTGATGCCGGAGATCGACGGCCTCGATCTCGTCCGCGCATGGCGCGCGGACGCCGGCACCGCTCGCGTACCGATCATCGTGCTGTCCGCGAAGGAGGAGCCGATCGTCAAGCGCGAAGCGTTCATCGCCGGCGCGAACGACTATCTCGTGAAGCTCCCCGACGCGATGGAGCTGACCGCGCGCATCCGCTATCACTCGAATTCGTACCTGATGTCGCGGCAGCGCGACGAGGCGCTCGATTTCCTGTCGCACGACATGCGTTCGCCGCAGACGTCGATCCTCGCGCTGCTCGACGTCTACCGGACCGAACACGGCGACATGCCGGCGATCATGGAACGCATTGCCGGCCATGCGCGGCGCGCGCTCGCGCTCGCCGACGGCTTCATCCACCTGACCCGCGCGCAGTCCGAGCGCCGCGCGCACGAGGTCGTGAGTCTCAACGAGATCGTGCTCGATGCCGTCGACCAGCTTTGGGAGAAGGCGGCCGGGCTCGGCAGCCGGGTCGTCGCGCACGTGCCCGATACCGAGTGCGTGACGAAGGGCGACCGCATGATGCTCACGCGCGCGGTCGCGAACCTGATCGACAACGGGCTGAAGTACGGCCCGGCTGGCACGGACGTGCACTGCACGCTGCGCGGCGACGACGATGCATGGCTGATCGGCGTCGAGGATACCGGCGCCGGCATCGCGCCGGAGCAGCGTACAGCCGCGACCGAGTCGTTCGTGCAGCTCGAATCCGCGCATGGCGCGGCGCGCGGCGGCTTCGGCCTCGGGCTCGCGTTTGTCCGCGCGACGGCGGCGCGGCATCGCGGCCAGATCCTGATGCGCAACACGGCGCGCGGCTTCATGGTCGCGCTTCGGCTGCCGGCGCAAGCGGAGCGGTGATTTCGTGGCGCGGCCTGCCGGCGCCGCGCCGTCCGCATCCGACCCCGATACGCTCGTGGCGTGCCATTCGGCACGCAGGCGGGCGCGGTTTTTTTCAACGCTGATTTTAGAAAGCCCATACCGAACATGGCCACCGTGACGCCCCGCTCGACCAATGAAAGCCTGCATCCGACGATCGGCGCTACCCGGCTGACGCTCGGCAATCGCATCCTGCTCAGCTTCAGCGTGCTGTTCGTGCTGATGCTGGTAACAGCCGGCGTGTCGTACGAGCGACTGCGCGCGATCAACAGCGAAGCCGTCAGCATCGAGCGCGACTCGCTGCCCGGCGTCTACCTCGCGTCGTCGCTGCGCGGCTCGGTCAACGAATCGTTCACGCTGCTGCAGCAGGCCACCTTCGTCGACACCGAGCCCGGAACCGTGCAGCGCGATCTCACGAAGATCTCCGACGCGCTGAAGGAGATCGAGTCGCTGTCGATGGACTACCAGAGCACGACGTTCCGCGACGACGACCGGCAGCGCTTCGCGGCGTTCCGCGGCGCCTACGACCGCTACGTGCCGCTGCTGAACGACGCCGTGCAGAAGAGCCGCGCGTCGCGCGAGGAGGCCGTCGCCGCCTACGCCAAAACGCTGCCCGCGTGGACCGAGGTCGTGCGCATCGCTAACGTGCTGGTGCAGGAGAACCGCAAGTTCGCCGAGCAGTCCGCGAAGCTGATCCGCGAATCCGTGCAGGACACCGAGGTCGTGCTCGCGACCGCGCTGGCGTTCGTGCTGCTGTCCGCACTCGGGCTCGGCTACGGGCTGTACCGTTCGATCACCGTACCGATGGCACGGCTCGTCGAGGTGCACGACGTGATGCGCACCGGCAACCTGACGCGCCGCCTCGACCTGCGCCGCCGCGACGAATTCGGCACGCTCGAAACGGGCTTCAACCGGATGGCCGACGAGCTGACCGAGCTCGTCTCGCGCGCGCAGCAGTCGTCGCTGCAGGTGACGACGTCGGTCGCGGAAATCGCGGCGACGTCGCGCGAGCAGCAGGCGACCGCGAACGAGACCGCGGCGACGACGACCGAGATCGGCGCGACCTCGCGCGAGATCTTCGCGACGTCGCGCGACCTGCTGCGCACGATGAACGAGGTGGCCGGCGTGGCCGAACAGTCGGCCACGCTCGCGGGCGTGAGCCAGAGCGGGCTCACGCGGATGGGCGAGACGATGCGCAGCGTGATGGACGCGGCCGGTTCGGTGAACGCGAAGCTCGCGATCCTCAACGAGAAGGCGCTGAACATCAACCAGGTGGTCGCGACGATCACCAAGGTGGCCGACCAGACCAACCTGCTGTCGCTGAACGCGGCGATCGAGGCCGAGAAGGCCGGCGAGTACGGCCGCGGCTTCGCGGTGGTCGCGACCGAGATCCGCCGCCTTGCCGACCAGACGGCGGTGGCGACCTACGACATCGAGCAGACGGTGAAGGAAATCCAGTCGGCGGTGTCGGCGGGCGTGATGGGGATGGACAAGTTCTCCGAGGAAGTGCGCCGCGGGATGCTCGACGTGCAGCAGGTCGGCGGGCAGTTGTCGCAGATCATCGCCGAGGTGCAGACGCTCGCGCCGCGCTTCCAGATGGTCAACGAAGGGATGCAGACGCAGGCGAACGGCGCCGAGCAGATCACGCAGGCGCTGTCGCAACTGTCGGAAGCCGCGCAGCAGACGGCCGAATCGCTGCGCCAGTCGTCGCAGGCGATCGACGACCTGACGCTCGTCGCGAACCAGTTGCGCACCAGCGTGTCGCGCTTCAAGGTCGACGCGTGACGCGCGCCGACACGCAGAACGGCGCACATGCGCTGTTCCTGATGTTCGAGCTCGACGGCGAGCGCTATGCGCTCGACGCGGCCGGCATCGACGAGGTGCTGCCGCTCGCGGTCACGAAGGCCGTGCCCGGCGCACCCGAATGGATCGCCGGGCTGCTGATGCGCGGCGGCCAGCCGGTGCCGGTGATCGACGTGCCGATGCTGGCGCTCGGGCGGCGCGCGCATGCGCTGCGCTCGACGCGGCTCGTGATGGTCCGCTACCGCGCGGGCCACGCCGGCGGCGAGCGCGTGATCGGCCTGATCGTCGAGCGCGCGACGCAGACGATGCGGATCGACCGCGCGGCGTTCCACGCGAGCGGCATCTCGACCGCGCGCACGCGCTGGCTCGGGCACGTCGCGAACACGCCCGACGGCGTCGTGCAGCAGGTGTCGGTGTCCGACCTGGTCGACGATGTCGCGCGCCTGTATCTGTTCGATGACCTGCCGGGCCACGAGAGGGAGTCCGCATGAAAGAGTCCGAATCGCGATTTCGCGACTGGCTGCTGCGCGAGACCGGCATCGACCCCGATTCGCTCGGCAACGATTTCCTGACCCGTGCGCTGACGGAGCGCGTGCACGCGCTGCAGGCGGACGGCGAGCGCCTGCCGTCGGCGGCGCGGCCGCCCGTGACGCAGGAAGCGCTCGACGCGTACTGGCAGCAGCTCAACGCGTCGGCCGACGAGCGGCGCGCGCTGATCGATCTGTTCGTCGTGCCGGAGACGTGGTTCTTCCGCGACCGCGAGGCATTCGCGACGCTGGCGCGGCTCGCGGCCGAACGGTTCGCCGCGATACCCGGCCGCGTGATCCGCGTGCTGAGCGCGCCGTGCTCGACGGGCGAGGAGCCGTATTCGGCGGCGATGGCGCTGCTCGACGCGGGGCTCGATCCGGCCAGCTTCACGATCGACGCGATCGACCTCAGCGCGCGCGCGATCGAGCAGGCGCGGCTCGGCTGTTACGGACGCAACGCGTTCCGCGGCACCGCGACGGAGTTTCGCGCACGGCACTTCACGCCCACCGGCGACGGCTGGCTGCTCGACGATCGCGTGCGCGCGTGCGTGCAGTTCAGTCACGCGAACCTCGTCGAACCGGCCGTGGATACGGGCGTTCGCTACGATTTCGTGTTCTGCCGCAACGTGCTGATCTATTTCGATCGCGACGCGCAGGATCGCGTGATCCGCTCGCTCGGCGAGCGTCTTGCCGACGACGGCATGCTGTTCGTCGGGCCGGCCGAAACGGGTGTCGCGATGCGGCACGGGATGCGCTCGGCACGCGTGCCGCTGGCATTCGCGTTTCATCGCGAGCCGGCCGGCGCGGCAGCCGACGCATGCGCGGCCCGGCCGGCGGCGGCGTCGTCCGTGGCGGCGCCGTACCGGCGCACGGAGCGCTTCACGGTCGCGCCGCTCGCGGCGACGCGCACGGTGCTGGCCGTTGCGCCGCCGGCCTGGCTCGGCGGCGCGCGCCAGCCGTTCGCGGCGCCGCCGCCGGCTGTGCCCGCGGCCGCGTTCGACGCACGGGCCGACCTGTCGGTGGCGACGGTCGACGTGGCCGCGCCCGCCGCCGAAGACATCGCGCCGACGCTCGAGGATGCGCAGGCGCTTGCGAACGCAGGCGCGTTCGACGAGGCCGAGCGCGTGCTCGCGCAGTTCTCGGCGCGTGTCGGGCCGCATGCCGATGCGTTCTACCTGAACGGGCTGATCGCGGATGCGCGCGGGCGCGCCGCGGAAGCCGGCGACTTCTACCGGAAGGCGCTGTACCTGCAGCCCACGCACCACGAGGCGCTGACGCATCTCGCGACGCTGCTCGACGTCGGCGGCGATCGCGCGGGCGCGCAATGGCTGCTCGAGCGCGCACGGCGCTCGGCCGGCTGACTACGGGATTGGGACCGACACCGTGATGACCAGAGGAATCCATGAACCGCGCCGCCGCTGCCGCTGACGATACGACGATCGACGTCGACGATTGCTGGAACCGGATCGGCACGCGCGGCGACCACTCGTGCGAGCGGCTGAACGACTGCCAGCGCTGCCTGAACTGCCCGGTCTACGCGTATCACGCGGCGAAGCTGCTCGAGCGTCCGCTCGACGCTGCCGAGATGGCCGACGCCACGCGCCGGATCAGCGCGTTCGGCGCGACGCCCGTGCACGACGACGGCAGCGATGCGCACCAGGCGGCGCTGGCGTTCCGCGTGGCCGACGAATGGCTCGCGCTGCCGATCGGCGTGCTGCGCGAGATCGCCGGCACGCGCCCGATCCATTCGCTGCCGCATCGCCGCAATTCGGCCGTGCGCGGCGTGGTCAACATCCGCGGCACGCTGCGCATCGCGATCTCGATCGGTGCGCTGCTTGGCCTCGGTGCAGGCAAGGGCGGCAACGGCGGTGACGCCGGCCGGTTCACGCGGCTGCTGGTGGCCGCGCACCAGGGCGAACCGGTCGTGTTTCCGGTCGACGAAGTCGAGGGCGTGCTGCGCTTCGGTGCATCCGACTGGGTGCCCGTGCCGGCGACGGTCGGGCGCGCGAGTGCCGGCCTGTCGCGCGGCGTGCTGTCGTGGCGCGGCAAGTCGGTGGGCCTGCTCGACGACGATCGCCTGTTCGACGCGGTGACACGGAGCATGCGATGAGCGGCGATGACGATCTGAGCCACCTGTCGCTGCTCGAGCTGTATCGCGAGGAGACGCGCACGCAGACCCAGGCGCTGTCCGAGCGGCTGCTCGCGCTCGAATCGGGCGAGCCCGATTCCGTCGCGCTCGAAGCGTGCATGCGCGCCGCGCATTCGCTGAAGGGCGCCGCGCGGATCGTCGGCGTGCCGCTCGGCGTCGACATCGCGGGGCGGATGGAAGAATGCTTCGTCGCCGCGCAGGCCGGCACGATCGCGCTGACGGCCACGCACGTCGATGTGCTGCTTGCCGGCGTCGATTTGCTGGTGCGCGTCGGCGATCCGCAGGGGCCGCCCGTGTCGCCGACCGAGATCGACGTGTTCGCGGCGGCGCTGACAGGCGCCGACGGCGCGCAGACGATGCAGGCACCGCCCGTCGTGCCGCCGCCGATGCCGCCGTCGGCCGTGCCGTATCGCGAGCATGACGGCGCGGCGAACGAGCCCGTCGGGGCCAGCGCCGCGGTGCCGCCGCTCGCCGTGTCCGGCACGATGCCCGATCCGGCCCAGGCCGGCCGCGTGGCCGGCGCCGGCGCGATGCGCCGCGTGCGCGCCGATACGCTGAACCGGCTGCTGAGCCTGTCCGGCGAATCGCTGGTCGAATCGCGCTGGCTGAAGCCGTTCGCCGAATCGATGCTGCGCGTGAAGCGCGCGCAGCGCGACGCCGCCCGTTCGCTCGATTCGATGGTCGAGCGGTTCGCCGACGATCTCGACGCGGGCGCGCTCGCGTCGATGAACGAAGTGCGGCACATGCTCAACGACCTGCAGCGTTCGTTGGCCGAGCGCATGGATGAATTCGACCGCTTCGAGCGGCGTAGCACGCATATCGCCGAGCAGCTTTACGACGAGGCGCTGCAGTGCCGGATGAGGCCGTTCGGCGACGCGACGCGCGCGTACCCGCGCATCGTCCGCGACCTCGCGCGCTCGCTCGGCAAGCAGGTGCGCTTCTCGATCGTCGGCGAGGGCACGCAGGTCGATCGCGACATCCTCGACCTGCTCGATGCGCCGCTCGGCCATCTGCTGCGCAACGCGATCGATCACGGCGTCGATTCGCCCGACGCGCGGCGCGCGCGCGGCAAGCCGGCCGAGGCGAGCGTGACGCTGGAGGCGCGCCACAGCGCCGGCTCGCTGCTCGTCAGCGTGATCGACGACGGGCCGGGCGTCGACATGGACGCGCTGCGCGCGGCCGTCGTGCGCCAGCGCCTGACCGACGACGAGACGGCCGCGCGGCTGTCCGATCCCGAACTGCTCGAATTCCTGTTGCTGCCGGGTTTCTCGATGCGCGATGCGGTGACCGACGTGTCGGGCCGCGGCGTCGGCCTCGACGCGGTGCAGGAGATGGTGCGCGGCGTGCGCGGCGCGGTGCGGATCTTCAACGAGCCGGGCGCGGGCATGCGCTTCGTGCTGCAGTTGCCGCTCACGCTGTCGGTGATCCGCAGCCTGCTCGTCGAAGTCGGCGGCGAGCCGTATGCGTTTCCGCTCGCGCATGTGCGCCGCACGCTCGAACTCGCGCACGACGACATCGACGTGCTCGAAGGGCAGCCGCATTTTCCGTTCGACGGCCGGCGTGCCGGCCTCGTCGCCGCGCACCAACTGCTCGACGCGGGCGAGCCCGACGTCGCGCGCACCAGCACGGCGGTCGTGGTCGTCGGCGGCGAACCGGAGCTGTACGGCGTCGCGGTCGACCGCTTCCTCGGCGAGCGGATGCTCGTCGTGCAGCCGCTCGACAGCCGCCTGAACAAGATCCAGAACATCGCGGCCGGCGCGCTGCTCGAAAACGGCGACCCCGTGCTGATCGTCGATGTCGAGGATCTGATCCGCTCGGTCGACAAGCTCGTGCGCGGCGGGCAGCTCGCGCGACTGACGCGCGACCCGCAGCTCGCGCTCGTCGATCGCCGCCGACGCGTGCTCGTCGTCGACGATTCGCTGACGGTGCGCGAGCTCGAGCGCAAGCTGCTGGAAAAGCGCGGCTACGACGTGACGGTCGCGGTCGACGGGATGGACGGCTGGAACGCGGTGCGCAGTGACGGGTTCGATCTCGTCGTGACCGACGTCGACATGCCGCGCATGGACGGCATCGAACTCGTCACGCTGATCAAGAACGACCCGATGCTCAAGCGCGTGCCGGTGATGATCGTGTCGTACAAGGATCGTGACGAGGATCGCCGCCGCGGGCTCGACGCCGGCGCCGACTATTACCTCGCGAAGAGCAGCTTCCACGACGAGGCATTGCTCGATGCCGTGCACGACCTGATCGGGGACGCACGCGGATGAACATCGGCATCGTCAACGACCTGCCGCTGGCCGTGGAGGCGCTGCGCCGCGTGATCGCGCTGCGCGCCGACCACCGCGTGCTGTGGGTCGCGACCGACGGCGACGAGGCGGTGGATTTCTGCGTCGCGCATCCGCCCGACGTCGTGCTGATGGATCTCGTGATGCCGAAGGTCGACGGCGTGGCCGCGACACGCCAGATCATGGCGCGCGCGCCATGCGCGATCCTGATCGTGACGGCGAGCGTCAGCGCGAACACGTCGTCGGTCTACGAGGCGATGGGCGCCGGCGCGCTCGATGCGGTCGACACGCCGACGCTCGCGCTCGGGTTGTCGACCGACGCGTCGCCGCAGGCGCTGCTCGCGAAGATCGACCAGATCGGCCGGCTGCTCGAAAGCCGCACCGCGGCGCTCGTGCCGCCGGGGCCGACGCCCGCGCGCGGCCAGCCGACGCTCGTCGCGATCGGCGCGTCGGCGGGCGGGCCGACCGCGCTCACCGCGCTGCTGCGCGCGCTGCCGGCCGATTTTCCGGCCGCGATCGTGATCGTCCAGCACGTCGACCAGGCATTCGCGTTCGGGATGGCCGAGTGGCTCGACGGCTATACGCGCCTGCCGGTGCATGTCGCGCTGCAGGGCAGCGTGCCGCAGGCCGGCGAGGTGCTGCTCGCGGCGACCAACGATCACCTGAGCCTGTCGCCGCGCGGCGTGCTCGGCTATACGCGGCATCCGGTCGAGACGCCGTACCGGCCGTCGATCGACGTGTTCTTCAACAGCGTTGCCGATGGCTGGCAGGGCGATGCGTTCGGCGTGCTGCTGACGGGAATGGGGCGCGACGGCGCGCTCGGCCTGAAGGCGATGCGCGCGAAGGGCTGCTTCACGATCGCGCAGGACGAGGCGACCAGCGCTGTCTACGGGATGCCGAAGGCGGCCGCGGCGATCGACGCGGCGTCGGCGATCCTGCCGCTCGAGCAGATCGCGCCCCAGCTGATCTCGCGCATTACGCGCCCGCTGCGCGACTGACGGCGCGCCGGGAGGGCGCGACGCCGTCCGGTTCCGGCGCGCCGGCGGACGCATTGTGTGCGGTGCGCGGCGTCACGTACAATTGCGGCCTGCGGAGATGGCATGCCTCCCTGCGGTCGTTCCCCGGCGTGTGGCGCGCGGAGCGGCCCTCAACCGCCGGTTCGCCCGGCTGATGATGCCTGCGTGTTCCTGGGTTGTCAGGAGGTCGCAGGCCGTCCATGCGGTATTCTGCCGCCCAGGTTTTGATGTTCATCGAATCTGGAAATCATGTTTTTCACGACTTCTGCCGACCTTCTCGCGACCGTGCGCTACGTGTGCCGCTGGCTCGCGCTCTCGGCCCTGCTCGGCGCGCTGGCCGGCACGGCTTCCGCGCTGTTCCTGATCGCGCTCGACTGGGCGACCGGCACGCGCGTTGCGCATCCGTGGCTGCTGTGGGGGCTGCCGGCCGCCGGTTTCGCGACCGGCTGGATCTACCATCGTTTCGGCCAGTCCGTCGCGCGCGGCAACAACCTCTTGATCGACGAGATTCACGACCCGAAGGCGCTCGTGCCGAAACGGATGGCGCCGCTCGTGCTCGTCGCGACCGTCGTCACGCACCTGTTCGGCGGCTCGGCCGGCCGCGAGGGCACGGCCGTGCAGATGGGCGGCGCGCTCGCCGATCGCGTCACGCACGTATTCCGCCTCGATCGCGAGCATCGGCGCGTGCTGCTGATGGGCGGCATCGCGGCCGGTTTCGCGTCGGTGTTCGGCACGCCGCTCGCGGGCGCCGTGTTCGGGCTCGAGGTGCTTGCGATCGGGCGCGTGCGGTACGACGCGCTGCTGACCTGTGTCGGGTCGGCGATCGTCGCGGACGTCGTGTGCCGCGCATGGGGCGTGCATCACACGGCCTATGCGATTCCGTTCGTGCCGGCCGTGTCGGCGACGGGGCTGGCCGTGACGGTCGTCGCGGGCATCGCGTTCGGCGCGGTCGGGCGGCTGTTCGCGTTCGCGACGCACGCGCTGACCGCGTGGTTCCGCGGAGTCGTCCGCTATGCGCCGCTGCAGCCGGTGCTCGGCGGCCTGCTGGTCGCCGGGGCCGCGACCTTGCTGAACGTGCCGCAGTATCTCGGCCTCGGCATCCCGACGATCGAGGCCGCGTTTCACGGCCCGCTGCCGCTCTACGATTTCGCGGGCAAGTTCGCGTTCACCGTCGTCACGCTCGCGTCGGGGTTCAAGGGCGGCGAAGTGACGCCGCTGTTCTTCATCGGCGCGACGCTCGGCAACGCGCTTGGCCAGGTGCTGGCACTGCCGGTGCCCGTGCTCGCGGGGCTGGGCTTCGTTGCGGTGTTCGCGGGCGCGGCCAACACGCCGATCGCGTCGACGATCATGGCGATCGAACTGTTCGGCGCGGATATCGGCGTGTATGCGATCGTCGCGTGCGTCGTCGCGTATCTGTTTTCCGGGCACGCGGGGATTTATCGCGCGCAGCGGGTGGCGGTGGGGAAGGGGGCGCGGGTGGAGGCGGAGTGAGGCGGTCGAAGAAAGCGGATTTGTCGAGAATCCTCGGGGAACGTGATGCAGACGATGTCGGAGGTTGAGCGTGTCGTTGCTTGTACATCTCATCGGGCCGGGAGGCGCCGGTAAAACGACCGTCGGGGCAATCGTCGCGGATCGATTGAACTGGCGGTTTCTCGATGTGGATCACTGCTTTCTGGCGTCGCACGGGAACATCGCCGAGTTCATCCGGCACCACGGATACATCGAATACGCGACGCGCAACGTCCGGCTATACGAGAAACTCAGGCGCGGTATTGCGGAGCCCGCGATTTGCGCGGTTTCGTCCGGATTCATGTTGTATCCGGCGGATGTCGTGCCGGGCTATTCGGCGCTTCGCCGTTGCATCGAGGCGGACCCGCACACGGTGCTCCTGTTGCCTGCGTTCGACCTCGAAAGCTGCGCTCGACTGATCGTCGAGCGTCAGATGTCGAGGCCGTATCTGAATGCCAATGAAGCAGACGAGACGAGGAAAATCCGCGATCGGTTTCCCGCGTTCATGCGCTTGAACTGCAAACGGCTTGCGAGCAGCGGATCGCCCGAACAACTCGCGGCCGACCTCGAACGCATTATCGTGGGGTCTTTGCGGTCGATCGAATGCGGTCCGCATCCGGTCACGAGGGGCTTGCCGACGGATGCCGATATTCGGTGATCTAACGGATCACCTGGCACGCCGGCATCCGTTACTCCTTCGGCAGCCGCGCGACATGGCGGGCCAGCAGCTCCTCGATATCGATGCCCTTTTCCGCCAGCAACGCCGTGACGACGCCGGTCAATTCGCCGAGCGTTTCCTTGACCGATTCGCGGATCGTATCGACGACGACCTGGGTGCTTCGCTCGATCTCGATGTTGACCTTGTCGTTGACGCCCTTCGCATCGAAGGTCGTCGCGCGCCGCGTTTCGGGAATCAGCCAGACTTCGAACCAGCCTTCATCGCGATTGACATCCGAAACGGTGAGACTGCAGCCGTTGATCGCGATATAACCCTTCGCGAAGACATATCGCTTGAAATCGGCAGGCACGCCGATGCGGATCATCCGGTTGTGCTCGGACGATGCGATGTGCAGGATGGTCCCCGTGAAATCGACATGGCCGGACAGCGGGTGCCCGCCGATCTCCGCGCCGTCCTTCGCGGCACGCTCCACGTTGACGCGGGCGCCGGTCGTGAGGTCGGCCAGCGTGGTGATTCTCAGGCTCGGCAACATCACGTCGAAGTCGATCAGCACCGGCGAATGGATGGTCGTCACCGTCAGGCAGACGCCGTCGACCGACACGCTCGCGCCGATCTCGATATCGTCGGTAAACCGCTCGGGGAATTCGATGCTGAACGTTCTCAGTTCGCCGTGATCCTTGATGGCGTTGATGACGCCAACGCCCTGGACAATTCCTGTAAACATGGTCGATCCCTCGTCGCAAATTTCCTGGCCGACATGATAAGTGATCCCGGAAGCGGCGGCGCTGCGGCATGCGCGTCAGGGGCGGCGAGCGCGTTACGCGGACACAAAAAAGGGCCGTGCACCTGGCACGGCCCCGATCCGGATCCGGTTGTCGACACGGCCCGGCGGCGATGACCCCGCCGCCGGGCCGCATCGCGACACGCGTGCGTCACGCCTCGGCCGGCTCGCCGAGCGGCCCGGCGTCATCGTCCGCCATGCGCCGCGGCGAATCGGTGAGGCCCTTCGCCAACTCCAGCGCCTGCCGCTCGAACAGCCGGCGGTAGATGCCGCCGTCGATGCGGATCAGCGCGTCGTGATTGCCTTCCTCGATCACGTTGCCGCGCTCGAGCACGAGCAGCCGGTCGAGCGCACGCACGGTCGACAGCCGATGCGCGACGACCAGCGTCGTGCGGCCGACCATCAGCCGCTCCATCGCCTGCTGGATCAGCAGCTCGCTTTCGCTGTCGAGGCTCGACGTCGCTTCGTCGAGGATCAGGATCGGCGCATCGGCGAGGAACGCGCGCGCGATCGCGACGCGCTGGCGCTCGCCGCCCGACAGCTTGATCCCGCGCTCGCCGACGAGCGTGTCATAGCCGTCCGGCAGCGCGACGATGAAGTCGTGCGCGCTGGCGAGCCGCGCGGCGCGCTCGATGTCGGCGCGGCTCGCGTCGGGGCGCGCGTACGCGATGTTCTCCGCGAGCGTGCGATGGAACAGCACGGGCTCCTGCTGGACGATCGCGATCTGGCTGCGCAGCGAATCCTGCTGCACGCGCGCGATGTCCTGGCCGTCGATCGTGATGCGGCCGCCCGACACGTCGTACAGGCGCTGGATCAGCTTGATGAACGTCGTCTTGCCCGAGCCCGAGTGGCCGACGAGGCCCACGCGTTCGCCGGGCGCAATGCGCATCGAGAAGTCGTCGTACAGCGGCACCGGATGGTTGCCGTAGCGGAACGTCACGTGCTCGAAGCGGATTTCGCCTTGCCCGATCCGGATGGCCGGCGCGTCGGGACGGTCGTCGATGCCCAGCGGCTGGCGTTCGAGCGCGACGAGTTCTTCCATGTCGTTCACCGAGCGCTGCAGGTTGCGGATGTGCATGCCGACGTCGCGCAGGTAGCCCTGCAGCATGAAGAACATCGTCAGCGCGAACGCGATGTCGCCGACGCTCGCCTCGTTGTTCAACCACAGCCGCAGCGCGACGCCGATCATCGCGGCCTGCATCGCGACGAGCATCGCGCCCTGCAGCCCGCCGTTGAACGTGCCGCGCACCCACGTGCGGCGCGTGCGCTGCCGCCACTTGCCGATCACGCGCGCGAGCCGCGCTTCCTCGCGCGTTTCCGCGCCGAATGCCTTGACGACCGCGTTGCAGCTCACGGCGTCGGCGAGCGCGCCGCCCATGCGCGTATCCCACAGGTTGCCGAGCCGCGCGGCCGGCGCGACGATGCCGAGCGACACGGCGACCGTCACCGAGATGTACAGCAGCGAGCCCGCGCCGACGACGAACCCCATCACGGGCCAGTGCGTGCCGAGCAGCACGGTTGCGCCGACGAGCATCGCGACCGACGGCAGCAGCGCGATCAGCACGGTGTCGTTCAGCAGGTCGAGCGCCCAGATCCCGCGCGTGATCTTGCGCACGGTCGAACCCGCGAAGCTGTTCGCGTGCCAGTCGGTCGAGAAGCGCTGCACGCGATGGAACGACGCGGCGGCGATCTCGCTCATCATCTTCAGCGTGAGCGTGATGATGTTCAGGTAGACGCCTTGGCGCAGCACCGTCGCGCCGATGCCGAGCGCGGCGAGCGTGCCGAATGCGACGAGGGCCGAATGCCACGCGGCGGCGCGGTCGGTCAGGCCGGTCGACAAGGCATCGACGAGGCGGCCGGCGAACAGCGGCGTGAGCACGTCGGCGAGCGCGGCGAGCAGCGCGAGGCTCGCGACCGTGGCGATGCGCGCCGGCTGCTTGCGCCAGTAGCGGAAGGTGAAGCCGAAGACGGCCTGGAATGCGTGGCCGCCCAGATGGGAGGTTTTTCTGGTCATTTATCGTTGCCCGGCGCATCGCGCGACGGGACTTTCCGGTTCGGAGAACGTCGAAAACGCAACAGCCGGAGCCGCGCGGAAAACGCGGGCGGAACGAAACGGGCTGTCGGAAAAAAGCGCGGCTGGCGGGTTAGCGGAAAACTCGGGAGCCGGCGCGGACGGCGGGCTGGATCAGCTGGGCCGTGGGACCACGTTCGGGAAGGTTGCTGGCATTCGGAACATCTGCACCTCCCCTGAAGTGAACGGTTGAAAGGACGCCGAAAAGACGTTCGAAGATTCTATCAGCAGTGTCCGGCGCGCCGCAACGTCTGACGAATGCGGCGTTGCAGCGTCGATACGGTTTAGTATTCGGGGTTTCGGCCCTTCTTTCGCGGGCTCTCCGCGGCGCGGCGGCGCATGGGCCGGCGGGCGCATCGATTACACTTCGGCGTTTCGCGGCGCACGACGGTGCGGCCCTCGCAGATTCACCCCGAACCATTCTGAGGAAACGATGAGCGACGTTCAGCAAGGCATCCTGACCCCGATCGATACGGTGGCCCGATACCTCACTTTCACGATGTCGAATGACGGCAATGTGGCGGCGGCGCTGGCCGCGCTGCGCGAGATCGTCGACGGCCGCGACACGGTCGTCGGTTTCGGACAGGCGCTGGCGGCGTACCTTGGGCGCCCGGTTCCGGGCCTGACCGATTACCCGGCGTTCGCGGTGAAGGATCGCACGCTGCCGGCGACGCCGGCCGATGTGTGGGTCTGGCTGCGCGCCGACGACCGCGGCGAGATCGTGCTGCGCGCGCGGGCGATCGAACGCGCGCTGGCGCCGGCGTTCGCGCTGCAGGACGCGGTCGACGGTTTCCGCTATTCGAACGATCGCGACCTGTCCGGCTACGAGGACGGCACCGAGAACCCGGAAGGCGACGACGCGGTAGCAGCGGCGATCGTGACGGGGCAGGGTGCGGGGCTCGACGGTGCGAGCTTCGTCGCGGTCCAGCAATGGCTGCACGACTTCGACCAAATGGAGCGCATTCCGTCGGGCGACATGGACAACATCATCGGGCGCCGCCGCTCGGACAACGAGGAACTCGACGACGCGCCCGAGTTCGCGCACGTGAAGCGCACCGCGCAGGAAAGCTTCGAGCCGGAAGCATTCATGCTGCGCCGTTCATCGCCGTGGTCGGACGCGCGCCGCGCGGGCCTCTACTTCGTCGCGTTCGGCTGCTCGTTCCGCGCGTTCGACGTGCAGATGCGCCGGATGAGCGGCGCGGACGACGGGATCGTCGACGGCCTGTTCCGCTTCACGCGGCCGCTGACGGGCGCGTATTTCTGGTGCCCGCCGATGAGCGGCGGCAAGCTGGATCTGTCCGCGCTCGGGCTGTAAGCGCCAGGCGGTATCGACGAACGGGCGGGTCGCGCATCGGGCGCGGCCCGCCCGTTCTGTTTTTCAGGCGGCGAACGTGTGCCGGCCGCCGCCTGCCGTGTGCATCAGTTCAACGTCGTCTCGATCCGCGTGCCGCGCTTGATGAACTGCGTCACCGGCGTCTTCTCGCAGATTTCCGCGAGACGCTGGCGCTGCGCGTCGTCGAGCGGGCCGTCGAGCGTCACGACGCGGCGCACGTATTGCACGCCTTCGCGATCGGCATGCAGCTCGGTGCGCACGGCGATGTGCGCGGCCGGCCACGTCTTGCGCTGCATATACATGCGCAGCGTCGCGGCCGTGCATTGAGCGAGACCGGCCAGCACGAACTCGTACGGCGCCGGCCCGCGATCCTGGCCGCCTTCGCGTGGCGCTTCGTCGCCGGTCAGCGCGTGCGTGCCGGCCTGCAGCCGGACGACGTAGTCGGGTGCATCGGCGTCGAGGACGGCGGCGGCATGGATGAGCGACATGGCAAGTCTCCGGTCAGCGGGAAGAAGGAAGCGGGCGCCGCGGGGCGGCGCGAAGCCGTCAGCATACCGTCCCGGTCGCGACCGCGTGCGCCATGCGGCTACGCGTCGGCGGTGCCGGCGGCGCCGGCGCTGCTGCGTACGAGCGCGGCGATGCGTTCGCGTACCCACTGGTGCGCGCGATCGGCATCGCGCGATTCGTGCCAGTAGGCGAGGAGCGGGAACGGCTTGAGCCGCAACGGCAGCGGCTGCACGACGATCGGCAGCAGCGCGGCCATCCGCAACGCATAGGTGTGCGGCAGCGTGACCAGCAGGTCGCCGGCCGCAGCGATCTGGCATGCGGCGAAATAGTGCTGGCAGGTGAGCCGGATATCGCGGAAGCGTCCGTCGTTGCCGAGCAGCACGTCGAGCGATTGCGGCTCGCCGAGCGACGATACCGCGACATGCCGTGCCGCGAAATAGTCGCCGCGCCGCAGCGGGTCGCGCGCAAGCGGATGATCGCGGCGCAGCGCGACGACGAGCGAATCGTCGAGCAGGTGTTCGGTGGCGATGCGCGGGCCCGTCTGCACGCGCCGGTCGACGACGAGATCGAGGTTGCCCGATGCGAGTTCGCGCTCGATGTCGGGCACCGCGATGCGGCGGCTCACGAGCCGCAGGCCCGGCGCTTCGTCGGCGAACGCGGCGACGATCCGTGGCAATGCAATGGATTCGAGCACGTCGCGAATGCCCAGCGCGATGCTCAGGTCGAGCGTCGCGGGATCGAATGCCGACGGGTCGCGCGCGGTGCCTTGCAGGCCCTTCAGGTGCAACTGCACGTCCGCGATGATCGAACGCGTGCGTTCGGTCGGCACGACGCGGTTGCCCTGGCGCACGAACAGCGGATCGTCGAAATGCGCGCGCAGCCGGTTGAGCGCGTGCGTGACGGCCGGCTGCGTGAGATGCAGCGCGCGGGCGGCCGCGCCGATGCCGCCGTGCACGTAGACGGCGTCGAGCACGCGAAACAGGTTCAGGTCGAGGCGATGATCGGCGGGCACGGGGTGCGGGCGGCGTGGTGAACGGTGGAGATTCTAAAGGATGCGCAGGCAACGGATACGCGGATTGTCGAGTGCGGAGATCGCGCGCGTTCGATGCATGTCGATGCCGTTCGAGCCGATACGCGAGCGCGGCTTCATCCGATGCGCGGAGCAACACAATGCGCACTGCGATGTACGACGGCCGTAACAATCGGCTGCTTCGTGAAGCGCGATTCCGTGCCGGCATGCCGGTGACCCATGGCAGCCTGTAGTAATCCGCCATCATGCTGTCCACGTCGGCCATTTCGCGCCAAAGGCGCTATCCGTTCGGCTAAGATGCCGTCGCTTCATATTTCGGGATAGCCGTCCTGTCGCACGCATTCAAACCAAATATAAGCCTGACAGTTCGACGGTATTAGAAGAAGTCGAACAAGTCGGGGGCTTGGCCAGTGAATGCAGCAGATCAGAGGTGGGTCGTTATCTATTTGAGTACGGGGTTTTCGTTGGCCCAGGCCGCGCGTCTTGGCGAGGCTTTCAATCTGGCGAATCGACTGCATGCGTACAGTGCGGATTACCAGTTGAAGTACGTATCCGAAAGGGGGGGGCTGTTGCAGTCGTCGTCCGGCGTGAGCATCGCGGCCGATCCGCTCGGCGACGAGCACGGCCGCCGCGCGCTCGCGTTCTTTCATCTTCACGGCGACCGCGCGGCCGTCAACTGGGACGACGCATTGCAGCGGCGCCTGACCGACATTCGCGATCATGCGCGCTGGATCGTCGACGCGATGGACCTGCCCGCGCTCGCGGCCACGCAGCGGCCGTCGACGGCGATCGACGTGCGGCCCGGCAGGGCCGGGCGCCGTGCCGCGTCGACGATTGAACCGCAGGCCGGCGAGGCCGACGTGTTCGCCGCCGTGCTCGACATGTTCCGCGTCGATCTCGGCGACAGCGCCGCGCAAGAGATCGCCAGCAACATGCTGCGGCCGGTCGAGCAACGCTATGCGCAGTCGATGTGGGCGTTCCGCGAACTGAGCGCGAGCCCGTCGATCCGGATGTCGGCGCAGCGGCTGCGCGCGCAGAGCGTGAACCGCATCTCGATCGCGAATGCCGCGCAGGCCGCCGCGATGAGCGAGCGCAATTTCCTGCGGCGCTTCAAGAAGGAGATCGGCGTGACGCCGACCGAATTCGTCCAGCACGTGCGGCTCGAGCGCGCGTGCCACATGCTGATCCATACGACGCTGCCGGCCGACAAGGTCGCGCGTCGCACCGGGTTCGGCAGCGGCGAGCGGCTCGCGAAGCTGTTTCGCCAGCGACTGCTGATGTCGCCGACCGAATTTCGTGTCGCCGAGCGGGAAAAGATCCTCGCTCGCGGCGCCGCGTCGCCGGATACGGACGAGGGGCCCGCATCCGCGTGTTGCGATGGCGACGGGGCGAGTTGCGGCGCGTGCGTCGACGCGCGGGAGAAAACGGGACGGATACCCGTAAAATCGTCCTGTCGCGATTTCGATCCCCGGTCTCCATGCCCATCCTCCCCACTACCGCCACTGCCCCTTTCTGCCCGTCGGAAGTAAAGGGCAGCATCACGATCGACGCCGGCGCGCCGCGCTGGCAGAAGCTCAAGCGCTTTTTCGGGCCCGGCCTGCTGGTTGCGATCGGCTATATGGATCCCGGCAACTGGGCGACCGATATCCAGGCCGGCTCGCAGTTCGGCTATTCGCTGCTGTGGGTCGTCGCGTTCTCGAGCCTCGCGGCGATCTTCCTGCAGATGCTCGCGGCGCGGCTCGGCCTCGTCGCGGGCCGGGATCTCGCGCAGGCGAGCTACGACCGCTACGGCCGGGGCGGCCGCATCGTGCAGTGGGTGACCGCCGAGGTGTCGATCATCGCGTGCGACATCGCGGAAGTCCTCGGCTGCGCGCTCGCGTTCAAGCTGCTGCTCGGCGTGCCGCTCGCGTGGGGGATCGTGCTGACCGCGCTCGACACGGTGATCGTGCTCGGCCTGCAGGGCAAGGGGTTCCGGCAGATCGAGGCGATCGTGCTCGGGCTGATCGGGACGATGGCGTTCTGCTTCGTCGCGCAGGTGGCGATCACGCCGCCCGACTGGCATGCGGTGGCCGGCGGGCTCGTGCCGGGCGATCCGGGCCACGACCGCAAGGACGCGATCGTGCTCGCGCTCGGCATCGTCGGCGCGACGATCATGCCGCACAACCTGTATCTGCATTCGTCGGTCGTGCAGACGCGGCGCGTGGTCGGCGGCACGCGCGGGATGATCCGCGACACGCTCGCGCTGGTGCGCATCGATACCTGCGTGTCGTTGTTCGTCGCGATGCTCGTCAATGCGGCGATCCTGATCGTCGCGGGCGCGGCGTTCCATGCGACGGGCCAGCACAACGTGACCGACATCGAGCAGGCCTACCAACTGATCACGCCGATCGCGGGCGGCGCGGCCGCGCTGCTGTTCGGCATCGCGCTGCTCGCGTCGGGGCAGAGCTCGACGCTGACCGGCACGATCGCCGGCCAGGTGATCATGGACGGCTTCCTGCATACGAAGATCCCGTGCTACCAGCGCCGGCTGATCACGCGCGGGCTCGCGCTCGTACCGGCGCTGATCGGCGTGCTGTGGCTGGGCGACGGCTCGGTCGGGCAACTGCTCATATGGAGCCAGGTGCTGCTGAGCCTGCAGCTGCCGTTCGCGATGTGGCCGCTGATCCGGTCGGTCAGCGATCGCAACATGATGGGCGAGCACGCGATCGGCCGCGGGATGCAGGTCGCCGCGTGGGCGCTGTTCGCCGTCATCACCGGCACCAACCTGCTGCTGATTACCGGCGTCGCGAGCTGATACAGCCTGTCACAGGCTGACACAGACGCGGCGCGTGCATGCGGTAAACTGCGGCCTTTCGATAGCCGTCCGAAGTCCGTTATGTGGAGTGAAATCAGCAACCTCGGCGATGCCGCGCTGACCTTGCCGATCGCGCTGACGTGCGCGGCATGGCTGGCGCTGACCGACTGGCGCCTCGCCGTCCGCTGGGGCGTACTGCTCGCCGCCGGCATGGGCCTGGTCGGCGCAACGAAGATCCTGTATGCCGGGTGCGGCGTCGAGCTCCCGCAATTCGATTTCCGCGTGATCAGCGGCCATACGATGCTGTCGACGTCCGTGTGGACGGTCGCACTGTCGATGCTGTGGCAGGCGTTCCGGCCGAGCAAGGCGCCCGGCATCGCGGCCGGGCTGGCCGTCGGCGCGGTCACGGCCGTCGCGCGCGTGTTCGATCTCTCGCACACCGTTCCGGAAGTCGTCGCCGGCTGGATGCTCGGCGCGCTGGTCGCGCTGCTGTTCCTGCGCGGCTACGACGGCGCGCGGCAGCGCGCGTTCTCGCCGCGCGTCGCGGCGGTCTGCCTGCTGCTCGTGTCGGGCATCGCGTACGGCCACCGCGCGCCGTTCCAGCAGATGATCGACACGCATTCGCCGCAACTCTGCGCGTTCGTGCGCGCACCGTCGGGCGACGGATTCTGACGGTTGCGGGTGGCAGGTTGCTGCTCGCGGCGGCCGGCGCTCCGGCGCCGCTTCGCGGCCGCTGGCGATCGCCCGGCGGTTGCCCGATTCTGCTTCCCGATCGCGTCCTGCCCGGCGCGAAGCGCAATGCTTGCTATCCCCCGACTCGACGAACCGGCCGGCCCTCAGGATCGGTCGCGCCGGCTCGTGCATTGGCGCAGGGGCGCGAAGGTCATGAGCAAAATTTATGACCGGGCATAACGAATATTCATTTCATCGATTGGCGGCATTCGCGTACGCTGGCTGTCGTTCAACCGGGGCGCGGCTGCCCGGCCGGTCCGGCGCGCGTCACGTTCATCTCGATATACTCGAGGAAACCGCAGGGCGCGTTGCAGCGTCGACGCGCCGGCAACCGGCCCGCGTCGGCCGGGATACGCATGGACAAACCCGTCGCGGCAGCGTTTCGCGACGACGATCACGAGAGGAGGAGGTCACATGACAGTCGTATCTTCGCGCCTTGCCGGCAAGTGCGCATACATCACGGGTGCCGCGGGCGGCCTCGGCCGCGCGATCGCGCGCCGGATGGTCGAGCAGGGCGCGCGCGTGTTCGTGACCGACATCGTCGATGCGGCGGTGCTCGACGCGTTCGCACAGGAACTCAACGCGGGCCATGCGACGCCGGTCGCGTTCGCCGCGACACAGGACGTGCGCGACGAAGCGCGCTGGCAGGCGCTGCTCGCGCAGGCGATCGATGCGATGGGCGGGCTGTCGGTGCTCGTCAACAACGCGGGGGTCGGCTCGATCGGCTCGCCCGCGCAAATCGAGCTGGACGAGTGGCGGCGCGTGATGGCGATCAACGTCGAGAGCATCGTGCTCGGCTGCAAGCATGCACTGTCGTATCTGGCCGAGAGCCAACCCGCATCGATCATCAACATCTCGTCGGTCGCCGCGTTCAAGGTGGAGCCGGATTTCACCGCATACAACGCGTCGAAGGCGGCGGTCGCGTCGCTGACGAAGTCGGTCGCGATCGACTGCGCGCGCCGCGAGCTCGACGTACGCTGCAACTCGATTCACCCGGCGTTCATCCGCACGGGGATCGTCGAGCCGCTGTTCCAGACGCTCGGCGAACGCGACGCGACGCGCAAGCTCGCGCGCGGCATTCCGCTGCGCCGGCTCGGCGAGCCGGACGACGTCGCGCACGCGGCCGTGTATCTCGCATCCGACGAGAGCCGTTTCGTGACGGCCGCCGAACTCGTGATCGACGGCGGCATGTGCGCGGTTTGACGCGCATCCAGATCCACAACCGGAGGAGAACATCGTGTCGACACCCGTGAACCGCCAACTGCTGCTGAAGACGCGCCCGGAAGGGCGGGTCGGCCGCGAACACTTCTCGCTCGTCGAGACGCCGGTGCCGGCGCTCGCGGACGGCGAGGTGCTCGTGCGCGTGTTGTACCTGTCGATGGACCCGACCAACCGCGTGTGGATGAGCGACGTGCCGCAGTACCTGCCGCCCGTCGCGATCGGCGAGGTGATGCGCGCGCTCGGCATCGGGCGCGTGGTGGCGTCGCGCCATGCAGGGTTCGCGCAAGGCGATCTCGTGCAGGGGCTCGTCGGCTGGCAGGACTACGCGGTCGTGCCGGCCGACCAGGCCGCGCAGCTCGTGAAGCTGCCCGCGCAATCGGGCCTGCCGCTGCCGACGCTGCTCGGCGCGTGCGGGATGAGCGGGCTGACCGCGTACTACGGGCTGACCGACATCGCGCCGGTGCAGCCCGGCGAAACGCTGGTCGTGTCGGCGGCGGCCGGGTCGGTCGGCTCGATTGCCGGGCAGATCGGCAAGATCCACGGCGCGCGCGTGGTCGGCATCGCGGGCGGGCCCGACAAGTGCCGCTACCTGACCGAAACGCTCGGCTTCGACGCGGCCGTCGACTACAAGGCCGACGATTTCCGTCAGCAACTGAAGGCGGCGACGCCGGACGGCGTGCACGTGAACTTCGAGAACGTCGGCGGCGAGGTGATGCGCGCGGTGCTGTCGCGGATGGTGATCGGCGGGCGCGTCGCGCTGTGCGGCGTGATCTCGAACTACAACAGCGGGCGCGCTGCCGACGACGTCGGCGTGCTGATCTCGAAGCGGCTGACGATGCGCGGCTTCCTGATCCTCGACTACCGCAAGAGCCGCGAAGCCGTGCAGACGCTCGCGGGCTGGCTGCGCGACGGCCGGCTCAAGGCCGAGGAAACCGTGGCCGATGGTCTCGAAAACGCACCCGACGTGCTGAATCGCCTGTTCGACGGCGACCATCGCGGCAAGCTCGTGCTGCGCGTCGATCCGGACGCGTGACCGGCCCGCAGCGCGGCGTGCGACGCCGGTCGTACGTTGCCGCAAGGGGGCGTCGAACGCGGTGAGTTCGATCAGCCCGGCATCAGTTTCGGACTTGTCCCATATATTGTTCGAGCCTCTCTCCCTAAAGTGAATACCAGCAAACAGGCGGCGTGACCGACGTGTCACGCCGCCTTTTTTTGGGTCACGCGGCAGAGGAGAGGGAACATGCGAAACAACGCGAAGCGGGCGGCATCGGCGACGATGCGCAATCGAACGGTGTGGCGCGCCGGTGCCGTGCGGATGATGGCGATCGGGCTTGGCGTGGCGTGCGCGATGTCGAATGCGGTGGCGGCCGGGCAGGCTGCGCCGGACGGCGTCGTGCGCTTCACCGGCGCGCTCGTGGATCTCTACGACGTGACGTTCGACATGCCGTCGGGTGTGCTTGTCGAAGGGCGAGAGGCGGCGCTCGGCGGGGCGGAGGCAACGCTCCGGTTCGATGCGCACGGCCGGCGTTTGCCGGGTGCTCATGTCGCGCTGGCCGGGCCCGACGGTGCGCCGCTCGCGCCGGATGCCGGTTCGGGTGTACGCGCAACGTGGCGCGATGCGCACGACGATCGGAGCATCCCGCTGGTGTCGGGCCGCGCTTATCGCGTGGGCCCGTATGGCGGCGTGATGACGGTTGCGGCGGATGACGCGACGGGCGCCGCGGCGCCCGTCGTGATCAGCATTCGTCATCCCTGACAGGGCGTTTGCGCGGCGGCGCGGATCGCCGGCCGCCGGGTGCGCGGCACGCGGCCACGCGGGGCGTCATTCGCCCTGTTCGGAACGTGCGTAGATGTCCCAGCTCGCCATGAACAGCGCGGCGACGAGCGGCCCGATCACGAAGCCGTTGATGCCGAACAGCGCCATCCCGCCGAGCGTCGAGATCAGCACGACCCAGTCGGGCATCTTCGTATCCTTGCCGACCAGGATCGGGCGCAGCAGGTTGTCGACGAGGCCGATCACGCCGACGCAGAACGCGACGAGGATCACGCATTTCCAGATCGCGCCGATCATCAGGAAGTAGAGCGCGGCAGGCACCCACACGAGGCTCGCACCGATCGCGGGCAGCAGCGACAGGAACGCCATCAGCGCGCCCCACAGCACGACGCCCTGGATCCCGAGGATCCAGAAGATCAGGCCGCCGAGCGCGCCCTGCACCAGCGCGACCGCGATGTTGCCCTTCACGGTCGCGCGCACGACGGTCGTGAATTTCGCGAGCAGCAGGTTCTTGTGCTCGTCGTCGAGCGGCAGCGCGCGGCGCACGCGGCGGCCGATCTCGCCGCCGTCGCGCAGCAGGAAGAACACCAGGTACAGCATCACGCCGAAGCTCACGACGAACTGGAACGTGTTCTGGCCGATGCTGAGCGCCTGGGTGGCCGCGAACTGGCTGATCTGCGCGGCACCGTCGGTCAGCTTCTTCTGGATGCCCGGGATGTTGGTCAGCCCGTATTTCTGAAGGAGGTGCTGGATCGACGACGGCAGCGCGTGGATGATGTCCTGGAAGTATTGCGAATAGTTCGGCTGCGCGTCCTTGATTTCCTGGTACACGTACGCGATTTCCTGCACGAGCGTCGCGGTGACGAACACGAGCGGCAGGATCACGATCAGGATGATCAGCGACATCGTCACGAGCGCGGCCAGGTTGCGCCGCTTGCCGAAGCGCGCGGCGAGCCACCGCTGCACGGGCTGGAACAGGATCGCGAGAATGGTGCCCCAGAACACGGCCCCGGAGAACGGCGCGAGGATCCCGCAGAGTCCGACGGTGACCGCGAACAGCAGGAAATAGAAGAATTTTTGGTGAACGAGGCCGCTATCCATGGGTGACATTCGCGCAGATTGATGCGTGGTTTGATTGAATCTCGTTGCCCCGTGCGCGATCGGTTCGCGAACGTCACGGGTTCGCGGCGAAACGCGCCGCGAGGGGCCATCCGCCGGGCGGCCCGGATCGGAGTATGCCCGCAAAGGTGCCGCCTTCATAGCCGCTGCGCGCGACACATGCGAAAACGCCGCGGCCGGGGCCGCGGCGCTGCCGGGAAGCGAACGCGGCGCGAGGCCGCGCGCCGCATCGTCAGATATTGAGCTTGGTGACCTTGGTGCCGTTCACCGACAGGTCGCCCATCAGGCCCGCGTTGGTGAGGACCAGCACCTCGACCGGCGCGGTTGCCGTGGTGGTATCGACCGCGCCGTTCGCGCCGACCTTCACGACCGCGACTGACGCGTCGGCGCCGGCTGCCCAGCCTTCGGACTTGCGGAACGAGTCGAGCGCATCCTGCGTCATGAACAGGAACACGATTGCCTTCGACTGCGCGCCGGCCTGCAGGCCGACCGACAGCGACGACGTGTTGTAGTAGCCGACGGTGCTGCCGCCGACGCGCAGCGCGCCGTTGCCGGACTGGCCGCCGACGATGAAGCCGGCCTGCAGCACGTTCGGGAACACGAGCGTGCCGCGCGATTTCGCGACGAGCTCACGCGAACCCGGCACCGTCGAATAGAGGCGCGACAGCGTCGCGTTCACGCTGGCGTCGATCGACTGGCGCTTCGACGCGCTGGCCGACGCGGTGTCGGGTTTGTCGGGCGTGGTCGTGCAGCCGGCGAGCGCGAGGCTGCCGAGCATCACGGCGGCGGCGGCTTTCATGGCGAGAGACTTCTGCATGGCGGTTCTCCTTCGTTGTCGGATTGAGGGCGGTGCGGGCAGCAGGGCGGACGGCCCCGTTCAACGGCGGGCAAGGAGCAGGCCCGCAACGAACGCGAGGCCCGCGACGACGCCGGCGGTTTGCCACGGGTTGTCGTGCACGGCCTGCGACACGCGTTCGGCCGAATCGCGCAGCCGGGCGGCCGCGCTGCCCGACGCGTAGTCGAGCGCACTGCGTGCTTCATCGAGCCTGGATTGCACGCGCTTGCGCAGTGCGGCGACATCGCCGTCGCCATCGTTTTTCAGCAGGTCTTCCAGTTCGTCGACCAGCCCGCGCAGATCGTCGGTCACGTCGGCATGCAGGTCGCGGGCGGCCGAGCGCGTCGTGCGTCCTACGCGCCGGCCGGTGCGACGGATCTCGGACAGGCCACGGTCCAGCTTGTGTTCGATCGAGTCGGTGAGCGCCATGGTGTTTATCCTCCTTCGATTCAGGGCTAACTTGAAGATAAGACGAATCCCAGCAACTGATGTGATTCACTTGGCCCAATTGAGTTTCGAGACAAATTTTCAATTCGTTGGCAGGATCGCCGCGAAGCCCCGTCGTGCGGGGCGGCGTGGCGGTTGAAAAAAATTCGCGTTTCAGGCGAAGCGGCGTATCGGGCAGCGGGACGAAGTGAAAGTCCGGTAAATATGGCGTCGCCAGGGTCGCCAGGTAAATAGTGCCGTTGCGGGACTTTTGGTGATGCAAATGCACTATTCGACGCTATATCGACGAGCACGGTTCGTGCCCGGGGCAGGCAACGTGCCGCTGTCGCCAAGCGCGACGTCGATGATCACGGGATCGTGGTCGGACGAGCGGTACGCGTCGGGTGCGTAATAAGACGATCGTTGCGCGGGCGTTTTGTAATCGGGCACGGGTTGCAATGCAACCGGTTCGTCGGCATTGATGTGCCAGACGTGCACGGCCTTCACGCGCGCCGCGAGGGCCGGCGTGGCGAGCGCGTGGTCGAGGTTGCCCGCTTCGCCGCGAAATACGTAGCTGTACGCAGCATCGCCGACGAAGCGGGAAACCAGGTTCGCGTAGCCGCGCGCTTCGAGCGCGCGAAGCGGATCTTCCTTCGCATAGCTGTTCAGGTCGCCGATCAGCAGCGCGCCGTCGGCCGCGGCGCCCGTCGGCGACGTGGCGAGCCAGTCGGCGACGCGCGTGGCCGCCAGCGTGCGCGCCGCATTCCAGCAGCCCTGACCATCCGACTGGTCGCGATCGGCGCCGGTCGCGTTCGGGCAGTTCTTCGACTTCAGGTGATTGACCGCGACCGTGAACGCGCGTGCGCCGCCGACGCGCCGGAACGTCTGCGCGAGCGGCGGGCGGTGCCGGCCGCCGAGCGCGACGGTGGCGGCGCGCCCGACCGGCGCGACCGCGCGGCTGTCGTACAGCAGCGCGACCGCGATCGTGTCGCGGCCGAGCCGTGCGGTGCCGGGATCGACCGCGCGCCAGCCGTCGCCAAGCTGCGCGGCGAGACGCCGCACGGCGCTCGCGTCGCCGTGGCCGTTGTTCGCGATTTCCATCAGCCCGACCACGTCGGCGCGCAGCGCGCGCAAGGCCGCGACGATCTTCGCTTCCTGCCGTGCGAACACGGCGGGCGTTTTCGCGCCGCGGTTGGCCGGCGCGTCGAATCCGCCGCCATGGCCGTCGCCGTTGAAATAGTTGAATACATTGAACGACGCGATGCGCACGTCGGCGTCGGGATGCCGGGCCGGTGCATCGGTACGCGGGTTCGCCGCGGCGTCGAACACCGGCGCCGCGCCGGCGATCGGTTGCAGCCGCCACGCGCCATGGCGCAGTTCGAGCACGCCTTCGACGCCGCGCACGGTGTAGCCCGCGCGCAGCGTGTTGGCGGCGCTCAGCGCGGGCGGCGGATAGCGGATGGTCGCGGGATCGCGGCGGTTCGAGCCGTCGTCGAGCACGATGCGGTTGCGCGCGTTGGCTGCCGCGTATGCGGCGGCTTCGGCCGGCGGCGCGACGTGGGTCGGGATGCGCAGCCGGCCATTGCTGAGCAAGAGGCTGCCGTAGCGGCCGAGTTCGTGCGTGTCGCTGACCGTCAGCATTTGCGGCAGGCGCACCCGCATGGCTTCGTGCGCGGCCAGCACGGCAGGCGTCGCGACCGGCAGCGTGAGCGTCGCCGGCGTGACCGTCTGCCCGCGTGCGCAGACGGCCATGCCGCCCGACAGCGTGAATTGCGTCCGGCCGTATTTCTCGTCGACCGTGCCGGTGAGATGCACGAGATCGCCGGCGTTTGCAGGCACCTTCGGCGCGTACACGAACAGGCCTTCCGGGACGCCCGGCCTGCGCAGTCGCTGCGCGTCGGCCTGCTGGACGAAGAAGCCGCCGAGGCCGTCGGCGCCGCCGAACGCCGCGGTGACGACGGCTTCGATCGAGGTCGTTTGACCGGCCAGCGGCGACGGGCCGGCGGCGCTGCGGAGGTCGGCGATCGCGGTGGTCGCGCCGCCGCAGCCAGCGCTGACCGGCAGCACGCCCGCGGCCGGCGGGGCGGAGAGGGCGACGAGTAGCGCAACGGTGGGCGCGACGGCAAGCGGCGGAAGCAGGCGTGACATGGAATGATCCCTGGAAGAAAATCCGACGGTTCGGGCAGGCATCTTGACGTCAAAATGTCGGGAATCGGCCGAATTGGCCGTTCGGCCAGAGCCGGATGGCCAGCGATGCAGGCAGGCCGCCTGCCGGCTGTTACGCTTTCGCACCGGGCGCCGAACCCGATCGCGCAGCGAACGCTGCCGCGCCCGTTCCCACAGGAGAAGTCCATGTCTTACATGCTGTTGATTGTCGAACCGACCGATCAGCGCGCCGAACGCACGCTCGACGAAGGTCAGGCGCTGTATGCACGGATGGTCGATTTCGCCGAGACGCTGAAGGCGCGCGGCGTGCTGCGCGGCGTCGAGTCGCTGGAGCGCTCCGAGCGCGGCACGCGCGTGCAGGTGCGCGACGGCGAGACGCGCCTGCTCGACGGCCCGTTCGCGGAGGCGAAGGAAATGGTCGGCGGCTTCTTCCTCGTCGATGTCGACACGCGCGAAGAAGCGATCGAGATCGCGCGCCAGTGCCCGGCCGCGCAATGGTGCACGGTCGAGGTGCGCGCGGTCGGCCCGTGCTTCCTGTGACTGCCGCGACTCGGTATTTACCCTGATTTGTGGTGGCGCGTGTCGATCCGGCCGTCTTCTGCCCGTCGTCCGGATAAGGCACCGATGAACGGGCGCCTCCTTCCACCGACGACAAGGAGTGAACGATGCGATTCATGATCATGATCCGGGCCAACGCCGTCAGCGAATCCGACGCGTTGCCGGACAACCGGCTGGTCGAGGCCATGACGGTCTATCACGAGGAACTGGCCAGGGCCGGCGTGCTGCTCGACGCGAACGGGCTGCGGCCGAGCGCGCGCGGCTGGCGCGTGCGCTACACGGGCGGCAAGGGCGCGGTGGTCGACGGCCCGTTCGCCGAAACGAAGGAACTGATCGCCGGCTATACGCTGATCCAGGTGCGTTCGCGCGACGAGGCGCTCGAATGGACGCGCCGGTTCCCCGCGCCGTTCGGCGCCGAGATGGATTGCGAGATCGAGGTGCGGCCGCTGTTCGAACTCGACGACCTCACGCCGAGCGACGCGGTCGAGCGGTTCCGCGATCTCCACGTCGGCCGCACCAACGCCTGAATTCCCACCCGAATCCAACCTCACCGGGAGCACCCGTCATGCACAAGATGGTTTTCATCAACCTGCCCGTGGCCGACCTGCCGCGCGCGAAGACGTTCTACCAGGCGCTCGGCTTCGAGGTCGTGCCGGCCTATACCAACGACCAGGCCGCCTGCCTCAAGATCAGCGACGCGATCTTCGCGATGCTGCTCGTGCGGCCGTTTTTCCAGACCTTCACCGACAAGACCATCGTCGATCCGGCGACGCACGTGCAGGTGTTGTCGTGCCTGTCGTGCGAAAGCCGTGCCGAAGTCGACGCGGTCGTCGCGAAGGCGCTTGCGGCGGGCGGTGCCGCACCGCGTCCGCCGATGGAATACCCGGGCATGTACGGCCACAGCTTCGCCGATCCTGACGGCCATGCATGGGAGCTGATGTACATGGCGCAGGACGCGTCCACCCAGGGGCAGGCGTCGTGACGCGTGAGGCGACTCACCGTGCGATCGAAGCGGTCTGGCGGATCGAGGCGCCGAAGATCATCGCGCGCGCCGCGCGCGTGGTGCGCGACGTCGGCGTGGCCGAGGAGCTGGCGCAGGACACGCTCGTCGCGGCGCTCGAGCACTGGCCCGTCGACGGCGTGCCCGACAACCCGGCCGCGTGGCTGATGACGGCCGTCAAGCGTCGCGCGCTCGACCGCGTCCGGCAGGAGTCGCTCCATGCGGCGAAGCGCGACCAGCTCGGCCACGAGATGGATGCGCTCGAAGCGCATGTCGTCCCCGACATCGCGGATGCGCTCGCCGACGCGAGCGACGACGACATCGGCGACGACCTGCTCCGGCTGATCTTCACGTCGTGCCATCCGGTGCTGTCGACCGATGCGCGCGTCGCGCTGACGCTGCGGCTGCTCGGCGGGTTGACCACGGGCGAGATCGCGCGTGCGTTCCTGACGCCCGAGCCGACGATCGCGCAGCGGATCGTGCGCGCGAAGCGCACGCTCGCGGCGGCGCACGTGCCGTTCGAGGTGCCGGCCGCCGATGCGCGGCCCGCGCGGCTCGCGTCGGTGCTCGAAGTGATCTACCTCGTGTTCAACGAAGGGCATGCGGCGACCGCGGGCGACGACTGGACACGTCCGGCGCTGTGCGACGAGGCGTTGCGGCTCGGCCGCGTACTGGCCGGGCTCGCGCCGGACGAGAGCGAAGTGCTCGGGCTCGTCGCGCTGATGGAACTGCAGGCGTCGCGCATGCATGCGCGCACCGATGCGCAGGGCCGGCCCGTGCTGCTGCTCGACCAGGACCGCAGCCGCTGGGATCCGCTGCTGATCCGCCGCGGCCTCGCGGCGCTCGAGCGGGCGACGAAGCTTGGCGGCGTGCGCGGGCCGTATGCGCTGCAGGCCGCGCTGGCCGCCTGCCATGCGCGTGCGCGCCAGGCGTCGGATACGGACTGGGCGCAGATCGTCGCACTGTATGACGCGCTCGCGGAAGTCGCGCCGTCGCCCGTCGTCGAGCTCAATCGCGCGGTGGCCGTGGGGATGGCGTTCGGGCCGGCCGCGGCGCTCGAACTCGTCGACGCGCTGCGCGACGATCCCGCGCTCGCGCGCTATCACTGGCTGCCGAGCGTGCGCGGCGACCTGCTGGCGAAGCTTGGCCGCGCCGACGAGGCCAAGATGGAGTTCCGCCGCGCGGCGGAACTGACGCGCAACGAGCGCGAACGCGAATTGCTGCTCAGGCGCGCGATGGATGCGTGACGCATGATGCGCCCGTGAGCGCGCTGCCCCGCGCGCCGAATCCACCCGCCCGACGATCCCCGCCTCCCGCCCGGCACTATCGCCCGCATTGAAAAAGCCTATTGGGGGATGCGAACGCCAGCGCCTAGATTAAAGAGCACGATGCGCGCCCCCAGGCAAACGCATCGTTCCCCACAATCATCATCGGCCCCGCTTCGCACGCGGCCGCGCCGATCCGAACGGAGGCGCAAATGGCTCAACTCAAGGGCAGCAAAACCGAAGAGAACCTGAAGGCCGCATTCGCAGGCGAATCGCAGGCGAACCGGCGCTATCTGTATTTCGCTTCGAAGGCTGACGTCGAAGGCCAGAACGACATCGCCGCGCTGTTCCGCTCGACCGCCGAAGGCGAAACCGGCCATGCGCACGGCCATCTCGAATATCTGGAAGCCGTCGGCGATCCGGCAACGGGCTTGCCGTTCGGTTCATCGCGGCTGAATCTCCAAGCGGCGATCGCCGGCGAAACGCACGAATACACCGACATGTATCCAGGCATGGCGAAGGCGGCGCGCGACGAAGGCTTCGACGAAATCGCGAACTGGTTCGAAACGCTCGCGAAGGCCGAACGCAGCCACGCGAACCGCTATACGAAGGCGCTGGACAGTCTCGTCGACTGACGGGACGCACGGCCCGCTCGTGTGACCGGCAAGCGGCCGGCTGTTCGTTCATCGCTGCCCGCATCGCGCGGGCGGCGGGTTCGCGCGCATGCGCGCCACGCTGGAGCGCCCCATGCCCCACAAGGAAGGCAGTCTCGAAGCCCCCACCCGGCATCCGCTCGACTGGCAGTCCGAAGCGTTCTACGACCAGGCCGCGATCGATGCGGAAATGACGCGCGTGTTCGACATCTGCGCCGGATGCCGGCGCTGCGTGTCGCTGTGCGGCGCGTTTCCGGCGCTGTTCGACCTGGTCGACGACACGCCGATGGGCGACATCGAGGAAGTGCCGAAGGCAGCGTTCGGCAAGGTCGTCGACCAGTGCTATCTGTGCGACCTCTGCTACATGACGAAATGCCCGTACGTGCCGCCGCATGCATGGAACGTCGACTTCCCGCACCTGATGCTGCGCGGCAAGGCCGCGCGCTACAAGCGCGGCGAAGCGACGCTGCGCGACAAGGTGCTGTCGAACACCGACGCGCTCGGCCACTTCGCGGGCATTCCGATCGTCACGCAGGCGGTGAACGCGGTGAACCGCACGCCGCCCGCGCGCCATGCGCTCGAAGCGGCGCTCGGCGTCGATCGCAACGCGTGGCTGCCGGAGTTCGCGCCGCGCAAGTTCCGGCGCGCCGCGCGGCGCTCGGACAACCCGCCCGCGCGCGACGGCGAACGCACGCCAGGCAAGGTCGCGATCTACGCGACGTGCTACGTGAATTTCAACGAGCCGGGCATCGGCCACGACCTGCTCGCGATCCTCGCGCACAACGACATCCCGTACGAACTCGTCACGCGCGAAGCCTGCTGCGGGATGCCGCTGCTCGAGCAGGGCAACCTCGCCGGCGTTGCTGCGAAGAAGGCCGTGAACGTGCCCGTGCTCGAACGCTATGCGCGCGAAGGCTATGCGCTGATCGGCGCGATTCCGAGCTGCGTGCTGATGTACAAGAGCGAACTGCCGCTGATGTTCCCCGGCGACGAAGCCGTGCGCGCGGTGGCCGACGCATTCTGGGATCCGTTCGAATACGTGATCGCGCGGCATCGCGACGGGTTGCTGAAGACCGATTTCAAGACCGGCCTCGGCACCGTGTCGTATCACGTGCCGTGCCATGCGCGCGTGCAGAACATCGGCCGCAAGACGGCCGACGCGCTGTCGCTCGTGCCCGATACGCGCGTGAATGTCGTCGAGCGCTGCTCGGGCCATGCGGGCACGTTCGGCGTGAAGAAGGAATTCCACGCGGACGCGATGCGGATCGGCGCGCCCGTGTTCAAGGCGATGGCCGAACCGAAGCCGGATTTCGTGTCGTCCGATTGCGCGCTCGCCGGCCATCACATCGTGCAGGGCATCGACGAGAAGGGGCTGCCGCCGGCGCCGCTCGCGCATCCGCTCACGCTGCTGCGCCGCGCATACGGCATCTGAGCCGATGCCACCCACGAGGACATCCCATGACGCTGACCCGCGACTCCCTGCTGACGCTCGAAGCGTACGCGAAGATCCGCAGGACCGAACACGCGCGACTCGTCGCGTACAAGCGCCGCCGCGCGGTGGCGCTCGGCAACCACCTGCGCTTCCTGTTCGAGGACGAGACGACGATCCGCTACCAGATCCAGGAGATGCTGCACATCGAGAAGATCTTCGACCAGGCGGGCATCGAAGGGGAGCTGGAAGCGTACCTGCCGCTGGTGCCCGACGGCACCAACCTGAAGGCGACGATGCAGATCGAATACGAGCACGAGGTCGAGCGGCGCGCGGCGCTCTCGCGGCTGGTCGGTGTCGAGGATCGCGTGTACCTGCAGGTCGACGGGCACGCGAGCGTCTACGCGGTCGCCGACGAGGATCTCGAGCGCGATACCGCCGAGAAGACGTCGGCCGTGCACTTCGTGCGCTTCGAGCTCGGCGCGCCGATGCGCGCGGCGCTCAAGGGCGGGGCGGCGCTGTCGATCGGCTGCGATCACCCGGCCTACACGATGCCGCCGCAGCGCGTGGATGCCGACGTGACCGCTTCGCTGGCCGGCGATCTGCGCTGACACGGCCGCTGCGCGGCTGCGCATCGGATTCCGTTTTTCCGTTTCGACCCGAAACAGGGTTTCCGCACGCGCTGCGGCGCTGCCGCTCGCCCGTCGCGGCGAAGATGTAACAAGCGTCACGAATTTGCGTGCGGGGAAAGAATGTGCATCGCGCGTCACCGTGCTTTCATCACTCGCAGAGAAACAATAAAAAGATTGTGCACGGAGATAATTAAATCGAGCGGAATTCGAATGATTTACCGATTCGTGAATATCTTGTTACGAAATTTCCCCTGATTTACCGATATCTAGCAGCAATTCCGGGGATTGTTGCCGGCAGGGGTCGGAACAGCCCGAAAAGGCCCGCTGGCGGGCATTCTTCATACCTTGTAGAGCCCCGTCACACGGGCCTTTGCGGCGGCGGGCATAAAGATCTCGCAAAAAAATTCATGCATAAATTGATTACGCATCCATGGCAGGTTGTTTCAGTGCGTAACATTAAGTCATTGTCATATTGAGATAAACCCTGAGGATGGTATGCTTCGTGCACAAAAATTCCCACATTGGAGTGAGACCGCGATTTGTGCGCCATTGCCGGGAATCGCGGCACCGTGAAAGTGCGGTGTCGCGCCGGCATGCACAACGCCGGATAAACATAATGTGCAACCGGGCCGCCCCGCGACGCGATGTGTCGCGATGGCGCCGCCAATCGCAGCCCCGGCCTGGCTGCGTGGAGAAATTACTATGTTCTTCGATGAGCTTAACGATGAAGAGTGGTTTCGTCTTTCAACGCTGATCGCCGATGAACCCATCCGGCTGAACCGCCGTGGGCGTCCACGAGCAGAACCGCGCGTCGTTGCCAACGCGGTGCTCTGGATCCTGACGACCGGTGAAGCCTGGTCCAAGCTGCCCGGCCGTTACCCGTCCGGGCCGACGTGCCGTCGCCGCTACGAAGAGTGGCTCGCGAGCGGCACGCTGCTGCAGATGATCGATGTGCTGACCCAGTTCAGCGGGCGCACGTTCGCGTATGTTCCGCCGCCGCCGGTGCCGGTCGTTCCCGCGCGCCGCGCGGAGCCCGTACCCGATAACGATCGCTTGCGCGGCGTGTTCTGGCAAAACCCCGAGTCGTGGCAATTGCCGGTCGCTCAGGCAAACGTTTGGGAGGGCGAGGGCGCGTCGGTGAGCGCGATGCCGGGCGACGAAAGGGTCGACCGGTCGGATGTGTCGTTCGTGGTGCCCGGTGCGCCGGCGGCGGAACTGCGTCATGCGCGTGCGTCGTCGGCGAGCTTTGCCGCGGCCGACCCGCAAGTCGACGAATATCGCGGCTATACGATCAGCGGCATCGCGCAGCCGGTGCAGAACCTGATGTATCGCGCCTGGGCCGAGATCTCGCAGGACGATCGGCGCGTCGAACGCTCGGGCCTCATCGGCCCGCGCTTCACCGATGCCGAGGAAGCCGAGCAGTTCGCGCTCGACTGGGCGCGTCAGTGGATCGACCGCCACGGTGCGAGCGGCGCGCCGGCGCGCGAGCCGCAAGGCGAGGTGCTGGCCGGCCTGTCCGCGCTGGCGCGTGCGGAGTCGGACATCAAGCGCTTCATCGCCGAGCGTCACGCGGGCGCGCTGTCCGAAAGCCGCAACGATCCGGTGCAGTCGGAACGCCGCGAATACGCGTACCGCGTAGGTTGATCGCCGTTTCAATGCAATGCGCGGGCCGCCGTGTGCCACGGCGCCCGCGCGGAAATCCCGTCTGTCCATGCCTGCCTCGCCCGGGGGCGCCGCCGTCGAAGCGGCGCCCCCGGCGCTTGATGCGTCACTTGCGGCCGTAGGTATCGTCGAAGCGGACGATGTCGTCCTCGCCGAGATAGGCACCCGACTGCACTTCGATCAGCTCGAGCGGCATCATGCCCGGGTTCTCCAGGCGGTGCGATACGCCGAGCGGGATGTACGTCGATTCGTTTTCGGACAGCAGGAACGTTTCGTCGCCGCGCGTGATGCGCGCGGTGCCGCGCACGACGATCCAGTGTTCGGCGCGGTGGTGGTGCATCTGCAGCGACAGTTGCGCGCCCGGCTTCACGACGATGCGTTTCACCTGGAAGCGCTCGCCCGTGTCGATCGAGTCGTAGTGGCCCCACGGGCGATGCACCTTGCGGTGATCGGTCGCTTCCGCGCCGCGTTGCGCCTTGATGCGCCCGACGATTTTCTTCACGTCCTGCACGCGTGACTTGTCCGCGACGAGCACGGCGTCGGGCGTTTCGACGACGACGAGGTTCTGCGTGCCGACGCAGGCGACGAGCCGGCTTTCCGAATGCGCGAACGTCGATTCGGCGTCTTCGAACAGCACGTGGCCGCGGCCGACGTTCTCGGCATCGTCCTTCGGCGAGATCTGCCAGATCGCGTCCCACGAGCCGACGTCCGACCAGCCCGCGTCGAGCGGCACGACGACGCTCTCGCACAGTTGCGGCAGGCTCGCGAGCGGCTCCATCACCGCGTAGTCGATCGAGTTCGACGGCGACGCGGCGAACGCTTCGCGATCGACGCGGAAGAAGTCGCCATCGTCCTTGCCCTGCGCGACGGCCTGTTCGCAGGCCGCGTAGATCGCCGGTTCGAGCTGGCGGATCGCTTTCAGCCACACCGATGCGCGAACGATGAAGATCCCGCTGTTCCACCAGTATTCGCCCGATGCGACGTACTGCTGCGCAAGTTCGAGATGCGGCTTCTCGACGAAACGGTCGAGGCGGCGCACGTCGAGGCTGCCGGTCGCGGCGTCGCCGAGCGGCGCGCCGACGCGGATGTAGCCGTACCCCGTTTCGGCATGCTTGGGCACGATCCCCATCGTCGCGATCTTGCCTTGTGCCGCGCAGTGCACGCCGGCCGCGACGGCCGCGTGGAAGCGCGGCAGGTCGGCGACCGCATGGTCGGCCGGCATCACGGTCATCACGGCATCGTTACCGTCGGCGACGAGCCGCAGCGCGGCGAGCGTCAGCGCGGGCGCGGTGTCGCGGCCGAGCGGCTCGAGCATGATCGTCGCGCGCTTGGCCGTCAGGCGCAGTTGTTCGGCGGTCGTGAAGCGGTGATCCTCGCCGCACACGATCAGCACGTCGTCGTTCAGTGCGAGATCGGCCGTCAGGCCGTCGAGGCGCAGCGCGGTCGACTGCAGCAGCGAATGATCGCCGAGCAGGCCGATCAGCTGTTTCGGAAAACGTTCGCGCGACATCGGCCACAGACGCGTGCCGGAACCGCCGGCAAGAATCACCGGCTGCACGGCAAGGCGCGTGCCGGCGGCGGGTGCGGCGGAAGAAGAATGGCGCGTTTCGGCAGCCACGGCCGGAGCATTCATGATGACACTCTCCACGGTTGAAGTCAGTGCCTGTCGTTGTAGCATGAAGTAAATCGACAATAAAACCGGGCCGATTGCCCGATATTCGCCAGGCATTCATCTGCAAGAATTTCCGAGACAGCATCGGACGCAAATAAAAAAATAAAAAATAATTCCGGGCATTGATGCCAGTGGCGTGCCTGCAAAGGGCCGGCGGCGAACATAAAGTTTCCGAAAACTACTCGATTCCCGACCAATTCGGGAAAACGTGCCGATTTAATTCGAAAACATCGCGGCAATAATTTCCGATTATTTTTCGAAATACTTGTCCGCTTGAGGAGGAATTTTCTTGTCGCTTCAATAGCGTCATGCAACGTTTGAATCGAATGTGCGGCACGGGTCGTACAAGGAGCTGTTCGGCAAACGCCTGTTCAAAGAGGAAGCAGACATGTTGAGCGTGCTGGCGAGAGTCATCGATATCGCGATGGTCGTGACGGGGGCGCTGATCGCCGCCGCGCTGCACGACGGCAGCATCTGGCTCAACGACCTGCAGCGCACGACGGTGCTGTTCGACTGCCTGCTCGTCGTCGTGTTCTTTCCGGCCATCGGCATTTACCAGTCGTGGCGCGGCAAGCGTCTCGTCGGGCTGGTGGGGCGCGTTGCGTTCGCGTGGCTCGTGGTCGAGCTCGCGGGCATCCTGATGAGCTTCAGCTTTCACCAGTCGGGCGACCTGTCGCGGCTGTGGCTGGGTTACTGGGCGCTCGTGACGATGGCGCTGCTCGCCGGCTCGAAGGCCTGCGTGCACGTGGTGCTGCGGCAACTGCGCCGCGGCGGCTACAACCTGAAGGCGGTCGCGATCGTCGGCGGCACGCCGGCGGCGCGGCGGCTGATCGCGCAGATGCGGGCGCGGCCGGAAGCGGGCTTCAACCCGGTGTGCGTGTACGACGAAAGCGAAGTGCCGGGTGAAGTCGCGCTCGACGACGTGCGCATCGAGCGGCAGTTCGAATCGCTGGTGTGGCTGGTGCGCAGCCGCGCGATCAGCGAGCTGTGGCTCACGCTGCCGGTCTCGGAGGAGCGCCGGATTCACCACATCGTCACGGTGTTCCGCCATGACTTCGTGAATATCCGTTTCATTCCGGACGTGCGCACGCTGTCGTTCTTCAACCAGGAAGTGGTCGAGGTGCTCGGCGTGCCGGCGATCAACCTCGCGGCGTCGCCGATCACCGACGTGCGGATCCTGCCGAAGTTCGTGTTCGACCGGCTGTTCGCGCTGGCGGCGCTCACGGCGCTCGCGCCGGTGATGCTGTTGATCGCGGGCCTGATCAAGCTGACGTCGCGCGGGCCGGTGTTCTTCCGCCAGAAGCGCAAGGGCATCGACGGGCACGAGTTCGAGATCTACAAGTTCCGCTCGATGAAGGTGCACCAGGAAGTGGCCGGGCAAGTCACGCAGGCCACCAAGAACGACACGCGCGTGACGCCGGTCGGCCGGTTCCTGCGCCGCACGAGCCTCGATGAGCTGCCGCAGTTCATCAACGTGCTGAAGGGCGAGATGTCGGTCGTCGGCCCGCGCCCGCATGCGCTTGCGCACGACGACATCTACAAGGATCTGGTCAAGGGCTACATGTTCCGCTACCGGATCAAGCCCGGCATCACCGGGTGGGCGCAGATCAACGGCTATCGCGGCGAGACCGACCAGATCGAGAAGATGATGGGCCGCGTGAAGCTCGATCTGTACTACATGCAGAACTGGTCGTTCTGGCTCGACATCAAGATTGTCGCGCTGACGCTCTGGAAAGGCTTCACCGGCAGCAACGCTTACTGACAGGTGTCCCCAGGAGGTCCCCCGATGGGGATCCCCCAAGGGGACTTCCCGCGGGGCGGAAAACCTGGGGCGGCCCGGCGGTTTCTTGAGACGCAATGCCACGCAGGCATTCCGGTTTTACGAATTTCAAATCATTGGTCACGAGGTCCGACACATCATGAATCTGACTATCATCGGCAGCGGTTACGTAGGTCTTGTCACCGGCGCCTGTCTTGCCGACATCGGGCACGACGTGTTCTGTCTCGACGTCGACCAGGCGAAGATCGACGTCCTGAACAGCGGCGGCGTGCCGATCCATGAGCCGGGCCTCAAGGAAGTCATCGCGCGCAACCGCGCGGCCGGCCGCTTGCGCTTCTCGACCGACGTCGAGGCCGCGGTCGCGCACGGCGACGTGCAGTTCATCGCGGTCGGCACGCCGCCCGACGAGGACGGCTCGGCCGACCTGCAATACGTGCTCGCGGCGGCGCGCAACATCGGCCGCTACATGACCGGCTTCAAGGTGATCGTCGACAAGTCGACGGTGCCGGTCGGCACGGCCGAGCGCGTGCGCGCGGCGGTCGCCGAGGAGCTTGCGAAGCGCGGCGGCGACCAGATGTTCTCGGTCGTGTCGAATCCGGAATTCCTGAAGGAAGGCGCGGCGGTCGACGATTTCACGCGGCCGGACCGCATCGTGATCGGCTGCGACGACGACGTGCCGGGCGAGCGCGCCCGTGAGCTGATGAAGAAGCTGTACGCGCCGTTCAACCGCAACCACGAACGCACGCTGTACATGGACGTGCGCTCGGCCGAGTTCACGAAGTATGCGGCGAACGCGATGCTCGCGACGCGTATCTCGTTCATGAACGAGCTGGCGAACCTCGCCGACCGCTTCGGCGCGGACATCGAGGCCGTGCGCCGCGGGATCGGCTCCGATCCGCGCATCGGCTATCACTTCCTGTATGCCGGCTGCGGCTACGGCGGCTCGTGCTTCCCGAAGGACGTCGAGGCGCTGATCCGCACGGCCGACGAGCACGGGCAGGCACTGCAGATCCTGAAGGCCGTGTCGTCGGTCAATGCCACGCAAAAGCGTGTGCTCGCCGACAAGATCGTCGCGCGCTTCGGCGAGGACCTGACGGGCCGCACGTTCGCGATCTGGGGTCTCGCGTTCAAGCCGAACACCGACGACATGCGCGAGGCACCGAGCCGCGAGCTGATCGCCGAGCTGCTGTCGCGCGGCGCGCGCATCGCCGCATACGATCCGGTCGCGCAGCAGGAAGCGCGCCGCGTGATCGCGCTCGATCTCGCCGATCACCCGAGCTGGCTCGAGCGCCTGAGCTTCGTCGACGACGAGGCGCAGGCCGCGCGCGACGCCGACGCGCTCGTGATCGTCACCGAATGGAAGGCCTTCAAGAGCCCCGACTTCATCGCGCTCGGCCGCCTGTGGAAGACGCCGGTGATCTTCGACGGCCGCAACCTGTACGAGCCGGAGACGATGAGCGAGCAGGGCATCGAATACCACCCGATCGGCCGGCCGGGCTCGCGCCAGGCCGTCGCTGCCCGCGTGCCGGGCACGGCGCGCGCGAGCGCGTAATCCGTTATTCGTTACGAGACGCCATGTTCCGGAACATCCTGATCGTCTGCCACGCGAACGTCTGCCGCAGCCCCGCGGCGGAAATGCTGTTCAAGTCGCACGCCGCGTCGCGCGGCGGCCCGCGCCCGACGTTTCACTCGGCCGGCGTGCATGCGAACGACGGCGACGGCATCGATCCGGTGATGCGGCAACTGCTCGCCGAGCGGGGCGTCGATGCGACGACCCATCGCTCGCGGCGGCTGTCGCGCCGGATCGTGCGCGATGCCGACCTGATTCTCGTCAGCGAGCGCAGACAGATCAAGGCCGTTGAATCGGTCGATCCGTTCGCGCGCGGCAAGGTCCACCTGCTCGGCAAGTGGGAAGGGGCCGAAATTGCCGATCCGCACGGCGGCCCCGAGGCCGATTACCGCGAGAGCTACTCACTGATCGAACGTCTGGTTCAAGGATGGCTACAGAAATTATGCTGAAACGCCCGATGCGCCCGATGCGCCCGATGCGCCCGGTGGCGCTTGCCGTCGCGCTGACGACTTTCCTGTCAGCCTGTGCAACCGCCCCCGGCAACTACCTCGACTCGTCGAACCTGAAGGACGAAGGCCGGAAGGAAGCGGCCGAGACCTATCCGGTTCATTACATCGACGCCAAAGTGGTGATGGACCAGTTGCAGAAGCAACAGGTCGACCATCCGCTGCCGCCGGGACGTTATACCGATCCGTCGCAGTACGTGTACCGCGTCGGCCCGCAGGACATCCTCGGCGTCACCGTGTGGGACCACCCCGAGCTGACGACGCCGCAGGGCCAGTCGTTCTCGAGCGGCGGCAACACGACGCAGTCGGTCGCGGGTGCGCTGCAGCAGCCGTATACGACCGCGCTGCCGGGCCAGGCCGATCCGTACGGCCAGACAGTGGCTTCCGACGGCACGATCTTCTTCCCGTTCGTCGGCCGCTTGCGCGTGACGGGCAAGACGATTGCGCAGATCCGCGAGGAGCTGGCGTCCAGCCTGTCGCGCTACGTGAAGAATCCGCAGCTCGACGTGCGCGTGCTGTCGTTCCGCAGCCAGAAGGTGCAGGTGACGGGCGAGGTGAAGCAGCCGGGCCCGCTCGCGGTGAGCGACGTGCCGCTGACGCTCGTCGACGCGATCTCGCGCTCGGGCGGCTCGACCAACGAGGCCGACCTGCAGCGCGTGCGCCTGACGCGTGACGGCAAGCTCTACACGCTCGACGCGAACGGCGTGCTCGATCGCGGCGAAGTGCGGCAGAACGTGATGCTGCAGCCGGGCGACATCGTCAACGTGCCGGACCGCAGCGACAGCCGCGTGTTCATCATGGGCGAGGTCAAGACGCCGGTCACGGTGCCGATGCTCAAGGGCAGGCTGACCATCGCCGACGCATTGACGGCGGGCGGCGGGATCCTCGACACCGACGCGAACCCGCGCAAGATCTACGTGATGCGCGGGATGCGCGACAACCCGACGAAGCCCGAAGTGTTCCGTCTCGACATGACGCAGCCTGATGCGCTGATGCTGTCGAGCCGCTTCCCGCTTCAGCCGCTCGACGTCGTCTACGTCAGCACGGCCAGCTCGGTGCAGTTCAACCGTGTGCTGCAACAGGTGCTGCCGACGATCCAGACGATCTTCTTCATGCGGCAAATCACGCGCTGATAGCCCGCCGGGGCGGCGCCTCCGCCCCGGCACCACTCAAGCGGGAACGAATGGTGAACACGCAAGCGAAACACTCCTACGCGGATCTGTCCGTGAAAACCGAGGAAGAGGACGTCGTCCTCGGCCAGTTGCTCCAGGTGATCATGGACGACATCTGGCTGCTGCTCGGCATCGCGGTGACGGTTATCGCGCTCGCCGGCCTCTACTGCTACATCGCGAAGCCGGTTTACCAGGCCGATGTGCACGTGCGGGTCGAGGGCAACGACAACACGTCGCAGGCGCTCACGCAAACGCAGACGGGTGCGATGATCAACAGCGGCCCGCAGCAGGCGCCGACCGATGCGGAAATCGAGATCATCAAGAGCCGCGGCGTCGTCGCGCCGGTCGTCGAGCAGTTCAAGCTGAACTTCTCGGTCGCGCCGAAGACGCTGCCCGTGCTCGGCAGCCTCGCCGCGCGCGTCGCGACGCCCGGCGAGCCGTCGCGGCCGTGGCTCGGCCTGAAATCGTATGCGTGGGGCGGGGAAGTCGCCGACGTCGACGCGATCAACGTCGTGCCGGCGCTCGAGGGCAAGAAGCTGACGCTGACCGCCGGACCGAACGGCACCTATTCGCTCGTCGACCAGAACGGCACCCGGCTGCTGTCGGGCCATGTCGGCGAATCGGCGCAGGGCGGCGGCGTGACGCTGCTCGTGCAGAAGCTCGTCGCGCGCCCCGGCACGCAGTTTACGGTGGTCCGCTACAACGATCTCGACGCGATCAGCGGTTTCCAGACCGGCATCCAGGTGTCCGAGCAGGGCAAGCAGACGGGCGTCGTGCAGATCTCGCTGGAAGGCAAGGACCCGGACCAGACCGCCGCGATCGCGAACGCGCTCGCGCAGTCGTACCTGAACCAGCACGTGGTCGCGAAGCAGGCCGAAGCGACCAAGATGCTCGACTTCCTGAAGAGCGAGGAACCGCGCCTGAAGACCGACCTCGAACGGGCGGAAGCCGCGCTGACGCAGTACCAGCGCACGTCGGGCTCGATCAACGCGAGCGACGAGGCGAAGGTCTACCTCGAGGGCAGCGTGCAGTACGAGCAGCAGATCGCCGCGCAGCGCCTGCAGCTCGCGTCGCTCGCGCAGCGCTTCACCGATTCGCACCCGATGGTGATCGCCGCGAAGCAGCAGCTCTCGGAGCTGCAGGGCGAGAAGGACAAGTTCAGCAACCGCTTCCGCAGCCTGCCGGCGACCGAAGTGAAGGCCGTCCAGCTCCAGCGCGACGCGAAGGTCGCCGAGGACATCTACGTGCTGCTGCTGAACCGCGTGCAGGAGCTGTCGGTGCAGAAGGCCGGCACGGGCGGCAACATCCACCTCATCGATTCGGCACTGCGTCCGGGCGATCCGGTCAAGCCGAAGAAGGTGCTGATCCTGTCGGCCGCCGTGTTCCTCGGGCTGATCCTCGGCACGGGCATCGTGTTCCTGCGCCGCAACCTGTTCCAGGGCATCGAGGATCCCGATCGCATCGAGCGCACGTTCAACCTGCCGCTGTACGGGCTGGTGCCGCAAAGCGCCGAGCAGGTGAAGCTCGACGCCGCGGCCGAGAAGGGCGGCGGCCGCGCGCGGCCGATCCTCGCAAGCCTGCGTCCGAAGGATCTCAGCGTCGAGAGCCTGCGCAGCCTGCGCACCGCGATGCAGTTCGCGATGTTGGACGCGAAGAACCGCGTGATCGTGCTGACCGGCCCGACGCCCGGTATCGGCAAGAGCTTCCTGACGGTCAACCTCGCGGTGCTGCTCGCGCATTCGGGCAAGCGCGTGCTGCTGATCGACGCCGACATGCGCCGCGGCCTGCTTGACCGCTATTTCGGTCTCACCTCGCAGCCGGGCCTGTCCGAGCTGCTGAGCGACCAGTCGGCGCTCGAGGACGCCGTGCGCGAGACGCCGGTGCAGGGCCTGTCGTTCATCTCGGCCGGCACGCGCCCGCCGAACCCGTCGGAACTGCTGATGTCGACGCGCCTGCCGCAATACCTCGAAGGGCTCGGCAAGCGCTACGACGTCGTGCTGATCGATTCTCCGCCGGTGCTGGCGGTGACCGACGCGACCATCATCGGCCGCATGGCCGGCTCGACGTTCCTCGTGCTGCGCTCGGGCATGCATACCGAAGGCGAGATCGCCGACGCGATCAAGCGCCTGCGCACCGCGGGTGTCGATCTGGAAGGCGGGATCTTCAACGGCGTGCCGCCGGTGCGCGGCTACGGCCGCGGCTATGCGGCCGTGCATGAATACCTGAGCGCCTGATCCGCATGGCGCGTAACCGGGCGGTCGGCAAGCGCTGCCCGCCCGGCCGACTGGAGAACCAACGATGAAAATTTCCGTGCTCGTTCCGACCTACCGGCGTCCCGCCGACCTCGCGCGCTGCCTGCTGGCGCTGCAGCGGCAGCAGCGGCTGCCCGACGAGGTGATCGTCGTCGCGCGCCCGGAGGACGACGCCACGCACGAGCGGCTCGCCGATCCGTCGGTCGGCGGCGCGCTGCCGCTGCGCATCGTGCCGGTCGACGTGACGGGGCAGGTCGCCGCGCTGAACAAGGGGCTAGACTCCGCGAACGGCGACATCGTCGCGATCACCGACGACGATGCGGCGCCGCACCCCGACTGGCTCGCGCGTATCGAAGCCGCGTTCCTGTCCGACCCGCGCGTGGGCGCGGTCGGCGGCCGCGACTGGGTGCACGAGAAGGGCCGCCTGCTCGACGAGTCGCGCGAGCTGGTCGGCCAGCTCACGCTGTCGGGCAAGATCATCGGCAATCATCATCTCGGCGTCGGCGGCGCGCGCGAAGTCGACACGCTGAAGGGCGCGAACATGAGCTACCGGCGCGCGGCGATCGGCGGGCTGCGTTTCGACACGCGGCTGCGCGGCGCGGGCGCGCAGGCTCACAACGACACCGCGTTCAGCATGGAAGTGCAGCGCGCGGGCTGGAAGCTGCTGTACGACCCGGCGATCGCCGTCGATCACTACCCGGCCGAACGCTTCGACGACGACCGGCGCGACGCGGCGTCGCTGAACGCGATCAGCAACGGCGCGTACAACCTGCAACTGACGCTGCGCGAGCATCTGCCGCCGGTCCGGCGCGAGATCGCGTGGTGGTGGTGGGCGCTGGTCGGCACGCGCGTCTATCCGGGCTTCGCGCACGTGCTGGTGTCGCTGCCTACCGCACGACGCGCTCGCGTGCTCGCGCACTGGCGCGCGGTGCGCCGCGGCGCGCGCGATGCGCGCCGCACCACCGTCGCCCCGCACCGTGCGGCCATGCCGCCGGTGACGTCATGAACGAGCCGCGCGCAACGCCGCGCGGCCGAACCCGGAGCGCTTGAATGACAGCTACCAAGGTCCATGTCCATCTGTTTTACGGCGCCGATCCGCGTACCTATCGGAAAGGCGAGAACATCGGCTGCCTGTACGGCTATCACCATGCCGAATCCGACGAATTCCGGCTGACCTATTCGCAGGACGGCGGCGAGAGCCGTGTCGCCAGCCTTGCGCGCCGCGCGCTGAAGGCGGCGCTCGGCTTCGACGTCGTGCATGCGTGGCGCAACCGTGCCGCGCTGCTGAACACCGACGTGATCTGGACGCACACCGAGCAGGAGCATCTTGCCGCTTCGCTGGTCCTGAAGCTCGCCGGCGCGCAGGGCAAGCGCCCGCTGCTGCTCGCGCAGAGCGTGTGGCTGTTCGACAAGTGGGGCACCTTCGGCGGCGCGCGCCGCTGGCTGTACCGCAAGCTGCTCGCCCGCGCCGACGCGCTGACCACGCTCGCCCGCGACAACGCCGAGCTGTGCCGTCGCTATCTCGGGCGCGATGCGGAGTTCGTCTATTACGGGCTGAACACGCAGGACTTCCCGCTGACCGAGCCGCAGCAATGGCAACCGAACCGGCCGCTGCGGATCGCGGCGATCGGCAACGACCGCGACCGCGACTGGCGTACGTTCCTCGCCGCGTTCGGCGGCGACGAGCGCTACGACGTGCGGCTCGCGACGCGCCGCCGCGTGCCGCGCGAGTGGCATGCGCCGAACGTGAAGATCGGCTCGGCGTCGGGCCTCGCGAAGCAGCACGAACTGTACGCATGGGCCGACGTGATCGTCGTGCCGCTGCGGCCGAACTTCCACGCGTCGGGCATCACCGTGATGCTCGAGGCGGCAGCCGTCGGCAAGCCGATGATCGTGTCCGACGTCGGCGGGCTCAGCGACTACTTCCCCCACGATACGGCCGCCTATGTGCCGGCGTTCGACGTGCAGGCGATGCAGCAGGCCGCCGACCGTTTCGCGGCCGATCCGGTCGCGGCGCTCGGCTGCGCGCAGGCGGCCGCCGCATGCCTGCGCGAGCGCGACCTGACCACGCAGGCGTTCGCCGAGCAACACGTGCGGATCACGCGCGACATGCTGCGCCGGCGTCGCACGCCGGCCGCCGCGGGCGTGGCGATGCCGCTCGCGGATTCGCGTCCGTCGTCGCGGTGAGAGCGCATCGATGAGTACGATTGCCGCCGAACGCGCCCCGTCGCGCAGCCGCAGCTGGTTCGCCGAGCCGAAGCACTGGGCCGGGCAGGCCGGGCTGTGGACGTTCACCGCCGCGCTGATCGCCATTCACCAGGGCAAGGTGCTGACGCTCGCGTTTCCGGTGCTGGCCATCGCGGTCGGCATCTGGCTGTATTTCAAGAGCCCGGCGCGCTATGTCGGCTTCATGTGGTGGGTGTGGTTCCTGAGCCCGGAAGTGCGGCGTCTCGCCGACTGGTCGAAGGGCGCGTTCACGCCGACGAGCCTGATCCAGGTCGCGCCGCTCGCGGTGACGATGATCGCCGGTTTCGGATTGATCCGGCATTACCGCGTGCTTGCGCAGCGGCGCGGGATACCGGTGCTGCTGATGCTGTTCGGGCTCGCGTACGCGTACCTCGTCGGCATCGTGTCGAGCGGCGTGATGGCCGCGACCTACGATCTCGCGAACTGGGTGTACCCGGTGCTGATCGGCTTTCACATCATGGTCAACGCGCGCGACTATCCCGAGTACCGCGACGTGCTGCTGTCCACGTTCATGTGGGGCATGCTCGTGATGGGCGTGTACGGCGTCGTGCAGTACTTCGTGATGCCGCAGTGGGACGTGATGTGGATGATCGGTTCGGACATGGGTTCGCAGGGCGAGCCGGTGCCGTACGGCGTGCGGGTATTCAGCACGATGAATTCGTCGGGGCCGTTCGCGTTCGCGATGATGGGCGCGCTGGTGTTCGTGCTCGCGGCGCCGCAGAAGATCCGCTGGTTCGCGGGCGCGGCCGGCTTCGTGTCGTTCGCACTGTGTCTCGTGCGATCGACGTGGGGCGGCTGGGTGATCGCGCTCGCGATCCAGCTCGCGCAGTCGAACAACCGCGTGCGGATGCGGATCCTCATCAGCGGCGTCGTGCTGGTCGGGCTATGCGTGCCGCTGCTGACCGTCGGGCCGGTGGCCGACCGCCTGGGCCAGCGTCTCCAGTCGATCACGAACCTGAAGGACGACCGCAGCTACGACGACCGCAACAAGTTCTACGCGACCTTCGCGCAGACGGCGTTCACCGACGTCGCCGGCGAAGGGATGGGCGCGACGGGCGCATCCACGAAGCTGTCGAGCGACAGCGGCGAGCTCGGCAAGTACGGCAGCTTCGACAGCGGCGTGATGAACGTGCCGTTCGTGCTCGGCTGGCCCGGCACGCTGCTGTACCTCGCCGGCGTCGTGATGCTGTTCGGCCGCACATTGCGCGCGGCGTTCAAGCTGCGCAAGGACAAGTTCGTCGGCGCTTGCCTGAGCCTGTGCCTGTCGACGTTCGCGATGCTCGTGTTCACGAACTCGCTGATCGGCACGGGCGGCCTGCTGATGTTTACAGCCATTTTTTCGATACTTTCCGCGGCGCACTGGCAAAAGGCACAACGCCAGCTGGCCGCCGCGCGTCTACGGGGAGGCGACCATTGAGAATCGCGATCGTCACGCACGTCGTGCGACATAACGACGGGCAAGGCCGCGTCAATTACGAAATCGCGCGCGCGGCGCTGGCCGAGAACTACGAGGTCACGCTGGTCGCGTCGCACGTCGCGCCCGAGCTGCTGGCCGACCCGCGCGTGCGCTGGGTGCCCGTGAAGGTCGGCGGCTTCTGGCCGTCGAACCTCGTCAAGCAGCAGGTGTTCGCGCTGAAGAGCGCGTGGTGGCTGCGCGCGCACCGCAGCGAGTACGACGTGCTGCACGTGAACGGCTTCATTTCGTGGATCAAGGCCGACGTGAATACCGCGCACTTCGTGCACGGCGGCTGGTTCAAGAGTCCGTACTATCCGTTCGGGCCTACCAAGGGGATCTGGTCGGCTTACCAGTACGTCTATACCCGCGTGAACACCGTGCTCGAGCGCTGGGCGTACCGGCGTTCGCGCGCGATCACCGCCGTGTCGCAGAAGGTGGCCGACGAGATCGCCGGGCTCGGCATCGACAGCCGCAAGATCAGCGTGATCTACAACGGCGTCGACGCCAGCGCGTTCGCGGGCGCGCAGGCCGATCGTGCGGCGTTCAAGCTGCCGGACGACGCGTTCCTGCTGCTGTTCGTCGGCGACCTGCGCACGCCGCGCAAGAATCTCGGCACCGTGCTGAAGGCGCTCACGAAGCTGCCGGCGAACGTCCATCTGGCGGTGGCCGGGTATCTGCCCGGCAGCCCGTATCCGGAAGAGGCGCGTGCGCTCGGCATCGATGCGCGCGTGCATTTCCTCGGTCTCGTGAAAAACATGCCGACGCTGATGAGTTCGGTCGACGCGTATGTCTTTCCGTCGCGCTACGAAGCGATGAGCCTGTCGCTGCTGGAGGCGATGGCGGCCGGGCTGCCGGTGGTCACCGCGCGCACGGCGGGCGGCGCGGAAATCATCACGCGCGAATGCGGGATCGTGCTGGAGGATCCGGACGATCCGGCCGCGCTCGCGCAGGCGATCGGCTCGCTCGCCGCCTCGCGCGACACCTGTCGCGCGATGGGCGACGCGGCCCGCGAACTGATGACCCGTTTCGGCTGGGCGCACATGGGCGCCCAGTACATCGCGCTCTACCGGCGCATCGGCCAACCCACGCAGCCGTCCGCTTTCGAGCGGGTCGAGCATGCAGTCACGCAGGAGCAGTCGTGATGTCTCAATCTTCCCGGCCGATCAAATCGTTGCAGATCGGCATGCACTGGTTCCCCGAACGCGCGGGCGGCCTCGACCGGATGTACTACTCGCTCGTCGGCGCGCTGCCGGGCGCGGGCGTCGCGGTGCGCGGGCTCGTCGCGGGCTCGCCGAAGGTCGCCGACGACACGGGCGGAGCGATCCAGGGCTTCGGTCCCGCATCGGAGCCGCTCGCGCGCCGGATGCTCGCCGCGCGGCGCGCGCTGCGCGAGGAGGTCCGCAGCGAGCGGCCGGACGTGATCTCGTCGCACTTCGCGCTGTACACGTTCCCGGGGCTCGACGTCATGCGCGGGATTCCGCAGGTGTCGCACTTCCAGGGGCCGTGGGCCGACGAAAGCCAGGTCGAGGGCGCCGCGTCGCTCGGGCAGCGCGCGAAGCGCTATCTCGAACAGGCCGTCTATACGCGTTCGTCGCGGCTGATCGTACTGTCGCAGGCGTTCGGCCAGATCCTGACGAACCGCTACGGGATCGATCCGTCGCGCGTGCGCGTGATTCCCGGCTGCGTCGATACCGCGCAGTTCGACACGCCGCTCACGCCGGGCGAGGCGCGGCACAAGCTGCAACTGCCGCAGGACCGCCCGATCGTGCTGGCCGTGCGCCGGCTCGTGCGGCGCATGGGGCTGGAGGACCTGATCGACGCGATCGGTGTCGTCAAGCGCCGTCACCCGGACGTGCTGCTGCTGATCGCCGGCAAGGGCAAGATCGGCGAGGAGCTGCAGCAGCGCATCGACGCGGCGGGGCTGCAGGACAACGTGAAGCTGCTCGGTTTCGTGCCCGACCATCACCTCGCGGCGCTGTACCGCGCGGCGACGGTCAGCGTCGTGCCGACGGTCGCGCTCGAAGGCTTCGGGCTGATCACCGTCGAATCGCTCGCGTCCGGCACGCCGGTGCTGGTCACGCCGGTCGGCGGGCTGCCGGAGGCGGTCGCCGGGCTGTCCGGCGATCTCGTGCTGCCGTCGACGGGCGCGGACGCGATCGCGGAAGGGCTCGGCGCGGCACTGTCGGGCGCGATCACGCTGCCCGACGAGGCCGCGTGCAAGCGCTATGCGCGCGAACATTTCGACAACGCGGTGATCGCGCGGCGCGTCGCCGGCGTGTACGAAGAGGCGATCCAGGCGGCGGGCTGAACGCTCGCGGCGCGCCACCGGCACGCCGAACCGAAGGTCGAACCGGCGCGCGTGCGCGGCCGGTTCGCGCACCGGCCGCCCGTCGAGGGCGGGCCGGCTTTCCCCATGCGACACGCGGCGCCGGCACGCATCACGTGCGCCTGAGCGTCGCGGCCCATACGCCGAGCGCGGCAACGCTCACGACCGCGCCGAGCACGCAGACGCCCGTCCATCCGGCGCGCGCATACATCATCGTCGACGCAATCGCACCGAGCCCGCTGCCGGCCGAGTAGAACAGCATGTAGCAGCCGACGAGGCGCGCATGCGCATCGGGCCGCGCACCGAGAATCATGCTCTGGTTGACGACGTGGACGGCCTGCCCGCCGACGTCGAGCAGCACGATGCCGACGATCAGCAGCGCAATCGACGTATCGCCGAACGCGAGCGGCAGCCAGGAGCACGCGAGCAGCGCGAGTGCGGCGCCGGTCGTCGCTTCGCCGCGCCCGCGATCCGCGAGCCGGCCCGCGCGGGCGGCGGCCGCCGCGCCCAGTGCGCCGACGAGGCCGAACGCGCCGATCTGCGTATGCGACATCGAATGCGGCGGCGCGCTCAGCGGCAGCACGAGCGCGCTCCAGAAGATGCTGAACGCCGCGAACATCAGCAGCGCGATCGCGCCGCGCACGCGCAGCACGCGTTCATTGCGCAGCAGCGACACCATCGACCGCAGCAGCGCCGCGTAACCGATGCGTTCGCGCGGCCCGTTCGTGTCGGGCAACAGTCGCGACAGCACGACGAGCATCGCGATCGCGAGCGCGCCCGACACGAGATAGACGGCCCGCCAGCCGGCGATATCGGTGACGACGCCGGCCAGCGAGCGCGCGGCCAGCAGCCCGGCCACGACGCCGCCCTGCGCGGCGCCCACCACGCGCCCGCGCTCGCCGGCGCCCGCGAGCGCGGCCGAGCACGCGATCAGTCCTTGCGTCATCGCGGTGCCGAGCAGGCCGACCGCGACCATCCCCGCCAGCAGCGCGATGCGTGTCGACGACGCGGCCACGCCGATGCAGGCCGCCGTCAGCAGCAGAAGCTGCACGGTAATCAGGCGCTTGCGGTTCAGCAGGTCGCCGAGCGGCACGACGAACAGCAGCGCGAGTGCACAGCCGAGCTGCGTGGCGGTGATGACGCCGCCGACGGCCGCCTGCGACACGCCGAAATCCCGCGCGATCGAATCGAGCAGCGGCTGCGCGTAGTAGACGTTCGCGACGCTCGCCGCGCAGCAGACGGCCAGCAGCGCGACGCGCGCCGCGGACAGACGGCCTTCGCCGGCCGGATGCGTCGCGCGCGTTGGCGCGTTCGACGGGACGGTATTTGAATGACAGGAAGACTCCATGGGTTCCCTCGCGCAATAGTAAACTGGTTGCAATTTGAAACTGGTGTGAGTGTAGGAAAAGTAGTTTTAAAATGCAACTTGTTGTGCGGCGGGCGACGGGCCCGCGCACGGATGGCCGGCGCTGCCGCGAGGGCGGCCGGCACGTTTGCGGAGAGGAACATGGCCAGGCAGAAAAGTCTTGCGGATTCGCCGTGCCCGGTGGCGCGGGCGACCGATATCGTCGGCGATCGCTGGGCGTTGCTGATCGTGCGCGATGCGTTCGACGGCGTGCGCCGCTTCGGCGATTTCCGCGCGAGCCTCGGCGTCGCGAGCAACATCCTGTCCGACCGGCTCAGGATGCTGGTGGACGCCGGCGTGTTCGACGTCGTGCCGGCGTCGGACGGCACCGCGTATCAGGAGTACGCGCTGACCAGAAAGGGCGAAGGGTTGTTTCCGGTCATCGTGATGCTGCGGCAGTGGGGCGAGGCGAACCTGTTCGCGCGCGGCGAGCCGCATTCGGTGCTGGTCGACCGCCACACGGGGCGCGCGATCCGCAAGCTGGCGCTGCGGCACGACGACGGCCGGCCCGTGAAGGCCGCCGACACGGTCGTGAGGAAAGTCGGCGACGCAGCGCAGGCGCCGCAGCGGTGAGCGTCATGCGCGGCGCATGACCGCACACGTTCAATCGGCAGCCGGCACCGCCTGACGCGCGGGCGATGCGCCCCGATGCGCATCGGGGCGCACCAGCGTCGCGAGCAGCGCGGCTGTGGCCAGCAGCGCGACCGACACGGCCGTTTCGATCCGCAACCCGTCCACGACCTGCCCCGCACCGCCGCCGCCGGCGAGCGCGCCGAACGCCGCGACGCCCATCGCGCCGCCGGCCTGCCGCGCGGTATTCAGCACGGCCGACGCGATGCCGGCCCGCTCGGGCGCGACCGACGCGAGCACGGCGGTCGTCATCGCCGGCACCGCAAAACCCATTCCCGACGGAATCAGCAGGAACGGCACGAGCAGGGCGGCCAGCGGCGTCGACGCGTCGACGAAATGCAGCGACCCGTAGCCGAGCGCGGCGACGAGCGCGCCCGCCAGCATCGGCACGCGCGGCCCGTGACGCGCAACGGCCCGACCGCTCGCGAGATTCGCCAGCAGGAAGCCGCCCGTCAGCGGCAGGAACGCGAGGCCCGCCTGCAACGCCGATTCGCCGCGTGCGCGCTGCAGGTAGAGCGCGAGCACGAACACGGTGCCGTAGTACGTGAGGTTCACGCAGATCCCGAACAGCACGGCCGCGCTGAACGTGCGATGGCGGAACAGCGACAGCGGCAGCATCGGCGTGGCCGTGCGCGATTCGACCGCGACGAACGCGAGCGCGGCGAGCGCCGCCAGCGCGAAGCCGCCGGCGACGACCGGATGCGCGAAGCCGAGCGGCCGCCATTCGATCACGGCGCCCGTCAGTGCGGTCAGCATCGCGATCGCAATGAGCTGGCCGCGCAGGTCGAGCGCGCGAACGGAACGGGACGGCGCGGGCGGCGCAGCCTTCCCGCGGCGCGCGGGCACCCACGCGAACGCGGCCGCGAGCCCCGCCGCGCACAGCGGCAGGTTCACGAGGAAGATGCCGCGCCAGCTCCACACGGCGATCAGCAAGCCGCCGACGACCGGGCCGGCCGCGATCGAGATCGAGCCGGCCGCCGTCCACCAGCCGACGGCACGTGCGCGCAGGTGCGGGTCGTGCCGGCATGCGTCGTTGAGCAGCGCGAGCGAATTGGGCAGCATCGCCGCGGCGCCGACGCCCTGCAGCGCGCGAGCCGTGACCAGCATCGCGGGCGCATTCGCGGCGCCGCATGCAAGCGACGCGAGCGCGAACAGCACGAGGCCGGCGATATACAGTCGGCGCGCGCCGAAACGGTCGCCGAGCGTGCCGCCCGACAGCATCAGTACCGCGAACGCGAGCGTGTACGCATCGACGACCCACTGCAGGCCGGCGACGGGCAGATGCAGATCGCCGGCGAGATGCGCGAGCGCGATGTTGACGATCGTCACGTCGCGCTGCGTGACGACGAAACCGATGCTGACGGTCGCGACGACGCGTGCAAGCACGGACGGGAAGGCGGGAGAGGGCGTGGTCGTATCCATGCGCCCATCGTAGGACGCGACGCGCGGGCGATGTTTCAGCGGGACGTGAAGCGTCGAGACGGGCGCCGCGATGCAGCCGGGCTGCAAGTGCGCTGGAAGCGGGGAGGACGAACGCCGCGATCGCACACCGATGCGGATGCGGTCTGCACGAACGGTGCCGCTACATGTGTTGGCGCGTGTTCAGCGACGCCGATCCGCTCAATGCCGTTCGCCGCGCCAGCGTCCCGGCGCGACGCCGAAACGTTTCGTGAACGCATGCGTGAACGTGCTCTGGTCCGCGAAGCCGACCATGCCGGCGATGTCGACGAGCGGATGCCGGCCGTCGGCGAGCAGCACGATCGCTGCGTCGAGCCGCAGCCGCTGCAGGTAGCGATGCGGTGTTTCGCCGAACGCGTCGACGAACAGTTGATGGAACCGGCGCATCCCGTAGCCGCAGTGCGCGGCGAGATCGGCGATGCGCAGCGGCTCGGCGAGCCGCGCGCGCAGCCAGCGGTCGATGCGCGCAAAATCGAGGCCCGACGCGGGCGCGGCGAGGCCGGCGTCGTCGAGCAGCGCGCCGCACAGGCGCGCGGCGGCCTGCCACTGGAAGCGGTGCGCGGCTGCGTGCCGCGCGTCGCCGGCCGGCGCATCGAGCTGCGCGGCGGCCGCGGCGACCTGTGCGACGAGCGATGTCAGGGCCGGCTCGATCGAGACGGCGCGCGCGCGATCGAACAGCCGCTGCGGCACCGCGAGCGACGCGGCGGGCAGATCGATCACGAGCTGGCGATTGTCGCCGAGGCCCGCGTAGTCGTGGCGCGCGCCGGCCGGAATCAGCCAGGCCGCGTGCCGGTCGATGCACCGGCCGATCCCGTCCACCGCCATCACCATCGCGCCATCGACGCCGAGCACGACCTGGTGGAAGTCGTGCACGTCCGACGCTTCGCGCGTGTCGTAGCGGCGCAGCGCGATGGCGGGGGAGGCGATGCGTTCCATCGGAAGGAAACCGGCCGGCTGCGTCGTCAGATGGCGAGCAGTTCGACTTCGAACACGAGCGTCGCGTTCGGCGGAATCACGCCGCCTGCACCGCGCGGGCCGTAGCCGAGTTGCGGCGGGATCGTCAGGCGGCGCACACCGCCGACCTTCATGCCCTGCACGCCTTCGTCCCAGCCCTTGATGACCATGCCGCCGCCGAGTACGAACGCGAACGGGTCGTTGCGGTCCTTGCTCGAATCGAATTTCTGACCATCGGTCAGCCAGCCCGTGTAGTGAACGCTGACGGTCTGGCCGGCTTGCGCTACGTCGCCGGTGCCTTCGGTCAGGTCTTCGTATTTGAGGCCCGATTCGGTCGTGGTGACAGACATGACTTCTCCTGAAAGAGGGTGGATAAAACCGCTATTGTAGGCGAGCGCGCAGCGGGTCGCCGCACGCGGCTTTCGCCCCGTCGCATGCATGCCGGGGACGGCGTCCGGGCCCGGCGCCCGCGATCGTCAGAAACGCGAATGGAACGCGCGTTTGAATTTTTCACGGCTGCGCGGCCGGGGTTGCACCACGCGAGTGCGCAGCGCGTATGAAGCGGCGCTGCCGGTGCGGCCCGCGGCATGCCCGAACAGCCGCTGCCGGATTCCGCGAAACGCCCGCCCCACGGGGCTTTCGGGCCGCCGGCGGGACGCTTGCGCCGACCCTCGCACATCGCTCGCAGTCCGCCGCACGTGTTCGAATCGAGACCCGTTCAGGCGCTGTTCGAGTGCCTTTTTTTCGACCTTTCCGACCGTGCCCTGTTTGGAAGCGCGCATCTACCGCGCGGCTTGCGCGTGCCGGCGCGGGCAGCCTATCTTTACATTTGTCGATGTCAAGATTTTGGCGGTGCGCGACGCGCCGCCCGGGCCTGCGCCGGCCGTGTCGGATGACGCGCCGGGCCGCTCCGGAACAAGGAGAACGATGAACATGAAGTCAGCCGCTTCCGCCACCGCAGCCGGGATCGTGCCGGTGCGCCGCGACCTGCGCTTCGACCTGCCGGTCGAACGCGCGAAGGACTGGCATGGCCTCGGGTCGCACGTGACCCATTTCTTCAACGCGCTGTCGCTGCTGTTCCCGGCCGGCGAGCGTTTCTTCATGGATTCGGTGCGCAATTATCGCGACCGGATCGACGATCCCGTACTGAAGCAGCAGGTGCTCGGTTTCATCGGTCAGGAGGCGATGCATACGCGCGAGCACGCCGAATACAACGAACTGATGCAGGCGAACCGCCTGCCCGCGCGCAAGCTCGACAAGCGCGTGTGGACGGTGCTCGGCTACATGAAGCGCACGCTGCCGCATTCGGTGCAGCTCGCGCATACGGTCGCGGCGGAACACTACACGGCGATGCTCGCCGACTGGCTGCTGCGCGACCCGACGCGCCTCGAAGGCTCGGTCGAGGGCTACCGCCAGATGTGGATATGGCATGCGCTCGAGGAAACCGAACACAAGGCCGTGTCGTTCGACGTATGGAACACCGCGATGAAGCCGGGGCTGCGCCGCTACCTGATCCGCATCGGCGTGTATCTGCTGACGACGCTGACGTTCTGGCCGACCGTGTTCCTGATGCACGCGACGCTGCTGTGGCGCGATCGCGGCGCCGGCCATCACGTGCGCGGCATGCTGCGCACGATCGCGTTCCTGTACGGGCCCCGTCGCGGGTTGTTCCCGCGCATCGCCGGCGAATGGCTGAGCTTCTTCCGGCCGGGCTTCCATCCGTGGGATCACGACAATCACCACCATCTCGCGCGGATCGATGCGCTCGCCGCCGCCTACGGCGAACACGGCGGCCCGCCGGCCGGCCGCGGCCGCGCGAACGCGCCGGCGCCGCTCGCGTCGGGCCGCTGACCGGCCGCCGCGCCACCGTGCGCGGGGCCGGACCGCGCATGTTGCGTGCGTGCATCAGCCGGCTTCATCTGACGATTGACCGAAGTCAATCGAAATCGGTTGCACCGGCGGTTGCGCGCCCGGCCGACCGGTTGCGCACGCATCCGCCGGCGAGCCGGTTTTGCGTGCGCCGCATCGCACGCGAACGCCGCGCGCCAGCACCGGCGCGGCTTTGCGCACAGGGCGCCTGCTCGCTCCGGCTGCGCGTCGCACCTGCTACCGGGATAACACCCATCTAGCCGCACGGCTGCCGCGTCGATATACCGTTCATGACAACGTTCGCCCTTGTGCACTATTCGTGCGCAGGGGGATTTTATTCGGACGGAAATGCGGCCAATATGTCGGTTCGATCGTGGTCCGTCTCACGCGGCGGCGAGCCGGCGCGCGATACCAACGCCAAGCGGGGAACAACGATGGTTGCAAGGTCACCCGACGCAAACGGGCACGCGGCGCCCGAGATGACGGACGTGTCCGTCACCGCTCCCGAGGCCGGACGCAAGCTGTTCGTCATCATGCGTTCGCCCGACGAGCCGTTGCTGGCGCAACTGCGCGGGCTCGGCTGGGAGATCGCGGTCGCGAAAACGGCCGGTGCCGCGCAGAACATGACCTCCGGCGTAAGCGTCGCCGCCGGGCTGGTCGATTTTACCGGGTTCACGTCGCGCGACTATCCCGCGCTGAAGGCGTGCCTGAGCCAGCCGGCGATCGGCTGGATTTCCATCGCGCAGGCCGGCATCACGATCAGTCCTGCCGTGCGCGAACTGATCCGCAGCTATTGTTTCGATTACGTGACGCTGCCGCTGCCCCACGAATGGATTTCGCACGTGCTCGGTCATGCGCGCGGTATGGCCGCGCTCGATCGCGTCGACGGCGCGGCCTATGCGGCGTCGATCGGCGAACACGGGATGATCGGCAACTGCGAGGCGATGCAGCAGCTGTTCAGCACGATCCGCAAGGTCGCGAAGACCGACGCGAGCGTGTTCATCTCCGGCGAGTCGGGCACCGGCAAGGAACTGACGGCGCTCGCGATTCACGAGCGTTCCGGCCGCGGCAAGGGGCCGTTCGTCGCGATCAATTGCGGCGCGATTCCGCATCACCTGTTGCAGTCGGAACTGTTCGGCTACGAGCGCGGCGCGTTCACCGGCGCGAACCAGCGGCGCGCGGGGCGGATCGAGTCGGCGAACGGCGGCACGCTGTTCCTCGACGAGATCGGCGACATGCCGGTCGAAAGCCAGGCGAGCCTGTTGCGCTTCCTGCAGGAAGGGAAGATCGAGCGGCTCGGCGGGCAGGAGTCGATCGCGGTCGACGTGCGGATCATCTCGGCCACGCACGTCGATCTCGACGGCGCGGTCGAGGCCGGGCGCTTCCGCGCGGATCTCTATCACCGCCTGTGCGTGCTGCGCATCCACGAGCCGCCGCTGCGCGCGCGCGGCAAGGACATCGACATCCTCGCGCACTACGTGCTGCAGAAATACAAGGCCGACAGCGGCCGCAAGATCAGCGGCTTCACGTCGGCGGCGCTCGACGCGATGCGTCGCTACGAGTGGCCGGGCAATGTGCGCGAGCTGATCAACCGCGTGCGGCGCGCGATCGTGATGGCCGAGAGCCGGCTGCTGACGCCGCACGATCTCGGGCTCGACACGCCCGGTGAAACCGAACCCGTGACGCTCGAACAGGCGAGGGCGCTCGCCGAGCGCACCGCGATCGAGAACGCGCTGCTGCGCAACGATCACCGGATCAACAGGGCCGCCGCCGAACTCGGCATTTCGCGCGTGACGCTCTACCGGATGATGATCGAGCACGGGCTGAACGATCACGACAACAACGGCGACAACGGCGGCCACGACGGCGCGCCGTCCGGCGACGCGGGGCATCAGCGGGTCGGTTGAGCGGCGCGCGCCGGGTTTCCCGCATGGCCGTGCGATCGGCCGGGCCCGGCACTCGCCGGGCCATCCGGAGACGGCCTGCGGCCCCCGTCGTGCCGCCGACGGCATGTAAAGCGCATGAAACATTTCGTCTCGGCACCCGGGCGAATTTTCGCGGCAAATCGGGCCGACCGGCCGGACGTCCATCGGTAAAAATTCCGTAGCCCATTGTTCAGCCTTATCCGGCAAGGCCGGGCCGCGACGCGGCCGGTGCATGCCGCGCGCCGCGTGTTTCAGTTTCGCAACCGCCCGCCTTCCGCGCCTGTTCCGGCCGCGACGCTACCCGATCAACCCCTTGTCCGGACGGCCTTGCGCGATGCTGGCCCGCTCCTTGCAACGGTGAGCGTGCGAGAGTCGACGACGCGAGGTCCGTCCGGTCCGGCAGCGAACCCTGCCGGTACCGGCCAGGGCGCGGTACGCGGGGGTGCGGCGGCGGAACGCGGCGCAGCAGCCGCGTTCCGGCGAGCACGGAACGTCGTCGTCTGATCGTCGGGGCACCGGCATCGTCCGGCTGCCGGAACAAGCACAGACTGAAGACGGGGTAGAAAAATGATCGATCACTACACGCTGCGGCCGGCAGGCCGTGATCGCAGCGATTCGGGGCATCGCCGGTCGAACGTCGCTCTCGCAGCCGGCCGGCATGCATCGACAGGCCATCTCTGCGCACCCGGTGCGAGGCGGATCCGGCTGGTTGCCGGTCATCCGCGCCGGGTCGGCACTTTCCTGCACGCCAACCCGATCCGCAAGGGCATGTGCGCACGGGCGCCGATACCCCGGCGCCCGATCTTCGCGTATTGATTGAAGTCGCACGATATCCGGTCGCGTCGGGCATCGTTCCCGCGAACGATTGATCTGCAATCCGAATGAGGATCGAAGCGTCGTGCTGCACGCGCGACGGATGAAGCATTCGATGCGACGGCGAACGGCGCAATGCCGTTGCCGTCCGGTGGTGAGGGGAGGGCGGTCGGACGCGCGCGACGGGCGTGGCACCCGTACGCGCGCGACGCCGTTTCAACTGCCGTAGATGTCGAAGTCGAAGTACTTCGACGCGAGCCGCTTGTAGGTGCCGTCCTTGACCATGTCGACGATCGCGCGATCGATCTTCGCCTTCAGGTCGGTGTCTTCCTTGCGCAGCCCGATGCCGGCGCCGATGCCGAGCACCTTCTCGTCGACGAGCTCGGGACCGACGAACGCGTAGTTCGCGCCGCGCGGCGATTTCAGGAACCCGATCGCCGCCTGCACTTCATCCTGAAGCGCCGCGTCGAGGCGGCCCGAGGTCAGGTCCGCGTACACGCCGTCCTGGTTCTGGTACGACACGACGTTCGCGCCTTGCTTGCCCCAGTACGCCTTCGCATACGTTTCCTGCGTCGTGCCCTGCTCGACGCCGATCGATTTGCCCTTCAGCGATTCGGCCGTCGGCAGCAGCGGCGAGCCCTTCTTCACGACGAGCCGCGTCGGCTGGTTGTAGATCTTCGTCGTGAAGCCGATCTGCTGCGCACGCTGCGGCGTGATCGACATCGACGACAGCACCGCGTCGAACTTCTTCGCCTTCAGCGCCGGAATCATCCCGTCGAAATCGTTCTCGAGCCACACGCACTTCGCTTTCAGGCGCGCGCAGATCTCGTTGCCGAGGTCGATGTCGAAACCGACGAGCTTGCCGTCGGGCGCCTTCGACTCGAACGGTGCGTAGCTGGCATCGGTGCCGAAGCGGATCGTGGTCCAGTCCTTCGCGACGGCGGGGCCTGCGGATACCGCGAGCAGGGCGATCGAAACAGCGGCAATCAGTCTCTTCATGGTTGCGTTCCTTGGCGTGGTGCTTCCGGTTTCTGTGCGACACGGTTCCACGGACACGAACCGCGTCTCGACGCGGCGTCCGCACGGCCATTAACGCAGAAAATAAAATAAGAGTCCAGAATGGACAAAAAATATCGATTTACCGGATGCACGGGCCGGTCCGCGGGTGTCGACCCTTGCAAAAATGCGAAAATGGACTAATCTTGTTAGTAGATTCATTTCGAGACTAACGATCATGTCACAACCCGCCTACGATTCGCATTCCGCCCCGCCGCAGGCTTCGGTCGCGCAGATGTCGGCGGCCGGCCTGCGTGCGTTTTTCAACATCGCGCGCGACTGGGCGCTGACGATCGACGAGCAGATCGTGCTGCTCGGGTCGCCCGGCCGTTCGACGTTCTTCAAGTGGAAGGCCGCGCCTGAATCGGCGCGCCTGCCGCGCGATACGCTCGAGCGGCTATCGCTGCTGCTCGGCATCTACAAGGCGCTGCAGATCCTGCTGCCGCAGCCGGCCGCGGCCGACGCATGGGTCAAGCGGCCCAACGACGCGGCGCCGTTCGGCGGCAAGCGCGCACTCGACCGGATGCTGGCCGGCAACGTCGGCGATCTGGTCGCCGTCCGGCAATATCTCGACGCGATGCGAGGTGGCTGGGCGTGACGATGACGATCGAAGCAAAACAATGGCCCACGACCGCCGTCGACTGGGCACCCGCCTATCGCGTGATCCCCACCCGTTTTCCGGCGATCAACCTGTTCGACCGCGTTGCATCGGCGGACGATTTCGACGCGCTCTACGCGCTCGAATCGCTGACCAACGACCGCATCCGCAACGAAGTCGGCACGCTCGACCTCGTGCCGCCCGCCGAGCGCCGCTACGGGCTGGGCTGGGGGCCGATCATGGCCGCGTTCACGCACCTGAATCCGCAGGGCAGCCGCTTTTCCGACGGCAGCTACGGCGTGTTCTACTGCGCCCGCTCGCGCGATACGGCGATCGCCGAAACGCGCTATCACGGCGCGCTGTTCCTGGCCGCGACGAAGGAGCCGCCGATGCGCCAGCAGATGCGGCTCTACACGGTGTACGCGCAGGGTGACGTGGCCGACGTGCGCACGTGGCCGCAGCGCGATCCCGCGTTGCTCGACCCGCTCGATTACGGCCCGGGGCAGGCGTTTGCGCGCAAGGTGCGCAACGCGGGCGCCGCAGGGATCGTCTATCCGTCGGTGCGCGACCCGCGTGGCGAGTGTCTGGCGGCGTTCCGCACCACGCTGCTGCGCGACTGCCATCACGCGGCCTATCTCGAATACAACTGGAACGGCTCGGCCGTCGACGCGGTGTTCGAACTGAACCAGGTCGGCTAGCGTTTTCTCGGGGGGGCGATGTGGACACGAACGCGAGGGGCAAGCGCGAGGGCGTCAGGGCAGCGGCCAGTCGCCCGCGTGGCGTTCGCGCGCCTCGGCCTGCGTCATCGACCACGTGCTGCCGGTGCGCGGCTCGGCGAGCGTGAGCCGCCCGGACGGCGCGAAAGCGCCGGTGTCGATGAACCACTGCGCGCCGATCCGCTGCGGCGCGCGCACGGGCGTGTGTCCGCTGCAGGTCAGCGACAGTCCGGCCTGCAGCGCCGGATCGGCGAGCCCCTGGACGAGATCGCGGCCCCAGATCAGCCGTTCGCGCACGTCGTGCGAATAGCTGCCCGTGTCGAGGTCGGCATCCGAGCCGAAGAATTCCGCATGCAGCACGTTGAAGCGCTCCGGGCCGTCGCCGATTACGCGCACCAGCGGCAGCGCGTCGATGCGCGCCGCATGCGCGTGCAGCCGTTCCGGCGGCAGGTCGGCGCCCCAGTCGCCGCCGATCCCGCGCCACGCGTCGGGCGACAGCTTGCCGTGCGACACGAGGCTCAGCACTTCCTCGTGATTGCCGCGCACGACGTGGCACCACGGGCGGTCGAGCAGTTCGAGCGCGGTTTCGGAGGCGGGGCCGCGGTCGACGAGGTCGCCGACCGAGAACAGGCGGTCGCGAGCCGGATCGAAGCGGATGTCGTGCAGCAGCGCGCGCAGCACGTCCACGCAGCCGTGCAGGTCGCCGACGACGAAGTCGCGGCCGGCCGGGTTCGCGGGATGGCGGCAGAGGGGGGCGGTGGCAGTCATCCCCTTATCTTAGGCGCTCGTGCCCATCGCCACGTCACGACGGAATAGCGATAATCGGGGCGCGGTACCCGCGGGCACGGCGCAGCGGGCCGTCCCGCGCGCCGGCCGAACCCTTTCCATTCGCTTTCGGAATCACACGATGACGTTTTATCCGCAGGTATTACGCAACCGGCCGCGCATGGTCGCCGCGTTCGTCGCCGGCGCGCTGTGCGCGGCGCTGCTGCCGGTTTCGCTGCGTCCGACCGCGCGTGCGCTGATCGGCTGGGATTGCGCGATCTGGCTGTATCTCGCGCTGATGTGGGTGCGCATGGTCACCGCGCATCATCACCAGGTGCGCGAAATCGCGATCCGCGAGGATGAAAACGCGACGACCGTGCTGACCGTCGTGTGCCTCGCGACCGTCGCAAGCGTCGCCGCGATCGCGATCGAGCTCGCGACCGCCAAGAGCGTCGGCTTCCGCGCGGGGCTCGGCCATTACGCGATCACGGGCGCGACGCTGTTCGGCGCGTGGTTCCTGATCCCGACGATCTTCACGCAGCACTACGCGCGGCTCTATTACGGCTCGCCGGGCAACGACCGCGCGCTGCGTTTCCCGGACCGGAACCCCGAACCCGATTACTGGGATTTCCTGTATTTCTCGTTCACGCTCGCGGTCGCGTCGCAGACCGCCGACGTGTCGCTGGCGAACCGCTCCGCGCGGCGCTCGGTGCTCGCGCAGTCGATCCTGTCGTTCTACTTCAACATGGCCGTGCTCGGGCTGTCGATCAACGTCGCGGCCGGCTTGCTGAGTTGACGCGGCCTACTTGAGCAGTTCGTACGGGCCGCCGCGTTCCAGCGCCCGCCGATACGCGGGCCGCGCGTGGATCGCGTCGAGAAAGCGCGCGATCGCGGGGTGCCGGCTGCTGCCGCCGCGCGCGGTCGCGGCTTCGAGCGGAAAGCTCATCTGGATGTCGGCCGCGCTGAAGCCGTCGCCGACGAACCAGCCGGTGCGGCTCAACGTATCGTCGAGATAGCCGAGATGCAGTGCGATCTGCGGATCGACGAAGCCCGACTGCAGCGTCGTGGCGATCTTGCGTGCGATCGGCCGCGCGAAGAACGGCATCGGCGCATGCGCGATCCGCAGCGCGACGAGCTTGAGCAGCAGCGGCGGCATCGCCGACCCTTCCGCGTAGTGGAGCCAGTACGTGTAGTCGTGCCGCTCGGGCGTGCCGGGCGGCGGCGCGAGGCGCCCGTTGCCGTAGCGTTCGACCAGGTACTCGATGATCGCGCCCGATTCGGCGAACGTGCGGCCGTCGTCGGTGACGACGGGCGACTTGCCGAGCGGATGGATCGCGCGCAACTCGGGCGGCGCGAGCATCGTTTTCGGATCGCGTTCGTAGCGCACGATCTCGTACGGCACATCCAGTTCTTCGAGCAGCCAGAGCACGCGCTGCGAGCGCGAGTTGTTCAGGTGATGGACGGTGAGCATGTCGACGCCGGAAGGGGGGCGGGAACGACATCATACCGAGCGCGCGCGGCGCGCACGCGAAAACGCATTGCGCGCCGTTTCGAGCCGTTTCGAGCCGCTTCGATCCGTTATGCGCGCCGCACCGCGATCCACGCACCCCAGAACAGGCTTGCGAAAAAACGCAGCGGCGCATCGAAGCCCGCTTCGCGCAGCAGACCGAAAACGGCGTCCTCGGAAGCCGGCGGATCGGCGCCCTGCAGGATCTTCGCGAGTTGCGCGCGCACGGCGTCGGGCGTGGCGCCTTTCATGCGCCAGCGCTGCTGCCACGCGTCGAGCAGGCGAGGGTGGTCCGCGTAGCGGCGATGGTTGCCGGCGAGCACGAGCGGCGCGCCGGGTTTCAGGCGCCGTGCAATCGCGTGCAGCAGTTCGGCCTTCGCAGCGTCGCCCGGGACATGATGCAGCACGCCGATCAGCGTCGCGCCGTCGAACGCCGGCACGTCGGGCAGCGCATCGACGCCGCCCTCGACGAACGCCGTGCGCGCGTCGCAGCCCGCGGCTTCGACGTTCGAGCGCGCGAGCGCGAGCATCGGCGCGGACGGGTCGACGGCCGTGAACCGCCAGCCCGGTTCGAGCGCGGCCGCGATGCAGATTTCCTGCCCCGTGCCGCCCGCGCCCGCGACGAGGATTCGTGCATCGGGCGTACCGATCGCCGACGCGAGCATGCACGCGGTGAGTTCGTGGCAGGCATCGTAGCCGGCGAGCGCGATGCGCGATTGCTCGGCGTATTCGTGCGCGCGCGCCGGATCGAATTTCGCGGCGCTGGAGGGAAGCGACATGACGGGTTCCTCGGGTCGGGTGCGGACGACGTGTCCGCGAGCATGGCGCAGAGCGTAAGCGGGCGCGGCCGGCGCAACAAGGCGAGCGGTCATTCCGGTATCCCGACTACCCGACTCGTCGGCACGCGCCGGCTTGCCGGTTTTCCGGGGGTCGATTCGCATTTAAAAATGTCCGGACACGTTGCATCGAGGTAGCGAATCCGGCGCATACTCGTTTCTCTCCCCCCGCCTGGCCATCGCATGCCGGGCCCCGATGCGCCGCACCGCTGGCGCGGCCATGCCGCTCGGCAAGCACAAGGAGCGCATGATGTCCGATTGTCCGCACGATCCGTATGCGCAGCACTACATTCATTGCTTGCCGTTCGGCGCGCAGCCCTGTGGCTCGCTGTGCACGACGCCGCGCACGCATTTTCGCGTGTGGGCGCCGGGCAGCACGCAGGTCCAGATCGAACTCGATACCGGCTACGGTCCGATGCTCGTCCCGATGATGCCCGCCGGCCCGAACTGGTTCGAAGTCTTCGCCGACTGCGGCGCGGGCGTGCGTTACCGCTATCGTCTCGACGATGCCGTGTCGATTCCCGATCCCGCGTCGCGCTCGCAACCCGAAGGGCTCAACGGCCCGAGCGAGGTCGTCGATCCGCGCGCGTTCACGTGGCGCAACACGTTCTGGCGCGGGCGTGCGTGGGAAGACATCGCGCTCTACGCGATTCGCCCGCACGCGGTGGGCGGCTTCGACGGCGTGCGTCGCCGCCTGCCGCAACTCGCACGCCTCGGCGTGACCGCGCTGGAGTTGCTCGCGTCGCCGCACGACAGCCTGCCGTTCGCGCCGCTTGCGGCCGAAGGCGGTCCCGATGCGCTGAAGGCGCTGATCGACGACGCGCACGGCCATGGTCTTGCGGTGTTGCTGGAGCTCGACTATGCGCGCTTCGGCAGCGGCACCGACGCGCTGCGCCACTACGCGGTGCCGTTCTTCCATACGCGCGACGATCCGCTGCAGGCCGCGCCACTTGCGCTCGATCATCCGGAAGTCTGCGATTTCTTCTGCGACAACGCGCTGTACTGGATCGACGAATACCGTTGCGACGGGCTGCGCCTGCGCGAGGCCGACCGGATCGGCGTGTCGTGGCTGCGCGAGATCGCGGACCGCGTGCGCGCGGGCGTGCCCGCCGACCGGCTGATCCATCTCGTGCTCGGCAGCGAGCGGCATCCGGCGCATCTCGCCGATACCCATTTCGATGCGCAGTGGAACGGTTGCGGCGAACGCGCGCTGCACCGGCTGACGGGGCGCGAAGGGGCGGCCCATGAAGGGATTTCCGCGCACCAGTCGATCCATACGCTCGCCCGTGCGCTGACCGCGGCCGGAGCCGCGTTCCAGCCGGCCGCGTCGACAGAAGGCATGGCCGCCGACAGCGCGCTGTCGCTGACGTCGCTCGTGCTGTCCGATGGCGTGTGGCATGACAGCGGCCGGGACGACCACGCGCAGGAGGCCGGCCTGGCCGCGCTCGCACTGTCGCTGCTCACGCCGCAGATCCCCATGATCTTCGACGAAACCGCGCGCGACATCGATCGCGCGCATTTCGTGCAGTCGGCGCTCGCGGTGCGCGCGAAGCTGATCTCGCCGCGGTTGTCCGATTGCCGGCCGCAGGACGCGCATGCACTGAAGGCGGACGGCGACGGCGATGCCGACGCGCTGTGCGCATCATGGCGGCTCGCCGACGACGAGACATTGACGATCGCATTGAACCTGTCGCCCGATGCGGTGCCGTTCGATGCACCGAGAGGGCGGATCGTGTTCGAGACGCCGGGGCGCGCGCGCGACCGGGTCGATGAAGGGGAATTGCCGCCGTATTCGCTCGTCGCGTGGCTGACGGGCGACGTCAACCGGTACGCGCTCACGCACGACGTGCGGCGCATCGACGACGGCTCATGGCGCGGGATGCGTCCGAACCTGAACGCATGAGCGTGTGAAAGCGTGAGCGCGTGAATGTCCGAACGGCGGGCGCATTGGCACCCGGCCGTGCTGCAGGCATTCCCCGATCTACCAGAACCCGCGAATGCCCGCGACGCCGTACGCGCCGTGGCGGCGCGCGTCGTCGAGGTGCGCGCGCGTCATTCCGCCGAGCGCGAAGACCGGCATCGCGGCCTGCGCGGCCAGCGCGTCGAATCGCGTCCAGCCGAGCGTCGGCGCGCCGGGATGGCTGAGCGTCGGCAACACGGGCGACACCGTGACGAAATCCGCGCCGGCGCGTGCGGCCAGCAGCAGGTCGTCGCGCGTGTGGCAGGCGGCGGACACCCATCTTCCGGCCGGCAACGGCCGCCGCGCGGCGGCGCGCAATGCCGTGCCGTCGAGATGCCAGCCGGCGCCGTCGAGCCGCATGACGCCGGCCGCATCGATCGGGCCGTTCAGCATCAGGTGCGCGCCGGCCGCGTCGCAGCGCGCGAGCGCGGCGGCGGCGAGTTGCGCGAACGTAGCCGCGTCGAGCGATTTCACGCGCAGTTGCACGAGCGTTTCACCGCGCGCAAGCACGGCCGAAAGCCGGTCGAGGAACGCCGCGCAATCGGCTGCCGACGCGGACGCCGGTTCCGGCGTGATCACGCAGCAGCGCGGCAGCGTCGCGTTCATCGCGTGCGGCGAAGCGGGGCCGTCATTCGTCGGCCTCTTTCACGACTTTCGGATAGACGCGCACGAGTACGATGCGCGGCCCGTTCATCTTCTTCACGACGACGTCGAAGCGGTCGAACGACACGCGCTGCCCTTCGGTCGGCAGGTCGCTGAGCGCCTGGATCACGAGGCCGCCGACCGATTCCGCGCGGCCTTCGTCGATGTCGATGCCGAGCGCCTGTTCGAGCGACACGACGGGCAGGCTGCCCTTGCCCATCAGCGTGCCGTCATCGAGGCGGCTCCAGTCGGCGTCGCCCTGGCGGAACTCGTCGTGGATCTGGCCGACCAGCGCGCCGAGCAGGTTGTCGAGCGTCAGGAAGCCGATCGGCTTCTCGCTCTTGTTGCCGACCAGCGCGAAGTGCGGCGCGCCCTTGCGGAAGCGGCGGAACAGGTCGAGCGCCGGGGTGTCGGGCCTCACGTACTGCACCGGGCGCACGTAGTCGGACAGGTCTTCGAGCGCCGCGCCCGCGTGACGCGCGAGCAGCAGGTCCTTCAGGTGGATCAGCCCGCTCACCTGTTCGCGCGACGCATCCTCGAACAGCGGATAGCGGCTGAAGCGGTGCCGCGCGACGATCTCCATGTTGTCGGGCAGCGGCAGGTCGCGCCGCAGCCCGATCATTTCATGGGCCGGCCGCATCAGGTCCGACACGGTCATCGACGAAAAATCGAGCGAATGCGCGAGCGTGTTCCACTCGTCGTTGCTGTACGTGCCGCGCGCCGGCTGTGCCGCGTTGCCGGCCGTGCTGCGGCGGCTGCGCAGGATCAGCTTCAACTCGTCGGTCGAGTAGTGCGCGTCGCCGCCGTGGTCGGCCGACAGCCCCGCGAGCCGGAGCACCGCGTTGGCGCTGTTGTTGAGCACCCAGATCGCCGGATACATCGCCCAGTAGAACGCATAGAGCGGCAGCGCGACCCACAGGCCGACCTTCTCGGACTGGCGGATCGCCATCGATTTCGGCGCAAGCTCGCCGACGACGATGTGCAGGAACGAGATCAGCGAGAACGCGAACACGAGCGAGATCAGGTGCACGACGCGTTCGGACTCCACGCCGATCAGGTCGAGCAGCGGGCCGATCAGTTGCGCGAAGGCCGGTTCGCCGACCCAGCCGAGGCCGAGCGACGCCAGCGTGATGCCGAGCTGGCACGCGGAAAGATACGCGTCGAGCCGGCTGTGCACGATGCCGAGGATGCGGCCGCGCAGGCCGTGCTTGCGGGCCAGTGTCTTGACGCGCGTCGCGCGCAGTTTGACGAGGCCGAATTCGGCCGCGACGAAGAACCCGTTCAGGGCCACCAGGAACAACGCGCCGATGAGCGCGAAGATCTGTAACAAAGAATCGCTCCGGTTATGACAGACCCATCAGTATAGGGCCGGAAAGGAATTTGTAATGTCTTGGGGCGGCCGACCGCTTACACCGGCGCCTCGCAGGGGACGGAGAACGTGATGACGGTTGCCGCGCCGTCGGTGAACGCGGTATGCGAAAACGCGCCGCCGTGCGCGAGCGCGACGCGCTGGCAGAGCGCGAGCGCCCAGGCGCTCCGCTTTGCGTCGCGCTCGCGCAGCATCTCGCGCCGCGCGAACGCTTCGAACGCGTGCGGTTGCGCGGGATCGGCGAGCGCGTCGGCGCTCACGGTGCAGGTGGCGCGCGCGACGAACTGCGCGCCGTCGCGCGTGCACGCGAACGTCACGCGGCCGCCGGCGGCGCTGGCTTCGACGGCCGCCGTCAGCATGGTCCAGAGCGCCTGCGCGATGCGTTCGCGGTCGGCGACCAGCGACGGCTCGCCGTCGGGCAGCGTCGCGTCGAGCGCGACTTGCCGTGCGTCGGCGAGCGCAAACCGGACAAGCGCGATCGAATCGTCGAGCAGCGCGCGCAGCGCGAATGGCTGCGGTGCGATCGCGAGCGTGCGCGTTTCCGCGCGCGGCGCATCGAGCACGTCGTCGATCAGCGCGACCTGCTGGTCGATGCCCGTGCGGATGCCGGCGAGCGCGCGCTGAAGGTTGGGGTCGGCGTTGGCGAGCTGGCGCTCGAGCACGTACGCCCAGCTATGCATCGCGTTCAGCGGGCTGCGCAGGTCGTGAGACGCGGTGGAGAGCGCCTGGTCGCGCAGGAACAGCGCCGCCTGGGTGGCGTAATGCGCTGCGCGTTCGCGCAGCAGGTCGGCGGCGGGATCGGCGGAGATGGACGTCACGGAGCAGGCCTGTCGGAAGCGGTTGGCGTGGAAGTCACGCGAACCGCCATTATAGGGACGGTGCGTGTCACGCCGGCAGCGCGTCCTCGTCCTTTTTCGGTGCGTCGCGGTTCGGCAGCAACTGGCACGCGAGCAGGCCGGCCAGCATCAGTGCGCAGCCGACGAGTGCGCGCGGCGTGAGCGTTTCGCCGAGCGCGGCCCAGCCGGCGATTGCCGCGAACACGCCTTCCGTGCTGAAGATCACGGCCGCGTGCGCGGGCGCCGCGTCGCGTTGCGCGACGACCTGCAGCGTATAGCCGACGCCGACCGACAGCAGCCCGCCGTACAGCAGCGTCGGCAGCGCGCCGCGCAGCATCGCGACGCCGACCGGCTCGACGGCGAGACCGACCGCGAGGCACGCCACGCCGCATACGACGAACTGCAGGAACGCGAGCACGAGCGGATCGTGGCGTTTCGCGAGATGGCCGACGGCCATCACGTGCGCGGCGATGACGACGGCGCCCGCGAGCTGGAACCAGTCGCCGTAGAGCACCGAGAAATGCTCGTCGATGCTGAGGAAATACAGGCCGATCGCCGCGAGCAGCGCGCCGAACCACGTGCCCGCGCCGATCCGGTGACGCGCGAACACGCCCATCAGCGGCACGATCACGACGTACAGCGAGCTGATGAAGCCCGCGTTCGCGACCCGCGTGTACTGCAGGCCGAACTGCTGCATCGAGATCGACACGGCGAGCAGCCCGCCGAGCGCGAGGCCCGGCAGCAGCAGCGCCGGTTCGCGGCGGATCGCCGCGAGCTGCGCGCGCGACGCCGTGTTGAGCATCAACAGCGGCACCAGCACGAGTGCGCCGAGCAGGAAGCGCAGCCCGGTGAACAGGAACGGCCCGATCACGTCGAGGCTCAGGCGTTGCGCGACGAAAGCGGAACCCCAGATCGCAGCGGCGGCGAGCATCAGCAGGTTGGCGCGGAGGTGCTTGCGGGCTTCGGGTTTCATCGGAATTTGTCTGGAGATTGCGGGCGGCGAAACGCGATAGCTTACGCCGAGATTGCAAGGCTGTCGGCAAACCTGCGCAATGCAGCGGCCGCGCGTGCGTCGCGCACGCGCGAATACAGCACGACTTGCGACTGCGGCAGCGGCGGCAGGCCGAATTTCGCGCCGACGTCGACCAACGTGCGCGGTGCGACGCGCCGTGCGAGCGGGCAGACGGCGAGCCCCGCCGCCGCGGCCGCCGTCACCGCCGCGACACCGCCGCCCGTAAAGCGCTCGCGCCACGGCCGACCCGCATGGTCGAGCGCGCGCAGCGCAGCGGCGCGCACGCCGCACGGGCCGGCCAGCACCGCGAGCGGCAGCGGTTCACCCGCGCGCGGCGCCCAGTCCGGTGCGGCGAGCCAGGCCAGCGGTTCGGTGAACAGCAGCGTGCCGTCGTCGCGCGGCGGGTCCTCGCCGGGCTCGTGCCGCACGATCGCCGCGTCGAGCCGGCGTTCGTCGTATTGCGCGAGCAGGCCCGCCGACATCCCGAGATGCATTTCCAGCGACAGCCCCGGATCCTGCCGGTGCAGGCTCGTGAGCACGGCCGGCAGGTCGGGCACCGCGACGTGCTCGCTGACGCCGAGCGACAGGCGGTGCGTGCCGGCCGAGATCGCGCCGAGCGCGTGGTCGTGCGCGTCGAGCAGCACCCGGGCGGCCGGCAGGAAGTTCTCGCCGTCGGCGGCCAGCTTGACCACGCGCGGCGTGCGCGCGAGCAGCGGCTTGCCGAGATGTGCTTCCAGCCGCTTCAGCTTCAGGCTGACGGCCGATTGCGTGGTGCCGAGCGCCTCGGCGGCGCGCGTGAAGCTGGCGAGGTCGGCGACCAGCACGAACGCGCGCACGGCATCGAGATCGAGTACTTTCATTTTTAACGTAAATGGATGAAATATTCATCGATGACTGTTCATTATAGATCGCCGGGGCTAACCTGACGCCGTGTTTCCGTTCTTCAACGTCACCGACAGGAGCAGGACCATGCCATTTACCCGTATCGCAGTACGCGAAGGCAAACCGGCCGCCTACCGCGCGGCACTCGTCGACGGCGTGCATCGCGCGCTGATGCACACGTTCAACGTGCCCGAGGACGACATCTTCATGGTCGTGACCGAGCATGCGGCCGAGAACTTCGTGTTCGGCCGCCATTACCTCGATATCGAACGCAGCGACGATCTCGTGATGATCCAGATCACCGCGAACAACACGCGCACGCTCGAGCAGAAGCGGGCGCTGTACCGGACGATCGCGGAGAACCTCGCGCAGCAGCCCGGCGTGCGGCAGCAGGACGTATTCATCAGTCTCGTCGAGGTGCTGAAGGAGGACTGGTCGTTCGGCAACGGCATCGCGCAATACGCCGTTTGATGTGCGACAGGGGCGACGGGGCCGGATCGTCGCCTGAGCGTTTTCGCGACGTGTACTATTGAAGTTGCTTCACGGACGACGCCGGTGCAGACGATGCGCCGGCGATTCTTCATGTGCAGGAGCCTCCATGTCGCGTGTGCTGGAAATCGTGTTGTCACTGTCGCTGGAAGGTTGGCCGGTCAAGGCTGCAAGTCGTGCTCGTGGCGCGCAGCGCGACTTCGGCGCCGAACTCGTGCGCGCGTGGCGGATCTGCCCGCAGGTCCGGATGCGTCGCGGCCATGAGCGCGTGACGATCGAGCCGTGCCAGGTCGAGGAGGCCGAGCCGAGCCCCGGCGCGAGCTGGTGGACCTGGGTCGAGTCGGGCGCGCATGGAAGGCGGGTCGTTGCATCCCGCACGAAGGCGTTCGCGCCGGGCGTCACGGCGCGCGAATTGTTCGACGCGGAGCATGCGGGGATCGTCGTCGCGATGCCGTTACCCGTACCCGCGACGCCCGCCGCAGCCGATACCGACGCGCCGACAGGCGAAGTCGATGGCGTCGCACCGGACGCCACCGCGCACTCGGCCGCCGCAGCGCAGCCGGAATCGTCGGCCCTGTGCCTCGTCAGCGAACGGCGGCGCGGACGGTGGGCCGACGACAGCGGCGTCGTGGTCGAGATGACGCTCGACGACGTCACGCTGCACGGCGGCGGCGAGCCGCCGCGCCGCTACGTCGAGTTGCGCCTCACCGCGCCCGACTGGGAAACCTTCGCCGCGCGCACGGCCGCGCTGCACGCGCTGTTCGCCGCGGCGCGCGAACTGAGCGGCGCATGGCCCGCATTCGTGCAACTGACGAGCGTGATCGATCGCGCCTGCGCGGGTGAGCCGGCCGCCGCCAAGCCGGTCAAGGCGCAGTTCGTCGACCTGGCCGGCATCCGCACGCAGCGCGCCGCGCTGTTCGCGCTGTCCGGCGACATCGTCGCGCAATGGCTCGGCAACGAGGGCGGCGTGCTCGATCGCGACGATCCCGAGTTCGTGCACCAGATGCGCGTCGCGCTGCGCCGCCTGCGCACGCTGATGCGCTTCTTCCCGCGCTTTGCCGACCGGCAATGGAAGGACACGTTCGGCGTCGACCTGCGCTGGCTTGCCGCGCTGCTCGGCACGGTGCGCGACTGGGACGTGTTCTCGACCGAAAGCCTGCCCGCGCTGATCGCGGCCGACGGCGGCGGTGCCGACTGGAACGGCACGCTCGACGCCGCGCGCGCGCAGTGCGTGGCCGCGCGCGTCGAGCTGCGGCAGGCGCTGCATTCGGCCCGCTACGCGCGGCTGACGCTCGGCTGGCTCGAATGGCTGAGCGCGCTTGCGCTGCCGCCTGCCGAAGGCGGCGACGCGCCGTCGCTGCGGCGTCACGCGACCAAGCGCGTGCGGCGGCTGTTCGGCCATCTTTACGCATCGCCGTCGCTCACGTCGCTCGACACGGCAGCGCGCCACCAGGTGCGGATCGACGCGAAGCGGCTGCGCTATGCGCTCGAATTCTTCGCGTCGCTGGCGTCGCGCCGCACGCGCAACGAGACGGTCAAGACGCTTGCGCGCGTGCAGAGCGTGCTTGGCGAAGCGAACGACACGATGGTCGCGCTGCATCATCTCGAGCAACTGGCTGCGCCGCCGTACCAGCTCGGTTTCGTGCGCGGCTACGGCGCGGCGCTCGAACAGCGCGCGGCGCGCGACGCCGAGGCGCTGCTGGCGAAGCTGCGTCCGCCGAAGCTCGACGGCAAGCCGCGTTGAGCGGCGCGCGCTGACTATAATGGCCGCCCCTTTTTCGTACGCATCCCGATGACCGACGCACCGCCTCCTTCCCCGTCCGCCGAACCGCTCGAACTGGGCGGCGAGCTGTGGCTGCGCGCCGGCGAGCAGACGCTCGGCGGCGCCACGCGCATCGCGCTGCTCGCGGCGATCGGCGACACCGGGTCGATCACGCGCGCGGCGAAGGCTGTCGGCCTCAGCTACAAGGCCGCATGGGATGCGGTCGACACGATGAACAACCTCGCCGGCGAACCGCTCGTCGCGCGTTCGACGGGCGGCAAGGGCGGCGGCGGCACGACGCTGACGCCGCGCGCGACGTCGCTGATCGCCGCGTTCCGCACGATCGAGCGCGAGCACCGCCGTTTCATCGAGGCCGCGAGCGCGGCCGTTGCCGGCTTCGACGTCGACTGGGCGCTGATCGGCCGGATCGGGATGAAGACCAGCGCGCGCAACCAGTTGTTCGGCAAGATCGCGTCGATCGTGCGCGGCACCGTCAACGACGAGGTGACGCTCACGCTGCCCGGCGGGCAGCCGGTCGTCGCCGTGCTGACGCACGAAAGCGCCGATGCGCTCGGCCTGCAGGCCGGCGCGGACGCATGCGCGCTGGTGAAGGCATCGTGGGTCGTGCTTGCGGTCGACGATGGCGGGCCCGACCTGAAGGTGTCCGCGCGGAACCGGCTGCGCGGCAGCGTCGAAGCCGTCGTGGCGGGGGCGGTGAACAGCGAAGTGACGCTGGCGCTCGACGGCGGCGGAACGCTGGCGGCCGTCGTCACCAACGACAGCGTCGATGCGCTGCAGCTCGGCGCAGGCCGGCGGGCGATCGCACTGTTCAAGGCGTCGAGCGTGATTCTCGCGGTGACGGGCTGACGGCGCGCGCAGGGCGGCGCGCGTCGGCGATCGTCTGAAAGACGGGGCGAAGCCGGCATCGCACAGCGTCTGCACGGCACCGGCTTCGTTTCCGTTTTCAGCTTATGCCGCCATGCGCGGCTTCTCTCAGGCCCCAACGTGCCTGCCACGACCACGGCCTCGCGCGTTCATGCGACGCGCGTCGGCCACTCGGCGTGCGGCGGTGTCGCCTGCACGCGTCCTTCGCTCAACTGCACGACCTGGTCGCCGAACGCGGCGACATCGTCGGGATCGTGCGAGATCAGCACCATCGGGATATCGAGCCGTGCCTGCAGTTCGGCCAGCTCGTGGCGCATGCGCTGGCGCATCGCGCTGTCGAGTGCCGCGAACGGTTCGTCGAGCAGCAGGATCCGGGGCTGCGCGACCAGCGCGCGCGCGAGCGCGACGCGCTGCTTCTGCCCGCCCGACAGTTGCGACGGATACTGTCCCGCGAGCGCTTCGAGATCGAATGCGTGCAGCCAGTACGCGACTTCGGGCGGCACCGTCTTCGCGCGCGGGTTGCGCAGCCCCGACATCAGCCCGAACGCGATGTTCTGGCGCACGTTCAGATGCGGAAACAGCGCGTAGTCCTGGAACAGGTACGCGACGCGGCGTTCGCGGGTCGGCACGTCGATGCGGCGCCCGGCGTCGAACAGCAGTTCGCCGTTCAGCGAGATCGTGCCTTCGTCGGGCGACAGCAGGCCGGCGATCGCCTGCAGCGTCATGCTCTTGCCCGCGCCGGACGGCCCGAACAGCACGACGCGCTGCGTCGTTGCCGTGAACGACAGGTCGAGCGTGAAGCGGCGCTCGGCGTTCGCGTAGGTCTTGCGGATGTCGACGACGAGGCTCATGCGGGCCTCCGCCGAAGCAACCGGGCCGCCGAACGACACAGGCGATACGAACGAGACAGGCGCTTCATGTCAGCTGACTCCGCCGGGCACGCGAAGGCACGAGCCAGCCGGTCGCGAGCAGCACGAGCACGCAGGTGATCGACGTCACCAGCACGAGGAAGTTGGCCGTGCTGTCGTCGCCGGCCTGCACGGCTGCATAGATTGCGACCGACAGCGTCTGCGTGCGGCCGGGCAGGTTGCCCGCGATCATCAGCGTCGCGCCGAACTCGCCGAGCGCGCGCGCGAACGCGAGCAGCGCGCCCGCGAGGATCCCGCGCGTGGCGAGCGGCAGCGTCACGCGGAAGAACACCGCGGTTTCGCCGAGCCCGAGCGTGCGCGCGGCGCGCTCGAGATGCGGATCGACGCCCTCGAACGCCGCACGCGCCGATTTCAGGATCAGCGGAAACGCGACGACCATCGACGCGATCACTGCGCCTTGCCACGTGAAGACGAGCTCGATGCCGAGCTTGTCGAGCCATGCGCCGAACACGCCGCGCCGGCCGAGCAGCACGAGCAGGTAATAGCCGAGTACCGTCGGCGGCAGTACGAGCGGCAGCGTCAGCAGCGAATCGACGACGTCGCGCAGCGGCGAACGCCAGCGCGCGAGCACGAACGCGGCTGCGACGCCGAGCACGATGTCGAGCGCGGTCGCCCAGCCGGCAACCTTCAGCGACAGCAGCAGCGGTACCCAGGCGTCTTGCATCGCGTTACGCTCACTTGCCCGCGGGCTTGAAGCCGAACGTCGACAGCACGGCCTGGCCCTGCGGCGACGAGACGAAATCGATGAACGACTGCGCCTGCGCGGCATGGCGGCTGTCCTTGACCACGGCGATCGGATAGGTGATGGCCGTCGTCGTCGGCACCGTCAGCGCGATTTTCACGCGGCCCGGCATGATCGCGGCGTCGGTGCCGAATACGAAGCCCGCATCGACCTCGCCGCGCGCGACGTAGTCGAGGCTCTGGCGCACGTTGGCGGCCAGCACGCCCTTCGCGCTGACGGCATCCCACACGCCGGCCGCGCGCAGCGCGCCTTCGGTGTAGCGGCCGACCGGCACCGACGCCGGGTCGCCGTACGCAATGCGCTTCACGCCGGGGGCGCTCAGGTCGTTCAGCGACGTCGGCGCGGCCGCGTGGCTGTCCGCCGGCACGATCAGCACGAGCGAGTTCGCCGCGAAATCGCGGCGCGTGCCGGGCACGATCACCTTTTCGTCGGCCGCGCGATCCATCGCCTTCTGGTCGGCCGAGGCGAACACGTCGGCCGGCGCGCCCTTGACGATCTGCTGCATCAGCACGTCCGACGCGCCGAAGTTGAACAGCACCTTGGTGCCCGGATGCTGCTTCTGGTACGCATCGCCGACGGCCTTGAACGCATTCGTCAGGCTCGCGGCCGCCGACACGACCAGCTCGTCGGCGGCGGAAGCCGGCGCGCTGAACGCGATGCCCGCGGCAAGCGTGGCGATCGGCAGCAGGCGGAGCAGGGTGCGGCGCAGCGGACGGACGGATGAGCGCATGGTCGGGTCGTTTGAATGGTTGGAAACCGTAATCGTAATATAGCGTGGGTTATAACGCTCGACATACCGCTCATGCGAAGGCACGCATGAAATGATCAGACCTGAAAAGGGGCGGGCGTGGCGGCCGGGCGGCGCGTCACGTATGCAGCATCTGCGACGACGATTCGGTGCGCTGCAGCGACGACGGCTGCGATGCAGGGCGGTAGTTCGGGTTGGTTTTCCAGCGCGCGCGGACGAACGGACGCTCGTGGCCCGACAGTTCCAGCGCGACCTTGGTGACCCAGCGGTGCGACGGCACCGTGATGCCGTGCAGCGCGACGGTGACGAGCGCGAGGCTCGCAACGACCGCGGGCACCGACCAGCGGTGCGGCACCGCGCGCCACGAACCGGCGATGAACGCGATCGCGGCGATCGCGCCGACGATGCAGCCGGTAATCGATTCGGACGGCGAATGTGCGTCGAGCGCGACGCGCGACACGCCGACCGCGATGCCGGCCGCGAGCCCGAGCGCGATGCCGGCGATCCGCACCGGCGTGCGTGCGCGGATCAGCATCAGGAAAATCGCGACCGGATAGACCGACGTCGACAGCATCGCATGGCCGCTGAACCCCGTGAAATCCCACGCGCGGATGCCGATGCCCCAGCCGAGGAACGCGATCTTCGTGAGCGCGACCACGCCGATCGCGGCCGCGAGCACGCCCAGCCACGCGGCCGCGCGTTGCCGCGAGTAGCCGAGCGCGAGCCAGACGGCGATCGTGATCGCGAGCGGCAAGGTCAGGCCGGCGCCGCCGAACGCGGTGATCATGATCCACAGGTGAGACGGCAGGTCGAACATCGGGAAGGGGACGAACGGGGCGGGGAGGATGCTTAAATCAACGCGCGAGCCGGGAAGAACGACTACAACGGATACAAGCGGCGAAGCCCCAGTATAGCGCCGCGTACGCATGAGGCCCGAATTTTGCGCCGCCGGGAATTATCCGCATGCAGGAAAAATCCCATAAACAATGTTATGGTGCATTGCACAAAGTCGAACGATGCATCCGTTGTGGTGCCCCCATTTTTCCTGACTGCGAGCCCGATCGATGACCAAAAGTCTGACCAAAGTGTGGGTGGGCGGCATGAAACGCATGCTGTCCCCGGCCACCAAGCGCACGGCGCGCGATGCGCAGCGCATGACACGCGACGCGCTCGAGGCGGCTGCCTCTCCCGCCGTATCCGATCTGTCCCCGTTGCGTGAGTCGCGCGTGCGTCCGCGTGCGGCCGCCTGGGCGGCGGGCGAGTGGACGCGCGGCGAACATCCGATGGCACCCGCGCTCGGGCGCCTCGTCCAGAATCTCGCGTACGGCCTCTACGTGCCGCCCGGCCGCCGGCGCGGCGCGATGCCGCTTGTCGTGATGCTGCACGGCTGCCAGCAGTCCGTCGACGAATTCGTGCAGGGCACGCGGATGAACCTGCTGGCCGACAAGCACGGCTTTGCCGTTTTGTATCCGGAGCAGTCGCTGCGCGCGCACGCGCACGGCTGCTGGCACTGGTATGAAGACACCGAGCGCGCGGGCCGCGGCGAGGCGAACACGGTTGCGTCGCTCGTCGATGCGCTCGTCGACGAGCACGGTTTCGACGCGTCGCGTGTCTACGTCGCGGGGCTGTCGGCCGGTGCGGGCCTCGCGTCGCTTCTTGCGCTGCACCATCCCGACCGCTTCGCGGCGGTGGCGCTGCACTCGGGCCCCGCGCTCGGCGAGGCGAATTCCGGCATCACCGCGATGGACGTGATGCGGCGCGGCCTGCGGCAGAACCCGGCCGCGGTCGTGGATGCGCTGGTCGAGGCCGACGTGTATCCGGGCATGCCCGCGCTGATCGTCCAGGGCGACGGCGACCACGTCGTCGCGCCGAAGAATGCCGATCAACTGACGGTGCAGTTCATGCGCCTGAATGGGCTGGCCGATAGCCGCGGCGCATTGCGCGGCGGCGAGCGGGTCGAGACGCGAGAAGCGGGTGCGCAGATCACCGATGTCTGCCGGGACGGCGAACCGGTCGTGCGGCTCTGCCGTGTGAAAGGGCTTGATCATGCGTGGGCCGGCGGCGACGAAGCCGTGCCGTTTCATGCGGCGGTCGGCCCCGATGCGAGCGCGATGATCTGGGCCTTTTTCGAAGCACATCGCCGCACTGTGGCGACCCAACCACGCACCGTCTGATCGACGCTGGCCAAAGCCTAGGGTTTTCCCTATAATTCGGGAAAACCCTAGTCAAAGAACCTTTGGATTGCGAGATCGAACATGTACCTGCTGAGCCACCTCTTCCTGATGCTGACCAAGAACGCTGAACAGGCCTCGAAAGAGCGCGCCGACGCGTACCTGGCCGAAGCGACCGACATCTACGATCTCGAATTCCGCATGCGCAAGATCGATCGCGAAGCGGCGATGAGCCGCCCGTATTCGATCGGCTCGCGCTAAGCCGCGCAGGGCGGGCCGGCCGGCCCGCCGTTCCGGCGAGTCACGCAAAAGGGCGCGTGCGGCTACATGCCGCACGCGCCCTTTTTGCTTGTGTCGCGTTGCGTCGCGTCAGACGACCGTCAGGCGCACCGGCACGTTGTTGCGCGTTGCGTTCGAATACGGGCACACGTGGTGCGCCTTTTCGACCAGCGCCTGCGCGTCGGCCTTGTCGAGCCCCGGCAGCGACACGCGCAGCTCGATGTCGAGCCCGAAACCGCCTGCATCGTTCGGGCCGATGCCCACTTCCGCCGTGACCTGCGTATCGACCGGCAGCGCCTGCTTGTTCTGGCCGGCGACGAATTTCATCGCGCTCAGGAAACAGGCCGAGTAACCTGCGGCAAACAGTTGCTCCGGATTCGTGCCTTCCGCGCCCGTGCCGCCGAGTTCGCGCGGCGCGGCCAGCTTCACTTCCAGCTTGTTGTCGGCGGATACCGCGCGGCCGTCGCGGCCACCCGTGCTCGTGGCGCTGGTCTTGTACAGAATGTTCATCGTGCAGCTCCTGTCGGGAAAAGGGGAGAAAAGCGGCCCGGTCGGACGGGACGTCGCCGGCCACGAACAAAATATAGAACACAAATCATTAGTGTGCAAATGAAATTTGCAAGAAAAAGCCCGGCAGTGCCGGGCGGGTCGGACGACGTTCGGTTCGTCAGCGTTCGTTGGCGGCCGACAGTGCTTCGCGCAGTTGCTGGAGATCGGCGCGCAGCCTGATCAGGAACTCGGGTGTTTGCTGCATCGCGCAAAAGAGATCGGCGGGCACCGAGCGTGCGCGCCCCTTCAGCGCACGGCCTTCCGGCGTCACGCGCACATTCACGACCCGTTCGTCGGTCGCGCTGCGCACGCGCTCGACGTAACCGAGCGCTTCCAGCCGCTTGAGCAGCGGCGTGACCGTGGCCGGGTCGAGGTCGAGCCGCGCGGCGATGTCCTTCACCGCGATATCGTCGCGCTCCCACAGCACGAGCATCGCGAGATATTGGGGATAGGTCAGCGACAGCTTGTCGAGGAGCGGCTTGTACGCCTTCGTCATCGCGTGCGAAGTCGAGTAGAGCGCGAAGCACAGTTGCTCGTCGAGCGTCTGGGGCAGCGGGGGCTGGCGGTCCATGATTCGGGAGGCGCGGCGAACGCGCGAACAATTTGCACGCAAATTATTTTGCGCGCAAAAGATCGGGTTGAACAGGGGCGGCCGGCGACGGATGCCGGGAAGGGGCGCGATCGGGAGGTGCGCCGGCAGGCAACCCGGCGCGGGGAACAGCATGACGGCCGTCGGCGCGCGCCGGCCGGTGGGGCGCTTCAGCGGCCCGACGTGGCCGTCGGCGCGCCCGGTTCCTGTACGCCGAAGCAGCCGCGATAGGTCGCGTAGAACGAGCAGTACAGCATCGTGACGATGATGATCGTCACCGGCATCATGATCGTCAGCGCATAGGCGCCGGCGCCGAGCGCCTGCAGCAGCAGCGACAGCGCGAGCGACGTGCCGAGTGCGACGGCGAACCACAGCGCGCCGTACACGACGAACGCGCCGCGATTGCGCCAGCAGCTGACGACGCTGAAGAACAGCGCCTTCGCGGGCGGGACGTCATGCCACGCGACCAGCACCGGTGCGAACCAGAACAGCATCGCGACCGGCAGATAGAGCAGCGTCGCGAAGAACAGCGCGCCGAGCGTGCCCTGCGCGGCGAGCGTCTCCGGCGTCGTGCTCGCTTCGTCCGCCGCGCCCATCATCACGTGGAACAGCGCGCCGCCGTCCACGAACGACGAAGCCGCGAACACCAGCACCATCGACGCGACGTAGATCACGCCCAGCACGAGCAGCCGCTGGGTTGCGACGGTGCCGTACGAGCGGAAGCCGTCGATGAGGATCGTCGGCATCACGGTTTTGCCGGCCACCGTGTCGCGACACGCGGCCATGAAGCCGACCGCGATGCCGGGAATGAACACCAGCGGCAGCGCCGAGCCGATCACGGGCACCATCGACACCAGCGTGATCGCCAGCAGGTACGTGAAGAACAGCGTGATGAACGCGAGCGGGTTCCGGCGGAACAGCCAGACGCCTTGACGGAACCAGACATAGCCCGTTTTGGCGGGCACTTCGATCAGTTGCATGCGGTTTGGATCTCGGGAAGCGCGGGCGTATGGGCGATACGCTCACGCAGGATGCGTTCGAAATGGCCGGGGTCGTGCGGCTTGAGCATCTCGGCCGCGCGCGGCAGGTGGAAGTCGTACAGGCGCGACACCCAGAAGCGGTACGCGCCCGCGCGCAGCATGTCGCTCCAGTGGCGGCGTTCCTCGGCCGTGAACGGCCGCACGGTCTGGTACGCGCGCAGCAGCGCATCGGCGCGCGCGACGTCGAGCACGCCGGTCGCGAGGTCGACGCACCAGTCGTTGACCGTCACCGCGACGTCGAACAGCCATTTGTCGCAGCCCGCGAAATAGAAGTCGAAGAAGCCGCCGAGCCGCACGTCGTGGCCGGTGCCGGGCGCCGCGTGCGCGAACAGCACGTTGTCGCGGAACAGGTCGCAATGGCACGGCCCGGCCGGCAGCGCCGCGTAGTCGTCCGACGCGAAGAAGCTCGCCTGGTGCGCCAGCTCGCCTTCGAGCAGCACGCGTTGCGCGTCCGTGACGAACGGCACGATCGCCGGCACGTTCTCCTGCCACCACGGCAGGCTGCGCAGGTTCGGCTGGTTGCGCGGATAGTCGCGCCCCGCGAGGTGCAGGCGCGCGAGCATCTGCCCGACCTCGATGCAGTGTTCGACCCCCGGCGCGAGTTCGGCCGCGCCGTCGAGCTTCGTGACGATCGTGGCCGGCTTGCCGTGCAGCTCGCCGAACAGCGCGCCGTCGTCACGCGGGACCGGATCCGGCACCGGCACGCCGTGGCCGGCCAGATGGCGCATCAGGTCGAGGTAGAACGGCAGCTGTTGCGCCGTGAGCTTTTCGAAGATCGTGAGGACGTACTCGCCGCGCGTCGTCGTCAGGAAGAAATTGCTGTTTTCGATACCGGACGGAATGCCGCGGAACGCAAGCACGTCGCCCAGTTCGTAGTGGCGCATCCATTGCGCGAGATCGGAGTCGGAAACAGCAGTGAAAACGGCCATGCGGGATGCGTCAGGTCAAGTTGTCGGCACGCGAGCGGCGTGCGTCGCGACAGCAGGTGAGGGGGGCGGCGCGCCGCGAGCGATGCGGCGCGCCACGAAATCAGTAGCGCAGGTTCAGCGACGGCAGGCGCGTGATCGGGACGCCCGCGTCGTGCGGCTTCGGCGACGTGTCGGGCGTCGAGCTCATCTGGTAGCGCGTGCCGAAGTTCGACTTCACGTCGATCTCGACCGGTTTGCCGCGGTCGCGGTACTCGGTGACCTCGGTGCCGTTCTTGCTCTTTTCGTGGAAGCTGGGCGTGCGGCGGATGTCGGCGAAGTCGATTTTCGACGTGACTTCGGCGCCCGGCCGGTTGATCTTGCGGAGATCGGGCAGGCCGGCGGCTTCGTTGGCCTCGGCCCGGGCCTGCGCGTCGGCGTCAGGCGTGCCGCCGGCGGCGTAAGCGACGCTGGCGGCGGCAAACGCGGCGGCAGCGGCGACGAAAATGAGCGGCTTCATGATGAGTCTCCAGTGAACCCACCGATTTTAGCAAATACTGAGCGCCATCCGGCCCCTGCGTGCGGATGGGCGGCCATAAGGGTGACCGGGTTCCGTGGTAATGTCGTCGGATCAGACGAGGTGTTGAAAATGAAAAACGATTTGAGCCGCCGGCACCGTGTGCTCTCGCCCGAAAGCCCGTCGGTCGAGGCTTTCGACGATCCGATCGCCGCCGTCGCGCGGTTGTCCGCCATTTACGACACGAATACGGGCTTCCTGCGCGACGCCTTCGCGCGTTATCGCCGCCACGAACCGATTATCGAGCACGTGCGTGCGTGCTACCCGTTCGTGCGGATCCGCACCGACGTCAACACGCACGTCGATTCGCGCCGCTCGTACGGCTTCGTCGCGGGCCCCGGCGTATTCGAGACGACGGTCACGCGCCCCGATCTCTTCGCGAACTACTATCGCGAGCAACTGCGCCTGCTGTCGAAGAACCACCATGTCAAGATCGAGGTCGGCGTGTCGTCGCAGCCGATTCCGATTCATTTCGCGTTTCCGGAAGGCATCCATCTCGAGGGCGAACTCGACCGCGACCGCCTGCTCGCGATGCGCGACATCTTCGACACGCCCGACCTGTCGTATCTCGACGATCGCATCGTCAACGGCACGTTCGAGCCGGCGCCGGGCGAGCCGCATCCGCTCGCGCTGTTCACGGCCGCGCGTGTCGACTTCTCGTTGCACCGCCTGCGTCACTACACGGCGACGTCGCCCACGCATTTCCAGAACTACGTGCTCTACACGAACTACCAGTTCTACATCGACGAATTCGTGAAGCTCGGCCGCGAGGTGATGACGGAAAGCACCGATCCCGAGGTGCGCGCGTACCGCAGCCAGTACAGCTCGTTCGTCGAGCCGGGCGATGTCGTCACGTACAACGCGAACCTCGGCGGCGAGCCGGCCGAGGGCGTGGCGCCGCCGCGCCTGCCGCAGATGCCCGCGTATCACCTGAAGCGCGCGGACGGCAGCGGGATCACGATGGTCAACATCGGCGTCGGTCCGTCGAACGCGAAGACGATTACCGATCACATCGCGGTGCTGCGTCCGCACGCGTGGGTGATGCTCGGTCACTGCGCGGGGCTGCGCAATACGCAGCGTCTTGGCGACTACGTGCTCGCGCACGGTTACGTGCGCGAGGATCACGTGCTCGACGCCGACCTGCCGCTGTGGGTGCCGATTCCGGCGCTCGCCGAAGTGCAGCTCGCGCTCGAACGCGGGGTGGCAGACGTCACACGGCTTGAAGGCGTCGAACTGAAGCGCGTGATGCGCACGGGCACGGTCGCGAGCGTCGACAACCGCAACTGGGAACTGCGCGATCATCGCGAGCCGGTGCAACGGCTGTCGCAGAGCCGCGCGATCGCGCTGGATATGGAAAGCGCGACGATCGCCGCGAACGGCTTCCGCTTCCGCGTGCCGTACGGCACGCTGCTGTGCGTGTCGGACAAGCCGCTGCACGGCGAGCTGAAGTTGCCGGGCATGGCCGACACGTTCTATCGCGGACAGGTCGACCAGCATCTGCAGATCGGTGTGAAGGCGATGGAAATCCTGCGCACGAACGGGCTCGACAAGCTGCATAGCCGGAAGCTGCGGAGCTTTGCGGAAGTGGCGTTCCAGTAAGGCAAGATGACCGGCAGCCCTTTGACGGGGCCGCCGTGTTGAGCCGTCCGAACTGGCCGGCAAGCCGTGTGTGCGGTTTTATCGGCCGGCGGCGTGCGGCCGCGCGCCGGCAATGATCGACGCGGCTTCGAAACCCCGGTCCGACCCGGTTGCCGTGGCCCTGGTCACCATTGCACCGGTTCGACCGTCCGGTCGAATGCGGCTTCGAGTAACGCGGTTTCGCGAGCGTCGAGCGTCAGCTCGAGTGCCGCGAGCGCATCGGCCATGTGATGCGGTTTCGACAACCCGACGATCGGTGCCGTGACGCCGGGCCGCCGCAGCGCCCACGCGAGGGCGATCCGGGCGGGCGGCAGGCCGCGGGCCTGCGCCACCTGGCTGACGGCTTCGACGGTCGCCGCGACCGTGTCGCGGCCGTCGTACCAGGACACCATCTGCCGGTCGGTCGCGGCCCGCGTCGTCTCGGCCTCGCGCGAACCGGCCGGCAGCCCGCGACCGAGCGGCGACCACGGTGTATAGGCGACGCCTTCCTCGATGCACAGCGGCAGCATGTCGCGTTCGTCGTCGCGGCAGATCAGGCTGTACTGGCTTTGCATCGACGTGAACCGCGCGAGGCCGCGATGCCGCTGGAACGCGAGCATCTTCATGAATTGCCACGCGTGCATCGACGATGCGCCGAGATAGCGGACCTTGCCGCTCCTCACGATTGCGTCGAGCGCGTCGAGCGTTTCTTCGATCGGCGTGTCGGGATCGAAGCGGTGGACGACGTAGAGATCGACGTAATCGGTTCCAAGGCGCTGCAGCGACGCATCGATGCTCGCGAACAGATGCTTGCGCGACAGGCCGCGCGCATTCGGACCGTCGCCGGTCGGAAAGAACGCCTTGGTCGCGATCACCACGTCGTCGCGCGCCGCGAAGTCGCGCAGTGCGCGGCCGAGGATGCGCTCGCTCTCGCCGCCCGAATAGATGTCGGCGGTGTCGAAGAACGTCACGCCCGCGTCGAGTGCCGCGCGGATGAACGGGCGAGCCACCTCCTCGGTCGCGACCCACGGCCGCCACGACGGATCGCCGTAGGTCATGCAGCCCAGGCACAGCTTCGACACCTTCAGCCCGGACGTTCCCAGTCTCACGTACTCCATTGGTGCATCCTCCGTTGCGGTGCCGATCAGCGCATGCCGCCGATCGTGTAGCCGCCGTCGACCAGGATCGATTCGCCGGTCACGAAGCGTGCTTCGTCGCTGCAGAGCCACACGGCCGCGTCGGCCACGTCTTCGGGGGTGCCGATCCGCCGGGCGGGCGTGAACGCGGCGAACGGGCGGAACATCTCGTCGCCGCCGAAGCGGCGCGCCATCGGCGTGTCGATGATGCCGGGGTTCACGTTGTTGATCCGGATGCCGTGCGGGCCGCCTTCGAGCGCGACCGCGCGCACCAGCGCATCGAGTGCGCCCTTGCTCGCCGAATAGGCGGACGAGCCGGCAAGTGCGCCTTTCGCGAGCCAGGACGACGTGTTGACGATCGCACCGCCCCCGTGCGCGAGCATCGCCTCCATCTCGTATTTGATCGACAGCCACGTACCCTTGAGATTGGTGGCGATCACGTTGTCGAAGTCGGCCTCCGTCTGCTCCACGATCGGTGCGAACGTGCCTTCCGTACCGGCATTGTTGAATGCCGCATGCAATGCGCCGTAGCGCTCGACCGTCGCGTCGACGAGCGTACGCACGCCGGCGGCGGATGCGACGTCGACGGCGATCGCGAATGCTTCGCCGCCGCGTTCGGCAATCGCGCGTACGGTTTCGTCGAGCGGCGCCGCGCGCCGCCCGGCGACGACGACGCGGGCGCCTTCCCGCGCGAACGCGAGCGCGGCCGCCCGGCCGATGCCGGTGCCGCCGCCCGTGACGAGCGCGACGCGTCCGCCGAGCCGGGCCCGCGTCGTGGCGGAAGGGGTTGATAAGATGCGTGAATCGGACATGATGGATGGCGCTCCGCGTCGAGGTGAAACGAGCCGGCCGACGGGCCGGCGCTCAGTCTTTGTCATCCGGAACCGTCAGTGGCGCGCCGGGCGTGCCCGCGTAGAACACGATCAGTTCCGCGGGCTCGTCGCCGGTCTCGCCGCGATGGGCGCCGTCGACCATTTCCGGCACCACGTCGCCGGGACCGAGCGTCAGCCGCTTGCCGTCGCTTCGGCGCACGGCGCTCAGATGGCCCGACAGCACATAGCCGATGTTGATCGACGGATGCGTGTGCCACGGCAATACCGCGTGCGGCGGGATCGCGTAGCGTACGACCGTGATTTCCGGTTGCCCCGACGGGTACGCGCGGTACCGCGAGCCATCCCATGCATGGTCGGTTCGCAGCAGCACCGTTTCGGCGACGCGAGCGCCGGTGCCCGTGTTCTGCGCGGTCGCTTGCGGCGAGGCGGCGACGATCAGTACGGCCGCGACGGCGGTCCGGGAAACGACGGAAAATAGTTGCTTGTTCATCGCGTGTGGCCCGCCGGGCCAGGGCATTGAAGACAGCGCCATTGTGCGAAGCCGGGCGCCGCGCGAATAGCGCCGCTTCGGTTGAAACCGATTCAACCGGACGGACAGGCGTCGCGACGCCATCGACGAATGCCCGGACGTTCCGGGTTTGACGGGAGCTGCGAATGGATCGTTTGAAGGCGCTGACGGTATTCGTCCGCATCGCAGTCGCGGGCGGCATCAGCTCGGGCGCCCGCGAGCTGGGCATGACGCCGCAGGCGGCCAGCAAGCAGGTCGCCGCGCTGGAGGCGTTGCTGAATGTCCGGTTATTCCAGCGCTCGACGCGCGGGATCGTGCTGACGCTCGAGGGCGAACGCCTGCTCGCGCAGTGCCGCGGCGCCGTCGGGGAACTGGAGAGTGCGTTGCGCATGCTCGACGACGATCGTGCGCACGTGGCCGGCACGATCCGCGTCGCGGCGCCTTATTCGCTGGCCCGGCGCTTTCTCGCGCCGCTGCTCGGCGAGTTCTGCGACCGGCAGCCAGGGGTCACGGCCGAGCTGATCGTCAGCGACGATATGGCCGACATCGTCGAGCAGCGGATCGACATTGCCGTGCGGACCGGCAATCTGCCCGACAGCGGGCTGGTTGCGCGGCGCATTGCCGATCTGCAACTGGTTGTCTGCGCGGCGCCTGCGTATTTGCGTCGCCATGGCGAGCCGCAGACGATCGACGCGTTACGCGATCATCGTTGCACCGCGTTCCTGTATCCGCGCACGGGCAAGCCGTTTCCGTGGGAATTCCTCGTCGACGGTCGAGTCGACACGCGACAGGTAGACCCGTTCATTGCGACCAACGACATCGACGCGGAACTCGATACGGTATTGAGCGGCGCCGCGATCGGCCAGTTCTTCGGCTATTCGGTCCACTCGCATGTGCGCGAGGGCCGCCTCGTGCCGCTGCTGACCCGGCACGTCACCTGTCAATACGGCCTCCATCTGTGCATGCCGCAGCGCATGCACCTGCCGCGAAGGAGCCGTTTGCTGATGGATTTTCTCGCTGCCCGGCTCGGTGCGCACCCGGATCTCGCGCCGCTTTCGTTTGCGGATACGCCGGCATGACGCGTGTCTTGGTCGCGGGCGAGTGTCCGGGGCGACGTCCTCGCGGGACCGCCGGGGCGATGCGGTAGAAGGGGGCATTCGCGGGGGCGGGCCGTTGTTTCGCGGCGTGTGTTGCCCACAGCGACAAGGCCGCCCGGCGCCGAAGCGCACGGGCGGCCTTGCCTGTCGAGCGATTGCGTTGCGTGGCTCAGCACTCGCCCTTCTTCGCATGTCCCGGCGGGCAGTGATAGCCGCCGCGGCCTTCGTGACCATGATGGCGCTCGTGGTCTTCCCACTCGCGGCGCTCCCAATAGCGGCGGCCGTCCCAGTAGCGGTCGCCGTGCCAGCCGACGATGACCGCCGGCCCCGGGGCGACGATGACGGGCGCAGGCGCGACGACGACCGGCGCGGGCGTGCCGATGTTCACGTCGACGTTGACGGCATGAGCGAGGCCGGACAGCGAAAGGCCGAGGCCGGCGAAGGCGAGGGCGATCAGCGAGCGTTGCATGTTCTCTTCCGTGAGGTCGTGATGAAGGGGCCGACGCGACGCGATGGAAGCGAGGGGGACCGTTCCACCGGGGGGAACGCCGCGCCGACACAATGCAGTGTGCTGGCGCGCGACGGAAAAGGCGAGTCGTGTTTATTACGGAGGATTGGCGGTTCGCAAGCGCGGGATGCGGGTAGCGGGGCCGCACATTTGACAATGGCGAGCCGCGGGTGCGGGTGGCCACGATGCGTCGCACAGCACCGGCCGCACGGACTTGACATTCGGCGGCGCACGGCCGCGAAGCAGAATTAACGGCGCGTTACAAAGTGACGCGCGGCAGACGGCCAAAGCCATGCCTGCCGCGCGGTGAGCGGTACGCCGGCCGTCGGGCCGGCGGTCGCCGGGATGGATTACAGATAGAACATCCGGTCTTCTTCAGGCCGCGGCGGCCTCTCGTCCGAGCCTTCGCCTTCTTCGTCGCCGCTGTCCTCGTAGAACGCGAGCACCGCGTCGAGCACCTGGTCGGGATCGTCGATCACCTGCATCAGGTTCATGTCTTCCGGATTGATCAGGCGCATCGGGATCAACTGGTCGCGGAACCATTGCAGCAGCCCTTGCCAGAACTCGCTGCCGACGAGAATGATCGGCACGAGGCGCGATTTTTTCGTCTGGATCAGCGTGAGCACCTCGGACAGCTCGTCGAGCGTGCCGAAGCCGCCCGGCATCACGATGACCGCATCCGAATTCTTCACGAACGTGACCTTGCGCGTGAAGAAGTGGCGGAAGCGCAGCGAGATGTCCTGGTAGTGGTTGCCGGCCTGCTCGTGCGGCAGCTCGATGTTCAGGCCGACCGACGGCGCCTTGCCGGCGTGCGCGCCCTTGTTCGCGGCTTCCATGATGCCGGGGCCGCCGCCGGAGATCACGGCGAAGCCGGCGTCGGACAGCTTGCGCGCGATCTGCACGGCCAGCTTGTAGTGCGGCGTATCGGGTTTCAGACGGGCAGAACCGTAGATGCTGACAGCCGGGCGGATCTCCGACAGGTACTCGGTCGCCTCGATAAACTCTGCCATAATCGTGAACATCTGCCACGATGCGCGCGCCTTCTTGGCCGTCGCGCGTTCTTGATCTGCGAGCGAACGCAGACTCGGAATCACTTTTCTCTTGTTCATAATGCCTGAAGAACGAAATCTGGAAGGTAAGACCCTGCTATTGGTTGACGGTTCGAGCTATCTGTATCGGGCTTACCATGCGATGCCTGATTTGCGTGGCCCGGGCGGGGAGCCGACCGGAGCGCTCTACGGAATCATCAACATGCTGCGCCGTATGCGCAAGGAAGTCAGTGCAGAGTATAGCGCTTGCGTGTTCGATGCAAAGGGCAAGACGTTCCGTGACGACCTTTATGCCGACTATAAGGCAAACCGCCCGTCGATGCCGCCCGACCTCGCGTTGCAGGTCGAACCGATCCACGGCGCCGTGCGCGCGCTCGGCTGGCCGTTGCTGATGGTCGAAGGCGTCGAGGCCGACGACGTGATCGGTACGCTCGCGCGCGAAGCCGAGCGGCACGGGATGAACGTGATCGTGTCGACGGGCGACAAGGATCTCGCGCAGCTCGTGACCGATCGCGTCACGCTCGTCAACACGATGACCAACGAGACGCTCGACCGCGACGGCGTGATCGCGAAGTTCGGCGTGCCGCCCGAGCGGATCATCGATTACCTTGCACTGATCGGCGACACCGTCGACAACGTGCCGGGCGTCGAGAAGTGCGGGCCGAAGACGGCCGTGAAATGGCTGTCGCAATACGACAGCCTCGACGGCGTCATCGAGCACGCGGGCGACATCAAGGGCGTGGTCGGCGACAACCTGCGCCGCGCGCTCGGCTTCCTGCCGCTCGGCCGCACGCTCGTGACCGTCGACACGGCCTGCGATCTCGCGCCGCATCTCGAATCGATCGAAGCGTCGTTGAAGACCGACGGCGAAGCGCGCGACCTGATGCGCGACATCTTCGCGCGCTACGGCTTCAAGACCTGGCTGCGCGAAGTCGACAGCGCACCGGCGGAAGGCGGCGGCGATGCGCCGGAAGGCGAGCCGGCGCCGGTGGTGGCGGCCGACATCGTCCGCGAATACGACACGATCCAGACCTGGGAGCAATTCGACGCGTGGTTCGCGAAGATCGACGCGGCCGCACTTACCGCATTCGACACCGAGACGACCGCGCTCGACCCGATGCTCGCGCGGCTCGTCGGCCTGTCGTTCTCGGTCGAGCCGGGCAAGGCCGCGTACCTGCCGGTTGCGCACCGCGGCCCCGACATGCCCGAGCAGCTTCCGCTCGACGAAGTCCTCGCACGCCTGAAGCCGTGGCTCGAGTCGGCCGATCGCAAGAAGGTCGGCCAGCACATGAAGTACGACGCGCAGGTGCTCGCGAACTACGACATCGCGCTGAACGGCATCGAGCACGACACGCTGCTCGAATCGTACGTGGTCGAATCGCACCGCACGCACGACATGGACAGCCTCGCGCTGCGTCATCTGGGCGTCAAGACGATCAAGTACGAGGACGTGGCCGGCAAGGGCGCGAAGCAGATCGGTTTCGACGAAGTGGCGCTGACGCAGGCCGCCGAATACGCGGCCGAAGATGCGGACGTCACGCTGCAGCTTCATCACGCGCTGTATCCGCAGGTCGCGCGCGAACCGGGCCTCGAGCGCGTGTATCGCGAGATCGAGATGCCCGTCTCGCTCGTGCTGCGCAAGATGGAGCGCACGGGCGTGCTGATCGATGATGCGCGCCTGTACGCGCAGAGCACCGAAATCGCGACGCGTCTGATCGAGCTCGAAGCGCAGGCGTACGAACTGGCGGGCGGCGAATTCAATCTCGGCTCGCCGAAGCAGATCGGGCAGATCTTCTTCGAGAAGCTGCAGTTGCCGGTCGTGAAGAAGACGCCGAGCGGCGCGCCGTCGACCGACGAAGAGGTGCTGCAGAAGCTGGCCGAGGACTACCCGTTGCCGAAGCTGCTGCTCGAGCATCGCGGGCTGTCGAAGCTGAAGTCGACCTATACCGACAAGCTGCCGCGCATGGTGAACCCCGCAACGGGCCGCGTGCATACGAACTATGCGCAGGCCGTCGCGGTCACGGGGCGTCTCGCGTCGAACGATCCGAATCTTCAGAACATTCCGGTGCGCACGGCCGAAGGCCGGCGAATCCGCGAGGCGTTCATCGCATCGCCGGGCCACCGGATCGTGTCGGCCGACTATTCGCAGATCGAACTGCGGATCATGGCGCATATCTCGGGCGACGCGTCGCTGCTGCGCGCGTTCTCGCAGGGCGAGGACATCCACCGCGCGACGGCCGCCGAGGTGTTCGGCGTGACGCCGCTGGAGGTCAATTCCGACCAGCGCCGGATCGCGAAGGTGATCAACTTCGGGCTCATCTACGGGATGAGCGCGTTCGGGCTCGCGTCGAACCTCGGCATCACGCGCGACGCGGCGAAGCTGTATATCGACCGCTATTTCGCCCGTTATCCGGGCGTCGCGCAGTACATGGAAGACACGCGCGCGATCGCGAAGGAGAAGGGCTACGTCGAGACCGTTTTCGGTCGCCGCCTGTGGCTGCCGGAGATCAACGGCGGCAACGGCCCGCGCCGCCAGGCGGCCGAACGCGCGGCAATCAACGCGCCGATGCAGGGCACGGCGGCCGACCTGATCAAGCTGTCGATGATCGCGGTGAACAACTGGCTCACGCGCGACCGGCTTGCATCGCGGATGATCATGCAGGTGCACGATGAACTGGTGCTCGAGGTGCCCGACGGCGAACTGTCGCTCGTGCGCGAGAAACTGCCGGAAATGATGTGCGGCGTCGCGAAGCTGAAGGTGCCGCTCATCGCCGAAGTGGGCGCCGGCGCGAACTGGGAAGAGGCACACTGACGCACCCCCGCGCGGTTCCCGCTTCCCGCGGCATATTGTTGCAGGGATGCTGAATATCGAGATGGTTTGCTTGTGGTCAACGCGCAAGCTCCCGGACAATGCATGTCGGACATGTCATTGACGCGGGGCGGCGCGCCCCGCGTTCCGGGATCGGACGCATCGAAGTGTTTCGAACTGCACATCGATGATGTCCGAACCGGTTAATCCACCGGGCGGCGTGAATGCATCATGTTCGCGGTGTCCGGCGGCAGCAGTTTCGAATCGCTAAGGGGGAATCAGATGCATCGGATCATCATCGTAGGCGGAGGCGCGGGCGGCCTGGAACTGGCGACGCGGCTCGGCGACCGTTACGGCGCACGCGGCAAGCGTCCCGCGCGTGCGCTTGTCACGCTCGTCGACCGCAATCCGACGCACATCTGGAAACCGCTGCTGCACGAGGTCGCGGCCGGCAGCATGGACCCGTTCACGCAGGAGCTCGAATATGCGGCGCAGGCGCGCTGGCATGGCTTCGAGTTCCAGCAGGGCGAGCTGACCGCGCTCGACCGCGCGGCGAAGCGCGTCACGCTGTCGCCCCTCAACGACAGCGACGGCGAGGAATTGCTGCCGGAGCGCGAGCTGGAATATGACACGCTCGTGATCGCGATCGGCAGCACGACTCACTTCTTCGGCGTGCAGGGTGCGCCGGAAAACGCGATCGCGCTCGATACGGTCGGGGAGGCCGAGCGCTTCCGCAAGCGGCTGATCGCCGCGTGCATGCGCGCCGAGCATCAGGCGCCGGCGCCGACCGTGCCGGGCGAGTCGGCCGAGCCGCGCATCCAGGTCGTGATCGTCGGCGGTGGCGCGACGGGCGTCGAGTTGTCCGCGGAATTGCGCAACACGGCGCAGGTGCTGTCCGTGTACGGGCTGCACAAGCTCGACCCGCGCCATGACGTCGGCATCGTGCTGATCGAATCGGGGCCGCGGATTCTGCCGGCGCTGCAGGAGCGCGTGTCGTCGGCGACGGCCGAGCTGCTCGAAAAGCTCGGCGTGCGGCTGATGCTCGGCGAGCGCGTGACCGAGGTCGCGCCGGGGCTCGTGCATACCGCGAGCGGCAAGACGGTGCGTGCGGACCTGACGGTGTGGGCGGCCGGCATCAAGGCGCCGTCCGTGCTTTCGCATCTCGACGGCCTCCAGGTCAACAAGCTCGGCCAGCTCGACGTGCGCCGCACGCTGCAGACCTTTACCGACGATAACGTGTTCGCGCTCGGCGATTGCGCGGCATGCGTGTGGCCCGGCAACGAACGCAATGTGCCGCCGCGCGCGCAGGCCGCGCACCAGCAGGCGAGCTTCCTGCTGAAGGCGATCGGCTGCCGGCTCGACGGGCGTTCGCTACCCGAGTTCACGTATCGCGATTTCGGTTCGCTCGTGTCGCTCGGCCACTTCAGCGCGGTCGGCAACCTGATGGGCGGGCTGATCGGCGGCAACATGCTGATCGAAGGGCTGTTCGCGCGCTTCATGTACATGTCGCTGTACCGGCTGCATGTCGCGGCGCTGCACGGCTATCCGCGGATGATGCTCGACACGGTCGCGCACTGGCTGCGGCGCACGACGCTGCCGCGCGTCAAGCTGCACTGAGCGTTCGTGCCCGGAGCGGGCGGGGAGTGCGCACGTCGTGCGTGTTCCCCGCCCGTTGTTTCGTGCGGGCAGCCGGACGGTTGGCCGGGTGCTTGCCGGGCGGCATCGGCCATGCGTTTTTCTTTTCAATTCGCAAGCATCCGGGCGTGCAATGGTGATCGACATGCGCATGCCGCGAAGTGACTCGACGGGCCGTCGGCGGGCTTCTGCGCGACGACCGACGCGGTCGAATCGACGCGTCGTAATTGAGTCTTACACATCTGACAGTTGACGCGACAACGGATTATTGGGCATCTTGTCCGGGTTTCCGTTTGCGGCGGGGTGCCAACCGCCGCGACATCCGCGCCGCGCGCCGGCGCGATGTCCCGTCATGCCGTATTCGCGGTCGTGACGGTGGCGCCCAATCGAGGAGTGCATTCATGTTGAAACCCGAAGTCGACAGCCTGGTCCCCCACGTTCCGTTCACGCGCCGCAAGTTCATGCAGGCCGCGCTGGGCGGCGCCTTCGCGGCGGCCGTGCTGCCCGTGTCGGCGCAGACGGTCACGACCGACAGCGACGGCCTGGACGTCGACACCGTCGAGATCCGCTCGGGCGATGCGAGCATCCCCGCCTATCGCGCGCAGCCGAAGGACAAGACGAACCTGCCGGTCGTCATCGTGATCCACGAGATCTTTGGCGTGCATGCGCATATCGCCGACGTTTGCCGCCGCTTCGCGAAGCTCGGTTATCTCGCGATCGCACCCGACCTGTTCGCGCGGCAGGGCAATGCGTCGAAGTATCCGACGATCAAGGAGCTTGACGAGCACATCGTCAGCAAGGTGCCGGACCGGCAGGTCACCGAGGATCTCGACGCGACCGTCGCATGGGCCGGCAAGAACGGCGGCGACCTGTCGCGCCTCGGCGTGACGGGATTCTGCTGGGGCGGCCGTCAGGCCTGGCTGTATGCGGAGCACAACCCGCACGTGCGTGCGGCCGTTGCATGGTACGGGTTCGTCGAAGGCAAGACCGACGAGATGACGCCGTTCAACCCGGTCGATCATGCATCGTCGCTGAAGGTGCCGGTGCTCGGGCTGTATGGCGAGAAGGATACGAACATCACGCAGGCCTCGCTCGCGAACATGCGCAAGGCGATTCAGGCCAGCGATTCGAAGCTCGCGCGTGAATCGGAGATCGTCGTGTATCCGGATGCCGGTCACGCATTCTTTGCCGACTACCGGCCGAGCTATGTGAAGGCCGATGCGGAGGAGAGCTGGAAACGCGCGATCGAGTGGCTCCACAAGTTCGGCGTGATGTAAACGGCAAGCGGCGGCACATGCCGCCGCTTCGTTGTTACGACTGCGCCGCGTCGGTGCTTACGGCGTCGGGCCGGTTGCGATCGGCCGCGACGGATCGGCGCTCCATTCGCTCCACGAGCCCGGATACAGCGACGCGCCGTGCAGGCCCGCCACCTCCAGCGCAAGCGCGTTGTGGCACGCGGTGACGCCGGAGCCGCATTGCAGGATCACGTTGTTCGGTTCGGTGCCTGCCAGTACCGTGGAGAACGCCTCGCGCAATTCGTGGCCGGTCTTGAAGCGGCCGTCGGCGGCCAGGTTGTCCTTGAAGAAGCGGTTGCGCGCGCCGGGGATGTGGCCGCCCACCCGATCGATCGTTTCGTTTTCGCCGCGGTAGCGATCCGGCGCACGTGCATCGATCACGACGCGCGTGGGCGACGTCACGTTCGCGAGTACGGCTGCCGCATCGACCGTCGATTCGAGCGGCGCAGCCGCGCGGAAGTCGCCGGCGGCCGGCTGCGGCACGTCGGTCGTCAGCGGCTGGCCGGCCGCTTCCCAGGCTTGCAGGCCGCCGTCGAGCACGGCGATCGAATCGTGGCCGAGCCAGCGCAGCAGCCACCACAGGCGTGCCGCATAGGCGCCGCCTTGCGCGTCGTACGCGACGGCCTGCTGGCCCTGCTTGAGGCCGCGGCTGGCAAGCAGCGTGGCGAGCGCATCGCGGGTCGGCAGCGGATGGCGGCCGTTGGTGCCCGTCTTGCGGCCCGACAGGTCGCGGTCCAGATGAAGGTACTGTGCGCCGGGGATGTGGCCGGCCGCATAGGCGGCTTCGCCCGCACCGGGATCGACGAGATCGAAGCGGCAGTCGAACAGCGCGACGCTGCCGGGCGCCGCGGCCAGGCGCTCGGCGAGATTGGCGGCGGAGATGAGCGTGGTGTAATGGGTGTGTGGCATGACGGCTCCCTGGAGTGCGAATGACCTGACATTCCAAGTCTAAACAAAAAAAGACGGGCCGAAGCCCGTCTTTTCGTCTGCCGGATGCCGTGCGGCGTCAAAGCGCCGCACCGGCTGTCAGATGTCGCCGAGGTGGCGGCGCAGGAACTCGTGGAAGTGCTGCATGCCGTCTTCCATCGGGCTCTGGTACGGGCCGACCTGCGACTCGCCGCGTGCCATCAGCGCACGGCGGCCTGCGTCCATCCGCATCGCGATCTCGTCGTCCTCGACGGCCGTTTCCATATAGGCGGCGCGCTCGGCCTCGACGAATTCGCGTTCGAACAATGCGATTTCCTCGGGGTAATAGAATTCGACGATGTTGGTCGTCTTCTGCGGGCCGCGCGGGATCAGCCACGACACGACGAGCACGTGCGGATACCACTCGATCATCAGGCCCGGGTAGTAGACCATCCAGATCGCGCCGAACTCCGGCGGTACGCCGTTGCGGAACTTCAGCACCTGCTCGTGCCATTTCTGGTAAGTCGTGCTGCCCGGTTTCGCGAGGGCGTTGTGCACGCCGACCGTCTGCACGCTGTACCAGTCGCCGAACTCCCACTTGAGATCGTCGCACGACACGAAGCTGCCGAGGCCCGGGTGGAACGGAACGACATGGTAATCCTCGAGATAGACCTCGATGAACGTCTTCCAGTTGTAATCGCACTCGTGCACTTCGACGTGATCGAAGTGGTACTCGGAGAAATCGAAGTGATGCTTCGTGCCGAGGTCGGCGAGGTCGCGCGCGACATGCCGGCCTTCGGCCTCGAACAGCAGCCCCTGCCAGTTCTGCAGCGGGCTTTTGCCGAGGTTCAGGCACGGCTTGTCGGGGAAGTGCGGCGCGCCGAGCAGCTCGCCTTCCAGATCGTACGTCCAGCGGTGCAGCGGGCACACGATGTTCTGCGTGTGGCCGCGCCCGTTGAGCATGATCGCCTGCCGGTGGCGGCAGACGTTCGACAGCAGTTCGATCTGGTTCGTCTGGTTGCGAACCAGCACGCGGCCTTCCTGCTCGGACGGCAGCGCAAAATAATCCCCCGCCTCGGGCACCATCAACTCGTGCCCGACGTAACGAGGTCCTTTCTTGAAGAGGGTTTCGATCTCGCGCTCGAGCAGCGCCTCATCGAAGTATGCAGTGACTGGAAGCTGGCTGTGAGCCGACTTCAACTGAAGCGCATCGCTCAGATTGGACATTCCCACTCCCGGTGTTAGCGTGAAAGCAGTGAACAACCCAACCATCGAAAAATCGATTTAGGGAAACGGAGAATTATACCCGGTTCGCCTCGCAAGGCTAGGAATAAGTGCCTGATTTGTGTCAATTTTTTGTCGGGCGACGATCGGCAGGCGCACAATGTGTGTCGGAGATGGGGCCGGAATATGTGCCCGGTTGTACCGGGGTACCCAAGTCGGCAGGTCGGAAAATTCTCTTTTGCCGTAGAATGTCCGACTTGTTTTGAAATTTGACACCCTTGTCCATGGCGAAAACCGCATCCCCAGGCGCCACGCCGCCCGGTAATGGCACCGAACCGTTGCCGGACAATTACGAGATGGCGCTCGCGGAACTCGAAACGCTGGTTGCACGGATGGAAGGCGGCGCGTTGAGCCTCGAGGATTCACTGGCGGCGTATCGCCGCGGTGCGACCCTCGTTGCGTTTTGCCAACAGCAGCTCGAGAAAGTGGAGCAGCAGGTTCGCGTGCTCGACGGCGCGACGCTGAAGCCGCTTTCGTCCGGAACGGCCGCCACGGACGGCGAAGACGACGATCTATGACATTCGAACAATGGATGCGGTCTGTGCTAGACCGTGTCGAGGACGCACTCGGCCACTATTTGCCCGCTGAAACCGCGATGCCGGCGCAACTCCACGAGGCGATGCGCTATGCGGTCCTCGGCGGCGGCAAACGCGTTCGCCCGCTGCTGTGCCATGCAGCAGGCGAACTGACCGGTGCGACGGAAGCGGCGCGCAATGCGGCGGCGGCGGCGCTGGAGATGATCCACGTCTACTCGCTCGTGCACGACGACATGCCGTGCATGGACGACGACGCGCTGCGTCGCGGCAAGCCGACCGTGCACGTGCAGTACGACGAGCCGACGGCGCTGCTGGTCGGCGATGCGTTGCAGTCGCAGGCGTTCGTTGCGCTGACCGACGCCGAAGCGCTGTCGCCGGTGCAGCAGGCGGCGCTCGTGCGCGAGCTTGCACTCGCGAGCGGCTCGATCGGCATGGCCGGCGGGCAGGCGATCGACCTGGCGAGCGTCGGCCTCAAGCTGACGCGCGAGCAGCTCGAGACGATGCACCGGATGAAGACGGGCGCACTGCTGCGCGCGGCCGTGCGAATGGGCGCGCTGGCCGGCGAGACGCCGTCGGCGGAAACGATGGCCGCGCTCGACGTCTATGCGGGGGCCGTAGGTCTGGCCTTCCAGGTCGTCGACGATATTCTCGACGTCACGACCGATTCGGCGACGCTCGGCAAGACGGCCGGCAAGGATGCGGCGAACGACAAGCCGACCTACGTATCGATCCTCGGCCTCGAGGCGTCGCGCGAGCTCGCAGCGCAACTGCGCGCCGAAGCGCACGACGCGCTGAAACCGTTCGGCGCACGCGCACAGCGTCTCGCCGAACTTGCCGACCTGGTAGTGAACCGGGTCAGCTGACGCGAAGCCCGCCGCCGCGCACACGCTACGGTGCGTGCAATAGAATGCGGGCGCGTTTGATTTCCTACAATGGAACGACGATGTACGACTTGCTGAAAACCATCGACGACCCGGCGGATTTGCGCCGCCTCGATCGTCGCCAACTCCAACCGCTCGCGGATGAACTGCGCGCGTTCGTGCTCGACAGCGTGTCGAAGACGGGCGGCCATTTGTCGTCCAACCTCGGGACGGTCGAGCTGACGATCGCGTTGCACTACGTGTTCAACACGCCGAACGATCGCATCGTCTGGGATGTGGGCCACCAGACCTACCCGCACAAGATCCTGACGGGCCGCCGCGACCAGATGCATTCGCTGCGTCAGCAGGACGGCATCTCGGGCTTCCCGCGCCGTTCGGAGTCGGAATACGACACGTTCGGCACCGCGCACTCGAGCACGTCGATCTCGGCCGCGCTCGGTATGGCGATCGGCAGCCAGCTGAACGGCGACGACCGCTTCTCGATCGCCGTGATCGGCGACGGCGCGATGACGGCCGGCATGGCGTTCGAGGCGATGAACAACGCGGGCGTGTCGGAAGATGCGAAAGTGCTCGTGATCCTGAACGACAACGACATGTCGATCTCGCCGCCGGTCGGCGCGCTGAATCGCCATCTCGCACGCCTGATGTCGGGCCGCTTCTATGCGGCCGCGCGCGCGGGCGTCGAGCGCGTGCTGAGCGTGGCGCCCCCGGTGCTCGAACTCGCGCGCAAGCTCGAGGAGCACGCGAAGGGCATGGTCGTGCCGGCCACGCTGTTCGAAGAGTTCGGCTTCAACTACATCGGCCCGATCGACGGTCACGATCTCGATTCGCTGATCCCGACGCTGCAGAACATCCGCGAACTGCGCGGTCCGCAGTTCCTGCACGTGGTGACGAAGAAAGGCCAGGGCTACAAGCTCGCCGAGGCCGATCCGGTGCTCTATCACGGCCCCGGCAAGTTCAACCCGGCCGAAGGCATCAAGCCGTCGACCGCGCCCGCGAAGAAGACGTACACGCAGGTGTTCGGCGAGTGGCTGTGCGATGAAGCCGAGCGCGATTCGCGCGTCGTCGGCATCACGCCCGCGATGCGCGAAGGCTCGGGCATGGTCGAGTTCGAAAAGCGCTTCAAGGATCGCTACTACGACGTCGGCATCGCCGAGCAGCACGCGGTGACGTTCGCGGGCGGCATCGCGACCGAAGGGCTCAAGCCGGTCGTCGCGATCTACTCGACGTTCCTGCAACGTGCGTACGACCAGTTGATCCACGACGTCGCGCTGCAGAACCTGCCGGTCGTGTTCGCGATCGACCGCGCGGGGCTCGTCGGCGCGGACGGCGCGACGCACGCGGGCGCGTACGATCTCGCGTTCATGCGCTGCATCCCGAACATGACGATCATGGCCGCATCCGACGAGAACGAATGCCGCCAGATGCTGCACACGGCGCTGCAGCAGCCGAACCCGACCGCGGTGCGCTATCCGCGCGGCGCGGGCGCGGGTGTGCCGACGGTGAAGGAATTCACCGAGATCCCGCTCGGCAAGGGTGAAGTGCGTCGCCGGACGTCGCAGCCGGAAGGCAAGCGCGTCGCGATTCTCGCGTTCGGCACGATGGTCGCACCGTCGCTCGCCGCGGCCGAGGAACTCGACGCAACCGTCGCGAACATGCGCTTCGTGAAGCCGGTCGACGCAGCGCTCGTGCGCGAACTCGCCGAGACGCACGACTACCTCGTCACGATCGAGGAAGGCTGCGTGATGGGCGGCGCGGGCTCGGCCTGCGTGGAAGCCCTGATGGAGAGTGGGGTTATCCGACCCGTACTACAATTGGGCCTCCCTGACCTGTTCATCGATCACGGCGACCCCGCGAAGCTGTTGTCGCAATGCGGCCTCGACGGCGCGGGCATCGCGAAATCGATTCGCGAACGCTTCCTGAACCCGGCGGCCGATGTCGCCGGTCAGGCGAAGCGCGTCGCATAAGCCGGCACCGCCCGCGGGCGGTGTCGGTGCGACTGGCGCAACCGGTCTTCATTGATGCGGAAAACATGGGCCTGCGGGCCCATGTTGCTTTTCCGGCTGCCGCATGACGCGGCGTGCGCGTCGTCGAACGCGCGGCTTACAAGGATTGAACAAGATGAACCAGATGAATCCCGCCTTCGTGATGCCCGACGTGCAGAGCACGGTGGATACCCGTCAGATTCCGATTCAGCGCGTGGGCGTGAAGGCGGTCCGGCATCCGTTGACGGTGCGTACCGAAAGCGGCGACGTGCAGCCGACCGTCGGCGTCTGGAACCTCGACGTCCGCCTGCCGGCCGACCAGAAGGGCACGCACATGTCGCGCTTCGTCGCGCTGCTCGAAGAGAATCGCGCGCCGCTGACGGTCGAGCGGTTCCGCGCAATGCTCGCATCGATGCTCGAGAAGCTCGAAGCCGAGGCCGGCCGCATCGAAGTCACGTTCCCGTACTTCGTGAACAAGACGGCGCCGGTGTCCGGCGTGCAGAGCCTGCTCGACTACGAAGTGACGCTCGCGGGCGAAAGCCGCAACGGCGATACCCGCCTGTTCCTGAAGGTGCTCGTGCCCGTGACGAGCCTGTGCCCGTGCTCGAAGAAGATCTCGCAGTACGGCGCGCACAACCAGCGCTCGCACGTGACGATCGACGCCGAGCTCGCGGCCGACCTGCCGGTCGAGGCGCTGATCCGCATCGCGGAGGAAGAGGCGTCGTGCGAGCTGTGGGGCCTGCTGAAGCGTCCGGACGAGAAGTTCGTCACCGAGCGTGCGTACGAGAACCCGAAGTTCGTCGAGGACCTCGTGCGCGACGTCGCGCAGCGTCTCGATGCGGACGGGCGCGTGGTCGCGTATGTGCTCGAAGCCGAGAACTTCGAGTCGATCCACAACCACAGCGCGTATGCGCTGATCGAGCGCGACAAGCGGCAGGCTGCTTAACGCCGCGGCGTTTTGTCGCTCCGATGAAAAAGGCTGCTCGTTCGAGCAGCCTTTTTGTTTTCTTGCGTCGGCGTTGCGCGGCTCAGCGTGCGAGCGATGCGAGATCCCAGCGCGGCTTCACCGTGAACGCGTAGTCGGCATTCGCCTGCTCGGGCCAGCGACCGAGCCGCAGCGCGCCCGCAAGCGCGATCATCGCGCCGTTGTCGGTGCAGAGCGCGAGATCGGGGTAGTGCACGTCGAAGCCGCGCTTGGCCGCGGCGGCCGACAGCGCGGCGCGCAACTGGCGGTTCGCGCCGACGCCGCCCGCGACCACGAGGCGCTTGAGCTTCGTCTGCTTCAGCGCGGCGAGCGACTTCGCGACGAGCACGTCGACGGCCGCGTCGACGAAGCCGCGCGCGAGGTCGGCCTTCGCGCGTTCGAGCGCTTCGCCCGCCAGCTTCGCCGCTTCGAACTTCTTCATCTGCGTGAGCACGGCCGTCTTCAGGCCGCTGAAGCTGAAGTCGAGATCGCCCGAATGCAGCATCGGCCGCGGCAGCACGACCGCGCCCGGCGTGCCCGTTTCGGCGAGCTTCGACACTTCCGGGCCGCCCGGGTAGCCGAGGCCGATCAGCTTCGCCGTCTTGTCGAACGCTTCGCCGGCCGCGTCGTCGAGCGTCTCGCCGAGCGTCTCGTATACGCCGACGTCGGTCACGCGCATCAGTTGCGTGTGGCCGCCGGACACCAGCAGCGCGACGAACGGGAACGGCGGCGGCTCGTCGACGAGCAGCGGCGACAGCAGGTGGCCTTCGAGGTGATGGATGCCGACGGTCGGCTTGTTCCATGCGAGCGCGAGCGCATTCGCAATGCTCGCACCGACCAATAGCGCGCCGGCGAGGCCGGGGCCTTGCGTGAACGCGATCGCGTCGATGTCGTCGCGGTGCGTGCCGCTTTGAGCCATCACCTCCTCGAGCAGCGGCAGCGCGCGGCGGATGTGGTCGCGCGACGCGAGCTCGGGTACGACGCCGCCGTAGTCGCGGTGCATCGCGATCTGCGAATGGAGCGCGTGCGCGAGCAGGCCGCGCTGCGTGTCGTAGAGCGCGAGGCCGGTTTCGTCGCAGGAGCTTTCGATGCCGAGAACGAGCATGGGTGCGGGCGGGGCGCGCCGTATCGGGCGCGCCGCAGGAAGGTCAACGTAACCGAAAATTATAGCAGGTGAGGGTCGCCCGCCGCTGGCGGCGGCCCGGCCCGATGCCGGGCAGGTACAATCCGCGCCATGGAAACTTATGATATCGCCGTGATCGGCGCGGGCGCCGCCGGGATGATGAGCGCCGCGGTCGCCGGGCAGCTCGGCCGCCGCGTCGTGCTGCTCGATCACGCGCCACGGCTCGCCGAGAAAATCCGCATCTCGGGCGGCGGCCGCTGCAACTTCACGAACCTGTACGCCGGCCCCGACAACTATCTGTCGACGAATCCGCATTTCGCGCGTTCGGCGCTGGCGCGCTATACGCCGCGCGACTTCCTCGGGCTGCTCAAGCGTCATCACGTGACCTGGCACGAAAAGCACAAGGGCCAGCTTTTTTGCGACCACGGCAGCGATGCGGTCATCGACGTGCTGAAGCACGAGTGCGATGCGGGCGGCATCGCATGGCGCCGGCCCGTCGTCGTCGACGCGGTGCGCCACGCGCCGGCCGACGGCTTCACGCTCGACACGCAGCAGGCGGGGTCGATCGGTGCGCGCGCACTGATTGTCGCGACCGGCGGCCTGTCGATCCCGAAGATCGGCGCGACCGACTTCGGCTACCGGCTCGCAAAGCAGTTCGGCCACAAGCTCATCGATACGCGGCCCGCGCTCGTGCCGCTCACGTTCGCGCAGCAGGACTGGGAGCCGTTCGCGGCGTTGTCCGGCGTGTCGCTCGAAGTGCGCGTGTCGACCGGCGACAAGAAGCGCGGCGGCGAATTCGTCGAGGACCTGCTGTTGACCCATCGCGGCCTGTCCGGGCCCGGCATCCTGCAGATCTCGAGCTACTGGCAGCCTGGCGATCCGATCCGCGTCGACCTGCTGCCGCAGCGCGACACGGTGGCCGACCTGCTCGACGCGAAGCGCACGTCGAAACGCCAGATCGGCTCGCTGCTCGCGGACTGGGTGCCGTCGCGCCTCGCGCATGCGTGGCTCGACACGCATCGCGTCGCGGCCGACGCGCGGCTCGCGGACCTGCCCGACAAGACGCTGCGCCAGGTCGGCGACGCGCTGTCCGGCTGGACGCTGACGCCGAACGGCACCGAGGGCTACAAGAAGGCCGAGGTGACGAAGGGTGGGGTCGATACGCGGGAGCTGTCGTCGGCGACGATGATGAGCGCGCGCGTGCCGGGGCTGTTCTTCGTCGGCGAAGCGGTGGACGTGACGGGCTGGCTCGGCGGCTACAATTTCCAGTGGGCGTGGGCGTCCGGCACGGCGGCCGGGCAGGCCGCGGCGGAGTATTCGCGCGGCGCCTGACGCGCCGGGCCGGGCCCGTTTTAGCGGGACCAGGCCCCCGTGCCTTTGTACAATCGCTCTGCTATACTCGGTAGTCTTTCCCTGCAAACCTTTATTCGTGTCGGATCATGACGATCATTCGCGTTAAAGAGAACGAGCCGTTTGAAGTTGCAATGCGCCGCTTCAAGCGCACGATCGAGAAGAACGGTTTGTTGACCGAGCTTCGTGCGCGCGAGTTTTTCGAGAAGCCGACCGCGGAGCGCAAGCGAAAGAAAGCTGCTGCGGTGAAGCGTCATTACAAGCGTATTCGCAGCCAGACGCTGCCGAAGAAGCTGTACTGAACGATTGGGCGCCGCGCGGTACGCTGAGCGGCGCACCGGTGACTCCGTGCGATCGGGTGCGATCGCGCAACCGATCAGGCGGCGAGTCGCCGATGCCGGATTCGAGCAACCCGCTTGAGACACTGTCCCAAGCGGGTTTTTGTGTTGACGCCCGTTCGCGGGCGTCGGATTCACGTTTCCATCCCGGGTGAAAGATGAGTTTGAAAGAGCAGATCAGCGAAGACATGAAGGCCGCGATGCGCGCGAAGGAAAGCGAGCGCCTGGCAACGATTCGCCTGCTGATGGCCGCGATCAAGCAGCGTGAGGTCGATGATCGGGTCACGCTCGACGACGCGGGCATCACGGCCGTGATCGACAAGATGATCAAGCAGCGCAAGGATTCGATCAGCCAGTTCGAGGCCGCCGGCCGCGACGACCTCGTCGCGAAGGAACAGGCCGAACTGGTCGTGCTGGGCGGCTACATGCCCGCGCAACTGTCGGACGCCGAAGTGGCGGCCGAAGTCCAGGCGGCGGTCGCGCAAACGGGCGCAGCCGGCCCGCAGGACATGGGCAAGGTGATGGGCGTGCTGAAGGGCAAGCTCGCCGGCCGTGCCGACATGACGGCCGTGTCCGCGCAGGTCAAGGCCGCGCTCACGAAGTAAACCCGGTCCCGGTGCGCCCAGCGATGCGTGCGCCGGGCGTCGTATTGTCTTTTTTTTGCTCGATCCCACGGTGATTCCGCATTCGTTCCTGCAGGATTTGCTGAACCGCGTCGATATCGTCGACGTGGTGGGTCGGTACGTGCAGCTCAAGAAGGGCGGCGCCAACTTCATGGGGCTGTGCCCGTTCCATAACGAGAAGAGCCCGTCGTTTACCGTCAGCCCGACCAAGCAGTTCTATCACTGCTTCGGTTGCGGCGCGCACGGCACGGCGATCGGCTTCCTGATGGAGCACGCGGGGCTCACGTTCCCGGAGGCCGTGCAGGAACTCGCGCAGTCCGTCGGGCTGACCGTGCCGCACGAGCCGTCGATGCGTGGCGGCGGTGGGGGCGGAGGCGGTGGCGGCGACTATCCTGCACCGGTGTCGAAGTCGGTTGCGACCGCGCTGTCCGATGCGATGTCCGCCGCGTGCGACTACTACCGCAAGCAGTTGCGCGGCGCGACCGTCGCGATCCAGTACCTGAAGAACCGGGGCCTGACCGGCGAGATCGCCGCGCGCTTCGGGCTCGGCTATGCGCCGGACGGCTGGCAGAACCTCGAAACCGCGTTTCCGGATTATCGCGACGAGGCGCTCGTCGAGTCGGGGCTCGTGATCGTCAGCGAGAAAACCGATGCGCAGGGCGTCGCGCGCCGCTACGACCGGTTCCGCGAGCGGATCATGTTCCCGATCCGCAACGTGAAGGGGCAGGTGATCGGCTTCGGCGGCCGCGTGCTCGGCAGCGGCGAGCCGAAGTACCTGAATTCGCCCGAAACGCCGCTGTTCAACAAGGGCAGCGAACTGTACGGCTTGTTCGAGGCGCGGCTCGCGATTCGCGAGCGCAAGTACGTGCTGGTCGTCGAAGGCTACATGGACGTCGTCGCGCTTGCGCAGCTCGGTTTCCCGAACGCGGTCGCGACGCTCGGCACCGCGTGCACGCCGATTCACGTGCAGAAGCTGCTGCGCCAGACCGACACGGTCATTTTCAGTTTCGACGGCGATTCGGCCGGACGGCGTGCAGCCCGGCGCGCGCTCGAGGCATGCCTGCCGCATGCGGCGGACAACCGCACGATCCGGTTCCTTTTTCTGCCGGCCGAGCACGATCCGGACAGCTATGTGCGCGAGTTCGGCGCGGATGCGTTCTCCGAACAGGTCGAGCGAGCGATGCCGCTGTCGCAATTTCTGTTGAACGAAGCAATTGCCGGCAAGGCGCTCGATCAGCCGGAAGGCCGCGCGAAGGCGCTGTTCGATGCGAAACCGTTGCTGCAGGCGCTGCCCGCGAACGCGTTGCGTGCGCAGATCATGCACATGTTCGCGGATCGCCTCGATATCCCGTTCGAAGAGGTCGCGGGGTTGTCCGACGTCGATACGCGGATCGCGGCGCCGCCGCGCCAGGCGCCCGCACGCAGCGAGCGGCGTCGCGTGACGGACAGCGAAAAGCGTGCGTTGCGCACGCTGGTGATGCATCCGCGCATCGCGTCGCAGCTCGACGACGAACAGATTGCGACCCTGCACGCGTTGCCGCGCATCGGCGAACTGTTCGCCGAAGTCGTCGATCATGCGCGCGCACTGGGCGACGGCGCGGAGTTCAGGATGCTGTCGGATGTCCTGCGGACGTCCTCGAACGGGGCGACTTACGAGGAAATCTTCCGCGAAATTCTGGACTATGATGAAAACGTCCGCGATTTGCTGTTACAGAATCCGGAAGACGAGACGGTGCCCGAGCGGCAGCGTGAACAGGAACGGATCGCGGGGGAGGAACTGCAGGCGGCGGTGCTCAAGATGCGTTACGACGCCTGCTGCGACCGGCTTGACAGGCTGGCGCGGCAATCCAACTTCACACCCGAGGAATTGGCCGAATTGACGGAATTGAACCAGCAGCGAACCGACATGAAGCGTCGACTCGGGCTGTAGGCGGCCGGGGAGCTTAGAGAGGGCTCCTCAGCGTGCTATAATATAAGGTTTCCAGCGGTTTGTTTTCTAAGCAAGAGGCGAGAATCGCGATGGCAAAGACGACAGGCGGAAAGAAAGCAGCAGGCAAGGGCTCGACGGAGCCGACCAAGAAGGTCACAGCGGCCAAGTTTGCTTCTTCCACCAGGACAACGTCTTCAGCTACGTCAGCCCCTGCGGGAAAGAAAACCGCGGCCGGCACTGCTCAGGCTGCGCCGGCGTCGGCAGCCAGAACACGGGCTGCCGCCAGACCCGACTCCGGGCCGGCCAAGCCGGCGGCGAAGCGGGCAAGTGCGAAAAGCGCAAGGGACACGACTGCCGACGCGGACGAAACGGCAGTACGTACTACTCATGCACCCACGGTTCAACCGGCTGTCGTCCAGCAGCCGCGAGTCGATATAGCCGGTACGGCGAACTCCATGACCAAAAAGCTGAACGAAGTATCCGTCGTTGACGACGCAAATCAGAGCGACGAGCAGCCCGCAGCCGCAGCCGCGGCTGCCCCGGGCAAAGCCAAGGTGCGCGATCGTCGCGCCAAGGAAAAGGCGCTGCTGAAGGAAGCGTTCGCGACGAGCACGCCCGGCACGGCCGAGGAGCTCGAGGAGCGCCGCGTGAAGCTGCGCGCGCTGATCAAGCTCGGCAAGGAGCGCGGCTTCCTGACGTACGCCGAAATCAACGACCACCTGCCGGACAACTTCACCGAGACCGAAGCCCTCGAAGGCATCATCGGCACGTTCAACGACATGGGCGTGGCGGTTTACGAGCAGGCACCGGACGCGGAAACGCTGCTCCTGAACGACAACGCGCCGGCCGCGTCGTCGGACGATGAAGTCGAAGAGGAAGCGGAAGTCGCGCTGTCCACCGTCGATTCGGAATTCGGCCGCACGACCGATCCGGTCCGGATGTACATGCGCGAGATGGGCACGGTCGAGCTGCTCACGCGCGAAGGCGAAATCGAGATCGCGAAGCGGATCGAGGACGGCCTGCGCCACATGGTGATGGCAATTTCCGCGTGCCCGACGACGATCGCCGACATCCTCGCGATGGCCGAGCGCGTCGCGAACGAAGAGAGCCGTGTCGACGAGCTCGTCGACGGCCTGCTCGACCCGAACGCTTCGGACTCCGCCGATACGGACGGCTTCTCCGCGAAGGAAGCGGAAGCCATCGAGAACGAGGACGAGGAAGCCGAAGAGGAAGAGGAAGAAGAGGAAGCGGAGGAGGACGACGGTGCCGCACAGGCGTCGGCCAACGCCGCCCAGCTCGAAGCCCTCAAGCGTGCATCGCTCGACAAGTTCTCGCAGATCAGCGAGTGGTTCGACAAGATGCGCCGCGCGTTCGAGAAGGAAGGCTATAAGTCGAAGGCCTACCTGAAGGCGCAGGAGACGATCCAGACCGAGTTGATGACGATCCGCTTCACCGCGCGTACCGTCGAGCGCCTGTGCGACACGCTGCGTGCGCAGGTGGACGAAGTGCGCCAGGTCGAGCGCCAGATCCTGCACATCGTCGTCGACAAGTGCGGCATGCCGCGTTCGGAATTCATCGCGCGCTTCCCGGGCAGCGAGACGGATCTCGACTGGGCCGAGAAGATCACGGCCGAAGGCCATTCGTACAGCGCGGTCCTGGCGCGCAACATCCCGGCGATCCGCGAACAGCAGCAGCGCCTGCTCGACCTGCAGGCGCGTGTCGTGCTGCCGCTGAAGGACCTGAAGGAAACCAATCGCCAGATGGCGGCCGGCGAACTGAAGGCACGCCAGGCGAAGCGCGAAATGACCGAGGCCAACCTGCGTCTCGTAATCTCGATCGCGAAGAAGTACACGAACCGCGGCCTGCAGTTCCTCGACCTGATCCAGGAAGGCAACATCGGCCTGATGAAGGCGGTGGACAAGTTCGAATACCGTCGCGGCTACAAGTTCTCGACCTATGCGACGTGGTGGATCCGCCAGGCCATCACGCGCTCGATCGCTGACCAGGCGCGCACGATCCGTATTCCGGTTCACATGATCGAGACGATCAACAAGATGAACCGCATCTCGCGGCAGATCCTGCAGGAAACCGGTCTCGAGCCGGATCCGGCAACGCTCGCCGAGAAGATGGAGATGCCGGAAGACAAGATCCGCAAGATCATGAAGATCGCGAAGGAGCCGATCTCGATGGAAACGCCGATCGGTGACGACGACGATTCCCATCTCGGCGACTTCATCGAGGACAACAACACGGTCGCGCCGGCGGATGCCGCGCTGCATGCGAGCATGCGCGACGTCGTGAAGGACGTGCTCGATTCGCTGACGCCGCGCGAGGCGAAGGTGCTGCGGATGCGTTTCGGTATCGAGATGAGCACCGATCACACGCTCGAGGAAGTCGGCAAGCAGTTCGACGTCACGCGCGAGCGGATCCGTCAGATCGAGGCCAAGGCGCTGCGCAAGCTGCGTCACCCGAGCCGTTCCGACAAGCTGAAGTCGTTCCTCGAAGGGAACTGATTTCCAGCGTCTCTCCTGCGAACGCCACCGGCATCCGCGTGATGCCGGTGGCGTTTGTCCCCTTTGTTGTTACAATGCCGGCCCGGCTTCCTTGCCGGGGCTGCGTGTAGCACGCATTGCTTCTCATCAGGGCTTGTAGCTCAGCGGTTAGAGCAGTCGACTCATAATCGATTGGTCGCGGGTTCGAACCCCGCCGGGCCCACCAGATTTCATGCCGCATCGTGTCGCGGCATGTTGTGCCGTTGAGCATAAGTTGTCGATCCGGACACGTTATGCTTTATCGGGAATCGGCTGTATGTTTGAAAGTTTGTTTCGCGGTGGCAACCGACCGCGATTGGACGCAAAAAAGCCGGCCCAGTGGGCCGGCTTTTTCGTTTCCAAGTACCTGACGTCGTCTAGCTCGGTCCGAGCGTCTCCTTGCCCCTCTGACGTCCGTCCGTGACGCCGCGGATGGCCTTGCAATGCTTGGCGAATGCAGTTCCTCCAGGCATTTGCTCAAGCCGCATGCCGGCGGGCGACCGCGCCCCGTGTGCACGGATTTGTGCGTAGCTTTGTGTGACGTCGATTTGCGCCAAGCGCGCTCGGCCTTATTAGCGCTCCGCACGGCGGTCGTACGTTTCGTGGCGCTAACAAGCGGGGAAGTCCTCGATGGCGGATTCCACTGGCAACGCGCAAAATATCCGGATCTAACAACCAGGGTTGATTCGTGGGTGTCAACTTCGATCTAAACGATTTGCAGGCGTTTCGAGCAGTGGTGGAACTGGGAAGCTTCCGTAAGGCCGCCGAGGCCGTCAATATTTCCCAGCCGGCCTTGAGCCGACGCATTGAGAAGCTCGAGGACGCTCTCGGGGTGCGTCTCTTCGAGCGTACTACACGCAGCGTCACGCTGACCACCGTCGGCCGTGCGTTCGCCCCAAGCGCGGAGCAGTTGCTCGATGATCTCGACATCGCGCTGCTCGGTATCCGCGACGTTTCATCGAGCCGCCTCGGTCATGTGACGATCGCGTGCGTGCCGTCGGTGGCCTACTACTTCTTGCCGAACGTGATCGCGAGCTATCACCGCCGCTTTCCGCGTATCAGGGTCAAGCTGCTGGATGCGAGCGCGAACGAGGTGCTTGACGCTGTCGTCAGCGGCGAGGCCGATTTCGGCGTGAGTTTCATGGGCAGCCAGGAGCCCGAGGTCGAGTTCAAGCTGCTGCTGCAGGAGCGGTTCGTTGCCGCGTGCCGGCGTGACCATCCGCTCGCGCGCAAGAAGCGCGTGACCTGGAACGAGCTTTACGAGTACGAGTATGTGTCGGTGGACAAGACTTCCGGCAACCGCCTGTTGCTCGACCAGGCGCTGACGACCGTCGCGCCGCGTGCGCCGAGCGTGTGCGAAACGCGTCACGTGACGACCATGCTCGGGTTGATCGAGGCGGGGCTCGGCGTCGCCGCGGTACCGTCGATGGCGATGCCCGGACATGACCATCCGCTGCTCACGAGCGTGCCCCTCGTCGAGCCGGTGGTCAGGCGCCGGGTGGGCATCGTGAAACGGCGCGGACGCCCGCTCACGCCGGCCGCGGAGGAGTTTCACCGGGCGGTCGTCGACGCGAAGCGCGGCGGCGCCGCACGCAGCGACGTGTCGAAGTGACGCATACGACGAACCCGACAGGAACATCGAGGAAGACCGCATCGTGAGGCTGGCAAGACTGCTTCGTTCGCTCTACGTGCAGGTTCTGCTGGCGATGGTGCTCGGCGTGAGCGTCGGCCACTTCTGGCCGTCGGCGGGCGCGATGCTCAAGCCGCTCAGCGATGCCTTCGTCAGTCTCGTGCGGATGATGATCGCGCCGATCGTGTTCTGCACGATCGTCTCGGGCATCACGTCGCTCGCGAACGGAAAAGCCATCGGACGCACGATCGTCCGCGCGCTGGTGCTCTTCTATCTGCTGACCGCCGCCGCGCTCGCATTCGGGCTCGTCACCGCGTTCGTGCTGCGGCCCGGCGCCGGCATGCACGTCGACGTGCGCCATCTCGATTCGAGCATCCTGGCGCAATACGTGCGGGATGCGCAGCCGCACGGGTTCGTCGAGTTCGCGCTGAACGTGATCCCGGACACGATGCTCGGCGCGTTCCAGAAGGGCGAGGTGCTGCCGGTGCTGCTGCTGTCGCTGCTCTTCGGTTTTTCGCTGAATGCGTATCCGCAGGCCGGGCGGCCCGTGCTGGCGCTGATCGACGCCGTCGCGCAGGTCGTCTTTCGCGTGCTCGCGATGATCATGCGGCTCGCCCCGCTCGGCGCATTCGGCGCGATGGCGTTCACGGTGGGCCGCTTCGGCATCGGCTCGGTCGGCTCGCTCGCGCGGCTGATGGCGTCGTTCTACGTGGCCTGTGTGCTGTTCGTCGCGCTGGTGCTTGCGCCGCTCGCACGGCTGCACGGCTTCGCGCTGTGGCGGCTGTTGCGCTACATGCGCGAGGAATTGCTGATCGTCCTCGCGACCTCGTCCACGGAGCCGGTATTGCCGCGGCTGATCGTCAAGCTGGAGTCGCTGGGTTGCGACAAGGGCGTCGTCGGGCTCGTGCTGCCGGCCGGCTACTCGTTCAACCTGGACGGCACCGCGATCTACCTGACACTCGCGGCATTGTTCATCGCGCAGGCGTGCGACGTGCCGCTTTCCGCGCCGCAAATCGCGGCGATGCTGGCCGTGATGCTGCTGACGTCGAAGGGGGCGGCCGGCGTGTCCGGCAGCGGGCTCGTCGCGCTCGTCGCGACGCTCGCGGTGATGCCGGACCTGCCGGTCGCCGGGGTCGCGCTTCTGGTCGGTATCGATCGCTTCATGTCCGAGGCGCGTGCGCTGACGAGCGTGATCAGCAATGCCTGCGCGGTGATCTTCGTCTCGTCGTGGGAAGGGGCGTGCGATCGTGCGCGTCTCGCACGGATGCTGAACGCGGCCGGGCCGGCGCGCCCGAACGGCGCCGATGATGCCGAGGCCGACGCCGCGCGCGACGGGAAGGCTGTCTGACGCACGCCTTCCCGTGGTTCGTGCTCAGTGTGCGGCGACCGAATCCAGGCCGGTCGATTTCACTTCCGGCTGCACGTCGGGCGACGCGAGATAGTCGAGGAGTGCCTTCGCTTCCTTCGGATGTTGCGCGCCGACGGGGATGCCGGCGGCGAAGCGTGTGACGGACTGCAGCGATTCGGGAAGCTTGCCGACGAAGGCCGCGCCCTGGACCGGCAGCAGTTCGCTCACCTGCTGCAAGCCGATTTCATAGTCGCCGTTCGCGACCACGGACGCGACCGGGATCCGCGGGATCATCTTCGCCTTCGATTTCACCTGATCCTCGATGCCGAGCTTCTTGAACAATTCCCGCTCGACATAGACGCCGCTCGCGCTGTCCGAGTAGGCGATCGACTTTGCGTGCAGCAGAGCCTGCTTGAGCCCCTCGGTCGAGCTGATGTCGGGTTTCGCCGCGCCGTCGCGCACGACCACGCCGATGCGCGAATCGGCCAGCTCGACGCGCGACCCGGGGATCACCTTGCCTTGCTTGATCAGGTCGTCGAGCGCGTAGCCGACCATGATCACCGCATCGGCAGGTTCACCGCGTGCGAGCCGGTTCGGAATCGCTTCGGGCGACTTGCCCATCGACGGGCCGAGCGCGGTGTCGAGCGTGTTGCCCGTGCGGGACGCGAACTGCGGGCCGAGCAGCTTGTAGGCGGCGGTGAAGCCGCCCGAGCTCATCACGTGCAGGTCGGCTGCCTGCACGTTTGCGGTGGCGGCGGAGGTGGCGACGAGCGCGGTCGCGCACAGCTTCAGGAACGGGTTTTTCATGGTCGTGGTCGTGCGAAGTTGGGGGGAGAGGCTCGGCGAGGGGCTTCAGTGCGCGGGCGTCAGCGTTGCCGTCCGACCGCGATAGAGTGCGAACGTCGCAAGCAGCGCGCACACCGCGGCGAGGCTCATCCAGTAGCCCGGTGCGGCCTTGTCGCCGGTCATGTGAATGAGCGCCGTCGAGATGGCGGGCGTGAAGCCGCCGAACACGGCCGTCGCGAGGCTGTAGGCGAGCGAGAAACCTGCCACGCGTACCTCGGGCGGCATCACCTCCGTCAGCGCGACGACCATCGCGCCGTTATAGATGCCGTACATGAACGACAGCCACAGAAGCACGAGCAGCATGTTGATGAACGACGGCGCGTGAGCGAGCAGCGACAGCGCAGGATAGGCGGTCACGATCGCGAGCACCGTCATGCCGACGAGCAGCGGCCGGCGGCCGATGCGATCGGACAGCGCACCGCCGATCGGCAGCCATACGAAGTTCGACACGCCGACGCACAGCGTCACGAGCAGGCTGTCGGCGGTGCTCAGGTGCAGGACGGTCTTGCCGAAGGTCGGTGCGTAGATCGTGATGAGATAAAAGCTCGTGGTCGTCATCGCGACCAGCATCATGCCGGCAACCACGACGCCCCAGTTCCGGGCCAGCGTACTGACGACTTCCCGCATGCCCGGACGATGCCGGCGGGCCTTGAACTCCTGAGTTTCCTCCAGGTTGCGGCGCAGGATGAAGATGAACGGCACGATCATGCAGCCGACGAAGAACGGAAGGCGCCATCCCCACGCGGCGATGGCCGATGTGCTCAGCCACTGATTGAGCATGAAGCCCAGGGCCGCCGCGACGACGATCGCCACCTGCTGGCTGGCGGACTGCCAGCTCGTGAAGAAGCCCTTGCGGCCGGGTGTGGCCATCTCGGCGAGATAGACCGACACGCCGCCCAGTTCGGCGCCTGCCGAAAAGCCCTGCAGCAGTCGCCCGATCAGCACGAGCACCGGCGCGAGCAGGCCGATCGTCGCGTAGCCCGGGACGAACGCGATCAGGATGGTGCCGCTTGCCATGATGCTCAGCGTGACGATGAGGCCCTTGCGGCGGCCGACGTCGTCGATATACGCGCCGAGCACGATCGCACCCAGCGGCCGCATCAGGAAACCGGCGCCGAAGACGGCGAAGGTCATCATCAACGAAGCGAACTCGCTCGCGGCGGGAAAGAATACGGCGGCGATCTGCGTCGCGTAGAAGCCGAACAGGAAGAAGTCGAACTGCTCGAGGAAGTTCCCGGCCGTCACGCGGAATACCGCGGCGGCCTTCGAACTTCCGGTCGAAAGGCTGGGGGAGGGGTGCATCAGGGTGTCTCCAGAGAATCCAGAAAATGCGCGGGGTGCGGCTGATTGTCGTTTTGGCAATGTTCGCTCGGCAGCGGGCTAACGATAAGTGCAATTTTTTGAACGATTGATGTTCTTTCGTTATCAATCGATTGCTGTCCTCGCGGGTTTTTCTTTGCGTGGACGGATCGTCCGGATCGGGAAAACACGGAGAGGGTGCAGTGCCGATGGCAATCGAAGTATGCTGTGGCGCGGCCGGCCTGCGCGCGAACCCTGTCGCGCGCCCGGACTGCCGACCAGCGCCGCGATCCGACCGGCGGCCAGAATAAACAACCTTCGCCCGGGAGCGGGGACGGCGATCATGACCATGCTGCGTTCGTGGGGTGCGATTCTTTCGTTGCTGGCGCTCGTTGCATGCGCCAGCCTTCCGCCGCAGGCTGACCGCGCGCCGACGCATGCGTACACCGACACGGAAAACACGCGGCTGGGCGTCGCGTTCCGGCAGCAGGCCCGCACGCATCCGGGGCAGGACGCGTTTCATCTGCTGACCGATCCGGTCGATGCGCTGGATGCGCGCGTGCTGCTTGCCGATCGCGCGGACCGGTCGCTGGACCTTCAGTACTACATCTGGCACGACGACCTGACCGGGCATGAACTGGCCGATGCGATCATTCGCGCGGCCGATCGCGGCGTACGCGTCCGTGCGCTGCTCGACGATCTCGGCACGAATGCGGACGACCGCAAGCTGCTCGAGATCAGCTCGCATCCGAACATCGAAATCCGGCTGTTCAATCCGGTCGCCACGCGCCGTTTCAAGAAGATCGGCACGGTGTTCGAGTTCTCGCGCGTCAACCGGCGCATGCACAACAAGGCGATGATCGCGGACAACCAGGTGGCGATCGTCGGCGGCCGCAATATCGGCGACGAATACTTCGGCGCATCGTCGATGCTGGAGTTCGGCGATCTCGATGTCGTTGTCCACGGGCCGGTCGTGAAGAACATCTCGACGGAGTTCGATACCTTCTGGAATTCCCCGTATGCGTATCCGGTCGATACGCTGGTCGGGCACGACGCCGCGCCGGGCGGGCTGGACCGCGAGCGCGAACGGTTGCGCGACTACCTGAGGGTCATGGAGGACAATCCGTACGTGCTCGAGGCCAGGCAACGGCTCGACCGGATCGTGCATGGGCAGGGTACGGAACTGTCGTGGGGGCACGCGACGGTGCTGTACGACGATCCGTCGAAGATCGCGCGCGCGCCGAAGGACAGCGACGGGCACCTGATGCCGCAACTGCGGGCGCTCGCGTTGCAGCCGGAACATGACCTGCTGATCGTGTCGCCGTACTTCGTGCCGGGCAAGGACGTCGTCGAGCGGCTGCGCGCGCTGGCGGCGCGCGGCGTGCGCGTGACGGTGCTGACCAACTCGCTCGCGTCGACCGACGTGGCGGCCGTGCATGCCGGCTACCGGCGCTACCGAAGCGATCTCGTGGAGGCCGGCGTGCGGCTTTACGAACGGCGGCCATCGGGCGACAAGAGCATTTCGAAGCAGGTCATCATCGGGTCGTCGCGCGCGTCGCTGCATGCGAAGACCTACGTGTTCGACCACAAGAGCATTTTCATCGGGTCGATGAATCTCGATCCGCGCTCGCTGAACCTCAATACGGAGATCGGCGTTTACTGCGAGAGTCCGGCGATTGCGTCACAGGTTGCAAACGATCTGGAAGCGCGGCTCGATCGGATCGCGTGGCGTGTCGAGCCGAGGACCGATCCGGCAGGGAAAGGGCGGCTCAAGTGGGTTCAGACCGATTCGGACGGGAAGGTCGCCGAACTCGACCACGAACCGGAAGTTTCGGTTCCGCGGCGGATGGAGGTCTGGTTTCTCGGACTGTTTCCGATCGAATCGCAACTGTGAGCGACGATGCGGCGCGCGACGCTCAGCAGCGCGTGCGGCCGTGTTTCTCGATGACGGCCGCGAATTGCAGCGTTGCTTTCTCGATCGTCGCTTCGCCCAGCCCGGCATACCCGAGCACGAAGCCGTTGTACCGACGGCCGTCGCCGACGCCGTAGCTGCTCAGCGGCTGAAGCAGCAGCCCATGCGCGGATGCGGCGCGGGCGACTTCGATATCGTGCAGCGGCATCGCGAGATCAGCCGACAGATGCATGCCGCCCGGGCTTTCGCGAACGCTCAGCGAGGTGCCGAGGTGGCGGGCGAGTGCCGCTTCGAGGCTGCTCCGCCGGTCTGCGTAGAGCGCCCTCATCCTGCGCAGGTGCCGCGCAAAGAGGCCGGTGTCGATAAATTCGGCCATCGCCAGTTGATCGGCCGAATGACCGCGATGGACGAGTTCGCGCAGCGTTCTGGTGAAGCGTTCGACCAGCACCGGCGGAACCACCATGAAGCCGAGCCGCAGGGCGGGAAACATCGTCTTGCTGAACGTGCCGAGATAACAGACCGGCGCGTCGGCATGCAGGCCCTGGATCGCGGGCAGCGGCTGGCCGCCGTGGCGGAACTCGCTGTCGTAGTCGTCCTCGATGATCCACGCGCCGCACGCACGCGCGCGCTCGACCAGCGCCGCGCGGCGCCGGGCGCTCATCAGCGCGCCGAGCGGGTATTGGTGCGACGGCGTCGTATAGATCAGCCGGGGCGGTTGCGCGTGCCATTGTTCGTCGGTCGGCGCCATCCCTTCGTGATCGACCTCGATCGGCACGATATTCAGGCCGGTCGACCGGAATGCGGTCCTGGCGCCGTTATAGCAGGGGTTCTCGAGCCAGCCGGACTCGCCGGGATTCGCCAGCATGCGCGCGCACAATTCGAGGCTGCTTTGCGTACCGTCGGTGATGAAGACCTGGTCTGTTTCGCAGCGCACGCCTCGCGAGACGCGGATATAGGCGGCCACGGCACGCCGCAACTCGGGCAGCCCTTCGACCGGGCCATACGCGAGCCGGGCGGGCGTGATGACTTTCCACGCGCGCTCGATGCAACGGCGCCACTGGGCAACGGGGAATTCGTCGAGCGAAGGGAGGCCGGGGACGAACGGCAGCATGCGATCAGGCTCGGGATGGGCGTTCTCCAGCCCGTGCACGCGCTCGGACAGGCGAACCGTGGCCGGGCCGCTTTCGTGCGCGGCGCTCGAACGGCCGCAGCCGTCCCATAGCGTGATCGTGCCATTGCGCGTGGCCGCCACGAAGCCTTCCTCGGCAAGGCGCTCGTACGCATAGACCGCCGAATTGCGCGCGATGCCCAGCTCCGCCGCGAGCACGCGCGTCGGCACAAGCCGCGTGCCGGGCGGAATATGTCCGTCCAGCAGCATGTCGCGCAGGCTCCGGTAGAGGGCTTCCTGCCGGCTGTGTCTTGTCGTGCCGTCCTGTCTGGAAAGCGATGAGATGAGCAGCGCGAGATCCATAGGCTGGTTCTAAAAATTATCCTTGAGCTGGTTCTTTTTAAGATTCAACGCGCATCGTATTGTTCATGCTTTCGCGGCGCCCGCGTATTTTGATCGATTTGGCGAGCCGCTGTCGATGAGGCGATCGACCGGTCGTTCAAGCGTTGAGGCTGAACGACTCCGATTCGATTCGCTTCGTAGTGCAAATATATGTTCGATCGGATACCCGCGTCTTGCCGGAACGCGGGCCGATCGATGCGTGCAAGGCTGCGCGCGAACAGGAAAACGAAACATGAAAGACCAGACCGTCATTTCTCCCACATCCCGCACCACCATTCGCCGCCTGCCGGAACTGGCCAATCACGATCGCACGCTGCTTTCCCGCATCGTGGACGAGGCCTACGTCTGTCACATCGCGTTCAATGCAGGCCAGGACACGCATTGCATCCCGACCGCCCACTGGAGGCGGGACGATGACCTCTATATTCACGGGTCAAATGGCAGCCGGATGATCAAGGCGCTGTCTGCCGGCGCACCGGCCTCCGTGGCGATTACGTTGCTGGACGGCCTCGTGCTGGCCAAGTCGGCCTTCAACCATTCGATGAATTATCGATCCGCGGTGATCTATGGGCAGTTCGACATGGTGGAGGGTCGCGCGGAAAAGCTCGCGGCCCTGGATGCATTGATGGACAAGATCGCACCGGGCCGCAAGCATGAGGCGCGACCCGGCAACGAGAAGGAACTCAACGCGACCAGCGTGCTGCGGATTTCCCTTGCGGAAGCGGCCGTGAAAGTCGGCGATTCCCTGCCGTCCGACAAGGAAGAAGATCTCGCGCTCGCTGTCTGGACGGGGATCCTGCCGCTGAAGACAGCGCGCGGCGCGCCGGTTCATGCCGACGGAAACGACAACGTGCCCGTGCCGGACTATGTCCGGAACTGGGCCGAGTGAGTCGCGCGGCTAGCGGCACGACCGCGCGGCTTCGTGGAAAACGGCGGTGCGCGGCGTCATGGGCCGTGCTGCCGACGCATGGCAGCGAGCACGTGTTTCGCCGGCCGGCCGCGCGAATACCGTGATGTCGCGGCGTGGTGCTTGTCACTCCGCGTGGTGTTCATGCGATTCGTGCGGCGGAGGCGACTGCGCAGGGTGCGGTGCGGGCGCGTGCTCGGGAGCCGGCTGCTGCGGTTGAGGCTGCGGTGCCGCGTGTTCCTGCGGTTGCGCTTCGTTCCGCGGCGGCGTCTCCTTGTGCAGTTGCTGCTGGGCGTCGTTGCGTTGCTGCATTTCTTCGCGCTGCTGTTGCAAAGCCGCATTGTGTTGCTGCATCTCCTCGCGTTGCTGCGGTTGCGCCGCGTTGTGTTGCTGCAATTGCTGCTGCCACGCGACCGCGCGATTTTCCTGCGCGGCGCGTTCCTGCTGCTTCGCGAGATGACGAGGAATGCAGAAAACCCGCGATGGCTTCGCAGCCTTCGCGGGTTTTTTACGCGGTTGCATGCGGTTGCGGGCGCGAAACGGCGCGCGCCCGCAACCGGGGCGATCATCGGTCCATCAGCGTGCGAAATCCGGCGTGCTCTGGATGAACGCGTTCAGCTTCGAGATGTTCACGCTGCCGAAGCCCGTCGTCGCATCCCAGCCGGCCTTCGCCTTGTAGCCGTAGGTGCCGCTGCCGTTGTTGCCGGACGTGACGTCGTGCAGCAGCGCCGCGTTGGTCGGGAAGTACTTGTAGATACTCGACGCAGGAAACCCGAGCGCATTGTTGTTCGCCGACTGCAGCCGAGCCCAGATGCCCGTGAAGATCGGCGCGGCGAGGCTCGTGCCGCCTTCGTTGTTCAGGTAGCCCGAGCCCCACAGCGTGTCGGACGTCTGGCCGTTCACGACGAGGATCGCGCCGGTGCGCAGGTCGGCGTCGAAGCCGACATCCGGCAGCGCGCGCTTGGTCGACCCGGTGAGGCTCGACGATTGCCACGACGGCGCGGCCTCGTACTTGCTGTACCCGCCGCCCGTCGACCACACGGTGCCCGGCTGCCAGCTCGGATCGTTCCAGACGATCTCGCTGTTGTACGCGTTGGTCGACGTATTGGTGAACAGCGTCGTGCCGCCCACCGCGATCACGTACGGCGACGTTGCCGGCTCGCTCACCGTGTAGGTCGAGCGCGACGGCGTGCCGCTCGCGCATTCGTACGCGCCGTGGTCGCCGGCGGATACGGAGAAGGTCTGTCCCTGCGCGACCGCCTGCTTGAAGATGGTGTCGTCGGTTGCCTGCGAGCCGGTGCTGTTTGCGGACGATTCGCACACGCCGAGCGACACGTTGATCACCTTCGCGACGTTGTCGGTCACCACCTTGTTGTACGCGGCCGTGATCGCCGTGAGCGTCATCGACGGCGCGGCGTAGAACACGACCTGCTTCACGCTGCCGCCGGCCGAGCCGACGATCGACTGGCTGTCGAGGTTCCATTCGACGGTGCCGGACGTGTCGGTGTACGAACTGCCGGCCGGGCCCGTCTGCACGATGGTGCTGCTGATCGTGCCGAGGCCGTTGTTCGCGGCGAACGTATTGAGGTCGCTCACCGTCTGCGACAGGTCGCCTTCGGAGATGATGCCGACCGTGGTTTGCGAGGCCGTCGGCGTGCCGTCGCCGCCGTAGAGCGACGAGAATTCGGTCGGATTGTGCGGCACCGCCGACGCGCCGGCCGGGATCGTCAGGTTGCTGGTATTGCCTTGCGGCTTGCTGCCCGCGCCGGTATGCATCAGCTCGACGTTCTGCAGGCCCAGCACCGCGCCCACGATGCCGCCGATCGCATTCGGCACTTGCGCGGCGTCGGTATTCGCATAGACGCTGCGGCCGTTGCGCGTGAAGCGCTTGAGCGTCGTGCGGAACGCGGACTTGACGGTCGCCGCGGTGCCGGACGCGGACACCAGCAGGCGGTTCGGCGCGACCACGATATTCACGAAGCCTTCCTTGCGCAGATGCGCGACGACGGACGCGACCTGCTGGTCGGTCGGCGCATACTGCGCGGCGAATTGCGCCGGCGTGAGGAACTGCCGGTAGTGCGGCGAGCCGGGCGTATGCAGGTCGCGCAGGTACTGGTCGAGTTGGGCCTCGTTGCGCAGGTTCAGCCCGAGCACGATGTCCACCGACTCGCCGGGCGCCATTTCGATTGCCGCGGCAGCGGCGGCGGCCGTGCTCGCGGCAGGTGCGCCGGCGGCGCCGCTTTCGCTCTGCTGCACGAGCGGCAGGAACCCCTTGGTGTGCGTTTCCGTCCAGCCGGCCGCCGGCGCGGCGTGGACGGTCGTCATGCCGAACGAGGCGGCCGCGGCCGCTGCGAATGCGAGCTTGACGATGCGAATGTGCTTTTGTTTCTTGTTTGCAACCTGATTCATTTGAATTACCCCTCCGGTTGAACATCGAACGGCACGAACAACAACGGTCGACAGCGGCACGGGTCATGCACCGCCGCATTCTGTCGCGCGCATGCGGATGACACGGACGCGACAGGGCCTTTCGCCCGATCCGGAAAGATGGTTTTCTCCCGGGGGCGAAATACGGAAAACGTGATAACAGGAGGGCTGCGCCGTGCTGCGGGGCAGCCGCGTTGGACATGGCGCCGGCGGGATTGCTAGAGCAAAAGCTTCGTTATCCTGCTCATTTGATTCGATCCTTCGGCCCGCTGCCGGATGGCAGCCGTCCAATGAGATGCATCGGGATGTTGCGTGCGCCGGCGCGCGAACGACACGGCCGGCTGCGAGCACTTCGGTGAGGCGGAAGCAAAAAACGTAGAGCGGAATCGATTGCGTGGTTGGCAATTCGTCAGATTGCTTGCGACTGACGGTATCAAGAACGAAAGCGGAGTGTCAAACTTTTTTTGATTATATGAAACAAATTTAAATCGAATATAGCGCAATGTTTTTGAAAAGATTGGCGGTGTTTTGTAATATTCGAGACCTGAAAGGAAGGTAATGCCGAAAACGACTCGCCGATCATTTCCGACGTGTTTTTAAATGGACTGGTTGTTGTCGAGGAAATGCTCGAATGGCCGGGGCCTGCCGGAGTGTCGAATTCGAGGACGGCATCGAGGCGAAGCGATGCGAGATGGCGAACCCGTCCGTCGCGGGCGTGCCGCGCTACTGTCTGGCACCAGCGCGTCGCAGCGCATCGGCGGCGTCCGTGTTGTCGTGCGTCAGCGCGAGCTGCAGCAGCGACTGACCGCGTCGATCGACATGGTTCGGATTCGCGCCATGCGCGACGAGCAGCGGAATCAACTCGAAGCGATTGAACAGCGTCGCGAACCCCAGCGCGGTTTCGCCGGCACCGTTCGCCTGGTCGATCGGGCAGCGCGTGTCGATCAGGCGCCGCGCGATATCGGGTTCGTTCTTGAAGAGGGCGCCCATCAGCGCCGTGTTGCCGTGACGATCGCCGATGCACGCGTTGGCGCCGGCCGACAGCAGATAGTCGAGTGCGGCGCTCTGGCCGTCGTAGGACGCGAGTATCGCGGCCGTATAGCCGTGGCTGTCGGTGGCATCGACGGGATAACCGGCGTCGTGCAATGCGCGCAGGATGTCGACGCGGCCGACGCGCGCGGCGTCGAACCAGTCGCCGTCGTAGCGCCGCAGTGCGGCGGGATCGGCCTTGCCGTACGCCGGCTGGTCGGGCAGGTGCGCGCAGCCGGCGATCGCGGCCAGCGCCAGCGCCGTGGCGGCCGCGCGGATCGCGCGTGTGAAGCGTTCTGATCGCATGGGGAGGTCCTGGTGAAGAAGTCAGGCCGACGTGCGCGGCGCGATCGTGCACGTCGGCAGCAACCGGAGTCGCGGGATCAGTTGTCGCTGAGCTTCGCCGCGAGCGACTGCACTTGCTGAACGTTCGCGTGAACGGCCTGCGCGAGGCGCGTGCCGTAGTCGGCGTCGGCCTTGTAGAAGTACGACAGCATCGCGTACTGGTTGTGCGCGTTCTCCACCTGGCCGAGATCGCCGGACAGCGCCGTGACGAGGTCGTCCTTGTCCTGCTGCGACAGGCCGCGGTAGTAGTCACCCGCCTGACGGAACGGAAGTTTCCTGCGGATCGCTTCCTGCTGCGTCGTTCCGCTGAGCGCCATGCGGACGGACTTGTACTGCGGATCCTGCGCGAGTTCGTTCAGCGTCGACGGTTCGTAATTCACGTCGCCCTTGCGGTCGCCGGCATTCATCTTGCCGTCCTGGTTGTTGTTGACCACCGGCACGACAGGCCGGTTGATCGGCAGGTCCATGTAGTTCGCGCCGAGCCGGTACATCTGCGTATCGGCATACGCGAACAGCCGATCCTGCAGCATCCGGTCTTCGGAGGGTTCGATGCCCGGCACGAGCCGCGACGGCGCGAACGCCGATTCCTCGGTCGACTGGAAGTAGTTGTCGGGCACGCGGTCGAGCGTCATCGTGCCGATCTTGCGTTCAGGGACGTCGGTCCAGACCTTCGTGTCGTCCAGCGCGTCGAAGTCGAAGCGGTTCAGGTCCTTCGGCGTGAGCACCTGCACGTACAGATCCCATTTGGGGAAATCGCCTTGCTTCAGCGCACCGTACAGGTCGTTCGTCATCATGTTCCAGTCATGCCCGATCGACGCGGCGATGTCTTGCGGGCGCAGGCCATGCACGCCTTGCTGGCTTTTCCAGTGGAACTTCACGTAGTGCACGTCGCCGCTCGCATTGACGAACTTGAACGCATGCACTGCGAAGCCGTCCATATGGCGATACGAATCGGGCATGCCCGCATTCGAATACAACATCGTCAGCATGTTGGTCGCTTCTGGCGTGTGCGCGAAGAAGTCGAACGCGAGGTTCGGATCTTGCACGCCGGTCACGGCGCTCGGCTTGTTCGCGTGAACGAAGTCGGGGAACTTGATGCCGTCGCGAATGAAGAACACGGGCCAGTTGATGCCGACCATGTCCCAGTTGCCCTGCTGCGTATAGAACTTCACCGCGAAGCCGCGCGGATCGCGCGCCTGTTCCGGCGAACCGCGATAGCCCATCACGGTGGAGAAGCGTACGAACACCGGCGTGCGGGTGCCCGGCGTGAAGACCTTCGCTTTCGTCAGGTCGGAGATGTCGGTGCTCGGTACGAACTCGCCGAATGCGCCGGTGCCGCGCGCATGCACGACGCGTTCCGGGATGCGCTCGCGATCGAACCGCTGCAGTTTCTCGATGAGCGCGGAGTCCTGCAGGAGCACGGGGCCGGCAGGCCCGGCCGTCTGCGAATTCTGATTGTCGCCGACGGGCGCGCCGGTGTCGCGCGTGAGTTCGGCGGCATGGGGAGAGGCGGAGAGAGCGACGCAGATCGCGGCAACTGCGTGCCGCAGCACGCGATGGGAGGATGAGGACATGACGATGAAACTCCTTGAATCCGGTCGGTGGTGGGGAAGCCGACTGAATTAGAAGATATCGTCAGATGATTGGCTAATTGATATTCGATATGTTTTCGATAGCCGCGGCGTCAATGCGGCACGAGCCCGTTCGTTGCGGAAGAGACGAAGCAGTATCGTTGCGCACGCAATGAGTCATTGCGCCGCACATGACACCGCGATCGTGCATGCGTCGCGCCGGCACCGTTATCCCGCGCCCGCCTGCCACCCGAGCCCGAGGCTCTTCTGCAGCGACACGTAGTCCTTGATCAGTTCTGCCGGTCCTGAAGCCGGTTCGAAGCGGGGGCAGGGCACTGCGGCGAAACGCACGGCGAAGCCGGGTGCGTCGACGTCCGCAGCGGCAAGTACGCGGCGCGTGCAAAACCCCGCCGCGCGTTGACCGCCGCGCGCCGTCAGCCCCGGCCGGTCAGCCCGGCTTGCGCTCCGCTTCGCCGTTTGACGGCGGCCGGGCTGCCGTTTCGGCGGCATTTCGGTTGTCAGGGCGGGTGTCGTTTTCATCGTCGCCGACCGGCTGCGATCCGTCCGCGTATGCGACGAGGCTGCGCTGCGGATTGGCGATCCGGATGCCGCGTTCGCGGAACGTCTCCGCGATCCGCCGGTTGAATTCACGCTGCACGCTCCAGCGCGTCGAGTCCGTGCACTGCATCTGTCCGGCCAGCGCGAGCGCCGCGCCGTCGACCTGGTCGATACCCCAGTAGCTGAAATCCGACAGGATGCCGTCGTGGTACTTCGGATCGTCGCGCAACGCGGCGCCGATCTCCTTCAGCGTCGCGATCGCGCGTTCGATGTCCTCGCCGTAGGCGATGCTGACCTTGACGGCCGCGTTGCCGAGCCCGCGATTCGTGTTGTTGACGGTCGTGACCGAGCTGAACGGAACCGTATACAGCGACCCGTCGCCCGCGCGCAGCCGCACGGTGCGGATCGACAGGTATTCGACGGTGCCCGACACGCCGGCGAGCGTCACCCAGTCGCCGACCTGCATCGCGTTTTCCATCAGCAGGAAGATCCCGGTGATGAAATCCTGCACCAGCTTTTGCGAGCCGAAGCCGAGCGCGACGCCGAAGATGCTGGCGCCGGCCAGCAGCGGGCCGACGTTCACGCCGAGCTCGCTGAGGCCCGTCAGCACGACCACGAGCGCGATCATCACGAACAGCAGCGAGCGCAGCATCGGCAGCAGCGTGCGCAGCCGCGCCGCGCGTACGAGATTGCCTTCGCGCGTCCAGCGCTGCAGACGGCGCTCGATCGCAATGTTCGCGGCTTCCCATACGACGAGCGCGACGATGGCGGCGATCGCGATCGTCATCAGCGCCGACGCGAGCCGGTGGCCGATCGTGCCGGTTTCGAACGCGCGGAAGATCGGCACGCCCCAGATCTGCAGCAGCAGCACGATCGTCACGACGCCGATCACAGCCGATACGATCTGGCGCAGCAGCGGGTAATAGCGGTACGCATGCAGATGGACGAGCGTGCGATCTTCGTCGCGGCCCTGGAACAGCCGTGCGAGTGCGCCGAACACGACGATCGACACCATCCGCATGCCGATCATCACGGCGATCGAGCGGCCGCCGAGCGTGATCAGCACGCGGTAGCCGTTGTGGACGTCGAGCGCCCACACGAACCACAGCGCCATCACGATGAATACCGATACGGGTGCCCATGCGTCCGCGAGCGCGTTGCCGACCACAGAGAAAGCAGGGTGGTCCTCGCCGACCGCGCGGATCCGAGCCGCGACCGGCCGGCGGCACTGGAGGATCAGTGCCGAGATCATCACGTGCCCGACGAGCGCGACGGCTTTCAGCAGCGCGACGTGGCCGGCCTCGCTGAGACCGAAGTTCGCGGCGATCTCGACCGCGGCCGTGCACGCGCCGACCACGATCACGATCCGGGCGATCGAGCGTTGCGCGAAGTCGGCCCACGCGTCGCTGATATGCAGCAACCGCAATTGCCGCGCATCGGGCTGGAAGCACAACCGGCTGACGATCGCGACGAGCCGGCAGATTACGTAGATGTCGATCAGCGCTTCGAGCGCGGATTCGATCGGTGTGCCCGCATCGCCGATCAACGACATCGTCAGGCTCGCGACGCCGACGAACACCAGCAGCGGCACCGCGCGCAGCGCGAGGCTGACGAGCGCACGCGGCATCCGGTGCAGCGGCGTGGTGTGGCGCTGCGCGTGGCCGCGGCCTTGCGACGACGTGGGCGCGGCGTCGGGCGGGGCGGATGCGTCCGGCGGCGGCGCGTCGTCGTCGGGCTTGACGGACTCGGACTCGGACTCGGACTCGGACTCGGACTCGGACTCGGACTCGGACTCGGACTCGGACTCGGACTCGGGCGCGGTGCGGCGCGACGTGTCGGCGCGCCGGGCGGCCACCGCGGCCAGCGCGCGCCGCAGCAGCCGCTTCGCGAACCATTCGACGACGAGCGCGGGCACGAGCACGGCGAGGATGATCCAGATCGCGTGCGCGAGATCCGCGCGCTCGTCGGCGCGCACCAGCCTGTCGTGCCACCAGCTTCCGACCGAGCCGATATCGAGCAGCGAGCGTAGCGATTCCTTCAGCGCGCCGCCGATTTCGGTGGTCCAGCGCGACCCTTGGCGGACGAGCATCGACGCGAGCCCGTTCGATGTCAGCGCGGTCGGGGCCGCGGCAGCCGACGCGCCGCTGGCCGCGGCCGCTTCGCTTGCCGCGACCGCGGGCGCGCTCAATGCGCCGACGGCCGCGATCGCGCGCAGCGTCGTTTCGACCTGGGCGCGCTCACGCGGATTTTCGAGTACGTTGAGTGCCTGCTGAGCCTGTTGCGACGTCAGCGCGGGTGCGGTGCCGGAGGCGGCCGATGGGGCTGCCGGTGCGGGAGCGGCTGCGTGGGCGGCCGAGACGATGGCGGCAAGCAGCCAGCCGAAGAGGAAATGTCGCATGGGTTGGCATGCGGGTGCGCATCGGCGCGCGGCCCGCCGGGCTGAACGAAGGACGGAAGTTAACATGATCGCGACAGGAACCGAATAGTTCCGTCGACAAATATTCAAATCAGGCATACGCGAGGCGGCGCGGGCGTTTGCGGCCCGTTGGAGCGTTGCATCGCCCGTTGCCGGCTGCGAGTTCGGACAGGCATGTGCTTGACGCAGACGGGTGACAGTCCGGCAGGTGGGCACGTTCTTCCTGTCGGTTCGTAAGGGTTTTGTAACGCCTGCTTGTCGGCGACGGTGAGCGACGCGCGCACCGTACATCGCATCGGATTGATCTGGATTCCTGTCGAATCAGGCTCGGCCGTCGTGAAAAACCGGCAGCACGTGCGCCGCGATTTCTTCGATGACATCGCGCACGGGCCGGTCAGATCCCGAATTCAGCGTGACGTGATGCGTGCCCGCCGCGCGCATGTCCTGCAGGATGTCGACCAATGCGCGGCGCCCGGTTGCATAGCCGAGCGGCAGTGCGGTGGCCGGCGTATCGGGATGCGCGGCGAAGGCGACCGATACGACTTCTCCGTCGACGACAGCCGCGCACCACGGCGCCCACGGATCGGCGACGCTTCGAAAGCCCATCGAGAACAGGCCTTCGGGCATCCCGTGCGCGGACAGCGATTGCAGCAGTTGCCGGCCTGCATCGCTGTCGCCGTCGCCGTCGCTCAGGCGGGTCGTCTTGCGCGTTTCAGTTTCGAAACATTCGCGCTTCTCGCCGCTGCGCGATTCGCGTCGACAGCCTCGCATCCGCCCGTGTGGCCTTGCGGCATGAAGCATGGTGCGCTCCTTGCATATCTGTGCGAGCCGTGAGCGCGATCGCGGGTGCAGTCGTCCGGCGATCGCTTCAGTGGGTCGGACGTATCAAAAAAACGGGGACAAGAGAATGAAAACAGACCGAATCGCAACGTGTCGTGTTGCAAACATGAATCGCCGACCTGCCAGAGTAGTCGCGTCGCCGTTGATTGCGGCGACTTGAGCGCGCGGCTTTCCGTTCCATCCGAGCAATCGGGTTCGTTCTGAACGACGACGTGCATGCGTGACGCACGAGGCCGACCGATGCCGGTCGGCCGTCGGGGATGAACCGCGAACGCCTGCGGATGGCCCGGCCCGGATCCCGGATCGTCATTCCGCCGCGCGCAACGCGAGTCGTCGTGCGGCGTATTCGTTCGCGCGCCCCGCATGGTCTCGGCGCGACGGACCTGAACCGGATCGTACAGGGAAGCCAGCGGCGCAACGATGCGCGCGGCATGGCGGAACACGCGTAGTCGAGGGGAAGCGTTCGCCGGTCGCAGCATGGCGGACGCCGCGAAATCGTGCTGTCAGTTGATCCACTACCCCGATGGATCAATTGTTGAAGCGCCCATCGCCGAGCGGCGTATGGGCGTCTTTTTTTGTGCGTCGGCTTGTCACGCGGGGCCCCAGGCCCGAGCGCGCGGCGTTCTGTATCATGTGCTGGCGTGTCTGGCCGCCCGTGCGGGCGCACGGCCTGCCGGCACGCCCGACACGCGTTGCCAACATGAACGATAAAGCCTTGCACCACCCCTCAACCGCTGGCGTCGATCCGGCCGCGCTCGATGCGCTGCACACGTTCGTCGAGCGTCATCCGCGCCTGCTCGTGCTGACCGGCGCGGGCATCAGCACCGACTCCGGCATTCCCGGCTATCGCGACCGCAACGGTCGATGGATGCGCTCGCCGCCGATCCAGCTCCAGGAATTCCTCGGCTCCGATGCCGCGCGGCGACGCTACTGGGCGCGCAGCATGATCGGCTGGCCCGTCGTCGGCCGCGCGCAGCCGAACGGGTCGCACGTCGCGCTGTCGCGGCTCGGCGGCGCGGGCCGGATCGAATGTCTCGTCACGCAGAACGTCGACGGCCTGCACCAGCGCGCGGGCAGCGGCGACGTGATCGAGCTGCACGGCGGGATCAACGGCGTGACCTGCCTGGCGTGCGGCGCGCATCATGCGCGCGCGACGATCCAGACCATGCTCGAAGCCGACAATCCCGAACTGCTGGGCGCGCAGGCCGAACCGGCCGCGGATGGCGACGCGCACCTCGAATGGGCCGCGCTCGACACGTTCCGCATCCCGGCGTGCCCCGCGTGCGGCGGCCTGCTGAAGCCGGCGGTCGTGTTCTTCGGCGAGAACGTGCCGCGCGAGCGCGTGGCGCTGGCGTCGCAGGCGCTCGAGGCGGCCGATGCGCTGCTCGTCGTCGGCTCGTCGCTGATGGTGTATTCCGGCTACCGCTTCTGCGTGTGGGCGCAGGCGCAGCACAAGCCGGTCGCCGCGCTCAATCTTGGCCATACGCGCGCCGATCCGATGCTGACGCTGAAGGTCGAGGCGCAGTGCGCACCCGCGCTCGACGCACTCACTGCTCGGCTGGGCATCGCGGGCGACACAACGGAGCACGCATCATGACCGGCGCTGCATCTTCGCCCGATCCGTCCGAGCGGCTGTCGGCGCCGGCGGCCGAACGCAATCGCGGGCCGATCCTCGACGTGTTGCGCCGCGTGCTGCCGGCGAGCGGCAGCGTGCTCGAAATCGCGAGCGGCACGGGGCAGCACGTGGTCCACTTCGCGCAGGCGCTGCCGGGCCTGCGCTGGCAGCCGAGCGATCCCGATGCGCAGGCGCGGCGTTCGATCGCCGCATGGATCGCGCATGCGGGCCTCGCGAACGTCGCCGGGCCGCTGGCGTTCGACGTGCGCGACGCGGCGTGGCCGGTCGTGGCGCTCGACGCGATCGTCTGCATCAACATGATTCACATCTCGCCGTGGGCCTGCACCGACGCGCTGTTCGCGGGCGCGGCGCGGCTGCTGCGGCCGGGCGGCGTGCTGTTCCTGTACGGCCCGTACCGTCGCGAGGGCCGGCATACGGCGCCGTCGAACGAGGCATTCGACCTGCAGTTGCGCAGCCGCGACCCGTCGTGGGGCGTGCGCGATCTCGAGGCCGTCGTCGCGCTCGGCCTCGATCTCGGGCTCGACTGCATCGAGGTCGTCGAAATGCCGGCGAACAACCTGAGCGTCGTGTTCCGGCGGCTGCCGCACGCGGAGCAATGACGCGCATGCGCGCATCACCGCCGCGTTTCCACTATCCTTTCGCCTGTGCGCGCGGCCCGGTTCGGGTCGCGCCCCGTTTTTTCCGGAGAATTGACTAATGGGCAAACAAGCAATCGGTGTGATCGGGCTCGCGGTGATGGGCCGCAATCTCGCACTCAATATCGAGAGCCGCGGTTACGCGGTGTCGGTGTACAACCGCAGCCGCGAGAAAACCGACGAACTGATCGCCGAATTCCCCGGCCGCAACCTGGTGCCGGCCCATACACTCGAAGAGTTCGTCGCGTCGCTCGAAACGCCGCGCCGGATCCTGATGATGGTGAAGGCCGGCGAAGCGACCGATGCGACGATCGCGTCGCTCAAGCCGCTGCTCGAGAAGGGCGACGTGCTGATCGACGGCGGCAATACGCACTTCACCGACACGATCCGCCGCAACCAGGAACTCGCGCAATCGGGCCTGCATTTCATCGGCACCGGCGTGTCGGGCGGCGAAGAGGGCGCGCTGCGCGGCCCGTCGATCATGCCCGGCGGCCAGCGCGACGCGTACGACCTCGTCGAGCCGATCCTCAAGCAGATCGCCGCGAAGGCGCCGTCGGACGGCGAGTCGTGCGTCGCGTACATGGGCCCGGACGGTGCGGGCCACTACGTGAAGATGGTCCACAACGGCATCGAATATGGCGACATGCAGCTGATCGCCGAAAGCTATTCGGTGCTGAAGGACGTCGCGGGCCTGACCAACGACGAGCTCGGCGCGGTGTACACCGAATGGAACCAGGGCGAACTCGACAGCTACCTGATCGAGATCACGTCGAAGATCTTCGGCAAGAAGGACGAAGAGACCGGCAAGCACCTCGTCGACGTGATCCTCGATCGCGCCGCGCAGAAGGGCACCGGCAAGTGGACGAGCCAGAACGCGCTGGATCTCGGCGTGCCGCTGCCGCTCATCACCGAGTCGGTGTTCGCGCGCGTGCTGTCGTCGCTGAAGACCGAGCGCGTCGCGGCCAGCAAGATCCTGTCGGGCCCGGCCGCCGCGCCGTTCGACGGCGATCGCGCCGCGTTCGTCGAAGCGGTGCGCCGCGCGCTGTACCTGAGCAAGGTGATCTCGTACGCACAGGGCTTCGCGCAACTGCGCACGGCGTCCGAAGAATACGGCTGGAACCTCGATCTCGGTACGATCGCGAAGATCTTCCGCGCGGGCTGCATCATCCGCGCGCGCTTCCTGCAGAAGATCACGGACGCGTATGCCAAGGATCCGGCGCTCGCGAACCTGCTGCTCGATCCGTACTTCAAGGACATCGCCGCGAATTACCAGGCGTCGCTGCGCGACGTCGTGGTCGCCGCGGTGAAGGCCGGCGTGCCGGTGCCGGCGTTCGCGTCGGCGGTCGCGTACTTCGACAGCTACCGTTCCGAGCGGCTGCCGGCGAACCTTGTGCAGGCGCAGCGCGACTTCTTCGGCGCACACACGTTCGAGCGTACCGACAAGCCGGGCAGCTTCCACGCGAACTGGTCCTGACCGGCCCGCGGGGGCGGCATTGTTGCGAAAATCTATTCTATGAATAGGGTTTTTCTATCCCGGATGTCGGCATTGTTGGCTCCGGGGAAACAGTGTTTTCGTTCTTTCATGGTTTTCCCTAGGTGCTGCCGGGACTAAACTCTGTTCATCGCTGCAGACATGGTGTGTGCGGCGGAGCAAAAAAAATCCCGGAGGTAATCATGAAATCGCTGATCGCAACGTTCGCTGCAGCTGCCGTCCTCGCCGTTCCCGCCGTCTCGTTCGCCCAACAGAACGCGCCCGTCACCCGTGCACAGGTGAAGGCCGACCTGGTCGCCGTCCAGCAGGCTGGCTACAAGCTGGGCAGCGACCGGACGAACTACCCGGAAGGCATCCAGGCCGCTGAAGCCCGTCTGAACCCGCAACAGAACGTCGCCGCCGCCGACACGACCGGCTACGGCGCGCAACCGGCCGCCGCGCAAGAATCCGGTGCACCGGCCAAGGCCAAGACCGGCTGGCAAGTCAAGCGTATCGCTGACGACGCCCCGATCTACAAGGGTCGTTAATGGTACGGCCGCTGCGGCGACCGGATCCGACCCCCCCGTAGTACAAACAGCCCGTCGTTCCGACATCCGGAACGACGGGCTGTTTTCATTGGCGGCGCGTGACGCGCCGGCGGTCAGTGCAGCGGGCGCCGGCCGCGCCCGATATCCCGGAACAGCGCTTCGTCCGGTTCCAGCACCTGCAGCCACGTTTCGTCGTAGCCGCTCAGCGTGTCGAGGGCGTCGCGCAGCCGTTCGATCGCGAGAACCGGCAGCTCGACGCTATGGCGCGTGGCGCCTGTCAGGTGCGCGACGCTCGCCAGCTGGACGAGCGCATCGGCCGCCTCGGCGACGTCGGTCGCGAACAGCAGGTGCCGGTTGAGCAATTCGACCAGGCCGCTGGAACCGGCGAAATCGTCGGCGTCGAGCTGCACGGAAAGAAACGTCGCGTTGTTCATTGTCATGCTCCTCGTTGTCGTCGGATTGCGCGCTGCTCCACCGAGTATAGGCGGCGATCCAAGTGGAGAATATGACGGGGCCGATACGGCGGGCGAGGGCGGCGGCGCGTGCGGAAAACCCGCGACAGGCCCGCCGGGCGGCCCGCGCGGTGCGATCTGCAGGCCGCCGCTACGCCGGTGCGGGCTGCAAGATTGTTGCCTGATCAGGTGCCTGTCGCGGTCCCGACCGCGACAAATGGTATCTTTGCCGATCGGGACGACGCGAAAAAGGGGCCGGTGAGCCTGTTCGCGCCGACTCCGCTATGGAAACTGACGGCCGCGAGAGCGGTCGGATACTGGTTGGTCCGGCCTCTGGCCGGACATCGTGCGTCGCGCGCCGGGGGGCGGTGGGCGGCGCAACGACGCAAATCCGGGAGGACCCTTGAGAGAAAATGTTTCCATCCACGCTGCGCTGACGCGCTGGCTGCCGCAGGCGGCGTTCATTGCCGCAGCCGTCGCGCTGTCGGGCTGTACGATGACGCCGTGGACCGACAACTGGCAGCCGTCGCGCCAACCGGCACCCATGTCGGCCGCGACGCCTGGCGTGATCGCCGGCTATTACCGCGTGAACCCGGGCGATACGCTCGCGGGCATCGCGAGTGCCTACGGGCAACGCGTGCAGGACCTGGCCAGCTGGAACCACATGGCGCCCACCGACGCCGTGTCGCCCGGCCAGGTGCTGCGCGTCGCGCCGCCTTCCGCGACATCGCTCGGGCAGCCGCCCGCGGCGGCCCAACCGGGTTCGCTCGCATGGCCGGCCACGGGTGTCGTCGCGGCGCCGTTTGCGGCCGGCAGGACGCGCGGCGTCGTGATCGCCGCATCCGGGCCCGATCATTCGGTGCGGGCCGCGGCGAACGGGCGCGTGGTTTACGCCGGGTCTGGCGTCAAGGCCTACGGTCCGCTCGTGATCCTGAAGCACGACAACGGGCTCATCACGGCTTACGGGCACAACGGCAAACTGCTCGTCAACGAAGGCGACGCGGTGCGCCAGGGCCAGCCGGTCGCCGAAATGGGCACCGACGCGAGCGGCCGTTCGACGTTCGAGTTCGAAGTCCGCCAGAACGGCAAGGTCGTCGATCCGATGAACTTCCTGCCGCGCAACGGCGGCTGACCACCTGTATCGCTACGTGTGCGCCGGGCGGCGCACACGCTCCCGCCTTCATCCTTCCTTGAGCGTCGTGGTGCCGGACTGTCTCGCGTGATTGCCGAGCCAGCGAATACCCAGTGCGAGCGCCGCCGCGCCGAGCGCGATCAGCGAGCACTGGATCGCGACCGGCAGGTAGCCATGCGGCCGCGGATCGACGAACGGGTAGGGATACCAGTTCTCCAGCGCGCCGCGCACGAGCGTATAGCCGAGATAGACGACCGGAAAGCCGAGCCACGCGAACGCGCTGCGCCACGGGATCGGCGAGCGTGGCTCCACGTACAGCCAGTCGCCCAGCATGACGAGCGGCACGATCCGGTGCAGCACCCAGTTGTTGAACGCCGGCGTGACGTGGCGCAGCGCATCGAGCCGCGCGAGCAGGAGTTCGTAGACGATCGCGGTAATCAGCATGTACAGCACGGCGGCGCCGCGCATCGATTCGTAGCGGGCCGAGCCGGGGCGCGCGATGCGCCACATCCCCGCAGCCAGCATCGCGGCCGCATAGAGGCTGCTCAGTTGCGTGAAGTAGCTGAGGTAGTTGCCGAGATGAAAGGTCGGCAGGTGCCAGTAGTCGGCGACACTGTGCAGCGTGGTGGATACCGCGAGCAACGCGGCGGTCAGCCGATAGGCCGCAACGAAGAACGCTTTGCTCATGATGCCCGCGCGCCGTCGCACCAAAGCTTTATCGTGCCACAGCCGCCCGGGCGTGCGATGCGGATTTTCCATAAGCGGGCCCGCGCGGCGCGCATGGACGATTCGTCGGATATTTGACCGGGCCGCACAAAACCGGACGTCCGCACGGCTACAATCGTGACGGTTCTGCCGGGCGCCGACCCGGTGGCGGCATTCGCCCGTCCCCGCATACAACACGAGACGAAGCATGAGAAACATCCTCGCGAAACAGACGCGCTACAGTTCGCCCGCGATCTTCTTCCACTGGGCGATCTTCCTGCTGGTGGCGCTGGCCTACCTGGCCATCGAGATCCGCGGGCCGAAAGGCAGCGACAGCCGGGTGTTCTGGATGAACGTGCACCTCACCGCCGGCACGTTCGTACTCGTGCTGTCGGTGCTGCGCGTGCTGTGGCGGGTCGTCAGCCGCGTGCCTGAAGCCATTCCGCAGGCGGCGCTGCTGCGCTGGCTGTCGAAGCTCTCGCATTTCGCGCTCTACGCGTTCATCATCGCGCAGCCGCTGCTCGGCATCATGATGATCAACATGGGCGGCAAGCCGGTGTCGCTCGACTGGCTCGGCGTGTCGTTCACGCTGTTCGGCCCCGACAAGGCGCTGCGGCCGACGATCAAGGCAGCGCACGAACTGATCGGCAACGCGTTCTACTTCGTGATCGGCCTGCATGCGCTGGCCGCGCTCTACCACCATTTCATCCGGCGCGACGACGTGCTGCGACGCATGGCGCCCTGAGCGCCACGCTCCGGAAGCACGCAGCACGCGGGGGCGCATGGTTGTGTTGACAACCATGCGCCCCCGGTCCGTTTACCGTCGTGTACGGCTGGCCATCGAGGCGAACATTCTGTAACATCTCGGCTGTTTTTACATTCCGCTTACTCGCCGCCGCGCATGCTGCACCGACATCGTCACCTGACCGCCTGGCTTGGCGTGCTCGCGATCTGGTTCGCGATCGCGGCGCCGCTGGTGTCGCAGTGGCGCGTCGCACAGGCGGCCACGCCCGACGCAATCGTCTGCAGTGCAGAGCATGGTGCGCATCGGTCGCCCGATGCGGGCCGCATGCACGATCATGCGCTGCATCTCGATGCGTGCGGCTACTGCGGCTTCTTCGCACATAGCCCCGCGAACGGCGCGCCTGCTGCCGCGCCGTTCGCTTCCGATTCCGTCGTTGCCGTTTCCGCCGCCGCGCCGCCAGCCGTCGCGGCGCGCACCGATCGCTATCCGCGCGCGTATCCACGCGCACCGCCCGAGCGCGCCTGACGCGCTTTCTTCCGTTCTTTCCACCGCCGATATCCGTGCAGCCCGTCGAGGCCGCGTGGAGGGCGTCACTCGGGCTTTCGATCATGAATATTTTCCAGTTGCGTGCGCCGCGGGCGTCACGCAATGCCGGTGCGCGGCGCATGCCGCGCGTGCTGAAACTCACCGTTCCCGCGCTCGCCGTCGGCGCGTTGGCCGCGACTGCCGCGACTGCCGCCGCGGCCGAAACGGCGCGAGCGGCCGGCGCGCCTGCGGACGATGCGGCTGCGCTGCTGCCGCCCGTCGAGGTGGTCGCGTCGCCGCTGTCGACGCCGCTCGTCGTCGTCACGGATCCGAAGGCGCCGCGCCAGCCGCTGCCTGCCAGCGACGGCGCGGACTACCTGAAGACGATCCCCGGCTTCACGTCGATCCGCAGCGGCGGCACGAACGGCGACCCGGTGCTGCGCGGGATGTTCGGTTCGCGGCTGAACATCCTGGCGAACGGGATGCCGACGCTCGGCGCGTGTCCGAACCGGATGGATGCGCCGACTTCGTACATCGCACCGGAAAGCTATGACAAGGTCACGGTCGTGAAGGGGCCGCAGACCGTGCTGTACGGCCCGGGCGCGTCGGCCGGCACGGTGTTGTTCGAACGCGTGACGCCGCGCTTCGACAAGCCGGGCATGCGCTTCGAGGGCAGCGTGGTCGGCGGGTCGTTCGGCCGCAACGACCAGAACATCGACGTGACGGCCGGCACGCCGGACGTCTATGGCCGCGTGACCGCGAACCATGCGCATTCGCAGGACTACAAGGACGGCAACGGCAACACCGTGCCGTCCCAGTGGGACAAGTGGAACGCCGATGCGGCACTCGGCTGGACGCCGGACGACCACACGCGCGTCGAGTTGACCGCCGGCACCGGCGACGGGTACGCGCGCTATGCGGGTCGCGGGATGGACGGCGCGCATTTCCGGCGCGAGACGTTCGGCCTGTCGTTCGACAAGCGGCATCTCGGCGACGTGCTCGACCGGATCGAGGCGCGCGTGTACTACAACGAAGCCGACCATGTGATGGACAACACCACGTTGCGGCAGCCCGACCCGACCAGCAGCATGCCGATGCGGATGGCGGCCGACGTGCGGCGCCGCACGTTCGGCGCGCGCGCGGCCGCGACGTTCCGTTTCGGCGACGACTTCAAGTTCGTGACGGGTGTCGACGCGCAATCGAACCGGCTCGATTCGCGCTCGGCGATGGGGCGGCAGAACTACCGCGACCAGCCGTGGGAGGCGCAGGCGACGATGTGGAACGCGGGCGCGTTCGGCGAGCTGACGTGGTACGCGAGCGACGTGTCGCGCGTGATCGGCGGCGCACGCATCGACTATGCGAGCGCACGCGACAAGCGCACGACGACGAGCGGCATGATGACGAGCAAGCCGAACCCGACCTTCGACGACGATCGCGCGCGCGTGCTGCCGAGCGGTTTCGTGCGCTACGAGCGCGATCTCGCGTCGCTGCCCGTCACGTGGTACGCGGGGATCGGCCATGCGCAGCGCTATCCCGACTACTGGGAGCTGTTCTCCGCAAAGCGCGGGCCGGCCGGTTCGGTCAATGCATTCTCGGCGGTGCAGCCGGAGAAGACCACGCAGCTCGACATCGGCGCGCAATACAAGAGCGACCGGTTCGATGCATGGGTGTCGGCCTACGCGGGCTACGTGCAGGACTTCATCCTGTTCAACTACGCGGCCGGCATGATGGGGCCGACCACGCAGGCGACCAACGTCAACGCGCAGGTCATGGGCGGCGAAGCGGGCGTGTCGTGGCGGCCGGTTGCGCCGCTGCGCGTCGAGACGTCGCTCGCGTATGCGTGGGGGCGCAACGTGGCGAGCGGCGATCCGCTGCCGCAGATGCCGCCGCTCGAGGCGCGCATCGGGCTCGAATATACCCGTGGCGCATGGTCGGCCGGCGGCCTGTGGCGGATCGTTGCGCCGCAGCATCGCTATGCGCTGAATGAGGGCAACGTGGTCGGCAAGGACTTCGGCCCGAGCGCCGGATTCGGCGTGCTGTCGCTGCATACGCAATACAACGTCAGCAAGACCGTGCAGATCTCGGTCGGCGTCGACAACGTGCTGAACAAGGCCTACACGGAGCACCTGAACCTCGCCGGCAACGCGGGCTTCGGCTATCCGGCGAACGCGCCGGTGATGGAGCCGGGCCGGACCGCATGGGTGCGCGTGAGCGCGAAGCTGTAGCGCGCGGCGTGTGTGCGTTGCAGCATGCCCATGCATGAACGCGGCCCCGCCCGAACGGGTGGGGCGCGTCAACTGATTAGAGAGCCGTGTCTAGTCGGGGCGCAAACGTTCTCGACTCGTGCTTTACTCCGGCAGTCGACGTACAGGGGGGGGCACGCGAGGGTGCCGTGCGTCGATCCGATTTCATTCGAATCGGCGGCGAAATAATCAGGAGAACAGACATGGCAAGATCGATACGTTGCAAGGTAGTGGCAGGGGCAGTAGCGTGCGCGATGAGCGCGGCGCCGTTCGCGGGAACCGCCGCGTTGATGATGGCGGCGACGACGCACGCGGCAGTCGCGGCGTCCGCGCCTGCCGACGACTACGCGGCGACGCGCTATCCGGTCATCCTCGTGCACGGGCTCACGGGCACCGACAAATACGCCGGCGTGCTCGAGTACTGGTACGGCATCCAGGAGGACCTGCAGCAGCACGGTGCGACCGTCTACGTCGCGAACCTGTCGGGCTTCCAGAGCGACGACGGCCCGAACGGGCGCGGCGAACAATTGCTCGCGTACGTGAAGACGGTGCTTGCCGCGACGGGTGCGACCAAGGTCAATCTGGTCGGTCACAGCCAGGGCGGGTTGACGTCACGCTATGTCGCGGCCGTCGCGCCCGATCTCGTCGCGTCGGTGACCACGATCGGCACGCCGCATCGCGGCTCCGAGTTCGCCGATTTCGTGCAGGGCGTGCTCGCGTACGATCCGACCGGGCTTTCGTCATCGGTGATCGCCGCGTTCGTCAATGTGTTCGGGATCCTGACGAGCAGCAGCCACAACACGAACCAGGATGCGCTCGCCGCGCTGAAGACGCTGACGACCGCGCAGGCCGCAACCTACAACCAGAACTATCCGAGCGCGGGCCTCGGCGCACCGGGCAGTTGCCAGACCGGCGCGCCGACGGAAACCGTCGGCGGCAACACGCATCTGCTGTATTCGTGGGCCGGCACGGCGATCCAGCCGACGTTCTCCGTGTTCGGCGTCACGGGTGCGACGGACACGAGCGTCGTTCCGCTCATCGATCCGGCGAACGCGCTCGACCCGTCGACGCTCGCGCTGTTCGGCACGGGCACGGTGATGATCAATCGCAGCTCGGGCCAGAACGACGGTCTCGTGTCGAAGTGCAGCGCGCTGTATGGCAAGGTGCTGAGCACGAGCTACAAGTGGAACCATATCGACGAGATCAACCAGCTGCTCGGCGTGCGCGGCGCGTATGCGGAAGATCCGGTCGCGGTGATCCGCACGCATGCGAACCGGCTGAAGCTTGCGGGCGTGTGAGCGATGACGGCACGTGAAGGGCGCGCGCCGCTGGCGCGGCGCGCTGCAATCTATGGTGTCGTGGGGCTGGCGGCGGTCGCCGGCGTCGCGATGTGGAGCGGTGCGGGATCGCATCGCGGCACGGGCGTTGCGGGCGATGTACCCGATGCAGCGGTGGCGGGCGGCGTGGCTGCCGCACCGCCGCAGGCCGCCGTGCCGGCGAGCGCGGGGCTGCCGCCGTCGCTGGCCGGTTCCAGCGCGCCGCGGCTGCCACTCGATGCCGGCGGCCATCTCGCGAAGTCGCGCGCGGTGCGCGATTTCCTCGACTACTGCCTGACCGCGCAGAGCGACCTGAGCGCGGCCGCGCTCGATGCGTTCGTCGGGCGCGAGATCGCCGCGCAGCTCGACGGCACGATTGCGCAGGTCGAGGCGCTCGACGTGTGGCACCGGTATCGCGCCTATCTCGATGCGCTCGCGAAATTGCGCGATGCCGGCGCGGTCGACAAGTCCGACCTGGGCGCGCTGCAACTCGCGCTCGATCAGCGCGCGTCGATCGCGTATCGCACGCTCGGCGACTGGAGCCAGCCGTTCTTCGGCGCGGAGCAGTGGCGGCAGCGCTACGATCTCGCGCGGCTGAAGATCGCGCAGGATCGTACGCTGACGGATGCGCAAAAGGCCGAGCGGCTCGCCGCGCTCGAGCAGCAGATGCCGGCCGACGAACGCGCCGCTCAGCAGCGGGTCGACCGGCAGCGCGCCGCGATCGACCAGATCGCGCAATTGCAGAAGAGCGGTGCGACGCCCGACGCGATGCGTGCGCAACTGACGCAGGCGCTCGGCCCCGAGGCTGCCGCACGCGTCGCGCAGATGCAGCAGGACGACGCATCGTGGCAGAGCCGCTACGCGGACTATACGGCGCAGCGTGCGCAGATCGAGTCGGCCGGCCTGTCACCGCAGGATCGCGACGCACGGATCGCCGCATTGCGGCAGCGCGTGTTCACGAAGCCCGGCGAAGCCGTGCGCGCGGCATCGCTCGATCGCGGGGCGGGCAGCGCGCAATGATGCGGGCGGCGCTGCGTGTGACCGCCCCTATGCCGCGCGGGTGATGTCCCGCGGCAGATGTTGCTCGATGGTATCCGCGAGCGTGTCGAACGCGGGCCCGATGCCTTCGTGCGCGACGCACGCATAGCCGAGCAGCAGGCCGCGCCGCGCGGTGTCGAGGTTGCTGTAGTAGCTGGTGAGCGGACGCACGATCACGCCCGCGTCGAACGCGCTCTGCGTGACCGCGCGATCGTCGCAGGCGTCGGGCAGGCCGAGCACCAGATGCAGGCCGGCCTCGTCGCCCATCACGGGCAGCGCATCGCCGAAGCGCGCGCGGATCGCGTCGATCATCAGTTGCCGGCGCTCGCCGTAAAGCGTGCGCATTCGCCTGACGTGCGAAGTCAGGTGGCCGTCCATGATGAATTCGGCGAGCACGGCCTGCTGCATCAGCTGGCCCTCGCGATACAGCTCCGACAGTCCCGTGCGGAAGGTATCGACCAGATGCTCGGGCACGACCATGTAGCCCATCCGCAGCCCCGGGAACAGCATCTTGCCGAGGCTGCCGACGTAGATCACGCGGCCGCCGTCGTCGAGCCCCTGCAGCGACGCGAGCGGGCGGCTGCCGTAGCGGAATTCGCTGTCGTAGTCGTCCTCGATGATCCAGCAGCGGTGCTGGCGCGCGTATTCGAGCAGCGTGCGGCGCCGCGCGAGGCTCATCACCATCCCGAGCGGGTACTGATGCGACGGCGTGACGAGCACGAGCCGCGGCGGATGCTGCATGTCGCCCGCGCTCGGATCGAGCCCTTCCTGGTCGACCGGCACCGGCGCGAGCGTGAGGCCGGCCGCCTGCAATACGCTGCGCACGCCCCAGTAGCACGGTTCCTCGACCCACGCGCGATCGCCGATGTCGGACAGCAGCCGTACCGCGAGATCGATCGACTGGTGGATGCCCGTCGTGATGATCACCTGGTCCGGCGAACATTTGACCGAGCGCGCGACGCGCAGGTAATCGGCGAGCGCGCGCCGCAATGGCCGGTAGCCGCCGCCCGGCGCATAGGTCAGCAGTTCGGGGTTCGCCTCCTTCCACAGCCGCGCCTGCAGGCGGCTCCATGTGCGGCTCGGAAACTCCGACACATCCGGCACGCCCGGCATGAACGCGCCCCATTGGCGCCGCGATACGCCCGCATGCTCGATCAACCGGCTGCCGCGCATCGACAGGCTGTCCTGCGCGTCAGCCAGCGGCGGGGCGCCGGCGTCCGAAGGCGGCGGCGCGACGCCCGGCGCCTGAATCGCGGCGGCGTCCGGCCGCGTGTCGGCCACATAGGTGCCGCTGCCGGTCGTCGTCAGCACGTAGCCTTCGGCCGTCAGCTGGTCGTACACATGCAGGACGGTATTGCGCGCGATCGACAGGTCGGCCGCAAGTGTGCGCGAACTCGGCAGCTTTGTGCCTGGCCCCAATTCCCCGGTCAGGATGGCCTGCTGCATCTGCTGCAGCAGCTGCCGGTACATCGGCTCGGGCGAACTGCGGTCGAGGCGGGCGGAAAGCCAGTCGGCGAGGATGACGGTATCCAGAGTGGTCCTACTAGGAATATTGAAATGGTTCCCTATTGTAGAACCGTACGGGTCGTATAGTGACTCGCATCTTGAAAACAATTGTCGCGAAGCAAGGGGACAGCCACGATGAAGTCCGATGATGTGATCGTCAGCTTTCGCGGTGTGCGGAAGACCTACGACGGCGAGACGCTGGTCGTCAAATCGCTCGACCTCGACATCCACCGCGGGGAATTCCTGACGCTGCTCGGGCCGTCGGGTTCGGGCAAGACGACCTGCCTGATGATGCTCGCCGGCTTCGAATTCCCGACCGGCGGCGAGATCCACCTCGACGGCGAGCTGCTGAACAGCGTGCCGCCGCACAAGCGCAACATCGGCATGGTGTTCCAGAATTACGCGCTGTTCCCGCACCTGACGGTCGAGCAGAACGTCGCGTATCCGCTGACCGTGCGCAAGCTGCCGGCGGCCGAGCGCGCGGAGCGCGTCGCGCACGCGCTGAAGATGGTGCAGATGGAGCGCTTCGCGAAACGCTATCCGGCGCAGTTGTCGGGCGGCCAGCAGCAGCGCATCGCGCTGGCGCGTGCGCTCGTGTTCGAGCCGAAGCTCGTGCTGATGGACGAGCCGCTCGGCGCGCTCGACAAGCAGCTGCGCGAACACATGCAGTACGAACTGAAGGCGCTGCACGAAAAGCTCGGCGTGACCTTCGTGTACGTGACGCACGACCAGGGCGAGGCGCTGACGATGTCCGATCGCGTCGCCGTGTTCGACAAGGGCATCGTGCAGCAGCTCGACACCGTCGACCGCCTGTACGAATCGCCATGCAACGAATTCGTCGCGAACTTCATCGGCGACAGCAACCGGCTGCGCGGCACCATCGCGCGCGTCGACGGCGAATTCTGCGAGTTCCGGCTCGACGATGGCACGAAGCTCGTCGGCCGCCACATCGGCGAAGCAGCCGAGGGCGCGTCGGCCGTCGCGTGCATCCGCCCCGAACGCATGAGCCTTGCCGCGCACGGCGCGAACGGGCACGCGAACGGCACGGCCGCCAACCGTGTGACGGGCGAGGCGCGCAGTCTCATCTATTTCGGCGATCACGTGCGCATGCGCTGCGCGCTGCCGGGCCAGGACGAATGCTTCGTGAAGGTGCCGCTCGGCACCGGCGCGCTCGACGCGTTCTCGCCCGGCGCACCGGTCTCGCTCGCGTTCGCGCCCGAACACCTGCGCGTGTTCGCGTGAGCATGGTTTACCCGATTTTCCGCAGCACGTCGTCAACAACAAAGCCCACTTCCACCACGAGAGGAGAGGAACCATCATGAAACGAGCAAGCTTTACGGCGCGCCGCACGGCGCTCGCGCTGGCACTGGTCGCGTTCGGCGCATCGGCAACGGCTGCCGAACTCACGGTCGTCAACTTCGGCGGCGCGAACGGCGACGCGCAGAAGGCCGCGTTCAACCAGCCGTTCGAGAAGGCGACCGGCAACAAGGTCACGGCCGTCGAATACAACGGCGAGCAGGCGAAAGTGAAGGCGATGGTCGAGGCGAAGCACGTCAACTGGGACGTGGTCGAAGTCGAATCGGGCGACCTGAACCGCGGCTGCGACGAAGGGCTGTATGAAAAACTCGACTGGTCGAAAATTGCGAAGAAGTCCGACCTGATTCCGGAATCGCCGCAGGTGTGCGGCGTCGGCTTCTTCGTGTGGTCGACGGCGCTGTCGTACAACGCGGACAAGCTGAAGGGCGCGCCGACCGGCTGGGCCGATTTCTGGAACGTGAAGAAATTCCCCGGCAAGCGCGGGATGCGCAAGGGCGCGCGCTACAACCTCGAGTTCGCGCTGATGGCCGACGGCGTCGCGACGAAGGATGTCTACAAGGTGCTCGGCACGAAGGCCGGCCAGGACCGCGCGTTCAAGAAGCTCGACGAGCTGAAGCCGTACATCCAGTGGTGGGAAGCGGGCGCGCAGCCGCCGCAGTTCCTCGTCGCCGGCGACGTCGTGATGTCGACCGCGTACAACGGCCGCATCGACGCCGCGCAGAAGGAAGGCAAGAACCTGAAGGTCGTGTGGAACGGCAGTATCTACGACCTCGACTACTGGGCGATTCCGAAGGGTTCGCCGAACAAGGCGCTGGCCGAGCAGTACATCGCGTACTCGCTGACGCCGAAGCCGCAGCAGGCGTATGCGCAGCACATCGCGTACGGTCCCGCGAACATCGCGGCGATCAAGTCGCTCGACGCGAAGACGCTCGCCAACCTGCCGAACTCGCCGGCCAACGGCAAGAACGCGGTGCTGGAGGACATCGGTTTCTGGACCGATCACAGCGACGAGCTCGAGCAGCGCTTCTCCGCATGGGCGACGAAGTAAGCGCGCAGGCGTCCTGACGCAACCGGCCGCGCGGCGCGATTCAGCGCCGCGCGGCCTTCCGCCGGATCGCGGTCCGGCCGGAGAGAAACCGTTGAATACGATGACGATCGCACCTTCCTCGCCGTCGACGGCCGCGCTCAAGCGCGAGCTGAAGGCCGCCGAGGCCCGCAAGCGCACGATGGCGCTGCTGCTGGTCGCGCCGCTCGCGATTTTCCTGCTGCTGATTTTCGTCGTGCCGATCGGCACGCTGCTCACGCGCGCGGTGCAGAACCCCGAGATTGCGACCGCGCTGCCGAACACGATTGCCGCGCTGTCGGGCTGGGACCGCAAGGCGCCGCCGGCCGATGCCGCGTATGTCGCGCTCGCGGCCGACATGACGAAGGTGGCCGACAGCGAGGCGATGGGCGCGCTCGCGCGGCGCCTGAACACCGAAATTCCCGGCTATCGCTCGCTCGTCGCGAAGACGGCGCGCGCGATGCCGCTGAAGGGCGGGGAGGGTGCCGGCGACGCGGCGCTGACGCCCGCGCAGACGCGCGAGAAATTCATCGAGCTCGATTCGCGCTGGGGCGAGCTCGCGTACTGGCAGTCGATCGCGAAGAACGGCAGCCAGGTGTCGCCGTTCTACCTGCTCGCCGCGCTCGACCACAAGCAGGACGGCTTCGGCCATATCGTGCAGGCCGATCCCGACCAGTCGATCTATCTCGCGATCTTCGGCCGCACGTTCGTGATCGGCGTCGCCGTCACGCTGTTCGCGCTGCTGCTCGGCTACCCGCTCGCGTACTGGATCTCGACACTGTCGGATCGGCGCGCGAACCTCGTGATGATCCTCGTGCTGATTCCGTTCTGGACCTCGGTGCTGGTGCGCGTCGCCGCGTGGATCGTGCTGCTGCAGAGCGAAGGGCTGATCAACACGGCGCTGATCGGCAGCGGGCTGATCTCGCATCCGCTGACGCTGCTGTTCAACCGCATCGGCGTGTACATCTCGATGACGCACATCCTGCTGCCGTTCATGATCCTGCCGCTCTACAGCGTGATGAAGTCGATCCCGCCGACCTACCAGCGCGCGGCCGTGTCGCTCGGCAGCCATCCGTTCGCCGCGTTCTGGCGCGTGTACGTGCCGCAGACCTATCCGGGCGTCGGCGCGGGCGCGCTGCTCGTGTTCATCCTCGCGATCGGCTACTACATCACGCCCGCGCTGCTCGGCGGGCCGAACGACCAGATGGTCAGCTACTACGTCGCGTACTTCACGAACGTGACGATCAACTGGGGCATGGCGTGCGCGCTCGGCGGGCTGCTGCTCGCGGCGACGCTCGTGCTGTATGCGGTGTACGGGCGCTTCACGCGCACGAACGTGAGCCTCGGCTGAGCGCCGCGTACAACGAAACGGGAAAGGGAATCCGACCATGAAACTCGCCAGGCCGCTGTTCGCGCCGCACATGTCGTTCGTCGAGCGCGCGTGGTACGTCGCGCTGCGCGTGCTCGTCGTGCTGACGCTGCTGTACCTGATCCTGCCGGTGCTCGCGATCGTGCCGCTGTCGTTCTCGTCGAGCACGTTCCTCGTCTATCCGATCCCGGGCTTCTCGATGCGCTGGTACGAGAACCTGATCGCATCGGACGAATGGCGGATGGCCGCGAAGAACAGCTTTATCGTCGCGCCGTCGGCGACCGTCGTCGCGACCGTGCTCGGCACGCTCGCCGCGATCGGTCTCACGAAGGCCGACTTCCGCGGCAAGGGGCTGCTGATGGCCGTGCTGCTGTCGCCGATGATCGTGCCCGTCGTCGTGGTCGGCGTCGGCATGTACCTGTTCTTCGCGCCGCTCGGGCTCGCGAATACCTATACGGGGCTGATCGCCGCGCACGCGGCGCTCGGCGTGCCGTTCGTCGTGACGACGGTTGCCGCGACGCTGCAGGGCTTCAACCAGAACCTCGTGCGCGCGAGCCTGTCGCTCGGCGCGAATTCCGTGACGACCTTTTTCCGCGTGACGCTGCCGGTGATCGCGCCGGGCGTGATGTCGGGCGCGCTGTTCGCGTTCGCGACGTCGTTCGACGAAGTCGTCGTCACGCTGTTCCTCGCGGGCGCGGACCAGACGACGCTGCCGCGCCAGATGTTCACCGGCATCCGCGAGAACATCAGCCCGACGATCGCTGCGCTCGCAACGATCCTGATCATTTTCTCGACGAGCCTGCTGCTTGCGCTCGAATGGCTGCGCGGGCGTAATGCGCGGCGCGCGGTGACCTGACGCGTCGGAGATGCGTCGCATGCGTTGCCGCGCAAGATGCACGGCAACGCGCCTGCTTTCATTTCGCTGACTGACGAGGCGGCTGCCTGCACGTTCGATGCGGCTCTGCAACAATACGGGGCGCGGCGGCGCGCGTTCCGAGCGGTGCGACCGGAACGCCGCCGCGAGTTCAATCCGCGACGCGGCGCAACGCGTCGCTCGTCAGCCGAGCCTCATCTTGTCCGAATTCGCTTCCCCCGCCGGCGCCCATGAGCCGGCCGTCAACTGGCGCGCGATGTCCGCGGTGCTGCTGGCCGTCGCGCTCGCGACGCTCGACACCGCGATCGCGAACACCGCGCTGCCCGCGATCGCGGCCGACCTGCATGCGTCGCCGGCCGCGTCCGTGTGGATCATCAACGCATACCAGCTCGCGATGGTCGCGACGCTGCTGCCGTTCGCATCGCTCGGCGACATCGTCGGCCACAAGCGCGTGTATATCGCCGGGCTCGCGGTGTTCACGCTCGCGTCGCTCGGCTGTTCGCTCGCGTCGACGCTGCCGATGCTGACGGCCGCGCGGATCGTGCAGGGCTTCGGTGCGAGCGCGATCATGAGCGTGAACGTCGCGCTGATCCGCGGCCTGTTTCCCGCGCACCGTCTCGGGCGCGGCGTCGGCTTCAACGCGCTCGTCGTCGGCGTGTCGTTTGCGGTGGGGCCGACGATCGCGTCGCTGATCCTGTCGGTCGCCGCGTGGCCGTGGCTGTTCGCGGTGAACGTGCCGCTCGGCGTGTTCGCGCTCGCGGTGGCGATTCCGTCGCTGCCGCAGACGGCGCGCGGCAAGCATGCGTTCGATCCGGTTGCCGCGCTGTTCAACGTGATCACGTTCGCGTCGCTGATCTTCGCGCTCGGCGAATTCGCGCAGCGCGGGCCGCTTTCCGTCGTGTTCGCGGCGGCCGCGGTTGCGCTCGCATTCGGCTGGCTGCTGATCCGCCGCCAGGCCGGGCACCCGGCGCCGATGCTGCCGGTCGACCTGTTTCGCCGGCCGGTGTTCACGCTGTCCGCGCTGACAGCCGTATGCGCGTTCGCCGCGCAAGGGCTCGCGTTCGTGTCGCTGCCGTTCTATTTCGAAACCGTCCTGCATCGCAGCGCGGTCGAGACGGGGTTCCTGATGACGCCGTGGTCGGCGATCGTCGCGCTTGCCGCGCCGATCGCGGGCCGGCTGTCGGATCGCTACCCGCCGGGCCTGCTCGGCGCGATCGGGCTCGCGCTGCTGAGCGCGGGCATGGTGTCGCTCGCCGCGTTGCCGGCGGCGCCGGGCGTCGTCGACATCGGCTGGCGGATGATGCTGTGCGGCGCGGGCTTCGGCTTCTTCCAGTCGCCGAACCTGAAGGCGCTGATGTCGAGCGCGCCGCCCGAACGCAGCGGCGGCGCGAGCGGAATCATCGCGACCGCGCGGCTGATCGGGCAGGCAACGGGCGCGGCGCTCGTCGCGCTGTCGTTCGGGATCGCGGGGCGCCACGGGCCGACGCTCGCGCTGATGCTCGGCGCGGGCTTTGCGGGGGCCGCGAGCGTCGCGAGCGGGTTGCGGCTGTTCGCGCCGTCGCATCGGGCCGGCGTGCCGGCCGCGCCGGAGCGCGTGAACGAGCAGGCGACGGAGTAGGGCACGGGAAAGTCACGAACCGGCGCGCGACAGACCACCGCCGCGCGCCGGCCTTCATGCATCGATCAGAACCCGCCCGACTTGATCAGCTGGTTGAGGTTCGCGATGTTCAGGCTGCCGAAGCCGGTCGTCAGATCCCACCCGGTGCCTGCGGTATAGCCGTACCCCTGATAGCCGTTGTTCCCCGACACGACGTCATAGCGCACGAGCGACGGGTTCGACGGAATCGCGCGATACAGGTTGCCGGCCGGGAAGCCGAGGCCCGTGCCGTTCGCCGCGAGCAGGCGCGCCCAGAGGCCCGTGAAGATCGGCGCGGCGAGGCTCGTGCCGCCGATCTGCTGCAACTGGCCGTAGTTGTAGATGTACGCGCCCGTGCTTTGCGCAGCGTCGAACGAGACGTCCGGCAACTGGCGGTTGCTGCCGGACTGCCACGACGGCGCGGGCAGGATCGTGCTGACGCCGCCGCCCGTCGCCCACAGCTTGCCGTTGCCGTCGAGCCCTTCGTTCCACACCGTCTCGTTCGAGAAGGCGCCCGCCGACGTCGTGTAGAGCGTCGTGCCGCCGATCGCGAGCACGTGCGGCGACGAAGCCGGCCACGATACCGTGTAGTTCGAGCCGTCCGGATAGCCGCGGTTGTTGCACTCGTACACGCCTTCGTCGCCTGACGACACCGAGAACGTCTGGCCTTGCGCCGCGGCCGTCGTGAAGATCTGCTCCTCGGCGTCGAGCGTGCCGTCCGCGCTCGCGTCGGTCTCGCACCAGCCGAGCGACACGTTGATCACCTTCGCGGTGTTGTCCGACACCGCGCGGTTGAACGCCTGCGTGAGGCCTGTGTTGCCGGAGGCGTTGAGGTCCGCCATGTAGAACACGAGCTTGCCGACCTGGCCGCCGGCCGAGCCGACGATCGACTGGCTGTCGAGATCCCATTCGCCCTGGCCGCTCTGGTCGTCGCTGTAGCTGCCGCTCGTGCCGTTGGTCTTGACGGTCTGCGTCGAGACCGTGCCGTAACCGTTGCTCGACGTGAACTGCTTCAGGTCCTGCAGCGTTTGCGACACGCCGCCGATCGTGATGATGCCGACGGTCACGCCGGCCGCGGTCGGCACGCCGGTCGCGTTGTAGAGGCCCGGGAATTCCTTCGGATAGTGGCCGGTCGCCGTGCCGGCCGCGAGCGCTTGCGGCTTCGCCACGTTGCCGACGCGCAGCATCGGCCGTGCACGCGCGACGCTCTGCAGCCCGAGCACCGAGCCGACGACGTCGCCGAGCGCGCGCGGCACCTGCGCGGTCGACGCGTTGGCGAAGCCCGAGCGGCCCGCGTACTGGAAGTGTACGAGCGACGTGTTGAACGCAGTCTTCACCGTGCCGGCCGTGCCGCTTGCGGATACCAGCAGCCGGTTCGGCGCGACCTCGACGTTCACGAAGCCGCTCTTGTGCAGATAGTCGACCACCGACTTCACCTGCGCGTCGGTCGGCGCGTAATTGGCGAGGAACTGCTCGTGCGTGAGGTACTGGCGGTAATGCGCGCTGCCGGGCCGGTTCACGTCGCGCGCCAGTTGCTTGAGCTGCGCGTCGTTGCGCAGCTTCAGGCTGACGACGACGTTGGTCGTCTCGCCGGCCGCGAGTTCGAGCGACGGCGCCGCACTGCGCGCCATCAACTGCGGGCCGGTCAGAAAGGCCTTCGTATGGGTATCGACCCAATCCGTCGCCGCGTGCGCCGCAGCGGCGGCGAACACGAGCGGTGCCACGCACGCAAGGCGGCGGGGCGACGGAAGGGGAAGGGCAAACCGGGCATTCCTTTTCATCGGGAGTCCTTTTTTAGGAGAGGCGACGTTACTGGAACCCCCGGCCCTTGTGGGGCCGCGAGCGGTGACGAGCGTAGGGCGTCGGTGCGGTTCGGGTAGCTGCCATTTTCCATAGCTGTCAGTTCTGACATCGGCGCGTGCGCACGCGCGCGTGGCGTCGTATGCGCAAGCGATGGCGAGCCCGGCGAGCGGAACCGGTTCGTGGCACGACGGCGCGGCAACGCGCGTCGTTCGGACGCACGAGTCGTTCGTCACTGCATCGGAACATGCGCGATCGTGGAGTGCAGGGTCGCGTGGATGGACGAGGCTTGCGTGCCGGTTGCCGCGTGCCGAGTCGCACTATGTGGTCAATGGAAGGGACTCGTCAGGAACGGATGCGTGCATGCACAAGAACGGGGCCAGTGGACCTCAAACGTTTCCCGAACTGTGGAACGGCGCGCCGGGCAGTCTTGCAGGCGGCTTTCGGATCGCGCGCCGCGATTGCGGATTAGAGGGAATGCTCGAATTCGGGGCGGGCACGCGCCGACGTGGCGGACAGGATGTCCGCGCAGGATCGAGCGACGCCGTTCGCGAAATCCCGCCTTGACTCGCGGCAATCAGCGGATATCCTTCAATCCATAACCACCGGGTTATGGATTTGGACATGCAGAACGCTCACGACATGCTTTTCAGGACCCTTGCCGATCCCACGCGCCGCGCGCTCTTCGAGCGGCTGTGCGCGGATGGCGAGTTGACGGTTGCCGCGCTGACGGCCCATGCGGGCGTCTCGCAGCCGGCCGTCTCGAAGCATCTCGGCGTACTGAAGCAGGCCGGGCTCGTGAGCGACCGCCACGAAGGCCGGCAGACGCACTACAGCGCGCAGCCGCAAGCGCTGGCCCCGTTGATCGACTGGACAAGCCAGATGGCCGGCTTCTGGCAGAACCGGTTCGATGCCCTCGAAGATCTGCTCAAAAGGATGGATCAATGAACCAAGCCTCTACCGAAACGCGCTCCGTCGTCGTCGACCGCGAGCTGCCGCATCCGCCGGAGAAGATCTGGCGCGCGCTCACGCAACCGCACCTGATCGAGGCGTGGCTGATGAAGAGCGACTTCGAACCCGTCGCGGGCCGCGCTTTCAGCTTCCGCGCGGACTGGGGTTCGGTCGACTGCAAGGTCCTGACGATCGAGCCGCCGCGGGCGCTGTCCTATACATGGGCCGCGTACGGCCTCGAAAGCGTCGTCACGTGGACGCTTACGCCGACGCCGGCCGGCACGCACTTGCGCATGGAGCAGGTCGGCTTCCGCGCGGATCAGGAGCAGGCGTACCGCGGCGCGCAGCACGGCTGGGTGCGGTTCTTCGAGTCGCTTGAACAGGTTCTGGCGCGTCCCGACGAAGGCACGGAGGCCCGCGCATGAGTACAACGGACCTCGACCCGTCGGCGCGCATCGACGCGCTGATCGCCGGCATCGCCGACTGGCGCGGTCAGACCTTTGCCGAGCTCCGCCAGACGATCCTCGCGGCCGACGCGGGCATCGTCGAGGAATGGAAGTGGATGGGCAGCCCCGTGTGGTCGTGCGACGGGATGATCGCGGTCGCGGATGCGCACAAGGGCAAGGTGAAGCTGACCTTCATGCACGGCGCGCAACTGCCGGATCCCGACCGGCTGTTCAACGCCGGCCTGGAAGGCAATGCGCGGCGCGCGATCGATTTCCTCGAAGGCGACCGGATCGACAAGCGGGCGCTGAAAAGCCTGGTGCGCGCGGCGATCGAATACAACCGGACGCATCTGAAGAAGAACGCACGAGCGGGCGCGAAGGCGCGAGGCAGCGTCGCGTAGCGCGCAGGCAAAAAAAAGCCCGACACGAGGTCGGGCATCCAAATCGGCCGCAACCGCCGCGAGGCGGCTGCGGCACCTGCAAAAGCAGCGCTTACGCTGCGAGCAGCGAGCGCAGCACGAACGGCAGGATACCGCCGTGCTTGTAGTAGTCGACTTCGATCGGCGTATCGATGCGCAGCAGCACCGGCACGCGCTGCGTTTCGCCGTTCTTGCGATTGATCACGAGCGTGACGTCCTGCTGCGGCTTGAAGTCGTCGCCGAGGCCTTCGATGTCGTAGGTCTCTTCGCCGGTGATGCCGAGCGACTGGACGCTGTCCGAGCCCTTGAATTGCAGCGGCAGCACGCCCATGCCGACCAGGTTCGAGCGGTGGATCCGCTCGAAGCTGCGTGCGACCACGGCCTTCACGCCGAGCAGTTGGGTGCCCTTCGCGGCCCAGTCGCGCGACGAGCCCGTGCCGTACTCTTCGCCCGCGAACACGACGGTCGGCGTGTCGGCGGCAACGTACTGCATTGCCGCGTCATAGATCGACTGCTGTTCGCCGCTCGGCTGGTGAATCGTCAGGCCGCCTTCGACGCGCGTGCCGTCGGCCTTCACCGGGATCATCAGGTTCTTGATCCGGACGTTCGCGAACGTGCCGCGCATCATCACGTCGTGGTTGCCGCGGCGCGAGCCGTAGCTGTTGAAGTCGGCCTTCTGCACGCCGTTTTCCTTCAGCCACTTGCCTGCCGGCGAGTCTTCCTTGATCGAGCCTGCCGGGCTGATGTGGTCGGTCGTGACCGAGTCGCCGAAGATGCCCAGCGCGCGCGCGCCCTTGACCGTCGGGATCGACGCAGCCGGTTCCATCGAGAAGTCGTTGCCGAAGAACGGCGGCTCGGCGATGTACGTCGACTTCGGCCAGTCGTAGACCTGGCCCGATTCGCCCTCGATCTTGCTCCAGAGGTCGCCCTTCTTGGTCAGCTTCGCGTAGTTGTCCTCGAACTTCTTCGGATCGAGCGCGAACTTGAGCAGCGCGTGGATTTCATCGCTCGTCGGCCAGATGTCGCCGAGGTAGATGTCGCGGCCGCCCTTGCCCTTGCCGACCGGCTCGGTCATCAGGTCGCGCGTGATGTTGCCGGCGATCGCGTACGCGACGACGAGCGGCGGCGACGCGAGGAAGTTCGCGCGGATGTTCGGATGGATACGCGCTTCGAAGTTGCGGTTGCCCGACAGCACGGCAGCCGCGACGATGTCGTTCTTCGTGATCGCTTCGTTCAGTTCCGGCGTCAGGTCGCCCGCGTTGCCGATACAGGTCGTGCAGCCGTAGGCCGCGACTTCGAAGCCGAGCTTCGACAGGTAGGGCAGCAGGCCCGTCTTCGTCAGGTACTCGGTGACGATGCGCGATCCCGGCGCGAGCGAGGTCTTGATCTTCGGATCGACCGTGAGGCCGGCCTCGACCGCCTTCTTCGCTAGCAGGCCGGCCGCCAGCAGCACGCTCGGGTTCGACGTGTTCGTGCACGACGTGATCGCGGCGATCAGCACGTCGCCGTTCTTCACGTCGACGCCGTTGCTCGTCGTGTACTGCGTGTTCAGGTCGTCCGCCTTCTTCGCGAAGCCGTTGTCGGCGACCGGCTTCGAGAACAGGTCGGTGAACGTCGACTTGACGTTGCCGATCTCGATGCGGTCCTGCGGGCGCTTCGGGCCGGCCAGCGACGGCGCGACCGTCGCGAGGTCCAGCGTCACCGTCTTCGTGTAGTCGATGTCGCCGGCCTTCGGGATGCCGAACAGCTTCTGCGCCTTGAAGTAGTTTTCGAACGCGGCGATTTCCGCCTTCGTGCGGCCCGTGCCCTTGAAGTAGTCGATCGTCTTTTCGTCGACCGGGAAGAAGCCCATCGTCGCGCCGTATTCCGGCGCCATGTTGCCGATCGTGGCGCGGTCCGGCAGCGACAGCGACTTCGTGCCGGCGCCGAAGAACTCGACGAACTTGCCGACGACCTTCTCCTTACGCAGCATTTCGGTGATCGTCAGCACGAGGTCGGTGGCCGTCACGCCTTCGCGCAGCTTGCCCTTCAGCTCGACGCCGACGACGTCCGGCGTCAGGAAGTACACCGGCTGGCCGAGCATGCCGGCTTCCGCTTCGATGCCGCCCACGCCCCAGCCGACCACGCCGATGCCGTTGATCATCGTCGTGTGGCTGTCGGTGCCGACGAGGGTATCCGGGTAGTACACGGTGTCGCCGCCATCCGCCTTCTTGTGGACGCCGCGCGCGAGGTATTCGAGGTTCACCTGGTGGACGATGCCGACGCCCGGCGGCACGACCTTGAACGTGTCGAAGGCCTGCATGCCCCACTTCATGAACTGGTAGCGCTCGTTGTTGCGCTGGAATTCCAGCTTCATGTTCAGGTCGAGCGCGTCCTTCTGGCGGAAGTAGTCGATCTGGACCGAGTGGTCGACGACGAGATCGACCGGGACCAGCGGCTCGATCTTCTTCGGGTTCTTGCCCGTGCGCTCGGCGACGCCGCGCATGGCCGCGATGTCGGCGAGCAGCGGCACGCCCGTGAAGTCCTGCAGCACGACGCGCGACACCACGAACGGAATCTCGTCGACGCGCTTCGCGGTCGGCTTCCAGTTCGCGAGCTGCTCGATGTGCTCTTCGGTGATTTTCTTGCCGTCGTAGTTGCGCAGCACGGACTCGAGCACGATACGGATCGACACCGGCAGGCGTTCGATCTTCGTCTTCAGCTCCTTGCCGAGTTGCGGCAGCGAGTAGAACTTGCCTTTGCCGGAACCGCTGTCGAATTCCTTGAGGGTCTTGTGGAGATTGTGGGCCATGGTGATTTTCCTGGGGTTAAGGCTAGGAAACATACAGATCGACGTACTCATCGACCGGCATCGCTTCGAGCTTTGCCTGGTCCAGCGACACGTCGAGAATCGCTTGTTGCTGTGTTGCCGGGAAGCGGCGGGCGAGGTTGGTCCTGAATTTCTCGACCAAGAGCGGGATGCCGTCCGCGCGGCGTCGCCGATGGCCGAGCGGGTATTCGACCGCCACTTCGGCAAGCTTCGACCCGTCCGTGAACTCGATCGTCAGCGCATTCGCGATCGAGCGCTTGTCCGGATCGTGGTAATCCTTCGTGAACTGCGGATCCTCGACGCACACGGTTTTCGCGCGCAGCGCGTCGATGCGCGGGTCCGCTGCGGCCGAATCTTCGTAGTCGGCCGCGGTCAGCCGGCCGAACAGCAGCGGCACGGCGACCATGTACTGGATGCAGTGGTCGCGGTCAGCCGGATTGGCGAGCGGGCCCTGCTTGTCGATGATGCGGATCGCGGCCGCATGCGTGCGGATCGTGATCCGGCTGATGTCGTCGGTCGAGCGGCCTGCGGCGGCGAGCTGCGCGTGCAGTTGCAGCGCGGCTTCGGCAGCCGTTTGCGCATGGAATTCGGCGGGGAACGCGATCTTGAACAGCACGTTCTCCATCACGTACGTGCCGTACGGGCGCTGGAAACGGAACGGCTGCCCGTCGAACAGCACGTCGTAGAAGCCCCAGGTCTTCGCGGTGAGCGCCGACGGATAGCCCATTTCGCCCGTTTTCGCGATCAGCGCGAGGCGCACCGCGCGGGAGGTGGCGTCGCCGGCCGCCCAGGATTTGCGCGAACCCGTGTTCGGCGCGTGGCGATAGGTGCGCAGCGCGTGGCCGTCGACGAACGCATTGGATACCGCGTTGATCAGCTCGTCGCGCGTGAGCCCGAGCAGCCGGCCGACGACGGCCGTCGACGCGACCTTCACGAGCAGCACGTGGTCGAGCCCGACCGCGTTGAACGAATTCTCGAGCGCGAGGCAGCCCTGGATCTCGTGGGCCTGGATCATCGCGACCAGCACGTCGCGCATGGCAAGCGGCTTGCGGCCGGCCGCGACGGCCGTGCGGGAGAGCCAGTCGGCCGTCGCCAGGATGCCGCCGAGGTTGTCGGACGGATGGCCCCATTCGGCGGCGAGCCAGGTGTCGTTGAAGTCCAGCCAGCGGATCATTGCGCCGATGCTGAACGCGGCCTGGACGGGATCGAGCTGGAAGGACGTGCCGGGCACCTTCGCGCCGTTCGGCACGATCGTGCCGGGCACGACGGGGCCGAGCAGCTTGGTGCAGGCAGGGTAGGACAGCGCCTCGAGTCCGCATCCGAGCGTGTCGATCAGGCAATGACGCGCCGTCTCCAGCGCGAGCGCGCTGTCGATACCGGTGTTCAGCACGTAGTCGACGATATCGACGAGTACCGTATCCGGAGCAGGGCGGACGTTGGAGACCGGGGCGGACATCGAGGGGCCGGGGGGCGCGCTTAGTTCGTTACGGGCTTCAGCTCGTTCGATTGCGTCGGCGCTGCCGTGCCTTGCGCCATTTCCGGCGTCACGCATTCGTCCGCGAGGCGCTCGCCGCCGTTTGCGTCGGAGAACAGCATCGCCTTGGTCGGGATCACGACCAGCTTGAAGCCTGCTGCCGGATCGTAGAACGTGTCGGCGCCCGTCGTCGTGGCCTGACGCGGCAGCTTGTAGTTCTTCTTCGCCCAGTGAACCGTGATGACCTGGTCGCGCTTCATGTCGCCGGCGAGGTCGAACGACAGGCCTTCCTTACAGGACCACTTGACCGCGCCTTCCGGTACCGGATCGACCTTGGCAGCGGCACGCGCCTGCGCCTTCTTGCTGCGCGGGATGATGCGCTTGGCCGGCGCCGGGCGCTTGGCCGTTGCCTTCTTCGCGGTCGTGGTAGCCGTACCCTGGGCAAATGCGCTCGGAGCCGACACCAGCATCGTGGCGGACAACGCGCCGATGGCGGTAGCGATCAGGAGTTTCTTCATGGAGTCAGAACCTTTCGATAATCAGTTGACAAGGGTCGGCAATCGAAACTGCCGGCCGGTTTGAAACTGCACGCGCCCCGAAAGCGCGCAGCGGCCGCTATTTTCACCTATTTGGCCGCGCATATTTCAGGTTTTCGGGCTCCGTTACGTTTTTTGTCGTTTCGCAAACCTCTGTCCGGTTTGCGCGTCGGCGAATGCATGAAACTCGTGTATCGGCCGGCGGTGCGCGCTTACGGCGCGCTGCCCGCGTCGGCCGGGCCGAACAGCGGCGCGGCCTCGGCCGGTACGGGCTGGCCGGTGGCCCGCGCGCGGCGCAGCACCGACCAGTAATAACGATAACTCGCGCGATCGTGCAGCGTATCACCGTGGCGCGTCGGACCCCAGTCGGCGGCCTGCGCGGCCAGCAGGATCTCGGCGGCCAGCGCGACTTCGGCGGTGCGCGGTGCGAAGGCGTCGACGATCGGGCGGATCTGCGCGGGATGGATGCTCCACATCCGCGTGAACGCGAATTCGTCGCGCGCGCGGCGTGCATCGCCGGCGGCGACGCTCATGTCGCGCACTTCGGTCGTCACGTTGTGCGACGGCGTCTTGCCGTGCGCGTGACAGGCCGCGGCGATTTCCAGCTTCGCGCGGCGTACGAGCGGGTGGTCGAACTGGCCGGGCGAGCGCATCGCGGCATCGGGGATCGCGCCGTGATGCGCGGAGACGAAATCCATCAGCCCGAAGCTCAGCGTGCCGACCGTCGGCAGCGCGGCGAGGGCGGCCGCCTGCGCGAGCGCGCCGTGCGTCTCGACCAGCACGTCGACCGGGATCGGCTGCGCGATGCCGAGCTCGCGGCGCGTGCCTTCGATGAACGCGGTCATTTCGGCCGCGTCGGCGGCGTTCGCGATCTTCGGGAGCGTGATGTAGGCGGGTGCGCGCGATGCACGCAGCACGATGCGCACGTCGTCGCGCCAGTGCGGGTGGGAAAAGTCGTGGATGCGGACGCCGACGCGGCCGAAGCGGTTCTCGGCGCTGCCGAGCAGGTCGGCGACGAGTGCCGCGTGCGCGGCTTCCTGGCCGACGGCCGCGCCGTCCTCGCAGTCGAGCGTGATGTCGAACACGGGGCCCGTTTCGGTCTGCAGCGCGAGCGACTTGCGCATCAGCTTTTCGCTGCCCGCGTAGTGATCGCAGCAGGGCAGGATCGCGGGCGGGGACGCCCCGTCGTACAGCACTTGTGCAGGAGTGAGCGCGGCCATCTCGTCTACGTCAGGGAAGCGGGTCAACGTGGAGAAAATCGGATTCGGGCGCATTCTGGGCCGGTGCGCGGCGAGCGCGGGGCGGCAAAACGTGCACGGATCGGATCGGTCGGCCGGGCCGGCGGCATGCCGGGCCCGTGCCGAAACCGGGCTGCCCGAGGGCCGCCCGGCAATGCGCGTGATGCTTAGTTCTTCAGCAGGTGGGCGACGCCATCGCGCTCTTCGAGCAGCTCGGCCAGCGTGCCGTCCATCTTCTCGCGCGAGAACGCGTCGATTTCCAGGCCTTCGACGCGCTTGTACTCGCCGTTTTCGCACACGACCGGCACGCCGTAGATGATGTCTTCGGGGATGCCGTACGAACCGTCCGACGGGATGCCCATCGTGACCCACTTGCCGTTCGTGCCGAGCACCCAGTCACGGACGTGGTCGATCGCCGCGTTGGCTGCCGACGCTGCCGACGACAGGCCGCGCGCTTCGATGATCGCCGCGCCGCGCTTGCCGACGGTCGGGATGAACGTGTCGCGGTTCCACACGTCGTCGTTGATCAGCTTCAGCATCGATTCGCCTTCGGCGGTCGCGAAGCGGAAGTCGGGGTACATCGTCGGCGAGTGGTTGCCCCACACGGCGAGCTTCTCGATCGATGCGACCGGCTTGCCCGACTTGGCCGCGAGCTGCGACAGCGCGCGGTTGTGGTCGAGGCGCAGCATGGCCGTGAAGTTCTTCTTCGGCAGATCCGGCGCCGATTTCATCGCGATGTACGCGTTCGTGTTCGCCGGGTTGCCGACGACCAGCACCTTCACGTCGCGGCTGGCGACTTCGTTCAGCGCGGCGCCCTGAACCGTGAAGATCTCGGCGTTCGCCGACAGCAGGTCCTTGCGCTCCATGCCCTTCGAGCGCGGACGTGCACCGACCAGCAGCGCGACGTCGGCATCCTTGAATGCGACCTTCGGGTCGTCGGTGATCACGACGCCCGCGAGCAGCGGGAACGCGCAATCGTCGAGTTCCATCACGACGCCTTTGACGGCGCCTTGGGCTTGCGGGAGGTCGAGCAGTTGCAGGATGACCGGCTGGTCCTTGCCGAGCAGGTCGCCGTTCGCGATGCGGAACAGCAGGGAGTAAGCGATTTGACCTGCGGCGCCGGTGACGGCAACGCGCTTTGCGGGCTTAGCCATTGAAAATCTCCAGGACGGGTGAAGCGTTGGACGCTAGCGAAAACGCCATTCTATGCGCGTTGTGCGTAGCGTTGCATTGAAGCAGGGCGGAGGATTCGCGATGGCAGACGCGGGAACCTGGAGACGGCCGTGGCACGTAGCCGGGGACGCGCTGTTTGCACCCGCGAACCCTTGCTCGACCGGGAGTGTAGGAGCCGTCACGCGCAAAGTCAAACGGTATCATATGTCTTATATAAGACAGATGTTTTGCGGAAATTGAGTGGACGAAAAAGTGCGGTTTGTGATGAAATGCGCGCCATGACATCGAACCAGGCGAATACCGCGAATCAGTCCGGCGCAGGCGGCCCAGGGCAGCCGGGCGCGAGCGATCCCGCACCTTCGCCCGCGGCCTCTGCGTCGCCCACGTTCAGCCCGTTATACCAGCAGATTAAGTCATTGATCACGCAAAGTCTCGAAACCGGTGAATGGAAGCCGGGCGAGATCATCCCGAGCGAAGTGGAGCTCGCGGCCCGCTACAAGGTCAGCCAGGGCACCGTTCGCAAGGCGATCGATGAACTGGCCGCCGAAAATCTCGTGGTCCGGCGGCAGGGCAAGGGTACTTTTGTTGCAACGCACAACGAGGATCGCGCGCAGTTCCGCTTCCTGCGTTTGCTGGCCGACGACGGGGCCGAGCACCCGCACGTGAGCCGCCTGCTCGAATGCCGGCGCCTGCGCGCGCCGGCCGAGATCGCGCGGCAGCTCGACCTGAAGCCGGCCGATCCCGTCGTGCAGGTGCGCCGCCTGCTGGAGTTCGATAGCGAAGTGACGGTGCTCGACGAGATCTGGCTGCCGGGCACGATGTTCCGCGGGCTCACGTTCGAGCGGCTGAGCGAGTACAAGGGGCCGCTCTACGCGATGTTCGAGACGGAGTTCGGCACGCGGATGATTCGCGCGACGGAGAAGATCCGTGCGGTGGCGGCGGAGCCGGCGGTGGCCGACCTGCTGCATGTGCCGGTGGGTTTCCCGTTGCTGTCGGTCGAGCGCGTGTCCTATACATACGGGGACCGGCCCGTGGAAGTGCGACGCGGCTGGTATGTCACAACCGGGTACTACTATCAGAATGACTTGAGCTGACGATGGTTCGGCTCAGGCCGAGTGCGTTCGCGTTTCCCACACTCGCGAAGCACGTTTCGGGCCGCCTTTGTTCTAGTTCGCGCAACTATTCAGAGCAGACTTTCGCTGCAGCGCGATATAAAAAGGCGCTAAAATCGCGGATTAGTGTGACAACATAGTAGGGGTCTAGCATGACTGACGCAGTAAGAAAGCCGAGACCGGAATACCGGAACATCGGACTCAGCGATATCACGCTGAAATATCGCATGCCGCTGGCGGCGACATTGTCGATTCTCCATCGAATCAGCGGCGCGCTGCTGTTCCTGTTCCTGCCGTTCCTGCTGTTCCTCCTCGATCAAAGCCTGACGTCAGAGCTCAGCTTCGAAGTCTTCAAGGCCTTCCTCTCCAACATCATCGTCAAGCTGATCGTCCTCGTGTTGTCCTGGGCGTTCTTCCACCATTTCTGCGCCGGCATTCGCCACCTGCTGATGGACGTCAATCACGACGCCGTCACGAAGGAAGGCGGCAAGCGGACGGCAGTCGTCGTCTTTGTCGTCTCGATCGCACTGACGATCGCCATGGCACTCAAACTGTTCGGAGCGTTCTAAGAAAATGGCAGCCAACAACCGAATCGGCTCGAAGCGCCTCGTCGTCGGCGCACATTACGGCCTGCGCGACTGGCTTGCGCAGCGCATCACCGCCACGATCATGGCGGTCTACACGGTCATTCTGCTCGTCCTGTTCTTCGGCGCGCACGATTTTTCGTACGAAGGCTGGGCATCGATCTTCGCCGCGCAATGGATGAAGCTCGCGACCTTCGTGATGCTGCTTTCCCTCTTCTACCACGCATGGGTCGGCGTGCGCGACATCTGGATGGACTACGTGAAGCCCGTCGGTGTGCGCCTGCTGCTGCAATCGCTGACCATCGTCTGGCTGCTCGCATGTGCGGGCTACGCCGCGCAGATTCTCTGGAGAGTTTAAAGAATGGCTGCAATCAAAACTTCCCTCCCGCGTCGCAAGTTTGACGTAGTGATCGTCGGCGCAGGCGGCTCCGGCTTGCGCGCGGCACTGCAACTGTCGCGCGCGGGCCTGTCGGTCGGCGTGCTGTCCAAGGTGTTCCCGACCCGTTCGCACACGGTGGCCGCGCAGGGCGGCATCGGCGCGTCGCTCGGCAACATGAGCGAAGACAACTGGCACTTCCACTTCTACGACACGATCAAGGGCTCCGACTGGCTCGGCGACCAGGACGCGATCGAATTCATGTGCCGTGAAGCGCCGAACGTCGTGTACGAACTCGAGCACTTCGGCATGCCGTTCGACCGCAACGCGGACGGCACGATCTACCAGCGTCCGTTCGGCGGCCACACCGCGAACTACGGCGAGAAGCCGGTCCAGCGCGCTTGCGCGGCCGCCGACCGTACCGGTCACGCGCTGCTGCACACGCTGTACCAGCAGAACGTCGAAGCGAAGACGCAGTTCTTCGTCGAATGGATGGCGCTCGACCTGATCCGCGACGCGGACGGCGACGTGCTCGGCGTGACGGCCCTCGAGATGGAGACGGGCGACGTCTACATCATGGAAGGCAAGACGACGCTGTTCGCGACGGGCGGCGCAGGCCGGATCTTCGCGGCATCGACCAACGCGTTCATCAACACCGGCGACGGCCTCGGCATGGCCGCGCGTTCGGGCATCGCGCTGCAGGACATGGAGTTCTGGCAGTTCCACCCGACCGGCGTGGCCGGCGCGGGCGTGCTGATCACCGAAGGCGTGCGCGGCGAGGGCGGCATCCTGCGCAACGCGAACGGCGAGCGTTTCATGGAGCGCTATGCGCCGACGCTGAAGGATCTGGCGCCGCGTGACTTCGTGTCGCGTTCGATGGACCAGGAAATCAAGGAAGGCCGCGGCGTCGGTCCGAACAAGGACCACGTGCTGCTCGACCTGTCGCACATCGGCGCCGAGACGATCATGAAGCGTCTGCCGTCGATCCGCGAAATCGCGCTGAAGTTCGCGAACGTCGATGCGATCAAGGAACCGATCCCGGTCGTCCCGACGATCCACTACCAGATGGGCGGCATCCCGACCAATATCCACGGTCAGGTCGTCGGCACGTCGCGCGATCACAAGGAACCGGTCAACGGCTTCTACGCAGTGGGCGAGTGCTCGTGCGTGTCCGTGCACGGCGCGAACCGCCTCGGCACGAACTCGCTGCTGGACCTCGTGGTGTTCGGCCGCGCGGCCGGCAACCACATCGTCGAGCACGTGAAGAACCAGCGCGATCACAAGCCGCTGCCGGCCGATGCAGGCGAATACTCGCTGGCGCGCCTGAACAAGCTCGACAAGTCGACTGCGGGCGAATACACGCAGGACGTCGCGAACGACATCCGCTCGACGATGCAGAAGCACGCAGGCGTGTTCCGCACGTCGGAGCTGCTGAAGGAAGGCGTCGATCAGATGGCCGGCCTGGCGGAGCGCGTGGAACACATCCACCTGAAGGACAAGTCGAAGGTGTTCAACACCGCGCGTGTCGAAGCGCTCGAGCTGGAGAACCTGATCGAGGTTGCCCGCGCGACGATGGTATCGGCGGAAGCACGCAAGGAAAGCCGTGGCGCGCATGCCCACAGCGACTACGAGCACCGCGACGACGAAAACTGGCTGCGTCACACGCTGTGGTACAGCGAAGGCGATCGCCTCGACTACAAGCCGGTTCAAATGAAGCCGCTGACGGTCGAATCCGTGCCGCCGAAGCCGCGCACGTTCTAAGCCGAGTCAAAGGAATCCGAAATGGCAAAACGCATTTTTGAAGTCTACCGCTACGATCCGGACAAGGACGCAGCGCCGCGCATGCAGACGTACGAGCTGGATCTCGAACACGAGCGCATGCTGCTGGATGCACTGGTCAAGCTGAAGGCACTGGACGAGACGCTGTCGTTCCGCCGTTCGTGCCGCGAAGGCGTGTGCGGTTCGGACGCGATGAACATCAACGGCAAGAACGGTCTCGCGTGCCTGACGAACCTGAACGACCTGCCGCAGAAGATCGTGCTGCGTCCGCTGCCGGGCCTGCCCGTCGTGCGCGACCTGATCGTCGACATGACGCACTTCTTCAACCAGTATCACTCGATCAAGCCGTACCTGATCAACGACGCGCCGCCGCCGGAGAAGGAACGCCTCCAGTCGCCGGAAGAGCGCGACGAGCTCGACGGCGTGTACGAGTGCATTCTGTGCGCGAGCTGCTCGACGTCGTGCCCGAGCTTCTGGTGGAACCCGGACAAGTTCGTCGGCCCGGCCGGCCTGCTGCAGGCTTACCGCTTCATCGCGGACAGCCGCGACACGGCGACCGGCGAGCGTCTCGACAACCTGGAAGATCCGTACCGTCTGTTCCGTTGCCACACGATCATGAACTGCGTCGACGTCTGCCCGAAGGGCCTGAACCCGACGAAGGCGATCGGCAAGATCAAGGAACTGATGGTCCGTCGCGCAGTTTAAGGTTGCAATGAGCGACGATTCGCATCAATCCGACCCGCACCGCCGCGCGCGCCTTCGCTGGCGCGCACGGCGGGGTCTGCTGGAAAACGATCTGATTTTCGAGCGTTTCTTCGGCAGATACGAGCATGACCTCACCGATGCAGACGTAGGCGCGTTGTCGCGCCTGCTCGATCTGAGCGACAACGACCTGATGGACTTGCTGCTCGCGCGCAAGGAACCAGAAGGCGACCTAGACAGCCCGGATATTCACCGGCTGTTGGAGATGCTGCGCAACGTGTAACGCGTTACGCCCGTTATCGAATCCCGTTTCTTTATTTCGATTGAGGATGTGCCATGACTCCGTCTGATGTTAAAGCCACGCTATCGTTCAGCGACAATTCGCCGAGCGTCGAACTGCCGATCTACAAGGGCACGATGGGCCCGGACGTGATCGACATCCGCAAGCTGTACGGCCAGACCGGCAAGTTCACGTATGACCCGGGCTTCATGTCGACGGCAGCTTGTAATTCGGCGATCACGTACATCGACGGCGACAAGGGCGAGCTGCTGTACCGCGGTTACCCGATCGACAACCTCGCGCAAAACGCCGACTTCCTCGAAACCTGCTACCTGCTGCTGAAGGGCGAACTGCCGAACGCAGCGCAGAAGAAGGAATTCGTCGACACCGTCACGAAGCATACGATGGTGCACGAGCAGATGCACTTCTTCTTCCGTGGCTTCCGCCGCGACGCGCACCCGATGGCGGTGCTGGTGGCGGCCGTCGGCGCGCTGTCGGCGTTCTATCACGACTCGCTCGACATCAACGAGCCGCGTCACCGTGAAGTGTCGGCGATCCGCATGATCGCGAAGCTGCCGACGCTCGTCGCGATGGCGTACAAGTTCAGCATCGGCCAGCCGTTCGTTTATCCGAAGAACGAACTGTCGTACAGCGCGAACTTCATGCACATGATGTTCTCGAACCCGTGCGAAGAGTACAAGGTCAACGACGTGCTCGTCCGCGCGCTCGATCGCATCCTGATCCTGCATGCCGACCACGAGCAGAACGCATCGACGTCGACGGTTCGCCTGGCCGGCTCGTCGGGCGCGAACCCGTTCGCATGTATCGCGGCCGGTATCGCGTGCCTGTGGGGCCCGGCGCACGGCGGCGCGAACGAAGCCGCGCTGAACATGCTCGAGCAGATCGGTTCGCCGGACAACATCCCCGAATTCATCAAGCAGGTGAAGGACAAGAATTCGGGCGTGAAGCTGATGGGCTTCGGCCACCGTGTGTACAAGAACTACGACCCGCGCGCGAAGCTGATGCGCGAGACGTGCTACGAAGTGCTGAACGAACTGGGCCTGCACGACGACCCGCTGTTCAAGCTCGCGATGCAGCTCGAGAAGATCGCGCTGGAAGACGAATACTTCGTGTCGCGCAAGCTGTACCCGAACGTCGATTTCTACTCGGGCATCGTCCAGCGCGCGCTGGGCATCCCGACGTCGATGTTCACGTGTATCTTCGCGATGGCACGTACGGTCGGCTGGATCGCGCAGTGGAACGAAATGATTGCCGATCCGGAGCAAAAGATCGGCCGTCCGCGCCAGCTGTTCATCGGCGATACGCCGCGCGAAGCGAAGCCGATCAACGCACGTTAAGTCGTGTGCGACGCGAACGGCCGGCAAGGCCGCTCGCGTCGGGCAATCGCAACGCCACGACACCCCGACGGGTCATCCCGCCGGGGTGTTTTCATTTGCGCGCCGGATCGTTGCGGCGCTCGAGCGACGGCGGTCGCGTATCGAGCGCCGGCGCATCGTCGTCGGGTGCGTGGCCGTGTTGCAGGAAGAACTGCCGGTAGGCGCCCGGCGTCGTCCCGCGCGCAGCGAGGAACTGGCGGTTGAAGTTCGCGGAATTCGGAATGCCGCAGCGAGCGGCCACCGTCGCGATCGGCCAGTCGGTGCCGACCAGATGACGGCACGCGTGCGCGAGCCGCAGACGCTGCACGTAGCGGCCGACGCTTTCGCCGAGATGCCGGACGAACAGGCGCTGCAGCGTGCGTTCGGACATGTGCGCGGCAGCGGCGAGCGTGTCGATGCGTAGCGGTTCGTGGAAGTGCCGGTCGATCGCGTCGAGCACGTGATCGAGGCGCTCGGCTTCGGGCGCGGCCGCTTCGGCGGGCGGTGTCGTTCCGTCGGGCCGGTCGTATGCGTGCGCGGTGGCGAGCGGCTCGCCGCGGGCTTCCGCGAGATCGGCCAGCGTGTCGAGCGCGGCCGCGAGCCGTGCGCGCGGCGAAGGGTCGAGCAGCCGCGGCAGCCGTGCGCGCATCGCGCGGGCCGCGTCGGCGTCGAAGCGCAGGCCCGGCGCCGCGCGCCGCAGCAGCGAGCGCAGCGGCGCGTATTCGGGGCAACAGTCGGCAAGCCGGCGCGCCCAGTCGCCGTCGAACCAGATAACGAGTGCGACTTCGGGCGCATCGCGATCGATGCGCGCGTTCGACGACCAGGTATGCGGCAGGTTGGGCGGCACGAGCACCAGGTCGTCGTCGGCGTAGCGCGCGACGTGATCGCCGATGAAGCGCTGGCCGCGGCTGTTGAGCGTCAGCGTCAGTTCGTATTCGGGATGGCGATGCCATTCGAACGGAATCCGCGCGAGCTGGCGGTGATACACGCGGATCGAACAGCCGGAAGCGAACGTCACGTGCTCGTACAGGGGTTTCATCGCGGCCTCCGCGCGAGGGCGGGCACCGCGCCGTGGCATGATCGAGAGCATTCGTCACGACGGAGCGATGCCATGTTTTCACATGTTTGCGTGGGCGTCAGCGACACCGCGCGCGCCTACGATTTCTACGCGCCGCTGTTCGCGGAACTCGGGCTGCGCCTGAAATTCCACGAGCCGGAAGGCTGGTCGGGCTGGATGCCGGCCGACGCCGACCGGCCGCTGTTCTTCTTCGGCCAGCCGCTCGACGGCCGCGCGCCCGAACCGGGCAATGGCCAGACGATCGCATTCGCTGCGCCGACCCGCGCGCACGTCGATCGCTGCCACGCGCTCGCGCTGCGGCACGGCGGCACCTGCGAAGGGCCGCCGGGCCTTCGGCCGGACTATCACCGCGACTACTACGGCGCCTATTTTCGCGACCCGGACGGCAACAAGCTCTGCGTGGTCTGCCATCGTCCGGAGTAACGCACGGTTGTCAGGATTGTATCGATAGTTGGCCGGATAGTGGTGATGATGACGGCGCGCCGGCCGTACGCTGACGGCACATCACGACACGCTTCAGCGAGGAGACCACGATGCAACTGACGATTGACGATCTGCCCGCCGCGATCCGCGCGGCGAAACAGGCGCTGCGCGCCGACCTGCCCGGTTACGCGGCCACGTTCCGCGAGCTGGAGGGCGACATCGCGCGGCAGGTCGACGCGATCCGCCGCGCACATGCGCAGGGCCGCGACGTGATTCCGGTGGTGCCGTTCGCGGATATCGTGGGCGGGAACGTCGATCGGGACGCGATTGCCGCGATTCGAACGCACGGAGCGGTCGTGATTCGCGGTGTATTCGACGCGCGGCAGGCCCGCGACTGGAACGACGAGATCGGCGCCTACCTGGACGCGAACCGCTTCGTCGACCGGCTGCATGCGCGTGCGGACGACCGCTATTTCGGCAACCTCGCGTCGGGCAAGCCGCAGATCTACGGCGTCTACTGGTCGAAGCCGCAGGTGGCCGCGCGCCAGTCGCCGGCGCTCACGCAGGCGCGCGTGTTCCTGAACCGATTGTGGCGGCATGCGGACGGCGCGCGCACGCATTTCGATCCCGGCCAGGTGCCCGCGTATGCGGACCGGATTCGCCGCCGGCCGCCCGGTTCGACGTCGCTCGGGCTGTCGCCGCATGTCGACGGCGGCTCGGTCGAACGCTGGCTCGGCGCGAACTTCCGCCAGGTCTACCGTCACGTGCTGGCCGGCCGCTGGCGCGATTACGACCCGTTCGATGCCGCGTTCCGCCCCGACGTCGAGGAAATTCCGTCGCCGGCCGTGTGTTCGATGTTCCGCACGTTCCAGGGCTGGACCGCGCTGACGCCGCAGGGGCCCGGCGACGGCACGCTGCAGTTGATCCCGGTGGCGAACGCGATGGCCTATGTCGTGCTGCGCGCGCTGCAGGACGACGTCGCCGACGACGACCTGTGCGGCGCGCGTCCGGGCCGAGCGCTGTCGATCCGGCCCGAATGGCACGCGCTGCTGCTCGATGCGCTGGTGCCGATCCCGCACATGGAACCGGGCGACGCGGTGTTCTGGCACGGCGACGTCGTGCATGCGGTCGAGGATGCGCACCGCGGCAGCGGCGACAGCAACGTGATGTACATCGCGGCCGCGCCCGGTTGCGCGAAGAACGATGCGTACCTGCAGCGCCAGCGGTCCGCGTTCCTGCGCGGCGAGAGCCCGCCCGACTTCCCGGCCGATCATTTCGAGGTCGAATTCGACGGGCGTGGCGGGGAGGGCGATCTCACGGCGCTCGGCCGCTCGCAGATGGGGTTCGAGCCCGGCGTGTAATGGGCGCGCCGCGTGCGACGGCGGCCGTTCGCGATGCATCGAGCGGCCGTCTGCCGAATCCGCTGCGTGCCGCGCGCAATTCGACGCAATCGGCTGTCGCCGCAGCCGAAATCGACGCGAATTGCGCAATTTGGCTTCCGATAATGGTCCGGACACAACGCAGCTGCCCCGTGTGCCGCACGGGCGTGGCAATGACCATGGAGGAGTCGATGCAATTCACGCAAGCGATCGTTCGCCGTCCCGCGCCGTCCTGTGGCGCGGGCCTGACCACCGCCGAACTCGGCGCGCCCGACTACGACAGGACGCTCACGCAGTTCCATGCGTATTGCGACGCGCTGCGCACGCTCGGCGTCGAGCTGACCGAGCTGCCGCCGCTGGAGGGATTCCCCGATTCGCACTTTGTCGAGGACGTCGCCGTCGTGACGCCGGAATTCGCGGTGATCACGCGCCCCGGCGCGCCCGCACGGCGCGGCGAGACAGCGCATATCGAAGCGGCGCTCGCCGCGCATCGCGACCTGCTGCCGATGCGGGAAGGCCGTCTCGACGGCGGCGACGTGATGCAGGTCGGCAAGCGCTTCTACATCGGCCTGACGGGCCGCACCGACGCAGAAGGCATCGCCGCGTTCGAATCGCTGGTGTCGCGCTACGGCTATTCGGTCGTCGCGGTGCCGGTCGGCGCCGGCCTGCATCTGAAATCGGTCGTCAACGCGCTCGGCGACGACACGCTGCTCGTGACCGAAGCGCTGGCCGCGCATCCCGCGTTTGCCGACTATCGCCGGATCGCGATCTCGGCCGCCGACGAATACGCGGGCAACACGCTGCGCGTGAACGGCACGCTGATCACGCCGGCCGGCTATCCGCGCGTGCACGACGCGATCGCGACACTCGGGTTGCCGCTGCACGTGATCGATACGAGCGAGTTCCGCAAGATGGACGGCGGCCTGACCTGCCTGTCGCTGCGGTTCTAGCCGATTGGCGCGCGGCCGCTTCGGCCGGATAATGTGGGCCCCGCGCGGAACAGGAGACGTTCCGTGCACCAGCCACGACCCGACCGGAGCGAACGCGGATGACCGACAAGAAGATGCAGCTCGACAAGATCGATCTCCGGATCCTCGACATCCTGCGTACCGACGGACGGATTTCATACCGCAAGCTGTCGGAGCTCGTGAACCTCACGCCGCGTCCGTGCCAGGCGCGCGTGGAACGGCTCGAGGCGCTCGGCGTGATCGAGGGCTACCGCGCGGTGATCAAGACGCCGCGCGCGACCAAGCCGATCGTCGTGATCGCGCAGATCGTGCTGGCCGACCACGGGCGTTCGCAGGCGCCGTTCGAGGACGAAATGCGCGTGAATCCGGCCGTGCTCGATTGCTGGCTCGTCAGCGGCACGTTCGATTTTCTCGTGCGACTCGCGTGCGAGGATCTCGACGAGTACCGGCGGATCGCGAACGTGTGGCTGGAAAGCCCGCGGTTCCGGATCGAGAAGATCGTGACGACGGCCGAGTTGCAGGCGATCAAGCGCAGCGTCGTTTGACGCGGCCGGCCGGGAAGGTCCGGTTTCGATGCGAATGATCGGCTCTAGCGATTCGTATTCCGAATCAAATTGATCGAGCCGAAATCCAATCAGGGTGAACACTATGGATGCTTTGCAAGCGGCAGCGGAGACGGCCGCACCGTCGGGGACGACGCTGAAGCGCCGTCTGCAGGGCCGCCACATCGCGATGATCGCGATCGGCGGCTCGATCGGCACGGGGCTGTTCGTCGCGTCGGGCGCGTCGGTCGCGCAGGCGGGGCCGGGCGGCGCGATCGCCGCGTATCTCGCGATCGGGATCATGGTCTACTTCGTCGTCACGGGGCTCGGCGAGATGGCGGCACTGATGCCCGTGTCGGGCTCGTTCGCGATCTACGGCGAGAAGTACGTCGACGAAGGGTTCGGCGTCGCGCTCGGCTGGACCTACTGGTACAGCTGGGCCGTGACGATCGCGATCGAGCTGGTCGCCGCGCAGATCGTGATGCGCTACTGGTTTCCTTCCGTGCCGGGCGTGTGGTGGGGCGCGGGCTTCCTCGTGCTGATCTTCCTGCTGAATACGCTGTCGGTGCGCGGCTTCGGTGAATCGGAGTACTGGTTCTCGCTGATCAAGGTCGTCACCGTGATCGCGTTCATCGCGGCCGGGCTCTTGATCGCGGCCGGCGTGCTCGGCAGCGGGCATCCGGTCGGCTGGCGGAACTTCACGACGGGCGACGCGCCGTTCGTCGGCGGCGTGCACGCGATGATGAGCGTCGCGCTGATTGCCGGATTCTCGTTTCTCGGCACCGAGCTGGTCGGGATCACGGCCGGCGAATCGGAGAATCCGCGCAAGACGATCCCGCGCGCGGTGAAGCAGATCTTCTGGCGGATCATGCTGTTCTACGTGTTCGCGATCTTCGTGATCGGCCTGCTCGTGCCGTACACGGATCCGAACCTGCTGAAGAGCGACGTGACCGACATCGGCGTGAGCCCGTTCACGCTGGTGTTCAGTCACGCGGGCTTCCCGCTCGCCGCCGGCGCGATGAATCTCGTGATCCTGACGGCCGTGCTGTCGGCCGGCAATTCCGGCACCTACGCGGCGACGCGGATGCTGTACAACCTCGCATCGGAAGGGCGCGCGCCGGCGATGTTCGCGACGCTGTCGCCGGGCGGCGTGCCGCGCAACGCGCTGTACGCGACGATGGCGGTCGGCGGGCTGTGCTTCCTCACGTCGCTGACCAACAACCAGGGCATCTATCTGTGGCTGCTCAATACGGTCGGCATCACGGGTTTCATCGCGTGGCTCGGCATCGCGGTCTGCCATTACCGGTTCCGCAAGGGGTTCGTGAAGCAGGGCTACCGGCTCGATCAGCTGCCGTACCGTGCGAAGTGGTTTCCGTTCGGGCCGCTGTTCGCGATCGCGATCTGCATCGTGATCTCGCTCGGGCAGGATTACCAGGCGTTCTTCGCGGCCCGCATCGACTGGATGGAAGTGCTGTCGATCTATGTGTGGATTCCGCTGTTCGTCGCGATCTGGTGGGCGTATCGCCGCGCGCGCAAGAGCCGGCTCGTGCGCTACGAGGAGATGGAGATCGGCCCGTGGCTGACGCGCTCGGTCGAGGCCGTCGACGCAGCCGCAACGCAGCACGGGCAGCCGCACTGAACGTTCGCCGGCGAAAGCACGGCAACGCGAGCCGGCCGCATCGCGCGGCCGGCTCCGATGAAACGACCCGTGCCGCAACGTGTGTTCAGCGCGCTTGTTTCAACTGCGCCTTCATGAAATCCACCCACGCGCGCACTTTCTGCGGCACGTGTCGCGTTGCGACGTACAGCGCATAGACGTTCTGTTGCGGAAACCGGTACGCGGGCAGCGCGTCGACCAGCGCGCCGCTTTCGAGATCGTCGTGCACGAGCCATTCGGGCAGCAGCGCGACGCCACTGCCCTGGCGGGCGAGTTCGCTCAATACCGACGCATTGTCGACGACGACGCGAGGCTTCGTGGCCGGTCGAAAAACATGGTCGTTGCCCGCGCAATCGGTGAGCGTCCATTCGGCGATCCGCTCCAGCCGGCTGTGGCCGAGCTGCGGCAGGCGGGCGAGGTCGCCGGGCGACGCCGGATGCGGGACGCCGGTCTTCGCAGGCAGGCCGGGCGCCATCACGGCGAGCACGTCGTAGGCGGCGAGGCAGACGCCGCGATAGGGCAGGTCGCGAAAGTGCTCGTGGCGTCCGAGCCGGATCGCCACGTCGAAGCGGTCGCGCACGAGATCGGCCTGCGACGTATGCGTTTCGAGCCGCACGCGCAACGCGGGATGCAGCGCGGTAAACGCATGCAGGGCCGGTGCGAGTACGCGCGCCGCATACTCGACCGTCGACGTCACGCGCAGGATGCCCTCCATCCCGCCATGTTCGCCGCGTACCTCGTCGATCGCGCCTTCGGCTTCGTCGAGCACGCGCAGGCAGCGCCGGTAGAAGCGCTCGCCGGCATCGGTCAGCTCGACGCGCCGTGTCGTCCGCGTGAGCAGCGTGACGCCGAGCTCGGCTTCGAGCTGCTTGATGTTGAAGCTGACGGCCGCTCGCGCCTGGTTCAGCACGGTCGCGGCGGCCGTGAACGAGCCGGCCTCGACCACGGCGCGGAATACGACGAAACGATCGAGGCTCACCATGGTCGGGTCGTGGATCCTGTCTGTGCGTTGGTTCGCTCGAAGGGTACCTGAATGTGCGGCCGCATGTGACGCGCCGAGCGTGGCAATGGGCGCGCGGCGTTGCCGGCGGGTGCGCCGATTGTCAAAATTTTTCGACCGGACTGGTCGAATCCGGCCGCTTACCGAAGCGGCCGCCGGCTTCTACACTGCGGCGTTTCGTGACGTTTCCGCCGCCATGCCAGACCGTTCCAGAGTTGCCACCGTCTATCTGCTCGGATTCGCGATCGATCTCGCGAACATGTTCATGCTGAACGCCGCGTATCCGGCGCTGCAGCGCGAACTGCACGCATCGGTCGCGCAGCTTGCGTGGGTCGGCAACATGTACGTGCTCGGCCTGACCGTCGTGATTCCGTTCGGCACGTGGCTCGCGCGCCGCTGCGGCGAGCGGCGCGTGTTCGCCGCATCGTTGCTGCTGTTCGGGCTCGGCAGCGCCGCCGTCGGCGCGTCGCCGTCGATCGAAGCGCTGCTCGCCTGGCGGCTGGTCCAGGGGCTCGGCGGCGGGCTGCTGATCCCGATCGGGCAGACGATGGCCTATCGCGCGTATCCGCCGCAGGCGCGGGCAAGGCTCACGTCGATCGTGATGATGGTCGCGCTGCTCGTGCCGGCGTTGTCGCCCGCGATCGGCGGCGCAATCGTCGATCGCCTGTCGTGGCGCGCGATTTTCTTCGCGATGTTGCCGATCGCGGCCGCGACCTGCGCGCTCGAGTTCGCATGGCTGCCGCGCGACGGCGTGCGCGAACGGCCGCCGCGGCTCGACTGGCAAGGGCTCGTCCTGAGCGCGGCGGCGCTCGTTGCGTTGCTGCTCGGGCTGACCGCGGCGGGGCAGCCCGGCGGCGCGGCATTCCCGCTTGCAATGCTGGCGATCGCGGTGGCTGCCGGCTCCGGTTATGTGGTGCATGCGCGTCGTGCCGCGTCCCCGGTGCTCGACCTGCGCCTGCTCGCGCAGCCGTTGCTGCGCATCGGCGTCGTGGTCTATCTGTGCGTGCCGGGCATCTTTACGGGCGTCAATCTCGTCGCTTCGCTCTATCTGCAGAACGCGCTCGGGTTGAGCGCCGCGCATGCCGGCGCATTGATGCTGCCGTGGGCGATCGCGGCGTTCTTCGCGATCGCGACGACGCGCCGCTGTTTTCCGCGCCATGGCGTGAAGCCGCTGTTCGCGTGCGGGATCGCGATCGATTGCGTCGGCATCGCGCTGCTCGCGACGCCGTGGGCGAGCTTCGAAGCCGTGCGCATCGCGGCGTTCGTCACGATGGGGTTCGGCGCGAGCCTGTGCACGAGCACGTCGCAAAGCGCGGCGTTCGCCGAAGTGCCGGCCGATCGGATGGGCGATGCGAGCGCGCTGTGGAACATCAACCGCCAGTTGAGTTTTTGCGTGGGCGTGGCCGTGCTCGGCAGCGCGCTCAATGCGTTGCTGGCGTTCGATGCGGGCCGTCTGTCGCTGGCACCGTACCGTTGGTGCTTCGGGCTGGCGGTGCTGCTGACGTTGCTGCCGCTCTGCCTGATCGCGCGGCTTCCCGCGCGCCGTGCGCCGGTCGTGCAACCCGTTTCAACCCACCCCTGAGAACCTGAGAGACTCATGAATCTGCCGAATCCGTTTTTCAAGGAAGTCGTCGATACCGTCGCCGACATCGAAAGCTGGTTGTCCGGTCGTGCAAACCCCGAGCGGCTCGCGACGCTGATGGCGCGTTTTTCGCCGGGATTTTCGATGATCACGCTGTCGGGCACGGTACTCGATTACGCGGGCGTCGACGCGCTGTTTTCACACGGACATGGCGCGCGGCCCGGGCTGGTGATCGGCCTCGACGAATGGCGCGAGCTTGCCGTGTGGTCCGACGGCGCGACGATCGGCTATCGCGAGACGCAGACCGACGGCGAAGGGCGGCGCACGGTGCGGCGCTCGACGGCCGTGTTCCGGCGCGAAGCGGACGGCGTGATCGTGTGGCGTCATCTGCACGAGACACCGGTTGCCGCGTGAGCAGCGAGCGCACCGCCCACCGTTACACGTCCAGCTCCGGATAGTGCCGGAAGATCCCCATGTCGTTGAACGGGATGCGGCGCGACGACGCGAGATAGCGCGCGACGGGCGGATGCTGCGCGACGCGATCATGCAGTGCGACGAGTGCCGCGACTTTCCGCTCCGCGCGCTTCATCGCTTTCGGAAACGCATAGCGCAAGCCTTCGATCAGCTGGAACATCGACAGGTCCGCGTAACTGAGCGCGGTGCCCGCGATATGGCCGCTGTCGTGCGGATTCTGTCCGAGCACGCGATCGAAGTAGCCGAGGAATTTCGGCAGCCGGTTCTCGAGGAAATCGGCCGCGCGCTCGGCGGCTTCCGCCTTCTGGTCTTCGTAGTACAGGCCGCTGGCGATCGGGTGATGCGTGTCGTGGATCTCGGTGACGAAATCGGCGACGGTCAGCTGGATCTGGTGTACCCACAGCCGGCCGGCTTCGTCGTCGGGCGCGAGCCCGAGCCGCGCGCCGAGAAACAGCAGGATGTTCGCCGTCTGCCCGACGACCAGGTCGCCGGCCTTCAGGAACGGCGGCGCGAACGGCACGCATTCGGCCTTCGTGCTGTCCATCATGCGCATCATTGCCGACACGCCCATCCCGCGCCCCGATTCGCGTGCGACATCGACATAGTCGGCCTCGGCTGCCTCGAGCGCGAGCCGCACGTACTCGCCGCGGCCCTGGATCTCGGGCCAGTAATAGAGTTCATAGCGCATGCTGTCTTCCTGTTCGTTGAACCGGATGCTGCCGGCATCGTGACGACCGGGCGGCCGCGCGCCGTCCGTTGCGAATAGACAGTCTAGGCGATCACGGGAAAAGCGCCGCGCGCATCATGCGTCACGCGCGCTCGCCGCCTTCCGGGCCGTAGAAGAACACCCAGGTCGAGAAGTCGTCGGAGAAGCCGACGAAGCGATGCGCCGCGTATGCGGGGACGAACAGCGCGTCGCCGGCCGCGACGCCGCATTCGCGCCCGTCGACGACGAAGCGCGACGTGCCGGTCGCGATCACGTAGATTTCGTCGCGCGAGTGCGGCGTCTGCAAGTCGTCGATGCGCGGCCGGTACAGCTCGACGTCGAGCGTGCCGTGGCGAAACAGTGTCGTGAACAGCGCGCCTTCGTCGTCGAGGCGCGCGAGCGATTCGTTCAGGCCGAGCTTCATCGTGGGGGGCTCCGGGTCCGGATCGTGGGGACGTGTGTTGCGCCATCGTAGCTCGGGTGTCGATACGTCGAAACCCCGTGCCTGTCGCGAGCGCGCCACCAGCGAAACAGGAATGCGGTTCGCTCACCACATGTGAAACGAAACCGCCCATCGGCGAAACACGGTGGCGATCGAGCGGATTCGGCCGGTGCTTTCACCGCAATTTAACCAACGCCGCCTAGGATCGCGTCGTCGATCGGCGGCGCGTCGCGATTCCGGCTCGCGCGCGGTTGCCCGGTTGCGTTTCCCCTTGACCCTGCGAATTTCGTTGACCCTGCCTGCCGCCGGGCACGGTCGTCATTCGCATCATTGCGTATCGTGCTCATGAGTCTGCCTTCCCGGGCTTCGTCCCGAAGAAAATTCCTTGCCGCCGCGCCAGCCGTCGCGGCCTCTTCACTGCTGAGCGCATGCGGTGGCGACGACGTCACGTCGGCGCCGATCACCGACGCGGCGCTTGCCGCGCAGATGTCCGCGAAGCTGAACGCGCAGCTCGGCGATGCGGCGACGGTCGATGCGATCGTGCCGGCGCTGACCGATGTCGGCTTCACGTGGGACCTGCCGGCGGTGCCGGCCGCGCAGATCGGCGCGATCGTCGCGTACAGCTTCGGCAACCGTCCGAACGCGGCGAGCGGCAACACGTCGAGCACGGGCGGCAACCAGTCGGCGCTGCCCGATCCGGGGCCCGTCAACGAAGCGCTCGCGGATGCCGTGTACCGCATTCGGCAACTGAAGCCCGTCAAGGTCTACGCGCAGTGGGAAATCGCGCGTTTTCTCGTGTCGAAATACGGGATGGGTGCCGACGTGCTGTCGTCGATCGAACCGGTGATCGCGAGCGACGGTTCGATCGTGTACCTGAGCACGGCCGGCGTCGCGGCCGTGGCCGTGTCGCGCGCGGGCGGCGCGGCGGCGATGGGCGCCGTCGCGGTGGTCGGCCATCGCGATCATGCGAAGCGCTGCATCCAGACGTCGCAGCAGGCGGGCATGAAGGCGGCAGCGGTTGCCGAGGTGCCGCTGCCGACGACGTACGACCCGCAGTCGGGCCAGCCGTGGACGCGCAACCGCAGCCTCTACCTCGTGCACGACATGTATGCGCAGATGCTGACGCGCGCGGTGACCGCGACGATGCAGGCGTTCCCGAAGGGCTGACGCCTTCCGCTCCCCATTCGACTCTCATGACCATGAATACTCGTCGCCATTTCCTGGCTTCCACTTCGCTGCTCGCCGCGTCGTGCGCCGCCGCTGCTCCCGCCTTCGCGAGCGATGCCCCCGTTTCCGATGCCGAACTGCAGCGCCAGATGCTCGGCAAGCTGACGAACGAACTGAACGACCGCGCGACCGCCACCGACGAAACCGGATATCTGCTCGACACGTTGTTCTCGTGGGCACCGCCGACCGTCGCCTCCGCCGGAATCAACACGATTGCCGCGTTCGGCTTCGGCAGTCGCGCCGGGGCATCCGGCGCCGCGCCGGTGCCGGGCCCCGTGAACGAGGCGATTGCCGACGTCGTGTTCCAGCTTCGGCAAAAGGTCGCGGCGCCGATCTTCGCGCAGCAGGAAGTCGCGGGCGTGCTCGCGTCGAAATACGGGCTGACGGCCGGCGTGACGTCGATCGCGACGCCTGCCGCGGCCGCCGGCAGCCCGATACCGACGCCCGACGGCGTCGCCGCCGCGATCGTCAGGCAGGCCGGTTCGGCCGCGGCGCTCGGCAAGGTCGGCGTCGTCACCCACCTGGATCAGGCGTCGATCGCCGTGCGCGTGTCGAATACGGCCGGGATGCAGGCCGCGGTGCCGGCCGGCCTGACGCTGCCGTCGCTCTACGACACGGCCGCGCAGATGCCGGCGTTGAGGCGGCGCGATCTCTACCTGCTGAGCAATGCGGGCGTGCAGCTCGGCATGCTGCGGCTCGACCTGATCAAGCGCGAATACCCGAACGGCTGAGGCCGCGGGCTTCGGCCCGGCGCGCGCGATCCGCGATCACGGTCCGGCGGATCCCGCGTGCCCGGTTTGCCGGGTAATGCCGATACAGGTATTGACACTACTAGCCAAACCACTGTTTTTAATGGGTTTTTTCGCGTCCGGCCTGCGCCGCGACGCGTTCTGCGTGGCATAATCGACCGCATCCGCAAGGCTTGAAGTCACAACGACCCCGCATACCCATGGCACAGACTCTCTACGACAAACTGTGGAACACCCACGTGGTCCACACCGAGGACGACGGCACGACGTTGCTCTACATCGACCGTCAGCTGCTGCATGAAGTCACGAGCCCGCAGGCGTTCGAAGGGCTGAAGATCGCGCAGCGCCCGGTGTGGCGCATCAGCGCGAACCTGGCCGTGTCGGACCACAACGTGCCGACGACGGACCGCAGCCACGGCATTGCCGATCCCGTCTCGAAGCTGCAGGTCGACACGCTCGACTCGAATTGCGATGCGTTCGGCATCACGCAGTTCAAGATGAACGACGTGCGCCAGGGCATCGTCCACATCATCGGGCCGGAGCAGGGCGCGACGCTGCCGGGCATGACGATCGTGTGCGGCGATTCGCATACGTCGACGCACGGCGCGTTCGGCGCGCTCGCGCACGGCATCGGCACGTCGGAAGTCGAGCACGTGCTCGCGACGCAAACCCTGTTGCAGAAGAAGAGCAAGAACATGCTCGTGAAGGTCGAGGGCGCACTGCCGCGCGGCTGTACCGCGAAGGACATCGTGCTCGCGATCATCGGCAAGATCGGCACGGCAGGCGGCACGGGCTACGCGATCGAATTCGGCGGCTCGACGATCCGCGCGCTGACGATGGAAGGCCGCATGACCGTCTGCAACATGGCGATCGAGGCCGGCGCGCGTGCGGGCATGGTCGCGGTCGACGACACGACGATCGATTACCTGAAAGGCCGTCCGTTCGTGCCGACCGGCGCGGAATGGGACCAGGCCGTCGAGTACTGGCGCCAGTTCAAGTCGGACGAAGGCGCGCAGTTCGACCGCGTGGTCGAGCTGAACGCGGCCGAGATCGTCCCGCAGGTCACGTGGGGCACGTCGCCGGAAATGGTCACGTCGATCGACGGTCGCGTGCCCGATCCCGAGCGCGAGAAGGATCCGGTCAAGCGCGACGCGATGGAGCGCGCGCTGGCCTACATGGCGCTCGAGCCGAACACGCCGATCGAAGCGATCAAGGTCGACAAGATCTTCATCGGCTCGTGCACGAACGCGCGGATCGAGGATATCCGCGCGGCCGCGTATGTCGTGAAGAAGCTGAACCGTCGCGTCGCGTCGAACGTGCGGCTCGCGATGGTCGTGCCGGGCTCGGGCCTCGTGAAGGCGCAGGCCGAGCGCGAAGGGCTCGACAAGGTGTTCACGGATGCCGGCTTCGAATGGCGCGAGCCGGGCTGCTCGATGTGCCTCGCGATGAATGCCGACCGGCTCGATCCGGGCGAGCGCTGCGCGTCGACGTCGAACCGCAACTTCGAAGGCCGGCAGGGCGCGGGCGGTCGCACGCACCTCGTGAGCCCCGCGATGGCGGCTGCCGCTGCGATCGAAGGTCACTTCGTCGACATTCGCAAGCTGGGGTAACGCGTGACGGCATCGAAGGTCATTGCGCGGCTGGTTGCCGCGCTGGCGCTGGCGGGGCTGGGCTTCGGCCTCGCGGGCTGCAATACCGTCCGAGGCTTCGGCCAGGACGTCAACGCCGCCGGCAACGCGCTTCAGCGCGCCGCCGACTGACGCCACCGACCGAGAATTTGCGATGTGCGCCGGCTGAATGCCGGCCCTTCAACCGGATAGACGGATCATGGAAAAATTCACTGTGCATACCGGCGTCGTGGCGCCGCTCGATCGCGAGAACGTCGACACCGACGCGATCATCCCGAAGCAGTTCCTGAAGTCGATCAAGCGCACGGGCTTCGGTCCGAACGCGTTCGACGAATGGCGTTACCTCGATCACGGCGAGCCGGGCCAGGACAACTCGAAGCGTCCGCTGAATCCGGACTTCGTGCTGAACCAGCCGCGCTACCAGGGCGCCTCGGTGCTGATCGCACGCAAGAACTTCGGCTGCGGCAGCTCGCGCGAGCACGCGCCGTGGGCGCTGCAGCAGTATGGCTTCCGCGCGATCATCGCGCCGAGCTTCGCGGACATCTTCTTCAACAACTGCTACAAGAACGGGCTGCTGCCGATCGTGCTGACCGAGCAGCAGGTCGATCACCTGTTCAGCGAGACGGCCGCGTTCAACGGCTACCAGCTGACGATCGATCTCGATGCGCAGGTCGTGCGGGCGGCCGACGGCCGCGAGTATCCGTTCGAGGTCGCCGCGTTCCGCAAGTACTGCCTGCTGAACGGCTTCGACGACATCGGCCTCACGCTGCGCCACGCGGACAAGATCCGCCAGTTCGAAGCCGAGCGGCTCGTGAAGCAGCCGTGGCTCAACACCAAGCTGGTCGGCTGATTTCGCTTTTCGGGCGGGCGCGCTTTTCGCGCGCTCGCCGGCCTGCCTCCACAACCTACCCAGTCAGGAATTACGCATGAAGATTGCAGTGCTGCCCGGCGACGGCATCGGCCCGGAAATCGTCAACGAAGCGGTGAAGGTGCTGAACGCACTCGGCGAGAAGTTCGAACTCGAACAGGCGCCGGTCGGCGGCGCGGGCTACGAGGCGAGCGGTCATCCGCTGCCCGACGCGACGCTGAAGCTCGCGAAGGAAGCCGATGCGATCCTGTTCGGCGCGGTCGGCGACTGGAAGTACGACTCGCTCGAGCGCGCGCTGCGCCCCGAGCAGGCGATCCTCGGGCTGCGCAAGCATCTCGAGCTGTTCGCGAACTTCCGTCCGGCGATCTGCTATCCGCAGCTCGTCGATGCGTCGCCGCTGAAGCCGGAACTGGTCGCGGGCCTCGACATCCTGATCGTGCGCGAACTGAACGGCGACATCTACTTCGGCCAGCCGCGCGGTGTGCGTGCCGCACCGGACGGCCCGTTCGCCGGCGAGCGCGAAGGCTTCGACACGATGCGCTACTCGGAGCCGGAAGTGCGCCGTATCGCGCACGTCGCGTTCCAGGCCGCGCGCAAGCGCGCGAAGAAGCTGCTGTCGGTCGACAAGTCGAACGTGCTCGAAACGTCGCAGTTCTGGCGCGACATCATGATCGACGTGTCGAAGGAATACGCGGACGTCGAGCTGTCGCACATGTACGTCGACAACGCGGCGATGCAGCTCGCGAAGGCGCCGAAGCAATTCGACGTGATCGTGACGGGCAACATGTTCGGCGACATCCTGTCGGATGAAGCGTCGATGCTGACGGGCTCGATCGGCATGCTGCCGTCGGCGTCGCTCGACAAGAACAACAAGGGCCTGTACGAGCCGTCGCACGGTTCGGCGCCGGACATCGCGGGCAAGGGCATCGCGAACCCGCTCGCGACGATCCTGTCGGCCGCGATGCTGCTGCGCTACTCGCTGAATCGCGCGGAGCAGGCCGATCGCATCGAGCGCGCGGTGAAAACGGTGCTCGAACAGGGCTACCGCACGGGCGACATCGTGACGCCGGGTTGCAAGCAGGTCGGCACGGCGGCGATGGGCGACGCGGTGGTCGCGGCGCTGTAAGGCATGCGGCAGTAATTTGGAAAAGGGCGCGAACGGGCCGCAAAATCGGTTTGTTCGCGCGCGGTTGGCCGTTGTGCGGGCAACCGGCTTTGTGTAGACTCGAACGATGGCGCTGATTTCCCTGATCTCCCCGGTCCTGAAACTCCACGGCAACACTGCCCGTGTGGGTGCGCGCGCCATCGTCATCACGAAAACCATTACCACGAAAACGATCATTAAACGCTGATCGCCGTCGTGCCCGCCTGTTTCCCCGCGCGGTCACGCGGGGACGGAAATGGCGGGGAAGCTCCATTCAAAGCAAAGGGTTAGTCATGAACGTAGGTCTCGTAGGTTGGCGCGGCATGGTCGGCAGCGTCCTGATGCAGCGCATGCAGGAAGAGGGCGATTTCGACCTGATCGAACCGGTGTTTTTCAGCACCAGCAACACGGGCGGCAACGCGCCGTCGTTCGCGAAAAACGAGACTACGCTCAAGGACGCGACCAACGTCGACGAGCTGAAGAAGTGCGACGTGATCATCACGTGCCAGGGCGGCGACTACACGAACGACGTGTTCCCGAAGCTGCGCGCGGCCGGCTGGAACGGCTACTGGATCGATGCGGCATCGTCGCTGCGGATGAAGGACGACGCGGTCATCATCCTCGATCCGGTCAACCTCGACGTGATCAAGGACGCGCTCGTCAAGGGCACGAAGAACTTCGTCGGCGGCAACTGCACGGTCAGCCTGATGCTGATGGCGCTCGGCGGCCTGTTCCGCGAGAACCTCGTCGACTGGATGACGGCGATGACCTACCAGGCCGCATCGGGTGCGGGCGCGCAGAACATGCGCGAACTGCTGTCGCAGATGGGCGCGCTGCACGGCGCGGTGCAGGAACAGCTCGCCAATCCGGCTTCCGCGATTCTCGACATCGACCGCCGCGTGCTCGCCACGATGAACAGCGACGCGATGCCGACGAGCCAGTTCGGCGTGCCGCTGGCCGGCTCGCTGATCCCGTGGATCGACAAGGATCTCGGCAACGGGATGTCGAAGGAAGAGTGGAAGGGCGGTGCGGAAACCAACAAGATCCTCGGCAAGCCGGCCATGGGCGAGCCGGGTTCGATCCCGGTCGACGGCCTGTGCGTGCGGATCGGCGCAATGCGCTGCCACTCGCAGGCGCTGACGATCAAGCTGAAGAAGGATGTGCCGCTCGACGAGATCAACGGCATCCTCGCGTCGGCGAACGACTGGGTGAAGGTCGTGCCGAACGAGCGTGAAGCGTCGATGCGCGACCTGTCGCCGGCGAAGATCACGGGCACGCTGACGGTGCCGGTCGGCCGCCTGCGCAAGCTCGCGATGGGCGGCGAATACCTGTCGGCGTTCACGGTCGGCGACCAGCTGCTGTGGGGCGCGGCCGAGCCGCTGCGCCGCATGCTGCGCATCCTGCTCGACAAGTAAGCCTGCCTGTCCGGCCCGCGGGCCGGGTGCACAAGATTGCGCGCCGCGCCGGCCTTGACGATATCAAGGCCGGCGCGGCGCGTTTTTCATGTGCGGGTCAGCGCATGTTCAGCAGCGTCTGGTCGACCGTCTGCTGGGTCTTGATCGTCTGCGCGTTGGCCTGGTAATTGCGTTGCGCGGTGATCAGGTTCACGAGCTCGGTCGTCAGGTTGACGTTCGAGTTTTCCAGCGCGCTGCCCTGCAGCGTGCCGTGGTTCGTGCTGCCCGGCGCGGAGATCTGAGGCACGCCCGACGCGGCGGTTTCCACATACTGGTTGCCGCCGACGTTCACGAGCCCGTTCGGGTTGTTGAAGTTCGCGAGCGCGATCAGGCCGAGCACCGCGCTCTGGCCATTCGAATAGTTGCCGGTCAGCTTGCCGTCGGTGCCGATCGAGAACGTCGTCAGCGTACCGCTCGCGAAGCCGTCCTGCGCGAGGTTGTTCACGCCGTCCTTCCCGCCGTACTGTGTCGTGCCGCCGAGGTCGAGCGTCAGGTTCTGCGGGTTGGCGCCGCCTGTCGTGTTCGGGATCGAGAACGCGAACTGGCCGAGGCTCGGCGTCGGCTGGCCGGTCGCGGCCGACGTCGTCGAGCTGATCCGGCCCGACGCATCGAACGTGACCGTGCCGAGATTCGTCGGCGTCTGGCCCTGTACGCCCGCGTAGGCCTGCCACGTGCCGGCCGCGCTCTTCGTGAAATACATCGTGACCTGTTGCGAGCCGCCGAGCGTGTCGTAGGCCTGGATCGACGAATTGTAGTTGTACGTCGTGTTGTCGCTCGCGTTGAACGGCGTCTTGGCCGGCACCTTGTCCTGCGAATTCAGGTTGAACTGGCCGGTGATCTTGGTCGTCGCCTGCGGTGCGATGTTGGCGGTCGGCGCCTGCAGCGGCACGGTCGCCGCGGTGTTGATCGCGCCGCCCGCGCCTGCCGCATAGCCCATCAGGTTGCGGTTTTGCGAGTCGACGATGGCGCCGCTCTTGTCGCGGTGGAACGTGCCGTCACGCGAGTACGTCGTCGCGCCGTTGCTCGACATCTGGAAAAAGCCGTTGCCGTTGATCGCAATATCCAGCGACGAGTGGGTCGTGTTGATCGTCCCCTGGCCGAATTGCTGCTGCACCGACGTGAGCCGCGTGCCGATGCCGATCTGCGTGTTGGTCGACGTCGCGACCGAATTCGCGTACATGTCGGCGAAGTTCGCGCGCCCCTGCTTGAAGCCAACCGTGTTTGCGTTCGCGATGTTGTTGCCGATCACGTCGAGATTGCTCGACGCGCCGGCCAACCCGCTCAAACCCTGCTGATAGCCCATGTTCGATCCCCGTAACGAGCTGGTGAGTGAATGCAGTCGTGCGACTGCGCGATGACCCTCTGGCGCCTCACGGCGTCAGCCCGGCCGATCGCGCTCCCGCCTTTCCGGCATGTGCGAACGCGATGGCCGAATTGCGCCGTTTCTTGTTTGAAGAGGATCGTAGCGACGGCAGTTATTTGATCTGTGTAATTTTGTGTAATGAAATTGAATTGCTGACGAAATGATTGTTTTCGTACGAGAAATGGATCATTCGGGGAGGGCGAAAGCCTTATGTGGCGGGGCTTGTGTGGCGGAAATTTTCAATTCGGCGATAAGAGATGAGAATTGCCTTCTTATCGCACAATTGAAATTTATTTCAATGGAATTGGCGGGCGCCGGATTTTTTTATTGGCGGCTGTTAATCCATTAACGGCAGACGGCGAGCGTTGTTGAGCGAACCCGCGCGATTCCGCAGTCGAGGTCCGGGCCTGACGCCTGGGCGTGCGACCCCCCCCGGTGAACACGCGAAAGCGGCGTCACTCGGCCCGGATGCGATGTTGCGGCGAAGATTTTCAGCAGTTGGCGGCGGGCTTTGATCAATCCGGTGCGCCGGCTGCAGCGTGCGGACCCGGGCGGCAGCGCGGCCCGATGGCCGGGCGCGCCGACGCACGAACGCGGCCGGTTGCACCTGCCGCCGACGAATTCGGCCCGAACCCGATCGCGTGAAGTAAACTACGCGGTTACGACGCACAGACCCGCCGAAAGCGTCGCGTTCCGCGCGACGCTTTTGCATTTCTGCGGCAACTTTATTGACGCTTCCAACCGCGAATCCGAGCCGCGCCCGCGCGCGGCGATAGAGCCAACGATGTCCCGAATTTCCTTGTTTCCGCGTCAGTCCCGTCTGTCGCGCGCCGTGCGTGGCGCGCTGGCGATCCTGGCCCTCGGCGCAGCCGCATCGGCCTGGGCGGCCGGCACCGGCGAACTGCCGGCGTCCGCTGTCGGCGCCGCCGCGCCGCTTACCGTGACGGTCCAGCCAGGCCAGTCGCTGAACGATATCGCGAAAGCCGCCACGCAATCGCACGATCCCGGTGTGCTCGCACGTGCCGGCCGCGCGCTGTTCGACGCCAATCCGCAGGCGTTCATGAAGCGCGACGCGAGCCGCCTGAAAGTCGGCGCGACGCTGACCGTGCCCGCGCTCGATGCGACAGGCGCGGCACTCGTGCCGGCTGGTGCGTCAGGTGTGTCAGGTGCGTCAGGTGCGTCGGGTGCGTCCGGTACGACGGCCGCCGCCGCGCCCGCCGCTGCATCGGGCGGTGCGGTGGTCGCGCAGCATGGCGCATCCGCGCCGCATCCGGGGTCGGCCGTGCAATCCACGCCGGTGGCGCCGGCCGTGCATGCGGCGCCGGCGAGCGGCGCGAGCGTCGCGACGGTAGCCGGCGCGTCGGCTGCGCCCGGCGCTTCGGCTGCGCCCGGCGCGTCAGCTGTCGAAAGCATGCAGCCGGCGGCGTCCGTTGCCGGTGCGAGCGGCCCGCATGTGTGGAGCGGCGCGATCCAGTCGGCGCCGTCGTCCGCGAGCGAGGCCGCGGCCCAGCCCGCGCCGGGCAGCCTGGCTTCGGGCACGAGCGAACCGGGCGGCGCGGCACCCGCCACGGGCGCGTCGGAACCGCGGCCGTCGAGCCTGCAGCAATTGCTGGCGCTGAAGAACCGCGTGCTGATGGAGCTGCAGAAGCACGGCATCGGCAAGCCGGGCACGACGAGCGGCGTCGCGCCTGCTCCGGCGCCCGCCGCACCGCGTCCGGCCACGAACGACACGGGCGCGTCCGCTGCCGCGTCGACGGCAGGCGAAGCCGCGTCCGGCGTGGCCGCCAGCGCGGTGCAGCCGGCCTCGGCGCCCGCGCAACCGGTCGCACCCGTGGCGGCGCCTGCGCGCCGTACCGAGCAGATGGACTGGCGCCCGGCCGCAGTGGCCGGCGCGGCCGTGATCGTCCTCGCGGCCGGGTTCGCGTGGCGCAAGCGCCGCAAGGGCCGGCGCACGGACGATACGGGTACGGTGGCGCCTGCTGATGCAGCGGGCGGTGCCGCGGCCGCGGAAGCCGAAGCCGCGTCGTCCGTCGAACGCGAACTGCCGATCCGGCCCGAGATGCCGGTCGCCCGTGACGCGGCGTCCGACATGACCCTTGCCGCGGCGACCGCCGCAGCGGCGGCGGCGGTCGAGATGCCGGATGCGGATATCTCGCCGGCGCCGGAAGCGACGAAGCCGCATGGCGAGCAGCCCGAATTCGAGCTGCCCGCATCGCCGTCCGAGCACGCCGCGGTACCGCCCGCGAGTGAAGCGGCTCCGGCTCCGCACGATGCGGAACCGGTAGAAAAGGCCGCCGCCGACAAGCCGGTCGAGACGCCCGCCGCCCCTTCGGCAACCGAGGCGCAGCACGCGGCGCTGATGCAGAACGCGATCAGTGCCCTCAACAGCCTCGACATGCCGCTGCCGCCGCGCGCACCGGATGAGCCGTCGCTGGCGGCGGACGAGTTGGCTGCGCGGGCAGGGCAGCCCGACACCGATAAAATCGCAACTAACGGTCAAGTCGGCTCGCCCCCGCCGATGGGCTCGAACGTTCCGGCCCCGGAACATCCGGCCGACCAGGACGACGAGTTCGATTGGGATCCGGACGCGGCGACGCCCGCCGGTCACGCGGGCGGCCCGGCTGCGACGTCGTCGCTGCCGCCGCTCGGCGGCGCGCAGTTCGGCGCGCTGAAGCTCGATTTCGATCTCGACCTGCCGTCCGCGCCGGGCGCCGCGTTGCCCGCGCTGACGCCGGACGAGCTCGCCCGCATCGCGCGCAACAAGCTCGACCTCGCGGCCGAGTACGTCGAGCTGGGCGACCTGTCCGGCGCGCGGACGCTGCTGCAGGAAGTGGTCGACGCGAACGACGCCGCGACGCGCGACGATGCACGCGCGCTGCTCGCGAAGCTGGCGGACGAGGCGTGATGCGGATCGCACTGGGCATCCAGTACGACGGCGCGGCGTTCTGCGGCTGGCAGGCGCAGCCGCACGGCAAGACCGTGCAGGATCGACTCGAGCGCGCGCTGGCCGAGTTCGCGCGGGCGCCGTTGCATACGACGGTGGCCGGGCGGACCGACACGGGCGTACACGGGCTCGGGCAGGTCGTGCACTTCGACACGGATCTCGATCGCGAGGATTTCTCGTGGGTGCGCGGCACCAACGCGTTCCTGCCGTCGACCGTGTCGGTGCAATGGGCGAAGCCGATGCCGGACACGTTTCACGCGCGTTTTTCGGCGTTCGAGCGCACCTATTACTACGTGCTGTACGTGCACCCCGTGCGCTCGCCGATGCTGGCCGGGCGCGCGGGCTGGATCCATACGCCGCTCGACGACGACGCGATGCGCGCCGCTGCCGCACACCTGATCGGCGAGCACGATTTCTCGTCGTTCAGGTCGTCGGAATGCCAGTCGAAGACGCCGGTCAAACACCTGTACCGGATCGACGTGCGGCGTGCGGGCCATTTCATCCATTTCCGCTTCCGCGCCAACGCGTTCCTGCACCACATGGTGCGCAACCTGATGGGCTGCCTCGTCGCGGTCGGGCGCGGCCGCTATCCGGCCGACTGGGTTGCCGACGTGCTGGCCGGGCGCGACCGCGGCCTTGCGGCACCGACGTTCATGGCCGACGGGCTGTACCTCGCCCACGTCGGCTACCCGGCGGAATTCGCCGTCCCGCCCGCGCAGCTCGGCAGCGTGCCGTGGAGCAGCGTCTGGGCCGATCTGGACCTTCAATCATGACGGATCACGCCGTTTCTCCTTCGACCTCCGCCGCGGCCGGCCTGCCGCCGCGCACGCGCATCAAGCTGTGCGGGCTGTCGCGCCCCGAGGACGTGCTGCACGCGGCGGCGCTCGGCGCGGATGCGATCGGCCTCGTGTTCTACCCGAAGAGCCCGCGCGCGGTAACGATCGCGCAGGCGGCCGAGCTGACAAGCCTGGCGCCGCCGTTCGTATCGGTGGTCGGGCTGTTCGTGAATGCGACCGAAGCCGAGATCGAGGCCGTCGTGCGCGACGTGCCGCTCACGATGCTGCAGTTCCATGGCGACGAGACGCCGGAGCAGTGCGATGCGCTCGGCCGCGCGGCACGCCTGCCGTGGCTGCGGGCGGTGCGCGTCGGCCCCTCGACGCAGCCGTCCGATTTGGTAGAATCGGCTCTTCATTATTCGAAAGCGCGCGGCCTCCTGTTCGACACCCTGGTGCCGGACTACGGCGGTAGCGGCAAGGTCTTCGATTGGTCTCTTATTCCCGCAGAGCTCGCGCGTCGGGCCGTTTTGAGTGGTGGCTTGAACGCGCAAAACGTCGGTGATGCGATCCGCCAGTTGCGCCCGTTTGCTGTCGATGTCTCGAGTGGCATCGAAGTGGAGGGCGCGAAGGGCGTGAAGGATCACGCCCGGATGGCGGCGTTCGTACGCGCGGTGCGCGAAGCGGACGCCGGGTGATGCAAGCCGGTGCGGCCCCGAAAGCGGGGCGCATCGACCGATCGAGAGAGACACCATGTACAACCTTCCTGATGATCGCGGCCACTTCGGCCCGTATGGCGGCGTGTTCGTCGCCGAGACGCTGATTCACGCGCTGGACGAATTGCGCGCGGCGTATGAAAAATTCCAGAACGATCCCGAGTTCGTCGCCGAATTCGAGCGCGAGCTGAAGCATTTCGTCGGCCGTCCGTCGCCGATCTACCACGCGCAGCGCTGGAGCGAGACGCTCGGCGGCGCGCAGATCTACCTGAAGCGCGAGGACCTGAACCACACGGGCGCGCACAAGATCAACAACGTGATCGGCCAGGCGCTGCTCGCGAAGCGCATGGGCAAGAAGCGCGTGATCGCCGAAACCGGCGCCGGCCAGCACGGCGTCGCGACCGCGACGATCTGCGCGCGCTTCGGGATGGAGTGCATCGTCTACATGGGCTCGGAGGACGTGCGCCGGCAGGCCGCGAACGTCTACCGGATGAAGCTGCTCGGCGCGACGGTCGTGCCGGTCGAGTCGGGTTCGCGTACGCTGAAGGACGCGCTGAACGAAGCGATGCGCGACTGGGTCACGAACATCGAGAGCACGTTCTACATCATCGGTACGGTCGCGGGCCCGCACCCGTACCCGATGATGGTGCGCGACTTCCAGCGCGTGATCGGCGACGAGTGCAAGGTGCAGATGCCCGAACTCGCGGGCCGGCAGCCCGACGCGGTGATTGCCTGCGTCGGCGGCGGCTCGAACGCGATGGGCATCTTCTATCCGTACATCGACGATCGATCGGTGCAGCTGATCGGCGTCGAAGCGGCCGGCGACGGCCTCGACACGGGCCGTCATGCGGCATCGCTGATCGCCGGCAGCCCGGGCGTGCTGCACGGCAACCGCACGTACCTGCTGCAGGACGACAACGGCCAGATCATCGAGACGCATTCGGTGTCGGCGGGCCTGGACTATCCGGGCGTCGGCCCCGAGCACGCGTGGCTGAAGGACAGCGGCCGCGCGCAGTACGTCCCGATCACGGACGACGAAGCGCTGAAGGCGTTCCACGACTGCTGCCGGATCGAGGGGATCATTCCCGCGCTCGAGTCGAGCCACGCGATCGCGTATGGCGTGAAGCTCGCGCCGACGTTGCCGAAGGACAAGATCCTGCTCGTCAACCTGTCGGGCCGCGGCGACAAGGACATGCACACGGTCGCCGAGCGATCGGGCATCGAACTCTGACCCCGACCGATGCGTGACCTGATCGAAGAGCCGGGCGGCGGTGCCGCGAGCGAGGCGGAGGCAGTCAAGCCAGCCGCCGTCCTGCCGCGCGCGCTGCCGTCCGGTATCGAACTGCATAACCGCGATTTCCTGACCGATGCCGCGCACCTGCCGGATGCGTCGATCGACCTGATCGTCGCCGATCCGCCGTACGGGCTCGGCAAGGACTACGGCAACGACTCGGACAAGCGTTCGGGCGACGATTTTCTCGCGTGGACGCGCGAGTGGCTCGAGCTCGCGATTCCGAAGCTGAAGCCGAGCGGGTCGATGTACATCTTCTGCACCTGGCAGTACGCGCCGGAAATCTTCAGTTTCCTGAAGACGCAGCTCACGATGGTCAACGAGATCATCTGGGACCGACGCGTGCCGAGCATGGGCGGCACGACGCGCCGCTTCACGTCGGTGCACGACAACATCGGCTTTTTCGCGGTTTCCAGAGCGTATTACTTCGATCTCGATCCGGTCCGCATCCCGTACGACGCCGACACGAAGAAGGCCCGCTCGCGCAAGCTGTTCGAAGGCAGCAAGTGGCTGGAGATGGGCTACAACCCGAAGGACGTCTGGTCGGTCTCGCGCCTGCACCGGCAGCACGCGGAGCGCGTCGATCATCCGACCCAGAAGCCGCTGGAAATCATCGAGCGGATGGTGCTCGCAAGCTGCCCGCCGGGCGGCCGCGTGCTCGATCCGTTCATGGGCAGCGGCACGACCGCGGTGGCCTGCGCACGGCAGGGGCGCGACTTCGTCGGCTACGAGATCAACGAAAGCTATTGTGCGATCGCGCACGAGCGCGTGAGCGCGCTCGCCGCGCAGGCATGCGCGTGAATCGCGCCGCCCGATCGCCGAACGCATTAAGGAAAATTGCCATGTCCCGTATCCAGCAGACCTTCGCCGCGCTCGCCGAACAAGGCCGTAAGGGCCTGATCCCGTTCATCACGGCCGGCGACCCGGATCCCGCCAAAACCGTCGAATTCATGCACGCGCTCGCCGAAGGCGGCGCGGACGTGATCGAACTCGGCGTGCCGTTCTCGGACCCGATGGCCGACGGCCCGGTGATCCAGCGCTCGTCGGAACGCGCGCTCGCGCGCGGCGTCACGCTGAAGAGCGTGCTCGCCGACGTGAAGCGCTTCCGCGAAACCGACCCCAAAACCCCCGTCGTGCTGATGGGCTATGCGAACCCGATCGAGCGGATGGGCGTCGACGCGTTCGCGACCGAAGCGCACGCGGCCGGCGTCGACGGCGTGCTCGTCGTCGACTATCCGCCGGAAGAGGCGGGCGTGTTCGCCGAGAAGATGCGCGCCGCGCAGATCGATCCGATCTTCCTGCTCGCGCCCACGTCGACCGACGAACGCATCGCCGACGTCGGCAAGATTGCGAGCGGCTACGTGTATTACGTGTCGCTCAAGGGCGTGACCGGAGCGGGAAATCTGGATGTTTCGAGCATTGCGGGTAAAATCCCGGCCATCAAGTCGCGCGTGCCGGTTCCGGTGGGCGTCGGCTTCGGCATCCGCGACGCCGAAACGGCGCGCGCGGTGGCCGAGGTGTCGGACGCCGTCGTGATCGGCAGCCGCCTCGTGCAGCTGCTTGAGAGCGCTGCGCCGGACGCCGCCGCCGCCGCGCTGAAGGCCTTCATTGCCGAGCTGCGCGCGGCCCTGGACGGCGCGGGCAAGACGGCGCGATAAACACAACACAGGAAGCGGGCGGGCCATGCGGCCCGGCCCGCCACGGAACAGGAAACCATACGATGAGCTGGCTCGACAAACTGTTGCCGCCGAAGATCAAGCAGACCGACCCGAAAAGCCGCAAGGGCATTCCGGAAGGCCTGTGGGTCAAGTGCCCGTCCTGCGAGGCCGTGCTGTACCGCAACGACGTGGACGCGAACCTGCACGTGTGCCCGAAGTGCGATCACCACATGCGCATCGGCGCGCGCGAGCGCCTCGACGGGCTGCTCGATCCGGAAGGCCGTTACGAGATCGGCCAGGAAATCGTGCCGGTCGACACGCTGAAGTTCAAGGACAGCCGCAAGTACCCCGATCGTCTGAAGGAAGCGATGGACGAGACGGGCGAGACCGATGCGATGGTCGTGATGGGCGGTGCGATCCACACGCTGCCCGTCGTCGCGGCCTGCTTCGAGTTCTCGTTCATGGGCGGCTCGATGGGCTCGGTGGTCGGCGAGCGCTTCGCGCGCGGCGCGCAGAACGCGCTGGAACAGCACGTGCCGTTCATCTGCTTCACGGCGTCGGGCGGTGCACGGATGCAGGAAAGCCTGCTGTCGCTGATGCAGATGGCGAAAACCACCGCGATGCTGACCAAGCTGGCCGAAGCGAAGCTGCCGTTCATTTCGGTGCTGACCGACCCGACGATGGGTGGCGTGTCGGCGAGCTTCGCGTTCCTCGGCGACGTCGTGATCGCCGAACCGAAGGCGCTGATCGGCTTTGCCGGCCCGCGCGTGATCGAGCAGACGGTGCGCGAGAAGCTGCCGGAAGGCTTCCAGCGCGCCGAGTTCCTGGTGAAGACGGGCGCGGTCGACATGATCGTCGACCGCCGCAAGATGCGCGACGAGATCGCGCAGTTGCTCGCGCTGCTGCAGCGACAGCCGGCCGACGCGCTGGCCTGATTGGCGCGAGGTTGTGAACACTGCGCGTCGCCTGGCTTCAGCGTCAGGCGGCGCGCTTCGTTTTTTGGCGTAGTGGCGGTACCGATCCAGATTTGATCCGATGAGCACTTTTCCCACTCTCGACGCGTGGCTTTCGCACCTCGAACGCGCGCACCCGGTCGGCATCGACATGGGCCTGACCCGCATCGGGCAGGTCAAGGCGGCGCTGCAGCTCGAATTCGCGTGCCCCGTCATCACCGTCGGCGGCACGAACGGCAAGGGCTCGACCTGCGCGTTCCTCGAGACGATCCTCGTGCGCGCGGGCTACAAGGTCGGCTGCCACACGTCGCCGCACCTGCTCGAATTCAACGAGCGCGCGCGCGTGAACGGGCAGAACGTCACCGATGACGAACTGCTGCCGCACTTCGAGGCCGTCGAAGCCGCGCGCACGTCGCTGCCCGAGCCCGTGTCGCTCACGTACTTCGAATTCACGACGCTCGCGATCCTGCATCTGTTCGCGTCGCGCGGGCTCGACGCGGTGATCCTCGAAGTCGGCCTCGGCGGCCGGCTCGATGCAGTGAACATCATCGATACCGATTGCGCGATCGTCACGAGCATCGACATCGACCACACCGAGTACCTCGGCGACACGCGCGAGAAGATCGCGTTCGAGAAGGCGGGGATCTTCCGCGCGGGCAAGCCGGCGATCTGCGGCGATCCGGCCGTGCCGCAGACGCTTGTCGACCACGCCGAAGCGATCGGCGCCGACCTGTGGCTGGTCGGCCGCGATTTCCGCTACGAGGCGCAGGCAGGCACGGAGCGCCAGCAGTGGAGCTACCTCGGTCGCGAAAAGCGCTACCCGGCGCTCGCGTATCCGGCGCTGCGCGGGGCGAATCAGCTGATCAATGCGTCGGCCGCGCTCGCCGCGCTCGAAGCGCTGCGTCCGCTGCTGCCGGTGTCCGCGCAGGACATCCGGCTCGGGCTCGCGAACGTCGAGCTGCCGGGGCGCTTCCAGGTGCTGCCCGGCAAGCCGGCGATCGTGCTCGACGTCGCGCACAACCCGCATGCGGCGGCCGTGCTCGAACAGAATCTCGGCAACATGGGCTTCTTCCCCTACACGTACGCGGTGTTCGGCGCGATGCACGACAAGGACATCGACGGCGTGCTGCGGCATTTGAAGGGCGAGGTCGACCACTGGTGTGTAACCGACCTGCCGCTGCCGCGCGCGGCCTCCGCGGAGCAGCTCGAAGCCGCGCTGCGCAAGGCTGGCGTGGAGGAGGGGCCCGATTCGAGCGTGACGCGATACGCGTCGCCTGCGGATGCGTTTCGCGATGCACTAAAAAGAGCATCCGAGAATGATAGAATCGTGGTTTTCGGCAGTTTCCATACGGTTGCCGGCGTGCTGGCCTACCGTAAATCGCAGCAACACTGACTGACGGGCAGTTTCGGACTCAGCCATTCATGGGAATTTTCTCGTTCGGCAAAAAAGACGACGACGCGCCCACGCGGCGCGGCGGTCGCACCGGGACCTCCCGGAACGTGCGCACGGAGCGCACTGAACGCGTCGAGCGACGCTCGCGCCGCACCGAGCGTCCGGAATCGGACGCACTGCTCCTCGATCCGACCCTTCCAGAAAAGCAACGTGCGCGCCGTCGCCTCGTCGGCGCGATCGCGCTCGTGGTGGCCGCCGTGATCGTGTTGCCGATGGTGCTCGATTCGCACCCGAAGCCGGTGACGGACGACATCGCGATCGACATTCCGAACCGGCCCGCGCACCAGGCGGTCGCGCCGCGTGACGACGATGCGGCCGACGTGCAGGCGGGTGTCGCGCACGACGAACCGCCGGCTTCCGATGTGGCCGTGGCGGCTGCACCGGCGCCTGCACCCGCGCCCAAGCCGGCTGCGAAACCCGACACGACGACCACGGCGAGCGTGACGCCGCCGAAGCCGGCCGCCCCCGCGGCGAAACCGGCCGCGCCGAAGCCGGCGCCCGCGACCGTCGCGAATGCCGACGCCGCGAGCCCGGACAGCAGCGACGCATCGTCGCCGGCGTCGCCGGCCGGTGCGCGCTTCGCGGTGCAGCTCGGTTCGTTCAAGGATGACGCGACGGCCCGTTCGTGGGCGACCAAGTTGAAATCGGCGGGCGTGCCCGCATATGTCGAGCATCGCAAGCAGTCGGACGGCAGCACGGCTACACTGTTGCGTGCAGGCCCGTTCGCCGATCGGTCGGCGGCCTCTGCCGCGATCGCGAAGGTGCGCGAAGCCGGTCTGACGCAGTAACGCACGATGCTGACGGCTTTCGACTACGCTGTATTGGCGGTGATCGTGTTGTCGGCGCTGCGCGGTGCGTGGCGCGGCTTCGTGTCGGAGATTTTCGGGCTGATCGGCTGGATCGCGGCGATCGTGATCGCGGGCCGCTACGTCGGACTGGTCGTACCGTATATTCCGGCGAACTGGCCGGGCGGCGCGCTGACGCAGTGGGTGATCGCCTTCGCGTTGCTCGTGATCGGCGTCGTGCTGGTCGCCGGCGTGGCGAACGCGCTGCTGTCGCGGATCGCGCAGGCGAGCGGCCTGGGCGGCGTCGACCGCTCGCTGGGCATGATGTTCGGGCTCGTCCGCGGCTGTGTGCTGGTGGTGCTGCTGGTCGCGGCGGCCGGGCTGACCGAGCTGCCCAAACAGGAATTCTGGCGCAATGCGCTATTGCGTCCTTTCGCCGAACAGGGCGTGCATGAGCTGAAGCAGCTCCTGCCCGACGGCATGGCCCAGTACGTACGCGTGTGACGACGCGGCCGGGCAGGACGTAACCGATTTTGTCATCTTGAAGGACATGCCATGTGCGGCATCGTAGGTGTTATCTCCCAATCCCCGGTCAATCAGCTGATCTATGACAGCTTGCTGCTGCTGCAGCATCGCGGTCAGGACGCGGCGGGCATTGCGACGGTGGACGGCAGCAATTTCCACATGTACAAGGCGAACGGCATGGTGCGCGACGTGTTCCGCACGCGCAACATGCGCAGCCTGCCCGGCACCTACGGCATCGGCCAGGTGCGCTACCCGACGGCCGGTTCGGCGTCGAGCGAAGCCGAGGCGCAGCCGTTCTACGTGAACGCGCCGTTCGGGATCATCCTCGCGCACAACGGCAACCTGACGAACTGGCAGCAACTGAAGGACGAGATGTTCCGGATCGACCGCCGGCACATCAACACCAATTCCGACAGCGAAGTGCTGCTCAACGTGTTCGCGCACGAGCTGCAACTGTCGACCACGGACCTCGAGCTCGATCCGGCCTCGGTGTTCAAGGCTGTCTCGGGCGTGCATCGCCGCCTGCAGGGCTCGTATGCGATCGTGTCGCTGATCGCCGGCTACGGCCTGCTCGCGTTCCGCGATCCGTTCGGCATCCGCCCGCTGTGCATCGGCAAGCTCGAGACCGAACACGGCACCGAGTGGATGGTCGCGTCGGAGTCGGTGGCGGTCGAAGGCATCGGTTTCGAATTCGTGCGGGACGTGCGGCCCGGCGAAGCGATCTTCATCGACCCGGCCGGCAATTTCCACAGCCAGCAGTGCGCGGAGCAGCCGACGCTGAATCCGTGCATGTTCGAATACGTGTATCTCGCGCGTCCGGATTCGTGCCTCGATGGCGTGCCCGTCTACAACGTGCGCCTGCGCATGGGCGACTATCTCGCCGAGAAGATCAAGCGCGAGCTGCCGAACGTGCCGATCGACGTCGTGATGCCGATTCCCGATTCGTCGCGCCCGGCCGCGATGCAGGTCGCCGCGAAGCTCGGCGTCGAGTATCGCGAGGGCTTCTTCAAGAACCGCTATGTCGGCCGCACGTTCATCATGCCGGGGCAGGCCGTGCGCAAGAAGTCGGTGCGCCAGAAGCTCAACGCGATGAGCATCGAGTTCAAGGACAAGAACGTGCTGATCGTCGACGATTCGATCGTGCGCGGCACGACCTCGCACGAAATCGTGCAGATGGCGCGCGATGCGGGCGCGAAATCGGTGATCTTCGCGTCGGCGGCGCCGCCCGTGAAATTCCCGAACGTATACGGCATCGACATGCCGACGCGCGGCGAACTCGTCGCGCACGGCCGCACCGACGACGAAGTCGCGAAGATCATCGGCGCCGACCACCTGATCTACCAGGATGTCGACGACCTGCGCCGCGCGGTGCGCGACATCAACCCGAAGCTCGAAGGCTTCGAGGCGTCGTGCTTCGACGGCAACTACATCACCGGCAGCATCACGCCCGAGTATCTCGATGCGATCGAGCGCGCGCGCCTCACGCCGGCATCGCAGGCCGATCGCGACACGGCCGGCGACACCGAGCGCTCGCAGATGAACCTGCAACTGTCGGTCGAGTGACACCGGCGTACGCTGTTGCCGAAGCGTGCTAGGATGTGGCCTTGCGTCGATTTGATATCAGCTTGCGGACGCGGGGCGACTTCCCAAAACAGCTAAAGCGAAGGCCGGCGACAGCCGGCCCGAGTCGATCGCTGTCGTACCGCACCGAAGCCCGCTGATGCCGACGCATAGCGGGCTTTTTGTTTTGGCCTGGTTTTGACCGGGTTCGCGCCTCATGAATGACCCTCGGCGCGGCCATCGAATACGGAAAACGGAACATGGACGACTCCCTCAACTTCGACACGCTTGCCGTGCGTGCGGGCACGCTGCGCAGCGACTTCAACGAGCACTCGGAAGCGCTGTTCCTCACGTCGAGCTTCTGCTTCTCGAGCGCGGCCGACGCGGCCGAGCGCTTCGCGAATTCGGAAGACTACTTCACCTATTCGCGCTTCACGAACCCGACCGTCACCATGTTCCAGGAGCGTCTCGCGGCGCTCGAGGGCGGCGAGGCATGCATCGCGACCGCGTCGGGGATGGCCGCGATCATGTCGGTCGTGATGTCCGCGCTGCAGGCGGGCGACCACCTCGTCAGCTCGCGCAGCCTGTTCGGCTCGACGCTCGGGATGTTCTCGCAGATCTTCAGCAAGTTCGGGATCACGACGACCTTCGTCGACCCGACCGACCTGAACGCATGGCAGGAAGCCGTGCGGCCCGAAACGAAGATGTTCTTCCTCGAGACGCCGTCGAACCCGCTGACCGAACTCGCCGACATCGAGGCGATCGGCAAGATCGCGAAGGCCGCGAACGCGCTGTTCGTCGTCGACAACTGTTTCTGCAGCCCGGTGCTGCAGCAGCCGCTGAAGCTCGGCGCGGATGTCGTGATGCACTCGGCGACGAAGTTCCTCGACGGGCAGGGCCGCGTGCTCGGCGGCGCGCTGGTCGGCTCGAAGGAATTCATCATGGGCAAGGTGTTCCCGTTCGTGCGCAGCGCGGGCCCGACGTTGTCGGCATTCAACGCGTGGGTGCTGCTGAAAGGGATGGAGACGCTGTCGCTGCGCGTCGAGAAGCAATCGGCGAACGCGCTGGAGATCGCACGCTGGCTCGATTCGCATCCGGCCGTCGCGCGGGTGTTTCATCCGGGCCTTGAATCCCACCCGCAGCACGAACTCGCGAAGCGTCAGCAGAAGGCGGGCGGCGCGATCGTGTCGTTCGAGCTGAAGGGCGACACGCCCGAACAGCAGCGCGCGAATGCGTGGCGGGTGATCGACAACACGAAGCTGATCTCGATCACCGGCAACCTCGGCGACACGCGCACGACCATCACGCATCCGGCGACCACGACGCACGGCCGCATCACGCCGGAAGCGCGCGCGGCAGCGGGGATCAGCGAAGGGCTGATCCGGCTGTCGGTCGGGCTGGAGGACGCGGGCGACCTGCGCCGCGATCTCGCGCGCGGTCTCGAAGGCTGAGCGCAGCGACCGGTTTCAGGGTCGACATGACAACGGGCCGCTCGAGAGAGCGGCCCGTTGTCGTTTCGGCGTACGCAATCGCACGTGCGTTTTCCGGTTCAGTAGGCATGCCCGGGCGGCGCGGCGCGCATCGCATCCACCATCCACCGCAGCGTTTCGCCGAGCGGCGTGACGGGCAACTCGCCCACCGCGCGCCGCAGCTTGTCGCGTGACCCGCTCAGGCTTTTCACCTCGTTGTGCCGCACGAAACGCGGATCGACGGTCACGTCGATCACGTAACCGGCGATGCGCGACAGCATCGCCAGCACTTCCTTCAGCGAATACGCGCGCTCCGAGCAGACGTTGAACGTCTCGCCGGCCGGCGCGGTTTCGATCAGCTTCAGGTACGCGGCCGTCACGTCGCGCACGTCGGAGAAATCGCGGCTCACGTCGAGATTGCCGAGCGAGATGCGCGGTTCGTTGTGCGCGTAGTGCGCGACGAGCTTCGGCAGCAGATACGCTTCGCCCTGGCCGACGCCCGTGTAGTTGAACGGCCGCGCGATAACGATCGGCAGCCGGTCGGCCCACAGCTTCGCCGCGTATTCCATCGCGAGCTTGCTGACCGCGTAGTCGTTCGCGGGAGCGGGCGCGACGGTCTCGTCGAGCACGCCGGCCGTCGAATTGCCGTAGATGTTCGCGCTGCTCGCGAGCAGCACGGCCGACGGGCGCTGGTCGAGACCCGCGAGCGCGGCCAGCAGGTTGCGCGTGCCGACGATGTTGACCGCGTAGGTCTGCGATGGCTCGTCCTGCGCGACGTGCGCGCGCGCGGCGAGATGCACGACCGCATCGGGCCGTGCGTCGGCCGCGGCCGCGCGCATTGCGTCCGCGTCGAGCAGGTCGACGGGCAGCAGCGTACAGTGTGCGAAGGTCGGATCGTCGGGCCGCGGCGCACCCGGCGCGACCGTGCCCCAGACGTCATAGCCGGCCGCCTGCAGGCGTTCGGCCATGTAGCGGCCCGTGAAGCCCGTCAGGCCCGTGACGAACGCACGGCGCGACGGGCGTCCGGCTTCAGAACGTGTCATGGTGTTGATTCCGCGTCAAATCTGCTTCGACCATCATCTGGCAAAGTTGTTCGAGCGTCGTCTCCGGCACCCAGCCGAGCTTGGCTTTAGCCTTGTCCGCGCTGCCGATCAGCAGGTCGACCTCGGCGGGGCGGTAGAACTTCGGGTTCACTTCGACGAGCACGTTGCCGTTCGATGCGTCGAGGCCGCGCTCCTGCTCGCCCTTGCCGCTCCATTCGATCTGGTAGCCGGCCGCCGCGAACGCCATCTGCACGAAGTCGCGCACGGTCTCGGTGCGGTTGGTTGCGAGCACGTACGTGTCCGGCTCGCTGGCCTGCAGCATGCGCCACATTCCTTCGACGTATTCGAGTGCAAAGCCCCAGTCGCGCTTCGCGTCGAGATTGCCGAGCTCGAGGCGGGTTGCCTTGCCGAGCTTGATCTTCGCGACGGTGTCGGTGATCTTGCGCGTGACGAATTCGCGGCCGCGCAGCGGCGATTCGTGATTGAACAGGATCCCGCTGCTGCCGAACAGGCCGTACGACTCGCGGTAGTTCACGGTCATCCAGTGCGCGTACAGCTTCGCGACGCCGTACGGGCTGCGCGGATAGAACGCGGTCGTTTCCGTCTGCGGAATCGCCTGGACCTTGCCGAACATCTCGGACGTCGACGCCTGGTAGAAGCGCGTCTTCGGGCTCACGACACGGATCGCCTCGAGCAGGTTCAACGGGCCGAGGCCCGTCACTTCGGCGGTTGTCGTCGGCTGGTCGAACGACACGCCGACGAAGCTCTGCGCGGCCAGGTTGTACAACTCGTCGGGCTGCGTGCGTTCGAGCAGGCGCAGGCTCGAGCCGGCGTCGGTCAGGTCGTGTTCGACGAGCGTGAGGTTGGGGTGCGTGTCGACGCCGAGCTCGGCGATACGCCAGAAATTCACCGAACTGGTGCGGCGATAGGTGCCCGTGACTTCGTAGCCCTTGTCGAGCAGCAGCTTGGTCAGGTAGGCGCCGTCTTGCCCCGAGATCCCCGTAATGATGGCCTTCTTGCGAGTTTGGCTCATGGCGTTGTCCTTGTCGAAACGATAGAGGGTGAAATTCAGGCGGTCGTGCTTGCGGCGGCCGGCAACGCGCGGCGTGCGGGGCCGCGCGTCAGGCGCCGTTCGAAGCCGTACCAGCTCAGGGTTGCGTACGCGAGCGTGATCGCGAGCGCGAGCGCGGCCGTGACGAAGCGGTTCAGGTGCAGCGGCCACAGCGCATACAGCACGCTCAGGTGGATCAGGTAGACGGTGTAGCTGACGGTGCCCACGTAGACGAGCATCGGGTTCGTCAGCACACGCTGCACGATGCCGCGGCCGCGCAGCGCGATCACGACGATCGACGTGCACAGCAGCAGCGAGATGCTGTAGAGCGCGGCATTCGACAGAGGCGTGTTCGCGGCGCGAAAGCGCGGGAACGACAGGTGCAGCCAGCCGAGGATCGCGAGCGACACGAGCGCGCCGACGATGGCGAGCGGATAGAACGGCTCCAGCGCGCGCCGGTCGCGGCGCAGCACGATCGCGAGCAGCGCGCCCGCGGCGAGCAGGTCCATCCGGAACGGCGTCAGGTAGTAGATCGGCCAGAACGAATCGAACCACGGCGTCGCGATCGCGCGCAGCACCGGCGCGGCGACGACCAGCGCGGCGGCGACCCACAGCAGCGCGCGCTCCGAGCACCACAGCACGACGAACGGCCAGAAGATATAGAACTGCTCCTCGACCGCGAGCGACCACAGCACGTTCAGGCTGTCGTGGCCGATGCTGCCGAGCGACAGCCCGATGTTGGTCGAGAAGAACGCGAACCACGGCCAGTGCGGCAGCCAGCTCGCGCCGAACAGGATCGTCGACACCAGCAGCAGCAGCACGTACGGCGGCAGGATGCGGCGCACGCGGCGTGCGTAGAAGTGGCTGAAGTACGACTGCCCGCGCGCCTTGCGCTCGAGCAGGATGCCGGTGATCAGCAGGCCGCTCAGCACGAAGAACAGGTCGACGCCCATCCAGAGCGGCGCCTTCAGCGCGTGCTGCAGGAACACGGCGCCCACCGCGATCGCGCGCAGCCCGTCGAGCTGCACGATGCGGCCGTGTTGCGGCGGGGTCAGGTCAGCGGGTCGCGAAATGCCCGTCATCGCGCCGCTCCTTCGCGACGCGCGGCGGGGGCCGCGGCGTGTCGCACATCCGATGCGTGAACGTAATGCATGCCTTTAAATGAAATATCGAGTCGAAAACGATTCTAGGGAAAAGAAATCGGCAAAAAAACGCGCGCCATTTATCTGGCGACAAACATTCAAATGCCGATTATTTCCGTCGGGAGATGAAAGGTTGCTGCCCGGACAGCCTCGACAGGCGGTGCGGAGCGGCATTTTCTACGTGATGGCGGATGAGAGGCGGTCGTTATTGCCGTTTTCGGATGCCATTTCCCGCCTGTTCCGGTTCGATATTTCACGCAGAAACATCCCCAAATATTTCCAAATTTCTTGTGATTATTTTTGCTTGTAACCTGCATCGCGACGTTTGAAACCCATTTGGCGACCGGGTGCGCCGGCAGCAGTCCGCGGCGGCGCCGGTCGCTTCCGCATCAAGTCTGGAGAAGCGCATTGCGACGTCTGGTTCTGGTTGGCATGACGGTATGGGCGGCGCTGCTGGCAAGCGCCGCACCGGCAGAAACGGTGTTGCCCGCGACGACGTCGTGGATCGGCAACACGTTCGGCTATGGCGACGGCAGCTGGACGCAGATCGACATCCGTGCGATCGCGGTGACGCCTGAAGGCAAGGTGTATACGAATGCGCCGTGGGACGAAAGCGGGGCCGAGGCGAGCGTCTACCAGGACGGGAAGATGCTCGGCTTCGCCGGCGGCACGCACGGCTGGGGCAACCTCGGCGGCAGCGCGATCGCCGTGAACGGCAAGTATGCGTACGTCGCGATCGGCGTCGGCAACGAGCGCGGCCACCTTCAGTCGCCCGGCATCTGGCCGGACAAGGGCAAGCAGTGGTTCGGCATCTCGCGGCGCACGATCGGCGACATGAAGCAGCCCGCGCCGTTTCGCGCGGCGCCGCAGGCGGCGCCGGGCGGCCGCGCCGATGCCGGCCGCGCGCGGATGGCCGCGAGCTTCATGATGCTCAACGAGGTGCCGGCTCCGGCGCGCTCGGAAGTGGGCGAACAGAAGGCGGAAGTCGGCGGCCTCGCGGCCGACGACAAGATGCTGTTCGCGACGAATCCGTCGCGCGACGCGGTGAACGTCTACGACGCCGAGACGATGCAGCAGAAGGGCACGTGGAGCGCGCACGAGCCGGGCCGCATCGCGCTCGCGGGTGACGGCACGCTGTGGCTGCTCACGGACACGCTCAACGGCCCCGCGCACCTCGTGCACGTGCGCGCGGACGGCCGCAAGCTCGACGACGCGCCCGCGCTGCCCGAAGGCACCGACGCGGTGGACGTGGCGGTCGACCCGAAAGGGCGCGTGCTCGTCGCGGACAACGGGCCGCGCCAGCAGATCCTGATCTTCTCGAAAGGCGGCAAGGGCTATGCGCAGTCCGGTACGCTCGGCGAGCGCGGCGGCATCTTCGCGGGCCCCGTGCCGGGGCGGCCGGGGCCGCAACGCTTCAACGGGCTGACGGGCGTCGGCGTCGATCGCGCGGGCAACGTCTATGTGTCGATGAACGGCATCGGGCCGCGTCACGACACGATCGGCGCGGGGCTCGGCGCGGTGCTCGAAAGCTACACGCCGGACGGCAAGCAGCGCTGGCAGGTGCAGGGGCTGCTGTTCGTCGACGGCGCATGGCTCGACCCCGCGCGGCCGAACAGCGTGTATACGGGCAACAAGCGCTTCGAGCTCGACCTGTCGAAGCCGCCGGGCCAGGACTGGAAATACGTCGGCTTCCTGTCGAACCGCTTCAAGTATCCGGACGATCCCGTGTTCCACACGGATCAGTATCCCGGCATGCCGTTCGCGCGGCGCGTCGACGGCCGCACGTTCCTGTACCTGACCGACATGTACGCCGATCACCTGAAGATCTACCGCTTCGACGCGAAGCGCGACGGCGAGGTCGCGATTCCGTCGGGCCTGATCGCGGGCCGCGCGCGGCCGGTCGACAAGGTGCCGAACAAGCCGCCGGGCGGCGACTGGCTGTGGCGCGACGCGAACGGCAACGGCCGGCTGGATGCCGACGAATTCGAGATCAATACGACCGGCAAGGCGAAGGCGGGCGGCTGGGGCTGGTGGGTCGACACGAAGGGCGACATCTGGCGCACGAGCGACGTGCGCGGCATTCACCGCTTCCGGTACGGCGGCGTCGACAAGGCCGGCAACCCGATCTACTCGTACGACAAGGTAACGACCTACCCGATGCCGCAGCCGTTCACGCAGCTGCGCCGCTCGATCTACGACGCGCAGACGGACACGCTGTACGTGACCGGCTACACGGCCGACGCGCCGCCGCAGCCGGGCATCAACAAGGAAGTCGGCCGCGTGCTGGTGCGCTTCGACAAGTGGTCGAGCGGCTCGCCGGTCGTGCGCTACCAGGTGGCGCTGCCGTGGCAGCTCGACGCGAAGCCGATCTTCGACCTGATCGGGATCACGGTCGAGGGCCGCTACATCTTTACCGTGGAGCCGGTCGGCAAGATCCACGTGTACGACAAGGACACCGGCAAGGAAGTGGGCGTGATGAGCCCGGGCACCGAGGTTGGCAAGGCATCCGGCTGGGTCGACGTGCCGTTCGGCATCAGCGCGTTCCGGCGCGACGACGGCGAATACCTCGTGTTCGTCGAGGAAGACGCGCGCGGCAAGGTGCTGATGTATCGCTGGAAACCGTGACGGGCGGCGCGCCGTCGTCGTCACACAAGGTACAAGCATGGACAAAGGCATACTCAAGAACGTTTCGATCAATTTCATCGGGCTGATCCTGCCGACCTTCGTGTCGCTGGTGACCGTGCCCGCCTATATCCACGCGCTCGGCGTCGAACGCTATGGCGTCGTCAGCCTCGTGTGGACGCTGATCGGCTATTTCGGGATCCTCGATCTCGGGATGAGCATGGCCGCGCAGAACCACATCTCGAAGGCGCTCGCGAGCGGCAACGACGACGAAAGCGCGCGCGTGTTCTGGAGCGCGTTCTGGCTGAATCTCGGCACCGGCATCGTGGGCGGGCTGCTGATCTATTTCGGCGCGTTCGTCTACACCGCGTATTTCACGAAGGTGTCGGCCGAGATGCAGCACGAGGTGTATCTCGCGCTGCCGTGGCTCGCGCTCGCGATTCCGCTGGCGAACGTGTCGTGGGTGTTCGCCGGCGCGATCAACGGCGCCGAACGGTTCGGCGTGTTCAACACGAACCAGACGATCGGCACGTTCCTGTTCCAGCTGTTGCCGCTCGGCGCTGCATGGTGGATCGCGCCGAACCTGCAGACGGTGCTCGCCGCGGCAGTCGTCGCGCGCCTGATCGCGGCGGTGATGCTCGGCCACGCGAGCATCAAGGTGCTCGGGATCCGGCGGATCGACCCGCCGCAGTGGGGCACCGCGAAAGGGCTGTTCAACTTCGGCGGCTGGATGCTGATCGCGAGCACGACGAGCATGATCGCCGACACGCTCGACCGCGTGATGCTCGGCGCCGGCATGGGCGCGAAGTTCGTCACCTACTACACGGTGCCGCAGAACCTCGTCACGCGCCTGAACATGCTGCCGAACGCGCTCGTGCGCACGCTGTTCCCGCGCCTGTCGGCGGTCGGCCGCGACCACGCGGACACGCTCGCGCGCCAGTCGCTCGAATTCCTGAACGGCGTATTCACGCCGGTCGGCATCGTCGCGATCTTCGCGCTCGCGCCGTTCCTCACGCTGTGGGTCGGCGCCGACCTGGCCGCGCATTCGGCGCCGGTCGGCCGCGTGCTGGTGATCAGCGTGTGGCTCGTCGGCCAGGCGAGCGTCACGCGGATCCTGATCCAGTCGCAGGTCAACCCGGCCCGCGCGGCGTTCGCCGGGCTCGTCGAAATGCCGTTCTTCGTCGGTGGCCTGTGGTTCGGCATTCACCACTTCGGGCTGATCGGCGCGGCGGTGGTCGTCGCGGTGCGCGCGTTCGTCGACTACGGCGTGCTGTTGTACCTGTCGGCAATCCGGATGCGCGCGATCGTGCTCGACATGCTGGCGCATCTCGCCTTCCTGCTTGCGAGCCTGTTTCTGGCGCAGGCGTGGCCGGGGCTCGGCGAGTCGATCGGCATGTGCGCGATCGTGCTGGTGCTGAACGTCGCGTGGTCGCTCACGATGACGCCGGGGCTGCGTGCGCTCGTGCGCGACCTGTTTATCCGTCTCAATGCGAGGAAAACCGTATGAATCGCGATCTGGCGGAACACGCCGTATTGAACCTCGCCACGGCCGATGCGGCCGTGGCCGAAGCCGGCGATGCCGCCGTGCTGCGCCGGCCCATGCCGGCCGAGCGGGCCAGCGCGCGCCATCCGGCGCGTACGCTGCGCGTGGCGATCGTCCACGACTGGCTCGTGACCTATGCGGGCGCCGAACGCGTGCTCGAACAGATCGTCGCGTGCTTTCCCGACGCGGACCTGTTCAGCCTCGTCGATTTCCTCGACGACCGCGCGTTCGTGCGCGGCAAGCCGGTGACGACGTCGTTCATCCAGAAGCTGCCGTTCGCGCGCACCAAGTACCGCAGCTACCTGCCGCTGATGCCGCTTGCGATCGAGCAGCTCGACGTGTCGGAGTACGACCTCGTGATCTCGAGCAGCCACGCGGTCGCGAAGGGCGTGCTGACGGGGCCGGACCAGGTGCACATCAGCTACGTGCATTCGCCGATCCGCTATGCGTGGGACCTGCAGCACCAGTATCTGGAGCAGTCGAACCTCACGCACGGGCCGAAATCGCTGCTCGCGCGGATGATCTTGCACTACATCCGCAACTGGGACACGCGCACCGCGAACGCGGTGGACGGCTTCGTCGCGAACTCCGCGTTCATCGCGCGGCGCATCCGCAAGGTCTATCACCGCGACGCGGCGGTGATCTTCCCGCCGGTCGACGTCGACGCGTTTTCGCTGAACGCGGCGAAGGAGGATTTCTACCTGACCGCGTCGCGGATGGTGCCGTACAAGAAGATCGACCTGATCGTCGACGCGTTCTCGCGCACGCCCGAGCGCAAGCTCGTCGTGATCGGCGACGGCCCGGAGATGCAGAAGATCCGCGCGAAGGCCGGCCCGAACGTCGAGATCATGGGCTACCAGCCGTTCGCGGTGCTGCACGACCGGATGCGGCGCGCGAAGGCGTTCGTGTTCGCGGCCGAGGAGGATTTCGGGATCTCGGTCGTCGAGGCGCAGGCATGTGGCACGCCCGTGATCGCGTACGGCAAGGGCGGCGCGCTCGAGACCGTGCTCGACCCGCAATCGGGTGCGAATCCGACCGGGTTGTTCTTCGACGAACAGACGCCGCACGCGATCGTCGCGGCCGTCGACGATTTCGAGCGCGCGCCGCAGCGCTTCGCACCGGATGCATGCCGCGCGAACGCGCAGCGGTTTTCCGCCGATACGTTCCGGCAGCGCTTCCTCGACTATGTGGAGGAAGCGCTGCCTGGCTCGACCGCGCAGCGCGGCACGGCCGCCGCGCCGATGCCGGCCGCGCGCGGCCCGGCGACGCTCGTGCTCGACCAGAGCGGCGTGCTCGGCGGCGCCGAGCTGTCGCTGCTCGAGATCATGAAGCACATGCGCGCGAACGCCGACGTGCTGCTGTTCGACGACGGCCCGTTCCGCGCGGCGCTCGACGAGATCGGCGCACGCGTCGACGTGGTCGACCAGGGCGCGCTCGCGGGCGTGCGCAAGCAGGGCGGCGTATCGTTCGGCGCGGTGAAGCAGCTCGTGCGGCTGGTGCGCGACGTCGCGCGGCGCGCGCGCCGCGCCGAGGTGATCTACGCGAACACGCAGCGCGCGATGGTGGTTGCCGCGTTCGCCGGGCGGCTCGCGCGCAAGCCGGTGGTGTGGCACTTGCGCGACATCGTCAGTACCGACCATTTCGGCAGCAAGCAGTTGCTGGCGATCAAGTACTGCGCGCGGTTCGGCGTCACGCGCGTGATCGCGAACTCCGATGCGTCCGCGCAGGCGTTCCGCGCGCTGACGGGCTTCACGCCGCAGCACGTCGACGTCGTGTTCAACGGCATTTCGGCCGAGCCGTTCGATGCGCTGGCAGGCGTCAGCCAGGCCGCGCTGCGCGCGCGCCTCGGGTTGCCCAAGGACGCGTGGCTCGTCGGCTCGTTCAGCCGTCTCGCGCGCTGGAAGGGGCAGCACGTGCTGCTGGAGGCCGCTGCGCGGCATCCCGACATGCACGTGGTGCTGGTCGGCGCGCCGCTGTTCGGCGAGGACGAATACGCAGCGCAGTTGCATGAATACGTCGCGCAGCACGGGATGGACGAGCGCGTGCATTTCCTCGGGTTCCAGCGCGACGTGGCCGCGTGCATGACGGCGGTCGACGTCGTCGCGCACACGTCGATCACGCCCGAGCCGTTCGGCCGCGTGATCGTCGAGGGGATGCTCGCGCGCCGGCCGGTCGTCGCGGCCCGCGCGGGCGGCGTCGTCGAGATCATCGAGGATGGCGACAACGGGCTGCTTTGCGAGCCGGGCGATGCGGCCGCGCTGGCCGATGCGCTGGACACGCTGAAGCGAGACGGCGCGCTGCGCGAGCGGCTCGTCGCGAGCGGACGCGCGACGGCGGTGCGCCGGTTCGGGACCGAGACCTACGTCCAGCGGGTCGAGAAGATCCTCGCGGATACGGCGAAGGCCGCGAAGGCGAAGAAGTAGTAGCCGGCGCGAGCCGGCGGGAAACGGCTGGAAACGGGCCCCCATGCGGCGTTGCGCTGCGTGGGGGCTTCGCTTTGGAGGGCATGTGCCGTTTCAGGGACGAGATCGACCGATCGTCGTTTCGATTGGAGTCGTGCAGCCGGCGAAGCGCGAATGCGGCGCCAGGGCAGTCGCGTGGCGAAAGCCGGTCAGAATCGGCTCACGCGGGCCGCAGCGCGGCCGGACAGCCGGGGGCTGCACATCCCCGCTCGACCGCGCGAGCAGCCGCGCTCCGGCCAAGAAAAAGCCCCCGCGCGGCGAGGCGCCGCGCGGGGGCTCCGGAACCGGTCGGGCCGGGTCAGGCGGTGCGCTCGGGCGCCGGCGCGACGACGCGGGTGGGACGGGTCGGCTTGAAGCTGGCCGACCACGTCATCGCGGGCCGTTCGAACAGCCGGTAGAACAGGTAAGCGACGGGGATCGCGATGGCCATGAACGCGAGCGACGGCCAGATCGACAGTTGCAGTTCGGAGTGGAACAGCACCGAGCCGAGGCAAACGAACAACGGCAGGTGGATCAGGTACAGCGAGTAGCTGAAGTCGCCGAACCAGCCGAGCACGCGCAGCGGCGGCGTCGGGCGCGGCGGTCGGGCGAGCGCGCGGTACAGGAAGCATGCGAAGCCGGCCGACCATAGCTGGAACGCGCCGTACTGGCCGAAATGGAACGCGGCGCAGCCGGCGGCCAGTAGCACGGCGGCCGCGCCGTACCATGCGCGCGACGGCACGGTGGCCGTGCCGCGCGCCTGCTGCGCGCGCACGTCGGCGATCCACGCGCCGATCGTCCAGGACAGCCAGTACGACGTGAAGAACTGCAGGTCGTGCCGTTCGAGCAGCCACGCCGACGCGACATTGACGAGCGCGACCGCGGCCACGACGGCCGGCATGCCGATGCGCCGGCGCAGCGCGAACAGCAGCGGGTAGATCGCGTAGAACTGCACTTCGAGCGACAGCGTCCACAGCGCGCCGTTCGACCCGTAGGTGTAGCCGGCGACGCCCTGCAGCGAGAACAGGTTCACGAGGAACGCCGCGACGCCGATGTCGCGGATCTTGTGGCTGACAGGTTCGATCTGCAGGCTGACCGCGTCGAGCGCGAGCGTGAACAGCAGCGCGGCGAGCAGCACCGGGTAGATGCGTGCGAACCGGCGCGCCCAGAAGTTCGGCGCGTCGAGCCGGTAGGCGGGATCGGCCGCGAGCTTGAGCGCCGCGTTGCGGTGGATGCAGTAGCCACTGATCACGAAGAAGATCGGCACGCCGGCGGAGCCCCACGCGAACGGGAAGGTCAGGTAGCCGGCGATCACGCTCGGGTTCAGTGCATGACCGTAAGCCTGATGGAAGCTCTGCATGCCGACCCAGACGACCTGGCGGCAGTGGAAATAGGCAACGAGCAGCGCCGCGAAGCCGCGCATCGCGTCGATCACGTGTTCCTTGTGATCGGCGACGGGCGGCGCGGTCAGAGACGATCCGCTGAAAGCTTGCATGCGATTCGATTCCTTGCGACGGATGGAGTGGAAGACGGACGAATGGGAAGTCTGGTTCCATCGTAATGCGCAAGAATTCGATCAATGAATAAAAAAAACTTGCCCGGAAATCACGGTATTCCGCATGATGGTTTTATCCGGATCGGAAAGCGGTTCCACGGGCGCTCCAATTATTTACCGATTTTTTTCTGATAGTTTGAAAGCTCCAGATGATTGAAGCAAGGAGCGGCAAAATGGACATGCATTGGATCGCGAGCGCGGCAGTACTGCTGGTCATGGCCGTGCTGTCGGCGTACCGCGAGGCGCTGAAGAACGAGCCGATTCGCCCGGGCCTCGAGCGGGGCGGCGTGCCCTATATCGAGGAATTCGAATCGTAAGAATTTGTATCCGGAAAATCGGTAATTTGTTTCTGCTTCGGCACTCGGTCCGGAAATATCGACCGGATTGAAGGGATTATATTTTTTTCCGGAATAATTGGGCAATCAGTCCATATCGAAAGTGAGCGGAGTGGAATTGGCAGTACCGTCGATTCTCGATATGCCGTTCGGAAAACCATCGCGCCGGGTCGCTGGGCGACGCGGCGCAGTCAACGCAATCAGGACGCGAACATGTTGAAAGTCACCAGGGCCGTGTTCCCCGTTGCCGGTCTCGGCACGCGGTTCCTCCCGGCCACGAAGGCGAGCCCGAAGGAAATGTTGCCCGTCGTCGACAAGCCGCTGATCCAGTACGCGGTCGAGGAAGCGATCAACGCCGGTATCACCGAGATGATCTTCGTCACCGGGCGCAGCAAGCGCGCGATCGAGGATCACTTCGACAAGTCGTACGAGATCGAGGCCGAACTCGAGGCGCGCGGCAAGGAAAAGCTGCTCGAACTCGTGCGCGGCATCAAGCCGAGCAACGTCAACTGCTTCTACGTGCGCCAGCCGGAAGCGCTTGGCCTGGGCCACGCGGTGCTGTGCGCGGAGAAGCTCGTGCACGGCGAGCCGTTCGCGGTGATTCTCGCCGACGACTTGCTGCACGGCGAGCAGCCGGTGCTCAAGCAGCTCGTCGACGTGTTCGACCACTATCACAGCTCGGTGATCGGGGTCGAGACGATCGCGCGTGAGGACAGCCGTTCGTACGGCGTCGTCGAAGGCCGCGAATGGGAAGAGGACGTCATCAAGCTGTCGGGCATCATCGAGAAGCCCGCGCCGGAAGATGCGCCGTCGAACCTCGGCGTGGTCGGCCGCTACGTGTTCATGCCGACGATCTTCGATCACCTGCGCCGGCTCAAGCCGGGCGCGGGCGGCGAGTTGCAGCTCACCGACGCGGTCCAGTCGCTGCTCGCGAACGAGCAGGTGCTCGCGTATCGTTACTTCGGCACGCGCTTCGACTGCGGCAGCAAGATCGGCTATCTCAAGGCAACCGTCGAGCTCGCGCTCCAGCATCCGGAAGTGAGCCGCGAATTCGAGGCGTACCTGCGTACCTGCTTGCCCGCGCTGGCTGCTGTCGCCTAAGCAGTCGCGCACTCCGTCGTTTCAGGTGGTGGTTGTTCCGTTGGCCCCGGCCGCTCGCGCGCCGGGGCTTTTTTGCTTTTGCGGGCGCGCGATCGTGGCGTGCGCAGCAGGCGTGTCGTATCGGGTTCGTGGGAAGGGCGGTGCCGCGTGCGAAGCGGGGTGCTCCGGGGAGGTCTGGCGTCGCGCCTGAAACCGGTGCCGACGCATTCGCCGGGTGACCGGATCGGCAGTTCGGTTGCGCGATATCCATCGACGCGTGGGCCGGCGTCGGTTCCGCCCGGGTCGGCCCATGACGCAGCCGCCGCTCGCTGCGCGTCGGCTTCCGGGCGTGACCGGTATCGCGTTTTTGCCGTTCCGTCGTCGCCGCGTTTGCGCGGCGCTCAACGCACCGATGTGCCCGGCCGCGCGACGAAGTGCCGGGCCAGCGCCGCAGCGATCGGCTTCTTGAAATCGAGCAGCCGCTTTTCGAGATAGCGCCAGGACAGGTGCGCAAGCAGCACGGCGAGCGCGAACTGCAGCACTTCGGGCAGCGCTTCGCGGACGATTTCCGGCATCGGCACGTGCGCGAAGTACGCGGGCAGCACGCCGAAGCGCGCCGGAATCAGGTTGTGGAACAGGTAGAAGCCGTAGCTGATCGTGCCGAGATAGGCGAGCGGCGCCCAGTCGAGCAGCGCCACGACGGGATGCTCGGGTTCGCTGACGATCCACAGCATCAGCGCGCCGAGCGACACGGACAGGCCGAGATCCGCGAGCCCCGCGGCCACGTCGGGCAACGGCGTGCAAGCGGGCAGCACGAGGAAGAACACGACGCCTGCCGCGCCGAGCCAGCCGGGCGGAACGCGGCGCACGGCGGCCGCGCCGCGATCGGCGAGCGCCATCGCACCGACGCCGCCGAGCGCGATCAGCGCGAAATTCCACGGGGAAAACGCGTAGATCAGCACCGGCGACGCGTCGGACAGGTAGAGCGCGAGATGCGCGATCGCGCACAGCGCGACGGCCGCGATGCCGAGCGCGACGTGCCGCGCGGCGGGCACCGCGAGCAGCGCGAGCGGCGCGATCAGATAGAACTGCTGTTCAACCGCGAGGCTCCAGAAGTGCGACGTGGAGCCCGGCCAGCCGTCCTTGACGACGCCGATCCAGTAATTCGACAGGAACACCGCGTGCCACGCGAGCCCGAGATTGACGCCGCGCTGGTAGAACAGCGCGTGCGCGATCGCGAGCGCGGCGAGCAGCAGGTAGTACACGGGGAAGATCCGCAGCGCGCGCTTCGCGAGGAACAGCGCAAGCGCGTGGCGGCGCGCCATCGTGCCGCGCTCGACCGCCTGGCGGTTGCGATGCAGCTCGCCGACGATCAGGAATCCGCTGATGAGGAAAAACGTCCACACGCCAAGCTTGCCGACGTCGACGGCAAGGACGTGGCCCTTGTGGGACAGGAAAACGAGGATGACGGCGAGGGCTCGCAGGCCGTCGAGTCCTTTGACGTATCTGACTTCGCGCATTGAGGCATCCGGGCATTGAGCGAGGCCAGTATAGGTGCGCAAATATCGAACGTAATTCGCGTTCGGACGTATACGTGAAGGTGTTTTTTGATGTGAGGGTCTGTTTACGCATGGAACGCACATGCGAATGCCCGAAATCGCTCGCAGGGCAAGGAGTGAGGAGCGCCGTTTGGCCGAGCCAAACAAGCGACGAGCGACGCCGCCATGCGGGCGATTTCGGGCATTCCCGTGGAATGGATTTTTTTAATTTGGGGTTGCCACGAGAACGGCCGCTCGCCGCGTTGCGCTCCTTGCGAATACGTCCAGTATTCGCGGCGTCGCGCGCCTCGCGAGCGGCCGTTCTCGTGGCAACGCATGTGCGTTCCATGCGTAAACAGACCCTCAAGCGTCGACGAAGTCGGTCGCGCGCAACAAAACCTGCGGGAAACCCCGCGAAAACGCATAAAAGTACTGCACGAAGCGTCACGGCGCTTGTAGAATCCGGCGTTGAAGCGCGCGCATTGCACGCTTCATGTATCCAACGAACGACCACACCTGGTAGGAGAAACATGGCGACTTCCGCAAAAAAGGTGGCCAAGAAGGCTGCCGCACCGGCCACCAAGAAAGTGGCTGCAAAAAAAGCAGCGCCGGCGAAGAAAGTAGTGGCGAAGAAGGCTGTCGCGAAGGCGGCTGTCGCCGCTCCGACGCCGCTGAAGGACAAGTTCACGAAGGCATCGCTCGCAACGCACATCGCTGAGCGCGCAGCCGTGGAAGTGAAGGCGGTCAAGGCAGTGCTCGCCGCACTCGAGAACGTCGTGCTGGGCTCGGTCCACAAGAAGGGCGCAGGCGAGTTCACGCTGCCGGGTCTGCTGAAGATCACGGCACAAGTCGTGCCGGCGAAGAAGAAGCGCTTCGGCAAGGATCCGTTCTCGGGCGAAGAGCGTTGGTTCCCGGCGAAGCCGGCCAGCGTGCGCGTGAAGGCACGTGCGCTGAAGAAGCTGAAGGACGCGGCAGCGTAATGCCGCGTAACGGCTGCCGAATGCATGTCGTCGGCAGCCGTTACGATGTCCTGCGATCCCCGTACGCGAAAGCGTGCGGGGATTTTTATTGCGCTGCGCAAATCGCGCAGCGGCGAAGAAGCGAAGACGCGGCGATATCCGGTGCGATACGTGACGCGCTACGCATGACGTGCCGCGCACGCGCCATGCCGAACGGCAATGTTCATTTGCGCTTGCCGTTGTTCCGCCGCACGTCGTTCTCGCTGCACCTGTTGTGTGCGCGTCATGACGCACATGCGGCGTGACTGAATTCATACCGGACGAAATCGCCGGACAGGTCGCCGGCGCGCGCGACGTGATCGAGCGGCATCTCGGCGCGACGCTGGAAGCGATCCACCTGTTCGGATCGGCGCTCGACGGCGGATTGAAACCGCGCAGCGATATCGACTTGCTGGTGACGGTGGCGGCGCGGCCCGACGAGCCGGTGCGGCGCGCGCTGATGCTGGACCTGCTTGCTGCGTCGGCGCCGCCCGGTTGCGCGGGCGGCGTGCGCGCGCTCGAGGTCACCGCCGTCGCGCACGGCGACGTGATGCCGTGGCGTCATCCGGCGCGGCGCGAACTGCAGTTCGGCGAGTGGCTGCGTCGCGACCTGGAAGCCGGGATCGTCGAACCGGCCCTCATCGATCACGAATTGGCGATCCTGTTGACGAAGGCGCGATTGCACAGCGTCGCGCTGGTCGGGCCGGCGGCGGCCGCGCTGTTCGAGCCGGTGCCCGCGCGCGACTTTGTCGCCGCGCTGCTCGCTACCGTCGCGCAGTGGAATGCCGAACCGGACTGGCGCGGCGACGAGTGCAACGTGGTGCTCGCGCTCGCGCGCATCTGGTACAGCGCCGCGACCGGCAGGATCGCGCCCAAGGACGTTGCCGCGGCGTGGGTGCTGGAGCGTGTGCCGGCCGCGTACCGGCCGGTTGTGGCGGCTGCGCGCGCCGCTTATCTCGAGGGCGAAGAGGACGCCGTGATCCTGTCGGGCGAACCCGTCGCCGCGTTCATCGGCTACGCGCGGCGGACCGTCGAATCGATGCTGTCGGCGTAGCGGCCGATGCGCGGTGTGCGCTATCGGCTTGCTGGCCGGCACCCCGCGAATCGTGAGTGCTTTCGCAGCCGCCGCACGCGCAAGCAGCCGATCCGGGCGCCCGCAGGCGACTCGCGACGTGCTTGACCCGCACGCCGTCATTCATGCGCAGCGCGACGCGCTGCGTCAGCCCGCCGTGCCCGCATAGGCCGCCTTCAGCGCGGCGTCGTCGAACTTGGTCATCTGCATCATCGCCGCGGCCACGCGCGCCGCCTTGGCCGCGTCGCGGTCGGCCATCATCGGGATGAGCGCTTCCGGAACGATCTGCCACGACACGCCGTAGCGGTCTCGCAGCCAGCCGCAGCCGTCGGCCGTGCCGCCGTTGTCGAGCAGGGCGCTCCAGTAGCGGTCGAGTTCAGCCTGATCGGCGCAACTGACCAGCAGCGAGATTGCGTGGTTGAACGTCTCGGTACGCGGGTGGCTCATCGCGATGAACGGTTGCCCGAACAGCTCGAACTCGACCATCCGCGTACCGTCGGTGCCGGGTACCGCCGTGACGCGCACGACGCGCGAATCCGGAAAGATGCCTGTATAGAAGGCCGCTGCTTCTTCGGCTTCCGCCGAGTACCAGAGAAAAGGCGTGATCTTCTGAATCGTCATGGCGAATCTCCTGTCTGTATTTGGCCGGAGCGCAAACCGCGTGCCGCCGTCGATACGACGGACGACGGCCGCCGGAATCGACACGCAGGGGCAATGGCCGCCGCACCGGATGCGCGGTGCCGACTGTGCGGATGGTAGTCGCCTGGCGGGCCGATGGCGACCGGCCCGGACATCCGAAAAGGGCGTTGCCGGCGCTTTGCAGCCGCCAGGCGCCGCTGTTCGGCCGGTCGATGTATGTTGGGGCTCAGGCGTTGCTCGCAGGCCCGTGGGGGTGAAGCCGGCACGCTGGAGACGGACGAAAAAAAACCAGCCACGGCCGAAGCCGATGACTGGTTTTGCAGTTCGGCGACATGGCGTCGGAGACGCCATGCACACCGGAAACGTACTTCTTAGAACTTGTGGCGCAGGCCGAGAGCGACCAGCTCTTGCGACTTCGTGCCGCCATAGCCGTACGAGCCGATCGACGCTTGCGCGTCTTGCGTGGTCGTCGCGTTGACACGTTGCGCGCCGCTCGCGTGCTGGTAGCCACCGATCAGGTAGACGTCCGTGCGCTTCGACAGCGAGTAGTCCGCGCCCAGCGAAACCTGGTGGTACTTCGCGTCCGTGTCGCCGCTCGCCTTCGTGTATGCGTAGCCGAGACCCAGCAGCAGGGCCGGCGATGCCTGATAGTTGACGAATGCGCGGCCGGTGTTGAACTTCTCGGTCGTGCCGAACGCCGACAGGCTGTCCGCCTTGTACTGCGAGTTGCTGTAGCCGAGGCCGAACGTCACCGGGCCGATTGCGTACTGGCCGGCGACTTGCGCGATGTTGATCGCCTTCGCCGTTGCGTACGCGCCGACGATCGGGTTGTTCGAGACGCCGATGCCGGTTGCCGTCGGGCTCGACCAACCGTCTGCGGCGACGGAGCGATCGTTGCCGTTCTGCACGCGCAGGAAGCTGGCAGCGACGCCGATCGGGCCGTTGTTGTAGGCTGCAGCGGCACTCCACGTCTGGCCTTGGCCCGTATGGCCCGCCACGCCACCCAGTGCATACATGCCTTCGACCTGGAAGCCTGCGAACACCGGCGACACATACTTGACTGCGTTGTTGACGCGGATGCTGTTGTCGTTGTTGTCGACGTCACCCGGCGTGGCCATGATGCTGCCGAAGTAGTTGTCACCCGTCACGGCCTGAACCATGTCGACGGACGGGTCGTACTGGCGACCCAACGTCAGCGTACCGTACTGGGCGTGGTCGAGGCCGACATACGACTGACGACCGAACATGCGGCCGCCTTGATTCAACTTGCCCGTACCGACGTCAAAGCCGTTTTCCAACTGGAAGATCGCCTTCAGGCCACCGCCCAGATCTTCCGTACCCTTCAAGCCCCAACGCGGGCCTTGCAGGTTGCCCGACAACATTTGCCATGAATTGATGGCTTGGCCGCTATTACCATGAACGAATGCGATCGACGTATCGATCACGCCATACAGCGTCACGCTCGATTGAGCTTGAGCAGCGCCAGCGGCGCCCAGCAGGGCGAGCGAGAGGGTCGAGAGAGCAAGTTTCTTCATCGTTGAGTTTCTCCACGCAAGTGATTCATCGTTATTTGTTGCGGATTGGAGAATAGCTCAGTGCCATCCACGCAAGAAAGCCTAAAAAATAAAGTGTCTCGAAAAGGTAACAGCATGAAAAAGTCTATATATATCAAGCACATCAACGACTGTTCCTATTTTTGAAATAGTTGACAATTGCTGCGCCGCGATTGTTTCAAGAGTTGATGCACATCGCAGCAGACAGCCCGTTTCGACCCGTTGATGCGGGGAAATGGGGGATTGCAAACGTTTGCGGTTGCAGCAACGAGCGCGCGGGCATGAAAAGAGCGCATCAACGCCGCGCGAATGCGCGGCGGGCAGCGTGGTTGCAAAGGGGCGGGCGGGTGTGCAAGGCGCTGTGCGCGGCCGTTTTGCGGCGGGTGTTTGAATCAGTCGCCGCGCAGATGGTCCGCGGCGTGATCGGTTTGAGCCGGCGTGGCCGATGCAGCGCCGGCGGGTCGATGCGCATTGCCGCGGGCCGCCGCGAATTCCGCGCCGAGCAGCAACACGATCGCGGAGAAGTACAGCCACATCAGCAGGACCGCGAACGATCCGGCGGCGCCAAACGCACTGGCCGTGCCCGCATGCGCGAGGTACAGCGCGAACAGCTTCTTGCCGCCCGAGAACAGGATCGCGGACACGATGCCGCCGATCATGGCGTCGCGCCACGCGACGCGCGCATCGGGCAGGAACTTCATCAATGCGGCGAACGCGGCCGCGAGTACCGCGATGCCGACGAAGAACTGCACGAGGTTCGTGACGACGACATACGGCGAATTGCCCAGCAGCCAGGTGCCGACGAACGTGATCGCGGTGTCGAGCACGAGCGACACGATCAGCAGGAACGCGACGCCAAGCACGAGCCCGAACGAGATCAGCCGCACGCGCACGAGCCCGAGCATGCTCGACCAGCGATTTTCGGTGGCCGGCCAGATCACGCTGAGCGCGGCGCTGAGCGATGCGAAGGTGGCCGACGCGCCGACCGCGAGCGCGGCGAACGAGATCAGCGTCGCGAGGCCGCCGCGCTCGCCTGCACGGTGCGCGTTCTGCACGATCGTCTGGATGCTGGCCGCCGCGTCGTCGCCGATCAGCTGGTGCGCCTGTTCGAACACCTGGCCGCGTGCGGCATCGTCGCCGTAGAACCAGCCGGCCACCGCGATCACCATCACGAGCATCGGCGCGAGCGAGAACGCGGAGAAAAACGCGATGCCCGCGGCCATCGCGGAGCAGCGGTCGGACGAGAAGCGTTTGAACGCGTTGAGGGCCCAGTTGGCCTGTTGCTGGGCAAGGCGGGTTGCTTCGGAAGTGATCTGTCGTTTCATGACGGTTCGGTTGCGCGCGGAACGCGGATCATCGTGGGTAATCAGACAATTCGGTATTGATCCGAGGATTCGAACATAGTTGCGCGAACTGTCTATAATTCCTTTCAGTTTCCCCACCCCCACAATAACGCCGAGACCATCATGCTACAAATGTCCCGGCGCCAGTTCCTGAAGGTGACGGCCACGTCGCTTGCCGGATCGAGTCTTGCCCTGATGGGCTTTTCTCCATCCGAAGCGCTGGCCGAAGTCCGACAGTACAAGCTGGCGCGCACCGTCGAAACGCGCAACACCTGTCCTTACTGTTCAGTGGGTTGCGGCATCCTGATGTACAGCCTCGGAGATGGTGCGAAGAATGCGCAGCCGAGCATCATCCACATCGAAGGCGATCCCGACCATCCCGTCAATCGCGGCACGCTGTGCCCGAAGGGCGCGAGCCTGATCGACTTCATCCACAGCCCGAGCCGCCTGACGCACCCCGAGTATCGTGCGCCCGGCTCGGACAAGTGGGAACCCATCTCGTGGAACGATGCGCTCGACCGGATCGCGAAGCTGATGAAGGCCGACCGCGACGCGAACTTCGTCGAGACGGCGGAAGACGGCTCGAAGGTCAACCGCTGGCTCACGACCGGCATGCTGGCCGCGTCGGCGAGCAGCAACGAGGTCGGCTACCTGACGCACAAGACTGCCCGCAGTCTGGGGATGCTCGCATTCGACAATCAGGCGCGTGTCTGACATGGCCCGACGGTGGCAGGTCTTGCCCCGACGTTTGGCCGTGGAGCGATGACGAACCATTGGGTCGACATCAAGAACGCGGACGTGATTCTCGTGATGGGCGGCAATGCAGCCGAGGCCCATCCGTGCGGTTTCAAGTGGGTAACGGAGGCGAAGGCGCACCGCAAGGCGCGGCTGATCGTCGTCGACCCGCGCTTTACGCGTACGGCCTCGGTGGCCGACTACTACGCGCCGATTCGCACCGGCACCGACATCGTCTTCCTGGGCGGCGTCATCAACTATCTGCTGACGAACGACAAGATCCAGCATGAGTACGTGAAGAACTACACGGACTTCTCGTTCATCGTGCGCGAGGATTTCGCGTTCAACGACGGCATCTATTCCGGCTATGACGCCGAGAAGCACGCGTACCCCGACAAATCGAGCTGGGACTACGAGCTCGGCGACGACGGTTTCGTGAAGGTCGACCCGACGCTGCAGCATCCGCGCTGCGTGTACAACCTGTTGAAGCAGCACTACGCGCGCTATACGCCGGACATGGTCCAGCAGACCTGCGGCACGCCGAAGGAGAAGTTCCTGAAGGTGTGCGAGATGCTCGCGACGACGGCCGTTCCCGGCCGCGCCGGCACGGTGCTGTACGCGCTCGGCTGGACCCACCACTCGATCGGCGCGCAGATCATCCGCACCGGCGCGATGGTGCAGCTGCTGCTCGGCAACATCGGCATCGCGGGCGGCGGGATGAACGCGTTGCGCGGCCACTCGAACATCCAGGGGCTGACCGACCTCGGGCTGATGTCGAACCTGCTGCCGGGCTACATGACGCTGCCGATGCAGGCCGAGCAGGATTTCGACGGCTACATCAAGAAGCGCGTGCAGTTGCCGCTGCGGCCGAACCAGTTGAGCTACTGGAAGAACTACAAGGCGTTCCACGTCAGCTTCATGAAGTCGTGGTGGGGCGACGCGGCGACCGCCGAGAACAACTGGGGCTACGACTACCTGCCGAAGCTGGACAAGCAGTACGACCTGCTGCAGGTGATCGAGTTGATGAGTGCCGGCAAGATGAACGGCTACATCTGCCAGGGCTTCAACCCGCTCGCGGCGGCGCCGTCGAAGGTGAAGACGGCCGCCGGGCTCGCGAAGCTGAAGTGGCTCGTGATCATGGATCCGCTCGCGACCGAGACCTCCGAGTTCTGGAAGCATCACGGCGACTACAACGACGTCGATGCGTCGAAGATCCAGACCGAGGTGTTCCGTCTGCCGACCACGTGCTTCGCGGAGGAAAACGGCTCGCTCGTGAGTTCGAGCCGCGTGCTGCAATGGCACTGGAAGGGCGCGGAGCCGCCGGGCGAGGCGAGGAGCGATCTCGAGATCATGTCGGGGCTGTTCCTGCGCATGCGCAAGATGTACCAGACGGACGGCGGCAAGTATCCGGACCCGATCGTCAACCTGACCTGGCCGTACGCGAACCCGGAAAGCCCGACGCCCGAAGAGCTCGCGATGGAGTTCAACGGCCGTGCGCTCGCCGACTTGCCCGATCCGAAGGATCCGGCCAAGACGCTCGTGAAGAAGGGCGAGCAGCTTGCCGCGTTCGCGCAACTGAAGGACGACGGCACGACCGCGAGCGGCTGCTGGATCTTCTGCGGTGCATGGACGCAGGCCGGCAACCAGATGGGGCGGCGCGACAACTCGGATCCGACCGGCATCGGCCAGACGCTGAACTGGGCGTGGGCCTGGCCGGCGAACCGGCGGATCCTGTACAACCGCGCATCGTGCGACGTGAGCGGCAAGCCGTTCGACCCGACCCGCAAGCTGATCGGCTGGAACGGCAGCGCGTGGAAGGGCACCGACGTGCCGGACTTCAAGGCGGATGAACCCCCTGAAAACGGGATGGGGCCGTTCATCATGAACCCGGAAGGCGTCGCGCGCTTCTTCGCCCGCGCGGGGATGAACGAAGGTCCGTTCCCCGAGCACTACGAGCCGTTCGAGACGCCGCTCGCCGCGAACCCGCTGCACCCGAACAACCCGCAGGCGCTGAACAACCCGGCCGCCCGCGTGTTCCCGGACGACCGCGCGTCGTTCGGCAAGGTGTCGGAGTTCCCGCACGTCGCGACGACTTACCGGCTGACCGAGCACTTCCACTACTGGACCAAGCACGCGCGGCTGAACTCGATCATCCAGCCCGAGCAATTCGTCGAGATCGGCGAAGACCTCGCGAAGGAGGTCGGCGTCGCGCATGGCGAACGCGTGAAGGTGTCGTCCAAGCGCGGCTACATCGTCGCGGTCGCGCTCGTCACGAAGCGGATCAAGCCGCTGACGATCGATGGCAAGAAGGTCCAGACGGTCGGCATCCCGTTGCACTGGGGCTTCAAGGGTCTGACGAAGCCCGGCTATCTCGCCAATACCCTGACTCCGTCCGTGGGTGACGGCAACTCGTACACACCGGAATTCAAGTCGTTCCTGGTGAAGGTCGAAAAGGCGTAAGGGGAAAGAGATGGCACTGCAATCGCTGGATATCAAGCGCGTCTCGGCCACCACGACGCCACCGCCCACGGTGCGCGAACCGGTGACCGGGAGCGTCGCGAAGCTGATCGACGTATCGAAGTGCATCGGCTGCAAGGCATGCCAGACGGCGTGCATGGAGTGGAACGACCTGCGCGACGAAGTCGGCACCAACGTCGGCGTGTACGACAACCCGGCCGACCTGACCGAGCACTCGTGGACGGTCATGCGGTTCTCCGAATACGAGAACCCGGCAGGCGACCTCGAATGGCTGATCCGCAAGGACGGCTGCATGCACTGCGAGGATCCGGGCTGCCTGAAGGCATGCCCGTCGCCGGGCGCGATCGTGCAGTACAACAACGGGATCGTCGATTTCCACGAGGAGAACTGCATCGGTTGCGGCTACTGCGTGACCGGCTGCCCGTTCAACGTTCCGCGGATCTCGAAGAAGGATCATCGCGCGTACAAGTGCACGCTCTGTTCCGACCGCGTCGCGGTCGGCCAGGAACCGGCCTGCGTGAAGACCTGCCCGACGGGCGCGATCGTGTTCGGCACCAAGGAGGACATGAAGCAGCACGCGGCCGAGCGGATCGAGGACCTGAAGGAGCGCGGCTTCGAGCATGCGGGGCTGTACGACCCGCAGGGCGTCGGCGGCACGCACGTAATGTACGTGCTGCACCACGCCGATAAACCATCGCTGTATCACGGGCTGCCCGACAACCCGTCGATCAGCCCGATGGTGAAGCTGTGGAAGGGCATCGCGAAGCCGCTCGCGGTCGCCGGCATCGCGCTGACGGCGCTCGCCGGGTTCTTCCACTACGTCCGGGTCGGCCCGAACGAGGTGAGCGACGAAGAGGAATCGGCCGCGCGCGACGAGGCGCGACGCATCAAGGAGGACGCGAAATGAAGCACGACGACCCCAACCTGATCGTCCGCTACTCGGCGAACGAGCGCACGAACCACTGGATCACCGCGATCACGTTCGTGCTGCTCGCGCTGTCCGGGCTCGCGCTGTTCCACCCGTCGATGTTCTGGCTGACCGCGCTGTTCGGCGGCGGCCAGTGGACGCGGATCCTGCATCCGTTCGTCGGCCTCGTGATGTTCGTGTCGTTCGCGATCCTGGTCGTGCGCTTCTGGCACCACAACGCGCTCGACGCGGACGACCGGCAGTGGCTGAAGCAGATTGGCGACGTGCTGACCAACCAGGAAGACAAGCTGCCGCCCGTCGGGCGCTATAACGCCGGGCAGAAGCTGCTATTCTTTACGTTGGTGGCGTGCCTGCTGCTGCTCCTGCTGTCGGGAATCGTGATCTGGCGGCGCTACTTCTCGTTCTACTTCCCGATCGGGGTGATCCGCGCGGCCGCTGTCGTGCATGCCGTGGCGGCCTTCGTGCTGATCGCGAGCATCATCGTGCACATTTACGCGGCGTTGTGGGTGAAGGGTTCGATCGGCGCGATGGTGCGCGGCACCGTCACGCTGGGCTGGGCCCGCAAGCATCACCCGAAGTGGTTCCGTGAAAGCGTGAAATAACGCACCGGAGCGGGGCGGCTCGCCGATCGCGGCGGCCTGCCCCGTCAGCCGTCGGAACCGCCTGAAGCGCCGACCTGTCGGCGCTTGTTTGGGGTCTGTTTGCGCATGGAACGCGCATGCGAATGCCCGAAATCGCTCGCAGGGCAAGGAGTGAGGAGCGCCGTTTGGCCGCGCCAAACAAGAGACGAACGACGCCGCCATGTGGGCGATTTCGGGCATTCCCGTGGACTATATTTTTAAATTGGGGGTTGCCACGAGACGGGCCGCTCGCTGCGTTGCGCTCCTTGCGAATACGTCAGTATTCGCGGCGTCGCGCGTGTTGCGAGCGGCCCGTCTCGTGGCAACGCATGCGCGTTCCATGCGCAAACAGACCCCTTGGAAGACATATTTGTGACACAACGTATTCTCGAACCGACCGAGATCTCGGCACTCGATCATTCGGCCATCCCGCGCTTTCGCCTGCCGGAGCGCGCCACCGCGTTCTCGGCGCGCGCCGCGCGGCTGCGCAAGCTTGCCGACCTGAACCCGATCAGCGGCTACCTGCGGCTGATGGCCACCGTCGCCGATGCGCAGCACGCGACGCTGCAGACGCTGGACCTGCCGTTGCCGTCGAAGGAAGCGATCGCGCGTGCTCAGCAGCACTCGATGCCGCTCGTGCCGGCGCTCGACGGCGAGCGCGATCCGCGCTGGCGCGCCGTGCTGTACGAACTGCTCGACCGCGTCGAAGGCGCCGGGCTCGTCAACCCGTCGCTCGCGAAGCTGCTCGACCGGCTGCGCCTGATGGCGCCCGCCGAACTCGACGCACAGGCCGACGCGATCCTCGCGCTGCGCTTCGCCGAAGTCGACCCGGCCACCGCGCCGTTCCTGATGGCCGCGCTGCAGGTCGTCTGGACGGACCTCGCGAGCCGCGTTGCGCCGGCCGACGTTCCGTATCTCGACCAGCCGGGGCTGTGCCCCGTGTGCGGCACGCATCCGGTCGCGAGCGTCGTGCGGGTCGGCGGCCAGTACCAGGGCTACCGTTTCCTGCAGTGCGGGCTGTGCACGACCGAGTGGCACATGGTGCGCACGAAGTGCTCGAACTGCGACTCGACGAAGGGCATCGCGTATCACGGGATCGAGGGCGGCAGCGAAGCCGTCAAGGCCGAATCGTGCGACGAATGCAAGACCTATCGCAAGATCGGCTACCAGGAGAAGGACTACGAGTTCGAGCCGCTGGCGGACGATCTCGCGAGTCTCACGCTCGACCTGCTGATGAACGAGGCCGGCTACCAGCGCAGTTCGCCGAACCCGCTGCTGTGGCCGGATGTCTCGCGGGAAGCGGATTGAAGGCAGGGGGCCGGGGGCGGTGCGCGAGCGTCGGCGCCGGCCGACCGCGAAGCATGAGACTGGAGCCACTACTACGTGACCGAACCGGGTTTGAATGAACTGAATGCGGTGCTGGCGCGCGTGCCGTCGGTCGAGCGTGTGCTGTCGTCGGCACCGCTGCAACCGCTGCTCGCCGACTATGGCCGCACGCGCGTGCTGAACGCCGTGCGCGCCGAGCTCGAACGCTGGCGTACCGCCGCGCAGCACGATCCGGCGGCGGCCGAACCGCTCGACGAGCCGCGCATCGCAGAAGCCGTCGCGCGCACGCTGGCCGCGCAGAGCGCGGGCGCCGTGCGCGCCGTGTTCAACCTGACCGGCACCGTGCTGCACACGAACCTCGGGCGTGCGCTGCTGCCCGACGACGCGGTGCGCGCGGTAGTCGACGCGCTCACGCAGCCCGTCAACCTCGAGTTCGATCTCGCCACGGGCCGCCGCGGCGATCGCGACGACCTGATCGACGATCTGCTGTGCGAACTGACGGGCGCGGAAGCCGCGACCGTCGTCAACAACAATGCGGCGGCCGTGCTGCTGGCGTTGTCGGCGCTCGCGGCGAAGCGGGAAGTCGTCGTGTCGCGCGGCGAACTGGTCGAGATCGGCGGTGCATTCCGCATTCCCGACATCATGAGCCGCGCCGGCGCCAGGCTGCGCGAGGTCGGCACGACCAACCGCACCCATCTGCGCGACTATGCGGACGCGATCGGCCCGCGCACGGCGCTGCTGATGAAGGTGCACTGCAGCAACTACGCGATCAGCGGCTTCACGAAGGAGGCGACGCTCGCCGAACTCGCGCCGCTCGCGCGCGAGCACGGGCTGCCCGTTGCCGTCGATCTCGGCAGCGGCACGCTCGCCGACCTGTCGCAATGGGGCCTGCCGCACGAGACGACCGTGCAGGAAACCGTCGCCGCCGGCGCAAACGTTGTCACGTTCAGCGGCGACAAGCTGCTCGGCGGGCCGCAGGCCGGCCTGATCGTCGGCGATCGCGCACTGGTCGCGAAGATCAAGAAACATCCGCTCAAGCGCGCGCTGCGCGTCGGCAAGCTGACGCTCGCGGCGCTCGAGCCCGTGCTGCGTCTGTACCAGGCGCCCGAGTTCCTGCGTGACCGGCTCACGACGCTGCGCCTGCTGACGCGCCCGCAGCGCGAGATCGCCGAAGCCGCCGAACGCGTGCGTCCGGCGTTGCAGGCCGCGCTCGGCGGCGGTTTCGACGTGACGGTCGAGCCGATGTTCAGCCAGATCGGCAGCGGCGCGCTGCCGGTCGACCAGTTGCCGAGCGTCGGGCTCGTCGTGCGCACGGCGGACGGCAAGCGCGGCGGCCGCGCGCTTGCGCAGCTCGAGAAGCGGCTGCGCGAATGGCCGCGCCCGGTGATCGGCCGCGTGGCCGACAACGCGCTGCGGCTCGACCTGCGCTGCCTCGAAGCCGCCGACGAAGCGGCGTTCGTCGCGCAATGCGTGCCGTTCGCGGGGCCCGCTGCATGATCGTCGGTACCGCGGGGCACATCGATCACGGCAAGACGACGCTTGTTCGCGCGCTGACAGGCGTCGACACCGACCGCCTGAAGGAAGAGAAGGCGCGCGGCATCTCGATCGAACTCGGTTACGCGTACACGCCGCTCGAGAACGGCGACGTGCTCGGCCTGATCGACGTGCCGGGCCACGAGAAGCTGATTCATACGATGGCGGCCGGCGCGTGCGGGATCGACTTCGCGCTGCTCGTGATTGCCGCCGACGACGGCGTGATGCCGCAGACGCGCGAGCATCTCGCGATCCTGCAACTGCTCGGCGTCGCACATGGCGCCGTCGCGCTGACGAAATGCGATCGCGTCGACGCCGCGCGCGTCGCCGAGGTGCACGACGAGATCGCCGCCTGGCTGCACGATTCGACGCTGGCCGGCGTGCCGATTTTCGAAACCCGTGCGACAGCCGCGGACGATCCGGGCGTCGCCGCGTTGAAGCGTCACCTGGCCGACGCGGCGATCGCGTGGCGCACCCGCCGCGACGACGGGCTATTCCGGCTTGCGGTCGATCGCGTGTTTACGCTCGCGGGGCAGGGCACCGTCGTGACGGGCACCGCGTTCGCGGGACGCGTCGCGACGGGCGACACGCTTGCGATCGTCCGTACGGGCGGCGCGGCCCGCGTGCGCAGCATCCATGCGCAGAACCGGCCGGTCGAGGCCGGCCGCGCGGGCGAGCGTTGCGCACTGAACCTGGCCGGGGTCGACAAGGCCGACGTCGAGCGTGGCGATACCGTTGCCGATGCGCGGCTCGTCACGACGTCGCCGCGTCTCGACGTCGAGCTGACGCTGCTCGCGGACGCGGGGCTGACGCTCACGCACTGGGCGCCGCTGCACGTGCATCTCGGCACGCTGCATCGCGTCGCGCATGTCGCGCTGCTCGACGGCGATACGCTCGCGGCCGGCCAGCGGATGCGCGTGCAACTGGTGTTCGACGAACCGGTGTTCGCGGTGCCGGGCGACCGGTTCATCGTTCGCAATCCGCAGGCGACGCGCACCGTCGGCGGCGGTCGCGTGCTCGATCCGTTCGGGCCGGCTCGCAAGCGCCGCACGCCCGAGCGCCGCGCGTGGCTCGATGCGCTTGCCGTGTGGCTCGACGAAGGGCGCCTCGATGCGCTGCTCGCGCAGGCGCCGCTCGGTATTCCGCGCGCGATGCTCACGCATCTGACGGGTTTCGCGCCGAACGCGCTTGCGTTGCCGGACGACGCGCTGGCGATCGGGCAACGCGACGCCGCGTCGAACGACGGCGCGGTGATTTCGCATGCGCACTGGCGTGCGTTGCAGATGCGGGCGATCGATACGCTGCGCGAGTATCACGAACGTGTGCCCGACGAGCAGGGGCTCGACGCCGCGCGCCTGCGGCGGATGGCTGCGCCGCTCGCCGGCGATGCGCTGTGGCGCGCGCTCGTCGATGCGCTGGTGGCCGGCGGCGAAGTCGCGCGAAGCGGGCCGTGGCTGCATCTGCCGTCGCATTCGGTGAACCTCGAGCCGCGCGAGGAAACGCTGGCGCGGCAACTGCTGCCGCTGATTCATGCGGGGCGCTTCGATCCGCCGTGGGTGCGCGACCTGGCCCGCGACACGGGCGCGGCCGAGGACGCGGTGCGCACGCTGCTGCGCAAGCTCGCGCGGCGCGGCGACGTGCACCAGGTCGTGCGCGACCTGTTCTATCACGCGGACGTCGCGCGCGAACTGGCGGAACTGGTCGCGCATCTCGCGCCGTCGCACGGCGGCGGCCTCGATGCCGCGACGTTCCGCGACGCAACGGGGCTCGGCCGCAAGCGCGCGATCCAGATTCTCGAGTTCTTCGATCGGGTTGGGTATACTCGCTTCCACCGCAATCTTCACTTCCTGCGGCCTGACAGCGGCTGGGCGGGTATTCAGGCGTAGGCGCTCGTTGTTCTTTTGGTTCTTTTCCCCACGGAAGGCATTCGTATCCGGTGGTACGGCCGGGCTTCAAACCCGGTTGGGGGTGTCAGACACTCCCGGGTCGGTTCGACTCCGGCTGCCTTCCGCCAGTCGGTCCGCCGATTGCGGACTGTCCGGCGGTATCCCGCCATTTCCGATTCCGAACGACGGCGAGAGCATGTCTTTTCGCCGTCTCGCTTCATGACCTGTATCGGTGCGCTTGACCGTCCCCAATGGGGATTAAAACGGCGCTTATCGATCGCAATGGTGACTTCATGGATTCATCGGTACCACGCCTGCTGGAAGTTGTCGATACCGACAAGGCAAGGTTGGACGCGATTCGTCCGCTTCCGTCGCATACGCTTGCGTCGTTACGCGAGAAGCTGATGCTGGAGTGGACCTATCATTCGAACGCGATCGAAGGCAATACGCTGACCCTGCGTGAAACGAAGGTCGTGCTCGAAGGCATTACGGTCGGCGGGAAGTCGCTGCGCGAGCATTTCGAGGTCACGAATCATCGCGACGCGATTTTCTATGTCGAAGAAATCGTCGCCAGGCAGGAGACGCTCTCCGAATGGCAGATCCGGAATATTCACGGACTGATACTCAAAGGAATCGACGACGGCGAGGCCGGGCGTTATCGCCGGGAGAACGTCGTGATCGCCGGTGTAAGCACGATACCGCCCGATTTTCTGCATTTGCCGGCCGAAATGGCCGCCCTCATCGAGTGGGATGCGCAGGCTGCGGCGATGCATCCCGTCGCGCGTGCCGCCGAATTGCATACGCGGTTCGTGAAGATCCATCCGTTTGTCGACGGAAACGGGTGGACGGGGCGGTTGCTGCTGAATTTCGAGTTGATGAAATCCGGCTACCCGCCTGCCGTCATTCGGAAGGAAGATCGACTGGCTTATTACGATGCGCTGGACGACGCATGTGTGACGGGCGACTACAGCGGCATTACGCGCCTGGTGGCCGAGTCCGTCCTGCGTGCGCTTGATGCTTACCTCCAGGTGCTGGGGCTGCGCACTCAGGGTTAGGTTCGACGCCGGCTGCCTTCCGCCAAGGACATGGAAACCGGCGAATCGCCGCACGTTCCATCACGCTTCCGGCGTCAATACGGGCGCCATGAAAAAGGCCCGCTTTCCGCGGGCCTCGTGCAATCAGCAATTGCCTTTCTTCGCCTGTCCGGGCGGGCAGAATCCGTTCCCCGGCCCGCCCTGCGGTGCGACGACGACCGGTGCACCCGGGACGTATGCGACGCACCCGCCGAGCGCGCCGACCACGCTCGCCGCGGCGAGCAGTGCGATAACCCCTTTCTTCACTTCGTTCTCCCGATATTGAGGAAAGGGCCGTGCGGCCCTTTCGATGATGCTGTCGACGCGTCAAAAACTGAAGTTGACGTTCGACTGGCTGGTCGTTGCGTTGACGTTCGTCGACTGCGTGGCGCCCGACGCTGCGTCCGCCTCGATCGTATATTGTGCCGCGGCGGCCGGCGACGCAGCCAGCGCGACCGGCAGCGAGCCCGAGTACGTACCGACGATCGGCGCGGCCGTGGGCACGTTGAGCGCATAGGCACCCGTATCCATGTTCGCGTTGATCGACGTGATCTCGTACGCATTTGCATCGATGGTCTGCAATGCACGCACGAGCGCGTCGGCGCTTGCCGTCACCGTGCCGCCGACCGTGCTTATCGTCGATGTCGGCAGCGTGATCGGCGCGTTCGATGCCGACACCGCCGTGGTCGTGTTCACCACGACCGGAACCGAGCGCACGATACCCGACGCGAAGCTGTTCTGGACGATCACGACGTCGTAGTTGCCTTGCGTCGAACTCTGGATCAGCGGCGACAGCACGAACTTCCCGGTGCTGTCGGCAACCGTGCCCCTGACTACCTTGCCGCGCTGTTCCGCATACACGGTCGCGCCGGCTTCGGCCGATGCGACGTAGCCGGAGATCGCGCCGCTCACGACGGTCGGGATCGCGGTGACGACCGGCTTCAGCGCATACGTGCCGTTGCCGCGCTGAACGATCGACTTGCACGCGTTGAAGTCGAGTACGAGGTCGACGAGCGTGTTCGGTTGCACCGTGAATGGCTGGATGATCTTGTAACCGCTTTGCGTCGCGCTCGGTGTCGCAAGCGCCTGTTCCGTGCCGCCCGTCGGGACGACCGAGTTCGCGAGGTTGTTGCCCTGGTTCTGCGCGAGAACGAGGCGGACCTGCTGATACTGGCCGGCCGGCAGCGCGGTCTGGCCGATATCGGCGAGCACGCCGTTGGTGAGCGACAGCAGATCGATTTTCAGCGGTGTCGCCAGCGTGATCGTCGACCAGCCGGCATCGTTATCGGAAGCATTCGCATTCGCGTTGACGCGAACCTGCGAGACGGTCACGTAGACGTGGTCGAATCCGCATGAAGGCGCGTCGGTCATCGCGACATGCAGCGTGCCGGTCTGCACGCTGCCGCCATCGTCGCCGCCGCCGCAACCTGCCAGCGCAAACGGCACCATGGCCGCGCATAGGGCGGCCTTCCAGAAATTGTTGTTCATTGTTTTGTCTCCCCCTCCGATGTGATTGCGGGTGCAACGAAGAATAGCTTCGGGGAACGTCCACAGTATGGACAGCTTTGAAACGAACCGTAAGTTCTGCGTCGGAGCGTAAGTACAGTCGCTTGTCGATCGGCATTCGCGACGCAAGGGCAGGCAATGCAGCTCGCAGCGAATGAATATCCGGGTCGATCGGCAGCGTAGGAAGCGCCGGAGCACGGAGCGATCGGCAAAAACTTGATCGGTAAAAGCACCAAATCTGCGCCGATTATTTTCCCGCTATAGTCGAAGAACGGGCGGTAGAGGCGGCGCCATGCGCCGACACCGTTCAGGCAATGACTGTAGACGGGTGCTGTATGAAAAACACAAACGAAAAGACCACCGGACCGGTGTGGGGTGTGGCGGCAGGCGTGCTCCTGGCTGCCGCAGGGCTGAGCCTCGGCATCTTCCCGCAGGCGCTGCACGGCGGGGGAACCGCAAACGACTTCATGGCATCCGGCGTCGCGATGCTGGGAATCTTCCTCGCCGTCTATTCCGCGCACGAATTGCGAAGAAAGCGCCTGCACTCAGCGCCGGCGCGCCGCTGATCCGCGAAGAACGTTTTGGGCCGACCGACGGCTCGGGAATGCGTCCGCCCGTCGGCGGAGCCCGAATCGACCAACCGATCGTCGACGATGATTTCGCCGGCCGCCCGGCCTGCGCGCAACGCATTGATGCTGTCGCCGGACAGGTGGCCGTCATCGTTGCCAAGCCGGACCGGCGCCAGCCGACGCGGTCCGATGCCGGCCGCGCGACCCTGCACGACCGCGACGAACCCGAACGGCAGCGCATCGGACGGCGCGTGGTCGGGCGGTTCGTCGAGCCGGAATTCGCAGCGGACGTCGATGGTGTATCCGTGGCAGGTGTACGTACTGTGCATCTGCAGCTCGCTCGGAAGGGAACGCGACGACGGACCGTGGGCGCTCATGTCGGCTCGTGCGAGCCGGTGGGGGCGTCTACGCGTTGCGGATTTCGTGGTTGTAGACGAGATCGACGATTCGTTTCGTCGGGATGCTTGCGCGCAGTGCATCGACGCCGTCGATCGGAAACCACTTGCATTTCGCGATCTCGTTGTTCGCTTGCGGCATCTGGTCCGGGCCGACTTCCGCGAAGAACACGTGATGGACCTTCGCGAGCCCGGTGAACTGCATCGAGTAAACGAGATACTGGCCGGTCAAGCCGGTTTCTTCGCACAACTCGCGATGTGCGGCTTCGAGCGGTGTTTCCGCGCGCTTGATCGTGCCGCCGGGAAGGGCCCAGCGCGATGCCGCGCGGGCGACGAGCAGTACTTGCTCATCGCGATAGCAGACGACGGTCGCGCGTTCCTTGATCGGGACGGCGCTTGTTTCCGGGGAGAGCGTGGACGCGGGGGCTTGAGGCATGCGGCAATTCTAACCAGCGCGGATCGATCGGCCAAGCCGGCTTGACCGGGTTTGACGATCGATCGTCATCGGCGCGCGGGCGACGACCCGGTGGCACGTCGAAAGCGCGAGGCGGGGCGCCGATCGCGCTGCCTGAACCCATGCCCGATGCCGTTGGGATGACGAACGATGCGGCCCGTCAGGCGCACCGTGTCGTCATGCGGTTCGCACCGCTATTTTCTTTACTTCTTTTCCGGCAGGAACCAGTTCATCACGAGCGCGCAGATGCCGCCCGTTGCAACACCCGATTCCAGCACGTTCTTCAGCGCGTGCGGCAGGCTGTTCAGAATGTCCGGCACCTGCGACACGCCGAGGCCGAGCGCCAGCGACACCGCGATGATCAGCAGCGCGCGGCGGTCGAGCTGGACGCCCGCGAGGATGTTGATGCCCGATGCAGCCACCGCGCCGAACATCACCATCGCCGCGCCGCCGAGCACGGGCTCCGGCACGGCCTGCAGCACGCCGGCGACGACCGGGAACAGGCCGAGCACCACCAGCATCCCCGCGATCCAGATGCCGACGTGGCGGCTCGCGACGCCGGTGATCTGGATCACGCCGTTGTTCTGCGCGAACACGGAGCTCGGGAACGTGTTGAACACGCCGGCCAGCAGCGAGTTCGCGCCATTGACGAGCACGCCGCCCTTGATCCGTTGCATCCACACCGGCCCTTCGACCGGCTCGTTCGAGATCTTGCTGGTGGCCGTGACGTCGCCGATCGCTTCGAGCGACGTGACGAGGTAGATGATCAGCATCGGCACGAACAGCGACCACGAGAAGCCGACGCCGAAGTGCAGCGGCGTCGGGACCTGGAACAGCGCGGCCTGGTGCATGCCGGTGAAGTCGAGGCGGCCGAGGAACGCGGCCGCGAGATAGCCGATCACGAGCGCGATGACGAGCGCGGTGCTGCGCACCCAGACGATCGGCACGCGGTTCAGCAGGATGATCGTGCCGAGCACGAGGCCCGACAGCGTCAGGTTCTCCGCGCTGGCGAACGTGCCCTTGGCCATCGCGCCATAGCCGCCGCCCATGCTGATGAGGCCGACCTTGATCAGCGTGAGGCCGATCAGCAGCACGACGATGCCGGTGACGAGCGGCGTGATCAGGCGCTTCACGAACGGCAGGATGCGCGACACGCTCATCTCGACGAACGACCCGGCAATCACGACGCCGAAGATCGCGGCCATCACTGTCTCGACCGGCGTGCCTTGCTTGACCATCAGGCTGCCGCCGGCGATCAGCGGGCCGACGAAGTTGAAGCTGGTGCCCTGGACGATCAGCAGGCCGGCGCCCAGCGGGCCGAAGCGCTTGCACTGCACGAAGGTGGCGATGCCGGAAATCACCAGCGACATCGACACGATAAGGGTCGTATCGCGGCTGGACACGCCGAGCGCCTGGCAGATCAGCAGGCCGGGCGTGACGATCGGCACGATGATCGCCAGCAGGTGCTGCAGCGCGGCGACGAAGGCGATCATCGGCGCCGGCCGGTCGTTCGGGCCGTAGACGAGGTCGCGGGCCGATTCTGCGGCTTCGTCGCCGTGGGCGGCGGGTTGGGCGGAGGAGGCGGGTTGCATGGCGAGCGGGCCGGACAAGGTGGAAAGTGCGGCATTTTAGCCGAAGGGCCCGCCGCCGCCGGGGCGCGCTGCAATAGCCGGGATTCGGCGGATCGGGGAAGTGGCGGCGGATCCGCGCACGGGTGGCCGTGACCGCGGCGCCTGCCGGTCAGCGGGCCTGCGTCGACGCGAGCGCGGTCGTGGTGGTGGTCGCACCGAACCCGGGCAGCCCGGGAAGCCGCTGCGCCATGAATTGCAGGAAAGTGCGGGTCCTGAGCGGCAGGTACCGGCGCGACGCATACACGAGGTGCAGCGCATGGGGCGGCACCATGTCCCACTTCGGCAGCAAGCGGACGAGCTGCCCGCTGTCGATCAGATCCTGAACGAGCCAGGCCGGCCCGCTGCCCACCGCGTTCCCGGCCAGGAAGCATTCCCGCAGCGCCATCGAGCTGTTCACGCGATACCGGCCGTGTACCGGAACCGCGACCTTCTCGTCGCCACGCGCAAATTCCAGTTCGCTTCCGATGATGTCCGAGCGCGCGTATCCGACATACTCGTGCTTCGCCAGGTCTTCCGGCCGGCGGATCCTCGGGGCCTGCGATACGTAACCCGGCGTGGCCACCAGCAGGCGCGGCGACGACGCGATGTGTCGCGCGACGACATCCGGCGGCAGCATGTGGCCGAGGCGAATGGCGACATCGACGCCTTCCTCGACCAGATCGATCACGCGATCGGTCAATTGAAGCTCGACCTCGATCTCCGGCCACGCGGCGAGGAACTCGAGCACGAGCGCATTCAGCCTCAGTTCGCCCAGCCCCAGCGGCGCGTTGACGACCAGCTTGCCGACCGGTCGCAGCGTTTGCCCGCGCACCTCGGCCACTGCGCTCTCGTATTCGTCGAGCACGCGCTTGCAGCGGTCGTAGAACCGGCGCCCTTCGTCGGTCGGCGCGAGGCTCGTGGTCGAACGTTCGAGCAGGCGAACGCCCAGTTCCTGTTCGAACGCGGCGACGATCTTGCTGATCGTCGGCTGGCCGGTGCCTTCCTCGCGCGCAACCGCCGAAAAATTGCCCAGCTCGATGGCGCGGACGAACACGCGCATGGATCGCAGCGAATCCATCTTATTCCTTTATGGCATGAACCCTATTCAAGTCTCCCACGTTCCAGCGCGATAGAGAATGACCTAACGTTCGTGAACCTTCAATCCCTGATGAGGAGTCGACATGAACGAGGCAAGGCAATCTTCGGCACTGGACGGCGCACACGTTGTGATATTCGGCGCGAGCTCCGGAATCGGCCTCGCGGCCGCGGCGGCCGTGAAGGCGAAAGGCGCCGACGTCACGCTGGTCGGCCGGACCCGGGCGAAGCTCGAGTCGGCCGCGCAAGCGATCGGCGGCGCGCGCGTCGCGGTGGCCGACATCGCGGACCGGCACGCGGTGCAGACCGTATTCGACACGATGACGCGCGTCGATCACCTGGTCGTGACGGCCGGCCGGTTCATTGCCGGCAAGCTGAACGAGACCGATCCCGATCATCTGCTCGGCGCGCTGCAGGAGCGTATCGCCGGGCCGGTGTACGCGATCCGGGCCGCGTTGCCGCTGATGCCCGCGACCGGCTCGATCGTGCTGACCGGCGGGCAGCTGTCGGATCGTCCGGCCGCGCAGGGCACGTCCGTCATTGCCGCCGCCGTGCGCGGCGTCGAGGCGCTGGCGCAGTCGCTCGCGCTGGAACTGAAGCCGATTCGCGTCAACGTCGTCGCGCCCGGCTTCGTCGAAACGCCGCTGTACGACGCGTTCGGCCCCGAAGCGCGCGACGCGATCCTCGCGGGCGCCGCAGCGGCGCTGCCCGGCGGCCGGGTGGGCCGTGCCGACGAAGTCGGGGAAGCGATCGCGTTCCTGCTGGGCAACGGCTTCATGAACGCCGAAATCCTGCATATCGACGGCGGCGGCCGGCTGGTCTGAGCCGGGCGCGTGGCGCGGGCCGGCTTCGGCCGCCCGTGCGGCGTCAGCCGGCCGCGCGCGTTCCCGCGCCGCGCGCCGGTGCGCGCGGCGCGCGGGAATCCGGATACGCGCGCTGGCAGACGGCAATGACCGCATCGCGCAGGCGGCGATGCACGGGGTCGCCGTGCATGCGCGGATGCCACAGCGCGCAGACGAGGATCGCGGGCAGGCGGACCGGGATCTCGAAGCTGCGCAGCCCGAGGGCCTCCGCGAGCCCCGGCGAGAACGCGTTGCCGAGGCTCGAGCGCGGCACCAGCGCGATCAGGTCGGTGCTGGCCGCGACGCGCATCGCATCCGGATAGCCCGGCACGACGACGCGCACGGTCTGGCCCGAGCCGGGCCCGTCGGTCGAATCGTCGGCCGGCCCGCTGAAATCGCCGAGCTGCGACGCGATGACGTGACGGCAGGCTGCATAGCGCGCGGGCGTGATCCGGGCCGACGCGAACAGCGGGTGCCCGGCGCGCGCCACCGCGACGTGCCAGTCGTGAAACAGCGTGCGCGTGTGCAACTCGGGCGCATCGTCGCCGCGCTTGCCGATTTCCAGGTCGACCGTGCCGTCGCGCAGCGCTTGCGGATCGCGGTCGGGCTTGGGGACGAAGCGGATGCGCACGTGCGGCGCGACTTCACCGAGCGCGGCGACCACCTGGCCGGACAGCATTTCCATGAACGATGCGGCCGCACGAATGGTGAACGTGGACGCGAGCGTCGTCATGTCGACGTCGGACGTCGCCGGCCGGAGCACGGCGCGCGCGTCGCTCGCGATCGCATGCACGCGGTCGCGCAATGCGGCTGCGTGCGGCGTCGGCACGAGCTTGCGGCCGGCGCGCACGAGCAGCTGATCGCCGGTGGAAATCCGCAGTCGCGCGAGCGTGCGGCTCATCGCGGACGTGCTCAGGCCAAGCCGGCGCGCGGCGCCGGTCACGCTGCCTTCCGACAGCAGCGCGTCGAGCGCGGTGACGAGGTTCAGGTCGATGTCTTCCATGCCGACAGGATACGCCGGTGCGAGATTTGACATGGCGTCGGATGCAATGATCGATTGCATCAGGTGCGTCTGGCGCCTGTCGCGGGGCGCGCCTATAGTGGGCGCATGACGAATCCCGGCAAAGGCGGAAACCATGCAATCGACCGTATCGAATCAGAACACCCCCGCGATCCTGCTCGTCGCGGCCTCGCGCGGGCTCGGGCTGGCGATGGCGGAGGCGTTCCTGAACCAGGGCTGGAACGTCACGGGTACCGTGCGCGAAGGATCGGGACGCACGAAGCTGCACGACCTCGCCGGCCGGTTCGGCGGCCGGCTCGCGATCGAGACGCTCGACATCTGCGAGCCGGCGCAACTGGCCGCGCTGCGCGAGCGCCTGTCGGGCAGGCGCTTCGACATGCTGTTCGTGAATGCCGGGACGACCAACGACCCGAACGAAACGATCGGCGAAGTGACGACCGACGAATTCGTGCGCGTGATGATCACGAATGCGCTTGCGCCGATGCGCGTGATCGAGACGCTGCAGGATCTCGCGACCGCGGACGGCCTGATCGGCGCGATGTCGTCGGGGCAGGGCAGCGTCGCGAACAACGTCAGCGGGATGCGCGAGGTCTATCGCGGCAGCAAGGCCGCGCTGAACCAGTTCATGCGCAGCTTCGCGGCCCGTCAGGCGGACACGCCGCGCGCGATGGTGCTGATGGCGCCCGGCTGGGTTCGCACGGAGCTGGGTGGGCCCGATGCGCGCCTGACCATCGAGGAAAGCGTGCCGGGTCTCGTGAACGTGCTGCTGCGCAAGCGTGGGCAGCCGGGGTTGGAATACCTCGATTACCAGGGGAAAACGGTGCCTTGGTGACCGGGCGCCGACGCGGGAGCGCGGGGCGGCATCGATTGAATTCGCCATGCCCGGGAAAACACCAATAAAGTTGTGTACACAACAATACTCGCTGCATCGCACAACCGTCGGCGCTTGACACACCTGCACCCGACACCGTAAATTGCCCCGGCAGATCTAGATAAGAGACTATCTGTAAGATGGTCTCTCCATGCGTCGATCGCATCTGCAATGTCGAGCCTCTTACAGAACAAATATACGGAGGCCGATTGTGCGAACGATCGCGGTCAAGCTTCATGGCATTGAAGACGTCATCTCCTTTCTCGACGCGCGCCCCGGTATCGCGGGCAGGGCGGGGCTCGTCTGGTGGCTGTCGCTCGGCGGGCTGTTTCTCGACGCATTTTCCAACTCGGCATTGAGCGCCGGCCTCGGGCCGATGACGCACGAATTGCATCTGTCGGCCGCGCAGGTCGCGTGGATGACGTCGTTCGCGTCGTGGGTCGCGATCGCGTTCAACCCGATCGGCGGCTGGATGGCCGACCGGTGGGGGCGCGTGCGGCCGCTGATCGCCGCGAAGCTGTTGTCGGTGATCGGTGCGCTGCTGGTGGTGTTCGCACCGGATTTCAATACGATTCTCGCCGGCCGCTTCTTCGTCGGGATGGCGTACGGGATCGACTTCGCGATCGCGATGGCGATGCTCGCGGAGTTCACGCCGGGCCGCCTGAAGAGCCGGCTCAATACCTGGCAGGGCATGTGGTACACGGCCGTCTGCCTGAACCTGCTGCTCGCGCTGCTGTTCCATGCGTGGCAGGTCGGCGATTCGATCTGGCGTTACTCGGTGGCGGCCACCGCGGTGTTCGGCGTCGCGATCCTCGCGCTGCAATGCGCGTTCCTCGTCGAAAGCCCGATCTGGCTCGCGCGCAAGGAACGTCTCGACGACGCGGCACGCGCGATGACGCGTATCTACGGGCAGGCCTTCGTCGCCGCGCCGGCGCATGAACGCACGCCGATCGTCAATGCGGCCACGCGCGGCCTCGCGAACATGCTGTTGATCTTCCGTGGCGTCTACCTGCCGCGCACGATCCTGGCCGCGACCGTGCAGATCGGCCAGTCGATCGAATACTTCGCGATCGGCTGGTATCTGCCGCTGATCAGCGCCGCGCTGTTCGGCAAGGACTTCGTCTACGCGACGCTCGGCGCGCTCGTGTTCAACCTGTTCGGGATCGTGGGCGGCTTCTCGTCGCCGGCGGTCGGCCGTCGCGTCGGCCTGCGTCGCGCGTCGGCGATCGGTTTCGCGGCGGTCTGCGCGATGCTGGTCGCGCTCGGGCTGTTCCATGCGCGCATGCCGCTATGGCTGTCGGTGGTCGTGCCGTCGCTGTTCATCCTGTTCCACTCGGCCGGCCCCGGCGCGAACGGCAAGAGCCTGTCGTCGCTGTCGTTTCGCGGCGAACTGCGCGCGGGCGCGAACGGCATCGTCGGCGCGCTCGGCTCGATCGGCGCGGCGCTCGGCCTGCTGGTCTTTCCGCTGTTTCGCGCGCGCTATGGCCTCGAGCACACGTTCCTGATCCTTGCGATCGTGCCGTGCATCGCGAGCGCGATCTGCTTCGCGATCCGCTGGGATCCGACGCGCACGACGATCAATCCCGACAACGAACCCGACGCGCCGCACTTCGGCGACGACGCGCGCGCCGCGTCGGCCTTCCTGAAACCCGCCATCGAGAAAACGCAGCGATGACCGAATCCCGAAACGCCATTCTCGCCATCGACGAAGGCACGTCCGGCACGCGCGCCGCGCTCGTCGACGCGAGCGGACACGTGTCGTGCCTGGAATACCTGCCGCTGTCGGTCGAGAGCCCGCGGCCCGGTGTCGTCGAACAGGACGCGAACGCGATCCTCGACAAGACGCTCACGGTCTGCCGCGCGACGCTTGCGCATGCGCACGGACAGGGCGTGCGTATCGTCGCGCTGGCGCTCGCGACGCAGCGCGCGACTGCCGTGCTGTGGGATACGCGGACCGGACGTGCGCTCGCGCCCGCGATGGTCTGGCAGGACACGCGCCATGCGGCCGAGCTCGACCGTCTCGCGGCCGACTGGGACCGTGTGCTCGTGCCGCAGGTCGGCCGGCCGGCGGGCGTGCGCTCGCCGTATCTGTGGGCCGTGCACCAGTTGCGCACGTCGCACGCGGTGGCCGACGCGCATCGCGCCGGCTGTCTTGCATTCGGCACGATCGATACATGGTTGCTGTGGCATCTGTCGGATGCGCGCGAATGCGTGACGACGCCGACCAACGCGACCTCCGCCAGCGCGTACCTGCTCGGAGAACACCGCTATTTCGATCCGTGGCTCGACGCGCTCGGCTTTCCGCGCGAACTGTTGCCCGCGCTGCGCGAGGACGCCGACGCGTTCGGCCGCACGCGCGAGGACGTGCTCGGCATCGACGTACCGATCCTCGCGTGCGCGGGCGACCAGTTCGCGGGTGCGGTCGGCCTGGGCTGCGTCGAACGCGGCCAGGCGATGTGCGTGCACGGCACCGGCAGCTTCGTCGACCTGCTGACGGGGACGGTGCGTCCCGACGCCGGATCGCACGCACAACCCGGTCACGCGCACGACGGCACGCTGGCGATGACCGCGCGGCGGCACGACGGCGTGTCGCATTACTCGCTCGAAACCTTCGTCGCGACGACGGGCTCGGCGCTGCGCTGGGTGTGCGAAAAACTGCGCTGGTTCGACGATCCCGCGCAGATCAGCGCGCTGGCCGGCACCGTGCAGTCGGCGCGCGGCGTGACGTTCGTGCCGGCACTCACCGGCCTGCGCGTGCCGCGGATGGAGCCGAACGCGCGCGCATTGCTGTCGGGCATCTCGATCGCGACGACGCAGGCCGAGGTCGCGTATGCGGTGCTCGAAGGCATCGCGCATTCGGTCGCGTCGTGCATGGAGGCCAACCAGGCCGTCGCGCGGGCCGACGTGTCCGAGCTGATCGTCGGCGGCGGCCTCGCGGGCAGCGACACGCTGCTGCAGATCCAGGCCGACGTGAGCGGCGTGCCTGTGCGCCGGATGCGCGAAGGCGACCGCGCGAGCCTGCGCGGCGCGGCGTTTCTCGCCGGCGCATCGGGGCTGCTGTGGGATTCGCTCGACGCGGCCCGCGCGACGCTTGTCACCGACGCCGTTTTCGAACCCTCGATCGATGCGGACGGCCGGCAGCGCCGGCGCGCGGCCTGGCATGCGCGGATCGCATCCGAGCTCGCGCACGCGGCCGATTTCGCTCACGCGTAAGCACGGAGAACGACCAGCATGATGTTTTTGCCTTCCAGAAAACCGCGGACGGACCGGGCCGGCATGACGGGCACCGAGCCGCTGCGCGTGAACCGCGACGAGCATCTGGCGCGACTCGAGACGGACTCGTTCGACGTGCTGATCGTCGGCGGCGGCGTGACGGGCGCGTATGCGGCGTTCGATGCGAGCCTGCGCGGGCTGCGCGTCGCGCTCGTCGAGAAGAGCGATTTCGCGTCGGGCACGTCGTCGAAATCGTCGAAGATGGTGCACGGCGGGCTGCGCTATATCGAGCAGGGCAATCTCGGGCTCGTGCGCCATTCGCTGCTCGAACGGCAGCGGCTGCGGCGCAATGCGCGCCACCTCGTGCAGCGGCTGCCGTTCCTGTTCCCGGTGATGGAGCGCGAGGGCGTGTTCGACCCGCGTCTCGCGAAAGCCTTCGAAAGCCTGCTGTGGACCTACGACATCGCCGGCGGCTGGCGCGAGGGCATCCTGCACCAGAAGCTGACGAAGGCCGAGGTGCTGTCGCATTGCCCGACCTTCAACGAGACCTACCTGACGGGCGGCTTCCTGTACTTCGACGCGCGGGTCGACGATGCGCGCCTGACGCTGAACCTCGTGCGCACGGCCGCGTTTCACGGCGCGGCGGTGGCGAATCACGCGCGCGTGGTCGAGCTGACGCGCGACGGCCACGGCAAGGTGGACGGCGCGATCGTGCAGGCCGACGGCCGCGAGCGGCGCGTGCGTGCGCGCGTGGTCGTGATGGCGACTGGCGTCTGGCTGCGCGACTGGACCGGCGCGCGCCAGGGCGATACGGCCGCGTTGCAGGTGCGGCCCGCGAAGGGCGTGCACGTCGCGATCCCGTGGCTGAAGATCCGCAACGACTGCACGGTGACGATCCCCGTGCCGGGCCGCAATCGCCGCGCGACGATCACGCGCTGGGGCAACGTGTCGTATCTCGGCACGACCGACGAGGACTACGACGGCGATCTCGACGACGTGCACTGCACGCGGCAGGAGCTCGATTTCCTGCTCGAAGGCGCGCGTTCCGCGTTGAAGGTCGACCTGAGCGCGGACGACGTGGTCGGCAGCATCGCCGGATGCCGGCCGCTCGTCGGTCCGCCCGGCGGCAAGACGATCGAGATGAAGCGCAATCACGAGATCCGGGTCGCGCCGGACGGGCTCGTGACGATCGTCGGCGGCAAGCTGACGACGTCGCGGCACATGGCCGAGCAGACGATCGATACGGTCGGCAAACTGCTCGGCCGCCGCACGCGCTGCCGCACGAAATCGGCGTACCTGCTCGGCGCGGCCGGCTACGACCCGCAGGCGATCGTCGCGTCGGGCGGGCTCGCCGCGCATCTCGGCGAACGCTACGGCACCGAGGCGCGCTTCGTCGGCGATCTCGCCGACGCGACGCCGTCGCTGCTCGCGCCGATCGTCGAAGGGCTGCCGTACAGCGAAGCGGAAGTGCTCTATGCGGTGCGCCACGAATTCGCGCGCAGCGTCGACGACGTGCTGTCGCGCCGCACCCGTGCGCGGCTGATGGCGCGTGATGCATCGGCGCGCGCGGCGCCGCGCGTCGGGGAAATCCTCAAGGCGGAGCTCGGCCTGTCCGATGCAGCCGTCGCCAGCCAGGTGCGCGACTACGTCGCCGCCGTCGCACTCGAAAAAGCCATCCTCATGGGAGAACACGGATGATCAGCAAGGAAGCCATCAAGCGCGGCTACAACCGCGGCAACTACGTCGTCGGCGCGCATACGCCGCCGCCATACTCGCTGAACCTGCCCGCGGCAGGCGGCGCGCCGGCCGGGGCCGGCATGCAGCGCGCGCCGGTCGCGGTATCGCCGCAGCAGGTCGATGCGCTGCGCGCGGTGGCCGACGAGGTGCTCGCGCAGCCGGCTGACGTCGTCGCGTGGACGCGCGACTGGTGGGCCGCGTCGATGGTCGCGGAGACGGGCGGCCGGCCCGCGACGCCGCACGCGGTGGTCGCGCGCGTGTCGACGGTCGAGCAGGTGCAGGCCGTGATGCGCATCGCGCACGCGGCGGCGATTCCGGTGACGGCGTCGGCCGGCCGCAGCAACGTGACGGGCGCGGCGCTGCCGGTGCGCGGCGGCATCGTGCTCGACGTGTGCGGGCTGAACCGGCTGGTCGGCGTCGACACCGAGAGCCAGATCGTCGACGTCGAGGCCGGGATGTTCGGCGACGTGTTCGAGGAAACGCTGCAGCGCGAGCACGGGCTGACGATGGGGCACTGGCCGTCGTCGTTCGGGATCAGCACGGTGGGCGGCTGGATCGCGTGCCGCGGCGCCGGGCAATTGTCGACGCGCTACGGCAAGATCGAGGACATGGTGTTCGGGATGGACGTGGTACTCGCGGACGGCAGCCTCGTCACGCTCGGCGGCTATTCGCGCGCGGCGGTCGGCCCCGACCTGCAGCAACTGTTCATCGGCAGTGAAGGAACGCTCGGCATCATCGTGCGCGCGCGCCTGAAGCTGCATCGGCTGCCCGACTACGGCCGCGCGATCGCGTATGGCTTCGACACGTTCTCGGCCGGCCTCGACGCGTGCCGCGAGATCCTGCAGCGCGGCGCGAACCCGGCCGCGCTGCGGCTCTACGATGCGCTCGAAAGCGGCGTGCAGTTCGGTCTGCCCGACACGAACGTGCTGCTGATCGCCGACGAGGGCGCGCGCGAGATCGTCGACGCGGTGATGGAGATCGGCGCGCGCGTGGGCGCGGAAAGCGGGCGCAAGCTCGACGGCGACGCGATCTTCGAGAAGTGGCTCGACACGCGCTACCTGACCGGCAAGAGCGCGGAAGGCTTCAAGCGCAGCCCGGGCTTCGTCGCCGATACGCTGGAGATGTGCGGCCGCTGGCGCGACCTCGCGGCGATCTATCGCGACGTGGTGGCCGCGCTGCAGGCCGTGCCGGGCACGCTGGCCGGCTCCGCGCACCAGTCGCATGCGTATGCGGACGGCGCGTGCCTGTATTTCTCGCTGCGCGGCGACGTCGCGGTGGCCGAGCGGGCCGCGTGGTACCGCGCGGCATGGGACGCGGCGAACGCGGTGCTGATCCAATACAATGCGGCTTTGAGTCATCACCACGGCGTCGGGCTGCTGCGTGCGCCGTACATGCGCGATTCGCTGGGCACGGCGTTCCCGGTGCTGCAGGCGGTGAAGCGCGCGCTCGATCCGAAACATATCCTCAACCCCGGCAAGCTCGGTCTCGGCGACGAGACCGGCCCGTACGTCGACCGGTAAACGTCATGGACAAGTCGTTGGGCGCGCGTCTCGCCCGTCATCCCGTCATCGCCACGCTGTACGGTGCCGAGCAGGCCGACAGCTTCATCGACAGCGCGGCCGAGGTCGGCATCGTCGCGAACGTCGACCTGCGCAGGCTGCAGGCGGTGGTCGCGGCGCTCGCCCGGGCCGGCAAGTTCGTGATCGTCAACATCGACAGTTGCGACGGGCTGTCGCAGGACAAGGGCGGCGTCGAGTATCTGGCCGATATCGGCGTCGCGAGCGTCGTGTCGACGCGCGTCGCGACGGTCCAGCGTGCCAACCGCGCGGGGCTGATCACGATGCAGAAGGTGTTCGTGACCGACCGTTCGACCTGGCCGCGCAGCATGAAGGCGATCGAGCAGAGCGATCCGAACCTCGTGCAGCTGATGCCGGCGCCGATGCTCGCGCACCTGAGCGAAGGCGACCGGCAGGCGCTGCCGCCGATCGTCGCGTCGGGCTTCGTCGGCAACGCGGACGACGTGCGCAGCGCGAGGCGGCACGGTGCGGTCGCGGTGTCGACGAGCGACAGCGCATGGTGGAATTTCGACCCGTCGTCGTGACGGGCTTGTGTCGAACACGGAGCACAGCATGAACGAACCCTACCTGCAGGTGATCGCGCATTACTTTGCGAAGCCCGGCAACGGCGAGCGCGTGGTCGAATTGCTCGCGGAGCTTGCCCCGGCCACGCGCGCCGAGCCGAAGAATCTCGACTACGCGTATTTCCGGTCGCCGGAGAACCCCGACCATATCGTGATCCTCGAGCGCTACCGCGATGCGGACGGGCTCGACGCGCATCGGGAAACGCCGCATTTCCAGCGGATCGGCGTTGGAGCGATCATTCCGTTGCTCGATCGCCGCGACGTGTCGCGCTACATGGTGCAGCCGGACACCGGCACGGCGACGCCACCGGGAGGCACCCGATGAACCCGTTTCAATTCCGTACCGTTCCGACGCAGGTCGTCGAATTCGGCGCCGCGCGCCGGCTCGGCGCGTTGTTGCGCGAACGCTTTCCGGCGCTCGTGCGGCTGTGCGTCGTCACCGATGCATTCCTGCATCGCAGCGGCGTGCTCGCACCCGCGCTGGAGAGCCTCGCCGCGCACGGCTGGCAGGTCACCGTGATCGACGACGTGATCGCCGATCCGCCCGAGCACGTGGTGCTCGAAGCGACCGAGCGGGCCGTCGCGGCCGATGCCGAGATCGTGCTCGGCCTGGGCGGCGGTTCGTCGATGGACGTCGCGAAGCTGATCGCGGTGCTCGCGCCGGGGCAGCAGCCGCTGGCCGACATGTACGGCGTCGACAAGGTCGCGAGCGCGCGGCTGCCGCTCGTGCAGATGCCGACGACGGCCGGCACGGGATCCGAGGTGACGGCCGTGTCGATCGTCACGGTCGGCGAGGCGCGCAAGATGGGCGTCGTGTCGCCGCACCTGTTCGCGGATGTCGCGATTCTCGACGCCGAACTGACGCTCGGCCTGCCGCGCGCGGCGACGGCCGCGACGGGCATCGACGCGATGGTGCATGCGATCGAGGCCTATACGTCCGCGCGGCTGAAGAATCCGGTGTCCGACATGCTGGCCGTGCACGCGCTGACGCTGCTGTCGCGCAACCTGCTCGCGGCGTGCGACGACGGTCGCAACCGGCACGCGCGCGAGGCGATGCTGGTCGGCGCGATGTTCGCGGGGCAGGCGTTCGCGAATGCGCCGGTCGCGGCCGTGCATGCGCTGGCCTATCCGGTCGGCGGGATCTTCCACGTGCCGCACGGGCTGTCGAACGCGCTCGTGCTGCCTCATGTGCTGCGCTTCAACGCGCCGGCCGCCGCGCCGCTGTATGCGGAACTCGCGGCGATCGTCGCGCCTTCGGCGACGGGCAGCGACGAAGCGCGGACACATGCGCTGATCGCCGAGATCGACCGGCTGATCGTCGCGACGGGGATTCCGCGCACGCTGCGCGAAGTCGGCATCGGCGAGGCCGACCTGCCGAGGATGGCGTCGGACGCGATGCTGCAGACGCGCCTGCTCGTGAACAATCCGCGCGAGGTGACGGAGGCCGACGCGCTGGAGATTTACCGGCAGGCGTGGTGACGCGGCGGCGCTTCGACGGCAGGCAGGCGACGGCACGCTGTCGTTTGCATGCCGCACCGCGTTACTTCAGGTCGCGATCCTTGCAGGTCGGCTCGAGGTCGCCGTCGAAGTATTGATACAGGTGCACGAGCAACTTGCCGTTGCCGACCTTGCGTCCGAGATAATGCGTGCCTTCCATCGACGTGCAGATCGAGAACGCGAGTGGCAGACCGCCGTCGAGTACGGCTTCCGGGCGGGCACCCTGACGCACGAAGCGGGCGGTGCCGACGATGCCGAAGCCGCTCGCGTCCACCGGCACGGACTTCGGCAGCGACAGTGCATACGCGGCGATCGTCCGACCCTCGCTCCGGTCGTCGTGCAGGTTGTCGTAAACCTGATTGGCCGGCTTGCTCGCCGGCCCGGTAATCGTGGCGCAGCAGTGCGCGATACCCTTGTCGTCGTCCGGCAGGATCTGCAGCGATGTGCCGGCCGTCAGGTGCGTGTTCGGCGTGTAGTAGACACCGAACGCGACGACGCCGACCTGCTGCGCATGTGACGCAACGGAGACGGAGAGCGCGGCGGCGGTCAGCAGCGGGCGGAGCGAACGGATCGGCATGATGGCGGCGATGATACACGCCGACCGCGAGATCGGCGAGGCGGCACATTCACGAAGCGCGCCCCGTTTGCCGCACGGGCCACGCCGCCACCGGCCGGGTTACGCGCGTGAGGCGTCGGCACCGGCTGCCACGACGTACGCCGAAGCCTGCTTCGTGCCGTCCGGCAGGGTTTGCAGATAAACGCCCTGGATTTCCGGCTCGAAGCCCGGTAGCGCGTTGATCCCGGCTTCGAGCGCGCGGAAGTAGTCGAGCGCCGGTCCGCCCCACGCTTCGCCGGGCACCACGCAGAAGATGCCGGGCGGATAGGGCAGCGCGCCTTCGGTCGCGATCCGGCCTTCGATGCGGTCGAGCGTGACGAGCTCGACGTTGTTGCGGACCAGTTCGGCATTCGCGGCCTGCGGCAGCATCGCCTGCTTCGGGAACTGCGCGCGCCGGAACATCTGCTTCTGCAGGTGCTTCATGTCGTGGCTGCGGTAGAAATCGTGCATGCGCTGGCACAACTGCCGCAGGCGCATGTTGCCGTACAGCTCCGGATACGCTTCGCACAGCGACGGAATCGCTTCGCGCAGCGGCGTGTCCTGGTCGAGATGCCGTTCGAACTGCGCGAGGTGCGCGACCAGGTGCTGCAGCTTGCCGAAACTCTCCGACGGCGTGAGCAGGAACAGGATCGTGTACAGGTCGGCCTTCTCGGGCACGACGCCGTGCTCGCGCAGGTAGCGCGCAAGGATCGGCGCCGGCGCGCCGAACGGCGCGTATTCGTGCGTGTCGCGATCGATGCCGGGCGTCGTCAGCAGCAGCTTGCACGGATCGACGAAGTACTGGTCGTCCGCATAGCCTTCGAAGCCGTGCCACGTGTCGGCCGGGTGGAAGCGGAAGAAGCGCAGGTCGTCGACGATCTGCTCGGTCGGGTAGTCGGCCCACGGGCGGCCGTCGATGTTCTGCGGAACGAACGGACGGATCTGGCGGCAGGTCTTGAGCAGCAGCTTGCGCGCATCGACGCCGTGCGCGACGCAGTCGCGCCACAGGCGCTTGCCGGCCGGGCCCGCGTGCATCTGCGCGTTGACGTCGAGCGCCGCGAACATCGGGTAGAACGGGCTCGTCGACGCATGGATCATGTACGCGTTGTTGAAGCGCCGGTGATCGCAGAAGCGCTTCTGGCCTTCGATGTGGCTGTCCTTCTTGTGGATCTGCGACGTCTGCGAGAAACCGGCCTGCTGCTTGTGCACCGACTGCGTGACGAAGATGCCGGGATCGTCGGGGCCGAGCGTCAGCATCAGCGGCGAGCAGTCCTGCATCATCGGGATGAACTGCTCGTAGCCGACCCACGCCGAATCGAACAGGATGTAGTCGCACAGATGCCCGATCCGGTCGACGATCTCGCGCGCGTTGTAGATCGTGCCGTCGTAGGTGCCGAGCTGGATCACCGCGAGCCGGAACGGGCGCGGCAGGTCGGCGCGCTCGGGCGCGACGTCGCGGATCGCGTCGCGAATGCGCGCTTCGCCGAGCGCCGCGCTGTCGACGCCGCCGATGAGGCCCCACGCGTTGCGCGCGGTCTCGAGGTAGACCGGCCGCGCGCCGGACAGCACGAGCGCGCCCAGGTGCACCGACTTGTGGTTGTTGCGGTCGAACAGCACGAGATCGTCGGGGGCGAGCAGCGCGCTCGTGACGACCTTGTTCGACGTCGACGTGCCGTTCAGCACGAACCAGGTCTTGTCCGCGTTGTAGATCCGCGCGGCGTTGCGCTGCGCTTCCAGCGCGGGGCCTTCGTGAATCAGCAGGTCGCCGAGCCGGACGTCCGCGTTGCAGAGATCGGCACGAAAAAGGGTCTCGCCGAAGAAGTCGAAGAACATTCGGCCGAGCGGGTGATTCGAGAAGAACTGGCCGCCCTGGTGGCCCGGGCAGTCGAACTCGACGTAGCCGCGCTGCACGTATTCGCGCATGACCTTGAAGAACGGCGGCAGCAGGTTCTCGCTATAGATATCGGCGGCGGCGGAAATCTGCCGGCCGTAGTAGTGGCGGCCGCCATGCCGGAGCTGGATCACGCCGCTCGCGCTCGGCAGGATCGACGGCGGCACTTCCTGGTCGGGCTCGACCGCGACGAAGAACGGAATGGAAAAACCGGTTCTTTCGACGGCATTCAGGATTCTTTGCGCCGAATCGATTCCGGTGACGATCGCCGCGATATTCGTGAAATCGGTCTGAAATACGTCGACCTGTTCGTGCGTGGTGAGGAAGGCGCCAATCAGCGCCGGCTCGACAGCGATTTTCAACAGGCTCACGCGAACTCTCCGGTAATTGGGCGGAAGCGGGCGCCGCATTCACGCAGGCGCGTCATTCCGTAATTCGATATGCGCCGCAGCCGATTGAAACGCTCCCGCGAATGCTGGATGCCGACTGCGCGCCGCACGAAGAAGCCTGGTGCGGCGCGATGCGGCGGCCGCCGGTCAGCGCGCGGCGCAGCCGATCGTAGCAACAAAACATGGCGAATTCAATCGACCGGAAAAGGCAATCTCATTGCAGGATGAGGATGATCAAATAATCGCGGAATTGGCGTGTTGCAGCGCACATAAAAATGATCCAATCATGAAATCTGTTTTGAAAGACGCCGATGGTTTGATCGACTCGTCAGCTTTTCGTTGAAAAGCATCTATGGCATAGTCGGCTCCGAATTGGATGGCGAATCAGACCGGAATTGCTAGCGTCTCATGCCGGTGCCCGTGAGACGAACAACACCAACCAGGCACCGGAACAGCGAGGGCAACAACGTGAATACTTCTGTCGGCGGCATTCGTCGTCTCGGCATGCGTGCGCTGCTGGTCGACGACGAAATCGCGCAGGAAACCGCGGCCGGGCGTGCGGTCCGCACGCTGAGCGCGGAGCTCGTGCAACGCGGTATCGACGTGCTCACGGCGACATCCGCCGACGATGCGATCGTGCTGATCCGCTCCGATCCGTCGATCCAGTGCGTGCTGCTCGACTGGGATCTCGGCGTGGATGGCCACGGGCCGTCCGAGGCCGTGGTCGAGGCGATCCGGCATCGCAACGCCAACGTGCCGATCTTCCTGCTGGCCGACCGCAGCGTCGCGTCGTCGGTGCCGGCCGCGGTCATGGGCCAGGTCGACGATTTCGTATGGCTGCTCGAGGACACGGCCGACTTCATCGGCGGGCGCATCCACGCGGCGATCGAACGCTATCGCGCGACCGTGCTGCCGCCGATGTTCAGCGCGCTCGCAAAATTCTCGCGCGTCTACGAATACTCATGGCATACGCCCGGCCACACGGGCGGCACGGGCTTCCTGAAATCGCCGGTCGGCCGCGCGTTCTTCGAATACTTCGGTGAATCGCTGTTCCGCTCCGACCTGTCGATCTCGGTCGGCGAACTTGGCTCGCTGCTCGATCACTCGGGCCCGATCGGCGAAAGCGAACGCTACGCGGCGCGCGTGTTCGGCGCGCATCGCACGTATCACGTGACGAACGGTTCGTCGACGTCGAACCGCATCATCCTGATGGCGAGCGTCAGCCGCGACCAGATCGCGCTGTGCGACCGCAACTGCCACAAGTCGGCCGAGCATGCGATGACGATGTCGGGCGCGATCCCGACTTACCTCGTGCCGACGCGCAACCGCTACGGGATCATCGGGCCGATCGCGTCCGAGCGCCTGACGCAGGTGGCGATCCGCGAGGCGATCGCGTCGAACCCGCTCGCGGCGGGGCTCGCCGACCGCCAGCCGAAGCACGCGATCATCACGAACTCGACTTACGACGGCCTGTGCTACAACGTCGCGCGCGTCGAGGAACTGCTCGGCGCGAGCGTCGACCGCCTGCATTTCGACGAAGCGTGGTACGGCTACGCGCGTTTCAATCCGATCTACCGCAACCGCCATGCGATGCACGGCGACCCGCGCGACCATCACGCGGACCGCCCCACGGTGTTCGCGACGCAGTCGACGCACAAGCTGCTGACCGCGCTGTCGCAAGCGTCGTACATCCATGTGCGCGATGGCCGCAGCCCGATTCCGCATGGCCAGTTCAACGAAACGTTCATGATGCACGCGTCGACGTCGCCGAACTACGCGATCATCGCGTCGAACGACGTCGCGGCCGCGATGATGGACGGCCCCGGCGGCGCCGCGCTGACGCACGAGTCGATCGAGGAGGCCGTCGCGTTCCGGCAGATGATCGCGCGGATGAACGGCGAATTCGGCGCGAAGGGCGACTGGTTCTTCGAATGCTGGCAGCCCGACACCGTGCTCGAGGCGCGCACGGGCCGCACGCTGCCGTTCCACGATGCGCCGCCCGAGCTGCTCGCGAGCGACCCGGCATGCTGGGTGCTGCGCCCCGGCGCGCAATGGCACGGCTTCGGCAATATCGAGGACGGCTACTGCATGCTCGACCCGATCAAGGTGTCGATCGTCACGCCGGGCGTCGCGCCGGCCGGCGGCCTGATGCCGGTCGGCATCCCGGCGAGCGTCGTGACCGCGTATCTCGACGCGCGCGGGATCGTCGTCGAGAAGACGACCGATTTCACGATCCTGTTCCTGTTCTCGATCGGCATCACGAAAGGCAAGTGGGGCTCGCTCGTCAGCGCGCTGTGCGACTTCAAGCGCGACTACGACGCGAACCTGTCGCTCGACATGGCGATCCCGTCGCTCGCGAAGGAACATGGTTCGCGTTATGCGGGCATGGGGCTGAAGGATCTGGCCGACACGATGTTCGCGGCGATGGAGCAGCTCGGCACGACGCGGCTGATGTCGGAGGCGTTCTCGATCCTGCCGAAGCCGGAGATGAGCCCGGTGCGCGCGTACGAGCATCTCGTGCAGGGCCGCGTCGAGCAGGTCACGCTCGAGGAGCTGGCCGGGCGCACGGTCGCCACCGGCGTCGTGCCGTATCCGCCCGGCATTCCGCTCCTGATGCCGGGCGAGAACGCGGGGCCGGCCGGCGGCCCTGTGCTCGGCTACCTGAAGGCGCTCGAAGCATACGACCGGCGTTTCCCGGGCTTCGCGCACGACACGCACGGCGTGGAAGTCGAGGACGGCACGTACCGCGTGTACTGCCTGAGCGCGTGAACGCCCGACCGGGCGAACGGGCGAATGGCCGCGCGGCGGCCACACAACGAAGGATCGACACCATGGAAAACGCAGCGCGTATTTCCGACGCGGCCCCGGCGGCCGCGCCGAAGAACCGGATGAATGTCTGGCAGCTCACCATCCTCACGGCGGTCAACATGATGGGCTCCGGCATCATCCTGCTGCCGTCGAAGCTCGCGCAGGTCGGCACGATCTCGCTGCTGTCGTGGATCGTCACGGCCGGCGGCTCGCTCGCGCTGGCGTATGCGTTCGCGCGCTGCGGGATGCTGAGCCGCAAGCCGGGCGGGATGGGCGGCTACGCGGAATATGCGTTCGGCAAGGCCGGCAACTACATGGCGAACTACACGTACGGGCTGTCGCTCGTGATCGCCAACGTCGCGATCGGCGTGACGGCGGTCGGCTACGGCACCGTGCTGTTCGACGCGACGCTGTCGCCGCTGCAGACGGGCCTGTGGACGATCTTCCTGCTCGTGCTGACGACGGTCGCGAACTTCGGCGGCTCGCGCATCACCGGCCGGATCGGCGCGGTGACCGTGTGGGGCGTGATCATTCCGGTCGTCGTCGTGTCGCTGATCGGCTGGTTCTGGTTTAGCGGCGCGACCTGGGGCGCCGCGTGGAATCCGCACAATATGCCGTTCGGGCCGGCCGTCGGCGGCTCGATCGCGGTGACGCTGTGGGCGTTCCTCGGGCTCGAATCGGCGTGCGCGAACTCGGACGCAGTGGAGAACCCGGAGCGCAACGTGCCGATCGCCGTGCTCGGCGGCACGATCGCTTCGGCGATCTTCTACATCGTGTCGACCAACGTGATCGCGGGGATCGTGCCCAACGCGATTCTCGCGGCATCGAACGCACCGTTCGGCATCGCGTTCGCGACGATGTTCACGCCGACCGTCGGCACGATCGTCACCGCGCTGATGGTGATCGCGTGTATCGGCTCGCTGCTCGGCTGGCAGTTCACGGTTGCGCAGGTGTTCAAGAGTTCGGCGGACGTCGGCTACTTCCTGCCGGTGTTCGCCCGTGCGACGCGCACGGGCACGCCGATCGTCGGCATGGTGATCCTGCTCGTCGCGCAGGTCGCGCTGGCGCTGATGACGATCAGCCCGGAACTGAGCAGCCAGTTCCAGCAGATCGTCGATCTGGCGGTCGTCACGAACCTCGTGCCCTACGTGATGTCGATGGCCGCGCTGATCACGATCCAGAAGGTCGCGAAGGTGCCGCCGGGCAAGGCGCTGGTGACGAACGTGATCGCGATGGTGGCCACCGCGTACAGCTTCTATGCGCTGTTCAGCTCGGGCGCGCAGGCGCTGATGCTCGGCGGCCTGTGCGTGTTCCTGGGCTGGACGCTGTTCGGGTTCGTCAGCGCGCGCTTCTACCAGATGGAAGTCGATGCGCACGTGAAGGAGCCGGGGAAGTCGCTGCAGGCGTGATGGCGGGCGGCGGCCGCCGCCGTTATCGGGCGGGTCGAATCAGCAGCGGCGGGATGTCCTGCTTCAGCAGGTCGACGACGGCCCGCACGCGCGGCGGCAGCGGCCGCTGCGCGTGCACGAGCACATTGAGCGCGAAGTCGGGGACTTCGTATTGCGGCAGGATCCCGACGAGCTTGCCGGCCGCGAGCGCATCGACGCAGGCCGGCTGCTGGATCACGCCGATGCCGCCGCCGGCCACGATCGTGTCGAACATCGGGCGCCAGTGGCTCGTCGTCATGACCGTCCGGATTCGCGCGTATTCGAGCGCGTTGCCTTCGCGCCGCAGCGGCAGCTGTTCGCTGGCGAAGACGCCTTTCACACGGATGAACGGGTGGTTCGCGAGATCGGCCTTCGTGTCGATCGGGCCGTACCGGTCGAGATACGACGGCGCGGCGACGAGCAGGCGGCGGACCTCGCCGACCGGGTGCGCGACGAATCCGCCGTCGCCGAGTTGCCCGACCCGGATCGAGATGTCGACGCCTTCCGTGACCGGATCGACGATGTCGTCGTTCAGCACCAGGTCGACGTGCAACCGCGGATACGCGGCGCGGACATGCATCAGCACGCCCGGAAGCACGACCTCGCCGAAGCATTGCGGCGCCGCGAGCCGGATCGTGCCGTCGAGCGCGTTTTCCGTCTTCGAGACCGATGCGACCGCGTCGTCCGCCGCCTCGAGCAGCGCCTTGCTGCGTTCGTAGAAGATGCGGCCTTCCTCCGTGCAGGCAAGGGTGCGCGCACTGCGCATCAGCAGCCGTGTGCCGAGATGCTTTTCGAGTTTCTCGATGCGCTCGCTGACGGCCGGTTGGCCCATGTCGAGATCCCGCGCCGCACCGGACATCGTGCCGCGCTCCACGACCCGGACGTAGATGCGCATCGTCGCCAGCAAATCCATGAAGTCGCGCCTTTTGTCTTTCGGTTCGATTTTTGCCGATCGACGGATGGTACCAAAGCGGCGTCGGCGCGACGGTGTGCGTTGAACCGATACTGACTATCGGCCGGAGGGCGCCCGGTGCCGGCGCGCATGTCGACTGCCGCGCAGTGGATACCGTCGCCGAAGCCGCGTGCGTTCATCGGCGTCGTGAGCGAAAATCGGCTTCCTTCCGCGCGATCGACAGGAGACGACGACATGACGCAACAGAACGAAGCCCTGCGCACGCGCTGCGTCGCATGGCAGGTCGTGCAGACGTGGCAGGCGGCCGAATGGTGCCGGCTCGTGGAGTCGCGAACGGGAATCGACCTGTCGGGTTCGGTGGTGGGCGCGATCGACGGCACGCCGTTTCGCATCGACTACGCGATCGCGTGCGGCGCCGACTGGCTCACGCGCTCGGCGCGCGTCACCCGTTGGGTCGGCACGATGCCACCGCAGCAGCGGGACATCGCCTGCGACGCAGGGCAATGGACGATCGACGGCGTCGACGCACCGGCGCTCGCGGGCGCGACCGATATCGATCTCGGCTTCAGTCCGTCCACCAATACGCTGCCGATCCGGCGGCTGGCGCTGGCCGTCGGCGATTCGGCCGTGATCCGCACCGCATGGCTGCGCTTTCCGGATTTCGACATCGTGCGCGGCGAGCAGCGCTACACGCACACGGCGCCACATGTGTATCGCTACGAGAGCGGCACGTATGCGGCCGATATCGCGATCGACGAAGCGGGCCTCGTCACCGACTACGACGAATGGCGGCGCATCGGCGCGGCGCCCGCGTCGTGACGTGTCAGCGCGCGCTGGCGACCGACAGCTTGCCCGGAATCAGCTTCAACGCGCTGAACGTGTCGGCGATGTTCTGCTGATACGCGACCGTCGCGTCGGTGATCGGCTGCACGCCGTACCCGGCGCGCTTGAGCGCGACTTCGAGCGTCGGCGCGTCGAGGCCGACGAGCGGCGACAGTTGCGCGGCGACGTCGGGAATATGATCGCGCGCCCAGCGATCGGTTGCGTCGACTTCGTCGAGCAGCGCGCGCAGCACCTGCGGGTGCGCAGCCGCATACTTGCGCGCGGCGAGGTAGTACTGCGTGTTGCGCACGAGCCCGTCGCCGTTCGCGACCACACGCGCGCCGAGCTGCCGTTCGGCCGCCGCGAGGTACGGATCCCAGATCACCCACGCATCGACGCTGCGTTGCACGAACGCGGCGCGCGCGTCGGCGGGCGTCAGGTAGATCGGCTGGATGTCGGCATACGTGAGACCCGCAAGTTCGAGCGCCTTCACGAGCAGGTAGTGGACGTTCGAGCCCTTGTTGAACGCGACCTTCTTGCCGCGCAGTTGCGCGACGGTGCGGATCGGCGAATCGGGCAGCACGACGATCGCCTCGCCCTGCGGCGCGGGCGGCTCGTTGCCGATGTAGACGAACTCGACGCCGGCGGCCTGCGCGAAGATCGGCGGGGTTTCACCGACCGTGCCGACGTCGATCGCGCCGGCGTTCAGCCCTTCGAGCAGTTGCGGGCCGGCCGGGAATTCGAGCCATTGCACCGCGACGCCCTGGCTCGCGAGACGCTTCTCGAGCGTGCCGCGCGCCTTGAGCACGACGAAGTTGCCGTATTTCTGGAAGCCGATGCGTAGCCGCGTGCCGTTGTCGTCAGCTTGCGCGGGCAGGGCCGCGAGCGGCCCGAGCGCGAGCCCGGCCAGCCCGGCGGCCGCGCCTTGCAGCCATTGGCGGCGGCGCGGGTTCGCCGGGTTGGTTGCAACGTCTGCGTGCGGTGTGTCGTTCATCGGAGCGTCCTGCGTGCGGGTTCACGGGCCGCGCGCGAAGGCGGCGCGGCCGGCGCAGGACCGGGCCGGATGCGGGCGACGCGCGCAACGGGCCGGCCCGCGCCGGATTCAGGACGATACGGCCGCGCGGGCCGGCGGCCAACCAATGAATGCGCATATGCAAATCAGCAGCGCTCAATCGGTGCCGGCGGCGCTTTCCTCGATCGAGTCGACACGATTCGGATAAAACGCGAGGTGCCCGCGAATCGCTTCGACGGCCGGATACGGATCCTCGTAGGTCCACACGGCATTGGTCGCGCGTTCGCCGCCGGCCGGGATCGAGTAGTACGCGCAGTCGCCCTTGTACGGGCAGTAGGTGGAATGGTCCGTGCGTTGCAGCAGCGACAGGTCGGCGTCTTCGCGCGGGACGTAGAGCACGGCCGGATAGCTGGCCTCGCGCAGCGCCAGCGCGCGGCGCGTATCGGCGACGACCTTGCCGGCCACCGTGACCACCACGCGCCGCGGATGCGGTTCGACCGTGATCGGATGATCGGGGCCCGGCGACTTCACCGGGCGAGAGGGCGTATCGGGGCTGATCGACATCGTGTGTCCTCCAGGAATCGGCGGCGCGGCGGCGCCGGGCGGATCCCGGCGCGCCCGTGCCGGCGTTTGCCAACCGATACGATGCGCCATTTCGGGAGAATCTGCAGGGGGCCGGAAGGCGGTGGCGCGACAGCGCGGCCGGGCAATCCGCCGGCGCTCGCGCGGACGTTTTCATGCACGGGCAGCGGGATGCATCCGCGACGATAAGCAACGCCGAATTAATTGGTAAGCGATCGGCGGGATGCGCGCGAAGATCGGCCGTCGTCATTCGCATGACAGCCATCCTTCCTGTCCGCCACCATGAAGCATTCTTTCGTTTCGTCAGCCGCGCGCCGTACGCGCGGCGTATCGCATGCCGTGGTCGCGCTGCGCTGCATCGCCGCGTCGCTGCTGCTTGCCGGCGCAGCGACACACGCGCTCGCCGCGCCCGCGGGCAAGACACTCGTGTACTGCGCCGAAGGCAGCCCGGCCGGCTTCGATCCGGGCCAGCACACGACGAGTACCGATTTCGACGCGAGCACGTACACGATCTACAACGGGCTCGTGCAGTTCAGGCGCGGCACGCTCGATCTCGAACCGTCGCTCGCGACGAGCTGGGACGTGTCGCCCGACCAGCGCACGATCACGTTCCATTTGCGGCGCGGCGTGAAATTCCAGACGACCGCGTGGTTCAAGCCGACGCGGCCGTTCCAGGCCGACGACGTCGTGTTCACGTTCCGCCGCATGCTCGATCCGGACGACCCGTTCCGCAAGGCCTATCCGGTCAGCTTCCCGTATTTCAGCGATCTCGGCTTCGACCGCAACGTCGAGCGCATCGAGAAGATCGACGACTACACGGTGCGCTTCGTGCTGAAGACGCCCGACGTCGTGTTCGTGCGCAATCTCGCGATGGCGTTCGCGTCGGTGCTGTCGGCCGAATATGCGTCGCAGCTCGCGGCGCGCCATCGCGAGGCCGACATCAACCAGTTCCCGGTCGGCACGGGGCCGTTCCTGCTGCGCACGTACCAGAAGGACGCGCTGATCCGCTACGACGCGAACCCCGACTACTGGAAGCCGGACGACGTGAAGCTCGCGCGGCTCGTGTTCGCGATCACCCCCGATCCGGCCGTGCGCCTGCAGAAGCTGGTGGCCGACGAGTGCCAGGTGTCGGTGTTCCCGCGGCCGGCCGATCTCGATACGGTGCGGCGCGACCCGAAGCTGGCGCTGTTCTCGGGGATGGGCTTCAACGTCGGCTTCGTCGCGTACAACACGCAGCATGCGCCGCTCGATCGCGTCGACGTGCGGCGCGCGCTCGACATCGCGATCGACAAGACGGCGATCGTGAAGACCGTCTTCAACGGCGACGCGAAGATCGCGACGAACCCGATGCCGCCCTCGCAGTGGTCTTACAACCCGCGCCTGAAGGATGCGCCGCGCGATCCGGCCGCGGCCAGGGCGCTGCTCGCGCAGGCCGGGTTCCCGAACGGCTTCGACCTGACGCTGTGGGCGATGCCCGTGCAGCGCCCGTACAACCCGAATGCGCAGCTGATGGCGCAACTGATCCAGCAGGACTGGGCGAAGATCGGCGTGCGCGCGAAGATCGTCAGCTACGAATGGGGTGAATACAACCGCCGCGCGAAGCACGACGGCCAGCACGATGCGATCCTGTACGGCTGGTCGGGCGACAACGGAGACCCCGACAACTGGCTCGGCACGCTGCTCGGTTGCGACGCGGTGCACGGCAGCAATCTCGCGAAGTGGTGCAACCAGGATTTCGAGCGGCTGGTGGACGCGGCGCGCTCGAATGCGGACGTCGCGAAGCGCACGGCGCTGTACGAACAGGCGCAGGTCGTGTTCAAGGACCAGGTGCCGTTCACGCCGATCGCGACGTCGATCGTGTCGCTGCCGGTGTCCAAACGCGTGCATGGGCTGACGTTCTCGCCGCTCGGCGGGCACCGGTTCGACGGGGTTTGGCTGGATTGACGAACGGGCCGCGCGGCCTGCGCTTTCGTTCGCGCGGCGTGACGGGAAAGGCCGGCGCGATGCAGTGCGCGCCGGCTGCCGTCAGTTCAGATGCCGTTCGTTTAGTTGAGCGCGACCGCCGCCGCGGCTTCGACCGGCGAACCTTCGAGCGCGACCGAAGGCCGGCCGTCGGGGCCGACCGGCACATCGCCGGTGAGCGTCGTGCGATAGAGCTGGCGGTCGAAGTCGAGATCGAGGATGTCGACGGGCGCGAGATGCGCGGTCGAGCGGTTGTCCCAGAACGCGATGCTGCGCGGTTCCCACTTGAAGCGGATCGTGAATTCCGGCCGCGTCACGTGTTCCCACAGCAGTTCGAGCAACGCCTGGCTCTCGCGCGGCGTGAGCCCGACGATCGATTTCAGGAAGCTCGGGCTCACGTACAGCGCGCGTTCGCCGGTCTCCGGATGCACGCGTACCAGCGGATGCTCGGTCACGAGCGGACGGCGTTCGACCGCCTCGTCGAACGCGCCGGTCGCGCGCGCACCGGCCGGCGGCGTGAAGCGGTGGAGGCCGCGCAAGCCGTCGACGAAGCCGCGCAGCGGCGCGGACAGCGTTTCGTAGGCGCGCACGAGGTTGGTCCAGTGCGTGTCGCCGCCGTACGGCGGGATCGTCACGCCACGCAGGATCGACGCCCACGGCGGGTTGACGGCGGCCGTCACGTCGGTGTGCCAGCCGGTCCACGGCCGGCGCACCGGTTCGCCTTCGAAGCGCGTCGCCTTGCGATGCTTCGCGATCGAATAGACGGCAGGATGGCCGTCGACGTGCCCGAACACCGGGTGGCCGACCGTCGGCTCGCCGAACTGCGCGGAGAACGCGACGTGCTGCTCGTGCGTGAGGAATTGCTCGCGAAAGAAGATGACGCGCCATTTCAGCAGCGCGGCGCGGATCGCCGAGATTTGCGGCGTGGTCAACGGTTGCGTGAGGTCGACGCCGCGGATTTCCGCGCCGATATGGGCGGACAGCGGAATCACGTCGACCGGCCGGGCGGCGGGTTCGGGTAGGGCGCTCATGCGACGCTCCTGGCGGAAGTGAACGGGGCGGACGGCCGACATCGTTGTGCGTGCAAGTGTCGGCACGGCGGCGGGAGGGTCATGGTTGGGTGTCCTGCATGGAATGACGGGGCAGGCGCGGCGGCGCGCACGGAATGGCGCCGCCGCGGTGCGCGGGCGTTATTGCAGCGTCGCACCCGGCCCCTTCAGCACGACGCTCCGGCGGCCGTCGATGCCGACCGGCACGTCGCCGTGAACGGTCGCGCGGCGCACGACGCGGCGCGCATCGCCGTAGTCGTTGATCGCGTAGTGCTGCGTCGCGCGGTTGTCCCAGATCGCGACGTCGCCTTCCTGCCAGTTCCAGCGCACGGTGTTCTCGAGACGCGTCACGTGCTCGTGGAATACCTGCAGCAGGTGCGCGGAATCCTGCGCCGACAGCCCCTTGAGCCGCTGCACGAAATGCCCGAGCACGAGCGTGCGCTCGCCGGTTTGCGGATGCACGCGCACGACCGGGTGCTCGGTTTCGTAGACGGTCGACGTGAACACTTCGCGGTAGCGCTTCAGTTGCGTATCGTCGGCCTGCGCGTGCGTCGACGCGTAGTCGTATGCGTTCGTATGGAGCGCCCACAGCGTGTCGGCGAGTGCGCGCAGCGGGTCGGGAAGGTGCGCGTACGCGGCGGCCGTGTTGGCCCACACGGTATCGCCGCCGAACGGCGGAATCACGACCGCGCGCAGGATCGAGATCTTCGGGTACGCGTCGACGAACGTCACGTCGGTGTGCCACGAATTGGCGCGCGCGCCGTGCGCGGAATCGAGCTCGAGCAGGTGCGCGCTGCCGTCGACGGACGGCACGGTCGGGTGGGCGACCGTATCGCCGAAGCGGCGCGCGAACGCTTCCTGCGCGGTGTCGTCGAGATGGTGCTGGCCACGGAAGAACAGCACCTTGTGGCGCAGCAGCGCGGCCTGGATCGCGTCGAACGTCGCATCGTCGAGCGTGCCGGACAGCCGGACGCCGGCGATCTCGGCGCCGATCCGGCCCGCGACCTGGCGAAGCTGAAGCGGGGCGGCGGCCGTGCGCGGCGCGGCGTGCGAAGCGTGGGAAGACGGGTGGGCGGCGTGCTGGACTTCGGACATCGGGAGTCTCCTGGAGTCGGGTCGGTCGAGTCTCCATTCAAGCAGGGAGCGCGCGGAACCGGAACCGATGAATCGTCACAACCTTAGCGTCTTCACTGCGATGATCGATATGTGTCGTCATGCTGAGCAATGCGGTGCGTCATGCCCCTACCATGCAAGCCGCCATTCGCCGATCCGGTGCGGGCGCGCCGTGTCGATACGCTTGCCGCCCGTACGGTCGTCGTCCGGCGGGTCGCGGTCGTCGAAAGCGGCGAGCACGGTGTCACGCAACCGCGCGAATTCCGGCGAATCGCGCCGGCGCGGCCGCGGCAGCGCGACATCGACGATGCGCTCGATGCGGCCCGGGCGCGGCGCCATCGTGACGACGCGGTCGCCGAGGTACACGGCTTCGTCGACGTCGTGCGTGACGAGCAGCATCGTGATGCGCTCCCGTTCCCAGATGCGCAGCAGTTCGTTCTGCATCCGCGCGCGGGTCTGCGCGTCGAGCGCGCCGAACGGCTCGTCGAGCAGCAGCACGCGCGGGCGGTTGACGAGGCCGCGCGCGATCGCGACGCGTTGCGCCATCCCGCCCGACAACTGGTTCGGATACGCGTGCTCGAAGCCGTTCAGCCCGACGAGCGCGATGTGGTCCGCGACCGCGCGCCGCTTCGCGGCTGCGTCGAGCGGCGCATTGCGCAGCGCGGCGCCGATGTTCTGTTCGACGGTCAGCCACGGGAACAGCCGGTGATCCTGGAACACGATCCCGCGCTGCAGCGACGTGTCGCGCACGCGTTCCTCGCCGGCGCGGATCTCGCCCGCGTAGTCGGCGTCGAGCCCGGCGATCAGCCGCAGCAGCGTCGACTTGCCGCAGCCGCTTGCGCCGACGATCGTGACGAATTCGCCGGCGCGTACATGCAGCGACACGTCGTCGAGCACGGCGAGCGATGCGCCGCGTTGTGCGTAGCGCTTGCTCACATGGAGGATGTCGAGCGAATCGGAGGCGAGGGTCGTCATGGCGGTGCGAGGAAGGTTGCGGCAGGGAAGGGAAGGAAAGGGCGATCAGCGCGGCAGGTCGCCGCGCCGGGCCAGCACCTTGCGCTCGATCGCCCGCGCGATCGCGTTCAGTGCCCAGCCGGTCGCGCCGACGACGATGATCCCGAACAGCACGAGATCCATCCGGAACTGCTCGCTGCCGTCGATCAGCGTGTTGCCGATCCCGCTGCCGGCGACGAGCAGGTATTCGGCGCCGAGCGTCGCGAGCCACGAATAGATCAGGCCGAGATACAGCCCGGTGAAGATCGACGGCAGTGCGGCCGGCAGGATCACATGGCGGACGAGCTGAAGCCGCGAGTAGCGCAGCGCGCGGGCAACGTCGACATACGCGCGCGGTACCGCGTGAATGCCGTCGCACGTGTGCGCGGCGACGGGCAGCAGCGCGGCGAGCGACAGGAATACGACCTTGGCGACGTCGCCGAGGCCGAACCACACGGAAATCAGTGGAATCCACGCGAACAGCGAGATCTGCTTGAACGTGTCGAAGCTCGGGCCGATCATGCGCGCGGCGATGCGCGACAGCCCGAGCGCGGCGCCGAGCAGCAGCCCGCCCGTCGCGCCGATCGCGAAACCGCAGGCCTCGCGCGCGAGCGAGGCGGACAGCGCACGGCCGAGCGCGCCGCTCGTGGCCTGCGCCCACGCGGTGCGCAGCACGTCGGCCGGGCCGACGAGCAGCCCGCTTTTCACGAGGTGCGCGGAAGCGATGGCCCACCAGAGCGCGAACGCGGCGAGCGGCAGCACGAAGCCGCGCCAGTCGGGCGCATGCAGGTGGCGGGCGGCCGCGGCGGCCGGCGGCGTATCGTCCGGCGTGGCGGAATGCGTCACGGGTGGAGCTCCTTCGGTTGGGCGGGCAGGCCGGGTCAGCCGCGGAACGCGGACGGCACGCCGCGGCGCAGGCGCGCTTCGAGCGCGTCGAGCAGCCGGTTGATCAGCAGGCCGACCGCGCCGACCACGACCACGGCCGCCATCACGAGATCGAGCTGGAACAGTTGCCGCCCGTACACGATCAGGTAGCCGAGCCCTTCGGACGACGCGACGAGTTCGACGACGACGAGCGCGAGCCACGACTTCGTGAACGCGAGCCGCACGCCGGTCGCGAGCGTCGGGATCGCGGCCGGCAATACGACGTGGACGATGCGTTGCCGGCGCGTGTAGCCGAACACGCGCGCGACTTCGTCGAGTGCGGGCGGCGTCTGGCGAAACCCCTGCAACGTGCTCAGCGTGACGGGGACGAGCGCCGCATGCGCGATCAGCAGGTACTTGAGCGGTTCGCCGACGCCGACGAGCAGCAGCAGGAACGGCAGCCAGCCGAGCACCGGAATCTGCACGAGCGCGTTGAAGCTCGGCAGCACGTAGGCCTCCAGCGTGCGCGACAGGCCGAGCGCGACGCCGGTCGCGAAACCGAGCAGCGTGCCGGCCGCGAAGCCGACCAGCACGCGCTGCAGGCTGACCAGCGTGTGGCGCGCGAGATCGCCGCTCGTCGCGAGCTCGGCGAGCGCGTCGAACACGCGTTCGGGCGGCGGCAGAATCTGCTGTGCGATCCAGCCGCGCGCGCTGCCGGCGGTCCACAGCGCGAACAGCAGCACGGGCAGCACCCACGGCGCGAGCCGCCACGACAGCCGCTTCACGCCCGCCGCACGGTGCAGCTGCGTGGCGAGCGCATGCGGCTCGGACGACGGGACGGGAAACGCGGTGTCGCTCATCGGGGCAGGTCCGGGTCAGGAGAGGGGCTTGCCGGCCGCGTCGTAGCGTTGCCAGTAGTTTTCGAGCTTCAGCGTGCGCAGCGCGTTGTCGAGATATTTCGGCTCGAACCAGCCGTCGACGTCGACCGGCTGACGGATCAGCTTCAGCTGCAGCGCATCCTGCGCGACGGCCTTGTAGCGCGCGACGACGAACGGGTCGATCAGCGGGGACAGGCGATCCTTCAGGCGCTGGTTCGCGTAGTCGGCCTGCCACGACGCATATGGCACGCCGCTCCTCGCCCACAGCTTGAACAGCGCATCGCGATTCGCCTCGTCGGACGACCATTGCGCGCCTTTCACGAATGCGTTGACGACGCGCTGCACGATGTCCGGATGCGCGCGCTCGAAATCGTCGAGCACGAGCAGGTGGGTCTGGCGCGTGAACTGCGGGCCGTCGTTCTGCGATTCGTAGATGATCTTCGCGAGCCCCGCGTCGCGCAGCTTGTACAACTGGTAGTCGCCCACCGACGCGTCGATGCCTTTCGACGCGAGCGCGGCGAGCGCGCTCGCGGAGTCGAGATTGATCACGCGCAGGTCGCGTTCGCCGAGGCCGTTCTTCGCGAGCGCGTTGTCGGCGACGAGTTGCAGGTTGGTGCCACGGAAGATCGACACGCGGCGGTCTTTCAGGTCCTTGATCGAACGGATCGTGGAATCGGGCGGCACCGCGATCTTGACGCCCGAGCGCACGCTCGCGGCGAGCAGCAGGCGCGTCTTGATCCCGTTCGCGCGGGCAAGCACGGCGGGCAGGTCGCCCTGGTACGCGAAGTCGAGCGCGTGGTTGGCGATCGCTTCGTTGACGGCCGGCCCCGCACCCTTGAAGAACAGCCACTGCACCTTGATGCCGTCGGCCGCGAATTCCTTTTCGACGAGCTGCTGCAACTGCGCGGTGGCGGCGCTCGATCCGCCGAAGGTCGGCGGATCGCCGGCGCCCTGCTGGGCGACGCCGATGCGGACGGTGGCGGGCTTGTCGGCGTGCGCGGCGGCGGCCGGCAACGCAACGAGGGACGCGATCAGCAGCGATCGCAGCAGGCGCAGTGGAAGCATGAATCGATCGGTCATGGTGCGTCGGGTAGCGGGTAAGCGAAATCGGGCCGGGAAGCGTCGTGCCATTCTGGTGGACGCGTCCGACGCGGGACAAGCAACGATTTGAACTATGCTTATCGCCGCTTGGCGGGTTGCCGCGCCGGGCGCGCCGTTCTTTGCGGGCGAGAGCCGAATTCACATGTATCGGAAATTCATTCAGGATTCCAATTATTGTTGATTGAAATCGATCGCCGAATCCGGGCGACGAGATGGGGAAAGGCAATTGAAAAAATGTGATACGAGCCCGTCATATTTACCGGACCGGCCGGGCGTCGCGCGGATGGACGACCGACGGGACGCTCGCGAAAGGCCGCGCGACAGGGTGAATGCGAATCGGTCCGGCATGCCGAAAAATCGAATGAAAACGGTTCGACTGCCAGCCGGGAAATGACGCGCCGCGACAGTTGACATACTTACTCCGGCATGACACTCCGGCATGCGATGGACGCAAAATGCCACGAAAAAAACGACGGCAAATGAACGGCTGGCTTTCATCGTTGCAGGGTGTCATCCATAAATGCACTCCGACGCTAAATAATTTGAATTCGCCTGGAAAATTGTCTATACCCTAGACGAATCATCGCGATCGACATCGTGCTGGACCGATCGCGCAACAGATGCACATATGAAACGATGGAGATCGTCGTTGCATATCGCGCGTCGCAGTAATCGAGGAGATTCCGGGGGATGCGAACGGCCTCATGCCAGGGCCGCCCGCCATGCGCAACCACCGGAACAACGGAGCGTCTTTACGTTCAACGGTCGGTCACCGACCCCGTCTCACGGAGGTTGTCATGCTGCAATACGTCAAGTCCCTGCTGCGCGACGAACGTGGCGTCAGTTCACTTGAATATGCAGTGCTGGCCGGCATCATCGTGGTCGCACTCGCGGCGGTTGGTACTTACCTCAGCGGCACTTCAGGCCTGCAGAGCATATTCACGTCACTGATCAACAAGGTCACGGCGTTGATCTGATCTCCTGAACCCGCGCGCCGCCGACGAACACACGGATCCGCAGCGGTACGACGTATCCAGCCGGGGCGCGCCGACGAACGGCCTTCCCATGCTCTATCTCGTGCAGTCGGTGGCCACGGTCGTGCTGGCGTCGCTCGCGGCGCAGGATCTGCGCGACCGGCGCTTGTCCAATCGCGCGGTGCTGGCGTTCGCGATGCTGTATTTCGCGGCGGCGGCGCTCGCGCGCGACGGGCTCGCGCCGCTTGCCGGCCATGTCGCGACCGGTGCGGCGATGCTGCTGCTGTTCGGCGGCATGCGCCACGCGGGCTGGATCGGCGGCGGCGACGTCAAGCTGGCGGCGGCGGTGTTCCTGTGGGCCGGCCCGGCATTGGCGTTCCCGGTGCTGACGATCGTCGGCGCGGGCGGCACCCTGTGCGGCCTCGCCGTGCTCGCGGCTGTCGCCCGGCAGCGGCGCGCCGCGCCGGTTCGCGCGGTCGCCGTTCGCGGCGTGCCGTACGGCGTCGCGCTCGCGCTCGGCGGCACGCTGGCCGTCTGGGCGTCGTTTCCGCATGCGGTTTCGCTTACCTAGCCCGGGGGGACGCACGCCGCCATGCCCAAACCGCTGAGAATGGCCGTGCTTGTCATTGCCGCCGGCATCGGCGCGTTCATCCTGCGCGAACTGTACGTCGCCGCGTCGACGCCGCCGGCGCCCGCCGAAACGGATCAGGCCCGCGTGCGCGTCGCGGCCGCCGATCTGCCGGAAGGGCTGCTGCTGCGCGACAACGATCTTGCCTGGAAGCGCCTGCCGCGCGCGCAGGTGCCGCCGGGCGCGTTCGTCGAGTCGCAGCCGGGCGCGGACCTGAAAGGCGCGCTGCTGCGCAACCGCGTCGGAGCCGGCGCACCGATTCGCGCAGAGAACGTGATTCCGGCCGGCGCACCGGATTTTCTCGCGGCCGCGCTGCAGCCCGGCATGCGCGCGATCTCGGTGCCGGTCGACGACGTGTCGGGCAACGCGGGGCTGATCCAGCCGGGCGACTTCGTCGACGTGGTGCTCACGCAGCAGATCGGCGGTTCGGCGACGTCGCCCGGCACGTTCGAGGCGGAGACGGTCGTGCGGCGCACGCGGGTGCTCGCGGTCGGCTCGGAATTCCAGCGCGCGAAGGCACCCGCGAGCGCGCCGGACGCGACGGCCCGCGCACGCACGGTCACGCTCGAGGTCGCGCCGCGCACCGCGCAGGTCGTGCTGGTCGCGACCCGGCTCGGCTCGCTGTCGCTCGCGCTGCGCAGTTTCGCGACGAGCGACCGGCGGCAGCCGGCGGGCGGTGACGAGCCTGAGCCGGACACGCAGCCCGTGTGGGCCGGCGACGTGTCGCGCGCGGCCCGCGAGGTTGCGCGCGCGCCGTCGGCCGGGCCGGATACCGGCGCGCGGCCGGCGTGGCGGAGCAACGCGGTGGTGATCTATCGCGGTTCGTCGATCGACGACGGATCGCGCGGCGGCGGCGCCGGCACGCCGGGCCTGCCGCCGCTGCCGTCGGGGCTGCCGGCCGGGCCGGCGATGCCGGGCGGCGGCAATGTCGCCGCGGATGCGGCGGTGCAACCGCCGGGGGCGGCGGTGCAATGACGGATGATTTGACGGGAACTCGCATGGTGCGCATGGTTCGTTGGATCGCCTTCTGGTGCGTGGCCTGCGTCGTTGCGTCCGGGGGCGCGTCCGCGCAGGGCGCGCGAGCGCCGGACGCGGGCGCGGCGCTGTCGATCGCGACCGGCAAGGGCGAGTTGCTGTCGCTGCCCGAGCCGGCAGTCGCGATGTTCGTCGCCGATCCGTCCATCGCCGACATTCAGGTGCCGTCGCCGCGCACCGTGTTCGTGTTCGGCAAGAAGGCCGGCACGACCACGCTGATCGCGCTCGGCGCGAACCATCGCCCGATCCTGCGCAAGACGGTGATCGTGCAGGTCGACACGGCGTCGCTGCAGGGCGTGCTCGACAGCCGCTTTCCGCAGCTGAAGCTGTCGGTGTCGGGCGCGCCGGGCTCGCTGATGGTGACAGGCAAGGTGCCGAGCGCGGCCGACGCCGACGCCGTGATGCAGTCGCTCGCGCCATACCTGCACGACAAGGAAAAGATCGTCAACCGGCTGACGCTGTCGCGCCCGATCCAGGTGAACCTGCGCGTGCGGGTGTCGGAGGTGAGCCGCAACGTCACGCAGCAGCTCGGCATCAACTGGAGCTCGCTTGGCGCCGCCGGCAACTTCGTCGGCGGCCTGTTCAACGGGCGCACGCTGTTCGATCCGACGAACGGCCTGTTCAACCTGTCGCCGACCGGCGCGTATTCGGTGCTCGGCGGGTTTCACGCGGGGCGCTGGTCGATCGACGTCGTGCTCGACGCACTCGACCAGGAGGGCCTGATCACGATGCTCGCCGAACCGAACCTCACCGCGATGTCCGGCGAGACCGCGAGCTTCCTCGCGGGCGGCGAGGTGCCGATTCCGGTCGCGCAGGCGGGCACCACGACCGGTGCGATCACGGTCGAGTTCAAGCCGTTCGGCGTGTCGCTCGACTTCACGCCGACCGTGCTCGCCGACAACCGGATCAGCCTGAAGGTACGCCCGGAGGTGAGCGAGGTCGACGCGAGCAACAGCGTGACGACCGGCGGCGTCAAGGTGCCGGGGTTCACCGTGCGGCGCGTCGAGACCACGGTCGAGTTGTCGAGCGGGCAGAGCTTCGCGATCGGCGGGCTGCTGCAGAGCCAGACGGCCGACACCGTGTCGCAGATCCCGGGGCTCGGCCGGCTGCCGATCATCGGCCGGCTGTTTTCGTCGAAGAACTTCCAGGACAACAAGACCGAGGTGGTCGTGATCGTCACGCCGTACATCGTGCAGCCGACCGGGCCCGGCCAGCTCGAGCAGGCGATCGACACCGTCGCACGGCCGAGCAGCGACCTGGAGTTCGCGGTGCAGCGCAACCTCGGGCTCGACCTGTTGTCAGGCGACACGCCACGCCTCGTCGGCGCGGCGGGCTTCGTGTACTGAACCGGAGGAGCGCGCATGCGAATTCGACCGTCCGTTGCCGCACTGCTGTCGCTGTCGCTCGCGGGCTGCCTGTCGGCGCCGCCGCCGGTCAGCTTGCCCGATGCGCGGGCGATCGGTTTCGACGGCGCGCACGCGGTGCCGCCCGACTGCGCGACGCTGATGCAGCCGTCGCATCTCGTCGACGCCGGGTTCGGGCGACCCGGCGTGCCGTTCGGCTGCGCGACCTACACGAACCTCGCGGCGATGCTTGCGCGGCCGGAGGATCTCGTCGCGCCCGTGCCGTACGGCGGCGCCAACGCGGAGGCCGCGGCCGGCGCGGTGCGCCGCTACGTCGAGGATCGCGTGAAGCAGCCGCTGCCCGGCACGACACAGACGACCGGCGCTCCCGGCCATTGAACGGACCCTGATGCCATCGCGATGCCGACCATGAACATCCTCGACCGCCAGAACGCCAGGCACGCCGCGTCCGCCGGCGTGGCGGATCTCGTTGCGGTCGTGTCCGATTCGGGCAGCGAGGACGTGATCAGCCGCGTCGCGCAGGACCTGTCGATCACACGCACCCACGTCCAGGCGGGCACCTGCGACGACGCGATCCGGCTGCTGCAGCTGTACGAGCGTTCGCCGCGCCAGCTGGTCATCGACGTGTCGCATTCGGTGCTGCCGGTGTCGGACCTGATGCGGCTCGCCGACGTGTGCGACCCGTCGGTGCGGGTCATCGCGATCGGCACGCAGAACGACGTCGGGCTGTTTCGCAACCTGCTCGGCATCGGCGTGCAGGACTACATCGTCAAGCCGCTGACCGTCGAGCTGATGCGGCGCGCGCTGACGGCGACGGAATCGGTCGTGCAGGCGCGCACCGGCAAGATCGTCAGCTTCGTCGGCGCACGCGGCGGCGTCGGCGCGACCACGATCGCGGTGAATCTCGCGCGCTGCCTGGCGGGCGAGAAGCGCCGCCGTGTCGCGTACATCGACCTGAATCTGCATGGCGGCGGCGCGAACTCGATGCTCGGGCTGTCCAGCAACAACGGGCTGATCGAATTGCTGAGCATGGAGCAGCGTCCCGACGACGCGTTGTTCGAGCGCATGTTCGTGACGAAGGGCGACCGGTTGCACATCCTGTCCGCCGAGCTTGCATACGGCGCCGACGCACCGCTGAGCGATCAGGCGGTCGCGCGCCTGGTCGACATGCTGAAGGACCGTTTCCACTACGTGCTGTTCGATGTCGGGAGCGGTGCCGGCAAGCTGTTCGAGGACGCGCTCGAGGCGTCCGATCTCGTCCATCTCGTGGCCGACCGCTCGGTGCACGCCGCGTACGAAGCCGCGCGGCTCGCGCGCTTCGTGCGGGAACTGCCGGGCGAGCGGCAGCTGTCGATGGTGTTGAACAATCCGCTCGCGCCGGTCGCGGGCCGCGTCGAGCCGGTCGATTTCGAGGAGGCGTTCGGCGGTGCGATGCACGAACTGCCGAACGAGCCGCAGACGCTGGCGGTTGCCGAAAACCTCGGCGAGCCGATCGAAGGCGGGAAGCGACATGGCTTCCTGGACGGGATCCGGCAACTCGCGAACGGCATCACCGGCGAACCGATGGCCGTCGCCGAGCCGTGGTTTGCGCGGTTCTTCAAGTGGAGGAAAGGATCGTGACGTTCGGTACCCGCAACCGGCCGCCGGCCGACCCCGCGCCGGCCGCCGCTTCCACCGCTTCCACTACGGCGCGCGAGCCCGTGCCGCCCCCGGCGGCCGCGCCTGCGCCCACGCCCACGCCGCTGCCGACCCGCGCGCCCGCGGCCGCCGACACCCACGAGACGCTGATCCGCTCGAACAAATTCGACGCGATCCGCAGCGCGGTGTTCGCTTCGATGAACATGTCGGCGGCGTTGATGAAGACGCGCGACGAAGTACGCTCGGGCATCGAGCAAGTGGCCGCGCACACGGTCGAGCGCGAGCGCCTGAAGATCACGGCCGGCGAGCAGGTGCTGATCGTCGATGCGATCCTGAACGACATGTTCGGCGTCGGGCCGATCGAGCCGTTGCTCGCCGACGAAACGGTCACCGACATCCTCGTCAACGGGCCTGACCAGGTCTACGTCGAACGCGCGGGCCGGCTCGAGCTCACGTCGCTGAAGTTCCGCGACGACGCGCACGTGGCGAGCGTCGCGCAGCGGATCGCGGCGGCGGTGGGGCGCCGCGTCGACGAGAGCAGCCCGATGGTCGACGCGCGTCTCGCCGACGGCAGCCGCGTAAACGTCGTGCTGCCGCCGATCGCGATGCGCGGCCCGTCGATCTCGATTCGCAAGTTCGCGAAGCGCGACATCACGCTCGCGCGGATGGTGCATCAGGGCAACATCTCGCATCCGATGCTGCAGGTGCTGAAGGTCGCGTGCGCCTGCCGGCTGAACATCGTGATCTCGGGCGGCACCGGCTCGGGCAAGACGACGCTGCTCAACGCGCTGTCGCAGCACATCGAGCAGCACGAACGGATCGTGACGATCGAGGATGCGGCCGAGCTGCAGTTGCTGCAGCCGCACGTCGTCAGCCTCGAGACGCGGCCGGAGAATACCGAGGGGCTCGGCGGGATCTCGCAGCGCGACCTCGTGCGCAACGCGCTGCGCATGCGGCCCGACCGCATCATCCTCGGCGAGATTCGCGGTCCCGAGGCGTTCGACGTGCTGCAGGCGATGAACACGGGTCACGACGGCTCGATGACGACGATCCATGCGAACACGCCGCGCGACGCAATCAGCCGGCTCGAAAGCATGGTCATGATGGCGAACGCGAACCTGCAACTGCTGTCGATCCGGCGCCAGATCGCGAGCGCCGTGCACCTGTTCGTGCAGATCGAGCGGATGCGCGACGGCGTGCGGCGCGTGACCCGGATCACCGAGATCGTCGGGATGGAAGGCGAGGTGGTGATCACGCAGGACCTGTTCGCGTTCCGCCAGGACGGCGATACGACGCGCGACGCGGTCAAGGGCGTGTTCGAGGCATCGCCGCTGCGGCCGTCGTTCGCGGCGCGCGCCGCGTATTACGGCGTCGAGGACGCGCTCGCCGAGGTGTTCCGCCAATGAGGGCCGCCGACCTGTTCGCGTTGGGCGCGTTCGTCGTGATCCTCGCGATCGGGTTCGGGCTGTCGTCGCTGTTCGATCGCGCGAACCGCACGCCGGCGCAGCGCATTCGCGCACGGATGCGCCGGTTGTCGCCGACGCTGGCGAGCCGCGACGGGCATGCGCTGGCCGCGGCCGGCGTCGCGCTGTTCAGCCTCGAACACCGGCAAGGCCGCGTGCGCACATGGCTGCAGCGCCGCGTGACGCGCGTGCGCGCGGTAGGCGGTGAAGGCGGCGTGAGGATCGTCGTTGCCGGCACGATCGTCGGCGCGATTGCCGCGATCGTCGCGGTGAAGCTGATCGGGCCGCCGGGTTTCCTGCGTCCGCTGATCTACGCCGGGCTGCCGCTGGTCGCGATGCGCGCCAGCTACCGTGCGCTGGTCGAGCGCTTCCGGGTCCGCTTTCTCGAAGCGTTCCCGGACGCGATCGACGTGATCGTGCGGGCCGTGCGCGCGGGCATTCCGGTCACGCAGGCGATCAGCATGGTGGGCGACGGCGCGGCCGAGCCGGTGCGCTCGACGTTCCGCTCGATGGGCGACAGCCTGCGCGTCGGCGCGGACCTCAAGGACGTGCTGACGCACGCGGCGGACCGGCTGATGATCGCGGACTTCTCGTTCTTCACCGTCTACCTGCTGCTGCAGCGCGAGACCGGCGGCAGCCTGGGCGAAACGCTCGACGAATTGTCGAGCATCATCCGCACGCGCCGCGACATCCGCCTGAAGACCCGCGCGCTGACCGCCGAAGGGCGCATCACGACGAACATCATTTCGGCGGTGCCGTTCGTGATGATCGGCACGCTGTTCCTCGTGAACCGCTCGTACGTCATGCTGCTGTTCACGACGCACGCCGGCAACACGATGCTGACGATTGCGGCCGGGCTGCTGACGGTCGGGCTGCTGGTGATCCGCAAGATCTCGAAACTGGATACCGCGCGATGACGATGTCGATACTGGCCGCCCGCGGCCTTGAATTGCTGCTGTTGCTCGCCTGTGTCGGGGTGGCGCTCGCCACGCCCGGCGGCGGCGTGCGCCAGCGGATCGCCGCGCGCGCACGGCAGGCGGCCGGGCAGCACGCGCCGTCGCTGGCGGCGGGACGGCTGCAGCCGGGCGAAGTCCGCCTGGACCTGACGCGCCGGCTCGCGCAGCTCGGCGAACGGCTGCCGGTGCTCGACCCGATGCAGCGCGTGAAGCTCGGCCTGCAGCTGACGCGCGCGGGCTTTCGCGAGCGCCGCGCGGTGTCGTCGATGATCGGCATCAAGCTGAGCTGCGGCGTGCTGCTCGCGAGCATCGCGATCGTGTTCAGCCCGTATATTCCGCGTCTCGGCGAGCACTTCGTGATCCGTGCGGTGGCGATGGTCGGTGCGTTCGTGATCGGCGTGATCGTGCCCGAATACGTGCTCGGCGCGATGGTCCGGCGGCGGCGGCGGATCATCGCCGCGTGCTTTCCCGACGCTCTCGACCTGCTCGTGATCTGCACGATGGCCGGCAACAGTCTCGCGTCGGGCATCCGGCGCGTCGCGCACGAACTGGCGCGCATCTGCCCGCCGCTCGCCGACGAGCTGGCGGTGTGCGCGGACGAGCTCACGCTGAGCGGCGACGTGTCCGCGACGCTCACGCATTTCGCGCTGCGCGTCGACTTCGCGTCGGCGCGCTCGCTCGCGACGACGCTCACGCAGTCGCAGCGGTTCGGCACGCCGATCACGCAGGCGCTGCGGACCCTGTCGCGCACCGAGCGCACCGAGCAGATCGTCACGCTCGAGGAAAAGGCCGCGAAGCTCGCGCCGAAGATCACGCTGCCGATGATGCTGTTCATCCTGCCGACGGTCGGCCTGATCGCGGCGGGCCCGGCGGCGATTCGTCTGCTCGAGGTATTCAAATGACACGATCCGTCGTACGCACACTCGCGCTTGCGGCCGTGCTGCCGGTGCTGGCCGGCGGCTGCGGCGCGCCGGGCATCCAGACGCGGCCGGTGCAGTCGCACAAGAGCGACGACCCGCAGGCCGAATTGCGCATCGCGGACAGCGCGCTCGCCGGCGGCAACGCCGATCTCGCGTCGACGCTGTATCAGAAGGTGCTCGCCAGGCATCCCGAGTCGCTCGCGGCGCGCCTGGGGCTCGGCGACGTCAACTACCGCGCGGGCGACCTGGAGCGCGCGCGGATCCTCTACGACGAAGCGCAGCGGCAGGCGCCCGCGGAGCTCGGCCCGCGGCTCGGGCTCGCGCGCGTCGCGTTGCGGCAGCGTCGCCTCGACGAGGCCGCCCAGCGCTATCGCGACCTGCTGGCCGCGCAGCCGAACCATCCGCTGGCGGCGGAAGGGCTCGGCACCGTGCTCGACCTGCAGGGTCGCCATGCGGACGCGCAGGTCGTGTATCGCGACGCGCTGCGCGCGCATCCGGACGCGCAGGGGCTGCGCATCGACCTCGGGCTGTCGCTGGTGCTGAGCAACCGGCCGCGCGAGGGCGTGAACGTGCTGCTCGACGTCGCGGGGCTGCCCGACGCGCCGTGGCAGGCGCGCCAGAACCTCGCGTTCGCGTACGGCGTGCTCGGCAACACCGATTCGGCGAAGCGGCTGCTGTCCGCGGATTTGCCCGCGTCGGCGGTGGCCGACAACCTGCGCTTCTACCAGGCGGTGCGCGCGCGGCTCGCAGCGCGCGGCGGCGCCGGCGGCGCGCTGCCGCTGTCCGGCGCGGCGCTGGAGCCGGGCGTCGCGCCACCGGGCGCGGGGGCCGCAAAATGACACGCGGGGCGAGGGGCAAACGCCACGCGCGCGGCGTCGTGTCCCTCGAGTTCGCGCTGATGCTGCCGTTCCTGCTGATGGTGCTGATCGGCATCATCGACACGAGCCTGCTCCTGTGCGACAAGGCCGTCATCACGAACGCGAGCCGCGAGGCGGCGCGCGCCGGCGTCGTGCTGCGCGTGCCGATGCTGACCACGACGCAGATCGCCAACGTCGCGCTGACCTACACGCAGAACAGCCTGATCACCGGCGGCACCGCGACGCCGCCGACCGTGACCGTGACGCAGGCGAACGGCACGACGGCGGGCACCGCGCTGACGGTGACGGTGACCTACACGTATTCGGGGATGGTGCTGGGTTCTATGTTGAGCGTACTCACCGGCCCGGTGACGGTCTCGGCCACCTCGGTGATGCTCTATGAATGACGCGGGCGGGATGCGGCCTGTCGGCCCCGCGCGGCAGCGCGGCTCGGTCGCGCTGTTCTTCCTGATGTTCCTGATTCCGCTGCTGTCGTTCGGCGCGCTGGCGATCGACATCGCATGGGTGGCCGCGGTGCGCAACCAGTTGCAGAACGCCGCCGACGCGGCCGCGCTCGCGGGGGCCGATGCGATGATGTCGCCGAGCGGCGGCGCGCTGAACTGGTCGCAGGCCGCGCCGGCGGCGAACGGCGTGATCGCGAAGAACTCGGCGGCCGGCGCCGAACTGTCGACCGGCACGGTGGCCACCGGATACTGGAACGTGAAGCGCAGCCCCGCGTCCATGCAGCCGACGACCATCACGCCCGGCGCATACGACGTGCCGGCCGTGCAGGTCACCGTCTCGCGCGCGCCCGGCGTGAACGGCGGTTCGATCCCGCTGCTGCTCGGTGGGCTGCTGGGGATACCCGGCGCATCCGGCAGCGCGACCGCGGTGGCGGTGCTGGCCGCGCCGGGCGGGGTGGCGGCCGGCGGGCTGTTTCCGGTCGCGATGGACCAGTGCGTGTACAACCAGTACTGGAACTCTGTGACCAACCAGCCGCTGATCGATCCGGTGACGGGCCAGCCGTTCCAGTTCTCGATCACGAACGGCCAGACCTATGGCTTGCTGTGCATGGGCGGGCAGTGGACGTCGTTCCAGTCGACCGCGACCGACACGACGACGATGGGCGGCCTGATGGTGACCGGCAACCCGACGACGCTCAATATCGGCGACAGCATCTACCTCGCGACCGGCGTGAAGGCGACGCTCTACACGTCGGTGCCGGTCGGCGCGACGGTGGTGCTGCCGGTCGTCACGCAGACCTCGAGCAGCACCGTCGTGCCGATCGTCGCGTTCGCGGCGTTCCATATCGACGCGTCGTCCGGCGGCTCGAACAAGTACATCCAGGGCCACTTCGTCGCCGGCGTGAAGCTGACCGGCGTCGCGACCGGCGTCGGGCCGTACTACGGCGTGTACGTGCCGCCGCGGCTCGCGTTGTGAGCGCCGGGCCGCGCGCGGCGCAGCAGCATGAGGAGGGCGAAGAGCGTCACGGCCGGGCCGACCTGCGGCAACTGCAACCACGGGTTCAGGTATTCGGCGGCCGGCAGCAGCCACATGAGCGCGATCGCGGTCTGTTCGCCGCGCAGCCAGCCGTCTCGCCAGCCGGTCGCCAGCATGCACGCGATCGCGATGCCGAGCCACGCGAGCTCGTAGTGCCACACGTACGGGTTGGCCGCGAGCGTCGCAACCGCCAGCACCGCCGCGCGCAGGCGCGGTTCGCGCGAGCGCGCCCACACGATGCATGCGGCCGCGATCGCGAGCGCCGCGATGCACGCTTGCGCGGCATACGCGACGCCGAGCGGCAGGCCCGCTAGCCGGAACGCGGCGAACGGCGTCGGCGACACGAACCAGAACACGACGCCGTGCTCGAGGATGAGCGACCGCACGAGCGCCGTGCCGGCGACGAACAGGCGCAGCGATTCGATGCCGCATACCAGTACGCTCAACGCGACGAACGCGGTGGTGGCGAGCGCGGACCACGCGAACGCGCGCCATGCGCGCGCGGCGACCAGCACGAACGGGAACAGCAGCGCGAGCTGCGGCTTGACCGACAGCAGGCCGATGCAGAGGCCTGCCCACATCGGCCGCCGGTCGGCCCAGTAGACGGCCAGCGCCGCGCACGACGCGGTCAGGAATGCGTTCTGCCCGAACGTCGCGGTGACGAACACGCACGGGGCGGCGACCAGCGCGAACGCGCCGACGCGCCGCGCGCCGGGGATCGCGCCGAGGCCCGATACGCGCGATGCGGCGAAACCGAACGCGACGACGCCGAACGCGACGAACAGCGGATAGCCGATCGCAAAGGGCAGCAGCGCCAGCGGCGTCACGAGCAGCAGGTTGGTAGGCGGGTACAGCCACACGACGACGTCGTCGCGGCGGAAATGCGGGAACCACTCGGCCGCCAGCCGTGAGAAGGTCGGGAAATCGTAGGCCTGCCACGGCGAGCCGTGCAGCATCACGTACGACGCCGTCCAGAATATCGAGTAATCGGCACCCGGGCGCGACGGGGCGGTGCCGGGCGCGTGATGAACGACCCACGCCCAGATCACGACGAACAGCGCGTAGAACACGAGCACGAATGCGCTGTACGTCACGACGCGTCGGGGCGTCAGCCATGCGCGGACGGGGTGGTCCGCCGCTTGCAGCGATTGCCGGGAAAGGTCCATGCGCCGCGTGCCCGGTTACTTGATCGAGGCTTTCCGGATGCCGTGGCCGGCAGCCGCGGGCATCGCCGTCCGGCGGCGGGCCGCGTGCGTGCGCTTGAGCGGGAACTGCAGCAGCTTCGACGCCGGATGCGCGATGGCGTCCCGCTCGGCGCGGTAGCGCCGCCGGACGAGATAGACCGGGCGCTGCTTCGACTCGTGATAGATGCGGCCGAGGTATTCGCCGATCACGCCGATGCCGATCAGTTGGATGCCGCCCATGAACAGCACGACGGAAATCAGCGACGCGTAGCCGTGCACCGGATTGCCGAGCAGCAGCGTGCGTACGACGATGAACGCGCCGTACACGAGCGCGAACATCGCGAACGTGAGGCCGACATAGGTCCATATGCGCAGTGGCACCGTGCTGAAGCTCGTGATGCCTTCGAGCGCGAAGTTCCAGCGCCGCCACCCGGAGAATTTCGAGCGGCCGCCGCTGCGCGGCGCGCGCGTGTATTCGACGATCGCGGTGCGGAAGCCGACCCACGCGAACAGCCCCTTCATGAAACGCCGCCGCTCGGGCAGCGCGCGCAGCGCGTCGACCACCTCGCGGTCCATCAGGCGGAAGTCGCCGACATTCTCCGGCATCTCCACTTCGGACAGCGCGTTGTGCACGCGATAGTAGAGCGCGGCCGCCGCGCGCTGCAGGTACGGGTCGCACAGCCGGTCGGTGCGTTTCGCGGCGACGACCTCGGCGCCGGCGAGCCAGTGGTCGATCATCGCGGGAATCAACGCGGGCGGGTCTTGCAGGTCGGCGTCGATCAGGATCACCGCGGCGCCGGCCGCTTCGTCGAGGCCGGCGGTGAGCGCGGCCTCCTTGCCGAAACGGCGCGTGAGATCGATGACGCGCACGCGCGGGTCGCCGGCCGCGACCGCGATCAGCCGGTCGAGCGTACGGTCGCGGCTGCCGTCGTTGATGCAGACGATCTCGAAACGGACCGCGTCGACCGACTCGAGGACGGGCAGCGTTTCCGCAAAGAACGCGTCGATCGCTTCGTCCTCGTCGTGAAACGGCACGACGAGCGATACCAGTGGCTTTCTGGCTTGCGTGGACATGCTTCCCCCGAGAGACCGGCCTGCGCTGCACCGTATGGATCCGGTTGTCGTCCGCCGCTGGCCGGACGACAGGCATTCTGATCATTGTAGGCAGGAATCGGCGATTCGTAGCACGATTCGATAGTGATGCGGCGTGCGGGCGCGGGCGCCAGGATGCCGTTTTGGACGTTTTGGACGTCGAGGGAGGGCGTGATGCAGGTTCAGGACCTGATCGGTGCATCGCTGGACTACTGGGTCGCGATGGCCGAAAGCTTCGGTGCGCCATGCGTCGCGGACGGCGTATGCCTGGCGATCCGCGACGCCGGCGGCACGAGCGTGCCGTTCGCGCCGTCGTCGTCATGGACGGACGGCGGCCCGATCGTCGAGCGGTTGCCGTTCGCCGCGTTCGAGCGCGACGGCGGGCGCGGCGCGTGGCGGGCCGTGCTGCACCGGGCCGTGCCGGCCGCGGGCGAGCGCTGCACGTTCAACCAGTCGGCGCCGACGCTGCTGGTCGCCGCGATGCGCACGCTCGTCGCGTCGACGTTCGGCGACGATGTGCCGGACCTGGAGATGGCGCGGCCGCGCTGAACGCCGCCCCGCGCGGAATCTTTCACGCAGACACGTTCCGGATCGCGATCGACGCGACGTCGACGCGCCGCGGCAGGATCGCGTCCGCCGCCGCGCGATCGGCGACGCGTTGCAGCACGTCGATGTCGGCGCTGCTGAGGCTGCGTTGCGCGAGCGCGGCCCGGCGTGCGATGTCGGTGGCCGCGTCGGGCGGCAGGCGCGTGAGCGACGCATAGACGTTCGCATAGTCGGCCGGGTGCGCGAGCGCCCATTGGCCCGCGCGGGTGAGCCGCGCGAGCACGTCCGCGAGCGCCGCGCGCTTCGCGCGATCGTCGAGCGTGTCGACCGGCGACGTGAGGAACGCGAGCCCGGAATTGATGCCGCTGCCGTCGCGGACGATGCGCGCGCCGCGTCGCACCGCATGCCCGTAGTACGGGTCGAACGTCGCCCAGATGCCGATCCGCTTTGCCTCGAACGCGGCGAACGCGTCGACGGGCAGCACGAAGCGCACGTCGACGTCGCGCGGCGCGAGGCCGTGTTCGCGCAGCGCGCCGTACAGCTGGTATTGCGAGATGCTGCCGCGCGCGGACGATACGACGACGGTTTGCCCTTTCAGGTCGGCCACGGCGCGAACCGGCGAGTCGGGCTGCACGACGATGCCGAGCGATGTCGGCGAGCCGACGCGCGTCGCGACGATCCGCAACGACGGATCGCCGAGCGCGGCCGTCAGCACGGGCAGGTCGCCGGCCGGCGCGAGATCGATCGCGCCCGCGCGCTGTGCCTCGAACAGTGGCGCGGCGCCCTGGAAGTTGGCCCAGCGGAACCGGTAAGGCGCGCCGTCGAGCACGCGCGCGGCTTCGGCCAGCGCGCGCAGGCCGCCGGCCTGGTCGCCGAGCACGAGCGTGACGCTCGACAAATCGGCGCCGGCCGCATGGGCGGGCAGCACGATGCCGCCGGCGAGCGGCGCGGCGGCGAGGGCGGCAAGACGCTGCAGCATGCGGCGGCGCGCGGTAACGGAAGCGGGGTTCATCGGCGGCGTGTCCTCGGTGATCCGCGCGCGTGCGGCGCGGCTGCCGGGCAGGTTACGGAATCGGTTTCCGGCCGACAAACATCGAATCGTGAAATGCATATTCGCGCGGCGACGCCGGTGCGGCCGGCATCGACGCGCGGGCGCCTTGCACGGCGCTTTACTTGGCCGGCGGCACCGTGCGCAGGAACGCCCGCACCGCCGGCGCCTTTTCGAACCGCCGGTGCGCGAGCGCGAGTTCCGACATGATCGGCTTGCCGGCGATCGGCCGGTACACGACGCCCGGCAGCGACACGCAAGCGGCGAGCGCATCGGGAATCACGGCGACCCAGCCGTTCACGGACACGCAGGCGAGCACCGCGAGCAAGCCGCCCGGCCGCGCGGCGATCACCGGCGCGAAGCGGCCGCGCCGCGCGACTTCTAGCGTGCCGCGCTCCTGTTCGGGCACCGCGAAGCGCGCGTCGGCGAGATCGGCCGCGCGCACGGCCGCCATCGACGCATGGCGCGAATCGGCCGGCACGGCCGCGACGAATACGTCGCGCTGCAGCGTGACGATCCGCAGGCCGCCGGGCAGCGGCAGCGGCGGCCGCACGTACGCGAGGTCGAGCCGGCCCGCGTCGAGCTGGTTCGCGACGTCGTCCATCGGCACTTCGCGCAGGTTCAGCTCGATGCGCGGGTGCGCGGCCCGAAACGCGCCGACCGTGCGCTGCAGCGTGCCCGAATAGACGGCGGACGACACGTAGCCGATCTCGATCCGGCCGAGTTCGCCGCGCTCGGCCAGCGCGGCGAGTTCGCGGCCGCGCTGCAGGTGCTCGAACGCGGCGCTGGCCTCGGCGAGATAGGCCTCGCCGGCCGCGCTCAGCGTGACCGCGCGGCGCGACCGGTGAAAGAGCCGCACGCCGAGCACGCGCTCGGCCTCCTGGATCTGCCGCGTGAGCGCGGGCGGCGCCATGTCGAGCGCTTCGGCCGCGCGGGCGAAATGCAGGTGCTGCGCGACGCTCAGGAACGCGCGCACGTGACGGAATTCGAGCCGGTCCATGATTGCAATTTTCGTCAATAAAACAGCGTCGGAGTATCAATGACAGGCAATACCGGGCAAGCCTAGCATACGGTTCGTTCATCCTGTTCCGGAGTTGCCGATGTCCCAGCCTTCACCGGCGTCGCGCGCGGGCGCCGCCGCCCCGCGCACGGGCGCCCGAATGCCCGCCGCCGCGACGCTCGCCGTCGCGTCCGCGACCTGTTCGCTGATCGTGCTCGACACGAACGTGGTCGCCGTGTCGCTGCCGAGCATCGCGCGCAGTTTTCACGCGAGCTTTGCCGATATCGAATGGGTCGTGAGCGCGTACATGACCGCGTTCGCCGCGTGCCTGCTGCCGGCCGGCGGGCTCGCCGATCGCTTCGGGCGCAAGCGGATGCTCGGCGCGGGGCTCGCGCTCTTTTTCGTCGCGTCGCTCGGCTGCGGCGTCGCGCCGTCGGCCGGCTGGTTGATCGCCGCGCGGGCGGTGAAGGGTGGCGGCGCCGCGCTGCTGCTGACGGCCGCGCTCGCCGTGATCGCGAACCGCTTTCCGGACGGGCGCGAACGGGCACGGGCCTGGGCGATCTGGGGCATGTGCATGGGGATCGCGACGGCCATCGCGCCGCTCGTCGGCGGTGCGATCACGCAATGGATCGGGTGGCGCTGGGTGTTCCTGCTGAACCTGCCCGTCTGCATGCTGCTGGCGGCCGGCGCGCGCGTCGCGATCGACGAATCGAACGATCCGCATGCGAAACGCGTGGATGCGGCCGGCAGCCTGCTGTTCGGCGCGGCGCTCGCGTGCGCGATCGCGGCGCTGATCGGCGCGCCGTCACACGGCTGGCTGTCGGCCGCGACGCTCGGCCGGCTCGCGCTCGCCGCCGCGCTGTTTGCGGGGTTCATCGGCGCGGAGCGCTGGCAGGCGCGGCCGATGATCGATCTCGCGCTGTTCCGCCAGCCGCGCTTCGTCGGCGCCGTGCTCGCGATGTTCGGCTATGCGGCGTGCGCGCAGGTGATGATGACGTTCCTGCCGCTGTACCTGCAGAACGCATTCGGGATGTCGGCGATCGACGCGGGGCTCGGGATGCTGCCGTTCGCGTTCGCGATGATCGCCGGCCCGTCGCTCGGCGCGGCGCTGGCCGCGCGCGTGTCGTCCGGCGGCGTGCTGGCGGGCGGGCTCGCGCTGATCGGCGCGGGCAACCTCGCGACCGCGGCGCTGACGGCCAGCGGCGATTACCGGCTCGTCGCGATCGGCATGTTCGTGACGGGCTGCGGTGCGGGCATCATGAACGGCGACACGCAGAAGGCGATCATGGCCTGCGTGCCGCCGAATCGCACGGGCATGGCGTCGGGTATCAGCACGACGACGCGCTTCTCGGCGATCGTGACGGCAGTCGGCGTGCTCGGCGCGGTGCTGGCGGCGAGCACGCACGCGCGGCTCGATCGCCTGCTGTCCGCCGCGCCCGGCCTGCGCGCGTTCGCCGATGCGCCGTTCATGTCGAGCCTGCTGGCCGGCGACCTGGCGCAGGCGCTCGACCGCGTGCCGCCGTCGGCCGCCACCGCGCTTGCGCAGGTGGCGCCCGTCGCGTTCGCGAGCGGCTTCGCCGACGCGCTGACGGTGAGCGGCGTGCTTGCGCTCGGCGCGGCGATCGTTGCATACAAGTTGCTTGCGCAACCGATGCGTGACGCGTGATGAGGTGTTCCGGCGGGTTACGCACGCGCTGCGCATCGGGCGCGATCCGGCGGAACCATCAAGCTCGCGCGTTCCGGTTTCACGCGGCGTATGCAAGATGTCATCGACGAACGGTATTCTGCCGACCCGGGCACGGCCGGGTAAATCAGGCGGGTCTGACAACCGGAGCGCATCGGGAAGCGTCACGGTAACTTGCGCGGGCGCATTTCATCGAGACCGTCGGTCGACGATCCGGTTGTGTTCGAATCCGCAGGGGACGTATCGACCTGCACGGCATCGCGCGCCGGACCGGAATCGCGCGCGACGTCGCCCGGACACGCCCCGACGTGCACCGTGCGGGTGTCGGCTTCAGGATTGCCGTCGTCGCCGATCAGCGAGAAGGTGACGCGCGCGGCCGCGCCGGGGGAGGCCTGCCACGCGCCGAACGCGACGGTCGTACGGGAAAACGGCGCGATCATGTCGGGAACCGCCTGCTTCACGGTATCGTCCAGCGCGACCTGCACCGCGCCGATCGTCGCGTAATACGGCGTGGGATTGTCGATCGTCAGCGCGAGCCCGCGGCGCGCGGGCGCGAGCGACAGCACGAGTTTCCGCAGCCGGCCCACGCCCGGATCGGCGAGGCCGGCCGGGCGCACGAACAGCTTGATCTGGGTGCGCATCGTGACGGTCACGGTCTGTCCGTCCTGTCCCCAATCCTTCGGCGTGGCGGGGATCTCGTACAGGTTGAGCCAGCGCAGCGATTCGCGGTCGGTCGGCAGCGGCTCGCCGGCATTGATCAGCCGCAGGCTCGTCTGGTCGTGCGGCGCCATGCGGAAGATCGGCGGCAACGCGACGACTGGCGCGTCCGACGATTGCGGCACCGACCGGATGTCGCCATCGTCCACCCAGGCCTGGACGAGCACGGGGTACGTGTTCAGGTTGTAGAGCTGGACCGACTGTTCGGTCGCGTCGGCGGCGAAGACGATGCGCGAGACTTCCGGCGTCACGCCCGCGAGCGCGGGGGCGATTGCGCCGACGCACAGCGCGGCGCACGCGATGCGGCGGCCGGCCCGTTGCGCGCGCGATGCCCATCCCCATGCACCGCGCAAACGGGCCGACACGGCGGCCGCGCCCTGTCGAACGTCATTGCACACGGACGATCACCTGCGCGGTGGCGTTGTAGCGGCCCGCCGTCACCGGCGTCGAACCCGGTGCGAACGCCTTGAAGGTCGCGTTGATGACGCGCGTGTAGCGCGTCTGCCCGTTGACGGTCGATTCGGCCGTCGCGTCGTTCAGCACGGGGTCCCAGCCGTCCGCGGCGCCGCCGGTCGTCACGTACTGGTTGCTCAGGAAATTCAGCGCGGCGCCGCCCGGCCGCGACAGCGCGACGCCGACGCCGGTCGCGACGCCCGGGTCGGTGCCATAGCCGTTCGACAGCAGGTACGTGACGCCGCTGCCCGAGGTCTTCAGCCCCGCGTTGATCGCCTGCTGGACGTTCGCCGGCGGCGCGAGGAGCCCGAGCGCGGTCTGGTTGGCCGCCGTTCCGCTGACGAAGGCGCTCATGCCGCTCGGCGTCGCGCTCTGGCATTCGATCCGCACCGTGATCGGCCATTGCCGGGAGCCGCCTTGCGTCAGCTCGCTGATCGACATCGTCGGAAACAGGATCATCGGCGTCGTATTGGTGACCGCGCAAGTCGCGGCGCGCCGCACGGTGATGTTGCCGTACGGATTGATCGCGGCCGGCCAGTCGCCGTACCAGCCCGAATAATTGGTCGCGGAATCGGCGCCGACGAACAGGCCGCTGGAAGGAATCGTGCCGGATGCGCCGCCGCGAAACGCGTTGTACGCGAACGGCTGCGATTCGGCCCACGCGCCCGTCGACCGGTTGCCGCCGTTCGGGCACGTGCTGCACTTGAACAGCTCGACCTTGTACGCGCTGAAGTTCTTGGCCTTGACGAGGAACCAGCCCTGGCTGTCGACGTCGAGGCCGGTCAGCGGCCGGGCCTGCCAGTAGCGTGTCGCGGTCTGCCCGGTCGTCGCGTTCGTGACGCGGAACACGACGCCGGCATACCGCGACTGGTACGTGCCCGGGATGCCCGAGACGGCGCTGACGTCGTTGCCGCCGGCGCTCGCGTTGTCGCCGTTGGTCGCGAAGTACTCGAACATCGTGCCGGCGGAATCGGGCGAGCAGCGGTACAGCACCTGCTCGGGGCTGTAGCTGCCGGTGCCGTTCGCGCCGAGGTTGTAGACCGGCGAGACGAGACTGGCGATCAGCGTGCCTTCCGGGACGAACGACGACGTATCGACGTTGATCGTCATCTTGTATGCGCCGGCGCCCGCCGTGTCGGGTGCGCCGGCCCAGGGCCGCGCGATCGTGCCCGGGGCGGTGTAGTACGCGGAATTGACGTTGGTGGTCAGCCCGGTGATCCTGAAGCAGCCGCGGGACGTGGACTGCGCGCGGGCGGGCGAGATGCCGATCGCGAGTGCCGCGATCGCCAGCGCGGCGAGCAGCGCGCCACGATATCGCCGCGTGACGGATCGGCCACCTTCGGTCGAACGGTACGGCATGAATGACACTCCTCTTGAGGTCGATCGCGACATGCGTCGCGACCGGTTTCGATGAACGCCACGCGGGGGCGAGCGGCGGTGGTCCGCGCAGCCGGTCATTTCAGCGCGAGCGGCAGGCATCGCGCGCGGATGCGCACGATCGGCGCTTTCGCCGCCGCCGGCGCGGGCAGGTCGTAGCGCATCGCGCACTCGTCCTCGCGCCGCTTGCCCCAGCGGACCCTGACCGTGCCGTGCGCCGACGGCACGCGCGCATACGCGAGCCCGCCTTGCCCGACCACGCCGATCGACGTGCCCTTGCCGTCCAGCACGTTCGCGCCCAGCGGCAGCCGTTCGCCGTCGGGGCGCGCGCCCTGGATCAGGACCGCATGGCCGGTCAGCGTCGCGAACTTGAGCAGCACGGCCGAGCCCGCATACGGCGCGACCCGTACCTGGTTGCCGGTCAGTTCGGTGTCGCGATCGATGCCTTGCGTGTCGAGCGCGACGTCCGTGTAGCGGTAGGGCGTGAGCGACGGCACGATCGCGTAGCCGAAGCGGTCGACGCGCGCGCCCATCCCGCTGCGCACGGTCGCGCCGCGCGCACCCTTGGCCTCGACGATGCCGAACGTATCGCCGAGATACGGCCCGAGCGTGACGCCGCCGCGGTGCGCGACGATCGCGCCGCGCGCGGTGGCGCCTGCCTGCCAGAAATGATCGCCGTTCGAATAGCTCGCGCCCGTCGTGATCATCGACAGGTTCTTCTGCAGGTTGCCGCTGTAAGTGCGCGCGCCGTTGCGCGTTTCGCCTGACAGGCTGAGGCCGTAGCTGAGCGTCTGCGCTCGGTCGGCAATGCCGCTGAGCGATGCCTGGTACGACGTGCCCTGGTCGTTGCCGTGCGACACGCTGCCCGACAGCGAGGCGGTGCGCGGCCCCGACCCGAGCGGGATCGAGACGGTCAGCATCAGCACGTTGCTCGTCCGCATGTCCGCGCCCGCCCGCCCGTAGCCGGGCAGCAGGTTCTGCATCGGCCCGCTGTCCGGCGCGACGACGGTGGCCGTCTTCTGCCGGACGAACGACAGGTTGTAGCTGATCGACCGGTAGTGGTTGTTGTAGCTGAGCTGGACCTGCGTGTCGTGCGGCCGCGATTCGTAGTAGCTGCTGGTCGTGGCGGACAGCGACAGCGCGCCGTACTTGCCGAAATCCTGGTTCACGTTGAGCGTGAACTGCTCGCGCTGCTGGTAGGTCGACGACGCCCAGGTTTCGCCGCGTCGGTACGCTTCGCGCGCGCTGAGCGCGTCGATGAACTCGCGATAGCCTTTCGTCGAATAGCGATATCCGGCCAGCGAGAAGGTCGTCTGGGTCGGCGTGAAGGTGTGGCTGTACGTAATGGAACTCATCCAGCCGTTCAGCCAGCCGCCCTGCGCGTTGCGCGCGTGGGACCAGGTCGTGTTCCAGCCGAACGCGCCGATCCGCGTGCCGAGCACGGCGCCGGCCAGCACCGACTGGTAGTCGGGCGAGACGCGCACGGCGCCGTTGGCCGTCAGCGAATTGGTCAGGCCGCGCTGATAGGTCAGGTCGGCGAATTTCGCGTGAGAGCCTTCGATCTGCCGCACCTGGCCGAGCGTGACGCTGTAGTGGGACACGCCGGGGCGCATCGAATTCGGCACCGCGGAGAACGGCACCGTGAAGCGCGACACCTGGCCGTTCGCCTCGTGCACCTCGACGTCGAGATCGCCCTGGTAGCTGGTCGGGTTCAGGTCCGTGATCCGGAACGGGCCGGGGGCGACCGTCGTCTGGTAAATCACGTGGCCGTTCTGGTTCACGACGACGCGCGCGTTGGTCTGCGCGACGCCGTTGACGACCGGCGCATAGCCGCGCATCGCGTCGGGCAGCATGCGATCGTCGGATTCCAGGCGCACGCCCGTATACCCGACCGTGCTGAACAGGCTGCCGCTTGTGAAGCTCTGGCCGACGGTGAGCTGGCTGCGCAGGCCGATCAGCGGCCGTTCCGCGTAGGTACGGATATTGTTCCAGCGGCTGATGCTGTTGCCGGTGCCGCCGTTGTAGGTGAACGAAGACTGCTGGCGTACATGCCACAGGCCGACGTTCACGCCGGCATTGAGCCCCGTGTAGACTGAATTCGCGCGCACGCCGTATGCCGACGAAGTGTAGTAGCTCGCGTCGTAGTTCACGTACGCGGCGGTTTCACCCGCGTCCAGCGACGCGGGATCGACCGCGCCGCGTGGCGCGACCTTCATCTCGAGCTGCGGGACGCTGAGGTCGAGCCGCAGGCGCGACAGGTCGAAGGTGGTCTGCGCGCCCGGCACGCGCCGCGTCAGCGGGCCGCAGAATGCCGGCGATGCGTCCGCCGGGGGCGCGTCCGCGTGATCCGGTGCCGTCTCGGGTGAGGACGGCGTGCCGTCGGGTGCATCCTGCCCGGGCGCGGCGTGCGGCTGGCGTGCGTGCGCGGTGTCGCGCAGCAGTACGCCCGCGGACGTCAGCAGCGCATCGCTCAGGCACGGGTACAGCGCGCCGTCATCGGCGTTGCGGAACGTGATGTCGCGCCGCGAAACGAAGCGATCGTTCACGTACAGGTCGACCTGGTAGCGCCCGGGATCGGCGGCATGCGTGCGGTTGAAGCGCTCGATGTTCGCGACGCCGAGCGGTGTACCCAGCAGCAACCGGCTGTCGAAGTTGTACGCGAGCGCGGTCGCGCCGTCGGCCTCGCGGCCGACTGGCGCAGCCGTGAGCGCGTGGGCGGGCGTCGCGAAGCCGAGCGCGACGACGAGCAGCGACAGGTGTGCGTAGCAGAGTGCTTCGCCGGCCGGAGAGGTTGCGCGGACGGACGCGGCGCGAGGTCCGGGGCGGCGGGCGTGTCGGGCGTTTCCGGCGTCTCGATGGGCCCGCGTCATTTATCGGGGCCGCCGGTCGAGCGGTATTCGTGCGTGTCGATCGCGCCGTAGTCGTTGACGTAGCGAATCGTGATCTTCGCCGCGTCGGGGCCGGGCAGGCAGGCGCCGTTCAGCATCCAGCGCGCGCTCGAGCGCGGCGCGACCATGTCCGCGGTGAACGTGGCGACCTGCGTGCCGCACGTGGCGCTGCCGCCGAGGACCGACACGAAATAGCCGGTGGGGTTGTCCAGCACGACGCGCGTCTTGTCGTCGTGCCGGTCGAGACGCAGCACGAGCTTGTCCGGCGCCGTTTCCGGCGAGCCTTCGATCGTCGCGGGACGATAGAACACCTTGATCCGGTTGCGCAGCATCACCAGCATCCGGTTCTGGTTCGCGTAGGCCGCGTCCAGCGACGGAATCTGCAGGCTGTTGAGATAGAAGATCGATTCGCGATCCTGAGGAAGATCGCGGCCGACGAAGATCAGCCGGGCCGTCTGCCCGGTCTTCGGTTCGATCCGGAAGATCGGCGGGTTGACCAGGAACGGCGCGTCGGCGGTATCGGGCGTCGATTCCGCGTCGCCGGCGTCGACCCAGACCTGCATGACGCTCGGGGAATCGTCCGGGTTCGTGAACTGGAGGTTCTGTTCTTTCGCGTTGCCTGCGAAGATCACGCGCGTATTGGTCATCACGACGCTGGCGGCGGCAAGGCTTGCGTGGCAAGCGCAAATCGCCAGCAGCGCCGAGCCGAGCACATTCAGAGTGTGCGGTCGGTTCATCGGCTTCCCCGGGTGGTGGTCTGGTTTTGGTCTGTTCTGGAGGGTGAGGGACGCGGCGGCTTCGCACGAGGTTCCGAGGCAGGAGGGCGAAGTGCCGCGTCGGGTGATTACTGGTAGTTGATCGCGTACTGCACGCTACCGAGCACCGAGCCGGCCGTCGCGCTGCCGTTTTCGGTGATGTAGCGCACCGCGAAGTCGTGTGACGCCGACGTGTCGCCGACCGCGAGGCTCAGGCCCGGCGCCGCATAGCCGGATGCGCCGCTCAGGTTGAATGGCGTCGTGGCATTGTCCGGATCGAGCAGTTGCAGCGCGACGTGGGTGGCCGTGCCCGTATTGCCGAGGTTGCCGTTGGTCGTCACCTGGTTGCCGACGAACACCGTATTGATCGCGCGCGCGGCCGTGGTCGGCGCCGTGCAGCCGCTCAGGCCGATCGTGAAGCGGGTTTCGCCGGCCGTGCCGCCGGCGGTGGCCAGGTCGGCCGTCGACACGGTCGGCAGGAGCACGGTCGGGCTGGACGCATTGCCGTTGACCGCGACCGTGCAGGTCTGGTCCGTCACTTCGCCTTGGAACTGGATGGTGTTGCTGCTTTGCGCGAACGCGAGAGCCGGTGCCGCTGCGAGCATCAGGGCGAGAAGAGTCTTTTTCATGAGCGTGTCTGTTTTCGCTGGATTGATATGGGTGGCGCGGTCCGGGCGGTCGCCGGGGCGACGACGCATGGCGTGGCCGGCCTAGAGGAAGGTCAATGTCTCGTGTGGTATCGCGATATCCCTTGTATATGGCACTCCTTATCGATGAAAGATGAGCGGCATGGCGTCGTCCGGGTACCGCTCCGGTTTCGAGCGACTCGCGAGCCGGATTCATCAGGCCATCGATGTTATTTCTCGCGGGCGAGGCGGGAAATGGGAGTGCTCCGAATATTTGTTAAATCGACTTGTCGATTTGACGGCGTGCGAGTGCCGGCGGGGGCGCAGCGTTCAGTGCGTCGCGTCTTGCGTCTCGCCGTCGCTTGCCGGGCACCGCGCACGCAGTGACGCGAACGCGCGCCGGCATTCGTCGTCGTGAGCGCTGCCGCTTGCGAGGCGCGTATGCAGGTGCGTGCACGCGCTTGCCGTGAACGTGTCGCCCATGATCAGCGCGGCGCCCCTGATCCGGTGCAGGATGGCCAACGCGGCCGTGCGATCGGCGCGTTGCCGTGCCGCGTCCAGCGTGTCCAGGTCGGCCTGCAGCAGCGCCGCATAGGTGGCGGCGAGATTCGTTGCGTCATCGGCCGGCGCCGGAGCGGGCGGCGACTGGCGCAGGTCGAGGTCGCACCACAGCGAGACGACCGTGCGGAGCGCGTCCGCGCGGATCGGTTTGTCCAGCAGGCCGTCCATGCCGCTTGCGAGCGCGCGTTCGTGATGGTCGGGTTCCGACGAGGCCGAGATCGACACGATCGGCGTATGCGCACCGGTGCCGGTCTCGAGGTCGCGGAAGCGCCGGGTCAGCGTGAAACCGTCGATATCGCCGAGATCGAGATCCATCAGCACGAGATCGAAGCGACCCGTCGAGAACGATTCGAGCGCCTGCCTGCCGGTTTCCGCGAGCACGGTCACGCATCCCGTCGCACGGATCTGGCGATCGAGCACGGCGAGATTGGTGCGGTGATCGTCGATCACCAGGATCACGGGCTGGCGGCGTTCGCGCGGTGGCTCGACCGCGCCGTCGTCCGATGCGTGCGGCGGTGCGGGCGCGTCGCCGGGCAACGGTGCGTTCGAGACGGCGGCGACACCGCGGGCGGGCAGCGTGACGGTAAACACCGAGCCGGTGCCGGGCGTGCTCCGTATCGCGATCGAGCCGCCCATCCGTTCCGCGAGCATCCGGCAGATCGTGAGCCCGAGCCCCGTTCCGCCTTGCCGCCTGTCCGGGCCCGATTCGGCCTGCCGGAACGCGTCGAAGATCGCGGCCTGATCGGCCGGTGCGATGCCGATGCCGGTATCCGACACGGCGATCGTCAGCGTACCGGGCTGCGATCGTGCATCGGGTGGCGTGAACGACAGCGCGATGTCGATCGTGCCGGCTTCGGTGAAGCGGATCGCATTCGAGATCAGGTTGTACAGAATCTGCCGGACCCGCGCGGCATCGATCAGCAGCGCGGCCGGCAAGGCGGCGTCGCGCGTGATGGTCAGCGCGAGGCCCTTTTCCCGCGCGCGGATCCGCATCACGTCGGCCGTCTGCCGCGCGAGTTCGGCGAGGTTGGTCGCGGTGCGGCACAGGCGGATCTCGTTGGCCTCCATCCGCGACAGCGCGAGGATGTCGTTGAGCAATGCCGACAGCGCGTCGGACGCGGTGCCCGCGATGTGCAGCAGGTCGGTCTGTTCGCGCGACGGCGTCGTCTGGCGCAACAGCTCGACCGAGCCGATGAGCGCATTGAGCGGCGTGCGGATCTCATGGCTCAGGACGGCGAAGAAGCGCGACCGGTTGTGTTCGCTGCGCCGCGCGCGCTGGCGCTGCACGTGCGCGTGGAAGGTCGCCGCGACGAGCGCGAGCACGAACAGCACCGACAGCGCGACCTCTTTCGCGCGATACCGGACGATCGCGCCGAGCGTCGGCGAACCGTAGTCGGTCTGCTCGACCCAGCGGCGCTCGATCGCGTTGGCCTGGCCGACCGAGATCGAGTCGAGCGATTTGTCGAGGATCGATCTCAGTATTGCGTCGTCGCTGCGCACGCCCATCGACAGGATCACGGGCAGGTCGGCGATCGGCCCGCTCGCGTGCAGATCGCCGACGTACCGGCGGCGCAGGAACGGTTGCGCCGAGCACGCGCACAGCAATGCGAAATCGGCCCGGCCGGATTTCACGTCGCGCAGCGTGTCCTCGGTCGTGTCGCGCAGGAGCGTCCGGATGTGCGGGAAGCGCGCGTGCAGCATTCGTTCGTTCGCGCCACCGCGCTTGATCGACACGGTCTGGCCGTCGAGATCCTGCAGATGCAAGACGCGTACTTCTGACGTGCGTCCGACGAGCACGGTCGAGCTGATGAAATATGCGCGCGTGCGCAGCACGCGGCCTTCGAGTGACGGCGGGAGCATCTGCGCCGACAGGCTCGGCATCAGGTCGGCCCCGCCGTCGACGAGCGCGCGGTGGCCGTTGGTCCACGTGCGCGTCGGCGCGAGTTCGAAGCGCAGGCCGGTCATGTCGGCGACGGCCGCGAGGTAGCCGGCCGCGACACCCTGCATCCGGCCGTTGCGGACATATTCGATGGGCCGCCAGTCGCGATCGAACGATACGCGCACGACCGGATGGCGCGCGATCCACTCGCGTTCCTCCAGCGTGAAGACGGGCGCGGCGCCGTGGGCGGGAAGGTACGGACCGACGAGCGGCAGGCACGCCAGCACGATCGAGATCGCACGGCGCAGGCCCGGTAAGCGGGACAGGAGGGAGGCCATCGGCGGTCAGTCGAGCTTGTCGACGATCGCGTAGAGTTCGAAATCGGTCCGGATGCCCAGTTTCCGGTAGGCCGACTGCTTTTGCGTGCTGATGGTCTTCAGGCTGCGGCGGAACTTGGCCGCGATGTCGGACACGGACATGCCGGTCGCGATACAGCGCAGCACCTCGCGCTCGCGCAGCGTAAGGGTTTCCGGCGCCTGGCATGCGCAGGGCGTCCCGTTTTTCGCCGTGGCCGCAGGCGCGGCGCGATACACGGCCGCTTCGTCGTCGAGCAGGGTGTTGACGCGATGCGCGCCGCGCGCGACTTCGCGCACGACCGTCACGAGCCGCTCGAGCGGCTCCTCCTTGCCGACGAAGCCGCGTGCGCCCGCGTTCATCGCGAGTATGACCGTCGACAGCGTGTGGAAGGCCGACGACACGACGATCTTCACGGCGGGCATCTTGTTCTTCAGCAGCCGGATCAGGCTGATGCCGTCGATGTCGCCAGGGCGGAGCTGATAGTCGGTGACGAGCACGTCGATGCGCATGGCGCGCGCGTTGAAGGCCGCGATCAGGTCGCTCGCCGACGCGTAGCGGCCGACGATCGCGATGTCGGGTTCGTCCTGCAGGCGCAGCGCGAGCCCGAACGTGACGATCGGGTGATCGTCGAGTAGCGCGACGGCAATCTTTGTGTGTGTTGTATTCATCGTTTTCCTGTTCCGTGTGTAATCCGGCCGGCCCGTTCCCGCGCGGGACGTGCAGCGGATGCTCGACGCAGGGGCGGCGTGGCGACCCGCCGGCGCATGCATCGCAAGGCACCGGGAACGATCGCGTGGAAGCTGGCGCGCGGACGGAATCGGAACGACGATGCCGATCGCAGCGGAAAACCTGGCTCACTCGTGGTCCGGGCCTGGAAAACCGGATGACGGCGGCGCCCCTTATATCAAAAAAAGAAAATAAGGCGCCGCCGATGAGCATCCCATCTGGATTGCTCTTAAAAAGTGTCAAGAAATCTTTAAGTGCCGGAGTGGCATGTCATTCGGTTCGCCGGCGCAGGTGAGTCGAGACAGGGCCTACTGGCTTGAATCCGGGCCGTATGACGGGGTGCTCGAAGTGAAACGCGACCCTCTGAAAAGAGAATTGGCGCGAAGCGGATTTTTTCAACCGAATGACGTTTGATATTCGTCAAACGATGTATCGCTTTTCTCAAAAATGGAGTTGATATTTTTTATTTATTCGTATGAAGAATGCGCGGAATATCCGGTGTATTCGTGACGGCCGTCGGCGTGCTCGGCGCGGTGCTGGCGGCGAGCACGCACGTGCGGCTCGACCGCTTGCTGTCCGCCGCGCCCGGCCTGCACGGGTTCGTCGATGCGCATTTCATGTCGAGCCTGCTGGCCGGCGACCTGGCGCAGGCGCTCGACCGCGTGCCGCCGTCGGCAGCCGCCGCGCTTGCGCAGGCGGCGCCCGTCGCGTTCGCGAGCGGCTTCGCCAACGCGCTGACGGTGAGCGGCGTGCTTGCGCTCGGCGCGGCGATCGTTGCATACAAGTTGCTTGCGCAACCGGTGCGCGACGCGTGATGCGGTGTTCCGGCGGATTTCGCATGCGCTGCGCATCGGGTGCGATCCGGCGAAACCATCAAGCTCGCGCGTTCCGGTTTCACGCGGCGTATGCAAGATGTCATCGACGATCGGGATTCTGTTGCCCGTGCTCGCGCGGATCGCCGTCGTGCTTGCCGCGCTGCGGATCGGCACGGGGCCGTAGATGCTGGCGGAATTCTATGGACGCGAAGCGCATGTGACGTCGCGCACGCTCCTGCTGTCGACGCTCGGGTCGAGCGTGTCGCTGTCGGTGCCACGGTCGGTGCCGCTCGCGCGGCATACCCGACGCGGCACGCCGTGTCAGCCGTTCAGCGCATCGCGAGTGGCCTGCGCATCGTGCAGGTCGCGCGTTGCGTCGCGCAGCTTGTGCTGCTTGTCGGCGAGCTTGCGCTGCGCCTTGTTCACCTTCTTCGCGTCGCCGAGCGATTCGGCTTCATGGACGTGCGCCTGTGCGTCGCGCACCTCGTCCTGCGCATTTTGCAGATCGCGCTGCTTGTCGGCGACCTTGCTTTCGGCACGCGCGCGCTGGTCGGCGTCCGTGCAGTTGTCCCTGATCCGTTCGAGCGCGATCTGCTGACGCATCTCCTGACGCGTGTTGCCGAACCGCTTCGCATCGTCGATCTGCGTCTGGAGCGCGCGGATGCGCGTCGCGCAATCCTGCGTGTCGGCGAATGCGCCGGTGCTCGCGAGCAGCGCGACCGGGACGGCCAGTGCAACGAGTGCCTTTTTCATGTGTTTTTCCTCGATAAGGCAGCCACGGGCGGCGGCGATGCGGCGCTCGTCGGCAAGAGTTCAAGGCGTCATTCTGACGATTCGGTGCGGAGCGGGTAAATAGGACCGGTCTGACAATCGGCGGTCGAGAAGGTCATTCCGGCGATCCGGTGTGAGGTTGGCCGGCGGAAGATCGTCGGGATGCGTGGAGACCGACGCGTGCGCGGGTCAGTGCGACTTCGTCGCGAGGCGATGGATGCGTGCCGCATGGGCGACGCGCGGCGGGTGCGACGCACGGCAATGCGTCGCCTGCCTGCGGCGCGTACGTCGTGTCGGCTCGGGCGTTTCCAGTGCTTCGGGTGCTTCGGGCTTTTCGGGCGCTTCGGCTGCGGCCGGCGTGCTCGTCCGGGCGTCTGCATCCGCACCGGCGGCAACCGCGGCAACCGCCGGCTGCAAGGCATCGGCCTCAAGCCAGGCGCGCGTCGCTTCCGCGATCAGCCCGCGCAGCCAGCGCACGCCTTCGGCACACGATCCCGATTCGTTCCACGTCATCCGGTACACGATGTCCGGCGGCTCGACCGGCAGCGCGACGGCGGCGAGCGGCAGCAGCTTCGCATAGTGCCGCGCGAGCCGGTACGTGGTGGTCAGGATCATGTCGGAGCGCACGAGCGCATGCGCGGCGAGTTCGACGTGCGGCAGCGTGACGGCGATCCGCCGCTGCAGGCCCACGCGTTCGAGCTGCCGGTCGATCGCGCCGGACGCTTCGAGCCACGACGGCGTCGGGCACAACTGCGGCGCTGCCGCGAAATCGGCGGCCGTCATCGCGCCGCGCCGCGTGAGCGGATGCGTCGCGCGCATCAGGCACACGATACGATCGTCGAACAGGTCGTCCTGCCGGAATCGCGACGAACGGGCCGGGCGATTGTCGATCACGACGTCGAGCTCGCCGTCGGCGAGCGCGCGCTCGTCGTCGAAGCCGTCGCCGAGCGGATGGAACACGAGCTGCGCGTCCGGCGCGCGCTCGCGGAACAGCGCGACGAGCTTCGGCACGAACAGCACGTTCAGGTAGTCGGGGCAGCCGATCCGGTAGGTGCGCACCGACGTGCGCGCGTCGAACGTCGGCTGCTGGATGCGGATGAAGTCGATCACGCGCAGCGCGTTGCGCAGCGGTTCGACCAGCCGCGCGCCGAACTCGGTCGGCACCATCCCGTAGCGGCTGCGCACCAGCAGCGGATCGCCGAGCAGCGTGCGCAGGCGCTTGAGCGCGGCGCTCGTCGCCGGCTGCGACATGTTCAGGCGCACGGCCGCACGCGACACGGTGCGCTCGGTCAGCAGCACGAGCAGGATGCGCATCAGCCGCGCATCGAGCACGTCGAGCGCGCCCGCGGCGTCGGATGCGTCGCGGGGCAGGGCGTCCGGGTCTAGTGGGTCCCGCATGCCGATAGGCCTCCCGGCGATACGGGGCGCGAGCGCGGCGCGACAGCCGGCCGGCGGCGCATCATCGTGCGAAGCTTCCCGGCCAGCCGACGATCCGCTTCGGGCGCGGCGGCGCGTACGTGCGGACCTTCGACGTCTTCAGCTTCAGGCGCACCAGCGACTCGGCGAGCGCGACCGCGGCCGACACGCCGTCGACGACCGGCACGCCCGTGCATTCCTCGATCTGCCGGTCGAGGCCGGCCATCCCGCCGCAGCCGAGGCAGATCACTTCCGCGTGATCGTCCTTCACCGCGCGTTGCGCCTCGCCGACGATCGACTCGATCGCGCGGGCCGGGTTCTCTTCGAGCTCGAGCACCGCGAGGCCGCTTGCGCGCACCGACGCGCAGCGCGCGTCGAGCCCGGCGAGCTTCAGGCGATCCTCGATCAGCGGCACCGTGCGGTCGAGCGTCGTGACGACGGAGTAGCGATGGCCGAGCAGCATCGCGATGCTCGCGGCCGCTTCGGTGATGTCGACGACGGGCACCGTCAGCAGTTCCTGCAGGCCTTCGCGGCCGTGCTCGCCGTAGCCGGCCTGGATCACCGCGTCGTACGGCTCGTCGTAGCTCAACACGCGATCCATCACGGCGATCGCCGCGAGGTAGCTCTCGAAGTTGCCTTCGACCGACTCCGCGCCGAAGCGCGGCGTCAGTCCGACGATCTCCGTGCCCGGCGATGCGGCGGCCTGCGCCTGCCCGGCGATCGCGTCGGTGATCGACTCGGTCGTGTTGACGTTGACTACCAGGATCCTCATCGTGACTCCGTATGCGTATGTTCAGTGTCGGGCGCAGGCGACCGCGATGTGTTCGCCCGAGCGCTCCTCGTATTGCCGTTTGCGATCGGCCAGCAGCCAGTACACGCTGCCCGCGATGGCCGCGCCGAGCAGCCACGAGAACGGCGTCATCGCGCTGAAGGCCGGCACGACGGCGAGCGTGATCGAGATCAGCGCGGACGGCACGAGCGCCGCGAGCGCCTTGCGGTTCACGCCGCGCGTGTAGTAATAGGCGCCCGTCGGCGCTTCGGTATAGAGATCGGGCACGTGCACGCGCTGCTTGCGCACGAGCCAGTAGTCGACCGTGATGATCCCGTACAGCGGGCCGAGCAGCGCGCCGAGGCCGGACAGGAAGTAGACGATCACGATCGGGCTGTTGTACAGGTTCCACGGCAGGATCAGCACGGCGATCGTCGCGCTGATCAGGCCCGCGCGGCGGAACGACAGGCGGTGCGGCGCGAGGCTCGTCAGCACGAAGGCCGGCGCGACGAAATTCGCCATGATGTTCACCGCGACCGTCACGATCAGGAACGCGAGGCAGCCGAGCACGAGGAACAGCTTGTTCGGCACCGTCGCGATGATTTCCGTCGGGCTGTGGATGATGTGGCCGTTCAGCTTGAACTGTGCGCCCGCGAGCACGAAGCTGATCGTCGCGAACACGATGATGTTCACCGGCAGGCCCCAGAAATTGCCGACGCGCACCGTCTTCGCGCTCGGCGACGAACGTGCGAAATCGCAGAAGTTGAGCACCAGCGTGCCGTAGATCGCGAGCCACAGCGAGCCGCCCGCGAAGATCTCCGTCCACATCTTCAGGCCGGTCATCGGCTTGCCGATCGACATCGCGAGATGGCCGCCCGTGCGGCTGAACATCCACGCGGCGAGCGACAGCGTCGTGACGAGGATCACCGGGCCGGCCAGTCCTTCGTACTTGCGGACCATTTCCATCCCGTACGTGAGGATGCCGATCTGCACGAGCCAGATCGCGACGAACGTGATCCAGCCGAGCGTCGACAGCCCGAAGATCGCGTTCTGGTCGAACGCGGCGAGGCCCGGCCAGATCGCGGTGAGCAGCACGCGCAGCACGACGGACGCGAGATAGGTCTGGATACCGAACCATGCGATCGCGATCACCGCGCGGATCATCGCGGGCAGCAGCGCACCGTAGATGCCGAAGCTCATCCGGCTGATCACCGGGAACGGCACGCCGGTCTTCTGGCCCATGTAGCCGGTGAGGTTCATGAACCAGTACACGAGCACCGCGCCGATCGCGAGCGACGCGAGCATCTGCCAGCCCGACAGGCCGAGCGCGAACAACCCGATCGCGAACGAGTAGTTCGCGATGTTGTGCACGTCGTTGGTCCACAGCGCAAAGATGCTGTAGCGGCCCCATGTCCGGCCCTCGGCTTTGGTCGGCGCGAGGTCGGGGTTGTGCAGCCGCGGGCTCAGCGCGGGGTCGCGCGTGGCCGTATCGGTTCGATGCGATGCGTCGTCCGCGCCGAGCACGATGCCCGGGCGGTGGGTGGCTTCCAGTTGCACGCCGTTGTCTCCTTCCATGTGCGGGGCGCGACACCGGCAGCGTGTGCACGCAGCGCCGGTCCGGCCGCCGTGGACGTTATGTCTCGGATTTGTTCGCGAGTATGGTTGGCCGGTGTGGCGATGGGAAATTAAATATTCGGCTGGGGGGCATTTGGAAAATGAATGAAATGCGTCCGGCAGCGGCGGCCGGGCGCGGTACGCGAATTGCTTCCCCGCGGGTTCCATTCACATCGACATCGGAGGTTTCATGCAGCGATATTCCTTTCGTCACGTATCGCGAGCCGTCTTCGCCGGCATCCTGATTGCGGGCCTGGCGGCAGGCGCAGGTTGCCAGAAGAAGAGCGACGGCGGCGGCGGGGCCAGTTCCGAATCGAGCGCAGCAGGCGGCATGTCGGCCGCGCCGCCCACCGCGCCGTCGGGCATGGCGAGCAGCGGAGCGGCCGCCAGCAGCGGCGACAGCGGCGCGAGCATGCCGGGCGCGGCCTCCGCGCCGGGCGGCGCGAGCGGCGGCTGACGGGCGGCTGGCCGGTCGGGCGGACGACGCGCCGGCCGCGCGCGTGCTGTCGATTGTTCGGGTGCCGTGCCGGCCTGGCACGTGCGCCGGGTGGCGCGCGTGCGTGCGGCCGTGCGCATGAAAGATTTGCAAGGACCGTTGTAGCGATTCCCGGACCGGCGGCGACAGCGTGAGCCGGCGCGCGCCGGCCGGACAAGGAGGCACGATGCAGAACGCGGAATCGAACCCAACCCCGCAACAGCAGCGGGAAGCGGTGGCGAAGAGCCCCGTGCAAACGCCGGCGGCCGGCGACATGCCTGATGCGGCGACCCAGGCTGCGCAGGCGGTGCGGCGTCCGCTGACGCCGGAGGCGGTTGCAGGGAAGATGCCGACCGGCCTGCCGCCGATCGACGTCGACGCGCATGCGGTCGACAGCGGCGATCCCGTGCGCCGGGCCGCCGGCCGGATCGTCACGCTCGACAACGCGAACATGGCGATGACCGACAACACGGTCGACGTCGACGGCAAGGGCATGGAGGCGCGCACCGGCGCGTCGAAGTGGCACGACAACGTGATCTATTCGAACGCGTCGCTGGACGACGCGGTCGATACGCCCGACGAAGGGCTCGGCGGGTTCGAGAGCCGGCCGTCCGGCAACCTGCCGCAGATCGCGACGCGGCCGGGCTGGCGCGTGCGCCATGTCGGCGATGTCGATATCGGGCACGGCGACGGCACGCGCGTCGAGCATGTGATCTGCTTCGAGCGGGCCGACTGACCGACCGCGAGGGTCGAGGTCCGGCGGCCGGCGCAACCGGGCCGGCCGCCACGACCGTTGGCGGTCCTTACTGTGGGCCCAGTTCCAGCGCGGACGTATCCGCGTCGTTGCCCTGCGCAACCAGCACGTGGATGTCGTTCGGCGTCACGTCGCTGACCCCGCCCGACGGAATCGTCAGGAGCAGCCAGTCGGCGTTGTTGGCGATGGTGACCGGCGGAGTCTTGAGGATCGGCGTTTTGCTGCCGGCCGTCGTGACGATCACCTGGTAGCTGCCGCCGTTCAGGTAGATCGAATCCTGCGTCGTGGCAGGCACCGCGTTCTGGTAGGCGGCGCCCGCCAGCGTCGGGCTTTGCGTCGTGATGTCGGTGCCCGGAGGGACGACGTACATGTCGACGTTCTGCGCGTTCGGCGATGCGTTGAAGCTGCGCACGCGCGCCTTGTCCGACAGCAGGCCCTTGTCGAAGGGGTCATCGATCATGGAGATCAGCGACGTCGTGCTCGGCAGCGCGATCGTCGTGTAGTGGTGGCCGTTTGCCGCGCTGAACGACTGTGCGGCGATGGTCGAGGTCGTGCCCGAGATGTCGTAGCTCGCGGTCTGCGTACCCGAGTCGATGTCGTGATAGCGCGTCACGCCCTTGTACGCGATACCCGCCTGGTCGATCTTCGCATTCAGGTAGTAGTCGAGGTTCGGCCCGGCCGGCACTGCGTTGATGAAGCGTGCCTGCGGCTTCGAGATGCCGAGTATGGTGCCGACGTCGTTGCCGTCGCCGCCGCACGCCGCGAGCACGGAAATGACCGAGCACACGGCTGCGATCGTTCGTATTGATTTCATGTCGTCCTCTCGTTCAGAAAACCTGCTTGCGATGCGGGATCGCCGCGCGAAGCATTGCGCGGTGCGCAGCGCCGGTTGAAGGAAGGGTGTTGTCCGCCGGGGCGGCGGGCGCGTGGATGGTGCAAGCGATGTGCCTGCGCGGCGGCGGGCGGCGGAAAGCGCGCACGCGCCGGGGTGGCGGCGTGCGCGGGGCGAAGCAGGGGGCGTTGGGGCGGCCCGCGCGCCGGGCGCGGTTGTAAAAAGCGGACAGCGTCCCGCAGGCGACGCGATGGGTCAGCGGCTCGCGAGCGTGACCGCATACATCCGCGCGCGCTATGCGCCGGGCAACCGGCGTGGCGAAACCTGGCGGAAGCATCGGCGAGGATCAGGCAGGAGCGCGCGCATTGACCGCCGCGCGAGCGTGAGCGTCCGAAACGATGTACCCGTCGGGCAAAACTACCCATCGCGTAAAAGCGGGCGCGGCGACGGCTGTAAATCTTGCCTGCTTCGGCTATCGTTTAACTATTCGAAACAATGTGTTCACCGAAAGGGGCATGATCTCCGGCGATCGAGCAGGCATACTGTCGCCTATGTTGCTCAATACACGCCGAACGGCGTGCGCTTTCCCTCCATGTCCATTCCAGTCTCTTTTCGCACCTTGCGATGGTTGACCGTCGCGGCTGCCGCATGCTTGCTCGCCGCGTGTTCGACCGCTTCCGACGTGACCGCGACGTCGAACCCGAACGTGTTCACCGTGACGACGCGCACGGTCGGCATGTCGACGACGTGGGCCGACGCCCATGAGAAGGCCGTCAACGAAGCCACCAACTACTGCACGCAGCGCGGGATGCGCGCGAGCATGAAGCAGGAATCGCTGACCGGCGGCAGCCGCGTCGACGCGCGCTCCGAACTCGCGTTCGAGTGCCATCCGACCTTCGAGACGGCGTCGAACCCGCGCGGTTGAACGACCGGCGGCGCGGTTGCAGCGCCGCTGCTCGCGTTTTCCTTCCCCCGCATGCAAACCGACCCGCGATGCCGTTGACGCACATCGCGGGTCGGCGCACGTCCGGCTTCCGCCGGGCCGCTCAAGCAGGCTGCGCCTCGTACAGCTTCACGCACGCGGAGAAGTCGAGCGCGCCGAGCCCCTGCTGGCTCATCGACTGATAGAGCTGCTGCGCGAGCGCGCCCATCCACACCGGCTGATGTGCGCTTCGCGCCGCTTCGGTCGCGAGCCCGAGATCCTTCAGCATCAGGTTCGCCGCGAAGCCGCCCGCATAGCCGCGCGCGGCCGGCGCCGTGTCGCTCACGCCCGGATACGGGTTGTATGCGTCCGAGCTCCAGCAGCGGCCGGTCGACGTGTTGATGATGCCGGCCAGCACGCCCGGATCGATGCCGAGCGCGGCGCCGAGCGCCATCGCTTCCGACACGCCCATCATCGAGATCCCGAGCAGCAGGTTGTTGCAGATCTTCGCGATCTGGCCGGTGCCCGTGCCGCCGCAATGCACGACGTTCTTGCCCATGTCGAGCAGCACGGGGCGGATGCGCTCGAACAGCGCACCTTCCGCGCCGACCATGAAGGTCAGCGTGCCGGCCTGCGCGCCGCCGGTGCCGCCCGACACGGGCGCGTCGGCGAGCGGGAAGTCGCGTTGCGCAGCCGCTTCGGCCACCGCGCGCACGGTGCCGGGATCGATCGTGCTGCAGTCGATCAGCGTCGCGCCGGCGCGTGCGCCGGCCAGTATGCCGTCGTCGCCGAGGTAGACGGCGCGCACGTGCTGCGCGGCCGGCAGCATCGTGATCACGACCGCGCCACGGGCGGCCGCGTCGCGCGGCGAGCCGGCGGCCGTCGCGCCCGCGCGCACCGCGGCGTCGACCGCGTGCGCGTCGAGGTCGAACACCGTCAGCGCGTGGCCGGCCTTGAGCAGGTTGGCGGCCATCGGGCCGCCCATGTTGCCGAGTCCGATGAATGCAATTTCCATGTGGGGGCTCCGGCTCAGCGCAGCGCGATCGTCGTGTTCACGCCGCCGGCCGTCGCGTCGTCGTCGAACCAGCGCGCGGTGACCGTCTTCGTCTGCGTGTAGAACTGCACGACCTGCTTGCCGTACGGGCCGAGATCGCCGAGCTTCGAGCCGCGCGAGCCCGTGAAGCTGAAGTAGGGCACCGGCACCGGAATCGGGATGTTGATGCCGACCTGGCCGATGTCGATCTCGCTCTGGAACTTGCGCGCGGCCGCGCCGCTCTGCGTGAACAGGCCCACGCCGTTGCCCATCGGGTTGCGGTTGACGAGCGCGATCGCTTCGTCGAGCGTGTCGGCTTCCATCACGACCACCACCGGCCCGAAGATTTCTTCCGTATAGATCGACATGTCGGTCGTCACGCCCGAGAAGATCGTCGGGCCGACGAAGTTGCCCTGCTCGTAGCCGGGCACCTTCACGTCGCGGCCGTCGAGCAACAGCGTCGCACCTTCTTTCACGCCTGCATCGATCAGCGACAGGATGCGTTCCTTCGCCGCCTTCGACACGACCGGCCCGACGTCGGTGCCGGCTTCGGCGCCTGCGTTGACCTTCAGCGCCTTCGCCTTCTCGACGAGCTCGGGCAGCCAGTCGCGCGCGTTGCCGACCAGCACGACGACCGACGTCGCCATGCAGCGCTGGCCGGCCGCGCCGAAGCCCGCGCCGACGAGCGCGTTGATCGACTGCTCGCGGTGCGCATCGGGCAGCACGACCGCGTGGTTCTTCGCGCCCATCATCGACTGCACGCGCTTGCCGTGCTGGCTGCCGAGGTTGTACACGTGCGTGCCGACGCGCGTCGAGCCGACGAACGAGATCGCCTTGATGTCCGGATGCGTGCAGAGGCGGTCGACCACGGTCTTGCCGCCGTGCACGACGTTCAGCACGCCTTGCGGCACGCCGGCCTCGATCGCGAGCTCGACGAGCTGCATCGTCGACAGCGGATCCTGCTCCGACGGCTTCAGCACGAACGTGTTGCCGCACACGATCGCCATCGGGAACATCCACAGCGGGATCATCCCGGGGAAGTTGAACGGCGTGATGCCCGCGCACACGCCGATCGGCTGGCGCAGCGTGTAGGTATCGACGCCGCCCGCGACGTTCTCCGCGAATTCGCCTTGCTGCAGCGTGCCGATCGAGCACGCGTGCTCGACCACTTCGAGGCCGCGGAAGATGTCGCCCTGCGCGTCGGGCAGCGTCTTGCCTTGCTCGGCCGTCAGCGTGTGCGCGATCCGTTCGAGATTGCGGCGCACGAGATCCTGGAACTTCAGCATGATGCGCAGCCGCGCGCCGATCGGCGTCGTCTTCCACGTCTGGAACGCGCGCTGCGCGGACGCGATCGCGGCGTCGACCTCGTCGAGCGTCGCATACGGCACGCGGCCGATCGTTTCCTGCGTCGCGGGGTTGACGATGTCGCCCCATTCGGCGCTTTGCGATTCGACGAACGTGCCGTCGATCAGCAGCTTGGCGGTGGGCAGGGCGAGGGTGGTCTGGGGAACTGCGGCGTTCATGGATGTCTCCGGGAAACGGTGGTGCGAAGAAAAATGGTGGTCTGCGTCCGTCGCGCGTGCGGCCACGGCGGACGGCAGGTCGACCTGAAAATCGGGGCGATGCGGGCCGGGGTGCTTACGTACGCGCTGGACGCATCAGTGCGGTACACACGAGCGCGAACACGCCGAAGCCGACGAGGTACGCGATCACGTAGTGCGGCTGGCCGCCGCCGGCCTTGAGCAGCGACGTCGCGATCATCGGCGCGAAGCCGCCGCCGATCACGCCGGCGAGCTGCACCGACAGCGAGATGCCGCTGTAGCGGATTTCCGCCGGGAACTGCTGCGCGAACAGCAGCGATTCGGGCGCATAGAGGATCGGGAACACGACGCCGAGGCCGAGCACGATCGCCCACCATGCGTACGACGTCTGCTGCGTGCCGAGCATCATGAAGAACGGCGCGGCGAACGCGCACATCAGCACGAGGCCGATCGCGAACATCCGGCGCTGGCCGATGCGGTCGCTGAAATGCCCGCACAGCGGCATCGTGACGAGCGACAGCGCGGCGCCGGCCGTGATCGCGTGCAGCATCTCGGCCTTCGGCAGATGCAGCTGCTGCGTCGCGTACGCGAGCGCGAACGTGACGACCATGTAGAACCAGGTGTTCTCGGCGGCGCGCGCGCCGACGATCGTCAGCACCTCGCGCGGATGGCGGCGCAGCGCGGCCGTCACCGGCGACTTCTCGGCCTTGCCCTGGCGCTGCATCTTCTCGAAATCGGGCGACTCGGGCACCTTCGCGCGGATGAACCAGCCGAGGCCGACGAGCGCGATGCTCGCGAGGAACGGCACGCGCCAGCCCCACGACAGCATGTCGGCTTCCGGCAGCGCGGCCACCGCGGCCATCGCGACCGACGACAGGATCAGGCCGAGCCCGACGCCCGTCTGCGGCAGGCTGCCGAACAGCCCCTTGCGGCCCTTCGGCGCGTGCTCGACGGCCATCAGCACCGCGCCGCCCCATTCGCCGCCGACCGCCATCCCCTGCAGGAAGCGCATCGCGATCAAGAGCGCGGCGGCCCAGTAGCCGATGCTGTCGTACGACGGGATCAGCCCGATGATCATGCTCGGCACGCCCATCAGCAGCAGCGTGATCATCAGCATCGCCTTGCGGCCGATCCGGTCGCCGAAGTGGCCGAACACGATGCCGCCCATCGGCCGCCCGATGAAGCCGACCGCGAACGTGCCGAATGCGGCGAGCGTGCCGGCGACGGGGTCCAGCGACGGGAAGAAGATGCGGTTGAACACGAGCGCGGCGGCGGTGCCGTAGAGGAAGAAGTCGTACCACTCGATCGTCGTGCCGGCCATGCTGGCCCAGCCGGCCAGCAGGTAGTGCTTCGCGGTGCGGGCGGGGGCCGGCGTCGCGACGGCTGCGTGCTCATCGAGGGTGGATCGCGTCTGCATGGTGTCTCCGTATTTATTGCCCGCGGCTCATGGTCCACAGGTCACGGTCGAGTATAGTTATGCGCGAATCCATGATGTACCGACAAAGAAACCGGTTGGATATGCATTTATGCATATCGACGGCCGGCCCGGAGACCCCAGCCCCTTTTTTCCTCGCCGATGCGACATGCCACCGAGCCGATTTCCGGCAACCTGAACTGGGACGACCTGCGTTTCTTCCTCGAAGTCGCGCGCACGCAGCGCGCGAGCGGCGCCGCGAAGCGGCTCGGCGTCGACTACACGACCGTCGCGCGGCGCATCCGCGCGCTCGAGGCTGCGATGGGCACGCTGTTGTTCGACAAGTCGCGCTCCGGCGGCTTCACGCTGACGGCCGAAGGGCAGCGGCTCGTCGCGTATGCGGACGCGATGGAGACGACCGTGCAGTCCGCGTGCGACCAGGTCGCGAACACGGGCGAGGCGCTGTCGGGCCACGTGCGGATCGGGTCGACGGAAGGGTTCGGCTGCTTTTTCCTGGCGCCGCAGCTCGCGCGGTTTCGCGCCGAGCATCCGCATGTGACGGTCGACCTGCTGCCGGTGCCGCATTTCGTCAACCTGCCGAAGCGCGAGGCCGACCTGGCGATCACGCTCGAGCGGCCCGAGCGCGGGCCTTATGTGGTCACCAAGCTGTGCGACTACCAGTTGCGGCTCTATGCGACGCGCGACTATCTCGCGAACCACGCGCCGATCACGTGCACGGACGATCTCGCGCGGCACGCGTTCATCAGCTATGTCGACGATCTCGCGTTCAGCAACGAACTGCTGTACCTGGAGCGCGCGGTGCCGGGCGCGACGGCCGGGCTGCGCACGACGAGCGTGATCGCGCAGGTTTTCGCGGCGCTGCAGGGCGGCGGGCTTGCGATCCTGCCGTGCTTCATGGCGGCCACGCAGCCGGCGCTGGTGCCCGTGCTGCCGGACGACGTGGTCGTCACGCGGTGCTTCTGGCTGACATGCCGCGAGGATCTGCGCAAGCTGCGGCGCGTGACCGCGCTGTGGGATTACCTGCGCGCGGCGGCGGACGCGAATCGCGCGCTGCTGTCCGGCGAATCGGGGAAGCTGAGATTCGTCGGCGAAACCGAATAGCGGGAGGCGGCCGCCGCGGCGATTCTCCCGGCGAGCGCGGCAGCGGTGCTTGCGCGGCACAAGGCGGCCGCGACAGCTATCATCCCTTCATGGTTGCACCGGCAGCCGCCAGGAGCGTGACGTGGAAATTCATTCGCAGTGGACGTTCGATTGCCGGCCCGAGCATGTGTGGCCGCATTTCCTCCATGCGCGGATGGACGACACGCGGCCGTTGCTGTTTCGCCTCGGCGTACCGAAGCCGGTCAGTTGCCGCGTGCTCGAAGGCATGCCGGCCGTCGGCAACACGCGGCAGTGCACGACCGATCGCGGCACGATCGACCAGCGGATTCTCGTGCTCGACGAGAATCGCCGGCTGCGTTACCGGATGGTGTCGTCGACGGTATGGTGCCGCGACTGGGTCGGCCTGCTCGAGGACGAATTCACGCTGACGCCCGTCGAAGGCGGCAGGACGCGCGTCGAACGGCGCACCGTGTTCAGCGCGCGTGGCCTTTTTTTCAGGCCGGTGCGGCAGGTCGGGCTATGGATCGCACTGCAGCAGGCCCACCGGTATGCGGCGCGCAACTGGCTGCGTCTCGCGATCGCGGCGAAGGGGCAGGCCGCCGCAACGGTGCTGGTGCCGGGCGGCTAGGGCCTACGCGTAATAGATTTGTCCGATATCCGTGTCGCGCGCCTGACCGCTGCGCTCGGCCTCGATGCGTGCATCGGCGAAATCGCGCGTGCACAGATCCGGGCGGCCCAGCGCCTTCAGGATGCCGGACGTGCGCCACGCCGGCAGCCAGTCGGACCATGAAAGCCGCACGCCGAAGATCAGCGCCAGTAGGACACCCATCATGAGCGGCGCGCCCAGCAGCATGAACAGGTCGACCTCGAGGTTGGAAAACCCGCCGTCGCCGGTCCAGAGCACCAGCAGCATCATCGGGATCAACAGGCAGTTCACACCGATGAACGACCATTTCCAGGCCAGCCACAGCGTGTGCGCCAGGCCGGCCAACCCTGTATCGCCGCACGCGTAGTCCATGGCCAGATAGCGCCGATCGGGAGACGACAGCGCGAACAGGCGGCCTTGCCGATTGATGACGGCCACGACTTCGTCGCCGGCCTCGAAGCATTGCCCGCCCAGAAAGCCACGGTACGTTTGACCGCCGATTTCGATCTCGACCGGGAGTTTGGCCACGACGATCCTGCCGTTCTTGCCGACGGTCACCGACGCGTTTTGCGACACGTAGGTTTTGCTGTCGCGGATATTCGCGTACGACCACGTTGCCGGGTGCGCGATCTTGTCGGCTTCGGCATTCAGGCGGGCGAGGATGCTGTCCTCTTCGGCTTGCTGAAACACCAGCGCGTTGGCCGCGGCGCCGTTGCCGGTCAATGCCGCCATGATCGGCACCACGTTGTGCGTGAACCAGTAGCCCAATGATTGCTTCCGGGCTTCCGGGTCCACCGGCGGGACCCGATGGCTGTCGGAGCTGTCCTGATCCGGGCGTTCGAGAAAGCGCAGTGCGGTCAGTTTGCCTTCGACAAGACGCAGGGATGACGACATAGGGGAACGCGGCCGCAGTGGGTCATGGTTTGCGGAGTCTACCAGTCGTCTGCCGATGCGCGCGGCGCGCCGTTGCGTCGGTCCTGCATCGCGGCCGGCAGCGCTGCGAACGCTCACTGGAATCCGCCGCTCAACCCGGGCAGCCGAGCCGATCCGCGAGTTCGTTCAGATCCCTGACGTCGAAGTCCCACGCATCGTCGGCTTGCAGGTCGGTCGTCTGGCCGGGGCCGTGCTCGGTCGGCCGCAGCACGAACGCGGTCGACAGCCCCTGCCGGCGCGCGGCCGCGAGATCGCCGTTGTGCGCCGCGACCAGGCACAGCTCGGCCGGCGCGATGCCGAGAATCTCGACCGTGTCGCTATATACCTGCGGCGATGGCTTGTACGCTCGAACGACTTCGGCGCCGAGAATCGCATCCCACGGCAGCCCCGCGCGTTTCGCGACGTCGACCATCAGCCGGATGTTGCCGTTCGACAGCGGCGCGATGATGAAGCGCCGCTTCAGCCGGTGCAGCGCGGCGACGGCGTCGGGCCACGGGTCGAGGCGGTGCCATGCCAGGTTCAGCGCATCGACCTCCTCATCGGGCACGCCGTCGATCCCGAAGCGATCGAGGGTGCGGACCAGGTTCTCGCGGTGCAGCACGTCGAGCCGCACGTAGCGGCGGCGCCCGCTGCGGATTTCTTCCATCGACGGCGTATATTCGGCTCGCCAAGCATCGGCGAACTCGAACGGATCGACCGCGGGCGCGTGGCGGTCCAGAAACGCGGCGGCGTCGCGCGCAACACCGCTTCTCCAGTCGACGATCGTTCCGAAGACATCGAACACGAGCGCCTTGATTTCGGTCGGGGCCATCTGGGATCCTTGACGGGGCGGGTGATCGGGGCATGCGCCGCGGTGCCGCCGACACGGACGGGCACGGCCTTTCGCCGACATTAGACCATGTAAGCGGGTGGCATCGGGCGCCCGTTCCGGCCAACCGGAATCATCCGGGACGCTTCATCCGCGTGTCCGCCTCCGCGTTCAAATTCCGGTTGCCGATATTCGACGCCACGCGCCGCTTTCTCGCAGGGATTTTGATCGGACGAAATTGCCTATTCCACATATGAAAATTTCGCAACGTGCATTGTTGTCCGCGACCCCTTCAGCGATTTCCAAGAAAATGTAAAAGGACGCGGTTCGTCGATCGGTGCCCCAATCGAAATAGCGACATGACGCCGCACTTCTGATGGCACCAACCACGCCCGGGTCGAACCCTTCGTCGCGCCCATTTCTCGCCCGTAACCTTCTTTGCATTTAGTAACAAGTCGGGTTGATTCGTTGCGGCCGCATGCGTAAATTTTGCACGTCGCCCGGCGGCATCCGGCAGTTGGGCGATGTTTCATTTCTGCATATCACGCATGCCGGATACCTGGATGGCCAGCCATCCGACCCTGCAAGTACGCATGCCGTATGGGCTTGATCCAGCGGTCGAACTTGCAATCAGTATCGATTCGATCACATGCAGCCCGACAGGATCCGGCGCGCCGTAATGGGCCCCGCCGAGTTTTCCCGTCGCGCCGGACTGGAGCCGGCGTGACAGCGGAATGAATGGTCGAATTTTGATATTTGAATCGCACTCCTAATTCATTGAGGAGACTCAGCCGGATTTTCAACGGTATGAATCAACTTTGCGCAACGCGCGAAAGAGGACAGAAAATGGAATTCGTACGAATGGGTATCGTCTTTGTTCATCTAATCGCCTGCTGTGTCGCAATCGGTCTCGTGCTGACCAGTGACATTGCGATGGTCAGGCGGCTTTTGGATTCCGACGCGCCCGCCAATCTTGCCCAGGTTCACCTGCCCAGCCTGCAGCGCACCATCACGTTGGCGCTGACGATGCTTTGGATCACCGGCATCGCGATCATTGCGTTCGATATGCGGACCCAGGGTCTCGCGTATCTCCACAATCCCAAGCTGCAGGCCAAGATCGGCATCGTCGTGTTGCTTACCTTCAACGGTATCGCATTGCACTCCATGGTCCTCCCGGCATTGCAGAAAGTGGGATCCCTGCTGGAGCTTTCCTTTGAACGGCGCATGTTTGCCATTTTCGCGGGTGTGGTTTCCGCGGTCTCGTGGTTCTATGCGGCGATGCTGGGCGTCGGGCGCCCGCTGAGCTGGAAGTATTCGCTGTTCCAGATCCTGGCCGCTTACCCGGCACTGATTGCCGGCGGAATCGCCACCATGTTGTTCATCACGGCACTGGCGAAATCCAGGAAGCCCCTTGAACAGCGGAATACCGAAAAGGTCGCGGCCTATTGATCGCCGGCACCCGACGGATGCGTACTGCCCGCGGCAGTGCGCATCCCGTTGTCGGTCGCGCAAGCCGCGCTTCGGCTGGCGCGGGATCGCGAATCCTGAGGCCCGGGCGAGTGTCAAAGCGTCCTGACCAGCCGGTAGAACACCGATGCGAGCGCGTTTGCCCGGCGCCGGGTTGCGGGCGGAGGCCCGGATCGTGCTACGCCGGTCATCGCACACGTTGATTTCCGGTGCACAGAAGGATCCACGGCCTGCCTCGGCAAATCAGCGCCGGCCTCGCTCGCAATCAGTCATTCAACGATCCGTTCATCGCGAACGGCCACTCGCCGTTCTTGTTTCGATTAACCGAAACAATCTATCAAATTGTTTTCAAATTGCGCGCAGGCGGGCCGGCCGAGCGCGCCGCGGCCCGCCGCACGGCCCGCGCACCTTTCGGCAAGCTGACCGATGGCCGCATGTCGCGACCGCGCGTAACCCCTGATGCGAACGAATACGCCGGACGTCACGGATTAGTGTTAAATGTATCTCCGCGCGCCCTGGCTCGGCGCGCGAATGGGGCGCTTCGGGGTATCGGCGTCAACCCGGGGTGAAAACGGCACGAAGGATCGATAACGAACCGGGCGCATCAGACCCGGTCGGACAGACGGCAGGATTCATCTTGAATACCGAACCGCAACGTTCTCGTTACAGCCTCGGCCTCGCCGCGGAAGTACTCGCGTCCGAGCAAAGCGTGCTGAGGCTGATCACGCGCAACACACCGCTGCCGGAACTGTTGATCGAAGTCTGCCGGCGCGCCGAGACTTTGCTCGGCGGCGGCGCATCGTGCACGATCCTGCTGCTCGATGCGGACGGCATGCACGTGCATGTCGGCGCGGCGCCATCGCTGCCCGCGCAGTACAGCGCCGCGATCGAAGGTGCGTCGATCGGGCCCGCGGCGGGCTCATGCGGCACGGCGATGTACGAGCGCCGGATGGTCGCCGTCGAGGACATCGAAACCGATCCGCTGTGGGCCGACTACCGGTCGATCGCGCTGCCGCTGGGCCTGCGCGCCTGCTGGTCGGTGCCGTTCCAGGACGAGTCCGGCATCGTGCTCGGCGCGTTCGCCGTCTATCATCGCAAGCCGCGCCGGCCGAGCGACGAGGAAACCGCGCTACTGCGCGACATCAGCAACAGCGTCGGCCTCGCGGTGCACCAGGATCGCATCGCGAAGCAGCTCGTGCGCAGCGAGGAACATCACCGCCTGGTCGTCAACAGCCTGAACGAAGGGATTCTCGTCGTGTCGCGCGACGGCGTCGTGGTTGCCAGCAACCCGAGCGCGAACCGGATGATGCGCGTGAAGGGTGACCTCGTCGGCCGCCGGCTGTCGACGGTGATCTTGCGCAAGCTGCACGAGGACGGCACGCCGATCGCGCCCGACGCATGGCCGAGCCGGCTCGCGCTCGAGACGGCCACGCCGATGCTCGGCTACACGGTCGGCTTCGGCCTCGCGGACGGCGACATCATCTGGGTGCGCGGCAACGCGGTGCCGATCGTGAAGCCGGGCGAGACGCAGGCCGACTCGGTGCTCGTTTCGTTCAACGACATCGGCCCGGTGCGCGAAGCGCAGCAGCAGTTGCGCTACCTGGCGACGCGCGATGCGCTGACGGGCCTCTACAACCGCCGCTGGCTCGGCGAGCGCATGCGCGAGCTGTTCAGCGGGCACGATGCGTCGGCCGGCCCCGCGCGCGTCGCGATCCTGTTCATCGATCTCGTCGGCTTCAAGAAGGTCAACGACACGGCCGGCCACGATGCGGGCGACGCGCTGCTGCGCAGCGTCGCGACGCGGCTCGCGGCCTGCGCGGGTAGCCGGTACGCGCTCACGCGCGTCGGCGGCGACGAGTTCGTGATCCTCGTCGAAGATTGCGACGATCCCGATCGTCTCGCGGTGCTCGCGCGCGAGGTGATCGACGCGATCGCGAAGCCGTTCGCGATCGCGAACAACGAGTACTGGCTTGGCGTATCGATCGGGATCAGCGTCGCGCCGCGCGACGGCGACGATGCCGTCACGCTGATGCGCAACGCCGATTCGGCGATGTACGACGCAAAGCAGCGCGGCCGCAATCACTTCACGTTCTTCACCGCGCAGCTCAACCTGCGGCTGCAGCGCCGCTTCGCGATCGAGCAGTCGCTGCGGCGCGCGCTCGCGTCGAACATGCTGCGGCTCGCGTACCAGCCCGTCGTCGATGCGCGCAGCGGCCGCACGGTCGGCGCCGAGGCGCTGCTACGCTGGACCAGCCCCGAGCTCGGGCCGATGTCGCCGGCGGAATTCATTCCGGTCGCGGAAGATACGGGGCTGATCGTCGCGATCGGCCAGTGGGTGCTCGAAACGGCGTGCCGGCAGGCAGCCGAATGGCGCCGCACGATCGCGCCCGACCTGATGCTGGCCGTCAACCTGTCGCCGCGGCAGTTCCACGAAGGGCTCGTCGAATCGGTCGGTCGCTGTCTCGCGCAAACGCGGCTCGATCCGTCCGCGCTCGAACTCGAGATCACCGAAGGAGTGCTGATGAACGACACGGACACCGTGCTGCCGATGCTCGAAGCGCTGACGGACATGAACGTGCGGATCTCGGTCGACGATTTCGGCACCGGCTATTCGTCGCTCGCGTACCTGAAGCGCTTTCCGCTGCACAACCTGAAGGTCGACCGCTCGTTCGTGTCGGGCGTGCCCGATCATCACGACTCGGTCGCGATCACGCAGGCCGTGGTCGCGATGGCGCATTCGCTCGGGATGAAGGTCACGGCCGAAGGCGTCGAGACGCAGGCGCAATCGCGGTTCCTGCAGCAGATCGGCTGCGACATGCAGCAGGGCTACCTGTTCAGCCGCCCGCTGGACCCGAACGACTACGCACGCCGGTTCGGCGCAGTGTGAACGCGGCGTGCGCCTAGTCGTCGTGCGGCGCGCCGAAACCGCCGGTGCCCGGCGGTGGCGCCGCATCGATCTCGACGCGGTTCTTGCCTTCGTGCTTCGCGCGGTACAGCGCGCGGTCGGCCGCCTCGATCAGCAGGGTGGTCGGCAGGCCGGGCGCCGGCACGATGCTCGCGCCGCCGATGCTGATCGTCACGGTGTTGCCCGTCGACGAATGCGCGTGCCGCAGCCGCAGCGCCTCGATGGCAAGACGGATCTTCTCGCCGAGCAGCCGCGCGGCGCCCGGCGACGTGGCCGGCATCACGACCGCGAATTCCTCGCCGCCGAAGCGCGCGGCGAGATCGCCGGACTGCCCGAGGCAGCGCTCGATGGTCGACGCGATCTGCTTGAGCACGCTGTCGCCGGACACGTGTCCGTACGTGTCGTTGTACAGCTTGAAATTGTCGACGTCGATCATCAGCAGCGACAGCTCGCTGCGCTCGCGCGTGCCGCGCCGCCACTCGGCGGCGAGATATTCGTCGAGATAGCGCCGGTTCGACAGCCCGGTCAGGCCGTCCGAATGCGTGAGGCGCCGCAGCTCGAGATTGGCTTCGAGCAACTGCTGCTGCGATTGCCGCAGCGCGCGATAGGCCTCGTCGCGCTGCAGCAGGTTCATGTACGAGCGCGAGTGGTAGCGGATGCGCGCGACGAGCTCGATGCGGTCGGGCAGCTTCACGAGATAGTCGTTCGCGCCGGCCGCGAACGCGGCGCTCTTGATCACGGGCTCTTCCTGCGTCGACAGCACGATGATCGGCACGTCGCGCGTCGCCGGATTCTGTCGGTACGCCTTCACGAGGCTCAACCCGTCGGTGCCGGGCATCACGAGGTCCTGCAGGATCACGGTGGGCCGGGTTTCAATCGCGGTGGCCAGCGCATCGTCCGAGCGCGGGCAGTAGTGGAAGTCGATGCTTTCCTCGTCGACGAGCGCGCGCCGTACGGCTTCCGCGACGATCGTCTGGTCGTCGACCAGCAGCACCATCGCCGGCACGTCGGCGGACGACATGGTCGGGCCGCCCGGCGGGCGAGTCAGGTCGCTAGTCATGATCGATGCGGGTTGTCGCGAGGGCAGGCATGGGTGTCGCGCGTGTTCATCGGTCTCAGATCCGCGCGAGCGCCGCCAGCTCGCCCGCAATGCGCCCGAGCGGCAGGATCGTGCGCGCCGCGCCGAGCGTCGCGGCCGCCTTCGGCATGCCGTACACGGCGCTCGTCGCCTCGTCCTGCGCGATCGTATGGTAGCCCTTCATCCGCAGCGCCTTCAGGCCGATCGCGCCGTCGCGGCCCATCCCCGTGAGCAGCACACCGATCACGCGGCCGGGCCAGTGCTCGGTCAGGCTGTTGAAGAACACGTCGACCGACGGCCGATACGGCGTGGCGGCCGGCTCGCGCGTGTATTCGAGCGTGCCGGCGCGCGTGATGCGCAGGTGGTCGTCGGTCGCGGCGAGCAGCGCGACGCCCGGCTGCGGGCGGTCGCCTTCACGCGCGACGCGTACGGCCAGCGGCGTCTGGCCGTCGAGCCATTGCGCCATGCCTTCGGCGAATGCGCGGTCGACGTGCTGCACGATCACGATCGGCGCGTTGAAATCGGCCGGCAGGCCACCGAGGACCGACGCGAGCGCGCCGGGGCCGCCGGCCGATGCGCCGATCGCGATCAGCGGGCCGCCGCCGGCGCGCGTGGCCGCGCCGGCGACGCGCGTGCCGCCCGGTGCGTCGAGCAGGCGGCCGATCTGGTCGATCTTCGCGAGCAGCAGCTTGGTCGTGTCGCCGGCCGCGCCTTCGCCGAGGCGGGGCGTATCGACCGCGTCGAGCGCGCCGGCGCCCATCGCCTCGAACACGCGCCACCCGTTCGCGCCGATGCAGCTCGTCACGATCAGGATCGCGCACGGTCGTTCGGATCGCATGATCCGCCGCGTCGCTTCGATCCCGTCGAATTTCGGCATGACCAGGTCCATCAGCACGATGTCGGGCGGCTGCGCGGCGCACTGTTCGACGGCTTGCGCGCCGTCGGTCGCGACCCACAGCACTCGGTGCTCGGGCCGTCGCGCGATCGCGCGGCGCATCGCCTCGACGGCAAGCGGGAGGTCGTTGACGATGCCGATGTTCACAAGCGGAATTCTCCGGTCGGTTCGAAGTGTTGGAGGTGGGCCGGGTTCATGGAAGGGGCTGCCTGTTCGGCGCCGCAGGGCGGTATCGGCGTCCGGACGGCACGGCATTCTTTTGGGTTGACGACGCCCCGCATGCTGTCATGCGACGCGTGCGGCGGCAATCGAAAAATTTGCGCATTGCGCCGATTCAGTGCGTTTCCTCTATGGCGATGCGGGATTTCCGGCCGGCCGGGGAACCGGGCCGGCGCATGCGTGCATGCCGCGGCCACGCGATCTCGCCACGGCAGGCCGCTGAAGCCGGCATGTTACCGTGCCGGCTTCGACAAAAAAACGAGGAGAACCGGATGGCCGCACCCGACACCACGCTCGTCAGCCGCGACCCGCACGCGCCGGTCGTGATCGAGCGCGACGGCCGGTTGCTGTACCGGATCGACATCGAGAGCGGGCATGCATCGTTCTACCGCGAGTTTCCGGTCGAGCCCGACGCGGTGCGCGTGCTGCGCGACGACGCCGAGCGTTACTACTTCCTGTTCGCGGCGCTTCATCACCCGTACCAACTGCGCGCGACGAACCTGTCCGACGCCGAGCGCGAACGCTACTTCAGCACGATCCTGTTTGCCGGCCGCGACGAGGTCGACGCGTTCCTGACGCAACTCGACCGCGCCAGCAACGGTGCGGTGGCGAACCTGCTGGGGATCTTCACGCAGGCCGACTACGGGCAACTGCGCGCGGGCCGGTGGTTCGGCACGGGCGCCGGCACGCCGGCCGCATAGCGGGCCGCGACCAGGTATCCGGCCGCGCACCGGACGCGCGGCCGCACCGTCAATGGCTGCGCGCGTACCCCTGGATCAGCGCGCGCATCATCCCTTCGACCGTCGCGTCGCGCAGGTCGCCTTCCTGCTCGACGTCCTCGACGAGCGCGGCATAGGCGGTGGCGAGCGTCACGCGGTCGACTTCGTGGCGCTGTTCCATCAGCGTCACCATGCCGTCCTTCGCCAGATGCGCGGAAAACGCGCGGCTGCCGATGGTTTCGAATACGTCGATCATGACGGCTCTCCCGAACGTTGCCGATGCTTTCCAGTTTAGTCGGCGCACCGGGGCTCCGCCACGCGCGGCCCCGATGCGGGACATCGCATGCCGCGATCCGGCGCGCCCCGCGCCGGCCAGACACCGATTCATCAGATGAAACACCGCCGGCACACGGCCCGGGCGAGCACGGTATCCGCGCGCTTCAACGTTTACCCGAGGCGGTAAATCGTCGACTTTTTATCGATAAAGTCTCGTGCTAGATTTCGCCGTCGGAGCCCGGTCCAAACCGGGCAGGCGTCGCGCTGCCGGCGCGTCGCGCGTCCAATACAACGCAAGGAGGAGCAATGCTGGTGCTGATTGGGGTGCCGATCGTCGTGATCGGCTTCGCGCTGCGCTTCAATGCGCTGCTGGTGGTCACGATCGCGGGGCTCGCGACGGGGCTGGCGGGCGGGCTGAATCTCGTCGACATCGTCAGCGCGTTCGGCAAGGCGTTCACCGAAAACCGCTACATGGGGCTGATCTGGCTGACGCTGCCGGTGATCGCGCTGCTCGAGCGCAACGGGCTCAAGGAGCAGGCGAAGCGGATGATCGCGCGCGTGCAGGCGGCCACCACGGGCCGCGTGCTGATGCTGTACTTCGTGCTGCGCCAGGCGACCGCCGCGCTCGGCCTGACGTCGCTCGGCGGCCACGCGCAGATGGTGCGGCCGCTGATCGCGCCGATGGCCGAGGCCGCCGCCGTCGGCCGGTACGGCGAGCTGCCGGAGTCGGTGCGCCAGCAGATCCGCGCGCATGCGTCGGGCGCCGACAACGTCGCCGTGTTCTTCGGCGAGGACATCTTCATCGCGATCCAGTCGATCCTGCTGATCAAGGGCTTTCTCGAACAGAACGGGATCGCCATCGAGCCGCTGCACCTGTCGGTGTGGGCGATCCCGACCGCGGTCGCCGCGCTGCTGATCCACTGCACGCGCCTCGCGCTGCTCGACCGCCGGCTGGCGCGCGGCTTCGGCCTGCTGGAGCGGGAGGGCGCGCGATGATCCGTCTCGAATCGCTGTACACGCTCGCGGGGCTGATGTTCGCCGCGTTCGCGTGCTTCAACCTGACGGACCGCACGAACCCGCGCCGCGTCGTCAATTTCGCGTTCTGGGCGATCTACGCGGCCACGTTCCTGTTCGGCGCGTTGCTGCCGCATTTCGTGACGGGCTGCCTCGCGATCGCGCTCGCGTTGATCGCAGGCTCGGGCAAGCTCGGGCGCGGCAAGTCCGACGAAGCCGGCGACGCGGCGGCCGTGCGGCGCGAGACCCTCGCGCAGCGTTTCGGCAACCGGTTGTTCCTGCCCGCACTGCTGATTCCGGTCGTCACGCTGATCGGCACGTTCGCGCTGAAGCACGTGCCGTTCGTCGACCCGAAGAGCGTGACGCTGATCTCGCTTGTGCTCGGCACGATCGTCGCGTTCGTCGTCGCGCTCGCGATGCTGCGCGATTCGCCCGTGCATGCGCTGAAGGAGGCGCGCCACACGATGGACGCGGTCGGCTGGGCCGCGATCCTGCCGCAGATGCTCGCGGCGCTCGGCGCGCTGTTCGCGATCGCGGGCGTCGGCGGCGTGGTGTCGGGGCTCGTGAAGGACTGGGTGCCGATCGATTCGCCGTTCGCGGTCGTCGCGGCCTACACGGTCGGCATGGCGCTGTTCACGATGATCATGGGCAACGGCTTCGCCGCGTTCCCCGTGATGACGGCCGGCATCGGCCTGCCGCTGATCGTCCACCAGTTCCACGGCAACCCGGCGATCGTCGGCGCGATCGGGATGCTGAGCGGCTTCTGCGGTACGCTGATGACGCCGATGGCCGCGAACTTCAACATCGTGCCGGCGGCGCTGCTCGAACTGAAGGACAAGAACGGCGTGATCAAGGCGCAGTGGCCGACCGCCGTGCTGCTGCTGGCCGTGAACACGCTGCTGATGTACGCGTTCGCATTCCGCTTCTGATCCGCTCGAAGAGATGCCCATGACCGACCGACTCACGCCCGAACTCGCCTCGAAATTCGCGTCGCTCGCGCTCGCGCACCTGACCCGCGAATATCCGAACAAGCTCACGCATTCGCTCGAAGGCCCGCACGACGTGCAGGGGCCGCGCGCGCTGCACCCGATCTTCTACGGCAGCTACGACTGGCACTCGTGCGTGCACGGCTACTGGCTCGTGCTGCGCGTGCTCGAACGCTACCCGGCGCTGCCCGAGGCCGAACGCATCGTCGCGGTCGTCGACGCGCACTTCACCGACGCGAATGTCGCCGGCGAGCGCGCGTATCTCGCGCTGCCGCACAACAGCGGCTTCGAGCGGCCGTACGGCTGGGCGTGGCTGCTCGCGCTCGCCGCGCAGCTCGAGCAGCTCGCGCTGAAGGGCGTCATGCCGCAGGCCGCGCGCTGGGCGAAGACGATGGCGCCGCTCACCGACCTGTTCGTGTCGCGCTTCGAGACCTTTCTGCCGAAGGCGACCTATCCGCTGCGCGTCGGCACGCACTTCAACACCGCGTTCGCGCTGGCGCTCGCGCTCGATTTCGCGCGCGACACGCAGCGCGACGGGCTCGCGGCGCTGATCGTCGATACCGCGAAGCGCTGGCACCTGAACGACGTCGCATGCCAGGCGTGGGAGCCATCGGGCGACGAATTCCTGTCGCCCGCGCTGATGGAGGCCGAGCTGATGCGGCGCGTGCTGCCGGCGGCCGAATTCGACGGCTGGTTCGCGCGCTTCCTGCCCGATCTTGCGCGAGGCGAGCCGGCGACGCTGTTCGAGCCCGCGACGGTCAGCGACCGCAGCGACGGCAAGATCGCGCATCTCGACGGGTTGAACCTGAGCCGCGCGTGGTGCCAGCGCTCGCTGGCCGGCGCGCTGCCGGAAGGCGATGCGCGGCGCGCGAAGCTGCTCGATGCGGCCGACCGGCATCTCGCGAGCGCGCTCGCGCACGTGGCCGGCGACTACATGGGCGAACACTGGCTCGCGACGTTCGCGTTGCTCGCGCTGGACGCGTAGCGCGCGAAACCCCGCCGGCGGCAAGGTCATCGGCGCGCGGCTATACTCGCCGCTCGGGCCGCCTCGCGCAGCATGTGTTGCGCAAAGCGGCCATCCGCCAGTTCGCCGCCTCGCCATGGACAAGCTCATTTCCTACGTCGCCGCGATCCACGGGCTTGCCGGCCCCGTGTCGATCGTGTCGCACGCGACGTCGCACGACCGCTGGACCGACGACGACGTCGAGGTCACGCGCGACGAAACCGAATACCGCTTCGACAACGGCGCGATCGTGCGCCGCTCGGTCGAGCAGGACCGCGCGCCGTCCGACCTGCTGTGCGCCGAATGCTGGATCGATTACGACGTGCTCCGCCATCCCGATGCGCAGCCGGTCAGCCCGTCGCGGCTGACGTTCGACAACGCATGCCGCGAAACCTTCTGGCTGCGCTACCACCTCGCGTGAACGAGTAAACGCGTGAACGCTTGAGCGCGCGCGTTCGCATCAGCCCGGCGGTACGCCGTCGGCCGCATGCAGCAGCGGCGCGAGCCGCGCGGCCGCGTCGCGCATCTTCAGCACGTGCTCCAGCAGGTCGTTGAGCGTCGCGCGCGCGGTCGGCGCATGCACGGCGGGCGTCGCGAGCACGCGGCCGCTCGCGGCTTCCTTCACCGGCACCGCGGCGGCCACCATCCCGCGTACGAATTCCTCGTTGTCGATCCCGACGCCGCGCGCGGCGAGCCGGTCGAGTTCGGCCGCGAGCAACTGCGCGTCGGTCAGCGTCCGGTAGGTCATCTTCTTCAGCGTGAGCCGCGTGAGCAGTGCGTTGCGCTCCAGTGCGTTCATTACTACAACCACGAACGTATCAGATTGAAACTAAAAGGGCTGAGTCCGGTGCAATACAGAACTCAGCCCTTGTTGGCCTGGCATCTTTGAACCGTCCAACTTCCGGGGTTCAGTTCACGCGCGCCGGGCCTTCGCGCATGCGGGTCTGGCGGCGATCCGATGGATTGCCGGGCCAACTATCAGGCCGACCGATAGGAGCGATCAGGGGATGCGACTTTATGCCGGCCGCCAGCCGGCATAGCATGGATGAACCGATTCACGGGTGCGCCCCGGCGGGGCGCGCCATCATCCGCGAACGAGGACAGACGATGGAACATCGGGCACGCGAGCGTGACGAGCAGGCCGAGATCAAGACGACGACGTGCTACATGTGCGCGTGCCGCTGCGGCATCCGCGTACACCTGCGCGACGGCGAAGTGCGCTATATCGACGGCAATCCGGAGCATCCGCTGAACCAGGGCGTCATCTGCGCGAAAGGTTCGTCGGGAATCATGAAGCAGTACTCGCCCGCGCGGCTCACGCAGCCGCTGATGCGCAAGCCGGGCGCCGAGCGCGGCGACGCGCAGTTCGAGCCGGTGTCGTGGGCGGTTGCGTTCGACGTGCTCGAAAAGCGCCTCGCGCACCTGCGCGCGACCGACCCGAAGCGTTTCGCGCTGTTCACCGGCCGCGACCAGATGCAGGCGCTCACCGGCCTGTTCGCGAAACAGTTTGGTACGCCGAATTATGCGGCGCATGGCGGGTTCTGCTCGGCGAACATGGCGGCCGGGATGATCTACACGATCGGCGGCTCGTTCTGGGAATTCGGCGGGCCCGATCTCGACAACGCGAAGCTGTTCTTCATGATCGGCACCGCGGAGGACCACCATTCGAACCCGCTGAAGATCGCGCTCGGCAAGTTCAAGCGCGCGGGCGGCCGCTTCATCGCGATCAATCCGGTGCGCACCGGCTACGCGGCGATTGCCGACGAATGGATTCCGATCCGCCCCGGCACCGACGGCGCGCTGTTCATGGCGCTGATGCACGAGCTGATCGCGCGCGACGCGTTCGACCTCGAATTCGTGTCGCGCTTCACGAACGCGGCCGAGCTGGTCGACCAGCGCGACGGCGCCGATACGTTCGGGCTGTTCGTGCGCGACGCCGGCGCGCCGGAGGTCAACGCGCTGTATCCGCAGAACCGGATGTGGTGGGACGCGAAGACGAACCGCGCGGTGCTGCACCATGCGGAAGGCGCCGAGCCGGCGCTCGACGGCCGCTACACGCTCGACGACGGCACGCCCGTCGCGCCGTCGTTCACGCTGCTGCGCGAACAGGTGGCCGGCTGCACGCCCGAATGGGCGGCCGACATCACCGGCATCGCGGCCGACACGATTCGCCGCCTCGCCCGCGAGATGGAGACGGTCGCGCGCGATCACGCGATCGAATTGCCGGTGCGCTGGACCGATTCGTGGGGTAAGGAACACGCGACGGTGAAGGGCGTGCCGATCGCGTTCCACGCGATGCGCGGGCTGGCCGCGCATTCGAACGGCTTCCAGACGATCCGCGCGCTGGCCGTGCTGATGTCGCTGCTCGGCACGATCGACCGGCCGGGCGGCTTCCGCCACAAGACGCCGTATCCGCGTGCGGTGCCGCCTTCGGCGAAACCGCCGAACGACCCGGCCCAGGTGCAGCCGAACACGCCGCTCGCGACCGGCCCGCTCGGCTGGCCGGCGGGCCCCGAGGACCTGTTCGTCCATCCGGACGGCACGCCCGCGCGGCTCGACAAGGCGTTCTCGTGGGAATACCCGCTCGCGGTGCACGGGCTCATGCATTCGGTGATCACCAATGCGTGGCGCGGCGATCCCTATCCGATCGACACGCTGCTGATCTTCATGGCCAACATGGCGTGGAATTCGTCGATGAACACGACGGAAGTGCGCAAGATGCTGGTCGACAAGCGCGATGACGGCGAATACCGGATCCCGTTCCTCGTCGTATGCGACGCGTTCGCGTCGGAGATGACGGCGTTCGCCGACCTGATCCTGCCCGACACGACCTACCTCGAGCGGCACGACGTGATGTCGGTGCTCGACCGGCCGATCTCCGAATTCGACGGGCCGGTCGACTCGGTGCGCGTGCCCGTCGTGCCGCCGACCGGCGAATGCAAGCCGTTCCAGGAAGTGCTGATCGAGCTCGCGAGCCGGCTGAAGTTTCCGGCCTTCACGACGGCGGACGGGCAGCGCAAGTACCGCGACTATCCGGATTTCGTCGTCAACTTCCAGACCGCGCCCGAGTCGGGCACCGGCTTCCTGATCGGCTGGCGCGGCAAGGACGGCGACAAGGCCGTCGTCGGCGAGCCGAACCCCGACCAGTGGAAGCGCTACGCGGAGAACAACTGCGTGTATCACCACCGGCTGCCGGAGCCGCTGCAGTACATGCGCAACTGCAACGGTCCGTACATGCAGTGGGCGGTCGAGAACGGGATGCGCAAGTTCGGCGTACCGATCGTGATCCAGCTCTACTCGGACGTGCTGCAGAAATTCCGGCTCGCCGCGCAGGGCCGCACGTCCGGCCGCCAGCCGCCCGACCATCTGCGCGAGCGCATCGCGCGCTATTTCGATCCGCTGCCGTTCTGGCATCCGTCGCTCGAAAGCGGGCTGACCGATGCGAACCGCTATCCGTTCGCGGCGATCACGCAGCGGCCGATGGCGATGTACCACTCGTGGGATTCGCAGAACGCGTGGCTGCGGCAGATCCACGGCGAGAACCACCTGTTCGTGAACCCCGTGACGGCCGCCGCGCAGCAGATCGACGACGGCGCGTGGATCTACGTCGAATCGCCGTGGGGCAAGGTGCGTTGCCGCGCGCGCTACAGCGAGGCCGTCGAACCCGGCACCGTGTGGACGTGGAACGCGATCGGCAAGGCGGCCGGCGCGTGGAACCTCGGCCCGCAAGCGGGCGAGTCGCAGCGCGGCTTCCTGCTCAATCACGTGATCACCGACGAGTTGCCGGATGCGGCGCGCGCCGGCGCGCGGGTGTCGAACTCCGATCCGATCACGGGGCAGGCCGGCTGGTACGACGTGCAGGTGCGGATCTATCCGGCCGAAGCCGATGCCGCGACGACGCTGCCGCAGTTCGCGCCGATGCCGGCGCTGCCCGGCACGCCGCGCGTGCTGCAGCGCGTGCAGGCGTATTTCGCGGGAACCGGCGCATTCGCCGCGCGGCTGCGGCGCGCGGCGTCGGCGGGCCCGCAGTCTGACGATCGCTAATCGAAGGAGCGCAACCATGACCCAGATGGCCCTCGTCATCGACCTGAACGTGTGCGTCGGCTGCCATGCCTGCGTGACGAGCTGCAAGGAATGGAACACGTCGGGCGAGGCCGGCAGCCTCGCCGACCTGCGCCCGTACGACGACGATCCGTCCGGCACGTTTTTCAACCGCGTGCAGACGTACGAAGCCGGCGTGTTCCCGATGACCGACACGATCCACTTCCCGAAGTCGTGCCTGCACTGCGAGGATCCGCCGTGCGTGCCGGTCTGCCCGACCGGCGCGAGCTACAAGCGCAAGTCGGACGGGATCGTGCTGGTCGATTACGACAAGTGCATCGGCTGCAAGTACTGCGCGTGGGCGTGCCCGTACGGCGCGCGCGAGCTCGACGAAGGCCGCAAAGAGATGACGAAGTGCACGCTGTGCGCGGACCGCATCGACAACGAGGCGCTGCCCGAACGCGACCGCAAGCCGGCCTGCGTGCTCGCGTGCCCGACGTCGGCGCGGCTGTTCGGCGACGTGCACGACCCGGAATCGGACGTGTCGCGCGCGATCCGCGAACGCGGCGGCTATGCGCTGATGCCGGAATGGGGCACGCGGCCGTCGAACCATTACCTGCCGCGCGTGAAGACCGAAGCGTCGTGCGGTTGCGGGAGCGGCGGCGGATGCGGCGGCACGTCGAACGGGCGTAATGAGGACGAGTCGTTCGAAGCACGCGCGGCGCACGGCGACATCGATCTCGTGTCGCTCGCGACGCGGCGCTGAACACCGCGCATTTCATTCAGACATAGACGGAGTTTTCATGCGCCCAGCCTTTTCGGTCGTTTTTCTCACCACGCTGTGCGGCGCCGCACAGGGCTTGCTGCTGACGCTCGTGATCGTCGAGGCGCTTACGCGGCTGGCCGGCGTCGACGTGGCCGCCGCGTTCTACGTGACGGGCGCCGCGCTGTCGGTCGCGCTCGGCGTGCTCGGCCTGTTCGCGTCGTTCTTCCATCTCGGCCACCCCGAACGCGCATGGCGCGCGATCGCGATGTGGCGCACGTCATGGCTGTCGCGCGAATGCATCGCGCTGCCGGTGTTTCTCGCGTGCGCATTCGCGTATGGCGCGGCGCACCTGTTCGGCTGGCGCGGCACGCTGCTGATCGGCGCGGCCGGCGCGCTCGCGAGCGTTGCGCTGTTTGTCTGCACCGCGATGATCTACGCGTGCCTGCGCTTCCTGCAGGAGTGGGCGAGCCCGCTGACGCTCGTGAACTTCGTGCTGCTCGGCTGCGCGTCGGGCTGCACGCTCGCGACGGCCTGCGCCGCGTGGCTCGCGCCGGCGCTGGTCGGCCGGCTCGCGGCGGCCGCGTGCGTGCTGACGCTCGCGGGCTGCGTGGCCCGGCTCGCATCGCTTGCGCGCAACGCGCGGCTGCGGCCGAAGTCGACCGTGCAGAGCGCGACGGGGATCCGCAATGCGAAGGTCGAGCAGAAGTCGCGCGGCTTCACGGCCAGCGCGTTCAATACGAAGGAGTTCTTTCACGGGCAGGGCAACGGCACGCTGCGCGCGGTGAAGGCCGGCTTCCTGACCGGCGCGTTTGCGGTGCCGTTCGTGCTCACCGGGGCGGGTGCGCTCGCGCCGACGTCGGCCGCGGCGGCCGTCGCGCTCGGCGCGGCGTTCGTGATCCAGTATGCGGGGCTGGTCGCGGAGCGCTGGTTCTTCTTCGCGGATGCGCGGCATCCGCAGAATCTCTACTACCAGCGCGCGTCATGACGATGCGTTCTGGCGACTGCGGCGATGCACGCGCCGTTGTCGCCGGCGATCGGCGCCGCGATACATACGATGCCCGCGACGAATTCCTCGTTGTCGATCAAGACGCCCTTGTGCGCGGTGCGGTCGAGTTCGGCCTCGAGCAGTTCGGGATCCGAGATCGTGTTCTGCGTGTAGCGCGCCAGTCGTTGGTCGGAAACAGCGACTGGTCGAACTGCCCGTAGATGAACGGAAATTCGTAGTGCTGCCAGTTCGCGAGCTTCACGAATACGAAGACGTATTCGCTGCCTTGGTGAGCGCGGCGGGGAAGGGTGGATCACGCCCTCCCGCCGCAATCGGCGTTACTGGTAGAAGTTGAGCGTGACCATTGCCGAACGGCCCGGCGCCCACGTCGCGTAGATCGGATACGCGCTCGCGTAGTACTTCTTGTCGAACAGGTTCTGCACGTTCAACTGCACGTCCATCGTCTTGTTCACCCGCCACGTTGCGGCCGCGTCGAAACGCGCATAGCCGGGCGTCCACTTCTTCGTCGTCGCGGATACCGACGCATAGGTCTGGCTCATCACCGTCGCGCCCGCGCCGAGCGTGAGCTTCGGCATCACGTCGTAGCTCGTCCACAGCGTGAAGTTGTGCTTCGGCACCATCACCATCGGCAGGCCCGATGCGCCCGGGCTGCCGGGGCCCGCGTCGGTCGTGATCGCGTTCAGGTACGAGTAGCCGCCGAACACGTGCCATTTCGGCGTCAGGTTGCCCGCGAAGCCGAATTCCGCGCCGCGCACGCGCTGCTTGCCCGCGTTGACCGTGTGACCGAGACCGTCGCTGACGCGTGCATTGGTCTTTTCGGTCTGGAACAGCGCCGACGTCAGCGACAGCTGATCCTGCAGCACGTCCCACTTCGCGCCGATCTCGATGTTGCGCGAGCGCTCGGGCGCGAGATCCTGGTTGGTCGCGGTGATCTGGTCGGTGCCGCCGCCGAGGCCCCCGTTCGAACCCGGCGGGTTCGACGACGTGCCGTACGACGCGTACAGGCGCACGTTGCTCACCGGCTTGAACACGAGGCCGAACTGGTAGCTGAACAGGTTCGACGTGTTCGACAGGTCGGCGACGCCGGCCTGCTTGCCGGTCGTGTCGTAGCGGTCGAAGCGCAGCCCCGTGTTGAACTGCCAGCGCTCGGACAGCTTGACGGTGTCGAAGATGTACGCGGATACCGTGTCGGTGCGCGTGTTCGTCGTCGGGCCGGGGAAGGCCTTGTCGCCGTTCAGCACGATGTTGCCGGTCCACGGCATGTTCGGGTTCCAGCCGCCCGCGAGCGGCGTGCAGTTGCCGGCCACCGAGCACGGGCCGCCGGAGCGGATGTTGTTGCCGGCCGAATCCGACACGAGATAGCCCTCGTAGCGCGCCTGTTCGTGGCTGAACTCGACGCCGGCCGTCATCGTGTGCTTCATGCCGAACAGGCTCGCGCTGCCGGTGACTTCGGTCTGGTTCGAGAAGCCGTTGAGCGCGTACTTGCCGCTCTTCGCCTGCAGCCCCAGCATGTTCGGATTCGACGCGAGGATCTGCGGATTCGTCGCCACGTAATCGAGCGTCGAACGGCCGAACATCGTCGTGTTCCTCAGCTTCCAGTCGTCGTTGATGCGATGCTCGACGCGCACCTCGCCGGTGTCGGTCTGCCCGTAGCGGTAGTCGCGCGTGTTCAGCCCGAAGAACCGGCCGCGATCGGTCGGCACCGGCGTGCCGCCCGACGCGCGGAACGGCACGCTGAAGTCCGGCATGTCGTACGAGTTCATGTGGTAGTAGCTGACCGTGACCGTGGTCGGCGTGTTCAGCCCGAACACGATCGACGGCGCGACGCCCCAGCGCTTGTTGTACACGTCGTTGCGGCCGGCCTGGTTCGCGTCGTGGCCCATCACGTTCAGGCGCACGGCCGTCGTGTCGTTGATCTTGCGGTTCGCGTCGACCGTCGCGCGCTTGTAGCCGTCGGTGCCGAAGCCGATGCTGCTGTTGATGAAGTTATCGTTCTTCGGCGTCTTCGTGACGATGTCGATGCTGCCGCCCACCGAGCCGCGGCCCGCATACACCGAATCGGGGCCCTTGATCACGCTGATCTGCTCGACCGCGAACGTCTCGCGGTTCTGCAGCCCCGAGTCGCGCATTCCGTCGACGAAGATCGAGTTGCGCGATTCGAAGCCGCGGATCACCGGACGGTCGGCCGACGGGTTCGCGGCCGCGTCGCCGCCGAGGAACGTGATGCCCGGCACCGAGCGCAGCGCGTCGGCGAACGACGTGACGTTCTTTTCCTTGATCAGTTGCTCGGGAATCACCGTGACCGAGCGCGGCGTGTCGAGCAGCGGCGCGGTGAACTTGTACGACGGCGAGCGCTTCACCTGCAGGTCCGACAGCGCGGACGACTGCACCGCGATCGTCGGCAGCGTTGCCGGCAGGTCGGCGGACGGGCCCGGTTGATCGGCGGCAGGTGCGGGGGCGGGAGCGGTTTCGGCGGAGGCGAGCAGCGGCGTCAGGAAAACGGAGCAGGTCAGCGCCGACACGAGGGCGCGAGGCCTCGTCTTGAACTGGGCAGGCATATCGGGAAGCAACGGAAGGTTCGGTGATCGGGTGCGTTTCTTCGATGCCGGCCGGACAGGCGCAGGCCATCGGAAAACGTCAATGTAAATGCGTATGATTCGCGTTTGCGATCGCAATTGTACGAATTAGTATCAAATATGTAAACACTTGAATGGTTTTTGTACTAAATCAGTCAGGCTTTCGTGGGTGGAGCGGCTGCCTTTGCATCGCGTGCAACACCACTTTCCATTGCACGGCCGGCGCGCGGCGGCGGCGACTCGCTACACTCCCGTACCGGTTGGACGGGCCCCGGCATCAGGCCCGAGCAAGGAGACAGAACACGATGGACACCCAACGCGAAGCGGTCGTCACGTACCGCGGCAATGCGATCGAGAACACGCACGTCGCCCATGTGGCGGTGGTCGATGCACGCGGCCGGTTGCTGGCCCGGTTCGGCGATCCGTTCCGGATGACGCTTGCACGGTCGGCGGCCAAGCCGGCGCAGGCGCTGTCGGTGATCGAGACGGGCGCGCCGGAGCGCTTCGGCTTCGACGACGCGGACATCGCGCTGATGTGCGCGTCGCACAGCAGCGAGGACCGTCACATCGAGCGCACGCGCGCGATGCTCGCGAAGGTTGCCGCGCATGAATCGGACTTGCGTTGCGGCGGCCATCCGCCGTTGTCCGAGGCGGTGTACCGGTCGTGGATCAAGCGCGACTACACGCCGACCGGCGTGTGCAGCAACTGCTCGGGCAAGCATGTCGGGATGCTGGCCGGCGCGCAGGCGATCGGCGCCGCGATGGCCGATTACCATCTGCCCGACCATCCGATGCAGGTGCGCGTGAAGCATGTGGTGGCCGATGCGTGCGGCTTGCGCGACGACGAGGTCGACTGGGCGATCGACGGCTGCAACCTGCCGACGCCGGCCTTTTCGCTGGATCGCCTGGCGCGTCTTTACGCATCGCTGGCCGACGGCGCGGACAGGGTGGAAGCGGGCGGCGACGGGCTCACCGATCGCGTTCGCGCACTGGCGCGCATTCATCGTGCGATGACCGCCCATCCGGAACTGGTCGCCGGCGAGGGGCGCTACTGCACGGTGCTGATGAACGCGTTCGACGGGCAGGTGGTCGGCAAGCTCGGCGCCGATGCGTGCTACGGAATCGGCGTGCGCGCATCGGAGCGCACGCGGCAGCTCGGTGCCGACGGCGCGCTCGGCATCTCGGTGAAGATCGAGGACGGCAATCTCGACGTGCTCTACATGGTCGTCAGCGAAATCCTCGAGCGGCTGCAGATCGGCACGGCCGCGCAGCGCGCGCAACTGGCCGGCTTCCACCGGCCGCCGATGCTGAACACGCAGGGTGTCGAGTTCGGGCACGCGACGTTCCCGTTCGAATTGCAGCCGGCCTGAACGCCGTCGCCGCGCCGAGGCCGCCGGCCCGCGATCCGGGCCGCCCGCATCGGCGCGCGCCCGCTCGCTGAACGGCCGGAACGCGGGTACGAACGTGCGCGCTATGCGCGTGCGCCGCGAATCTTCGTCAGTTCCAGTTCCGACAGCTCGCCGATATGCGCGAGGTGCTCCGCGAGAAAGTCCTTCAGCACGCGCAGCTTCGCCGAGCTGCGCCGGTTCGCCAGATACGCGATGTAGATGAACTCGCCGGTCAGCCGGTTCTGCAGCCGGTAGCGCGGCAGCACGGCTTCGAGCCGGCCGCTCGCGAGCAGGTCGCGCACCAGCCAGATCTCGAACTCCGCGATGCCGAGCCCCGCGCAGGTCGCTTCGAGCAGCAGCTCCGAATGGTCGGTGACGAGATTGCCGGCCGGCAGCACGCTGTGCTGCGCGTCGCCGCTCACGAGATCCCAGCGCGGATCGCCTTCCGGGTGCACGTAGCGCAGGCAGTTGTGGTGCTTCAGGTCGTCCGGCGTCGACGGGCGCCCGCTGCGGTCGAGATAGCCGGGCGTCGCGCACAGGATGCTGTCGTTGCGCGACAGGCGGTGGACGACCAGGTTGTCCAGGTAGTTCTCGCCCTCGTGAATGTCGAGATCGAAGCCGCCGGCCACGAGGTCGTTGTGGTTGTCGGTGAGCCGCACGTCGAGCTGGATCGTCGGGTAGCGCGCGAGAAACGGCGCGACCAGCGGCGCGAGATGACGGCGGCCGAACGCGACCGGCGCGGTGAGCTTCAGCGGACCGCTCGGCTGCGCGTTCAGTTCGGCGACGACGCGCAGCGTGTCGTCGAGTTCGGCGATCAGCGTGATCGCGCGCTCCAGGTAGATATGGCCGGCCTCGGTCAGCGTCACGCTGTGCGTCGACCGGTGCAGCAGCGCGACGCCGAGCGCGTCCTCGATGGCCGTCACCTTGCGCGCGACGGTCGACGTCGACACGTGCATCTCCTTCGCGACCGCCGAAAAACTCCCTGTTTCGATCACTCTCACGAACGCGCGCATCGCGCCCAGGTGATCGATGCCGGTTTCTTTCGTGCCTCTTTTCATCCAATTCTCGCTGTTGCGTCCCACGCAAAACCGCTTTCGATAATACAGAAGCGAGCTTGTTTTTGCAAAGGCATAGAATGCGAACCCGTCGCGTCGGGAAGTGGCGAACGACGAGCGGCACGAGACACTCAGGAGGGCACGATGACAGAAAACGGCTTCCGCGTCGAAGCGGATCTTTTAGGTAAACGAAGCATTCCGGACGACGTCTACTACGGCGTCCATACGCTGCGCGCGAAAGAGAATTTCGACATTTCCGGCCGCACCATCGCGTCGCTCCCGTACCTCGTGATGGCGCTCGCGGCCGTGAAGGAAGCCGCGGCCGACGCCAATTGCGAGCTCGGCCTGCTGCCGCGGCCATACCGCGACGCGATCGCCGCCGCGTGCGTCGAGATCCGCGAGGGGCGCCTGCACGACCAGTTCGTCGTCGACGTCATCCAGGGCGGGGCCGGCACGTCGACCAACATGAACGCGAACGAGGTGATCTGCAACCGCGCGCTCGAAATCATGGGGCACGCGCGCGGGCAGTACGAATACCTGCACCCGAACGAGCACGTCAATCTCGCGCAGAGCACCAACGACGTCTATCCGACCGCGATCCGCGTCGCGACGTGCTTCGCGGTCGAACACCTGCTCGAAGCGATGGCGCGCCTGCGCGATGCGTTCGCGGAGAAGGCCGACGCGTTCGCGGGCCTGCTGAAGCTCGGCCGCACGCAGTTGCAGGACGCGGTGCCGATGACGCTCGGCCAGGAATTCTCGACCTACGCGGTGATGCTGACGGAAGACATCGCGCGCCTGCAGGAAGCCGGCTGGCTGATTCGCGAGATCAATCTCGGCGCGACCGCGATCGGCACCGGGATCACCGCGCATCCGCAATACGCGGAGAAAGCGCTGGCGGCGCTGCGGCGCATTACCGGGCTCGACCTGAGCACCGCGCCGAACCTGATCGAGGCGACGCAGGATTGCGGCGCGTTCGTGCAGGTCTCGGGCGTGCTCAAGCGGATCGCCGTCAAGCTGTCGAAGATCTGTAACGACCTGCGGCTGCTGTCGAGCGGCCCGCGCGCGGGGTTCGGCGAGATCAACCTGCCGCCCGTGCAGGCCGGCTCGTCGATCATGCCCGGCAAGGTGAATCCGGTGATCCCGGAAGTCGTCAACCAGGTCGCGTTCGAGGTATTCGGCAACGACCTGACCGTGACCTTCGCCGCCGAGGCCGGGCAGCTTCAGCTCAACGCGTTCGAACCGGTGATCGCCAGCGCGCTGTTCCGCAGCTTCAGCCACCTGACGGCCGCGTGCACGACGCTCGCGCAGCGGTGCGTGAGCGGGATCACGGCGAACCCGGAGCGGTTGCGCGAAACGATGGAGCGCTCGGTTGCGCTCGCGACCGCGCTGAACCCGTACATCGGCTACAAGCGCGCGACCGCGGTGGCCGCCGAAGCGCACGCGACCGGCAAATCGATCCGCGAGGTCGTGCTGGAGCGCGAGTGGATGACCAGCGAGCAGCTCGAAGAAGCGCTGCAGCCCGAAGCGCTGATCCGGCCGCGCGTGCTTTGACGCCGGCCGCGCGCGGCCGCACCTGAAGCGCCCCTGCGCGGGGCGCGATACATCAAGAAAACAACGGAGACTCACGATGAAACACACCAGCGAGCGCCCGGCCGATACGGCCGGTGGCGCGGATTCCGGTCATCCCGACCCCGACGCGATGTTTGCGTCGCACGAAGCCGGCTATGCGAAGCAGTTGAAGCCGCGGCACGTGCAGATGATCGCGATGGGCGGTGCGATCGGCACCGGCCTCTTTCTCGGCGCGGGCGGCCGCCTGCAGCACGCGGGGCCCGCGCTGGCGCTCGTGTATCTGGTCTGCGGCGTGTTCGCGTTCCTGATCATGCGCGCACTCGGCGAACTCGTGATGCACCGGCCGACCAGCGGCAGCTTCGTGTCGTACGCACGGGAGTTCATGGGCGAGCGCGCGTCGTTCGTCGCGGGCTGGATGTACTACCTGAACTGGGCGACGACCGGCATCGTCGACATCACCGCGGTCGCGATCTACATGAAGTACTGGGCCGTGTTCACCGACGTGCCTCAATGGGTGTTCGCGCTCGGCGCGCTCGGGATCGTGTCGGTGATGAACATGATCGGCGTGAAGGTGTTCGGCGAGATGGAGTTCTGGTTCTCGATCGTCAAGGTGGGGACGCTCGCGGTGTTCCTCGCGGTCGGCGCGCTGTTCCTCGCGAGCGGCCATCCGGTCGCCGGCCAGATGCCGGGGCTCCACCTGGTCGCGGATCACGGCGGGATCTTTCCGCACGGCATCCTGCCGGCCGTGCTGATCGTGCAGGGCGTCGTGTTCGCGTACGCGAGCATCGAGCTCGTCGGCGTCGCGGCGGGCGAGACCGCCGACGCGCGCAAGGTGCTGCCGAAGGCCATCAACAGCGTGATGTGGCGCATCGCGCTGTTCTACGTCGGCTCGGTCGTGCTGTTGACGATGCTGCTGCCGTGGACCGCGTACAGCGCGCACGAAAGCCCGTTCGTCACGTTCTTCAGCAAGCTCGGCGTGCCGTATGTCGGCACGGTGATGAACGTCGTGGTGCTGACCGCCGCGCTGTCGAGCCTGAACTCGGGCCTCTATTCGACCGGGCGCGTGCTGCGCTCGCTCGCGATGGGCGGATCGGCGCCGCGCTTCGTGTCGCGGATGAACGCGCGCGGCGTGCCGTACGGCGGGATCCTGATCACGGTCGCGATCAACGCGATCGGCGTGCCGCTGAACTACATCGTGCCGGCCCAGGCGTTCGAGATCGTGTTGAACATGGCGTCGCTCGGGATCATCACGACGTGGGGCTTCATCGTGATGTGCCAGATCCTGTTCCGCCGCGCGGTCAATCGCGGCGAACTGAAGGACGTGTCGTTCCGGATGCCCGGCGCGCCGTTCACGTCGTGGCTCACGCTCGTCTTCCTCGCCGGCGTGCTGGTGCTGATGGCGTTCGACTATCCGGGCGGTACGTGGACCGTCGCGACGATTCCGCTCGTCGTGCTCGCGCTGGTGGTCGGCTGGAAGCTGGCGAAGCGCGGGGCCGAGCGTGAGCGGGCGGTTGCTGCACCCGCATCCACGCGCGTCGTTGCCGATCCGGCGCAGAACGCGTGACGGTACGCGCCGGGGGCGCCGGCCCGTTCGCGGCCGGCGCCCCCGGCGCGGTCAGTTCAACCCGGTGCGTTCGCCGACCCATCGGCCGAAATCGCCGGCCATCTCCGCGGTCAGTTCGTGGCCGGCCGCATACAGCCGAGTATCGTGCGCGACGCCGAGCGCCGTGAGCTTCGCATCGGCGGTGTCGGCCCACGCGACGGGCAGCTTGTCGTCGAAGCGGCCGTGCACGATCAATGCATGGAGCGCGCGTAGCGCCTCGCGCGGCGCAATCAGCGGATCGATTTCGGGCAGGATGCGCCCGCACAGCACGGCGAATGCGGTCACGTCGCCAGGCGATGTGAGGCCGACACTCGCGCTCATGATGCCGCCCTGGCTGAAGCCGGCGATCACGGTCGGCAACGCGGGGGCCGCGCCGTCCTGTGCGCGGAATACGCGGAGCAACGTGATCAGTTGCACGCGGCTCGCGTCCGCACGCGCCGCATCGATTTCGGGGCCGTTCGGGCCGAAACGCACCGGAAACCACGCATGCTGATCGGGCCCGAAGGTGAGCGGGCCGCGCAGGAACGCGATCTCGATGCGCGGATCGATCGCATCGGCAACGTTCAGCAGATTGGTTTCGTTGCCGCCGACGCCGTGCAGCAGCAACAGGCGCGCGGCGGGGCGGCCGGCGGCCGGGCGCAATCGGTACTGGAGGCCCGAATCGGGGTCGGTGGTCAGCGGCAGGTCGGTCATCGCGCGGGTCCGGAAGGGGAACGATGCGACAGTCTAGAGCGTGCGGGCGGGGAGGTGAATCGCCGGGTTGCGATTGATTGTTTCCTGGGAGGAATGAATTGTCGGGTTGTAAGATTTTCGTCAGAATTGAACTGCATTCCAGAAACAGGAGGGATGCCGAATGGTTCTTGCCGAAGAACTTGAGTCCGACAGTGCTGAAGCCGTTCAATTCCCGGACGACGCGACCGAGTCAGCCCCGCATGAATGGGCATGGCTGTGGCCTTTAATCGGCCCGGTCGATCCGGATTTTGAACGTGCAGCCGTCACTCGACCGGATGATTGGATCAGGTGCGCGCGCACCTGATCGTTGCGTCAGCGGAGCGTAACCAGGATGCAACCTCGCCCCAACTGCCCGGATTTCACCGCAGCCGAATGATCGTCGACTTCAGCTCCGTGTATTTCTCGAGCGCATGCAGCGAGTTGTCCCGCCCGTTGCCCGATTCCTTGAAGCCGCCGAACGGGAAGTTCATATCGTCGGTTTCCTCGTAGCCGTTCACCCACACCGTGCCCGCGCGCAGCCGGCGCGCGGTTTCGTGCGCGGTCGTCAGGTTGGCTGTCCACACCGACGCCGCGAGCCCGTAGCGCGTGTCGTTCGCAAGCGCGACGGCCGTGTCGAGGGTGTCGAATGCCGTGACCGCGAGCACGGGCCCGAAGATTTCCTCGCGCACGATCCGCGCATCGGCGCGCGGACAGTCGAACACCGTCGGCTCGACATACTGGCCGCCGCTCGCGGTGCGCGCGCGCTTGCCGCCCGTGAGCAGCGTCGCCTCGTCGCGCCCCGCGTCGACGTAGCCGAGCACGCGCTCGACCTGCGCGGCGTCGATCAGGCTGCCCATCCGCGTATCGGGCGACAGCGGGTCGCCGGGCGCGTACTCGGGCGCGATCGCCAGCATGCGCGCGACGAACGCGTCGCGGATCTCGCGATGCACGAGCAGCCGCGAGCCGGCCGTGCACATCTGCCCGGTGTTGTAGAACACCGCGTGCGCGACGGTGCGCGCCGCACGGTCGAGGTCGGGGCAGTCGGGCAGCACGATCTGCGGCGACTTGCCGCCGAGTTCGAGCCATACACGCTTCAGGTTCGAATCGGCCGCGCAGCGCGCGACCCGATGGCCGACCGCGGTCGAGCCCGTGAACGCGATGCAGTCCACATCAGGATGTCGCGCGAGCGCTTCGCCCGCGTCGCCGAAGCCCGGCAACACGTTGAGCACGCCGGCCGGCAGCCCGGCCTGCGCCGCGAGTGCGGCGAGCCGCAGAGCGCTCAGCGGCGATTTCTCCGACGGCTTCAGCACGACGCTGTTGCCGGCCGCGAGCGCGGGCGCGCATTTCCACATCGCGATCATCGCGGGGAAATTCCACGGCACGACCGCGGCGACCACGCCGATCGGCTCGCGCGTGACGAGCCCGACGAGATGCGCATCGGCCGGCACGACTTCGCCGCCCGTCTTGTCGATCGCTTCCGCGAACCATTCGAGACAGTACGCGGTGGACGGAATGTCGACCGTGGTCGTGTCGCCGATCGGCTTGCCGGTGTCGAGTGTTTCGAGCAGCGCGAGATCGTCCGCGTGCTCGCGGATCAGTGCCGCCCAGCGCAGCAGCACGTGCTTGCGCTCGCGCGGCGTCGCGCTGCGCCATGCGCCGTGCTCGAACGCACGCCGCGCGGCCCCGACCGCGAGGTCGGCGTCGGCTTGTCGGCAATGCGCGACCTGCACGAGTACCCGGCCGTCGATCGGACTCGTGCACGTGAAGGTCGTGCCGTCGTGCGCGTCGCGGAACGCGCCGTCCACGAAGGCGCGGGATTCGATCTCGAGTTGGCCGGCGCGCGCGCGCCAGACGTCGGGGTTCTGCATGGGAGGCTCCGTCGGGTTCAGCGAGAGGTTCGGCAAAAGGTTCAGCGAGAAGCGGGGGCGGGGCGGCGGATCGCGATCGAGCGGCCCGCATGCAGCTCGCGGGGCGCGCGCACATGTTCGGCGTGAATTGCGTCGAGATGGCGGCGCATCGCATCGGGAAACGGCGCCGAACGCTTCGCGTGCATGTCGACGTGGGTCAGCAGTTGCTCGCCGGTGGCGAGTTGCGCGCCGGTCGTCGCGTGATGCATCGAATGGAACACGTGCAGGCGCCGGTCGTCCACATCGAGCAGTCGCAGCGTGAGCGTGAGCGGGTCGCCGAGCATCGCTTCGCCGAGGTGGCGGATATGCGTTTCCGCCGAAAAGATCGAGCAGCCGGCTTCGCGATAGTCGTCGTCGATGCCGAAGTAGCGGAAGAACGCGTCGCTGCTGTCGCCGAACACGAGCAGGTAGCACGATTCGCTCATGTGGCCGTTGTAGTCGACCCATTCGGGCTGCACGGTGCAGCGGTGCAGTTCGAGCGGCGTCGCGATCGGCGCGCCGGGATCGTACGGGCGCGACTTCTGTCCTTCGTAGGCCGAGCGCAGGCGCGGCTCGGCGGCGGGGTTGAGGTGGGTCGTCATCCAGTGCCCTCCGAGGTTCGGAACGGACCCGCGCGTCGTTCGCGCGGCTGCCGGTCGATGTTATGACGGGTTGAACGTTTTTTCAATAAAGAGATCGCCGATGCGTGTAAACACCGGTGCGGACCGGGTCCTCAATCGATTGAACATTCATTCAACGAAACCTATACTCGGCAGCGCCGCGATGCCGAAGCGAAGCAGGCGGGCGGCCTTTCTCGAACCACGAAAATCGATCCGCCTCGCGGAAACTGGAGACACCGGAAATGAAGAAACGCTTCCTGCTGGCCGGCATGATGTCGGTGATGGTTCAGGGCCACGTGCATGCACAGAGCAGCGTCTCGCTGTACGGGATCATCGACGGCGGCATCACCTATGTGAACAATGCGGGCGGCGCGCATGCGACCCTGTTCGACGACGGCGTGTCGTACGGCAACCGCGTCGGCCTGATGGGCACCGAGGATCTCGGCGGCGGCAACAAGGCCGTGTTCAAGCTCGAGAACGGCTTTCGCCTCGGCACGGGCAAGCTGAACCAGGGCGGCGCGATGTTCGGCCGCCAGGCGTACGTGGGCCTCGGCAACGACTGGGGCACGCTGACCTTCGGCAACCAGTACGACTTCGCGTACGAATTCACGGCCGCGTTCAACGTCAGCGCGTTCGGCAGCGGCTACGGCGTGCACCTCGGCGATTTCGACCGCCAGAGCGGCGACCGGCTGCAGAACGCGGTGAAGTTCGTCAGCAACAGCTTCCACGGGCTCGTGGTCGGCGGCATGTATTCGTTCAGCAACGATGCGGGCAGTTTCCACGACGGCAGCGCGTGGAGCGTCGGCGCGACCTGGACGCACGGCGATTTCTCGACGGGCGGCAACTACACGCGGCTCAACTCGCCGCGCGGGCTCGCGGCGCTCGATCCATACGCACAGATGGGCGTGAAGACGATGCTCGGCCAGACGGTCGCGAGCGTCGATCCGGCGACGGGCGCCGTCACCGACCTGCACGACTCGACGCCGTTCGCGATCGACTCGCAGTCGATCTTCGGGATCGGTGCGTCGTACGTGTTCGGCAAGCTCACGCTCAGCGCGGACTTCAGCAACACGACGTTCAAGGGCTACGGGCAGTCGTCGACGATGCGCGTGTACGAGGCGGGCGGCCTGTACCAGGCGACGGCGCCGCTGTCGCTTGTCGCGGGCTACCAGTACACGACGTTCGAAGGCCATCACTGGCACGAGGTCGCGCTCGGCACGCACTACGCGCTGTCCAAGCGTACCGACGTGTATGCGGCCGTCGACTGGATGCGCGCGTCGCAGGGCGTCGACGCGGTGATCGGCTACAGCTTCACGCCGTCGACGAGCCGCACGCAGGCCGCCGCGCGCATCGGCATGAAGCACAGCTTCTGATGCGTTATCCCGGCAAGGTCATCTGAACCGAGCCGGGATGAACGAAGGTCCGTGCGGCATGCCGCACGAACCTTGCCACGTCACGCGTCGAGCCTGACCAGCGCGTCGACGGCAACCGCACCGTGCTCCATCACCAGCAACGGGTTGACGTCGAGTTCGACGAGCGTATCCGCATGCGCCTGCGCAAACCGCGCGATCGCCATTACGTTCGCGACCACGGCGTCGAGATCGGCCTTCGGCCGCCCGCGATAGCCGGTCAGCAGCGGCCCGAGCTTCAGCCCGAGCAGCGCGTCGCGCACGTCGCTTTCGCGCACGGGCAGCAGCAGCGTCGCGGTGTCGCGGATCAGTTCGACCAGCACGCCGCCGGTACCGAGCACGAGCGCCAGGCCGAAGTTCGGCTCGCGCTTCACGCCGACGATCAGTTCGAGCAACGGCGCGTCGGCCATTTTCTCGACGAGGATGCGCTCGATGCGCACGTCGGGCGCGTAACGCGCCACCTGCGCGGTCATCCGCTCGACCGCGTCGGCGACGGCTTCGGGCGACGGGAGCTTCAGCGCGACCGCACCGGCCTCGGTCTTGTGCGGCAGGCGGTCGCTGACCACTTTCACGCACACGGGGAAGCCGAGCCGTTGTGCGGCGGCCGGCGCGTCGGCGGGCGCGACGCATTCGGCCGGCGGCACCGCAAGCCCGTACGCGACCAGCATCCGCTTGCTGGCCCACTCGTCGTGCAGCGTCGCCGTGCCGTCGCCGCCCTGGCCGGCGCGCAACACGGGCAGCGCGCTCAGCGCATCGGCGTCGAGCACGCGGCGGCGCGTGTCGCCGTAGGCCATCGCCGCGCCGAGCGCGTCGATGCCGTCGGCGAGCCCCTGCAGCGGTGCGATGCCGGCCGCGGCCATGCGCGCCGCGTGATCAGGCGGCGTCAGGTCCGGAAACACCGAGATCACCGCGCCGACCACGCCGTGCTGGCGCGCGGACGCGGCGAACGCGCTCGCCGCGATGTCGCACAGCGGCCGCTCGCCGGTCGCTTCCTGAGGGTAGTCGAGGATCATCGCGGCCGCGCCCGGGCGATCGGCGAGCAGCGCGTCGCAGCAGGTGCGCATTTTGTCGGGGTCGCCCCATGGCGTGGTCGTGAAGTCGAGCGGGTTCGCGATCGTCGCGTACGCGGGCAGCACCTTGCCGAGCGTATCGCGGCCCGCGTCGCCGACCGGCGGGAACGCGATGCCGCGCGCCTCGCCGAGGTCGGCGACGAGCCCCGCATCGCCGCCGGACGTCGCAAGCGCGGCGAGCGTGCGGCGCTCGGGCACGCCGGCGATCGCGAGCAGCTTCAGCGTCTCGACGAGGCCGACCGGGTCCTTCGCGCGGATCACGCCGAGCCGCCGGAACAGCGCGTCGTACAGCGCGTCCGAGCCCGCGAGCGAACTCGTGTGGCTCATCGCGAGCTGCGCGCCGAGCGTCGACGTGCCGCTCTTCAACGCGACGATCGGCACGCCGCGCGCGAGCGCGCGGGCGGCGGCCTCGCTGAACGCGCGCACGTCCTTCAACCCTTCGAGATGCACGCCGATCGCGCGGATGCGCGGATCGTCGACGAACGCGTCGACGAGGCGCGCGATGTCGACCGATGCCTGGTTGCCGACGCTCGCGAGGTACGCGAACGGCACCGAGCGTGTGCTCATCGACAGGTTGTACGCAAGGTTGCCGCTCTGCGTGATCACGGCGACGCCCGATTCGACGCGCGGCGCGCCGTGCGCGACGGGCCACAGCGCGCTGCCGTTCAGGCCGTTGATGAGCCCGTAGCAGTTCGGTCCGAGCACGGCCATGTCGCCGGCCGCGTCGACGAGCGCTTGCTGCAGCGCGGTGCCGCCGGCGCCGGTCTCGGAGAAGCCGGACGCATACACGATCGCGCCGCCCGCGCCGCGTTCGGCGAGCGCGCGCACGACGTCGATCGCCTGTCGTGCCGGCACCGCGACGAACACGGCGTCGGGCGCGGCGGGCAGGTCGGCGACGCTCGCATGGCAGCGCACGCCGTCGATCTCGGCATGGTTCGGGTTGACGAGCCGGATGTCGCCGGCATAGCCGTAGTCGCGACAGCGCTGCACGGCGCCGGCGATGCCGCGTCCGCCGACGAACGCAATGCTGGCCGGTTCGAGCAGCCGGCGCAGGTTGGCCGCGGCGGCGGCACGGCGATCCCTGACTGCGGGAGAAGAAGTCATGACAGGTCCTTTCGGAAGTCGCGCACGGCCGTGCCGGCGCGACGGTTCGCGTCAGCTGTAGCGTCGAAGGATTTCCTTGGACAGGATGTGCCGCTGGATCTCGGACGTGCCTTCCCAGATGCGCTCGATGCGCGCATCGCGCCAGAAGCGCTCGATCGGCAGTTCGTCCATCAGCCCCATGCCGCCGTAGATCTGCACCGCATGATCGGTCACGTGGCCGAGCGTTTCGGTCGCGAGCAGCTTCGCGAGCGCGGCATCGCCGTCGGTCATCGTGCCCAGGTCGAGCTTCTGCGCGGTGTAGAGCGTGACGAGTTCCGCCGCGCGAATCTCGGTCTGCATGTCGGCGAGCTTGAACGACGTGCCCTGGAATTCGCCGATGCGCTTGCCGAACTGCTGGCGCGTTGCCGCCCATTCGGCGGCCATCTCGAACGCGCGCTGCGCGCGGCCGATGTTGTTCGCCGCGACCATCACGCGGCCGGCCGTCAGCCAGTCGTTCGCGAGCTCGAAGCCGCGATGTTCTTCGCCGAGGATCTGCGCGGCGCTGACGCGGCAGTCGGTCAGGAAGATCTCCGACTGGTGGTAGCCGCGCAGGCTCGTGCAGTGCGGGCCCGGGCGCACGGTCATTCCCGGCGTGTCCTTGTCGATCAGGAAGCAGGTCACGCGCTTGCGCTTCTGGCCGCGCACCTCCTCCTCGCCGGTGACGGCGAACAGGATCACGAAATCGGCCGTATCCGCGTGACTGATGAAGTGCTTGCTGCCGTTGATCACGTAGTCGTCGCCGTCGCGTACCGCGCGCGTGCGGATGCCCATCGCGTCGGAGCCGGCGCCCGGCTCGGTCAGCGCGAAGCAGTCGACGCGCTCGCCGCGCACGGCCGGCCTCAGGTAGCGCTCGACCTGGTCGCCCTTGCATGCCATCAGGATCTTGCTCGGCCGCGCGACGAACACGTGCAGCGCCCAGCTCGTGCGGCCGAGCTCGCGCTCGACGAGCGCCTGTGTCACGTAGTCGAGGCCCGGGCCGCCGGCGCTCTCGGGCATGTTGAACGCGTAGAAGCCGAGCTCGATCGACTTGCGGCGGATCGAATCGGCGAGCTCGGGCGGCACGTCGTCCGCGCGGTCGACCGCGAATTCATGAGGCTGCAGTTCCTTCTCGACGAACTGACGCAGCGACGTCACCAGCATTTCCTGCTCTTGGGTCAGCGAAAAATCCATCAGTCATCTCCCGACAAAATGAGGTGCGCGACCTTCGACCGACGCGCGAAGCGCTTCCTGGCCGTCCTCGCTGTGGCCGCAAGCGACGCCGGCTGCCAGCTCGCCGCGCAACTGCTCGGCGAGGGTGTGCGTGAGCGACTGCGCGAGCAGCGCCTTGGTATGGCCGAACGCGACGCTCGGCCCCTGCGCGAGACGCGCGGCAAACGCGGCGACGTGCTCCGCGAACGCATCGGCATCGACAACTTCGGACACGAGCCCGGCCGCGAGCGCGTCCTGCGCATTCCAGCGTTCGTTCAGGAAGATGAAGCGGCGTGCGACGTCGGGCCGCGCGATGCGCGGCAGGAACCAGCTTCCGCCCATGTCGGGGCTGTAGCCCATGCCCGTATACCCGCAGCGCAGCGTCGCGGCCGTGCTCGCGATACGGAAGTCGCATGCAAAGCCGATGTCGGTGCCCGCGCCGACCGTCGAGCCGTTCAGCGCGGCGACGGTGGGGCGCGGAAACGCGGCGAGCGCCTGCACGAAGCGGTGCGCGCGCTCGGTCCACCCGTAGGTGTCGAGTTCGCCGTTGCGTTCGGCCTCGGCCCATTCGTCGACGTCCGCGCCCGCGCAGAACGCGCTGCCCGTGCCGGTCAGCACGAGGCAGCGCACGGCCGGGTCGTTCGCGAGCGCGTCGAGCGTGTCGCGAAGAAAGTCGAGATGCGGCCGCGCGAGCGAATTGCGCTTCGCCGGGCGGTTCAGGTGAAGCGTCACGACGCCGTCGTGACGTTCGATTCGGATGTCCTCGATGCTCATGCTGATCACTGTCTCCTTGGTGTTGGGTTTCGTGTTGTGTCAGAGCCGGCAAGGGTCGCCGCTACTTGCGGACCGCATTTCGGCATAGTATAAGTTCTGTTAAATGAACGTTCAACCCAATTGTGAGTCGACCAGGAGACACACGATGAGTGCGGTGATGGAGACGTCGGCAGGTGTGGAGGAGGGCAGGCCCGGTGCGCACGCGGCGCGCGCGGAGCCGGCGGGGCGCATCGCGAGCGGTGCCGGCCTGCAGATCGATCGCGTGTCGAAGTGCTACGGCAGCGTGCACGCGTTGCGGGAAACGACGATCGACATTCCGCGCGGCGAGTTCCTGACGATCCTCGGGCCGTCGGGCTCCGGCAAGACGACGCTGCTGACGATCGTCGCGGGCTTCGAGCATCCGACCACCGGCGACCTGCGCGTCGGCGGCCGCAGCATCGTCGCGTTGCCGCCCGAGAAGCGCAACTTCGGGATGGTGTTCCAGGGCTATGCGCTGTTTCCGCACATGACGGTCGAGCAGAACGTCGCGTACCCGCTGATGGTGCGCAAGCAGAAGGGGCCCGACGCGGTGAAGCGCGTGAAGGCCGCACTCGATCTCGTGCGGCTCGGCCCTCTCGCCGATCGCTTGCCGCGCCAGTTGTCGGGCGGCCAGCAGCAGCGCGTCGCGATCGCGCGCGCGCTGGTGTTCGATCCCGATCTCGTGCTGCTCGACGAACCGCTCGGCGCGCTCGACCGCAAGCTGCGCGGTGAGGTTCAGGTCGAACTGAAGGCGCTGCACGAACGGCTCGGCGCGACTTTCCTGTTCGTCACGCACGATCAGGAGGAGGCATTGTCGATGTCGGACCGGATCGCGATCATGCGCGACGGCCGGCTCGAACAGATCGGCACGCCCGACGGGCTGTACGAACAGCCGGCGAACCGCTTCGTTGCGGATTTCCTCGGCAAGAGCAATTTCATCGAAGGCGTCGCGCTCGGCGGCGATACCGCGGCGACGCACTACCGCGTCGGCGCTGCGCGCTTCGTCGCACCCGCGTGCGGCGCGCGGCCGGACGACCCGCTGCTGTTCGCGCTGCGGCCGGAAAAGGTCGCCGTCTCGGCGGCATCGTGTGGCGGCGCGCACAACGAAGTGGCCGGCCGGATTCGCCACTGGAGCTATTTCGGTTCGTCGTACCGCTTCGAGATCGAGACCGCTGCGCTCGGCTGCGTGACCGCCGACGTGCCCGCATGGCGCGGACTCGCGTCGCCGCGCACCGGCATGGACGTGTTCGTGCAGTGGGAGCGCGACGCGACGTGCCGGATCACGCCGGACTGACGCGCAGACCGATCCATCCCGCGCGAGGCGGCGAGTGCCGTCGTCGCCGGACGATTCACCGGCCCCGGAAACGACGAGACGCGTGCGGGAGCCGCCGAGGGCCTGTTCACGCTAATAACGGGCTTGCGCTGGCCCCCAGAAGGGCCGAGCGCAAGGAATGCGACGAAGCGAATACTCGACGTATTCGCGAGGAGTATGACGCGGCGATCGGCCCTTCTGGGGGCCAGCCCCACGAATGATTTTTTCCAAACAGGGGAACGTGCCTTGCCGGCCGCATTGCGGCGTCGCGCGTCGCTTGTTTGGCTCGGCCAAACGGCGCTCCGTGCTCCTTGCACTACGACCGGCAAGGCACGTTCGCAAGCCCGTTATTAGCGTGAACAGGCCCTAGCCTGGAGGAGACACCATGACGAACCGCTATCTGCAGGACCTGCTCGATCAAGCACGCGACCTTCAACCTGCGACGTCGCAGCGCCGCCGGGATTTCCTCCGGCTGTGCGCGGCCGCAGGCATCGCGCCGACGCTGCTGTCGCTGGGCGCGAAGGATGTGCTGGCCGCGAACCCGAAGGAAATCGTGCTGAGCGCGTGGGGCGGCGAGGCACGTTCGGCGTTCCGTTCCGCCTACATGGACCCGTTCACGAAGGCGAGCGGCATCAGGATGGGTTACGACTCGTCGCCGGAAGACGGCAAGATCAAGGCGATGGTCGAGAACCGGAACGTGATCTGGGACGTGATGGATCTCGACGGCTTCGCGGCGATCAAGCTTGGCAAGCAGGGCTTCCTGCGGCCGATCGACTATTCGGTCGTCGGTCGCAACACGCTGCCGGGGCTCGCATCGGATTTCGGCGTGCCGTCGTACCTGCTGAGCTACGTACTCGTCTACGACGCGCGCAAGTTCGGCGCGAATCCGCCGAAGAACTGGGCCGATTTCTGGAACGTCGGCAAGTTTCCGGGCAAGCGCGGGCTGTGGAAGTGGATGGGCGGCGCACTCGAGGCCGCGCTGATGGCCGACGGCGTCGACAAGGACAAGGTCTACCCGATCGACGTGCCGCGCGCGCTGAAGAAGCTCAAGGAGCTGCGCTCGAACGTGCTGCTGTGGGATTCGGGCGCGGACAGCCTGCAACTGCTGCGCAACGGCGAAGTCAGCATGGCGTGCATTTGGCATACCCGCGCGAACGTGCTGCAGCGCGAAAGCAGCGGGCGGTTCCGCTATACGTGGGAGCAGGGGCTTGCATCCTGCGACGTGTGGGGCGTGCCGAAGAACAATCCGTCGGGCGACGCGATGTGGCAGTTCATCAAATTCGTGCAGGGCATCGAGCCGCAGGTGCGCCTGCTGTCGCTGCTCGGCAACGGGCCGGTGACGCCGGCCGCGACGGCCGCCGTGCCGCAGGCGTTGCGCGCGGACAATCCCGGCACGCCGGAGAACTGGGCGAAGCAGTGCAAGGTGAATCCCGAATGGTGGGCGCAGCATTACGAAGCGACGCTCGCGCAGTACACCGACCTGATGTCGTCCTGAGCCGCCGCCGCATGAGCGTGACACCATGAATACCCTGTCTTCACCTGTCGCGGGCGCCGCCCCGCTCGGCCGTGCGAAAGCCGACCGCTACTGGCTGCTCGTCGTGCCGCTGCTCGCGGTGCTGATCGTGCTGTACGTGTATCCGCTCGCGCGCGTGCTGTGGCTCGGCTTCGCGGTGCCGGAGCCCGGCCTGCACAACTACGCGCGGCTGCTCGACAACCACGGCGTGCACCGCGTGCTGTGGACGACGCTGCGTGTGTGCGCGGTCACGACCGTGTGTTCGGTCGCGCTCGGCTACGCGATCGCGTATGCGATGGCGCACGTCGGGCCGCGCCAGCGGATGGCGCTGATGTTCGGGCTGCTCGTGCCGTTCTGGGCGTCGGTGCTGGTGCGCGCGTTCTCGTGGCTGTTCCTGCTCGGCGAACATGGGCTCGTCAACACGCTGCTGATGCGCGTCGGGCTGATCGACTCGCCGTTGCCGCTGATGCGCAACGAGATCGGCGTCGTGATCGGAATGATCCACTTCATGATCCCGTACGCGGTGCTGCCGCTGTACGCGAACATGAAGGGCATCGACCCGCAGCTTGCACGTGCATCGCAGGGGCTCGGCGCGGGCGCGCTCGTCACGTTCCGCAAGGTGTATTTCCCGCAGACGCGGCCGGGCATCGTCGGCGCGGCGATCCTCGTGTTCATCTTCTCGCTCGGCTTCTACGTGACGCCGGTGATTCTCGGCGGCGGCCGCACGGTAATGATCGCCGAATACATCAGCACGCAGATCCTGCAGCTCATGAACTGGGGCAGCGGGGCGGCGCTTGCGTCGCTGCTGCTGGCGTCGATCCTGGCCGCGCTTGCCTTGCTCGCGCGTTTCGTCGACCTGCGCGAGCTGTTCGGCGCGCGCTGAATCGGACCGGAGGAATCGAAGATGAAGACCAGACTGACGGCCGGGCGCGCGCTGGTGATCGGCATTGCGTGGGCCGCGATCCTGTTCCTGATGCTGCCGCTGCTCGTGTCGGTGCCCGTGTCGCTGACACCGAGCGATTATCTGTCGATGCCGGACGGCGCGCTGTCGCTGCGGCACTACCGCGTGCTGCTCGACGACGACGGCTGGGTGTCGGGTTTCCTGCAGAGCGGGCTGATCGCGCTCGTTTCGTCGGTGATCTCGGTGACGCTCGGCACCTTGTGCGCGATCGGCCTGTGGAAGGTTGCGTCGCGGCGCGGCGAGCTCGTGCGCGGCGTGATCCTGTTTCCGCTGATCGTGCCGCCGATCGTATCGGCGCTCGCGTTCTACCGGCTGTGGGGCGAGCTCGGGATGCTCGACAGCTATCCGGCGGTGATCCTGTCGCATGTCGTGCTGTCGGTGCCTTACGTGGTCGTCGCGGTGTCCGCATCGCTCGCGACGGTCGGGCTGCGGATCGAGCAGGCATCGCGCAGCCTCGGCGCGAACCTCGCGCAGACGCTGCGCTACGTGATCCTGCCGTCGATCCGGCCCGGCGTGCTGTCGGCGGCCGTATTCGCATTCATCCTGTCGTGGGACGAACTGGTCGTCACGCTGTTCATTTCGAGCCGGGGCGTCTACACGCTGCCGCGCCGCATGTGGGACGGGATGCGCGAGAACGTCGACCCGGCAATCGCGTCGGTCTCCACGCTGCTGCTGGCCGCCACCTGTGTCGCGATTGGCCTGTCGCTGCTGCGCAAGCGCACGGCCGGGCCCGTCTGATTTCAACCGAATTCAACGTTACGTTGCGGAGAAAAACGCACCATGAAAGTCCTGATCGTTCATGCCCATCCCGAACCGCAGTCGTTCACCACGTCGATGCTGCACCGCGCGGTGAGCACGCTCGAAGCGCAGGGGCATACCGTGACGGTGTCCGACCTGTACGCGATGCAGTGGAACCCGGTCGCGAGCGCCGCCGATTTCGGCGTGCGGAAGAACCCGGACTATCTCGTCTATGCGCTGGAGCAGCGCGAAAACGTCGCCGCGCACGCGATCGCGCCCGATATTGCCGCCGAACTCGACAAGCTGGTCGCGTGCGACCTGCTGATCCTGAGCTTCCCGCTGTTCTGGTGCTCGATGCCGGCGATCATGAAGGGCTGGGTCGACCGCGTGCTCGTGTCGGGCAAGGTGTACGGCGGCGTGCGTTTCTACGACCGCGGCGGGATGCGCGGCAAGCGCGCGTTGCTCGCCTATACGTGCGGCGGGCGCGACCACATGTTCGGTGTGGACGGCGTGCACGGCGAGATGGACCTGATGCTGCGCCACGTGCTGCGCGGCACGCTCGGCTATGCGGGCTTCGACGTGCTGCCGTCGTTCGTCGGCTATCACGTGCCCTATATCGGCGACGCCGAGCGTGCGGCCGTGCTCGAACGGTACGATGCCTACCTGGCACAGCTCGACCGGCTCGAACCGATGGCGTTTCCGTCGCTCGACGATTTCGATGGCGACATGCGGCCGCGCGAACGCGCGCCGCAGGAAGCGGCGCAGGACTGAACGATTGACATGAGTGCGAGCGATGACCCTGACGTCGAGCGACGTGCTGCTGTTCCTGACGGGCCTGCTGACGCTGTTCTGTCCGCCCGTCGCGATCCCGATGTATGCGGCGGTGACCGGGCATTTCCCGGACGCGACGCAGCGGCAGATCGCGTTCAGGCTGTTCGCGTGGATCGCAGCGCTGATGGTCGGCGCGGTGTGGGGCGGGCAGTTCCTGCTGCGCATGCTGGGCCTGACGCTCGGCGCGCTGACGCTGACGGGCGGCCTCGTGCTGTGCCTGTGGTCGATCCCGATGATGCGCGGCACGGCGAACGACGAGCGCAGCGGCGGCGACACGCGGCTCGAGTATGCGCAATGGCGCAACTACATCGCGGTGCCGTTGATCTTCCCGCTGTCGATCGGCAGCGCGGTGATGTCGCTCGTGATCACGACCGCGACGCGCTTTCATGCGCCGGCCGACCTGCTCACGCTGAGCGCCGCGTGCGTGCTGCATGCGGGCGTGATCGGGCTCACGTATGCGTGCTCGGCGTCGTGGTGCCGCCGGCTCGGCGAGATCGGCCGGACGCTGGTCGAGCGGCTGTCCGGCATCGTGCTGACCGCGATCGCGTTCCAGATGCTCGCGCAGGGCGTCCGCGAACTGCTGCCGGGGCTCGCGCATTGACGGCTGCGGCCGGCGTGCGATCCTGAAAACTACCCTGAACGATGGAAACCTCATGAAAACAGTAGGCATGTACCTCGTCGACCTGCTCGCCGCCTACGGTGTCGACACGGTATTCGGCATTCCCGGCGTGCATACGATCGAGCTGTACCGCGGCTTGGCCGGCAGCGCGCTGCGTCACGTGAGCGCGCGCCACGAGCAGGGCCTCGGCTTCATGGCGGACGGCTATGCGCGCGCGACCGGCAAGCCCGGCGTGTGCTTCGTCATTACCGGGCCCGGCATGACGAACATCGCAACGTCGATGGCGCAGGCCTATGCGGATTCGATTCCGATGCTGGTCGTGTCGAGCGTCAATGCGTCCGGCGACATCGGTTCGGGCAACGGCCATCTGCACGAGCTGCCGGACCAGCACGCGTTCGCGGACAACGTCGCCGCGTTCAGCTACACGGTGCCGCGCGCCGATGCGCTGCCGCAGGCGATCGCGCGCGCGTTCGCGGTGTTTTCGGGCGGGCGCCCGCGCCCCGTGCACATCCAGATTCCGCTCGACGTGCTTGCGGCGACTGCCGATGCACTGCCGCCTGTGCCGACCGTGCCGCCGCGCATCGCACCGGGTCCCGCGTCGGCCAAGGGTATCGACGCGTTCCGCGCGAAGGCCGCCGCCGCGCGCGCGCCGCTGATCCTCGCGGGCGGCGGTGCGCTCGACGCGGCCGACGACGTGCGCTGGATCGCGGAAGCGCTCGACGCACCGGTGGTGATGACGATCAACGGGCGCGGCGTGTTGCCGCCCGAGCATCCGCTCGGCATCGCCTGGTCGGCGTCGAGCGACGCGGTGCGCGCACTGATGCGCGACAGCGACCTGATCATTGCGCTCGGCACCGAACTGGGGCCGACCGACTACGACTTGTATGCGACGCACAGCTTCGCGATGCCCGCGCCGCTCGTGCGGATCGACCTCGATCCGCAGCAGTTGTGTCGCAACGCGGTGCCCGCGCTGCCGCTGCTCGGCGACGTCGGCGAAACCGTGCGCGCACTCCGGCGCATCTGGTCGGCCGATGCGCGCACGCGCGCGGACGGCGACGGCATCGAACGCGCGGCGATGTGCCGCGCGGCGGCGCGGCAGGAACTGAACGACGAGATGCGGCGCGACCTCGCGCTGCTCGACAGCGTGCGCGACGCGTTGCCCGATGCGGCGATCGTCGGCGATTCGACGCGCATCGTCTACGCGGGCAACGTCGGTTTCGCGGCACCGCGCCCGCGCAGCTGGTTCAACGCGTCGGTGGGATTCGGCTCGCTCGGCTACGGGCTGCCGGCCGCCGTGGGCGCGAGCCTCGGCGACGCGTCGCGGCCGGTCGTTTGCATAGCCGGCGACGGCGGGTTCCAGTACACGCTCGCGGAGCTCGGCACCGCGGTGCAGCATCGCGCGCGCGTGATCGTCGTGCTGCTGAACAATGGCGGGTACGGGGAGATCAAGCGCGCGATGGTCGACGGCGGCGTCGAGCCGGTCGGCGTCGATCTGCACACGCCGGATTTCGTCGCGATCGCGCGTGCGTACGGATGGGGCGCGCAGCGAGTCGAAGAGGGCGCATCGCTGGCTGGTGCGCTGAGCGACGCCGCTGCCCACGACGCGCCGTACCTGATCGAGATTCGCGCGGCCTGAAAGCGCGAACGGCCTCGCTGGGCGAGGCCGTCGTGTCCGCCGCCGGTGGCCCGGCGGCGCGTGCGCGTTACGCGCGCTTGCGGGCCGTCTTCGGCGGCGGGAGGAACGTATCGACGACGCGCAGGCAGCTCGTCAGCGCGTCTTCCGCCGTAAACGACGTCGGGTCGCGCGCCAGTTCCAGCCAGAAGCCGTCGATCACGGCCGTCAGCGTCAGCGCGGCGAGATCGCTGTCGACGGTGCCGCCACGCACTTCCGCGATCTGGTCGAACAGCTTCTTCAACGCCTGCCGGTAGCCGCTGTACAGCTCCTTGTGCGCCTTGCGGATCACCGGGTCGCTGTGCGCGACGCTCCAGAAGCCGAGCCATACCTTCACGTTCTTCGGTGCGAATACAGGCGCGGCGAAGCATACCTTGATGATCGCATTGAGCTTGTCCTCCGGGCTCGTCGCGTTTGCGGCCGCCGCGCGCGACACGTCGAGCAGGTCGGCCGCGAGCCGTTTGTAAGTCTGCGCCATCAGTTCGTCTTTCGACTGGAAGTGATGGTTGATCAGCCCGCGCGAGACCTTCGCTTCCGCGCAGATGCGGTCGATCGTGGTCTCGGAATAGCTGTAGCGCGCGATGCAGCGCATCGTCGCATCGATGATCGATTGCTGGCGTACCGCGGGCGTTTCTCGGATGCCGCGGCTGCGTGCCTGAACCGGTGCCGTGCCAGGAGTCTTTTTCACGTGGTGACCTTACGGAATCGTCGTGGCACCGATTATAGGGGAGCGCCGGACGCTTGTTCAATTAGGGTGTCGAAAGCCTCGCGAAACCCTCGAAAACCCTTGCTCCGGAAATTTTGAAATCTGTTGAACCACTGTTCAACAGCGCCTATACTCGACTCCGCATGAGGTTGGTCGGCCATTCAACAAGGCGTCACGATTCCGCACGGGACGGGCGTGAGAATTCGACACAGGAGACAGCATGTTGGCGCGGGTGGAGAGTTTGAAACCGGTCGTCGAGGAACGCGTGCAGGTAGACGACCTGCACAAGCGGTTCGGCGAACTGGAGGTGTTGAAAGGCGTGTCGCTGAGAGCGCATGAAGGCGAGGTGATCTCGCTGATCGGCGCGAGCGGATCGGGCAAGAGCACGCTGCTACGCTGCATCAACCTGCTCGAGACGCCGACCCGGGGGCGCATTGTCGTCGACGGCGAGGAGATCGGGCTGAAAGTCGACCGCAAGGGGCGCACCGTGCCGATCGATCCGCGCCAGGTCGAGCGAATCCGCACGCGGCTCGGCATGGTGTTCCAGAGCTTCAACCTGTGGGCGCACCGCACGGTGCTGGAAAACGTGATCGAGATGCCCGTGCACGTGCTGCGCGAACCGCGCGCCGAAGCGATCGCGCGCGCCGAGCAACTGCTCGAACGCGTCGGCCTTGCCGACAAGCGCAACGTCTATCCGGCCTTCCTGTCCGGCGGCCAGCAGCAGCGTGTCGCAATCGCACGTGCGCTGGCGATGCGGCCGAAGGTCATGCTGTTCGACGAGCCGACCTCCGCGCTCGATCCCGAGCGCGTCGGCGAAGTGCTGAAGGTGATCCGCGATCTCGCGTGCGAAGGCCGCACGATGATTCTCGTCACGCACGAGATGGCATTTGCGCGCGACGTGTCGAACAAGGTGCTGTTCCTGCACCAGGGGCGTGTCGAGGAGAGCGGCACGCCGTCGGAAATCTTCGATACACCGCAGAGCGAGCGCTGCCGCCAGTTCGTCAACGCGCACCGCCAACACCATTGAACCGCGGGCGCGGCCCGCGCGGCCGGCCCGAACGATCCGAATCTTTCCCGCAAGGAGTCCGACCATGAAACGCGTCGTACGCAGTCTGCTGTGCCTGTTCAGTATCGTCGTCGCGGCGCTCGCGCCGCTCGGTTCCGCGCATGCGTCATCGGGCGTGCTGCGCTTCGGCGTTGCCGCCGAGCCGTATCCGCCATTCCTGATGAAGAGCCCGACCGGCCAGTGGAGCGGTTTCGAGGCCGACCTGATCCGCGCGCTGTGCGACCAGATGAAGGCCAAGTGCGAGATCAAGGAAGTCGCGTGGGACGGCATCATCCCGGCCTTGCTCAGCGACAAGATCGACGTGATCTTCAACTCGATGTCGATCACACCGGAACGCCAGAAGGTGATCGCGTTCTCGCGGCCGTACTACGAGACGCCGGGTACCTTCGTCGGCGCGAAGAACCAGAAGCTCACGCTGACGCCGGACGGCCTGAAAGGCAAGGTGATCGGCGTGCAGGGCTCCACCGCGAATGCCGAGTTCATCAAGATGGCGTACGGCAAGGGCGCGACGGTGCGCCTGTACAACACGCAGGACGACTGCAACGCGGATCTCGTCGCGGGCCGGATCGACACGATGTATCTCGATCAGCTCGGCATCCTCGATTTCCTGAAGTCGAAGGATGGTTCGACGTTCGAGCTGAAGGGGCCCGGCAGCGTGAAGATGGATCCGGCGATCTTCGGCTACGGCGTCGGCGCGGGGATGCGCAAGGCCGATGCGCCGTTGAAGCAGCAGATGGACCAGGCGCTCGAGCAACTGCATGCGTCGGGCAAATACGCGCAGATCGCGAAGAAGTATTTCCCGGTCGATCTCTGGCCGCACTGAGCGCGGATACCGGCATACGGGCGTCACGCACGGACGAGGAGGCGGCATGGACGGTTGGGGATGGGTGAGCTACCTGGGCATGGACCCGGACGGCTGGGGCGTCGCGCTCTTGCAGGGCGCGGGCGTGACGCTCGAGATTTCGCTCGGCGCGTTCGTGGTCGGCATCGTGCTCGGGTTGCTCGGCGCGGCCGCAAAGCTGTCCGGCGTGCGCGCACTCGAACGCATCGCACAGGGCTACACGACTCTGTGCCGCGCGGTGCCCGAGCTGCTGCTGATCCTGCTGCTCTATTACGCGGGCACCGATGCGATCAACTTGCTGATGACGGCGCTCGGCGTCGGCCCCGTCGCGGTCAACGGCTTCGCGGCCGCGGTGATCGTGCTCGGCATCGTGCAGGGCGCGTACGCGGCGGAGATCATCCGCGGCGCGATCCTCGCGATCCCGTACGGGCAGATCGAGGCCGGCCGCGCGTTCGGCGCGCCGCCGGGGCTCGTGTTCCGGCGCGTCACGCTGCCGGCGATGGCGCCGTACGCGCTCGCGGGCTTCGCGAACCTGTGGCTGATCCTCGTGAAGGACAGCGCGCTGATCAGCGTGGTCGGCTACAGCGAGTTGCTCTACACGGCGAAGCAGGCGGCCGGTTCGACGCGCCAGTACATGCACTACTACCTGATGGTGGCGGCCGTGTACTTCGCGATCACGTCGCTGTCCGGCGTGCTGTTCCGCGAGATCGAGCGGCGCTTCGGCCGCTGGATGCCGGCATCGTGAGCCGCATCGTACTTTCCCACGCACTTTCCCGTCGAACCGGATCAATGTCATGGATCTGAGCGTATTGTCCTCATACGGGTCGCTGCTGCTACTTGGCGTGCTGACCACCGTCAAGCTGCTCGTCATCTCGGCCATATTCGGCTTCGGCCTCGCGATCGCCGTTGCGTTTGCGCGGCTGTCGTCGAATCCGGTCGTCGCGCGGGGCAGCAAGGCGTTCACCGAAGTGATTCGCGGCACGCCGCTGCTCGTGCAGATCTACCTGATCTATTACGGCGTCGGCTCGCTGTTCGCGGGCTGGCCCGCACTGCGCGAGAGCGTACTGTGGCCGTTCCTGCGCGACGGCTTCTGGTATGTCGCGTTCGCGCTCGTGATCAGCGTCGGCGCGTATGTCGGCGAGGTGCTGCGCGCGGGCCTGCGCGGCGTGCCGAAGGGCGAGATCGAGGCCGCGCGCGCGATGGGGATGCGCCCGTCGATGATCGCGCGCCGCGTATGGCTGCCGCGCGCGATCCAGATCCTGCTGCCGACGCTCGCGGGCGAGACCGTGATGCTGCTGAAATCGACGGCGCTCGCGTCGACGGTCGCGGTGATGGACGTGCTCGGTGCCGCGAACTACATCCGCGCGCAAACGCTGCGGACCTACGAGCCGCTGCTGGCGATCGCGGTGATCTATGTCGCGCTCGCGTTCGTGATCGAGCGCGCGTTCGGCCGGCTCGAGCGGCGCGTGCCCGTGCGCATGCCGCGCTGAATGAAACAACTGACGACGCGGCGGCCGGGCGTGCGCCGCGCGATGGAGGACGCATGAACTATTCGAAGCTGGTCGATCGCCTGCAGGGCAAGCGTACGACTGCATGGGACATTCACTACGCGGCGCAGCAGGCCGTCGCGGCTGGCGAGCCGGCTATCATCCTGAGCGTCGGCGATCCCGATTTCGCGACCCCCGACGTGATCGTCGAGCGCGCGGTCGCCGCGCTGCGCGGCGGCGACACGCACTACAGCGAAGTGCGCGGCCGCGCCGAATTGCGCGCGGCGATCGCGCGCGAGCATGTCGCCACGACCGGTCAGTCGGCCGGCCCCGAACACGTGATCGTGACGGCCGGCGCGCAGAACGCGCTGTTCGCGATGTCGCTGTGCCTGTGCGGGGCGGGCGACGAGGTGCTCGTGCCGGAGCCGATGTACCTCACCTACGAGGCGAGCGTGCGCGCGTCGGGTGCGACGCTCGTGCCGGTGCCGGTGCCGGTCGATGCGTCGACCGGCTTCCATCTCGACATCGATGCGCTTGAAGCGGCCGTGACGCCGCGCACGAAGGCGATCTTCTTCGCGACACCGTGCAACCCGACCGGCGTCGTGATGCCGCGCGCCGATCTCGAACGGATCGCGCGGCTCGCGTGTGAGCGAGATCTGTGGGTCGTATCCGACGAGGTGTATGCGGCGCTGACGTTCGAGCGCGACATGGTCAGCATCGCGTCGCTGCCGGGGATGGCCGAGCGCACGGTGACGGTTGGCAGCCTGTCGAAGTCGCATGCGATGCCGGGCTGGCGGGTGGGCTGGGCCGTCGGCCCCGTCGAACTGATCGAGCACGCGGAGCGGCTCGCGCTGTGCATGCTGTACGGGCTGCCGGGCTTCATCCAGCAGGCGGCCGTCACCGCGCTCGACAACCGGGCCGCGATCGTCGCGGACATGCGCGAGCTCTACCGGCGCCGCCGCGATCTCGCGTACGGCCGGCTGCGCGACGTGCCGGGCCTGCGCTGCCTGCTGCCGGAAGCGGGCATGTTCATGATGGTCGACGTGCGCGGCACGGGGCTCGACGCGCATGCGTTCACGTGGGGGCTGTTCCGCGCGAAGCAGGTCGCGCTGCTCGATGCGAGCGCGTTCGGCGATACGGCGTCAGGCTTCGTGCGCTTCGGCTTCGTCGTCGACGACGCGCAACTGACCGACGCGTGCGAGCGCATCGCGGCGTACGTTGCGAGCCTCGGCGTCGATGCTCGTTCGGCGTCGTGACGCCTGCGGCGATCCTGAAGGAGAGAATACGATGATCGAAACGCTGAGCTGGCCGGTGCCGGGCGACAACGGGCAGCCGCTCGCGATCCGTGCGTGGCGGCTGTCGGCCGGCGACGGCCCGCGCGTGCACCTGCAGGCCGGCGTGCATGCCGACGAGATTGCCGGGATGCTCGTGCTGCACCGGCTGCTGCCGCAACTGTGCGCGGCGCACGATCGCGGCGTGCTGCGCGGCACGGTGACGGTCGTGCCGCAGGCCAACCCGCTCGGGCTCGCGCAGTTCCGGCAGGGGCGGTTGCTCGGTCGCTTCCATGAAACGACGCACCGCAATTTCAACCGGCATTTCCACGAATCGGCCGCGATGCGCCGGCCCGCGACGACCTTCGCCGCGTGGCAGCGCACGCTGCTCGCCGCCGCGTGCGACGCCGATATCGTGCTCGACCTCCACACCGATTCCGAGGCGCTGCCGTACGTGTATCTGCACCGCGACCTGTGGCCGGCCGGCCGCGATCTCGCGGCGGCGCTCGGCGCCGATGTCGCGATCTTGTGGGACGAGGACGACGACGGCGCATTCGAAGGCGCCGTCGTCGCGCACTGGGCGCGTGACGGCGGGCTGCGCGACCGGCTGGTCGCGACCGTCGAACTGCGCGGCCAGTCCGATGTTTCCGATGCGCTGGCCGAGCGCGACGCCGACGGCGTGCTCGCGTTCCTGCGCGGCCGCGGCGTGATCGCGGAGCCGCCCGGCGCATGCGACTGGCACGGCGAGGCCGTGCCGATCGCCCATATGGAAACCGTGCTCGCGCCCGTGTCGGGCGTGCTCGTCTACGAACGCGAACTCGGCGCGACGGTCGAGGCCGGAGAGCGTATCGCGCGGATCGTCGCGCATCCGGGCGCGCCGGGCAGCGAGCACGTGCTGGTCGCCCCGCAGGCCGGACGCATCGTCACGCGCAACCGCGAGCGGCTGGTCGCGCAGGGCGATGTCGCGCTGAAGCTGACGGGTTCGCGGCCGTCGGCGGGATGGTCGGGCGGCGCGCTCGATCCTTAAACGACGGCGCGGGCCCACGCATCGAATCCGGTATTTTCCGCGTGAAGGGGCGGAAACGAATCAACTCGTACGATAATGCGCAAACGTTTTACCGGCATTCAATAATATCGATGTCGCGGAATATAAATAAACAATGATTATCCGCTGCTCCGTCGATTCAATAAACTCCGCAACCATACTGGCGCTGGGGCCCAGAGGTTAACGGCAAATTCGCGAAAAACTTTAGGTTTTTCCCGTCGCAATTATTCATTTCAATTCCGTCAATGATCGATTGATTAACGGTCATCGGACAGTCATACACCATCCCCGATAATTCGGCGCTCATATTCTTTCAATAGACCAAGGCGCGATCGAAGCCGGATCGCTGCGGGGAGCTGTACTCATGACCATTCGTCATCGCATTACGCTGCTAGTCGTCCTGACGTTCTTCGCGCTGTCCGCGATCGGCATCTATGCCGTGTACCAGACGCGCAAGAGCGCGTCCGAGGTGCGCCAGGTCACCCAGGGAATCGTGCCGAGCGCGCTCGCGTCGGCGGATCTCGTCGCCGATGTGAAGAACATCCAGATCGCGACGATGACGCTCGTCTATGCGCCCGACGCGAACACCGCCGCGCAGGCGCGCGACGAGTTGAAGGCCAAGCAGGCCGCGCTGCGAGCCGCACTCGACGTGCAGGCGAAATCGGCGGTCGGCCGCGCGCAGGAAGGCCTCGTCACGCAGGCGAAGGACAGCGTCGCGAACTATTTCGCGGCGATCGACGACACCGTGAAGATGAAGGCGGACGGCAAGGCCGAGATGGCGCAGGCCTACCTGTTCGCGAACGTCGCGCAGTATCGCGACGAACTCGAAAGCATCGTCGACACGCTGCGCGTCGAGAAGAACCGCCAGAAGGACGACGCGATCAGTGCACTGAACGGGATGCTCGCGACCACGGCGACCGCGATTGCGGGCGTCGCCGGCACGGTGATCGTGCTGCTGACCGCGCTCGGCTTCGTGCTGTATCGCCAGATCACGCGCCCGCTGATCGGGATGCAGACGGCGATGAGCGAGATTGCGACGAGCCAGGATTTCACGCGCCGCGTGCCGGTGGGCCGGATGGACGAAATCGGCCATTCGATCGTCGCGTTCAACGGGATGATCGAGAAGATCCAGGAGAACGCCGCGCAGCTCAAGCAGAAGACGGCGGACATCCAGGCGATGCTGCAGAACATGCAGCAGGGCATCCTGACCGTCGTCGAGGGCGGCGTCGTGCATGCGGAGTATTCCGCGTACCTCGAAACCATCTTCGAGACGAACGACATCGCCGGCCGCGACCTGATGGCGCTCGTGTTCGACGACACGGCGATCGGCGCCGACGCGCGCTCGCAGGTCGACGCGGCCGTGCACGCATGCCTTGGCGAAGACAGCATGAACTTCGGGTTCAACGAACACCTGCTCGTCAACGAAGTCGCGAAGCGGATGCCGGACGGCCGCGAGAAGTGGCTCGACCTGAGCTGGTCGGCGATCACCGACGAGACCGACACGGTCGTGCGCCTGATGCTGTGCGTGCGCGACGTGACCGAGATTCGCGAGCTGACCGCGCAGGCCGGCGAGCAGCAGCGCCGCCTCGAGATGATCGGCGAGATTTTGTCGATCAGCCAGGACAAGTTCCACGACTTCGTGCACAGCGCGAAGGGCTTCCTCAGCGAGAACGAGCGGATGATCCGCCAGCACGAGCGCGCCGATCACTCGATCGTCGCGGAACTGTTCCGCAACATGCATACGATCAAGGGCAATGCGCGCACGTACAGCCTCCAGCATCTGACGAACATCGTCCATGAAGCGGAGCAGGCGTACGACTCGCTGCGCCGCGCGGACGGCGGCCCCGAGTGGAACCGCGACGCGCTGATGGACGATCTGGCCCGTGTGCGCGAGGCCGTCGACCGCTACGCGACGATCAACGCGGTCACGCTCGGCCGCAACGGCGAACCGGCGCAGGGTGGCGCCGACTACCTGATGGTCGAACGCGCGCACATCAGCGAGAGCCTGCGCGTGCTCGACGGCGCCGATCCGGCGAACGCGTCCGACTGGCATGCGGCGCGCGACGCCGTGCGCCGCATGCTGAGCCAGCTCGGCACCCAAGGGATCGGCGATGCGCTCGGCGGCGTGATCGAGTCGCTGCCGTCGCTTGCGGCCGAACTCGGCAAGCCGGCGCCCGTCGTGCACATCGACAGCCACGGCCGTCGCGTGCGCAGCGAGATCGCCGCGACGCTGAAGAACGTGTTCATGCACCTGCTGCGCAATTCGATCGACCACGGCATCGAATCGTCCGAAGAGCGCCGCGCGGCCGGCAAGGCGGCGTCCGGCACGATCGACATCGCGGTTGGCGTGGGCGGCGGCGAGCTGTGGTTCGTGCTCGGCGACGACGGCCGCGGCCTCGCGCTCGACCGGATTCGCGGCATCGCGCGCGAGCGCGGCTGGATCGATGCCGACAACGAAGCGGCGCTGTCCGACGAAGCCGTGGCCGAGCTGATTTTCCGGCCGGGCTTCTCGACCGCGAACGCGGTGACCGAAGTGTCGGGGCGCGGCGTCGGCATGGACGCGGTGCGCAACTTCCTGAAGCGCGACGGCGGCGATATCGCGCTGCGCTTCACCGACGATCGCGTCGGCGCGCCGTATCGCGCGTTCGAGACGATCGTGTCGCTGCCGCCACGCTTCGCGGCGGACGGGGTTGCTCACGGCGCCGTGCACGAGCGCGCGCGCATCGCGGATATCGGCGCGGCGGAGTGACGAAGTGATCGCGCAGGCATGGATGATCCAGGGTGCCGCCGCGCTGGCGGGCGGCGCAGTGGTCGCGGTGGTGGCGGCGATCGTGTTTCGCGTGATGCGCAAGCGGCTCGTCGCGGCGCTGGAACACGACGCGGCCGCATTGCGCGACGCGCTCGCCGCGGCCGACGCTCGAGCCAAACAGACGGCGTCGGCGCATGCGGAGGCGGCCGCCGCATGGGCGCACCGCGAGGCGCAGCTCGAGGATGCGCTGGCGCGCGAGGCGTCCGCTGCCGGCACGCAGCGCGACGCGCTGCAGGCGCTGTCGGCCGACCGCGCCGCGCTCGCGCAGCAGGCGATGAAGATCGCCGACGAAGCCGCGCGCCTGCGCGGGCTCGCCGGCACGTTCGAACGCTGGCACGAGCAGATGATCTCGCTGACCACGCAGAACCAGGACATGCGCGCGAAGAACCAGGAGCTGTCGGCGATCGTCGCGCACGTGTCGATCGTGTCGCTGAACGCGTCGATCGAGGCCGCGCGTGCGGGCACGGCCGGGCGCGGCTTCTCGATCGTCGCGAGCGAGGTGCGCGGGCTGGCCGCGCGCTCGCAGCAACTGTCGAACAGCTATCGCGACAGCCTGAACCGCAACGATCTCGTGACGGCCGCGACGTTCCAGGACATCCAGGCCGGCGGCAAGATGATCACGGCCGCGCTCGCGACCGTCGAGACGCTGGCTGGGCACCTGCACGCGCGGATCGAAGGAGAGGCGGCGTGATCAGCGCGCAGGCCAGGGCCGGCTTCGAGCGGATCTTTTTCGATGCGGCGCGCACGCGGCTCGCGTCCGGCGGCGCGTGCGAGATCCGGCCATCCGCCGGCCCTGCCCATGACGGGCACGATCACGCGCACGCGAAGTCGCGAGCGAGGCCGAAGGTGTCCGAGCACGTCGCGGTGCTGACGATCTCGGCGCTGCATTTCCGCCTGCTGCTCGCGCTGCGCTTCAGCGACGACGATGCGACGCGCCGCCGTTTCGCCGGCGCGACGGCGGGCACGAGCAGCCAGCGGCCGCTGTCCGAAGCGTTCATGGAAGTCGCGAACCTGTGCTGCGGCGCGATCAACCAGGCGCTGATCGCGCCGTTTCCCGATCTCGGGATGTCGACACCTTACCTGCTGAGCGGCGCGAGCATCGACTACCTGCCCGCGCTCGCGCCCGATCACGTGGCCGCCTACGACCTGACGCTCGACGGCGACGTGAGGGTCGGCGCGACGCTGTGCGTGTGCGCGAACGCGCCGGTCGATTTCCATGTGCCGGAAACGGCAACGGTGGATTCCGGCGGCGAGCTCGAACTGTTCTGACCGACCATTAGGAACCCTTGATATGACCGAAGACCAACCCGTCAGCAAGGTGCTCGTGCTCGACGACAGCCGCGCGCATGCCGACGCGATCAAGCGTTTCTGCGACGAGCACAACCTGGTCTGCCTGACGGTGCGGCGCAACCGGCTGCTGAAGGTGCTGCGTTCGAACATCGATCTCGGCGCGATCCTGCTGGCCGAGGATTACGGCGGCTCGCCGGCCGAGAGTGCGATCATCGCGACGCAGATCGATGCGCTGCGGCCCGAGTTGCCGATCATCCTGCGCCGCGAATCTCTGGCGTCGCGCGACGGGTTGCCCGAGGCGCTCGCTCGCGTCGCGTGCGCGGCCTACGTCGCGGACGACATGACGCCGCTCAAGCGCGCGATCGACGAATACCTGTTCGGCCGCGACTACCCGAACGCGCTCGTGCGCGGCATCTCGGAGATCACCGAGGCGCGCATCGACAGCCTGTTTCCGGGCATGACGATCGAGCACGAAACGCCGTGCATCGTCCGCGACCAGATCATCTTCGGCGAAGTGTTCAGCCTGATCGCGCTCGAAAGCGCGTGGTGCCGCGGCTACATGCTGCTGCAGACGAGCGAGCAGCCGCTGCTCGAGATGCTCGGCGGCACGCGCGACGGCGGCCGCGCACCCGATTTCCGCGACGTGAACAGCGTGCTCGGCGAGCTGACCAACCTCGTGTGGGGCGCGTTCAAGAACCGCTATCTCGGCGACGCCGAGGCGCTGGCGCGCCACCCGGTGCAGGTGCCGCTCGTCGTCAATCACAAGCAGAAGTTCATCTCGTTCGGCGGCGACTGTCCGCAGCTCTGCTTCAAGTACCGGATGACCGACCCGGCATCCGGGCGCTCCGTCCGTCTCGACCAGCGTTTCGTGTTCAGCCTCAGCTGGTCGCCGGAGGATTTCCGGGAGTCGGTGCAGGACGTGGGGCCGATGGTCGAATCGGGCGAACTCGAACTGTTTTGAAGTCAGCAACAAGGAAAGGGGAACAAGGCATGGCAAAGATTCTGGTGGTCGACGATTCGGGCACGGTGCGCGACGAGGTCGCGGGTTTCCTGCGCAATCACGGGCTCGACGTCGCGACGGCCGTCGACGGCAAGGACGGGCTCGCGAAGCTCAAGGCGACGCCCGGCGTGCGCCTCGTGATCAGCGACGTGAACATGCCGAACATGGACGGCCTGACGATGGTCGAGAAGATCCGCGGCGAACTGGCGAACTCGACAGTCAACGTCGTGATGCTGACGACCGAGAGCAGCCCGGCGATGAAGGAGCGCGGCAAGGCCGCCGGCGTGAAGGGCTGGATCGTGAAGCCGTTCAAGGGCGACGCGGTTCTCGACGCGCTGAAGAAGCTCGCGGGCTGACGGTCGGTCGGAGAACGCGGCGGCGGGAACATCCTGTCCTCTGGGGTTGTATCGAGAGAATCGGTAGGGCCTGTTTACGTTCGATGAATCGTATTGACATCGTGTCTTCTGCGCGTGCCGGCCAAGATGAGTCGGACGTTATTGGGCGACGAGGCGTGGGCACGAATCGAGTCCGTATTACCGGGCAAGGAAGGCGGTCGGGGGCGAACGGCGGCGAACAATCGTTGGTTTGTGGAAGCCGTTCCCTGGATCGACCAAACGGGCTGCCGGTGACACGATTTTCCGAAGGACGTCGGCCGATGGCATATCGGTGTACTTGCGCTTCTTGTGCTGGCGTCGTCAAGGTGTGTCGGAACGCATGGCGCGCGAAGTGTCCGACGAGACGGAGATCAAATGAATTAGTTAGGAGAGCGCCTGACGGGGGGAGCGGGCTGGTACGCAATTGTTTGTGCCTTGCAGTACGGGAGCTAGCGTTCACACCGCCCGTGCCTTTGACCGAGGCGCACGCGGGCCACGTAGTGTCCCGATGGATCGAGCGTCCACAGCAAGGCTCGCACACGCCGTAGCCATGACGTCACCGTCGCTCGCGTGACGTGCATTTCGGCGGCGACCGAATCGAGCGAATGTTGATGCGCTAGATAAGGTAGGAATTCAAACAACTTCTCCTTGTTTTTCAGATTTTGAATTGACGTGCCGTGAAGACGCGTGAAGGTTCGGTTGCAAGCGTCACAGCAAAATGTGGGAACGGGATGGTGGCGGCTGCTGCGATAAACGAGCCACGTGTTGTCGCTTGCGCACCTCGGACAAGATGGCGGGGCGGGATCATCGGACAGGATCTGCCCAATGGCGCGCGTGAGAAACGCTGTCAACTCGGAATCGCCCGTGCGGCGAAGCGACGTATCGCTCGCCTCCATTCCGAAGCGGTGCCGAAAATGCCAGGCCACCTGATCCAGGCTGATTGACCAGTGCGCCATGAGTTCAGTGATCTGATCGAGCGGCCCCCCCACTTCCTGTTCGCGGGTGGTCCGAATTTCCGCGTCGAGGCGATCGAGTTCGCTCTGCAGTTCTGCTACTGTCTTCGTCATCTCATTTGTCCGACTGCGCGCTGCACCTCGGGCCTTGGCCCTCGTTGTCCAGCCGTCTGCGCACCTGTGTTTCCACTCGTGCCATGTAGCAAGATGTCCGTTGCTATCCACCACTCTCGGTTTCTTCCCACTGCGCCAGAAGCTCGGCTGGAATCGCCGTGACGACCTCAGCGTAAGGCTTGCCGACGAACCGCTCCGCACGTTTGAGCAACACAGGAATCGGGCTGCTGGGTTCGTGGGTCTCGAACCACGTTCGCGCCGTACGAATCAGAGCGAGCGCGGCCTGACGGTCCGCCGGTGCGGATCTCGGTTGGGCCATGATGCGCTCGGTGGCGCTAACCGTTCTGTCATTCGCCGGTTCGAGCTGCGCTGACGCATCACTTCCTGATGATTCGCTGGAGGCCGACGTGGGATCATGGGATTCTTCCAACTGCTCGATCGCGTTCACCGACACGGGCGCATTCAATTTTCCGAGGAGTCGCGTGAGCGACGACACGTCCGGCAGGTACCCTTCGAGATGAACGGCGCACCATGCATCGATTGCAGCGAGATGCGTAATCGCATCGTCGAAGCCCGCCATCACCTCGGGCTGCTGCGCGCGTACATCCCGCAACTGCTGCGCAACAGACTCGGGCGCGAGGGCATCGGCGGGGCGAGGATGCGCAAAGGCACGCTCGACGTCGCGCACCTGCAGTCGCGAGAGCGTCGACTTCGAAAGCACGATCTCGCGTACGTCGGCAAGCAGTCCGTCCGGATCGGCGAGCGCCTGTATCGCATTCATCCGCATTTCACGTGCGGCGTCGCGCCCACCGTCGACTTCGGGCTGTGGATGCACCTGCTCGGCAAACGCATCGAGCCAGGCGGCCAGCAATCCTGTGCCATCTGCAAGACCTGCGGCACCGGCGAGCCGCGTGCGGCTTCGCGTGTACAACACGGCGACTCGAATATCCTTCGTACGCAGCATGAGCCGCTGGCAGTCGCGTTCGAGCTCGCTCCAGTTGACGGGATCGGGGGCACCGACGAACGCGCCGTACTGCACGTCCTGCCTGGGCGCCGCACGCGCGAACAGCACCACGAAATCGTGGTCATATTCGAGGTCGGGGCCGCACGGCATGGAATTGCTCACGGGCGCGAGCCAGTCGTGATGCGGCGTGTCCTTCGCGGTACCTTTACCGGATATGGACTGTCGGGGTGACTGCTTTTTGCTCATGGTCGATTGTCGGATTCAGTCGTGCGCTGTTCGAAATGTCGCACGTAACGCTCGGGCTCGAACCGCATGCCGGTAATCGGCCGGTCGGGGTTCGGACGGCCCAGCCACCCGGACCATCCCATGCGCTGCCGGCCGCCCATGACGGCTGGCGGCGCACTTTCGGGTTTGATGCGCAGCTCGAGCTCCCATTCCAGTTCGTAGCCGACGAACGCACGCACCCATTCGACGAGACGCGGCAGATCCTCGCCCTGCGGTGTGAAGCGCAGATACGCGTCGAGATCGATGGGGCCGATCACGATGCGGAATCGGTGCTGGCGGTCCGGCGCCACGCGCCCGAGCATCGCGGCCTGTCCCATCGTCGCGGCGGGGCCCGGCCGGCCCATGCGCCCCTGATCGGCCGGGTCGATCTCGATCCAGTGGAACACGTTCTCGTCGATCGTCACCGGCACGCCGAAGTAGTGCTCGAGTGTGGCGCGAAGTCCGTCCGAGTTGCGCGATTCGCGTACGAGATGCGCGGACGCCGCCAGTCGCGCGTGCGAGGGTAGGGGGCGCCTCCCGATTTCGGCGGTGTCGTGACCCGTGAGGCTCGCGATGTAGAACGAAAACCGCTCGTCGTCTTTCCGGTCGAGCCCGGCTGTCGACTGTGCCGATGCCCACGCGCGATAGAACAGCGTCAGGAACCGGTGATGGAAGATGTCGAGGAAGTCGACCGTCGTCGTGTCGCGACGGCCCTCTTCGCGTTCGCGCGCCCATTCGGTTACATGGATCGGCAATGGCCCGTTCGGCCCGAGCATGCCGAGACCGAAGAGCCGCACCTTGAGCCGTCCCGCCGCTTCCTGGACGCTGGCGATTTCGCGCGGCGCGAAGGCGAGACTTGGTTGCTGACCGAGCCGAAACGGCTCCGCCTGCGGTCGGCGCGCGGTGCCGACCGGATCGACCGTGGGGTTCGCACCGACGCGTCGCAACAGCGACAGGAACCCGAAGCGCCACGGCTCCATCTGAAGACTTTCTAGCAGGTCGGGCGAGAGCGTGCTGTCGCGCACGAGCGCCGGCAGGGTGGCACGTTTCATCACAGCACTCCGCGTGTCCCGGTGCGCACGGGCCAGCGTGCGATACGGCCGCGCTGCATCGAATGCAATTCAGTCTGCGTGAAGCTGTTGATCGACACGTGCCGTGCCAGCCAGTGCTCGAGAATCGTACCGAATAGATAGGGGCTCACGCCGGAGAAGCCTGCCTCGTCGACCGTCACTGCACACTCGATGCCACGCCCGAACGTCATCGGACCCGTGCCCGGCAGCTTGCGTGTTACCGGACGCGTCTTGACGCCGACGAGGCTTTCGACTTGCCGCAGATGTTCGTTGTTGTCGTTCGAAAGGTATAGGCGCAGCAGGTCGCGTAGTCCCTGACCGCCGTCACGGTGATCGAGACCTTCGAGCGGCAGGTAGTTGAAGTTGAGCTGGCGGATCAGCCGCCATGCCATTTCTCGCTCCGCATACGGTGCTTTCGGCGGACTCGGTGGGCGAATGAGACCGATACTCTCGACTGGCGCGGACTCCTCTGTCGCCAGGTCACGCACGCCGTCGCGCGGCACGAGCGTGGCGAGATCTCGGTTCGTCAGCAGCGCATTGACTGACAGAAAACGGATGTCCTCGCCATAAGGGGCCTCGTTCTGGTCAACCAGAGAGAGAAACACTTCGGTGCCGACATAGGGGGTCCGCGTGCCGTAACGGCGCGCCGAATCGGACACGAGTCGTCGTTCGCGCCGTGTCGAGAAGTACCGCCCGTGATTGCCTTCGTCGTTGTTCAGCGTCTGATAGAGCGGACGGAATTCCAGTTCGTCCGAGGTTGCTGCGACCTGTCCATGCACGGTCTCGACCGAGAACACTTCGTAGTCGAGCGGTGCGAGCCGGGCGGGCACCAGATGAGACTCGGTCTCGTGGGGAGAAATCTCGATGCGGTCGGTATGCCGTTTGAAGAGGTTGATGACGGGCGTGCAGAACAGCGCGAAGCGCGACGCGTCGACGAGGTTCGCGAGTTGGCCCGGCGCCCGGTCGAGCAGCACGACGATTTCGACCTCGCGACCGTTCACGCGGGACAGCCCTTCGGCAAGACCGTTGAGTGCGAAGAACCAGAACCGTGCCGGGCACGCGAAGTATTCGTGCAACAGGTTGTGCCCGTGAAACTTCGTCCAGGTGAGTGGCAGCAAGTTCTGATCGGTGCGCAAGCCCTCATGTTCGACCGCACCGTGAGTCACGGCGGCGGGAGAACGGCCCGGTACGCCGAATTCGCCGGGAGCGGCAATCACGGATGCGACGCCGGCGACGTGCAGCAGCTCGAAGAGGTGCGAGGCGACCTGTTCGTCACCGGCCAGATACACGGGCAGCCGGTCGAGCCCCTTCAGATCGGAGATGAGCATGTCGCCTGTCGTCGCCAGCCGTAGCCGCAATGCACCGCGCACCTGTCTGTCGGGCGGAACATAGCGGTCGAGCGCCGGAATGTCGGGCGGAATGCCCGTCAGGCGCGCATCGGTGATCGTGAGCGGCCAGAGCGTGACGTCCTGCCCGCTCGTAAACTGGCAAGCGGTTTTTTCGCCATCGGGAACCCGCGCCTTGAACGATGTGCCGCGCGCGATACGGTAGCCTGCGGCCAGATTGCCTTCGGCGTGACCGGGATACAAGCGCGCGACCGCGATCGACGGCGTGGGCGCGACGTAATTCGGGTAGATCACTTCCAGCAGCCGCCCCGTAAAGCGCGGAAACTCGGCATCGAGCTTGAGTTGCATGCGCGCGGCCATGAAGCAGAACGACTCGATCAGGCGCTCGACATAAGGGTCGGCCACTTCACCCGCCTGCATGCCGAGCCGGCGTGCGATCTTCGGATGCGCCTGCGCGAACTCGGTGGCGAGTTCGCGCATGTAGATGAGTTCCTGGTTGTAATAGTCGAGTAGTCGCGGGTCCATCGGAAAGGTCTCGTTCTGTCGTTATGCCGTGCTTACCCGGAGCGCATGCCGGTGATCTGGATCTCGCTCGTCTCGAGATCGAGCGAGCTCTGCACCATGAATTCGAGCGGATACGGGTCCATGTGAACCAGGCCGCGCACTTCGAACGCGAGCACATTGTGATGGCCGCTGGCGTCGTCGCCCTGACGGGGCGACACCACCAGCGAATCGGGGATCAGCCGCGGCTCGAAATCAGTGATGGCCTGCCGGATCATCCGCTCGATGTCGTTCCACTGGCGCGACGCGAGAAAGGTGCCCGCGAGCGGCGGCACGCCGAAATTGACAGTCGACGCGGCCGCCTGCGGGTGGCGTGCGCGCTCGATCCGGTCTTCAATGCTTGTCGTGTTGAGCAGATAGGCGAGATCGCGCTGGACGATGTCGCGCATCTGCTTGCGCGTGACGGCATATTCTTCGGGTGCTTCGACGAGTCGATGCGGTGCGTCGTCCCGCAGCCGGTCGAGCAGGGTCGGCATCAGATGCGCGTTTGCCCGCCGTGGAGGGCGCGCGACGAGCGAGTTGCCCCGCATGAGAGGCCGCTTGCGCTCAGTCATCGACCGGCTCTCCGGTGGTGGCGCCATCGACAACACGCGAGCCGAACTCCGCGTGGATCAGTTCGAAGAGACCGAAATCACCCTGATCCGTTGTCCAGGTTTTTTGTCCGTGCGCGATGACGGCGGTACGTCCAGCCTCATGCCAGGCCGTTTCGCGCCCCAGACGCAGTGCATCGGTCGCGGCCTCCGAGCCGGGGTAGCGGGCAGGCATGAAGCCGCGCACGATACTGCCGTCGGTCAGTGTCAGCACACACGGCGCCCAGACGAGATCGATGAGGTTCGCAGGTGGCGCCACGCGCCACGCGGCGAGATCGGCGAACGGTACCCAGCGGTAGTGCCCGGCCGTCATGACTTCGCACACCGGGCCGAATCGCGAATCGCTGTCGGCGATCCAGCTCGCGACACCCCGGGGCGTGTGCGCTGCGATGAGCGGCGCCGCGTCGAGTGCTTTTTCTCGCGCTTCGTCGGCGTGCTCGCGTTGCCCGTCGCCAGCAAGTCGCAGTGCGAATGCCAGTTCCATCACCCACGGAGCCGGTTCGAGGACGAACCCAGGGCGTTCGAATCCCGCGGCAACCTTCTGTCGCCAGCGCTCGGCCCGGACCAGGTCACGATAAACCTGGGCGGCCTGCGTCTGTTGCGGCTCAAGCTTCGCCCACGTCTGCAGTTGAATCACGGCGCGTGCCCAGTCGCCTGTTACGCACAGCCACTGGAACAGCGCCCACCGATGGGCGGCGAAGGTTGGCTGAGCGCGAATACACGATTCGATCCGCTCGATCTGGGTGGCGATCGGCACGTCGTCCAGGCCGTGGCCAGACGGCTCTCCGACAGCAAATGGCATGTTCATGCGTCGTCCTTGCGTACAGGTGCGGCCAGCGGGCTATCGACCGACAGCGCGTGATGCTCGCGCCGAGTGAGCGCGGGCGGTAGCGCTGGCGCGCGGCGGATTTCCGCCGCGTGGAATTCGGGTGGCGCAAAGAGGCGCAGGACTTCCGGCACGGGTTCGATCTCCGGCTCGGGAGTGAAACCAGTGTCCAGGTGGCCGAACGCGTCCTCGAGGTTGCGTTTGCCTGACAGCATCACTTCGATCGAACCGAAGGCGGCTGCGTTTGCCGGTGTTGGCCGGACGTCGTGAGAATCGGGCGTAACTGAGGCAACAGGTGTCGCAGGCGAATCCAACTGTTCGCCCCATGAGCCGGGAAGGGCGGTGTGCGGGTCCGTCAGCGCGCGCCAGTATTGTGCGTGAAGCGTTTCGACGAGGTCGTCGGTGCGCTCGGGAAACGGCGTCGCCTGCGACCCGGTACCGCGCTTCCCCCGCGCGGCATCCGCAGTCACGCCGTGGCTGCCGATCAGATCGAGGATCGACGTATTGCTGCCCGCGCGATCTGATGGTTCGAACCGGAGAAAGTCCGCGCTGTCCTCCTGCTGCTCAGGACCGCACGGCTCGTTACGCAGATCGGGAGCGGGAAGCGAGGTGTCGGGTCGGCGGTGCCACGGCAAGCGGAATGAGCGCATGGAAGAGGCGGTTATGACGGAATACGCATTTTACCCATGAGAGCGTGCCATTCGTCCATTTGAAATAGGGTGTTGTTATTTGAAAATATTATCGAGATTAAATCTCGAAATAATAAATTGATTGCTGGGTTCGTTGGGATTGTTGAATGTCAAGGTGGCGGCTGGTAAATGGGTGATTGTTAAAAAGTCGTTCACATTTTTTGGTGGAATTTCTCAGTTGCAACAATGGCTTGGGCGTCGTAATGTTCGTGTAATTCGTGCGTGTGTGCAGCGTGGTTGGTAATTCAATAGCCTCATGGTTGACGCGAGGTGACAAGGCATGACTCAGCGCAGGTTTTTGCTCATTCTCATGGGTTGACGGCGACGCTAATTAATTGGAATAATGCGCGGCCTGAGAGGGTTTCACTTTCTTTATGTGTGAAATGCGGCAGTAGACCAATGCCGCCTGAATAGGATTCCTGATCGCTCCGGCCAGAGCCAGGAACATACCGAATAAACAACAAGAAGGTTCGCATGACGATTTCACGCCAGGCGCTGTTCGGCAAGCTCGGGGTTCAGCTCTACCGCAGCATCGAATCGGCAACACAGTTCTGCAAGCTGCGCGGTAATCCGTACGTGGAGCTCGTCCACTGGTTGCATCAGCTCCTGCAGCAACCCGACAGTGACCTGCATCGCATCGTGCGGCACGCTGGGATCGAGCGCGACGTGCTCGATCGCGACTTCGCACGGGCGTTGGCTGTGCTGCCGGCCGGCGCCAGTTCAATCAGCGACTTTTCCTGGCATATCGAGACGGCGATCGAACGCGCGTGGGTGCTCGCGACGCTGAGTCATGGCGATCGCCGTGTGCGCGGCGCGTGGCTCGTTGCTGCGCTTGTCTCGACGCCCGAGTTGAGGCGTGTTCTGCTGTCGATCTCTCCCGCGTTCGGCAAGATTCCTGTCGATGGGCTGGACGATGAGCTGCCCGCATGGATCGATGGTTCGCCCGAAGCCGCCGATGCGCCGTACGACCACTGCGACTTTTCGGCGGCAACGCCGGGCGAGGCGACCGGCGCAATTCCAGTTGCATCAAAGGGTGGTTCGCTCGATCAGTACTGCACAGACCTGACTGCGCGCGCTCGCGCGGGCGAGATCGATCCGGTCATCGGCCGTGAACTCGAGATTCGCACGATGATCGACGTGCTGCTGCGCCGTCGGCAGAACAACCCGTTGGTGACGGGTGAGGCCGGCGTCGGCAAGACGGCCGTCGTGGAAGGGTTGGCTCGCGCGATCGCATCGGGCAATGTGCCGCCGAAGCTTGCCGATGTGCGGCTGCTGTCGCTCGACGTCGGCGCGTTGCTCGCCGGCGCGAGCATGAAGGGGGAGTTCGAAGCGCGTCTGAAAGGGCTGCTCGAAGCCGCTGGAAAATCGCCGACGCCGGTGATCCTCTTCATCGACGAGATTCACACCCTGATCGGCGCGGGCGGCCAGGCGGGCACGGGCGATGCCGCCAATCTGCTGAAACCCGCGCTTGCGCGGGGCACGATCCGTACGATCGGCGCGACGACCTGGGCCGAGTACAAGCGTCACATCGAGAAGGATCCGGCGCTCACGCGACGCTTCCAGGTGTTGCAGGTCGCGGAGCCGTCCGAGGCTGCTGCCGTCGATATGGTGCGCGGACTCGTGCAAACGTTTTCCCGACATCACGGCGTCGTGGTGCTTGACGAAGCGATCCGTGCGGCGGTGACGCTGTCACACCGGTATATCCCATCGCGTCAGTTGCCGGACAAGGCCATCAGCCTGCTCGACACCGCCTGTGCGCGTGTGGCGCTGTCGCAGCATGCCGCGCCGCGTGAACTGGACGACGTGCGTCAGCGTCTCGCGGCCGCGCGTGCCGAGGAGGCGTTGCTCGTGCAGGAAGCCCGTATCGGTCTGGATGCCGACAGGGCATTGGCAGATGTGCAAGCGCGTATCGATACGTTGACGGCAGAAGAGGCCGCGGTCGAGCGTCGCTGGCGCGCACAGGCGGTGGCCGCGCAGGCGTTGCTGGCCGCGCGCGACGCCATTGGACCCGACGACGGCGAAACCCCACGGGACCAGACGGCGGCGCTTCCGACGCTGCGCGAACTCGAACGCACGCTTGCTGCGCTGCAGGGCGATGCACCGCTCGTCTTCCCCGAGGTCGACGAGGCGATCGTCGCCGAAATCGTGTCCGATTGGACCGGCATCCCTGTCGGACGCATGGTGACCGACGAGGTCGCGGCCGTGCGCACGCTGCCCGACACGCTGGAGACGCGCGTGATCGGCCAGACCGACGCGCTGCGTCAAATTGGCGAACGCGTGCAGACCGCACGCGCAGGCCTCACGGACCCGAAGAAGCCGCTTGGCGTGTTCCTGCTCGCGGGTCCCTCAGGCGTCGGCAAGACGGAAACCGCGCTGGCACTCGCCGAAGCGCTGTACGGCGGTGAACAGAACCTGATCACGATCAACATGAGCGAGTATCAGGAGGCACACACCGTTTCGGGCCTGAAAGGGGCACCGCCGGGTTATGTCGGCTACGGCGAGGGCGGTGTCATGACTGAGGCGGTGCGCCGCCGTCCGTATTCGGTCGTACTGCTCGACGAGATCGAGAAGGCCCACCGCGACGTGCACGAGATGTTCTTCCAGGTATTCGACAAGGGCTACATGGAGGACGGCGACGGCCGCTACATTGATTTCCGCAATACGACGATCCTGCTCACGAGCAACGTCGGTTCGGAACTGAGCACGAGTCTCTGCGCCGATCCGTCGCTCGCGCCGAATCAGGATGGCCTGCGGGAAGCACTGACGCCCGAACTACTCAAGGCTTTCCCGGCGGCATTCCTCGGGCGCGTGACCGTCGTGCCCTACCGGCCACTTGCAGACAGTGCACTCGCCAGCATCGTCCGCCTGCATCTGGGGCGCGTCGTCAAGCGTATGGCCGACGGCCACGACATCGCGCTGACGTATGACGACGCGGTCGTCGATTACATCGTCGACCGCTGTCTCGTGCAGGAGACAGGCGCACGCGTGTTGATCGGATTCATCGAGCAGCACGTGCTGCCTCGACTGTCCGCGCTGTGGCTCGATGCCTTTGCATCGAAGCAGATGCTATCGCGTATTGCGATCGGCGTGGCCGACCCATCCTGTGCACCGGCACAGGCCCTCGTGTTCGAGGCGATCGTCCTCCATTCAGACGAGCCAGTTCTCTGAGCTCGTAATCCAACCACCACCGTTCAGGAGCTTCATTCATGGCCGCTTCCAGCAGTTCGCAGAAATTCATTGCGCGCAACCGTGCGCCGCGTGTGCAGATCGAGTACGACGTCGAGGTCTACGGCTCGGAGAAGAAGGTCGAGCTGCCGTTCGTGATGGGTGTGCTCGCCGATCTGTCGGGAAAGCATCCGGTCGAGCCGCTGCCGGCGGTGTCGGACCGGCGCTTCCTCGAAATCGACATCGACAATTTCGATGAGCGCATGAAGGCGATCCGGCCGCGTGTCGCGTTCGCCGTGTCGAATACGCTGACGGGCGAGGGCCAGATGATGGTCGACATGACCTTCGAGAGCATGGAGGATTTTTCGCCCGCCGCGATCGCGCGCAAGGTCGAGCCGCTGCGCCAACTGCTGGAAGCGCGTACGCATCTCGCCAATCTGCAGACCTACATGGACGGCAAGTCGGGCGCCGAGGCGCTCGTCACGCAGTTGCTGCAGGACCCGGCGCTGCTCAAGTCGCTGGCCGCCGCGCCGAAGCCCGAGCGGCACGCTGACGAAGCTGCCGATCAAGACGGCGCGAACTGACCGACGAACCGATAAAGGATGACCATCATGGCGAAACAGGAAGCACGGGCCGCAGTTGCGCAGACGGCCACCCAGTCTGATTTCACTCAGCTGCTGGAGCGCGAGTTCCGACCCAAGACCGACGACGCGCGCGAAGCCGTTGAACTGGCCGTTCAGACGCTCGCCGAGCAGGCGCTGGTGCAAACGGCGACGATCAGCGACGACGCCTACAAGAGCATCGCGGCGATCATCGCGCAGATCGATCACAAGCTCTCCGAGCAGATCAACCTGATCCTGCACCACGAGGATTACCAGGCGCTCGAATCCGCTTGGCGTGGCCTGAATCACCTCGTGTCGAACACCGAAACCGACGAACACCTGAAGATCCGCTTCATGGACGTTTCGAAGGCCGACCTGCATCGCACGATGCGCCGCTACAAGGGGCTCGCCTGGGATCAGAGCCCGCTCTTCAAGCAGATCTATGAAGAGGAGTACGGCCAGCTCGGCGGCGAGCCGTACGGGTGCCTCGTTGCAGACTACTACTTCGACCATACGCCGCCGGATGTCGATCTGCTTGGCTCTATCGCGAAGGTCTCGGCTGCCGCGCACACACCGTTTATCACCGGTGCCGCCCCGTCGGTGTTGCAGATGGAATCATGGCAGGAGCTGGCGAATCCGCGAGACCTGACGAAGATTTTCACGCAGAACCTCGAATACACCGCGTGGAACTCGATGCGCAACACCGAGGACGCGCGCTATTTGGGGCTCGCGATGCCGCGCTTCCTCGCGCGCCTGCCGTACGGCGCGAAGACCAACCCGGTCGACGAATTCGATTTCGAGGAAGACACGAACGGTTCGGACCATTGCCGCTATGGCTGGGCGAACGCGGCGTACGCGATGGGCGTCAACGTCAACCGCTCGTTCAAGCAATACGGCTGGTGCTCGCTGATTCGCGGCGTCGAGTCGGGTGGCACGGTCGAGAACCTGCCCACCCACACCTTTCCGACCGACGATGGCGGCGTTGACATGAAGTGCCCGACCGAAATCGCGATCTCGGACCGGCGAGAGGCCGAACTGTCGAAGAACGGCTTCATTCCGCTCGTGCACCGCAAGAACACCGATCATGCGACCTTCATCGGCGCGCAGTCGCTGCAGAAGCCTGCCGAGTATCACGATGCAGATGCGACGGCCAACGCGAACCTGTCCGCGCGTCTGCCGTACCTGTTTGCGTGCTCGCGCTTCGCGCACTACCTGAAGTGCATCGTGCGCGACAAGATCGGCGCGTTCAAGGAGCGCGAAGACATGCAGCGGTGGCTGAACGAATGGATCATGCATTACGTCGATGCCGATCCGACCAACTCGTCGCAAGAGACGAAGGCACGCCGGCCGCTTGCGGCCGCTGAAGTGGTCGTCGAGGAGGTCGAAGGTAATCCCGGCTACTACAACTCGAAATTCTTCCTGCGTCCGCACTTCCAGCTTGAGGGGCTGACCGTCTCGCTGCGGCTCGTGACGAAGCTGCCGTCGATCAAGGAAGCGGCGTAACCGGAAATAGGTCGTCTCAGGCCGCGCGTTGGACCATCTTCTCTCGTGGTGCGCGGCCTCTTTTCATTCAAACAAGGAGCATTGACATGGCACAAGACATTTTCCTGAAGATCGACGGCATCAACGGCGAGTCGCTTGACGACAAGCACAAGGACGAAATCGAGGTTCTGAACTGGGAGTGGGACATCCAGCAAGAATCGACGATGCACGCCGGCAGCGGCGGCGGCGCCGGCAAGGCGACCGTCAAGGATCTGACGTTTGATCACAACATCGACCGCGCAAGCCCGAACCTGATGAAGTATGCCCTCACGGGTAAACACATCGACCAGGCAACGCTGGTCATGCGCAAGGCCGGTGGCAACCCACTGGAATACCTGAAGCTCACGATGAGCGACGTGATCGTCACGCGCGTGAAGCCGTCGGGCAGCAAGAACGATGCGGAAAAGAGCCGTGAATCGGTATCGCTGTCGTTCGCGAAGGTCAAGCAAGAGTACGTCGTGCAGAACGCGCAAGGCGGCAGTGGTGGCGCCGTGACCGCGAGCTTCGACATCAAGGGCAACAAGGAAGCGTAATCGCGTGGATTCCTCGCAACCGGCGCAGGCGCATCGCCTCAGCCGGTTGTGGGGTGTCCCGTACTGTCAACGAGGGCTCATCGCTGCATGCGTTCGATACAGACCGTCGCCACGCTCGCCTGCGCGCTCGCGCTTTCCGCCTGCGCGAGCAGTGGCGAACCGAAGCCGAAGGAGCCGATCCGGCTCGACATGCGCGTGAACGCGCTGCCCGACGTCAATCCGGACGACCGGGGAAGGGCTGCGCCGATCGTCGTGCGCATTTACGAACTGAAGAACGACGGCGCCTTCAACGCGGCCGACTTCTTCACGCTGCAGACCCGGGACAAAACGGCGTTGGCCGACGACGTTGCGAAACGCGACGAGCTGCAGTTGCGCCCCGGTGAGCACCAGACGCTCGTTCGCCGGCCCGATCCGGTCACGACGACCATCGGCGTGATCGCGGCTTATCGTGATTTGCCGAACGCGGTTTGGCGCGCGGTCTACACGATGCCGGCTGCACCGGACAAGGCGTGGTACCGCTTGTTCACGCCGAAGCTGAAACTGACCATCGATCTCGAGGCCAAGGCCGTCAAGATCGAGGAAGCCAAGAAATGAAACACGTCGCGCAACAAAACGGACGATACGTATGAGCTGGTACGCCAAGGTTGCCTGGCAGGAAGGGCTGTTCTTCCGTCCGCAGCTGTTCCAACAGCAGGATCGCTATTTCGAGAAATACGCGCATCAGCGCGCGGCGCCGCTGTCGCCGTTCTTTTTCGGTTTCACGCACTTCGCGCTCGACCACGAGGCGCTTGCGCTCGGCAAGGTGGTTGTCAAGTCGGCCGCGGGCGTGTTTGCCGATGGCACGCCGTTCGATGCGCCGGGTAACACGCCGTTGCCGCCGCCGCTGACGATCCGGCCCGAACATCTGGACCAGGTGATCTATCTGGCCGTACCCGTCCGGTTGCCGAATTGTGAGGAGACCACCTTCGACAACACCCTGGATTCGCTCGCACGCTATCAGGTGTTCGACACCGAATTGCGTGACACGAATTCGATGGGTCTTGCCCCCGAATCGGTGCAGTTGTCGAACTTGCGCGTGCGTCTGCTGCCGGAAAAAGAGCTGGGCGACGCATGGATCGGTCTCGCACTTACGTGCGTGAAGACGATCCGCGCGGACGGCAGCATCGCGCTCGACGACACGCTCGTACCGCCGGTATCCGGGTACGGCGCGAGTGACTTGCTCACGAGCTGGGTCACGAAGATTTACGATCTCGCCCGCCTGCGTGCGAATGCGCTTGCGCAGCGACTCGCCGGCACCGACGACACGACCGCGAGCGCGGCGACAGTTACCGATTACCTGCTGCTGCAAATTCTGAACCGCTACGAGCCGCTGCTGCAGCATCTGCTGCGCGTGCCGGCAACGTCGCCGGCTGACGTGTACGCGCTGATGATCGGCATGGCGGGTGAGTTGTCGACGCATTTGCGCACCGACACGCGCCGGCCGCTCGAGACGCACCCACCGTATCAGCATACGACGCCGCACGTGTGCCTGAAGCCGGTCGTCGACGATACGCACCGGCTGCTCAACGCCGTGCTGGTGCGCAGCGCGCAGAGCATCGTGCTGGAGGATCGCGGTCACGGCATGCGTAACGCGGTGGTCGATCCGGTTGATATGCAAGGGTTCACCGCACTGGTGCTGGCCGTGCATGCGGCGATGCCGCAGGATGTGCTGCAACAGCAGTTTCTTGCGCAGGCGAAGGCGGGGCCTTCGGACAAGCTGCCGAGCCTCGTGCGCAGCCACCTGCCAGGCATTGGCCTGCAGGCGCTGCCGGTGCCGCCGCGGCAGATTCCGTTCAACGCGGGCTACATCTATTACGAATTGACCCAAGGCGGACCGCTTTGGGAGGAAGTCGTGCGTCACGGCGGCGTTGCGCTGCACATCGCAGGGGACTTCCCGTCGCTCAAGCTCGAATTGTGGGGCGTACGTGCATAAGCGCGACTTAAGCGAGGATATATGTTCAAGAAGGTTGCGGTAACGATCACTTATTTAGTCTTCCTGTCGATGTTGTCAGGTTGCCAGACGCTGGGTTGCGCTCTATGCAACTGTTGTGGAAGTTACGGACGATGAGCTTTGGCCGGAGCTATCTTGACACGGACCCCGGGGTGGGGCGTCCTGGGAGGTAGTCGGATGCTACGGTGGTTTCGCGTTGCACCTGGCAGGCTTTTTCCGTTGCCGTAGCTGCACGGAGGGCAGGATGGCTGTAGGCGGTCAATGATCCGATCGATTCAACGGAGATCACGGAATGGCTTTGTTTGACGCACCACGAACACTATCGGTTTCAGGCGCGGCTCTGCCGCTGTACGGCGGTCGGTCGATCCTCACGCCGGTGAAGTTCACCGGCGGCGAAACCATGGGCGAGTTGTTCGAGTACACGCTTGAATTGAATACGCCGGATGCGCTCGGGTTTTCGCAGAGCATCGCGGCGAACGTCAAGCTCGACAAACTGATCGGTACGGAGGTCACCGTCTCGATTCAGCTCGAGGGCAAGGGCCGTTTCATTCCCGGCTTGGCCGGCAATGCCGGAATGGCCAATCTCGGTGCGGGCGCGCGCGAGATCACAGGTATTGTCAGTCATGCGACGATTGTGCGTGAAGACGGTCGTTCGATCGTGTATGCACTCACGCTGCGGCCATGGCTCTGGCAAGCAACCAAGAATTGTGACTGCCGAATCTTTCAGGACATGTCGGTGGTCGAGATCACCGATGCGGTGCTCTCGTCCTATCCGTTCCCGGTCGAAAAACGTCTCACGACACCGCGACCGAACAAGGCATGGCCCAAGCGGGACATTCAACGCCAGCACCTCGAAAGCGACTGGACGTTTCTGCAGCGCCTGTGGGAAGAGTGGGGCATCTACTACTTCTTCGAGCATAGCGAAGGCAAGCATCGCCTTGTGCTGTGCGACTCGATGGGCGCGCTCAAGCCGCTTGGTGACGCTTATGCAGCGCTTCGCTACGAGCCGCCGACCGGTCGACGGCTTGACGAGGAACACATTCAGGACTTCTCGGTCTCCCACGCGCTGACCTCGGGTGCGGTGACGAGCGTCGACTACGACTATACGTTGCCGCGTGCGGACCTGACGGTGATGCGCGAAGATCCTCGCGAAACGGGGCTCGCCCACCAGGAGCGTTACACATGGGGCGATTACGCGCAGCCGCAAGCTGGCGCGGCTGGGCTCTCGGGCGATCACAACGAGCCGCGCACGGAAGCGGAGTACCTGACACTGGTGCAGATGGAGGCTTGGCGTTGTCAGGGGCTGAGGGCCTACGGCAAAGGGAACCTGCGGGGTGTCGTGGCCGGGCAGACGTTCGTGCTGTCGCATTATCCGCAGGATGCGGCGAATCGCGAGTATGCGGTGATCGCCTGCAAGCTGACGATCGAGGAGATTGGCGAAGCGTCGGGATCCGGCCAGCGATACCGTTGCGAAGCGGATTTTACGGTGCAGCCGACCAATGAGCCGTTCAGGCTGCTGCGTACGATTGCAAAGCCACGTATGAACGGCGTCGAGTATGCCGTCGTGACGTGCCCGGAGAATCAGGAAATCTGGACCGATGCATACGGTCGGGTGAAGCTGCAGTTTCTGTGGGATCGGCTGGGCGAGAACGATGAGCGATCGAGTTGCTGGGTACGCGTGGCCGGTGCGTGGCATGGCGATCAGTTTGGTGGAATCTTTCTGCCGCGTCGGGGGCATGAGGTCGAGGTAGCTTTCGTCAACGGCGATCCGGACTTGCCGATCATCGTAGGTAGTGCGACCAATGCGTTCAACATGCCGCCGTTCGATTTGCCGAAGAACCAGGCGCTTGCTGGTTATCGCAGTCGGGAGATCGGCGGTCGGCGGGCGAACACGCTCGCCTTCGACGATACGAACGGGAAAATTCAGGCGCACCTGTCGAGCGACGAAGGCGCCTCGCAGTTGAATCTGGGGCATATCACGCGTATCGCGGGGAATGCCGGGCGGCAAGATGAGCGCGGTCGTGGGGCTGAATTGCGGACTGACGGTCATGGCGTATTTCGTGCCGGGCAGGGCATGCTGCTCACGACCGAAGTTCGGCAAAACGCGCAGGCCCATTTGACCGACATGGGTGAAACGACTGCTCGACTAGTAGAGGCCGAGCGTTGGCAGTCGATGATCGCGCAACTGGCGCAGCAGGCGACGGCTCAGGACGCGAACAGCCATCAGGAGGAGGTCGCCACGACACTCGCCAAACAGAACGCCGCGATAAGCGGAGCGCCAGGCAGCGCGGACGATGGTTTCCCTGAACTCGGTGCGCCACACGTCGTTATTGCTGGTGCCGCCGGCATCCAGACCACGACTCCGGCGACAACGCATATCGCAAGCGGTCAGCATGTCGCGCTGACGAGCGGGGAGCACATCGCGGCGTCGGCGAACGGCAGCGTTCTCATCAGTGCGCAGGATACGGTGCGCCAGTTTGCGGCACGGGGCGGCATGAAATCCGTCGCGGCAGACGGGGACATCGACATTCACGCACTTCAGAAGGCGATCAATCTGCTCGCTCTGCTTGAAGTCAACGTAACCAGCGACACGATTCATATCAGTGCGAAGAAGAAGCTGGTGTTGAACGGAGGCGGCAGCTATATCGAGCTAGAACAAGGCAGTATCAAGAGCGGCACCAACGGTGTCTGGCTTGCCCATGCAGCCAATCACTATTTCCCGCATCCCGACGAGGTACCTGTCGAGCTTCACGTTCCCAAGGTGTGTATCGAGTGTCTGCTGAAAGCCGCGAAGAGCGGTGCATCCGCTGTTCCTCGGCTTTGAGGTTTGCTTCATGACAATAGTAGACGGCAACGCAAAACTTTACGGTCTGGTTGATGGTGCTCAGTATCCGGAATCGATGGCTACATGGGTGCTCGAATTCTCGCCAGAAGTGCGATCGCTATTTGAAGGGCTACCGGAGGAGGAAGCCGGAAACGCCGCGCCGATCCTTTTCGAGATCGACGATGCAAAGAGCGATTGGGTTCGCCAAATTGATGAGATGGACCGGTATCGACCATGCTTCACGGTGGTGCGTAGCGCGTTGAGTATTGATGAGTTCAAGCTGCACTTGCAGCGCTTTCTCTTTGTCGACATCGGCGAAGGGATGCAGGTACTGCTCCGCTGGTTCGACCCGCGTTCGCTTCCGTCGATTCTGGAGGTCTGGGGGAAGGCTGCGCAGGCCGAACTCACCCGTCCGATGGCAATGTGGATGTACCGGGGTGGCCGCTCGGAGTGGCAACGCGTTGAAATCGATGAGCGTGCGTCGGCCGCAGACGCGGGAGAGTTTCCCCAGTCCTTCAGTCAACAGCAGCTCGACGAGTTGGAACGGCATGATGAACCGCATGCGCTCATGAGCGAGTTGAGCGACCTTGGTTTGATCGACGCGAGTCAGTCGTATGCAATCAGATACCCGGATTTCCTTCGACGCTATAACCGTGCAGGTGAGTGGGAGCTGACTTCACGCGCGGACCGCCACGCATTCTGTGTGGCCTCGTACCAGTATGGAGAGTCTTTCGAGCGCCACGATGAAATTCGATTGGCAATCAGGTCGAGTATCGCCAGCGGGGCTCCGTTGGTGCAATCGTTCGAAATGGTTCCGGCCTATGTCTGGCGGGAGTTGATGCGTAGCCTCGAGAAGAAGAAGGCACTCCAAGAACCGGAGGTTGGGAAATGATGGTGTTTGTCCGGAAGCGTTTCGCCGCGGTATTCGTCGTTGGGTTGCTGTTGACGCTGGCGGGTTGCTCAGATGCGGACGAGAGCAATCCGTCAGATGTGAGCGGCTACAACTATACCGACTACTACATTGCAGGTTTTCGTGTCGGGAATGAAGGTCAAGATCTTTGGGCGGGCGGCCCAAACATTTTTCCGAAACGGCATGGCGAGTCTCGCTCGGGTGGTGGCGGGGGAATGTGTTGCATCAGTATTCCTTCCAAATGGCGTCCTGACATGAAGCTCGTGGTCAAGTGGAAGGTCGACAAGATTCAAGATGGAAAAACTCCGAGCAAATGGTACACGGCGACCACGGAAGTTCCGCCGTATGGGCCGCGTACCTATGGTTTTTGGGTGCATTTTCTCCCGGGTGACCGTATTCGCGTTGAAATTCAGGATAAGCCGCCAATGCCAGTTAAACCTGCTGAATGGGATCCCTACATTGTGCAAGGCGTGCTGGACCCGGAATTGAACAAGAAGTAAGGGGAAGATGCGATGAGTGTAATCCGCTAGCCGGGGCTATTCAACGAGCACAATCGTCCGAAATATGCGAAAGAAATTCAAGAGCCGGAGATTGGGAAATGATCGTGTCTATCTGGAAGCGTTTCGCCGCGCTATTCGTCGTTGGGTTGCTGTTGACACTGGCGGGGTGCTCAGATGCGGACGGGAGCAATCCGTCAGATGTGAGCGGCTACAACTATACCGACTACTACATTGCAGGTTTCCGTGTCGGGAATGAAGGTCAAGATCTTTGGGCGGGAGGGCCAAACATTTTCCCGAAACGGCATGGCCAGTCTCGCTCGGGCGGTGGCGGGGGAATGTGTTGCATCAGTATTCGTTCCAAATGGCGGCCTGGCATGAAGCTTGTGGTCAAGTGGCGACGTGACACGCATCCCTACGACGACGATCGAAGCGGTGATCAATGGCTTACTGCGACGACAGAAGTTCCGCCATACGGGCCGCGTACGGCCGGATTCTTGGTGCACTTTCTGCCTGGTGACCGAATTCGTATCCAGATCCGTGATGAGAATGGGGTTATCCCCAAAATCGACGATCAAGATCCCTACATCGTGCAAGGCGCGCTGGATCCGGAATTGAACAAGAAGTGAGGAGAAATGCGATGAGTGAAATCCGTTGGCCCGAACAATTCAACGAGCAAGGACGTTTGTCCGAGGGGGCGGCTGCCCGATCAATGGGCAAGAGTGCGTTGGCTGGGGAAACGCCAGGTTGCCCACAGACACTACATGTAAATTTGTTCTTTGACGGCACGAATAACAATCTGGAAGAGGACATAAAGAGCGCGGAAAGACCCACGCATAGCAATGTCGCAAGATTGTTCAACGCATGTAGTTACAACTACGCGGATGGGGAGTACCGGTTCTACGTGCCCGGTGTCGGTACGCCATTTCCTGAAATCGGTGAGAAAGAATTCACGGCGAAGGGTAAGGCATTCGCTGCTGGTTTCGGCATGCGCGTCGCGTGGGGGTACACTCGCTTGCTGAACGCGGTGCATCAAGCAATGACAGGTAGCGCGCTGATGGATAACACGGAAGCACGGGCGGTGTGCTCGCTGATCGACGATGAGGTCATCGCGTCCAGCGGAACTCTGGTTTCAGCCGTCTCGAACATTGCTAAGACCAGCCGCGTTGCAGGAGTAGCGGCAAGTAGTCCTATGTTTTACTACGGATACAAGGTTCGATCGAAGCTTGAGCGATTACATGGGGAGCTGTCGGCGCTTCAAAGGAAGCACAGCAGCCCGGGCGGGCAGCTCAACCGGTCGATTAAGAAGGTGTGGGTTAACGTTTTAGGATTTTCTCGCGGAGCCGCTGGCGCCCGGGTTTTCGTGAATCGTCTCATCAACTCGTGGGCGCCGGGCGGAATGATCGCTGGTGCGATTCCGTACGAAGTCAATTTCCTGGGGATCTTCGACACGGTCGCATCGGTTGGCATACCCGATACCGCTACTGCGGCGATCGATCGAGCAGAACTGGACGGGCATTGGGCCTGGACGTCAAGGGGCGCGCTCAACGTTCCGGTGTCGGTCAGGAAGTGTGTGCACTTTTTTTCGATCCATGAGCAGCGGATGAGTTTTCCGCTCGATTCTATTCGGGAGCGGCAGGTATATCCAATAGGTGAACCCCGTAGGATCGAGATTGCTTACCCAGGTGTGCATTCTGACGTCGGCGGTGGTTATCCCGTCGGCGACCAGGGTAAATCGAGAGAAGGGGAAGGCAGCAAGCTCAGTCAGATTGCCTTGCACAACATGTACATTGAGGCACTCAAGGCCGGTGTGCCATTAATGCTGCAGGCTGACATTCGCAAGCGCGATGACTTGGTGAGAGACTTCGCGTTGTCGTCGTCAGTCGCGCGGACATTTAACGACTGGCTGTCAACCGTCAATCAGAAGCCGCTCGACAGCGTTGAAACGGCGTTGCGTATTGGCATGGGGCAGTCTCTCGCGTGGCGGACGCTGCGCGCGGATATAGGAAATTCTCATGCATACGTTACGTCTCAGGAGTTCTTCCGCCGTGCGCGCGAGGACCAGGTCACACCCTACGGACTGGAAAAGCGTATCAATCAAAAGGGATCGTCAGCTCGGCTTGACGACCTGAAGCGTGAAAAGCGCGAACTTGAAATCCGAAAGAACACCCTCGAGGCTGCAGCGCTTGGGACAATCCGAAACCCTGTCGAGTCGAATGCACTAAAAAGACGAGCCGCGCAGCTTGCGGAGCAAATCAAGAAGAAGGATAAGGAGATACTTGAGGCCGCCGCAGATAACGGAAAGGAAAGTCGACCTGGAGAGGGGGCGACGGACATCACCACCAATGACAAGACCGACCTTCTTGAGGCGGCCGAGGAATTTCGTCTCCTGTTGGCATATTTGCGCCCCGATCAGCGAACGCGCTTGCGGGTGTACTGGTCACAGGCACCTGCGAAAGCAGTCAAGATGGGGAGCGGGCTCTTCTCGGCAGAGATTTTCATTTCACAGAACCCCAACGCCTACTATTTGACCGTCGCTCGAAAGAACGCGGGTCCTCACCGACGACAAGGTTCGAACACCGTTTGGTTGGGCGATCGTGATCTCGCCATCCAACTCCTCGGCGCTGTCGCCGCCTACCAGCCGGTCTTGGACTTCGTGCTGGCTCCGGAAACGCAGATGTTGCCGTTTCTACTTGAGCACACGTCAGACGAAGCAGTGCGGAAGCTCTCGCCAGCCGTCGTGCGCCTAATGGACGATTACGTACACGACAGCCGCGCCTGGTTTCGAGTTCCGTATTTTCACGAATATTCACCAGGTGGCTATGGATGGGCGCGCACGTTCTTTGTCGGCAATGACAGGCGTGTCCGTAACCTCGGTCTTAAGGAACAAGCTGCGGCCGTTGCCGCATCGCGAGAGCAGAAGGCGACAGTGGATCGCGGCGAGTTCGTTGTCGAGCAGTCGAGGACTTTGCCGCCCCCGGTGAAATTCGACTTCAGCAATCTTCCGCGCTAATGAGCGCGTCAGCCTACGAATAGCACCATGTCAATCAGCATCGCAGTCGTCGGGGACGCAACCGACCATGGCGGCCGGATCATTACCGGCTCGGATACCCACAAGATCGGCGGCAAGAAAATAGCCCGCCTGCACGATCTTGTCGATTGTCCGGGAACCTATCCGGACGGGCGTCCGCACGGCATCAACAAGATTATCGAAGCCCATCCGACGCTCAGCGTCGGCGGGCGGTACGTGGCATTACATGGGCACCGCACCGAATGCGGCTGTCGGTTGATTGCCGCTTCAACGGCCAAGGTTGGGCGCTAACTATGTCGACACCAAGGAAATCCAGCACACCGTTTGGCGTCGCGGATACTCCCTCGAACGACGAGGAATCATTTGAGAAAGCACTGAACCGGGACGACGATACGCCCGTCTGCCCGGATATTGCGCCTCCCGAAGTTTTCGAGCAGCGTCTCACAAAGGTCAAGACCGCATCAAATCCGTTGCTCGAGGCATCGCGCGTGTTGCTGCGTGCGCAGGCCGACATGCCCGAAACGTTTGAGTCGAAAGATTCAGTCGTGCTGTTGCGCAGGCTTCTTGTGGAGGAGGTCCGCGTATTCGAAAGGCTTTGCGAGCAAGCAAACATCCGGCGCGATCACATGATCGGCGCGAGTTACTGCCTGTGCACGGCACTCGACGAAGCGGTAGCGCAAACCGCATGGGGCAAGAAGGGCTCGTCGGCAATCGAATGGATGCAGGGCGGGCTTGCGACCACCTTCCATGGAGACATCAAGGGCGGCGACAAAGTCTACCTGCTGATCGGCCGGTTGCTGGAGGACCCTCACGAGCATCGTGACCTCCTTCAGGTGATCTACCGCATTCTCAGTCTCGGTTTTGAAGGACGCTACCGAGGTGTGGCCGATGGCCCGCGCAAGCACGACGCGATTCGTCAGCGGCTCTATAACGTGATCACGTCGCAGCGCGAACCTGTGCCGCTGACGCTTTCGCCTCACTGGCAATCGACCGCGAAAGGCAAGCGCCAGTCATTCACCGATTTTCCGGTATGGATTACCGTCACCGTCTTGTCGGTGATCCTGCTCGGACTTTTCGGATGGTTCAAGTACGAACTGTTCAGTCGCAGCGAGGACGTTCAGAAGCAGATTGCCGACATCGCCCGCATGACGCCGCCGCCTGCACCGCCGCCACAGTTGCACCTCAAGCAGTTGCTCAAGGATGAAATTGCCGCCGGCACCGTCAGTGTCGACGAAGACGCTCGCCACAGCGCCGTCACGTTCCGCGGCGACGCGATGTTCAAGCCCGGCGGCGCTTCGGTTCAGGCATCGATGAATCCGCTGATTTCGAAGATCGCGGGCGAGATCGCGAAGGTGCCCGGCAAGGTAACGATCATCGGCTACACCGACAACGTGCCGATTCGCAGCCGGCATTTCGCATCGAATCAGGCGCTGTCGGAAGAGCGCGCCACCCAGGTCATGCAGATGCTGCAAGCCTCGGGCGTGCCGGCGAACCGACTCGAAGCCGTCGGCAAGGGTGATGCCGATCCAGTCGGCGACAACCGCACCGCGCAGGGGCGTGCGCAAAACCGGCGCGTCGAGATCGACGTCGCACGATAAGCCAGATCCGTTTCCGGAATAACACATGAAGAAGTTCCAGTTCCTGTCGTTTCTGGCCTCGCGCCAGTTCCTCGCGTTCCTCGCACTGATTGTCGTCGCACTGGTGATCTGGTTCGTCGGCCCGTTTTTCGCGTTCGGCGGGCTCAAGCCGCTCGCCGGCGCCGGCATGCGCGTGCTGCTGATCGCGCTGTTGCTTGCCGGCGTGCTGCTCTGGCTCGTGGGCTGGTCGACGAGCGTCGTGTTCGCCGCATTGCTTTGCTTGCTGATCTGGTACGCCGCGCCGCTGCTCTCGTTCGGTCACGTGGCGCCATTCGAGCAGGTGTCGGCCCGACTCACCGCGATCGCGCTGGTGATGGCCGTTTTCGTTCTTTTCGGGATGTTCCGCCTATGGCGGAAAATGCGCGAAGACGATGCGTTCCTGAAGAAGATGCTGCGCATGGAGCGCCGCAAGGATGAATCGCCTGCTGCACCACGCTTGCGGAAAATCGAAGGGATCGTGACGAGCGCGCTCGCGCGCCTCAAATCGATGCGTACCGGCGCGCGCGGTCTTGGCAAGCTGTTCCAGGGCAAGCGCTATTTGTACGAGCTGCCTTGGTACATCACGCTTGGTTCGCAAGGGGCCGGCAAGACCAGCGTACTGATGAACGGCGGATTGGTGTTTCCCGTTGCCGAGCAAATGCAGCGTGCGGCCGGGGCGTCGGCCGGTGATGCTGCCGCGGTGGACTGGTGGCTGACCAATGACGCGGTGCTGATCGACACGGCCGGCTACTACACGCATCATGGCATGTCGACGGCCGAGGACGTCGATGCGCCCGTCGCGGAAACGGGAAAGCTGGCCACCGGCGTTCCGGGCAAGGACGGCGCCGATGCCCAGCCGGTTGCGAAAGACGCTGAAGACGATGCGAAACGGAATGAGGCGTCGCAATCTAAAGCCGCCGCCGTGTCGACAGCCAGCGGCCATGTCGTTCCGCCCGGTCAAGGCGCGGGCGAACGCCGACAGAAGGTCGACCGAGCGGAATGGCTTGGGTTTCTGGGCATGCTGCGCCGGCATCGGCCCCGCGCGCCGATCAACGGCGCGTTGCTGACGATTGATCTTGCCACGTTGGCCGGCGCCGACGAACAGGCGCGTGTGGCTGAGGCTGCCGCGTTGCGCGCGCGGCTGGCCGAACTGAGACAGGAGCTGGGTATTCGTTTCCCTGTCTATGTGATGGTCACGAAGATGGATCGTCTGACGGGTTTCGCCGAGTATTTCGGGGCGCTGACAGCCGAGGGGAGAGCACAGGCATGGGGCTTCACGCTTCCGTATGGCAAGGAAACGGTTGCGAAGGAAGGGTTGCGCGCCCGCTGCCACGCGGAACTTACCGAACTCGCGCAACGGCTTAGCTCCTCGATCGATACGCAATTGCAGGATGAGTACGATTCGCGCAAGCGCCGGTCGCTTGCTGCGCTGCCCGAGGAGTTTTCTGCGCTGCTCGGACCGCTGCTCGACCTGATAGATCGGGTGTTTCTCGATTCACGGTACGACGATACCCAGCTCCATTCGACGTTGCGCGGTGTGTATTTCACGAGTGCACGACAACGGGACGGCGAGCTCGTTGTCGAGCGCAGTACGGTCATTCAACGCCTTCTGTCGACTCAGGACCACGCTCCGGTTTCGTCGGCGCGTGCCGCCGAGGGCAACCAAGGGTTCTTCCTGCATGATCTGCTGACCCGTGTCGTGTTCCCGGAAGCGCATCTCGTGAGTCCCAACTTGCGTTGGGAATACCGTTACCGGCTCTTGCGCCTGATCGGTCACACATTGGCCCTGCTGTTGTTCGTGTGGCTGGCGATCGGCTTGCGCGTGAGTTTCGGCAACAACAGCGGCTATCTCGACACGATTGGCCGAAAGGTGCAGGCGCTTACGGCCCGCGTCACGGAGTTGTACAAGACGCCCAAACTGCAAGCCGTGCCCGATACGCTGACAGAAGCGCGTTATTTGCCGACCTTCCCGGGACTCGACCTGTCCGATCCGGACAGCGCGTGGCGCTACGGTCTCTACACGCCGGCGGACGTCGCAACCGAAAGCCTCCGCACCTACGACGCACTCGAAGACAACCTGCTGTTGCCGCAGATCGTGCATCGTCTGGAGAGCGTAATGTCCGGCGCGATTGCGAGCAAGGATTCAAAGGCCGCCTACGATGCGCTGCGCGTGTACCTGATGCTGTACGACAAGGCGAAGTTCAATGCAGGTGACGTCAAGGCATGGGTGCTTGACGACTGGGCGAAGACCGATAGCGCGGCTGCTTTCGGTGGAAGGGCGTCGATGATCGACCACGTGCAACAGCTTTTCTCCGGGGAGCGTGTGGTGCAGTCTCCGCTGATCCGCAACGATGCGCTGGTGCAGCAGGCACGCGCGTTTCTCGACGGTAGCAATGCCACCGACCGCCTTTACCAGCGCGCAAAGGCGGCCATGCTGAAGGAAGCGCCCGACGAGTTTACGTTGCTGCGCGCGGTGGGCCCGCAAGCCGGCACGGTATTCACGCGAGCGAGCGATGCACCATTGTCGCGCGGCGTGTCGGGGCTCTTCACGTTCGACGGCTATCGAAATCTGTTCGACAAGCGGCTGCCTGAGTTCGTGCAGATCGCGCGTGACGACGACGCATGGGTGATGGGGCGCTCGTACTTGGGCGAGGCTCAAAAAAAAACGGCTGAGATCGTGAGCAACGCCGCCGGCGCGGACGATGCGTTGACCGACGCGGTCCGCCGCGAATACCTGATGGAATACTCGCAGCAGTGGGAGGCATTTCTTGGCGACATCCGGACCGTGAGCGGCACGAGCCTTGCGTTCAATCTGAAGGTGCTGGGCAGCTTCGCGGCGCCCGATTCGCCGCTCGTGCGGCTTGCGCGCGCAGCCGTGCACGAGACGACGCTCACGCAACCGATGGCTGCGTCGGACGGTTCGCTGCTGCAGCGGGCCGCCGACCAACTCAATCAGAAGGCGGACAAGGCGCTGGGCATTCGGGCGTCGGAGCGCGTTGAACGGGAACTCGTCGACAATCACTTTGCGGCGCTGCGCGAGGTCGTTACCGGGAGCGTGGATGTGCAATCGGATACACAGCCTGCCGCCACGCCGGCGGACAAGACGGGGCTGGATGGCGTCACCAACCTGCTGAACGACTATTACACGGCGCTCACGGTTGCCGACAATGCGTTGTCGAACAACAGCATGCCACCGGCGAGCGACGTAGCTGCGAAACTGAAAATGACGGCCGACACGATGCCGGCGCCGTTTCGCGCCGTATTGCTGCAGCTTGCCGCCGATGGTTCGCGAGAAGTCAATCAAGGCATCGGCCAGTTGCTGTCACGCCAGATGCAGGCGGTGGTCGGCGACACGTGTCGGTTGACGATCGAGGGCAACTATCCGTTTTCACCGGATAGCAAGCGCGACGTCAGCATCGACGATTTCACCCGGGTGTTTGCGCAAGGGGGCTTGATCGAAGACTTCTTCGTGAAGACGCTGGCACCGTTCGTCGATACGTCCGCGAAGCCGTGGCGCTATCGGACGCTGCCAGGCGCGACCGAGCCCGTACAGGGGCCGGACCTGGAGCCGTTCGAGCATGCGAAGGCAATCCGCGACGTCTTTTTCAACGATCCCGGTCACAAGCAACTGACCTGGAAGGCTGACATCCGGATTCCCGAGCTCGACCCGACGATCATGAGCCTGTCGCTCGACATCGATGGACAGACGACGCTCTATCAACACGGTCCGGTCGCGCCTTTCACGGTCACGTGGCCGGGACCGCGCGGCGGCGTCCACACGGAAATCACAGCCAGCCCGCGGATTCGGCCGGACACGTCGACGATCGCAGCGGACGGGCCGTGGGCGTTGATGCGCCTGCTCCAGAAAGGTCGTGTGGTGGAGACGGCGACGCCGGGCCGCACGCGCGTCGCGTTCAGTTTCGACGGTCGTCAAGCGGCACTCGACGTCGCGAGTGCCGGGAGTGTCGCGAATCCGCTGACGAGCGACGTGCTGAAGACGTTCCGGTGCCCCAGCACGATGTCGGCGTTCAACCTGCCGGATAGCGGCCCGCCGCCGGGATTGCCGCGAGGCATGTTGCCGGCGAGCGCGGGAAGCGCTTCCCGCTGAACCGGGAGGGATCGATCAAGATGACTCTTTCGACAACCGATCCGCAGGGCCGCGCAGGCGCCGTGGCATCGCCGCCTGTTGCCGCACGGCTCAAGACCGCGGAGCAGGCGGTCAACCCGCTGCTCGAAGCGTCGAGCGTCCTGTTGCAGGCGTTGGCCGATACGCCCGAAATGCTCGATGCCGACGCTATTACACGGTGGCGCCGATGGCTGGGGCAGGAAGTTCGTCTCTTCACCCGGATCTGCGGTGAGCTCCAGCTCAGATCCGAGCATGTCCGGTGCGCAAGCTATTGCCTGTGCTCCGCGCTCGACGAGGCAGCGATGCAGACGCCTTGGGGAAGGGGCGAAACAACCGGCGTCGAATGGCAGGACAACAGCCTGGCGAGTGTGTCGGGGCATGATCGTCAGGGCGGCGACCGTGTTTTCCGGCTGATCGACGAGGCAATGCGCAATCCTCGCGAGAACCTCGATCTGATTGAGTTGTACCAAAACATACTCGATCTCGGGTTTCGTGGGCGATACCGATTTGAAGCAGGTGGTCACAAGCGCTTGCAGGTCATTCGCGAACACGTGCACGACGTGGTTATGACGGGTGGACTGAGCGTGAATCGCGTCAGCGAGCCGCCGAAACGTACGCGACAGACGGTCGATCCGTGGGTACGTCCGGTCGCGGTGCGTCGGTCGCGAGCGAGGTTCGTCGGAGGTCTCGCTGTTGCGTTATTGCTGGGGGCCGGGGGTTACGCCGCGGCGGACCGTTGGGTTCGCACGAAAGAGAGACTCCGGGCTTTGCCGCTTGATGCGCTCGCTCGAAACCTGGAACAGCGGCTTCGCGATGAGGTTGCCGCAGGGAATGTCGAACTGATCCGCGATCCCGGGAGCGATACGTTGACGCTGCGGTTTGGCGGCCTGTTTGCGCCTGGTGATGCAGCGGTGGCGCCGTGGGGGGCTTCCGTGGTGGCTTCGGCCGGGCGGGAAATCGCGGTGCTGACCGGCAGTGCAACCGTGCACGTGGCGGGTTACGCGGACAGCACGTCGGCCCGTTCGACACGCCAAGCGTCCAACCAGGCGCTTTCCGAAGCGCGTGCCCGGCACGTGGCCCAAATTCTCGTTTCGGCTGGCGTATCGGCGCCGCGTATCAGTGTCGAGGGAAATGGAGATGCCGATTCGCTGGCGGATAACGGAACCGCGGCGGGAAGGGCGAGAAATCGTCGCGTCGAAGTGACCATCACGGATTGACGTTCGATTGCGGGCAATCATCGCTGCGCGTCGTGTTCGCGCAGCCGATGATGTTCTATCGGAATATCGCCGGCGACTGGCATCGCGACGGCACGCGCGATCACGACATCACGGAGGGCAGCAACGTATTGAGCGTGCTGTCGACCTCGACGGACGGTTTCCGCGACCTGCAGTTGCGCCAGCGCGGCGGCAAATGGCGTCAGACGTTTCGCTGGTCTGCGGGCGATGGCGAGTATCAGCCGCGCTGAAGCGGCGTGATCGTCGACGGCCGCGCGCTTCGAACATGATGCAGGAATCCGACATGCAGGTATTCAAGGGCTGCATCGCCATGCTGATCGGCACGGTTCTATAGTCTTCGATTACCGGGCGGATGGCGCGGCGGTCGCGAATTCGTCGACGACGGCTTCGATCACCGCCTGCACGCGTGCGGTCTTGTAGAGATCGGCATGGGCGACGAGCCACACGTCGAAATGATTGCATCGCCGGGCCATGAGACGCACCAGTTCCGGCTCGGCTTCGGCGCGGAAGCACGGCAGCTCGGCAATGCCGAGCCCTGCAAGCGCGGCCTCGACCAGCATCATCGTTGACGATGTCTGGAACATCACGCGGCCGCGTGAAGTCGGTTCGCCGCACAGCGCGTCCCACATCGTCGGCACCACCGGCTGCTGGTACATCACCAGGTCGTGTCCGTCGAACGCGCTGCCCGCGACCGGTTCGCCGCGCTCGGCCAGGTAGCGGCGCGATGCGTAGATGCCCGTTTCGAGATGTCCGAGCCGCCTGACGATCAGGTCCGGCGATTCCGGCCGCAACGTGCGAATCGCGAGATCCGCTTCGCGGCGCGTGAGATTGGCGATTTCGGCCGACGTCACGCACACGACGTCGACGCCGGCATGCCTGCGCCGCAAGCGGGCGATGGCGGGAATCACGAAACGCTTGCCGAGCGAGTCGGTCGTGGCAATGCGCACGGATCCGGCCAGCTGCTCGTCGAGCCCCATCACGCGCCGCTCGATCGTGAGCGACGCCCGTTCCATCGTTTCGGCGGGTTCGAGCAGCGCTTCGCCCGCGGTCGTCAGCACGTAGAGGGCCGGCGTTCGGAGAAACAGGCGGGCCGAGAGCTCATCTTCGAGCGCGGCGATCCGGCGTCCCACCGTCGCCTGATCGACGTTCAGTTGCGCCGCGGCGCCGCGAAGCGTGCCGGTGCGCGCCAGGGCCAGGAAGAAGCGGGCATTGTCCCAGTTCATGCGGATCGACGGTGTCATCGGGCAGGGCGGCGGCGGACGGGATGTGGGGATGCATATTTGCATCAGGCAAATGCAAAATTACCACTTTTCTGCATCGCGTGCCGTTCCTAGACTCCCGGCATCTGCCTGGAGATCTCATGACCGATTGCAATCCTGTTTCCGTTCCCGTATCCATGACGGCAGCGTGCCGACCGACGGCGCGCGAGCGCCGCTTCACGCTTGCGCTGGTTGCGATCGGCATGTTCATGGCGGTACTCGATACGACGATCGTCAACGTTGCGCTGCCCGCGATGCGCACGAGTCTCGGCGCGACGGTCGCGGAACTCGCGTGGATCGTCGACGCGTATACGCTCAGCTTCGCGGCGCTGATCCTCGCGGGCGGCGCGCTGTCCGACCGGTTCGGCGCCAAGCGCATCTATCTCGCGGGGCTGGCGCTGTTCGTCGGCGCATCGGCGGCGTGCGGCGTCGCGTCGTCCGTGGCCATTCTCGTGGCCGCGCGCTTCGTGCAGGGCATCGGCGCCGCGCTCTTTCTGCCCGCGTCGCTCGCGGTCGTGCGCAGCACTTTCGACGTGCCTGCCGAGCGGGCGCGGGCGATTGCGGTCTGGGCGGGCATCGCGTCGGTCGCGGTGGCGGTGGGGCCGGTGCTGGGCGGCATCCTGGTGGATGATTTCGGCTGGCGCAGCGCTTTCCTGATCAATGTGCCGACCGGCGCGCTCGCCTTCGCCGGGGCGGCCGTGCTCGTTCGGGCGTCGGTCGCGCGGCATGCAAGCCACTTCGATTGGGCCGGCCAGTGCATTGGTGCAACGGCACTCGGCGCGCTGTGTTTTGCCGTGATCGAATTGCCGACGCGGGGCCCTGGCGCCGCGGAAGTCCGGTGTGCACTGCTGGTCGCCGGGCTCGCTGCCGCCGTGCTGATCGTCGTCGAGCGGCGTGCCCGCAATCCGATGGTTCCGCTGGCCTGGTTTCGCAATCGTATATTCGTCGCGATGAACCTGATGGGCAGTCTCGTGTATGTCGGCTACTTCGGTCTGCTGTTCGTGCTGAGCCTGTACCTGCATGGGCGCTTCGGCATGAGTGCGCGGCAGACGGGGCTGACGCTGTTGCCGTTTGCGCTGAGTCTGTCGCTGGGCAACCTGTTGTCGGGAAAACTGCATGGCCGCGTCCACCCGGTCCGGCTGATGGCAAACGGACTCGGGATGGCGGCGCTGGCCATTCCGGCGCTCGCGGTCGCGCTCACGCTGCGCGCGCCGTGGCCGGTGGTCTGGGCGGCCATGGCCGCCTTCGGCACCGGGACCGCGTTGTCCGTGGCGCCGATGATCGCGACCGTGCTCGAACAGGTGCCTGCGGATGCGGCGGGCGTGGCGTCGGGATTCCTCAATGCGGCGAGACAGGCAGGGAGCCTGCTCGGCGTGGCCATCGCAGGCGCCGCGACGATACTGTTGCCGAATCTGACCGACGCGCTGTGGGCGATCGCAGCGGTCGGCTGTGTCGCCTATGCGACGGCCGCCCTTGCCGCGCGGACGGCGGGCACGGCGAAAGGCACGTGACTGGACGCCGCGCCGAATGTGGAGGACCATTTCATCGATACGCCGCGAACGCGCGTGCACGATCGCTGCGCTGTTCACGCCGGACCGAACCCTGTCGAGCGGAACATCATGGAACCCGATCAAGAGACTGCCGAGCCGATCCTGTTGCGCGAGGCGCACGACGGCGTCGTCACGCTGCGGCTGAACCGGCCGCAGCAGTTCAACGCGTTGTCCGAAGCGATGCTCGCGAGCCTGCATGACGCGTTCGCGTCGCTCGCCGCCGATCTGCACGTGCGCTGCGTCGTGCTGGCAGCCGAAGGCAAGGCATTCTGCGCGGGCCACGACCTGCGCGAAATGCGCGGCAAGCCGGATCTCGACTACTACCGCACGCTGTTCGCGCAGTGCAGCCGCGTGATGCTCGCGATGCGCGCACTGCCGGTACCGGTGATCGCGCGCGTGCACGGCATCGCGACGGCGGCCGGCTGCCAGCTCGTCGCCGCGTGTGACCTGGCGATCGCGGCCGATACCGCGCGCTTCGCGGTATCGGGCATCAACGTCGGGCTGTTCTGTTCGACGCCGGCCGTCGCATTGAGCCGCAACGTCACCGCGAAGCGCGCGTTCGACATGCTCGTGACCGGGCGCTTCGTCGACGCGGCGACGGCCGCCGCGTGGGGGCTCGTCAACGAGGCCGTGCCCGAGGACGCGCTCGACGCGGCCGTCGCGCGCAAGGTCGCGGAGATCGTCGCGAAGAGCCCGGCCGCGGTGCGCTACGGCAAGCAGATGTTCTACCGCCAGCGCGAGTTGCCGCTCGACGAAGCCTATGCTTATGCGGGCGACGTGATGGCGCGCAACATGATGGAAGAGGATGCCGGCGAAGGGATCGACGCGTTCCTCGAGAAACGGAAGCCGACGTGGCGTTCGTAGCGCGCCGCCGGATCGGTATGTCGCGCGGGGCGGAAGGGCCGTAACCCACGCGGTATCGTCGGCCCGGGTTTCCTGTTCGCCGGAAAGCAAACGGGCCGCCCGGGGCGGCCCGAAAATGAAGCGGCATGCGCGGCGACGCGGTAGCGCGCCGCCGGATCTTCCCCGGTTAGCGCCCGTAGCTCCCGGTCCGCAGCGCCGGCTGCACGGTCGACGCACCGGGCGGCACGATCACGACCGGCACGCGGCGCGCGAGCGCGCACATCAGCTCGTAGCCGATCGTGCCGCTGGCTTCCGCGACATCGTCCACCTTCACCTGGTCGCCCCACAACTCGACACTCGAGCCGATGCCCGCGTTCGGGCACGGCGTCAGGTCGACGGTCAGCATGTCCATCGACACGCGGCCGACGACGCGCGTCATCACGCCGTCCACCGCGATCGGCGTGCCGGTGGGCGCGTGGCGCGGATAGCCGTCCGCGTAACCGCACGCGACGACGCCGACCCGCATCGGCCGATCGGCCGTGAAGCGGCGGCCGTAGCCGACGGTTTCTTCCGGCGACAGCGTCTGCACGCCGATGATCCTGCTCGTCAGCGTCATCGAGGCCATCAGCGGCGTATCGGCGATATGCCGCGACGCACCCGTCGGCGATGCGCCGTACAGGATCGTGCCGGGCCGCACCCAGTCGCGGTGCGCGCGCGGATGCCACAGCACGGCCGCCGAATTCGATACCGAGCGCTCGCCCGGAATCCCGGCCGTGGCCGCGTCGAACTGTTCGAGCTGCCAGTCGACCTCGCCTTCGTCGGCGTTCGCGAAATGCATCATCAGCGTGATCTTGCCGATCGACGGCGCGCTCGCCGCGCGCTCCCACGCGGCGCGGAACGCACCGGGCCGGTAGCCGAGCCGGTTCATCCCCGAGTTCATCTTGAGCTGGATGTCGATCGGCTGCCGCGGCTTCGCGGCGATCAGCAGGTCGAGCTGCTCGTCGCAGTGCACGGCCACCGTCAGCCGGTGGCGATCGGCCAGCTCGACGTCGGCCGGCTCGAAGATGCCTTCGAGCAGCAGCACGGGCTTGTCCCAGCCGAGTTCGCGCACGCGCACGGCTTCGTCGAGATCGAGCAGTGCGATGCCGTCGGCGGCCGCGAGGCCCGGGTAGATCCGCTCGATGCCGTGGCCGTAGGCGTCGGCCTTGATCACGGCCCATACGCGCGATTGCGCGGCGGTGCGGCGGATGAAGTCGAGATTGTGGCGGACAGCGTCGGGGCGGATATGGGCGACGATGGGACGGGGCATGGCGATGGCTCGGGTCGGATGTCGTTCGGCGCGCGCGGCGGCGCGGGTTCGGCAGGCTGGCGCGACAACGCGCCGGGTCAGTGTTGAACGCTATCTTATTGGTGTTCGACCAGTTTTAATTAACGTATTTGTCGACGATTTGGTGGAATTTTGGGTGCCGGGCCGGGGCTGACCGCGGCTGCCGGCGGCCCGCACGGCCGAGTGTCCCGTCTAGAAAACCGGTGCGCGAACGGCGCGGCTCGATGCTAAGCTCTCGGCGATCTTATCAGTGAACAATGTAATCATAAAGGAGGAGACTTTTGATGACGACGTCCCAGCTGTGCCTGTTCATCGTGGCGCTGTTGCCGTTCCCGATGACGTTTCTCGCGAAGGCCCGCAAGGGCTACGACAACCGCACGCCGCGCGACTATCTGGCAAAGCTCGAAGGCTGGCGCGCACGCGCGCAGGCCGTGCACCAGAACGCATGGGAAGCGCTCGCGCTGTTCACGGCCGCGCTGGTGGTTGCGTGGCACAACGGCGCGAACGCGCACCACGTCGACCAGCTCGCGATGGGCTTCGTCGCGACCCGCGTCGTCTATGCGCTGATGTACCTGCTGAACTGGGCGTCGCTGCGTTCGCTCGTGTGGTTCGCCGGGATGGTGTGCGTCGTCGCACTGTTCTTCGCCGCGCCGTGACCGGCCGGTGAGCCGGCGGGGCCGGCTTTGCGTGCCGGCTCGCTACGCGCTGCCCGCGCCCCGTGCGTGACTGTCGTTGGATGCGGGCGCAACGATCTTGGCGACGAACGGCGGCGCCTCCGCTTCGCGGCGCAGGAACGCGATCAGCGGATCGAGCAGCCGGTGCCGCGTCGACGGGTGGCGGCGCAGCACGAAGCGCCATGACGCATCGCGTGCGAGGCCCGGCACCAGCGGCACCAAGCGAGCGCTGCGCAGTTCGGGCTCGATGAGCGGCATGCGGCCGAGCGCGATGCCCGCGCCGCCGAGCGCCGCGCCGATCACCTGGCTGAAGCTGCTGTAACGGACGATCTTCGTCTCGAAGTCGTCCGGCAAGCCGAATTCCGAGGCCCAGTTGCGCCAGTCGATCTCGGGGCTGTTCTCGTGCATCTCCTGCAGCAGCCGCGAGCGGCACACGTACCCCGATGCGTACGGATACAGCTCGGGGCTGCATACCGGAAACACGGTCTCCCGCATCAGCACGTCGTCGTCGGCCCGCAGCCGGTGCGCGGGCACGTGCACGATCGCGAGATCGACGCTGCTGCGCGCGAAATCCGGTTCGTCGTCCAGCACGACGGCATGCAGCGGCGTTTCGGGATGAAGCGACGAGAATTCCGCGAGACGGCGCGCGAGCCACATCGACGAAAACGGCGCGTTGGCGGAAACGGTGAGGCGTTGCGCGGTGCCGCGAATCTCGGCACAGGCGTCGGTCAGGCGCGCCAGCGCATCGCCGACGGCCGGCAGCAGGCGCACACCGGCCGGCGTGAGACTGATGCCGCCGAGCCCCGTGCTGCGTTCGAGCAGCCGCGCGCCGAGCGATTCCTCGAGAGAACGGATCTGGTGGCTGACCGCGCTCGTCGACACGTTCAGCTCGGCCGCCGCGCGCGCGAACCCGCCGAGGCGGACGGCCGCCTCGAAAGCCCGCAGTGCGCCAAGGGGAGGGAGGTGCGACATGCGGGGTATTGTAGTTGACTCAACACCCGTTGAAAAATCATCTTTTGCCGCGCGCGGGCGGCGCGGGTAGCCTCGATCCGGTCAAGAAAAAACGCAACGCAACACCAACCGGAGAACTGCATGTATTTCGACCGACGACTATGGGCCATGATGGCGGGACTGCGCTGGCGGGTGGCCGCGGCCGTCGCGCTCGGGCTGCTCGCGATGGGTGTCGGCATCCTCCGTTTCGTGTTTCTCGGCCGCGTGCTGGCGCTGGTTTTTTCCGGCGCACCGGCGCGCAGCATCGGCGAAGCCGTCGTTGCAACGGCGGCCTGCGTGCTGCTGCGTGCGTGGCTCGATCATCGCCGCACGGTGCTCGCGCAGCACACGGCCGGGCGCGTGCAGGCCACGCTGCGTGCGCGGCTGTTCGACCGGATCGCCGCGCTCGGCCCCGCATGGTTCAGCGGCGAACGCACGGGCGGCGTGATGCTGGCCGTCGTCGACGGCGTCGAGCAACTGCAGACCTTCTTCGGCGTCTACCTGCCGCAGCTCGTGATCGCCGCGTGCGCGCCGGTGATGATCTTCGCGGTGCTCGCGTGGTGGGACGTGCCGACGGCCGCGATCCTGCTGGTCGCGGCGCTCGTCACGCTCGCGCTGCCGCAGCTCGTGCATCGCGCCGACCGGCGCGCGGCGCTCGCACGCTCGGCCGCCTTCAACGCGTTCGGCGAGGAGTTTCTCGACGCGGTGCAGGGCCTGCCGACGCTGAAGGCGTTCGGGCAGGGCACCGCGTTCGGCGCGAAGCTGGCCGCGAAGGCGCGCGCGCTGTCCGACAGCACGTTCTGGGTGCTCGCGCTCGGCCTGCTGACGCGCCTCTTCACCGATCTCGGCACCGGCCTCGGCGCGGCCGCGGCGATCGCGGTCGGTGCATGGCGCGTGCGGCACGGCGACATGAGCCTCGAGGCACTGCTGATCGTGCTGATGGCCGGCAGCGAAATCTTCCGGCCGCTGCGCGACCTGCGTGCCGTGCTGCACCAGGGGATGATCGGCCAGTCGGCGGCCAATGCGATCCACGCGTTGCTCGACGCGGGCAGCCGCGCGCCGGCCGCCGACGCGCCGCGCATGACGGGCCTGCGCGCGGAGATCGCGTTCGACGGCGTCAGCTTCGCGTATCCGGGGCGTCGCGCGGACGCGCATGCGGCGCTGAGCTTCTCGGTTCGCGAAGGCGAGACGGTGGCGATCGTCGGGCCGAGCGGCGCGGGCAAGTCGACGATCGTGCGCCTGCTGCTGCGCCAGCACGACGTGCAGGGCGGTGCCGTCCGCATCGGGGGCCACGATGTGCGCACGCTCGACGCCGACCAGGTGCGCGAGATGATCGCGGTGGTCGCGCAGGATGCGACGCTGTTCGACGGCAGCGTCGCCGACAACCTGCGGCTCGGCCGCCCCGACGCGAGCGACGCGGACATGATCGCGGCCGCGCGCGCCGCCAACGCGCACGATTTCATCTCGGCGCTACCCGACGGCTACGCGACGCGCATCGGCGAACGTGGGCTCATGTTGTCGGGCGGCCAGCGCCAGCGCCTCGCGATTGCCCGTGCGCTGCTGCGCGATGCGCCGATCCTGCTGCTCGACGAGGCACTGTCGTCGGTCGATGCGGAAAACGAAGCGCTGATCCAGCAGGCGCTCGACCGGCTCACGCGCGGGCGGACGACGCTCGTGCTCGCGCACCGGCTGTCCAGCGTGATCGGCGCCGACCGCATCCTGGTGCTCGATCAGGGGCAGGTGGTCGACGAGGGTACGCACGCGGCGCTGATCGCGCGCGACGGCCCGTATCGCCGGCTGATGGGGCCGCAACTGGAAGCGGTTGCCGAATCCGTCGGCGCGGCGACGACGGCCGGTGCGACCGCGCGCGCGTCGTCGGGCCCGCAGGTGCGGCCGCTGAACGACGATGCGGCGACGATCGGCTGGCCGGAAACCTTGCAGACGCTGCTGCGGTTCGTGCGTCCGTGGCAGGGCAAGGTCGTGCTGACCGTGCTGTTCGGCATCGGCCGCGTGCTCGCGTTCATCGGCGTCGGCGTGATCGGCGCGATGGTGGTAGGCGCGGTGTCGGCCGGCCACGCGAGCCCCGCGCTCGTCGTCGCGCTGCTCGTGATCGCGCCGGTGGCGGCCGTGCTGCACTGGCTCGAATCGTGGCTCGCGCACGACATGGCGTACCGGCTGCTCGCGGAAATGCGCATCGCGCTGTTCGCGACGCTCGAACGCCTCGCACCGGCCGGGCTGCTGCGCCGCCGTTCCGGCGATCTCGTCTCGCTCGCGACGCAGGATGTCGAGACCGTCGAATACTTCTACGCGCACACGCTGGCGCCCGCGTTCGTCGCGGTGCTCGTGCCGGCCGCCGTGCTGGTGCTGCTGGCGTCGGTCGCATGGCCGCTCGCGCTCGTGCTGCTGCCGTTCCTGTTGTGGGCCGGGCTGGCGCCCGTGCTGGCGCGGCGCGACGTCGACCGGCTCGGCACCGGCGCGCGCGAAGCGCTCGGCCAGCTCGGCGCGCACCTGACCGAAACGATCCAGGGGCTGGCGGAGCTCACCGCGTTCCAGGCGATCGCGCGCCGGCGCGCAGCGTTCGTGGCCGAGGTCGATGCGTACCGCAAGCAGCGCGCGAAGCTGCTCGACGATCTGTCGACGCAAAGCGCCGCGCTGGAAATCGCGAGCGGGCTCGGCGGCCTGGCCGTCGCGGCGCTCGGCGCGCTGCTGTGCGCGCGCGGCTGGTTTCCGCGCGAGTCGTTGCCGCTGCTGGTGCTGGTTGCCGTGGCCGCGTTCATGCCGGTTGCCGAAATCGGCCAGGTTGCGCGCCAGTTGGCCGACACGATCGCGTCGACGCGCCGGTTGCGCGCGCTGGAGAAGGAGCCCGTGACCGTGACGGACGGCACGCACGCGATGCCCGGCAATCCGGCGGTGCGTTTCGAGGCAGCGTCGTTCACGTATCCGGGCCGCGGCGTGCCCGCCATCGACCGCGTGAGCTTCGAGGTGCCGCCCGGCAGCACGGTTGCGCTGGTTGGCGCGTCGGGCGCCGGCAAGTCGACGGTCGCGAGCCTGCTGCTGCGCTTCTGGGATCCGCAGCAGGGCCGCGTGACGCTTGGCGGCGTCGACTTGCGCGACCTGCGGCTCGACGACCTGCGCCAGCACATCGCTCTGGTTGCGCAGGATACCTACCTGTTCAACGACACGCTCGAAGCGAACATCCGGCTCGCCGCGAACGATGCATCCGACGCGGACGTGCAGCGTGCGATCGATCATGCGGCGCTCGGCGAATTTGTCGCGCGGCTGCCGGACGGGCTCGCGACGCGCGTCGGCGAGCGCGGCGTGCAGCTGTCGGGCGGCCAGCGCCAGCGTGTCGCGATCGCGCGCGCGTTCCTGAAGGATGCGCCCGTGCTGATCCTCGACGAGGCGACGTCCCATCTGGACACGATCAGCGAGCAGCAGATTCGTGCGGCGCTGGAAGACCTGATGACGCAGCGCACGTCGATCATCATCGCGCACCGGCTGTCGACCGTGCGCAATGCCGACCTGATCCTCGTGATCGAGCAGGGCAGCGTGATCGAGGCCGGACGCCATGCGGAACTGATGGCGCGGCAGGGTGCGTATGCGCGGCTCGTGTCGCATCAGGCCAGCGGGGTGGCGGCGTGAGCGACGCCGCAGCGGAGCGTCGCCGCCCGGCGTTTTCGCGCGAATTCCGCACCGTTCGTTGAGCCGCGCCGGCGGTTGCCGGCATCGCGGGTACGGCCGCCCCGGCACGGCGCCGCGTCGAATCGCCGACGATCCACACGAACGAGCCGGCGCACGGGCGCCGGCGATTGCCTGCGGGTTGCGCTGTCGTCAGCCCGTCGCCCTGGCGGCGCGGGACGGCCAACCCGCCCGACCCGCCTGCCCATACCCAGCGCCGCCATCCGCGCTTCACGCACCGCCATCCGCCCGCGCGGCGCGATCCGGCCCGGGCGCTTCCCCCCGGGCCTCTCCCTTTCCTCTGACCTATCCGTCCCGCGCGGCCCGGGTTTGCCTCGATGCATTTACCTGTTGCGCGTTTTTTTGTTGTCGTAGTATCGCCGTTGACAACACTTGTTGCACTAAGGTCTAATTCGACATCGCATGTTGCGGTGCGGCTTGATGTCGTCGTTCCCGCCGGCCGGCTGGCCGGCCACATCGCTCAATCATGCGGAGAGAAACCATGAGTCGCCGTTCCTTCCTGAAAGCCGTCGCGGTGGTCGCCGCGCTCGGCGCAAGCCTCGCGCACGCGGACACCCAGGCGCTCGTCGTCGGGACCGACACGTCGTTCATGCCGTTCGAGTTCAAGCAGGGCGACAAGTACGTCGGCTTCGATCTCGACCTGTGGGCGGAGATCGCGAAAGACCAGGGCTGGAAATACAAGATCCAGCCGATGGATTTCGCGGGCCTGATCCCGGCATTGCAGACCCAGAACATCGACGTCGCGCTGTCGGGGATGACGATCAAGGAGGAGCGCAAGAAGGCGATCGACTTCTCCGCGCCGTACTACGACAGCGGTCTCGCGGCGATGGTGCAGTCCGACAACACGACGATCAAGTCGATCGACGACCTGAACGGCAAGGTGATCGCCGCGAAGACGGGCACCGCGACGATCGACTGGATCAAGGCGCACCTGAAGCCGAAGGAGGTCCGCCAGTTCCCGAACATCGACCAGGCCTACCTCGCGCTTGAAGCGGGCCGCGTCGACGCGGCGATGCACGACACGCCGAACGTGCTGTTCTTCGTGAACAACGAAGGCAAGGGCAAGGTGAAGGTCGCGGGCCAGCCGGTCAGCGGCGACAAGTACGGGATCGGCTTCCCGAAGGGCAGCCCGCTGGTGCCGAAGGTTAACGCGTCGCTCGTGAAGATCAAGGCCGACGGCCGCTACGCGCAGATCTACAAGAAGTGGTTCGGCGCCGAGCCGCCGAAGATGTGAGCGTGACCACACGCCATGGCGCGGCCGGGTGGCCGCGCCGGTCTTGAATCGAACGGGGAGCGACAAGTGAATTTCGATTGGTCGGCGATCTGGGCGGCGTTGCCGGACCTGATGGACGGGGTCCGGTTGACGGTGTTCATCGCATTACTGGGGCTGGTGGGCGGTTTCATCGTCGGGATGATCGCGGGCATGTTCCGCGCATACGGACCGAAGGTGATGAACGTGCTCGCACAGGTCTACATTGAGCTGATCCGCGGCACGCCGATCGTCGTGCAGGTGATGTTCCTGTATTTCGCGCTGCCGCTGCTCGCGCATATCCGCATCGACGGCCTGACGGCCGCGATCATCGCGATCACGGTGAACTCCGGCGCGTATCTCGCGGAAGTGGTGCGCGGCGCGCTGCTGTCGATCCCGAAGGGGCTGACGGAAGCGGGGCTCGCGATGGGGCTGTCGATGCCGCGCGTGCTGCTGAAGATCGTCGGGCCGCTGGCGTTCCGGCGGCTGATTCCGCCGCTCGGCAACCAGTGCATCGTGAGCCTGAAGGACACGTCGCTGTTCATCGTGATCGGCGTGGGCGAGCTGACGCGCAAGGGGCAGGAAATCATCGCGGGCAATTTCCAGGCGGTCGAGATCTGGAGTGCGGTGGCCGTCATCTACCTGATACTGACCGGCGCGATGACGCTGACGCTTCGGATCGTCGAAAAGCGGATGAAAATCTTATGAGCATGATCGAATTCCAGAACGTGTCGAAGAGCTTCGGCCATGTGCCGGTGCTGAAGAACATCGACCTGAGGATCGACGCGGGCGAGGTGGTCGTCGTGGTCGGCCCGTCGGGCTCGGGCAAATCGACGATGCTGCGCTGTATCAACGCGCTCGAGAAAATCACCGGCGGCGAGCTGCTGGTCGACGGCCAGAGCGTGCGCGGCAACGCGACGACGATCCGCAACATCCGGCTCGAAGCCGGCATGGTGTTCCAGCAGTTCAACCTGTTCCCGCAAATGACCGCGCTCGAGAACGTGATGTTCGGGCCGATGCAGGTGCGCGGCGCGTCGCGCGCCGACGCGCGTGACCAGGCGATGGCGTTGCTCGACAAGGTCGGTCTCGAATCGCGCGCGAATCATTACCCGTCGGAGCTGTCGGGCGGCCAGCAGCAGCGCGTCGCGATCGCACGCGCGCTCGCGATCCGGCCGCGGCTGATGCTGTTCGACGAGCCGACGTCGGCGCTCGATCCGGAGTTGCGCCACGAAGTGCTGAAAGTGATGCAGGATCTCGCCACCGAAGGGATGACGATGATCGTCGTCACGCACGAGATCGGCTTCGCGAAGCGGGTCGGCACGCGGCTGCTGTTCATGGATCAGGGCGGCATCGCCGAGGACGGCCACCCGGTCGACCTGATCGACCGGCCGCCGACGCCGCGCCTGAAGGAATTCCTGAAACACGTGTCCTGAACGAAACCGAAACATTCGACATGCCGCTTTCCCTTTCTCCCGTCATCGCCGGCACGCCGTTCGACATCGGCATGCGTCTCGGCGAGCTCGCCCGGCCCGTGTTCGACGAATACATGCAGCAGAGCAGCGCGTGGCAGGCCGTGCGCCGCTGGCGCGGCCATCCGTTCGTCGATGCGCTGCGGCAAGCCGCGCTGGCCGCGTACCCCGATCTCGTCGCGGAACTGGACGGCATCGCGGCGGGCATCGGCTGGCCGGCCGAGGACATCTTCCTGTGGAACTGCCGCGGCGAACTGATCCACAACGCGCCGGACGGCTGCACGACGCTCGCCGCGCGTGACGCCAGCGGCACGCGCTGGATCGCGCACAACGAGGACGGCGATCCGTACCTGCGCGAGCGCTGCCTGCTCGTCGACGTGCAGCCTGAGGCCAAGCCGGGCTTCATCAGTTTCTACTACCCCGGTTCGCTGCCGGGCCATACCTTTGCCGCGAACCGCGCGGGCATCGCGCAGGCGATCAACAACCTGCGGATCCGCACGCCCGCGCCGGGCGTGCCGCGGATGATCCTCGCGCGCGCCGTGCTCGATGCGACGTCGCTCGACGCGGCGGCCGACGTGCTGCGTGGGCATGCATGCGCGAGCGGTTTTCATCACACGCTCGGCGCGACCGGCGATGCGCGGCTGCTGAGCATCGAGGCCAGCGTCGCGCGCTGCTCGGTCGTCGACGTCACGCGGCTTGCCGGCCATGCAAACCATCTCGTGCATTCCGGCTGCGAAGCTGAAGCGCAGATCGTCACGCAATCGTCGGCCGACCGCCAGCGCCGCGTCGACGCGCTGACGCCCGGCATCGACGCGATCGACGAAGCCGCGCTGCTGCGCGTGCTCGGCGATCGCGCGCCGGAAGGGCTGCCGATCTACCGCGACGATCCGGCCGACCCCGATGACGAAAACACGCTGGCGACCGCCGTGTTCGCGATCGGCGCGGCGTCGATCGATTTCACCCTTCACCAACACGGCACGCAGCGCTTCGCGACGCGCATCGTGCCGTCCGGACGCGCGCACGGCGCGTCCTGATCCATGAGGCCACGCATGACGACCGTTTTCCATCGCGCCCCGCGCGCCACCTTGCCCGTCGCCGTCGCAGGCGACGGCATCGAGATCATCGACTCGACCGGCAAACGCTATATCGACGCATGCGGCGGCGCGGCCGTCTCGTGTCTCGGTCACAGCAACCAGCGCGTGATCGACGCGATCAAGCGACAGGCGCAGCAGCTGGCGTACGCGCATACGTCGTTCTTCACGACCGACGTGGCCGAGGAACTGGCCGACCGGCTCGTCGAGGCCGCGCCGGCCGGCCTCGAACACGTGTATTTCGTGTCGGGCGGCTCCGAAGCGGTCGAGGCCGCGCTGAAGCTCGCGCGCCAGTATTTCGTCGAGAAGGGCGAGCCGCAGCGCCGCCATTTCATCGCGCGGCGCCAGAGCTATCACGGCAACACGCTCGGTGCACTCGCGATCGGCGGCAATGCGTGGCGGCGCGAGCCGTTCCTGCCGCTGCTGATCGAGGCCCACCACGTGAGCCCCTGCTATGCGTACCGCGACCAGCAGGCGGGCGAAACCGACGAAGCGTATGCGCAGCGTCTGGCGGACGAGCTCGAGCGGAAGATCGTCGAACTCGGCGCGGAAAACGTCGCGGCGTTCGTCGCGGAAACGGTGGTGGGCGCAACGGTCGGCGCGGTGCCGCCGGTGCGCACGTACCTGAAGAAGATTCGCGCGGTGTGCGACAAGTACGGCGTGCTGCTGATTCTCGACGAGATCATGTCGGGGATGGGGCGCACGGGCTACCTGTTCGCGTGCGACGAAGACGGCGTCGCACCCGACCTGATGACGATCGCGAAAGGGCTCGGCGCGGGCTACCAGCCGATCGGCGCGACGCTCGTCAGCGACCGCATCTACCGGACGATCGTCGACGGCTCGGGCTTCTTCCAGCACGGCCACACGTACCTCGGCCATGCTACGGCATGCGCGGCAGCGCTCGAGGTGCAGCGCGTGATCGCCGAAGAGAAGCTGCTCGATAACGTGAAGGCGCGCGGCGAGCAGTTGCGCGCGTCGCTGCGCGAGCACTACGGTGCGCATCCGCATGTCGGCGACGTGCGCGGCCGCGGGTTGTTCGTCGGCGTCGAGCTCGTGCGCGATCGCGGCAGCAAGGCGCCGTTCGATCCCGCGCTGAAGCTGCATGCGGCGGTCAAGCGCGAGGCGATGCAGCGCGGGTTGATGGTGTATCCGATGGGCGGGACGATCGACGGCGTCAACGGCGATCACATCCTGATCGCGCCGCCGTTCATCTGCACCGCGCAACAGATCGATACGATCGTCGAGCGGCTGTCCGGTGCGATCGGCGCGGCGCTCGCGTCGGCCGGCGCGTGACGGCATTCGAACCTCACCGGGACATCGCCATGACAGACAGACTGCCACCTTTCGATCCCGCATCGGCCAGCGATGCACAGAAGGCCGTGCTGGCCGACATTCTCAGCGGCCCGCGCGGCAACCTGAACGGGCCGTTTCTCGGCTGGATCGCGAGCCCCGAGCTGGCCCAGCACGCGCAGAAGCTCGGCGCGTTCTGCCGCTATCGCACGGGCCTGCCGCTGCGGCTGTCGGAGCTCGCGATTCTCGTGACCGCCGCGCGCTGGCGCTCGCAGGCCGAGTGGCACATCCACCATCCGATCGCGCTCGACGCGGGCGTGCCGGCCGCGACGGCCGATGCGATCCGGCGGGGCGCCACGCCCGCATTCGAGTCGGACGACGATGCGCTGATCCATGCGTTCGCGAGCGAGCTGTACGACACGCGGCGCGTCAGCGACGCGACGTTCGCGCGCGCGCAAGCGCGCTTCGGCCACGAAACCGTCGTGAATCTCGTTGCACTGCTCGGCTACTACGCGCTCGTCGCGATGACGCTGAACACGTTCGGCATGCGCGCGGATGGTCAAACCGATTTGCCGTTTCCGGAGTAACGGCCGCGGGTGATCGTGCCGGAACAGGGGCGGCGATACGTCTGACGAACGCTTCGTCGACGTGTCGCCGGCATCAATGCAACCAAATGTATTCATACGGGATCCACGGCCGATGGCCGCGTATGATGGCTCGTTCACGACGATATGATCGGTGAGCAAGCATGACGAGTACCCGCAAGACCTTGATGATCGCCGGAGGGCTCCTGGTAGCCGCGGCCGGTACCGCGTACGTGATGCTCCTGCGTGCGGACCACCGTGCGATCGAAGACGCCGGCATCGGCGATTCGGCCGCGCCTGTTGCCGCGGCGCCTGCGAGCAACGATCACGCGGTGCAGGGCACCATCGCGCCGCCGGCACCGGCCGCCGCGACGGCCGCCCATGCCGATACGGCACCGCAACAGGCGGCTGTTCCGCCGCCTGCACCAGCACCCGCCCCGGCCGCACCCGCGCGCGTCAGCGCCGCGCCTGCTTCTGTCCCCGCCGTTCCTGTCGTCAGCGAGAAAGCGCAGCCGGTGACGAAGCCGAGCGTACCGCCGCCGAAGGTCAACGTCGTGACGGTCGATGCGCAGGATTCGACCCCGCCGGCAGCACCGCCGGCCGCCAAACCCGCACAGCCGGCCGCGCCGGCGCAGGTCACGCAACGCGCGCCGCGCAAGCGCGACGGCCTCGAACGCCACGCGGCCGCATCGCCTGCCACCACGAAATCCGAAACGCCGGAGACGGCAGCGCTCGTCAGGGAATCGGCGAAGCTCGACCCGTCGTTGCCGTCGCCGCCGATGTCGTCGATGTCGTCAAGCGCCGGTTCGTACCGGCAACAGGGTTCGTCGTCAGGTGCGAATCCGGTTGCCGCCGCGATGACCGAGCGACTGGTCAGGGAGTCGAGCCATTTCAAGTCGACGACGCCCGTGCCGGCGAACGGCGACCCGACCGCGACCAAGTAACCGCAATCGCCTTCGGAATAAAAAGGACCCCGCACGCCGACCAAGGCATGCGGGGCCAAGAGAGACAAACCGTTTTGCCGATGCGCGTTACGCGGCGACCGCTTCCTCGGCCTGCGGCTGCGTGGCGGCTGCCGGCGTCACGTCCTGCCGGATCAGGTGGTCGAACGCGCCGAGCGATGCCTTCGCGCCTTCGCCGACCGCAATCACGATCTGCTTGAACGGCACCGTCGTCACGTCCCCGGCCGCGAACACGCCCGGCACCGACGTCGCGCCGCGCGCATCGACCACGATCTCGCCGTGCTTCGACAGCTCGATCGTGCCTTTCAGCCATTCGGTGTTCGGCACGAGGCCGATCTGCACGAACACGCCTTCGAGATCGATGCGCTGCGTTTCGCCCGAGCGCAGATCCTTGTAGACGAGCCCGTTCAGCTTGTTGCCGTCGCCGGTCAGCTCGGTCGTTTGCGCCTGCGTGACGATCGTCACGTTCGGCAGGCTGCGCAGCTTGCGCTGCAGCACTTCGTCCGCGCGCAGTTGCGCGCCGAATTCGATCAGCGTGACGGCCTTCACGATGCCGGCGAGGTCGATCGCGGCCTCGACGCCCGAGTTGCCGCCGCCGACCACCGCGACGCGCTTGCCCTTGAACAGCGGGCCGTCGCAGTGCGGGCAGTACGCGACACCGCGGTTGCGGTATTCGCGCTCGCCCGGCACGTTGATTTCGCGCCAGCGCGCGCCGGTCGCGAGGATGATCGTCTTCGCCTTCAGCACCGCGCCGTTCGCGAGGCGGATCTGGTGCACGTCGCCGGGAATCAGCGCGTCGGCGCGCTGCACGTCCATGATGTCGACGTCGTATTGCTTCACGTGCTGCTCGAGCGCGGTCGCGAACTTCGGCCCTTCGGTTTCCTGCACCGACACGAAGTTCTCGATCGCCATCGTGTCGAGCACCTGGCCGCCGAAACGCTCGGCGACGACACCCGTCGCAATGCCCTTGCGCGCCGAGTAGATCGCCGCGGCCGCGCCTGCCGGGCCGCCGCCGACGATCAGCGTGTCGAACACCGGCTTGTTCTCGAGCGACTTCGCGGCGCGTTCGCCGGCGCCCGTGTCGAGCTTCGCGAGGATTTCCTTTACGCTGCTGCGACCCTGGCCGAACGATGCGCCGTTCAGGAACATCGTCGGCACGGCCATGATCTGGCGCGACTCGACTTCACTTTGGAACAGCGCGCCGTCGATCGCGACGTGACGGATGCGCGGGTTGATCAGCGACATCACGTTCAGCGCCTGCACGACTTCCGGGCAGTTCTGGCACGACAGCGAGAAATACGTCTCGAACGCGTAGTCGCCGTCGAGCGCGCGGATCTGTTCGATCACGTCGTCGTCGAGCTTGATCGGGTGGCCGCCCGTTTGCAGCAGCGCGAGCACGAGCGACGTGAATTCATGGCCCATCGGGATGCCGGCGAAGCGGATGCCGGCCGGCTTGCCGGGTTCGCCGATCGAGAACGACGGCTTGCGCTCGGCGTCGTCGCGGCGTTCGGCCACGGTCACGCGATCCGTCAGCGACGCAATCTCGTTCAGCAGCGCCAGCAGTTCCTGCGATTTCGCGCTGTCGTCGAGCGAGGCGACGAGTTCGATCGGGCGCGTGATTTTTTCGAGGTACGCTTTCAGTTGATTCTTGAGATTGGCGTCGAGCATGGCGTTTCGGATTCCGTATTAATGATTCTGGTCGGGCACGTCGTGCCGGAGGAGGGCGCGGGCCGCATGCTGCGGCGGCCCGCCGTCGCGCGCCTCGTGCGAGGCGCGCGGAGCGATCGTCAGATCTTGCCGATCAGGTCGAGCGACGGGGTCAGCGTTTCCGCGCCCGGCGTCCACTTGGCCGGGCACACTTCACCCGGGTGCGCCGCGATGTATTGCGCAGCCTGCACCTTGCGCAGCAGTTCGCTCGCGTCGCGGCCGATGCCGTTGTCGTGGATTTCGCACAGCTTGATCTCGCCTTCCGGGTTGATCACGAACGTGCCGCGCAGCGCCATCCCTTCTTCCTCGATCAGCACGTCGAAGTTGCGCGACAGCGTGAGCGTCGGGTCGCCGATCATCGGGTACTTGATCTTGCCGATCGTGTCCGACGTGTCGTGCCATGCCTTGTGCGTGAAGTGCGTGTCGGTCGACACGCCGTAGATTTCGACACCCAGCTTCTGGAATTCCGCGTAACGGTCGGCGAGGTCGCCCAGCTCGGTCGGGCAGACGAACGTGAAGTCGGCCGGGTAGAACACGACGACGGACCACTTGCCCTTGAAGTTCTCTTCCGAGACGGGCACGAAATCGCCGTTGTGGTAAGCGGTTGCCTTGAACGGCTTGATTTGGGTGTTGATGATCGGCATCTGGAGAGTCCTTTGGTTCAGTGGTGAGTGGAGTGTTGCCAGTATCCGGGTTCACCCTGACTTTGTGAAATTGCTTGTTTCAATCCGAGGCATCGGGATTTTCTATCTGCTTCCGGCCCTTGATTGTGTGGGGCGTCGGGATCGCGCTTTCCGACACGTCGAGCGTGGAGGAGGCGGTGCGGGGCCCTGAGCAAGAAGGGCCTTGCGCCGAGGGGCGTCGATCAGGATATTTTCCGGCGCGACACACGCGCTACTTTCTGCGGAAGCGGTGCGGGGTGCCTGGGGCGTGCCGACGCATTTGCGTGGCTGCGCGACATCGGCTCAGATCCGATAGGGCACGCGAACGCCGGGTTCGGTGGCGGGGAAGTCTTTCGTGTTGCGCGACACGAGCAGCAGCCCGTTGACTTGCGCCGATGCCCAGACGATCGCGTCGGGCAGGCGTATGCGGCGTTCCTTGCGAATGGTCACGGCGCGATTTGCAACCGTGCTGTCGAGTGCGATGACCTCGAATGACGACAGCCATGCCCGGATCGGGGCTTCATCATGCGCGGATGCACCGACCAGGACCTCCATCCACGAGATCGTGCTGATCGCGCGATAGTCATAGCGGCCGAGTTCCGCGCGGGCGGATTCCACGCCGCCCAGATAATCGATCAGGATGTTGGTGTCGAAGAGAGCTTTTACCATTCCGAGCGCAGTTCTTCCTGATAGGCGAGCCCGTCGACCGTGCGATCTTTCCAGAGACCGAAGACGTCGTCCGCGAGCGGACGCTTGTGCAGGGCGATGTAGGCATCGATCGCGTCGCGGATGATTGCGGCGCGGGGACGATGTTCAGTCTCGACGATGACGGCCAACTCGTCGAGCTGGCCATCCGACAGATCAAGCAGAATCCGGCTCATGGCAGCCTCCGATATATGATATGCATATCATATATACCCAATCGAAGGTCCGCAACACCCGGGCCGGGCGCGGCGCGCTCGCGCAAACCATGGTTCGGCAACGCGGGCAGGCGCTCCGCTCAGATCCCCGCCATCTTCCTCAACCACTCCGCCAGCCGCCGTGCCCCGTCCGGCATGTCCGCGTCCTCGCGCGTGCACAGGTAGTAATCGCGCCCGTCGTCGAGCGCATGATCGAACAGCTTCACGAGCTCGCCGTTCTCCAGCTCGCGTTCGACCAGCGGCGCGCGCAGCAACGCGGCGCCGAGATCCGCGCGCGCGGCGCTCAGCGTGAGCTGGCCATCCTCGAACATCGGCCCCACCGCGTGCGACACATGCCGCACGCCGGCGCCTTGCAGCCAGTTGACCCACGTGCTGCGATCCTCGTCGTGCACGAGAGGCGCGCGCGCGAGATCGGCCGGCGTGCGGAACGGCCCGTGACGCTTCAGGAACGACGGGCTGCACATCGGCACCATCGCGCCTGGCAGCAGCCGTTCGCAGCGGTAGCCGGGCCAGTCGCCGGTGCCGAAGCGGATCGACAGGTCCGACGCATCGCTTCGGTAGTTGCGGTGATGCGCGTACAGCACGGTCACGTCGACGTCCGTGTTGTCGGCCAGGAACGCGTGCAGCCGCGGAATGAACCAGCCGATGCCGAGCAGCGGGATCAGGCTGACGGTGATCTGCCGCAGCGACGAACGGTCGCGCACGAAGCGCGTCGCGCTGCGCAGCACCGAGAACGCGGCGCTGATCGACCGGTAGTAGTCGCGTCCTTCGTCGGTGAGCGCGAGCAGCCGGCCCTCGCGCACTGTCAGCGGCGTCTGGATGAACGCTTCGAGCAGTTGCAGCTGATGGCTCACCGCCGACGGCGTGATGTCGAGCTCGCCCGCCGCCGCGGTGACCGACCCGAGACGCGCAAACGCTTCGAACGCACGCACCGCGCGCAGCGGCGGATCGTGCGGCAATTGTTCGATATTTTTCATGTGTCGAATTTTATCGAAAAATCAGGGTAAGCGACAATCTAAAAATACCCTTTATTTACAATGGAATGCGTTAATGTGTCGAGAACGCTATAAGCATCCAACAATTGGGTATTTGGGGTTTGGGTGCTGAATATTTAATATTTTTCATGTTTTGATCCGACTCCACGATCCTCGCACATGAAAATCGCTTTCCTTCCCGTCAGCCTCGCATTCTCGGCGGCCGCCCTGGCAGCATCCGTTCCCGCGTTCGCGCAGTCCGCGCCGCAGACGATCCTGATCGGTCTCGCCGCGCCGCTCACCGGCCCGTCCGCGCGGATCGGCAAGGATCTGCAGAACGGCGCGCAACTCGCGATCGACGACGCGAACGCGAAGCATCCGGCCATCGGCGGCAAGCCGGTCGTCTACAAGCTCGTCGCGGCGGACGACCAGTCCGACCCGCGCACGGCCGTCGCGGTCGCGCAGCAGCTCGTCGACCAGCACGTGATCGGCGTCGTCGGTCACTGGAACACGGGCTGCAGCGTGCCGGCGTCGCGCGTCTACCGCGATGCGGGCATTCCGCAGATCGCGCCGGCGTCCACCGGCCATCAATACACGCAGCAGGGCTATGCGACGGCCTTCCGCATCATGGGTCACGACGATGCGGGCGGCAACTTCACGGGTGCGTATGCGGTGAAGACGCTGAAGGCGAAGCGCATCGCGGTGATCGACGATCGCACGTCGTTCGGCGCGGGGCTGGCCGACCAGTTCATCAAGGGCGTGCAGGCGAACGGCGGCGCGATCGTCGATCGCCAGTACGTGAACGACAAGACGACCGACTTCAGCGGCGTGCTGACCGCGATCAAGGGCAAGCGCGCGGATCTCGTGTTCTTCGGCGGCCTCGACGCGCAGGCCGCACCGATCGCGCGCCGGATGCGCCAGCTCGGCGTGAACGCGCCGCTGCTCGGCGCGGGCGGCTTCGTGAGCCAGACCTTCCTGTCGCTCGCGGGCAAGGACGGCGACGGCGTGACGGCGCTCGAACCGGGCCTGCCGCTCGACCGGATGCCGGGCGGCAAGGCATTCGACACGCAATACCAGACGCGCTTCCGTGCACCGATCGAACTGCATGCGCCGTTCGCGTACGACGCGGCCGCCACGCTGATCGCGGCCGCGCAGAAGGCCGGCACGACGCAACCGGCAAAGCTGGTCGCGGCGGTTCGTGCGATCGAGCGCCCCGGCGTGACGGGGCGCATCGCGTTCGACGCCGAAGGCAACCTGAAGGACCCGGCCTTCACGATCTACCAGGTGCGCGGCGGCAAGTGGACCGTCGTCGACGTGCTCGGCGGCGCGCGCACCGTAGCCAGGTAAGCAACACAACGACCAAGACGATCCCCATGACCGAAGCGAACCAGACATCCGCCGCCGCACCCGAGGACACGCGCCTCGGGATCCTCGCACGGCGCCGCATCGAAGCGGAAATCATCAAGCCGATCTACGAGATCATGAAGCGCGAGTTCGGCGCCGAGCGCGCGCAGGCCGTGATCGCGGAAGCCGTGCGCGGCGCGGCCGTCGACGCGGGCCGCACGTTCGCCGCGCAGGAGCCCGGCGGCACGAGCGTGAAGTCGTTCATCGCGCTGCAGGTGCTGTGGGAAAAGGACGATGCGCTCGACGTCGAGGTGCGGCGCGCGGACGACGCGCACTACGACTACGACGTGCATCGCTGCCGCTACGCGGAGATGTACCACGCGATGGGGCTCGGCGAGATCGGGCACCTGCTGAGCTGCGCGCGCGACAGTCATTTCATCGAGGGCTATGCGCCGCGCATCGCACTCACGCGCACGAGCACGATCATGCAGGGCGGCAAGCGCTGCGATTTCCGCTACGCACTGCAGCCCGCGCGGGAGAACGGCGATGCGTGACGACAACGTGAGCGCGCCGCGCGTCGACAGCGATCGCCTGTGGGCCTCGCTCGAGCGGATGGCGCAGATCGGCGCGACGCCGAAGGGCGGCGTCTGCCGTCTCGCGCTGACCGATCTCGACCGCGAGTCGCGCGACCTGTTCGTGCAGTGGGCGCACGATGCCGGCTGCACGGTGCGCGTCGACAAAATGGGCAATGTGTTCGCGCGCCGCGCGGGCCGCAATCCGGACGCCGCGCCGGTGATGACGGGCTCGCATGCCGATTCTCAGCCGACCGGCGGCCGCTACGACGGCATCTACGGCGTGCTCGGCGGGCTCGAGGTCGTGCGCGCGCTGAACGACGCAGGCATCGAGACGGAGCGTCCGGTCGACGTCGTGATCTGGACCAACGAGGAGGGCTCGCGCTTTGCGCCGGCGATGGTCTCGGCCGGCGTGTTCTCGGGCGTTTATACGCTCGAATACGGGCTGTCGCGTACCGACGGCACGGGCAAGACGATCGGCGAGGAACTGGAGCGGATCGGCTATGCGGGTGCCGAGCCCGTCGGCGGTTATCAGGTGCACGCGGCGTACGAGCTGCATATCGAACAGGGCGCGATTCTCGAACGGGCCGGCAAGACGATCGGCGTCGTGACGGCCGGGCAGGGGCAGCGCTGGTACGAGGTGACGCTCACGGGTGTCGACGCGCACGCGGGTACGACGCCGATGGAGTTCCGTCGCGATGCGCTGGTCGGCGCCGCGCGGATGATCTCGTTCGTCGAAGTGCTCGGCCGCCGCTACGCACCGGATGCGCGCGCAACGGTCGGGATGATCGAGGCACGGCCGAATTCGCGCAACACGGTGCCGGGCGGCTGCTTCTTCACGGTCGAGTTCCGCCACCCCGACGATGCGGTGCTCGACGAACTGGACGCGGTGCTGCGCGCGGAACTCGCGCGCGTGGTCGACGAAACCGGCCTCGGTGCGCAGATCGAGCAGATCTTCACGTATGCGCCGGTGCCGTTCGCGCCGCGCTGCATCGACGCGGTGCGTGACGCGGCCCGGGCGCTCGGTCTGTCGCACATGAACATCGTGTCCGGCGCGGGACATGACGCGTGCTACGTCGCGCGCGTCGCACCGACCGGAATGATCTTCGTGCCGTGCGTCGACGGGCTGAGCCACAACGAGGCCGAAGCGATTACGCCCGAATGGGCGGCGGCGGGCGCCGACGTGCTGTTGCGCGCGGTGCTGCAGAGCGCGCAGGAAGCGGGCGCCTGACGCGCGCGTCCTACTTGCCGGCCTTGCGCCGCGCCATATACGCGAGATACGCGACGATCTGGTCGAGTTCCCGGTCGCTCAGCTGGTCGGGCGGAAACGCCGGCATGCTCCGGCCCGGCCAGTCGCGCACCGATGCCGGGTTGCGGATATAGCGGCGCAGCGCGGCGGGCTGGAAGTAGTCGACCGGATTCATCGGCGCATTCAGGTCGGGGCCGGCATGGCTGCTGCCCGCGCCGTCGACGCGGTGGCACGCGAGGCATTGCGTGACGAACAGGTGCTGGCCCGCGCGGGCCGGATCGCTTGCGGGCAGCGCGGCATCGACGGCGAGCGACGGCCAGCGCGCGAGCGGCGACGATTCGATCGTGACGCGCACGATCTGGTACGGCCACTGTTCGCCGCGCACCGACGACGCGTCCGGCCCGAGCCAGACGAGATAGAACGGCCCGGCGCTGACCTGCTTGCCGGGCAGCTTCGGCCACGGCCTGGCCGGATCCTCGATCGCGAGCCACGGGACGGCGCCCGCCGGCGCGCGGCGGCGCACGAGATCCAGCGGCAGTTGCGCGGCGAAGCCGTCGGCCGCGCGCGTTTCCAGCACCCCGTCGGCCGGCAGCGGCGTGTCGCCGAGCAGCGCGGCGAACGGCACGGCGCGGAACTTCATCGGCCGGCCGTACGCGATGTCGCGCGGCACGTGGATGTCCGTCGCATCGGGGCGCGCGAGCAGCGTCTGCCGCGTGAGGGCGCGGGCCGTGCCGTCGGTCTCGAGTTCCAGCGCGGACTGGGCCGACGCGCGTTGTCCGATCAGGCAAACCGTCAGCAGCACAAGCGAAAACCACCGGCGCTTCAGCATTCGTACTCCGGGAAAGGGCGTTCCGGCGGCGGCAGGGGACGCTAGCCGCGGCCGATGGAAGGAATCGGGCGACAGTCTATCCGGTACGCGCGGCGCTGGCGACTTCGGCGCGGGAAGGGAGGAATGTGCGGGCTGACCGCATTGACGACGCAACCGCTGGCCGGACGGCCGTCAATGACTCGAACACCGCGCTTCGTTCTTCGGCAACGGCGTGTCCCGTTCCGGTTCGAAATCGGCTTCGCGCGTGCCCAACGGCGTCAGCGACACGAAATGCATCGCCGTGCCGCGCGCCGGGAAACCGGCGATGCCCGTCGTGCCCCACGGAATCGGCGAACGCTGCACGCCGCTCACCGCAATGCCCGCCGGCGCGAGCGCGAGCGTCAGCAGCCGCCCGTCGCGGGTCGGCATAAACGCGTGCGTACCGGAGACCCCGATGCCGGATTCGCGCACCGACGCCGGCAGGCAGTCGAGCGTCGCCGTGCGGCGGCCGTCCGGGGCGATCAGCATCGCGACGCCGCGATCGTCCGCCGTCGTCGTGACGACGAGGAAGCGGTCGAGCGCCGGCACGTAGGCCGACGAGTACACGTAGTACTGGATGGCCTCGTTGAGCGCCCCCAGCTTGTCCAGCTTCTCCGTGACCGGATCGAACATCGCGTATTCGAGCGTCGCGTCGGTGCTGCCTTCGATGAATTTCTGCCAGACGAGCAGCGCGGTGCGCGGCGAACCCGCGATCACGGGCCACCATTCGCGGCGATGCGGCGCGACCTCGACGTGGTTCAGCACGCGCCCGGCCGCATCGTAGGTTTTCAGGTAGACGCCGCCGCCGGTGCCGAGGTTGTCGACGCCGCCGCCGTCGATCCAGTCGGCGGAATAGAACACGACGAAGCGTTCGCCGACCGTCGCGACATGCCCGGAGTGGCCGCCCGATTCGACGTCGTTCGGGTAGGGCTTGACCGGCTTCAGGTCGCGGCCGTAGACGCCGTAGCGCTGGCTGACTTCCTGCGTCGCGTTCCAGCCGTCCTCGAACGTGACGAAGATGTCGCCGTGCGCGTTCTGCGCGATCGACACGGGCTCCTGCGCCTCGGGGCGGCTGATGAACGGACGGACGTGCAGCAGGTGCGGCTTGCCGGGCAGCCATTCGCCGACATACACGTCATGCGGCCAGTTGCCGTTGCGCAGCGCGCCACGCGGCACGATGCCCGAGCTGCTGAAGAACACCCAGCGTTTGCCGTTTCCGGCGTCGGCTACGCCGATGCCGTGCATGAAGCGCCGCGAGTCGCCGGTCTCCTGCGGCGATGGGGCATCCCGCACGGTGACCGTATGCACGGCCGGCGCGTCGGCGAGGGCCGACGGCGGCGTCGCGCCGATGCCGCACGCGCCGACGAGCGCGGCCGCGACGCGCCATGCGGCCGCCTGCGCCGGGCGCGTTCGTCGCGTCATTCGACGGTCACCGATTTCGCGAGGTTGCGCGGCTTGTCGACGTCGGCGCCGCGCGCGCAGCCGACGTGATACGCGAGCAGTTGCAGCGGGATCACGTTGACGATCGGCGACAGCAGGTCGCCCGACTCGCGCACGCGGATCAGGTGCGTGTCGCGGTCGGCGTCGATCTCGAGCTGGCTGCCGGCCAGCACGTAGAGCCGCCCGCCGCGCGCGCGCACCTCGGCCATGTTGGATTTCAGCTTCTGGAACAGGCGGTCGTCCGGCGCGATCGTGACCACCGGCATCGCGCTCGTGACGAGCGCGAGCGGGCCATGCTTCAGCTCGCCGGCCGCGTAGCCTTCCGCATGGATGTACGACACCTCCTTGAGCTTCAACGCGCCTTCCAGCGCGATCGGGAAATGAATGCCGCGCCCGAGGAACAGCGCGTTCTCGGTGCGCGCGAACTTCGCGGCCCAGCCCATGATCTGCGTTTCGAGCGCGAGCGCGTGGTTGATGCGCCCGGACAGCGCGCGCAACTGTTTCAGGTGCATCGCGACTTGCGCCGCGTCGAGCCGGCCGCGCAGTTGCGCGAGCGTCAGCGTCAGCACGAACAGCGCGACGAGCTGCGTCGTGAACGCCTTGGTCGATGCGACGCCGAGCTCGACGCCGGCCCGCGTGAGGAACCGCAACGGCGCGTTGCGCGCGATCGTGCTGGTCGCCACGTTGCAGATCGCCATCGAGAGCGGCTGGCCCATGTCGCGCGCGCGCTCGATCGCGCCGATCGTGTCGGCCGTTTCGCCCGACTGCGAAATGCCGACGACGAGCGTGCGCGGATCGGCCACGGTGTCGCGGTAGCGGAATTCGCTGGCGATCTCGACCTGCGCGGGCACGCCCGCGATGCCCTCGAGCCAGTACTTCGCGGTCAGGCCCGCGTAGTAGCTGGTGCCGCAGCCGAGCAGCAGCACGTTCCTCACGCGCGAGAGCAGCGAGCGCGTGCTGCCGGTCGCGTCGAACAGCGCGGGCGAGATCGTGTCGATGCCGTCGAGCGTGCTGTCGATCGCCTTCGGCTGCTCGAAGATCTCCTTCTGCATGAAGTGCTGGTACGGGCCGAGCGCGGCATCGCCGTCGCGCGCCTTCACTTCGCACAGCGGGCGTTGCGCGTCGTGCCCGGCCGAATCGACCACGGCGATGCGATCCGGCGTGATCAGCGCGACGTCGCCGTCCTCCAGGTAGACGAAGCGGTCGGTCAGGTCGCCGAGCGCCGCGCAGTCCGATGCGAGGTAGTTCTGCTCGGCGCCGATGCCGATCACGAGCGGCGAGCCGGCGCGCGCGGCGACGAGGCGCTGCGGCTCGCGCGCGCTCAGGACCGCGATCGCGTACGCGCCGTGCAGCCGCTTGACCGCGTGCACGACCGCGTCGAACAGGTCGTCGCGATAGACGCTGTGGATCAGGTGCGCGATCACCTCGGTGTCGGTCTGGCCGCGAAACGTGTAGCCGCGCTCCCGCAGTTCGGCGCGCAGCGTGTCGTGGTTCTCGATGATCCCGTTGTGCACGACCGCGATCGTGTCGCCCGACATGATCGGATGCGCGTTCATTTCCGACGGCGCGCCGTGCGTCGCCCAGCGCGTATGCGCGATGCAGGTCTGCGCTTCGAGGCCGAGCGTCAGCACGCGCGCCTGCAGGTCCGTCACGCGGCGCAGCGTGCGCTCGCTGCGCAGGCGGCCGTCATCCTGCACGGCGATGCCGCACGAATCGTAGCCGCGATACTCGAGCCGGCTCAACGCATTGACCAGTTGTGGCACCTGATTGTTCAGGCCGCTTGCTCCGACGATTCCGCACATGATTCACCTCGTCCAAAGGAAGTTGCCGGCCGGCGATGCGCGACGGCGCGGTGCAAGGAGCGGCGCCGCGCCACGGATGCACGTCCCGTGTGCGGCGCCGCTCCGGTGACCTACTCGCGGGGTTGCGGCCCCGCGTGGGCTACCCATTCGATGCCGGAAATCGAGCCGTTCGCATCGTGCGACGCGACGAGAATCCGCGTCGTGCGCCGCGCGTCGCGCCGGCGGGTGCCGGCCAGCACGGTCGTGGGCATCGGGCGCACCTTCGCGCTGGCGGAGCGCCGCAGCATCTTCGACACGCGCAGCCGGTAGGCCAGCGGATGCACGACGCGCCCCGCGATCAGCCAGGTGATGGTCGTGCCCGCGATGATCGCGATGCTGGTCGCGTAGAACACGATCTGTTCGATCGGCATCTCGGCCTCGTTGAACGGCAGCAGGTAGCGGTACGTGTAGATGCAGATCGATGCCCACACGGCGCCGACCAGCGCGGGCCGGACGAAGCGGAACCACACGACCATCACGGGCCCGACGATGGGGCCGCGTTCGGCGATCATTTCGCGCGGCGTGCGCAGGGAAAGGTCAATAATCGGCGCGTTCTTCATGTTGAATGCCTCGGTCGGGGCTGACCCATACGGCTCGCTTGCCGCGGCCCCGCAGCACGACGGCAGGCAGGGCGACGACGGTGGTGACCATGGTGATCAGCCAGAAAGCGACGGGATACCAGATGGTGTCAAGGAAATACATCAGGAGTTTTTCGTCGTAGCGACGATCGATCATGCTGCCGATGATCAGTTGCAGGATGCAGGTCGCGACCAGCAGCATGCCGTGCCAGTGCGGCACGACCGATACGTGCCAGTTCTGCGGCAGCGGATACACGACGCCGACGAGCGCGAGCAGCAGGATGAACGACATCGAATACGCCCACGCGATGCCGATCAGGTACTCGACGAACAGCGGCCACATCATCATCTGCGTCGGCCGCGCGAGCGTGCCCGCGTATTTCATCAGCACCTGGATGCCGCCTTTCGACCAGCGCAGCCGCTGCCGGTAGAGCCCCTTCAGCGTCTCCGGCATCAGGATCCAGCTCAGCGCATGCGGCTCGTACACGACGCGCCAGTCGCGGCACTGCAGCTTCCAGCTGATGTCGATGTCCTCGGTCAGCATGTCCGAGCTCCAGTAGCCGACGTCGGCGAGCGCGGTCTTGCGGAACATCGTGATGACGCCCGACACCGTGAAGATGCGGCCGTACACCTGCTGCGTGCGCTTGATCAGCCCGACGATCGACGAGAATTCGCCGACCTGCATGCGGCCGAGCAGCGACGTGCGCGTGCGGATGCGCGGGTTGCCGGTCACGGCGCCGACGCCGGGGTCGGTCAGGAAGTGCTCGAGCATCCAGCCGATCGCGTCGTGCGCGAGCAGTGCATCGCCGTCGATGCACAGCAGGTATTCCGCGTTCGAGATGGCCGCCGCGGTCGTGAGCCCGACCGCCTTGCCTTCGTTGCGCGCGTGATGGATCACGATCAGACGCGGAATCTCGACGGCCAGCTCGTTGAGGATTTCGCCGGTGCGATCCTTGCTGCCGTCGTTGACCGCGATGATGTCGTAGTTCGGATACTGCATCGCGTCCAGGTGGCGGATCACGCTGCGCGCGTTCGCGGCTTCGTTGAAGCAGGGCACGACGATCGAGATCTTCGGGATGCCGCTCGCCGCGATCGTCCGTGTCGACAGCTCGCGGCCTTCCTCGAGCAGGAAGTAGTGCACGACGCCGCCGATCATCCACAGATACGACATGAAGAACGGGTAGTAGAAGACGAAATCCTGCACGCGCTGGATGATGCCGTGGGTCGTCATGGCGTCTTCTTCCCCTGCGATTGCTGCATCTGCATCAGCGCGTTGATCGACGTCGGGTCGAGGCGGGACTTCAGCGACATCACGTCGCGCATCGCCTCGAGCTCCGGCTGGCCGTTCAGGAAGTTGTCCGGGTAGTAGCCGAAATTCACCGCGCCCTTGCTGCGCAGCCGTCGCATCTGCGCGAGCAGCGTGCTGGCGGGCACGTCCTTGTGCGCGTGCCAGTCGTACGACTGCAGTTCGAACACGGTGCGCTGCAGCCCGCGCTGCTTCGCACGGACGGCCTGCACGAGCTGGTCCAGCCAGCCTTCGGGATCCTTCGCCTGTTCCATGTACGGCATGGCCATCAACGCGACGTAGTCGTAGGTGGCGAGGAAATCGTCGTAGTTCTGCGCGTACCACGCTTCCGATTCGGGCTTGAGCACCGGCAGCGCGAAGATGTTGCGCGCGGTCAGCACGTCGCCCGCATTCTGGTGAGCCAGCACGATCTGTTCGAGCTGGCGGGTCAGGTCGATCAGGTAGCGCGATTTCTGCCGCGTCCAGCGCTTCATCAGGTCGGGGTCCTCGCGAATCTTGCCGACGTCGGCCGGCAGGCCCCACTGCGAATAGATGCGCAGTGCATGCCGGCCCGCATCCTCGTAGTCGTCGAGCACGGCATCGTCGCTGAACAGGATGCCGCTGAACGACGCGTGCTTGCTGAGATCCTCGTAGATCTGCTGGATCATCAGCCGCGCACCCGGATCGAACGGGCTCAGCCGGAACAAGCGCGTGCCGTTCTCGCGGGCCGGCGCGCCGCCGTATGCGCTCACGGCCTCGAGCCCGCGCTGCTTGTCGGCCGGCGGCCGGAACGCGAGCACCGGCATCCACGCGTACACCTGCACGTTGGAGCGCGTGTTCAACTGCCACGCAGCGCGCGAGAACAGGTCGGCGCGCATCGGCAGGTGCCGGTTCGGAAAATACACCGCTTCGGCCACACCCGTGCCCTTCGGGTCCGCACAGGCCTGCAGGTACACCGATTTCGGCTGCATTCGGTAGATGCGCTCGATCAGCTTGCCGAGATTCGCTTCCTGACGCGCGGGATCCGGATCGTAGACCTGGTCGAGATCGACCTGCACGGTGCGCTCGGGTACGTCGACGTCGCCGCGGTTGGACGCCGGCTCGCGCATCGAGCGTTCGAACCCGCCGATGTCGACGTCGTACATCATCAGGATCCGCCGCAGCCGGTCCAGCGGCACGTCCGGCGTATTCGGGCCGGCGTCGAGGCTGAACTGGATATCCATGCCGAGCGACGTCGATATCTTGCGCACGGGCTGGTTTTCCGCGCCGTATGGCCACACCATCGAGCGTGCGACGATGCCGGTGCGTTCGCGAATCTGCCGCACGCAGGTTTGCAGGTCGTTGTGCACGCGCGTTTCGAACTCGGCATCGGTTTCATAGCGCTTCTCGGCTTGCAGGTAGAGATGCGACGTGGTTGCCGGCAATTCGTTGCCTTGCGGATTCGCGACCGCGCCATGATGGAGGTTGTGGGTGTGGCAGCCGAGCTCGACGAGGTGCGACTGGCCGACCTTCTGCACCTCGTCCCACGACATGAAGTAGTTGCGCGGCATCTGCACCTTGTCGCTGATGCGGATCGGCGCATCCGGCGGCGCATCGATCCACGCGGTGACGATGCCCATCACCGCCGGATACTTGAAGCGCTCGAGCAGCGGCAGCACTTTCGTGTAATGGCTGCGGTAGCCGTCGTCGAACGTGAGGAGCACCGCGCGCGGCGGCAGCGGCTTGCCGCCGTGCCGCGACTCCTCGATCTGCTTGACCGTGATGGTGTGGTAGTTGTTGGTCTGCAGCCACGAAAAGATCGCGGTCAGCGTGCCGGTATCGACCGCGAACGGGTCGACCATCGCCGATGCCGACGAGAACGACGCCATCAGGTTGTCGCGCACGTCGTGCAGGCAAATGACGCGGAACGTCTTGCCGTCGACCGGATCGGACGGCGGCAGCAGGTCGATCATCTTGGCGTTCGTCACGCCCGGAAACAGCGAACAGGCCGTAAACGAGCCGAGACATCCGCACATGAAGGTCCGTCTGGATTGCATTGCGCGATCTCCTTGCTAGAACGGCAGGTTGACCGACAGGAAGCCGGTTTCGGAGCGCTCGCGCTGGCCGTCGTACGCATGGCTGCTGACCTCGACGCCGTAGGTGAGCGTGATGTCGTGCTTGAACGTCCATGCGTGCTCGAGGCGTGCGCTCCACAGCGGGCTGGTGCCGAAGCCGCGCTCGTTGTACACGCCGCCGGACACCGACACGCGCTGCTGCAACGACATGTCGCCCTTCTTCCACATCGTCAACTGGTGCATGACGGTCGCCGCGGCCGCGTAGTCGCGGCCCGGGCTGAAGTAGGGCGCGTCGTGCCGCGTGTTGCTGTCGGTGCCGAGATTCAGCGACACGTTGACGAGCTGGTTCGCGGACGTGTACACGCGCTGCGTGCCGGTTGCGGAAATCTCCTGGTGGAAATTCGAATCGCTGTAGCGGCTCACGCCGTAGCTCAGCTTGACCTCGCGGCGATCGTTCTGCCGATATGCGAGCTCGACGTGCGCGGAGCGACCCCAGATGTGCGCGGCATACGCCTTCCACGGCAGAGAGTTGTCGTTGGAGTCGAGCCCGCCGGCCACTGTCCAGTAGTCGTTCAGCGCGTACGCGATCGACCCGCGGCCGCCCGTCCGTCCGTCCCCGCCGAGCGAGCGCGTGACTTCGCCGAGGACCGTGAGCGGCCCGTGCCGGTAGTCGCCGCCGATGCCCGTGCGGGTACGGCTGACGCTGCCGCTGTCGGTTTGCGCGTGGCCGAAGAACGTGTGCGAGAAGACCCGCCAGTTGTCGCCGAACGGTTGCGAATAGATGTAGCTGTCCGACGTGAAGCTGTTGTCGGCCAGCGCGCTGTTGCCGTGCTCGAAGCTCAGGTCGGTCGTGAATATGGGGCTGCGGTAGGCCTTGTAGTCGCGCTTGAAGCTGCGCACGGCGCCGCTGTCCGGGAACGTGTTGTCCAAGGTCTGGTCGACGCTCTTCGCGGTCGCGTAGTCGTCTGCCGTGAGCGACGCGCGGCCCAGGCCCGCAAGCATCTCGACGCTGTCCGGGTGGTCGGTCAGCGACGCGCGATACATGGCGATCGCCTGGCGTGGATGCGACTGCCCCGACACCGCGTCAGCGTGCGCGGCACGAACCTCCGCGTTGAACGGCACCTCCTTCTCGAGCTCCTCGAGCGCAGCGATCCCTTCGTCGGCGTGACCCGTGAAGATCAGGTATTGCGCGCGCAGCCGGTAGTAGCGCAGATAGTCGCTTTCTTCCGGGCCCCAGGTGCGGACATCCTTGGCCGGCGGCAGCGACTTGCCCATGTCGTCGAGCGCTTGCTTCGCGTCCGCCGCGCGTCCCTGGTCGACATACGACCAGAACAGCCCTTCGCGCAGTTCGATCGGACGCGTGCGTGCACCGTACTGGAAGCCGCGGGTCGCGCGGTCCGTCGGCGACGCGCTTGCCTGATTCAGCGCACGCTGGTACACGGCATTCGCCTTGGCCGGTTCGCTCAGGTACAGGTACGCGTCGCCGACGGCCGCCAGCGCGTCGATCGAGATCTCCGCGCTGGGCGGAATCGTCTCGAACGTCGTGACGGCCGTTTTCATGTCGCCGCGTGCCGCATAGGCGACCGTGCGGTCGCCCGCGAGCGCCGTTCTGACCGGCGTGTACTCGGGCGTGGCCGGCATCCGCTTGTCGAGGTCGTCCGCCGCGCGCAGCGCGGTGTCGAGTCCGTCGAAGCGGTCCGAACTCGTCATCGAGCGCGACTTGTCGCGTCCGCCGCGTACCTGCTGGCGAATCGACAGTTCTTCCAGTTGCGCGATGTCGACGGCGGAGAACGCATCGGGCCGCGCCTTCGCTTCGTCGAGCGCCTTGATCGCGCCGCCGCTCGCCGCGAGACCGAACACGTCGTTGCGCACGGTCTCGACGTCGGCGGTACCGAGATTCGGCGCGTGGGCATTCGGCGTTTCGACGTCCGGCCCTTGCGATCGCTGTGTCGATTCGCCGGGTAGCTGGGCGCCGGGCGTCTGGGAATTCGGCCCCTGGGACGACGCCGGTTGCGAGCCCGGCGTTTGAGTAACGGGCGCCGGCGAATTCGGCATCGGGGTGCCGGACGCCTGCGCGGTTTGCGTCGGCGCATTCGGCGCATTCGGCGGCGCGGTGGTCGCGGCCGGGGTGTCCGAGGCTGGCTCGATCGACGTCGACGTGCTTGATGGTGGCGTGTCCGAGGCCTGGGCGATCCGCATCGGAGCGTCCGAAGCCGGTGCGACCGGTGTCGACGTGTCCGGTGGAGACGTGCCTGCGGTTTGAGCTTGCGGTGCCGGATCCTCCGACGCCACCACGATCGTCGTCGGCAGGTTCGCCGGCTGAGCGCTCGGGGCCTGGGCAAGCTGCAGCGACGCATCCGCAGCCTGCGCGATCGGTGTCGGCGCATTGGGCGGCTGGGCGCCCGCATCCTCGGCGATCTGAATCGACGTGACCGTTGGCTGCATGGTGGGCGTCAGCGCATCCGGCGCGCCGTTGGTCCCGGCGATTTCGCTGATGCCGCCCGAATCCGCATCGCCTTCGGTGGAGAAGCAGGGTCCGGACGCGACGAGCAGCAACACGAGAGGCGCATGCAGGAGGATCCGCCGGTTGGACGGAGCGACGGTGGAGCATTGTTGTTTCCGATTGTTGGCCACGGTGTGTCCCCACGTTGTAACGATTACAGCGGTTGCATGCCTGACGGTGCATGCCGCCGGTCGTTGCGCGGCCGGGCGGCGAGGCCCGGCCATGCGAAAACCGGCTTACAGGCGATTACGGATCGCTTGCCCAAGCAGCGCGCGCGATTCGCTGTTCTTCGGGTCGATCGCGAGCGCCCGGCTCGCGTTTTGTTCCACACAGTTCCATGCGTCGATCTGCGCGCACGAGCGCGCCTTTGCCAGCGCCCGCGCGCCTTCCAGTTCCGCGTGCGTGACGCTTGTCGTCTCCATGCGGGGCGAGTCGGTGCCGTACGGCTGCGGTTTCGGCACGAAGTCCATGCGTTTTTTCGTGCCTGCCAGCGTTTCCGTACGCGGTGCGCGATGCGCGGCACCGTGCCGCGTGGCGCGACCGTAAGCCGATGCGGCATGCGTCCCGGCCGCCAGTGTCACGGGCGGTGCATGCGACGATTGCTCGTGTTTCGCGGCGGCGCGGGCTGCTGCCCGCGGCATGGCTTCCGGTCCGGCCGCGAGCGTGGCGGGCGGCACCGTCGACATCTCGGACGCCGTCGAAGCAGACGGCACCTGCACCGGCGGCGCGGGCGGCGTGGCCGGTGCGTCGGTCGACGCCGGCCCGGGCGCGCTGGATATTCCGGACGCACCGGTTGCGCGGGAGGTCGCGGCCACGATCGCCTTGCGGTACTTCCCGACGGCGGTTCCGATCACGCCGGCGATGTCGTGCGCCACGCTGGCATGGCCGACCGCCGTGTCCCGCTCGGCATACGCGAAGAGGCCGGAGATCGTCGCAAACGCGACAAAGCTGAGTGCCGCATTCTTTCCAGGACCCCAGGAGGGTTTCGGCTGGTCGGTGGGCGGGCCATCCGGTCGTTCTGCACGAGACATTCAATGCTCCTCGATTCGATACGCGGCGGTGAATGAAACAATCGGGGCGGGGGCAGGCGGCGTTCACCAGCGCAACTGCGTGGTGAGTGCGCCGGTTTCCACGATCGCGAACTGCGTGTTCCCCTGGTATGTCCCTTCAACCCGGTAGCTCGCATCCGGCACGCTGAACAGGCAGCGCGATCCCGTTGCGTTGAATTCGACCAGCACGCGGCCATGTCGCCTCAGGCGCACCTGAACGTTGGCGAGCGGTTGCCCGGTACTGGCGGAAGCAAACGACACGCCCAGGTTGTACGGACGCCCGTCGGGAGGCAGCGGCGCGGTGCCGTCGATTCGCGCATCGCCGCAGATATACGAGATCACGTAGCGGCCTGCGCCCGGGCCGGACGCGGGTGCCTGGGCCATCGCGTTCATGCAGAGCGCGGAGATGAAGACGCTCAGGAAAGGGCGAGCCTGCTGTCGAAACGACGAAGACATTTCAATCTCCTGTCCGGAATCAATGGCAAGCATTTATTCCGAGTCAAGTTTGCCAGCGTGCTTTTTGCGACATGCTATTGATACACGATGGTTTTTGAACCGACAATCGGATGTGGCCTGAATCTGACGGAGTGAAAGATCCTATTTAAATACGATAGCGACGTATTTGTCTGGCTTGTTTACCGCTGAAGAAAGTCGATATTGCCGAATATGAATATTGCTCGTCGGTAGCGGTGATCGGGCACGTATTGAATCACATCGGAGGTATCGAAATTCGTGCCGAAAAATAACGACTGATAAAAGAAATTATTGCATCTGTGTTCGAAGTGAATAGATGAAAATCCGGATGCGGGAGCGCGTTATTTGAAATGAGGGTGCGACGTCTTTGATATTTTAGACTGTTGCAGATAAATCGAAACTTTTAATTTGTTCTGTAACAACGTATTTCTATCGATAAAATCGGACTTAATGCTCGGACTTAATGCTCGGACTTAATGCGGCGCAGTAAAAATACGACTTTAAAAAGCAAACGTTTGCGTTTCAGGCGATGTCGATTACGGGCCCGGCATGATGATTTCACGGGGTAGGGCGGGAGGGTCGATTGCTTCCGGAAAGGAGCTCGCATTCGCGCGAATGCAGCGCGACGCAGAGGCAGGCGGATTCGGGATTACCCGATACCGTACCCGCGCTCGCGCCGTGCACGCATACGCGGACGACGCGAACGCGAAGATCAGCGGCTGCCGCCCGCGCTGCGCCGCGCGATGCGCATCGCCGGCGCGGCCGACGGCTCGATGCCGGCCGCGTCTTCGATCGCCTCGCGCGGCCGGTTCATGATGTAGGTCCACAGCTGCTCGGCCGCGAGCCCGCGCTTGCGTGCCGACCGGTACAGGCGGATCTCGAGTTCGGTGATCCAGTCCCCGGACCCTGCGCACACGAGCGTGCCTTCCGCGAGCTCCTTCGCGACGCAGCTCTCCGGCAGCCAGCCGATCCCGTGCCCGGCCATGACCATGCCCTTCAATGCCTCGGACATGTGCGTCTCGAAGCACCGGTGCAGCGCATACGGCTCGGCCGCGTTCAGCAGCAGCATCTCGACGATATTGCCGAGAAACGCGCCCGACGAATACGCGAGCAGCGGCAGCGGCGCGTCGGGCGTGCCCGGCAACTGGAACACGGGTTTGCCGCGCGCGTCGGGCGTCGACACCGGCAGGATCCGTTCGACGCCGAGGCTGACGAACGGGAAGTGGTTCGGGTCGAGCACGATCGGCAGCTGCGGATGGTGATAGCCGATCAGCAGGTCGCATTCGCCTTCGACGAGCTGCTGCACGCCTTCCGGCACGTTCACCGCGTTGACGCGCGCGGCCACGTGGCCGACCTCGCCGTTGAGCTGCTTGAGCCATTCGGGAAACAGCGTGAACACGAGCGTATGGGCGACCGCGAAACGCACGACCTGGTCGCTGGCCGCGAACTGGTCGTAGCCGTTCACGAGATTGCGCGCCGCATACATGCTGCGCAGGATGTCCGCGGCGAGCCCGCGGAACATCTGGCCGGCCGGTGTCAGCGTGATCGGGTTGATGCTCCGGTCGACCAGCTTCGCGTCCATCCAGGTTTCGAGCGCGGCGATTCGTCTGCTGAATGCCGACTGCGTCAGGTGCCGGTTACGCGCGGCCCGGGAAAAGCTCTTGGTATCCGCAAGGCTCAGGAAATCTTCCAGCCACTTTGCTTCCATTTCGATCTTCGCTTTTTATAGTCGGGCGCCTGGCGGGCGGCGGCGCACCAATTTTCAAGCGTACCCCGCCTCGTGCAGGTCCGCCCGATGTTTTTTTTCGATCGGTGTCAGTCGAAATATGCATGGGCATTGTCGACGGGATTACGGCTACATAGCGTTGAGGTGCCGGACCCGGTTAACCGGACAGTTCATCGCGTCGAACTGCCGGTACGGCCGCAGACGGTACTTCCCCAGGGCCCGGTACGCGCGGTGCGTGTGCCGGGCCCGCCTTTCCCTCCCGTCGTTCCGGTGGCCCGGTGCCGCAGGCGGCCCGTTTTTTGTGCAGTGCAGATTGCACATTCGTGACATGCGGGAGAACTATGTTCGTTGGACGCGGCGCAGCATCGGCCGTGCGCGATCGCGGCGCATCGAGGCCGCAAATGTGTCGCGCGCTGCACCGTGATGGTGCGGCCTGCCGCCCGGGCATGCCTGGCGCGGCTCAGAAAGGGGGGCACACAAGGCACGTTCCTTGCAAGACACTCATTACGCCGGTCCGGCATGCGCAATGCCGGGGAAAACGATCGATGGAGAAAAGATCGATGAAGCCATTCGATGAAATGCTGCAATCCGGCGACATGGTAAGGGCGCCCTACGCGCGCCTGAAGCAGTGGCTCGACACACAGAACCCCGCGAGCCTCGCCCAGAAGGCCCACGACGCGGAAGGCGTGTTCCGCAAGACGGGCATCACGTTCGCCGTCTACGGCGACGCGGAGGCCGCCGAGCGGCTGATTCCGTTCGATATCGTCCCGCGCATCATCTCGGGCGCGGAATGGAGCCGGCTGTCGCTCGGCATCGAGCAGCGCGTGATGGCGCTCAACGCGTTCCTCGACGACATCTACCACCGCCAGGAAATCGTCCGTGCCGGCATCGTGCCGAAGCACCTGATCGCGCACAACGAGGCGTTCGTCCCGGAGATGATCGACTTCCGGCCGCCCGGCAACGTCTATACGCACATCATCGGCGTCGACATCGTGCGCACCGCCGAGAACGCGTTCTACGTGCTCGAGGACAACGCGCGCACGCCGTCCGGCGTGTCGTACATGCTGGAAAACCGGGAGACGATGATGCAGCTCTTCCCGGAGCTGTTCCAGCAGGTGAAGGTGCGCCCGGTCGAGACCTACCCGCAGATGCTGCGCCAGTCGCTCGCGGCCGTGTGCCCGCCGGGCGGCAACGCCGACAACCCGACCATCGCCGTGCTCACGCCCGGCATCCACAATTCCGCGTACTACGAACATTCGTTCCTCGCCGACCAGATGGGCGTGCACCTCGTCGAGGGCAGCGACCTGCAGGTGATCGACGGCCGCGTCGCGATGCGCACGACCGAGGGCTTCCGGCCGATCGACGTGCTGTACCGCCGCGTCGACGACGCGTTCCTCGACCCGCTCACGTTCCGCCCCGATTCGGTGCTCGGTGTCGCGGGGATCATGGACGTCTACCGCGCGGGCAACATCACGATCGCGAACGCGCCCGGCACGGGCATCGCCGACGACAAGGCGATCTACTCCTACATGCCGGAGATCGTCGAGTTCTACACCGGCCGCAAGGCGTTGCTGGAGAACGTGCCGACCTGGCGCTGCGGCGAGGCCGACAGCCTGAAGTACGTGCTCGAGCATCTCGACGAACTGGTCGTGAAGGAAGTGCACGGCTCGGGCGGCTACGGGATGCTGGTCGGGCCGTGCGCGTCGAAGGCCGAGCTGGAGGCATTTTCCGCGAAGCTGCGCGCGCGCCCCGCGAACTACATCGCGCAACCGACGCTGGCGCTGTCCACGACGCCGATCCTGACCGAAGCCGGCCTCGCGCCGCGCCACGTCGACCTGCGGCCGTTCGTGCTGGTGTCGGACCGGATCCGCATCACGCCGGGCGGGCTCACGCGCGTCGCGCTGAAGGAAGGATCGCTCGTCGTCAACTCGAGCCAGGGCGGCGGCACCAAGGACACCTGGGTGCTGGCCGACTGAGCC
>NZ_MDEQ02000002.1 GCF_001883705.2 Burkholderia catarinensis
GCCTGGGAGCAGTGGATCGAACAGGCTCAGCAAAGCGGAATCGCTGCCCTGCAAAAGTTCGCTGAACGCTTGCAGGGCTATTGGCACGGTATCGTGACTCGTTGCCGCCACCCGCTCAATACCAGCATCGTTGAAGGCATCAACAACACCATCAAGGTCATCAAGCGTCGGGCTTATGGGTACCGCGACGAGGAATACTTCTTCCTGAAGATCCGCGCCGCGTTCCCCGGTAATCCGCGATGAACCTTTCTTTTTGCTTCAGCGCAACGGCGCGCGTGCGATCAGCGCAGATTCAGCGCAGCCCGCCGTACGACGAACTCGGCCGGCGCAGGCCGTCGACGCTCGCGCCTCCGGCGCCGGTAACGTACAGCAGCAGGAAACCGCCGGCAATCGCGATGTTCTTCCAGAAGTGGATCACCATGTCGTGCTGGACCGCGGCGTCCGTCGCGTCCCAGAAATTGTGCCCGACCATCGCGGTTGCGACCGTGTAGAACGCCATCAGCAGCGCGAGCGGCTTCACCTTGTAGCCGACGATCAGCAGCAGGCCGCCGAGCCCCTCGATCGCGACGACGATCGGCCCGATCACCTGCGGATACGGCACGTTCAGCCCATGCAGGTAACCGACGAAATCGCTGTAGCCGAGCAGCTTCATCACGCCGCCCCACAGGAACAACGCCGCCAGCGCCAGGCGTGCGAAAAAAATGACGCCGGAATCGACGGAACGCGTCATGCCTCTCTCCTCGTATGCAATTCGGCCGGCCGCGCGGGGCGCGCCCACGCGGCTCGAGGCCGCGTGGCCCTGCGGGGCCCGCGGCAAATGGGCCAGCATAGAGGGTCTTTCGGCCGTGTCCAAGAAAAAGGTTGTAGCAAATCTTTACACGGCGGCGGCATGGAAAAAAGCAAACGGGGCGTTTAGCCCGCGTCGCTCAACAGCACGCCTTTCTTGAAGATGAAGCAGCCGTAGCCGCGCAGCTCGCCGGTGACGATCACCGCGTAAGCCTGCTGCGCGCGCTCGTAGAACGCGAAACGTTCGATGCCCGAGAGCGGCACCGTGCGCCCTTCCGCGCGATCGATCTCGGCCTGCACCTCGCGCTGCACGGGCGGCACCGCGGCTGCATCGCCGACGACTTCCATCCGCCACGCGGGCGTGTCGACGAACGTATCGAGCGGCAGCACGGACAGCACCGCGCGCGCGACGCGCGCCGAATCGGCGCCGTCGACCCGCAGCGCGCGGCCGACCACCGTGTGCTCCGCGACGGATTCCGCGGGGAAATTCGCGTCGCAGATCACGATTTCGTCGCCGTGGCCCATCGCGCGCAGCGTGTGCAGGATGTCGGCGTGCAGCAGTGGATCGAGATTCTTCAGCATGCGGCTAGTCTCCGGGATCAGGAACAAACCGCATAACGTTACCCGATCCCGGTGGCCGCTGCACATGCGCCGCTCGCGTCACGACACCGCGGCCGGCATTTCGTCGATGAAACCCGTGACCGATGCGAGGCGGCCCGACGCGTCGACGGTGCCGAAGTCCGAGCCCTTCACGATCGCGGCGCCGTCGGGCGACACGAGCGCCCACGAGAACCGCAGGTGCCGGCCGAACGCGTCGACGTCGGTCGTGCGGCGGAAGCGGTACGCGGGGAAGCGCTCCTGCACGGCCGCGATCATCGTGTCGATGCCCGCGTGACCGTCGCCGGCCATCAGCGGATCGCGATAGGCCGCGTCGCTCGCGTAGGTCGCATCGATCAGCGCGCGCCGGCGCGCGACGTCCGGTTCGTTCCATGCGTCGAAGTAGCGGTCGATCAGGTCGGTGTGAGCGGCCGGGACGGATTGGGCGGTGTTCATGGCGAGGCTCCTTGTGTCGATGAGGGGACGAGGTCGCGAACGTGGTGTGCTTCGTATTCGCGTGCAGTCATCGTCGCCGACCTCGCGCAAGCGGTCGATTACGTGCGAGGTAAGGAAAATCGCGCCGTTCGCGTACGACACGCGTGCGTCGAATCGCGAACCGCCGCCGCAATGAAAACGGGCGCCCTCGGCGCCCGCATCGTCTGCCGTCACCACCGCGCGCGTCAGGTCACCGGCGCCGGGTTGAACAGCGTCAGCGCATTCGCGAGCTTCCATTGCTCGGCCCACGTGCGGCGCTTGCCGCTTGCGACGTCGAGCATCAGCCGGAACAGTTCCCAGCCCGTGTCCTCGATCGTTGCCGCGCCGGTCGCGATCCGCCCCGCATCGAGATCCATCAGGTCGTGCCAGCGGCGCGCGAGGTCGCTGCGCGTCGCGACCTTGATCACCGGCACCTGCGCGAGGCCGTACGGCGTGCCGCGGCCGGTCGTGAAAATGTGCAGGTTCATCCCCGCCGCGAGCTGCAGCGTGCCGCAGATGAAATCGCTCGCGGGCGTCGCCGCGTACAGCAGCCCCTTCTGCCGCGCGCGATCGCCGGGGCGCACGACGCCGGCGATCGGCGCGCTGCCCGACTTCACGATCGACCCCATCGCCTTCTCGACGATGTTCGACAGGCCGCCCTTCTTGTTGCCGGGCGTCGTGTTCGCGCTGCGGTCGACGCGGCCGCGCTGCAGGTAGCGGTCGTACCAGTCCATCTCGCGGATGATGTCGCGCGCAATCTCCTCGGTCGCCGCGCGCGACGTGAGCTGCGCGACGCCGTCGCGCACTTCGGTCACCTCGGAGAACATGATCGTCGCGCCGGCGCGCACCAGCAGGTCGGCCGCGAAGCCGACGGCCGGGTTCGCGGTGAGCCCCGAGAACGCGTCGCTGCCGCCGCACTGCACGCCGACGACGAGATCCGCCGCGGGGCATGTCTCGCGGCGACGGCGGTTCAGCCGCTCGAGATGCGCTTCGGCCATCTTCATGATCGAGTCGATCATCGAGTTGAAACCGACGTGCGCGGCGTCCTGCAGGCACACGACACCACCGTTGCCGGTCGCGCCGTCGGCCGTCACCGGAATCGCGCCGGGCGGCAACAGGCGCTCGGGCTGCAGCTTCTCGCAGCCGAGGCTCACGGTCATCACCTCGCCGCCGAAGTTCGGATTCAGGCTGATGTTGCGCAGCGTGCGGATCGGGATGTCGGCGTCGGGCGCGTCGATCGCGACGCCGCAGCCATACGTGTGCTCGAGCCCGACCACGTCGTCGACGTTCGGATAGCGCGGCAGCAGCTCGTCCTTGATCCGCTTCACCGCGTGCTCGACGACGCCCGACACGCACTGCACGGTCGTCGTGATCGCGAGGATGTTGCGCGTGCCGACCGAGCCGTCGGCATTGCGGAAGCCCTCGAACGTATAGCCTTCGAGCGGCGGCAGCGGCGGTGCGGCGCGCGTCGCGAGCGGCAGGTCGTCGAGCCCCGGCGGCTCGGGCATGCGCATCGTGCGCTCGTTGACCCAGCTGCCGCGCCGCAGCTCGGCCAGCGCATAGCCGATCACCACGTTGTAGCGCACGATCGGATCGCCGGCCGCGAGATCGGCCAACGCAACCTTGTGCCCCTGCGGCACGCCTTCGCGCAGCGTCAGCCCGTCGGCGAACGTCGCGCCCTCGGGCAGCCCGCCGTCATTGACGACGATCGCGACGTTGTCGTCCGGATGCACGCGGATATAGAGAGGGGAAGCAGTCATCGGGATTCCAGCAAGCTATTGACCATATCGTTAGTCATCATACGACATTCCGCGTCAACCAGCGATGCTGAGTAAACCCTTATCCGGAAAGACCCTACCCTCGAACGGCCAGCAAACCGCTTGCGCCACCCTTTCCCTCGTTGTACGATGACATACAACGACATCGCCAATGTGGCTCGTATGCCGTTCCCGACGAACCCAGCACTCGCGCTAGACGGACGACCCCAACCATGACTTCACCGCAAGAACTCAAACAGATCATCTCCCACGGCCTGCTGTCGTTTCCGCTGACGGATTTCGACGCCGACGGCAGCTTCCGCCCGGCCACCTATGCCGAACGCCTGGAATGGCTGGCGCCGTATGGCGCGAGCGCGCTGTTCGCGGCCGGCGGCACCGGTGAATTCTTCTCGCTCACCCAGCGCGAGTATTCGGACGTGATCCGCGTCGCGACGGAAACCTGCAAGGGCAAGGTGCCGATCCTCGCCGGCGCGGGCGGTGCGACGCGCGTCGCGATCGAATATGCGCAGGAAGCCGAGCGCCTCGGCGCAAGCGGCGTGCTGCTGATGCCGCACTACCTGACCGAAGCGAGCCAGGAAGGGATCGCCGACCACGTCGAGCAGGTGTGCCGCGCCCTGAAGGTCGGCGTCGTGGTGTACAACCGCGCGAATTCGAAGCTGAACGCCGACATGCTCGAGCGCCTCGCCGACCGCTGCCCGAACCTGATCGGCTTCAAGGACGGCGTCGGCGAGATCGAGAGCATGGTCACGATCCGCCGCCGCCTCGGCGACCGGTTCGCGTACCTCGGCGGCCTGCCGACGGCCGAAGTCTATGCCGCCGCGTACAAGGCGCTCGGCGTGCCGGTGTATTCGTCGGCCGTGTTCAACTTCATCCCGAAGACGGCGATGGAATTCTACGAAGCGATCGCGAAGGACGACCACGCAACGGTCGGCCGCCTGATCGACGACTTCTTCCTGCCGTACCTGAACATCCGCAATCGTCGCGCGGGCTACGCGGTCAGCATCGTGAAGGCGGGCGCGAAGCTCGTCGGCCACGACGCGGGCCCGGTGCGTGCGCCGCTCGTCGACCTCACCGACGCCGAAGCGGCCGAGCTCGACGTGCTGATCAAGAAGATGGGCCCGCAGTAAGCGGGCATGGCCGGCGGCGCGCCGGCAGATTTGCATCGCGGCCGGCACTCGCCGGCCGCGGCCATTGGTTGCGTTCTTTTCGCCATGACGCACGCATCCGCCGCGGTGCGCGCCGTCGCCGTCACATCTGCGCGATGATCCCGACGATCCGGTAGCGCACGGTCCCCAGCTTGACCCGCGTTGCCTCGATCTGGCTCTGTGCGCCCGTCCCTGCGCGCGCATTCGATTCGCCGCCGAGGATCTGCCCGAGCACGTCGCGGTCGACGACCGCATCGAAGAACCGGCCGACCGTGATCGTCGCCGACTGCTTCGCGGTCGCGAGCTGGCTGTTTGCCTGCATCAGCGCTTCGGTGCGCAGGCTCGGGTCGCGCTCGTCGATGCCGCGCCGGTACTGGAGCGCGAACACCAGCGCTTCCATGTCCTGCCGGAAACGGCGAACGGCCTGCCCGAACACGAGCGAATGCGCGTCGGCGCCCGTGACGAGCCGCCCCTGGTTGATCGTCACGTCGAATTCGCTGCCGCCGAGGTCGCGCTGGAATTCCAGCAGCGCATTCGCGAGCACGCGCCCTTCGCTGTATTGGCCGATCTGGGTGCGCACGGATTTCGCGACGTCGCCGATCGCTTTCCACAATCCGGCCGCGAACAGGTGATCGCCACGCTTGTTGATGTTCATGGGAGGGTTCCCTCGTTGTCTTTTGTCGGTCTCTCAGGCTCGCCCGCGAACCGGGTAGGCCGGGGCTTCGCTACTGTAGGAGAAAATCCGGCGACGCGGAAGGCACCCTGAAAAAAAGCGGAGACGGCCAGCCGGCCGCCTCCGCTTTCGCGCATCCGGCGAGCAGCCCGGCGTTCGCCGCCGGGCTGCCGCCCGTCACTCCGCCTTGCCGTCCCGCAGACGCGGAATCGCGAGCGGATTGCCTTCCTGCAGCCCTTCGGGCAGCAGGTCGTCCGGGAAATCCTGGTAGCACACGGGCCGCAGGAAACGCTCGATCGCCGTCGCGCCGACCGACGTGACGGCCGGGTTCGACGTCGCGGGGAACGGCCCGCCGTGCACCATCGCGTCGCACACCTCGACGCCGGTCGGGTAACCGTTCACGAGCAGGCGGCCTGCCTTGCGTTCGAGGACCGGCAGCAACCGGCGCGCGAGCGGCTTGTCGTCAGCGTCCATCTGCAGCGTGGCCGTCAACTGGCCTTCGAGCGCGTCGAGCACGCGCGCGACTTCGTCGAGATCGCGGCAGCGCACGATCAGCGACGCCGGCCCGAACATCTCGTGGCTGAACGCCGGCTCGGCCAGGAATGCCTGCGCGCCGGCTTCGTACAGCGCGCCGGCTCCCTGGCAGTCGGTCTGCGCGGCCTCGCCCGCGCCGATTTCGCGCGCGCCCGGCAGTTCAACCAGCTTGCCGCGGCCGTTGCGGTACGCATCGGCGATGCCGCGCGTGAGCATCACGCCGGCCGGCTTCTTCGCCAGCGCCTGCGCGGCGACGGTCTCGAAGCGGTCGAGATCGGGGCCGTCGATCGCGAGCACGAGGCCCGGGTTCGTGCAGAACTGGCCGACGCCGAGCGTCAGCGAATCGACGTAGCCCGTCGCGATCGCGTCACCGCGCGCGGCGAGCGCGGCCGGGAACAGCACGACGGGGTTGATGCTGCTCATTTCCGCATAGACGGGAATCGGCTGCGGGCGCGCGTTCGCGAGCTGCACGAGCGCCATGCCGCCCTGCCGCGACCCCGTGAAGCCGACGGCCTGGATCGCCGGATGGCCGACGAGCGCCGCGCCGATCACGCGGCCGGGGCCGATCAGCAGCGAGAACACGCCGGCCGGCATCCCGGATTTCGCGACGGCGGCGCGGATCGCGCGGCCAACCAGCTCGGACGTGCCGAGATGTGCCTCGTGCGCCTTCACGATTACCGGGCAGCCGGCCGCCAGCGCCGACGCCGTATCGCCGCCGGCCACCGAGAACGCGAGCGGGAAATTGCTCGCACCGAACACGACGACGGGCCCGAGCCCGACTTTCTGCAGTCGCAGGTCCGAACGCGGCAGCGGCGTGCGGGCGGGTTGCGCGGGATCGATCGACGCGGCAAGGAAGCGCCCGTCGCGCACGACGCGCGCGAACAGCCGGAGCTGGCCGACGGTGCGGCCGCGCTCGCCCTGCAGCCGCGCGACGGGCAGGCCCGTTTCGGCATGCGCGCGCTCGATCAGCGCGTCGCCGAGCGCGACGATTTCATCCGCGATCGCGTCGAGAAACGCTGCGCGGGCCGCGAGCGGCTGCGCGCGGTACGCATCGAACGCGTCGCGCGCGAGCTCGCACGCGCACTCGACGTCGGCCTGCGTCGCGACGCCGAACGCCGGCGCCTCGATCGGCGCGCCCTTCGTCGGATCGAACGCGCGCAAGGTTCCGGCCGAGCCGGCCACCGCTTCGGCGCCGATCAGCATCTCTCCTGTCAGTTGCATGGGGTGTGCTCCGTGGTTCGGGAATGGATTGTTCATTGTAGCTCAACAGATATGATGTCTGCCGACGACGTTTCAATATTCGCGTCAACAACCGGCCTCGTGCCGATATGCGCGAAGCCCTTATTCCATCAGTCTAGGCGCGGAATTCTTACCGTCTCGCGTCACCATCCAAAGGGAAAACCCGAGGTTTCTGCATCTGATCATTGCCCATAAACTGCCGTCATGTCATACGACGACGTACATTAAAGTGCCCAATCAGACCACCCCTCGCGATCTTCCGATCGACCTCGCGCGCACCGCGCGCCGGACCGCCGTGCGCTACTGGATCCTGGCGATGCTGTTCGTCGTCACGACGCTCAACTATGCGGACCGCGCGACGCTGTCGATCACCGGCACACCGATCCGCAAGGCGTTCGGCATCGATCCGGTGACGATGGGCTATATCTTCTCGGCGTTCAGCTGGGCGTACGTGCTCGCGCAACTGCCGAGCGGCTGGCTGCTCGACCGCTTCGGCGCACGCCGCGTGTATGCGGCGAGCATCTTCCTGTGGTCGGCGTTCACGCTGCTGCAGAGCACGATCGGCCTCGGCGGCAGCGCCGCGTTCGCGGTCGCCGCGCTGTTCGCGATGCGCTTCGCGGTCGGCATCGCCGAGGCGCCCGCGTTTCCGGCCAACGCGAAGGTCGTCGCGAGCTGGTTCCCGACCGCCGAGCGCGGCACCGCGTCGGCGATCTTCAACGCCGCGCAGTACTTCGCGGCCGTGGTGTTCTCGCCGCTGATGGCGTGGCTCACGCATGCGTACGGCTGGCACCAGGTGTACCTGTGGCTCGGCCTCGCGGGCATCGCGCTCGCGTTCCTGTGGCTGCGCGTCATGAAGGATCCGGCCGATCATCCGGCCGTGAATCGCGCGGAACTCGACCATATCGAGCAGGGCGGCGGCCTCGTGCGATCCGCGGGCCGGCCGACCGCGTCGCGCGGCGCCGGCGCCTCCGCTTCCGAAGGCAGTCGCGTGGCCGGCTGGTATTACATGCGCCAGTTGCTGTCGAACCGGATGCTGATCGGCGTGTACCTCGGCCAGTACTGCGTGAACGTGCTCACGTACTTCTTCCTCACGTGGTTCCCGATCTACCTCGTGCAGGCGCGCGGGATGTCGTTGCTGAAGGCCGGCTTCATGACGTCGCTGCCCGCGATCTGCGGGTTCCTCGGCGGCGTGCTCGGCGGGATGCTGTCGGACGGGCTGATCCGCCGCGGCGTATCGCTGACGCTCGCGCGCAAGATTCCGATCGTCGGCGGGATGGCGCTGTCGATGGTCATCATCGGCTGCAATTACGTCGACAGCGAAGTGCTGGTGATCGCGCTGATGGCCGTGTCGTTCTTCGGCAAGGGGATCGGCTCGCTCGGCTGGGCCGTCGTCGCGGATACCGCGCCGAAGGAAGCGATCGGCCTGTCGGGCAGCCTGTTCAACATGTTCGGCAACACGGCCGGGATCGTCGCGCCGATCGCGATCGGCTATCTCGTCGGCGCGAGCGGCTCGTTCAACGGCGCGCTCGTGTTCGTCGGGCTGAACGCGCTCGTCACCGTGTTCAGCTATCTCGTGATCGTGAAGGACATCAGGCGCGTCGAACTGCGTCATCGCGACGCGTGAAGCTCGGCGGGAGGGGAAGACGACGGCGGCCGCGTGAAAACGGCCGCCGTTTTTGCATCAGGTCGACGAATGCGCGACGCGCAGCATGTCGTGCACGCCGGACGTCATCAGCGCGAGGAACGCGAGCAGGCCGACGTAGCAGAGCGCGTACGTCGTCTTCGTCTCGATCGACGTCGCGTAGTACACGCGGTTCTCCGGCGCGTCGGGATCGTAGCGCCACGCGCGTTTCAGCTGCGGCAGCGCAAGGATCGCCATCACGATCAGCAGCGGGCTCGGGCGATACGCGAACAGCGCGATCAGCACGGGCACGCCCGCGAACCAGATGCGCGGCGACAGCACCGCGGTGATCCGCCCGCCGTCGAACGGCGACAGCGGAATCATGTTGAACAGGTTCAGGAAGAAACCCGTGTACGACAGCGCGAGCAGCAGGTTGCTGTCGAAGTGGCGCGCGGCCGCGTAGCAGGCCAGCGCGCCGAGCGTGCCGACGAACGGCCCGGCGAGCCCGACATACGCCTCGGTTTCCACGTCGTGCGGCATCTCCTTCAGCTGGATCCATGCACCGACGAACGGGATGAAGGTCGGCAGCCCGACATCGAGCCCGCGCCGCTGCGCGGCGATGTAGTGACCGGCCTCGTGCACCAGCAGCAGCGCGACGAAACCGGCCGCGAAGCGCCAGCCGTAGAACAGCGCATAGACCGCGATCGACGCCAGCATGGTGCCCGCCGACACGAGCACCTTGCCGAGCTTGAGGCCGCCGAAGATCAGCAGCAGCAGCTTCGTCATTCCTTGCGCTCCGTGACGGATACGTCGGAGACCTCGGACGCGTCGGCGACGGCCGGCACCGTGGCCGCCTTCGGCTTGCGCCCGAAGAAGCGCTTCAGCGCCGCGCCGCCGGCCAGCAGCGCGACCGCACCGATCTTGAAGAACTTCACCGCGAACACGCCGATCAGCGCGAGCAGGCCGAGCTTCTTCGCGCCGACGCCGACGATCAGTGCCGCGAGGCCGTACTCGGCGACGTGGTCGGTCGACTTGTTGAAATCGGCGTAGCGCTTGCCGTCGTTGAAGCTGATGTTCGACAGAAGATCATCGGCCGACGTCTTGTATTTCGGCAGGTCGGCCAGCGTCGACGCCATCGTCAGCGACAGGTAGCCGTCGCGGCCGAGCACGAGCGTCCGGTAGTTCACGCCGTCGTTCCCGGCATTCGCGGCCGCGCCCTTTTCACGGATGATCGCGGACCACACGAGCCGGTGCGTGGCCGCGTCGTACGCGGGCGCCTTCGCCCAGCCGACCACCTCGGTTTCGGGCAGGCCGCGCTCCTTGCGCGCCGGGTTGTCTTCCTCGGTGCCGGCCTGCAGGCTTTTCAGCAATTCGTCGGGTTTCCAGTCCTTCGCGTCGTCGTCGCGGATGTAGCCGCTCGGCTCGAACGACACGACCGAGATCCAGTCGGCGTCGGGATCGTCGGGCAGCACGAGGCCGACCAGCTTCGATTCGTCGATCGAGTTGCCCATCGAGCGCAGGTAGCGGCCGGCTTCGGCGGCCGGCACGAACGACTCGCCGGCCTTCAGCTTCAGCACGGCTTCGTGTTTCACGTCGATGTCGGTCGGCCCTTTCACGACCGCTTCGTTGGCGGCCGCGGCGGCGGCCCTCATTTCCACCTGCGCAGCTTCGGTCTGCGCGTGGCCGCTGGTCGCGGCGAGTGCGAGCATCGCCACGCAGGCGAGCCGGACGGCAAGTTTTTTCATTATTGGATTCCCCTGGAATGCCTTTGTCGTGAATGTGCGCGGCACCGGCCCGTGCGTTGTGGTCGCGGGGTCCGGCATCGCCTCTCAGATGGCACGGGGGTTATGGTAACGCAGCGCCGGGGGGAGCCCGGGGATTCGCGAAGGGGTGGCGGGAGGGGGCGGGACGAGCGCGCCGGCACGCACCGCTCGACCGCCATCGACGCGTCCCGCCGAAACGAAATGCTTACTTCCCGGGTAATGCCCGGCACGCACAGGATTGCCTATCATCCGGAACATGAACCCGACCGCCGCCCTCCATTCGCCCTCCCCGTCCGCCGGCCGCGCGTCCGGCATCGGCCCGCTGCTGCGCACGTGGCGGCAGCGCCGGCGCCTGAGCCAGATGGCGCTCGCGCTCGACGCGGAAGTCTCCGCGCGCCACCTGAGCTTCGTCGAATCGGGCCGTGCGCAGCCGAGCCGCGACATGGTGCTGCATCTCGCGGAGCGTCTGGACGTGCCGCTGCGCGAGCGCAATGCGCTGCTCGTCGCGGCCGGCTTTGCGCCGCTGTTTCGCGAGCGGCCGTTCTCCGATCCGCAGCTGGATGCCGCGCGCCATGCGGTCGAAGCCGTGCTGCGCGGCCACGAGCCCTACCCGGCGCTCGCCGTGGATCGTCACTGGACGCTGCTGGCCGCGAACCGGATGCTCGGCGCGCTGGTCGCGCAGGCCGATCCTTCGCTGCTGCAGCCGCCCGTCAACGTGCTGCGGCTGAGCCTGCATCCGGAAGGCCTCGCGTCGCAGATCGTCAACTGGCATGAATGGCGCGCGCACATCCTGCATCGGCTGCAGCGGCAGATCGATGCGAGCGGCGACCGCACGCTGCACGCACTGCGCGACGAGCTTGCCGCGTATCCGGCGCCGGCCGGCCAGCCCGACGAGCCGCAGGCGCGCGCCGACTTCGCGGATATCGCCGTGCCGCTGCGGCTGCGCACGGCGGCCGGCGAACTGACGTTCTTCAGCACGACGACGGTGTTCGGCACGCCGGTCGACGTGACGCTGTCGGAACTCGCGATCGAGGCGTTCTTTCCGGCGAACCCGGAGACGGTGGACGCGATGCGGGCGCTGGCGGACGCGTTGCCGGTGTAGTACCGCGCGCACGTCGACGATGCTGAAGTTGGCGTCGTAGCCCGGCGCGATGCACCCTTTCCCCTAGATGCGGAAACTGGAGTTGCACCGGCACCGCGCATGGCATGCCGATTGAAAGGTGTGGTTGATAAGCTTCCCGGCGAGACCGTTGGCCATCCACACAAACACCATGAAAAAGAAAAACTTTGCTGCGTTGTCACTCTGCGCCGCGCTGCCCGGCATCGCGCTCGCACAATCGATCGCGACCCCGACGCTGAAGCCGGGCGATACCTGGACCTACATCAACACCGTCGAAGTCGGCCCGAACGGCTGGCGCCAGACACGCGACCAGATTTCCGTGCAGCGCACGACGCCCGAGCATATCTACGTCGAGACCCGGCAAAGCGGCGCGACGCAAGCACCGCGCGAATTGATCGTCGACGCGGACTGGAGCCGCTCGCGCAGCGTCAACGGCACGGAAACCGTGGTGAACCGCCCGCTGGCGTTTCCGCTGACGGTCGGCAAGACGTGGACGATCAAGTACAGCGAGTCGCACCCGAATCCGCAGCACGCGTCGGAAGCGTACGACACGCATTACAAGGTCGTGGGCCCCGATACCGTCACCGTGACGGGCGGCAAGTTCGACGCGATCAAGATCGAGGCCGAAGGCACGTGGAAGGCGCAAGCCGCGCCGGGACAGTCGATCACGTCCGGCGTATCGCGCAACGCGGGCGGTTCGACGATCGTGATGCAGAGCCACAACAACGGGACGGCGGAACAGACCGGCAAGACCTACAAGGCATTCTGGTACGTGCCGGCGGTGGGCCGCTGGGTCAAGTCGGTCGAGGAATACTACGACGCGAACGGGATGCGGACGGCGCGCTATTCGGACGAACTGGCGTCGTACCAGCGCGCCGGTGCGGAGAGTAGCCCACCGCTGGCCGGCGAGCCGGCGCGCGCACCGGTGCCGGTGCCGGTGCCGCCGGAAGGCCAGCCTTCCGTCGAACAATGACGGAGCGCGCGCTCACTTACGTATAGAGCGACGCTTGCGGCAACTCGGCCGTCAGCGCGAACCGGCCCACATCGCGCAGCCGGTAGTCGAGCGGATCGTGCAGCGTATGCGTGCGCGCGTTCCGCCAGAAGCGGTCGAGGCCGAGCGACGCGGCCGTCGCGCGCGCACCGCAGGCGTCGAACAGCGCCTCGCCGTTCTCGAGCGCCGCGCGCTGCGCGACGATCTTCGCTTCCGATACCGCGAGCGCCACCTCGGCGCGCTCGTCGGCCGTCAGCGCATCCTGCCGCGCCCACGCGCGCTGCAACGCGCCGGCCGCGCGATCGGCCAGCGCCGCCGCGGCAATCGCCCGCACGCGCATGTCGCCGAAGCGCTGCAGCGTGTACGGATCGTCTTCCGCGTGTGCGGCGTCCGAGTGAAGCCACGGGCGGCCATGCTTCAGCACATAGTCGCGCGCTTCGGCCAGCGCGCCTTCCGCGAGCCCGACGAACAGGTTCGTCAGCACGAGCTGCGACACGAGCGTGCGCAGCGTCGCTCGCGGCGTCGGCGGCGCTTCGGAACGGTGCAGCACCTCGTCCGCCGCGAGCGTCACGCCGTCGAAGCGCACGCTGCCGCTATCGGTCTGGCGCTGGCCGATCGGATCCCAGTCTTCGTTGACCGTGATCCCCGGACGATCGGTCGGCACCACGCCGAACACGGTGCGGCCGGTTTCCGGATCGTGCGCGGACACCGTCATCCGCTGCGAGCCGCGCGTACCCGAACAGAAGCCCTTCACGCCGTCTAGCCGGTACCCGCCGTCCGGCGTCGCGACGGCCACGAGCCGCGTGTCGAGCGGATTGACCGCATTGCCCCACCACCAGCGCTGCTCGACCGTGCCGCGCAGATAGCGTTCGCGCTGCGCGGCGCTGCCCCACACGTCGACGCTCACCACCTGCAGGCACTGGAACCCGACGAGATGCGCGAGCGCGCTGTCGACGCGCGCGATCTGCCGGATCGCGTCGTAGATCTCGGGCCACGCGGCTTCCTGCCCGCCGAACGCGCGCGGCACCGCAAGTGTCAGCAGGCCCGCATCGGCGAGCCACTGTTTCTCCTGCGCCGCATGACCGCCCGCGCGGTCGCGCGCGGCGGCGGTCGCACGCAGCGCGTCGATCGCGCGCGCCAGCGCATCGTGGTCGAAGGCCGGCGCACCGGTATCCGGCGCGAAGGTCGCCGGGCCGCATGGATCGTTCATGCGACGGCTTCCTGCGCAACGGTTTCGCCCGACAGCGGCACGAGCGCACCGAGCCGGCGGCCGGTCAGCCGCGACAGGATCTCGCGCCGCCAGTCGTCGTAGATCGCTCGGTATTCGGCGATGTCCGCGCCGAACACGTGCGCGGTGTGCGCGTACTCGTCGTGCAGATAGCCGTCGAGCCGCGCCTGCGTTTCGTCGTCGGCCGCGATCACGCGATCGATCAGCGCGTCGCGCTCGGCGGCCGGCAGCGCCTGCAACGTGTCGAACCACCACTGGACGATCTGCACGCGATGCCACTCCTCGTCCGGCCGGATCCGGTTCTCGCCGTGCTCGCGCATCGCGCCGTCGCCGATGCGGCCGGTCTTGCGCTGGATCCACAGCTTCGCGAGGATGTGCAGCTCGTAATGCCATTCGAATGCGAGAAAGCCCGCGACGTCACGCACCGCAATGTCGCCGATGCGCGCCCAGTGTGCGGCGACGAGCCGGTCGACTTCCGGCAGCGGATCGCGCCCCGTCAGTTCGGTCACGCGTTCGCGGCCGATCGCCGCGTGCGCGCCGTCGTCGCCGAGCTGGCGCGACAGGATCAGCTGGAAATGCGGATCGTCGCGGAACAGCGTGTCGATCGCCTTCGCGACGACCTGCACGATGAACAGGTCGTGCGACGCCATCTTCGTGTAGTAGTCGGCGACGGCGGCCCGCTCGTCGTCATTGCGCGGCTCGCGCGGCGGCGTGGCGAGTTTGTCGGGGAAGCCCGGACGATGGCGTCGCGCCACGTCGAGAAACAGCGCCTCCTCGAATTGTCCGTTCCATTCGCGCGGCGCGCCGATGGGCAAGGTCATGGGTATCGTTCTCTCAGGGTCATGAATTGAAAAGAGCGGACGCTTGTGGCGTCGCTCAGGTACGCCGGGTCACGCGTCGGACCAGGCGGTCGCCCGTGATCTGCACGGCCGAGACGAGTGCGATCAGGATCACGATCACGGTCACCATGACGGTGGTGTCGAAACGCTGGTAGCCGTAGCGGATCGCGAGATCGCCGAGCCCGCCCGCGCCGACGGCGCCCGCCATCGCGGTCGAGCCGATCAGCGCGACGACGGTGATCGTGAAGCCGCCGAGCATGCCGGGCAGCGCCTCCGGCAGCAGCACGTGCCACACGATGTGGCGGCGCTTCGCGCCCATCGCGAGCGCGGCCTCGATCAGCCCGCGATCGACTTCGCGCAGGCTCACTTCGGCGATCCGCGCGAAGAACGGGATCGCGGCGATCGACAGCGGCACGACGGCTGCCCATACGCCGATCGTCGTGCCGATCAGCACGCGCGTGAACGGCAGCAGCGCGACCAGCAAAATGATGAACGGCGTCGAGCGGAACACGTTGACGAGCGCGCCGAGTACCGCGTTCACGCCGCGCCGCGCGTAGATGCCGCCGGGCGCGGTCGTCACGAGGATCACCGCGAGCGGAATGCCGATCAGCGCCGCGATCGCGGCCGACGCGGCGACCATCGACAGCGTGTCGCGGATCGCGTCGAGCAGTTCGGGCCACCAGAGCTCAAACATAGCCGAGCACCTCCGCGTGATTCGCGTGGCGGCGCGCGCGTTCGAGCAGCGCGGCGACCGCACCGCCGCGTGCCGGCGACTGGCCGGCGTCATCCGCGCGCGGCGCCGCGGCGATCACGAGGCGTCCCTGCGCATGCCCCTGGATGCGCTCGATCCCGCCGTGCAGGAAACGCACGGAGCCACCGAGCGCCGCCGCAAGCGCGCCAACGTCCGGCTCGCCACCGCTCTCGCCCGTATAGCGGACGTCGAGCACGACCTGTGCGCCGTCGGGCAACGCGGCCTGCTCGGGCAGCGGCCGCACGCGCGCGGCCAGTTCGGCCGGCAGGTCGTGCACGAGCGTACTGAGCAGCGCGCGCGTCGCGCCGTGGCGCGGATCGCCGAACACGCGCCACACCGGGCCCGTTTCGACGACTTCGCCCTGTTCGATCACCGCGACCGTGTCACACACCGCGCGGATCACTTCCATCTCGTGCGTGATCAGCACGATCGTCAGCCCGAGGCGGCGGTTGATGTCGGCGAGCAGCGCGAGGATCGACTGCGTCGTCTCGGGATCGAGCGCCGACGTCGCCTCGTCGCACAACAGCACCTCGGGATCGTGCACCAGTGCCCGTGCAATGCCGACGCGCTGCTTCTGCCCGCCCGACAGGCTCGCCGGATACGCGTCGCGCTTCGCGGCAAGCCCGACGAGCTCGAGCAGCGCGTCGACCTTGCGCACGCGCCCGGCCTTCGGCACGCCGGCGATCTTCAGCGGCAGCGCGACGTTCTCGAACACCGTCTTCGCGGACAGCAGGTTGAAATGCTGGAACACCATGCCGGTGCGGCGGCGCAGCGCGACGAGCCCGTCCTCGTCGAGCGCGCCGACGTCGACGCCCTGCACGCGCACGCGGCCCGAGCTCGGCCGTTCGAGCCCGTTGACGAGCCGCAGCAGCGTCGACTTCCCGGCGCCGCTGCGGCCGATGATCCCGAACACCTCGCCGCGCCGCACGTCGAGCGTCACGTCGCGCAGCGCGGCGGCCTGGCCGCGCGGTGTCGCGAACACCTTGCCGACCTGCTCCAGCGACACGGCGACTCCGCCGGCCGGCACGGCCGTTTCCTCATGCACCGCTGCATCGGCGCCGGCCCGCACGGCCGACGTCTCGATGAAACCCAGCGTATCGAACAATTGCGTCATCGCTTCGCTCCGTCACGTTCAGGCATGCGCGGGATGCGCGGGTTCGGACACGGCGGCCGGCCGGTGCTGCGCGCCCGTGTGCCAGGCGGGCAGGCGCGGGCCCGCGCCGAACAGCTTCTCGCGCAGCGTCGGCGCGGGATCGTAGTCTTCCTTGTAGACGCCGCGGTTCTGCAGCTCGGGCACGACCCAGTCGACGAAATCCTCGAACGACTCGGGCATCACGGTGCGCGTCAGGTTGAAGCCGTCGATGCCGGTCTCGTCGATCCACGACTGCAGTTCGTCCGCGACCTGCGACGGCGAGCCGACGATCGGCGCATAGCGGCCGCCGAGCGACATCTGTTCGAGCATCCGCCGCACGGTCCACGTGCCGGTCGTGCTCTTGCGCGAGATCGCGTCGACGGCCGACTGGATCGAATCGGTCTTCACGTACGAGATCGGCTCGTCGAGGCCGTACTTCGCGAAGTCGATGCCGGTCGAGCTCGCGAAATGCGCGAGGCCGGCTTCGGGGCTCGCGTAGCGCCGGTATTCGTCGAATTTCTCGCGCGCAAGCCGCTCGGTTTCGGCCGTCACGACGCTCACGCCCGCGAAGATCCGGATCGACGCCGGATCGCGGCCCTGCCGAGCGGCGGCCGCGCGGATGTCGAGCGCCGCCGCGCGCGCGGCGGCCTTGCTCTGCCCGTTCACGAACACGCATTCCGCATGACGGCCCGCGAACTCGACGCCGCGCGCGGACGAACCGGCCTGGTACAGCACCGGCGTACGCTGCAGCGACGGCTCGCTCAGGTGGATCGCGTCGATCGAATAGAACGGCCCGTCGTGCTTCACGCGCCGCACCTTGCCCGGCTGCGCGAACACGCGCGCCTGCGCGTCGCGGATCACCGCGTCGTCGTCCCAGCTCTGTTCCCACAGCTTGTAGACGACGTCCATGTAATCGTCCGCGCGCTCGTAGCGGTCGTCGTGGCCGATCTGCTGCGCGAGGCCCATCCCGCGCGCGGCGCTGTCGAGATAGCCGGTGACGATGTTCCAGCCCACCCGCCCCTTCGTCAGGTGATCGAGCGTCGACATGCGGCGCGCGAACAGGTAAGGCGGCTCGTAGGTCAGGTTCGCGGTCACGCCGAAGCCGAGATGCCGCGTGACCTGCGCCATCGCGGGCACGAGCAGCAGCGGATCGTTGACGGGCACCTGCACCGATTCGCGCAGCGCGGCATCGGGGCCGCCGCCGAACACGTCGTACACGCCGACGATATCCGCGAGAAAGATTCCGTCGAACTTGCCGCGTTCGAGCGTCTTCGCGAGATCGGCCCAGTAGTCGAGATCGGTGTAGTGCGCGGAGCGGTCGCGCGGATGCGTCCACAGCCCGTGGTTGATGTGCCCGACGCAGTTCATGTTGAACGCATTGAGCAGGATCTTCTTGCGGTTCGCCGTCGTCATGTTCGCCTCCGTCACCACGCGATCGCGTACAGCGAGCCGAATGCGTTGTCGAGCGCACGGCGCACGGCCGGCGAGTGCTGGTAGATCGCGATGAACTTGCGGATGCGCGGGTCGTTCACGCTGTCCGGCCGCACGACCCACTGGATCGCGAAGTTCTTGTTCTCGGTGCCGTCGAACAGCAGCGCGCTGTTCGGGTCGGTCGTGCCGGCGAGCTTGATGAAGCTCGGGTAGCCCTGCGCGAGATCGACGTCGTCGAGCGAACGCGCGAGCTGCGACGCCTCGAGCGGGATGATCTTCAGGTGCTTCGGGTTGGACACGATGTCGTGCGTCGTCGCCCGGTAGTCGGTGCCCGGCTTCAGCGCGATCAGGCCCGCGCGCTGCAGCAGCAACAGGCCGCGCCCGCCGTTCACCGGATCGTTCGCGATCGCGACCCGCGCGCCGTCCTTCAGCTCGGCGAAGCTTTTCACCTTCTTCGAATAGAGGCCGATCTTCATGATCGTGCCGGGTGCGATCGACACGAAATCGTAGCCGCCCTGCTTCTTCGCGTTCTCGAGAAACGGGATGTGCTGGAAGTAGTTGACGTCGATGTCCTTGTTCGCGAGCGCCGCGTTCGGCGTGTTCCAGTCGGTGAACTCGACGATCCGCACGTCAAGCCCCTGCGCCTTCGCCTCCTTCGCGGCGATCTTCAGCGCCTCGATCTGCGGGCTGGTCGAGATGCCGACCTTCAGCGGCGCGGTGTCGGCACGTGCGCCGTTCGGCAGCACGACGCCGAGCAGCACCGCGAGCAGCGCGGCCGTCAGCAGGCGGGCCGGCCGAGCAAGTTGGCCGGCGGAAAAGCGGGCGGAATAAACGGCATGCAGCATGGAAACCACTCTCCTGTCCAAAGACGGTATCGACGGATGAGCGACGCCGCGGCGAACGCGCGGGCGTTCTCCGGACAATCGTCGTCGCATCGGAAAAGGATCAGCTGATGATAGAGAGCGGCGGGTGGGCGGTCTACGAAGCGATTGTGCGAAGAAAATCGCGCGCGGCGATATGGCGGGCGAACGCGTCCGGCCGGGCGCCGGGCCGCCCGGTTGGCCGAAATCCCGGCCTGCCCGCCGCGCGAATTCCGAAATCTCGGAACGGCCTTCGCGCAGCCCTTTCCGCAGACGAAACAGACTCCTTATGAATCAACGATCTACAAGCACGCCGCAGGCGCGCACGCTTGGCACGGAGGTTGCGTAATACCCGGCACACGATGCCGCGAAGCAATGCAGGCATTCCAACATCAGGAGACACGTCTTGCAGACCTCTATCCATACCCCGTCCCATCCCGAGCCGGTTTCCGACGCCGTCGCCGCCCCGCGCGAGCGCTTCTGGCCGGAAGGCTGGTGGAAGCTGATGGAAATCCGCATCGGCATCATTCCGCTGCCCGTCTACTTCATCCTGCTCGCGCTGATCGTCGGCTTCTCGGTGACCGGCAAGGTGCCCGGCGAGATCTCGATGGCGATCGCCGTGCTCGCGTTCTTCGGCTTCACCTGCGCGGAACTCGGCAAGCGCCTGCCGCTGCTGCGCAACATCGGCGCGGCCGCGATCTTCGCGACCTTCGTGCCGTCGGCGCTCACGTACTACCACGTGCTGCCGAAGCCGGTGCTGAACCTGACGACCGAGTTCACGAAGTCGACCAACTTCCTGTACCTGTTCATCGCGTCGATCATCGTCGGCAGCATCCTGAGCATGGACCGGCGCGTGCTGATCCAGGGCTTCGTGAAGATCTTCATCCCGCTCGCGGCCGGCTCGGTCGCGGCCGCGATCGTCGGCACGCTGGTCGGCACCGCGCTCGGCCTCGGCGCGCGCCACACGCTGCTGTACATCGTCGTGCCGATCATGGCGGGCGGCGTCGGCGAAGGCGCGATTCCGCTGTCGATCGGCTATTCGGAACTGATGCACCTGCCGCAGGGCGAGATGTTCGCGATGGTGCTGCCGCCGGTGATGCTCGGCAGCCTGACCGCGATCATCCTGTCGGGCGCGCTCGACATGCTCGGCAAGCGCCTGCCGCACCTGACCGGCAACGGCCGCCTGCAGGTCGGCGAAAGCGGCGACATGACGCCGGAAAACGAGGAAATCCGAGGTCACGTCGACGTCACGCACATCGCGGGCGCCGGCATCACGGCGATCACGCTGTACCTCGTCGGCCTGATGGCGTTCAAGCTGTTCGGCCTGCCCGCGCCGGTCGCGATGCTGTTCCTCGCGGTGCTGGTGAAGCTCGCGCGCGCGGTGTCGCCGCCGCTGCAGGAAGGCGCGTTCGTCGTCTACAAGTTCTTCTCGACCGCCGTCACGTATCCGCTGCTGTTCGCGATCGGCGTCGCGATGACGCCCTGGGACAAGCTGACCGCCGCGTTCACGATCGTCAACGTGGTCACGATCGTGTCGACCGTCGCGACGCTGATGGGCACCGGTTTCGTGGTCGGCCGCCTGCTGAAGATGTACCCTATCGACACCGCAATCGTGAACGCCTGCCATAGCGGGCAAGGCGGCACCGGCGACGTCGCGATCCTGACCGCCGCGAACCGGATGCAGCTGATGCCGTTCGCGCAGATCGCGACGCGCATCGGCGGCGCGATCGTCGTCACGGTGACGCTGATCCTGGTCGCGCACTTCGGATGACGCACCGCCGCGCGCGCCGTCGCGCCGGCCGCTTCGCACGCGCCGCCGCCGGCCTTGCCGGCGCGCGGCGCGCGTCGTTTCGGGCTGGCAGGGCCTGTTCACGCCGATAACAGGCTTCGATGAGGGTGAACGTGCAGAAGAGCTTCAAGGGAATCCCGTGGTGGGGCTGGGCGTCGGCCGCCGTGCTGTATGTCGGCGTGGCGGGCGCGGCCGTCGATTTCGCGTGGGAACGCGCGATCGACGCGCTCGAGGAGGCCGGCGCGCACCGGCTCGACCTGTACGCGTCGAGCCTGAAGAGCGAGCTCGGCCGCTTCGAGATCCTGCCCGGCCTGGTCGCACGGCAGGACGGCGTGCGCGCGATGCTGAAGGCCGCGCCGCACGACGCCCCCGCGCTGGTGCAAACGGTGAACACGTACCTCGAAGCGGTGAACCGCGACGCGGGCAGCGGCGCGGTCGACGTGATCGGCCTGCAGGGCGACGTGATCGCCGCCAGCAACTGGAACGAAACGATCAGCTTCGTCGGCACCAACGTGTCGTACCGGCCGTATTTCAAGGACGCGCTCGCGCGCGGCAGCGGCCGCTTCTTCGGCATCGGCACCAACACGGGCGTGCCGGGCGTCTACTTCGCCAGCGCGGTGCGCGACGACGGCGTGCCGATCGGCGTGGCCGCCGTCAAGATCAGCGTCGATCCGCTCGAATCGGCCTGGCGCGCGCCGGGTGTCGCCGCGATGGTCGTCGACAGCAACGGCGTGGTCGTGATCTCGACCGAACCCGCATGGAAATTCACCGCGCTGCGCCCGATCACCGCGCAGCAGCAGCGCGACATCCAGGCGTCGCGGCAATACGCGGGCCGCACCGTCGACGCGCTGCCGTATCGCCGCATCGGCAGCCACAGCGCGGCCGCGTGGTTCGGCACCTTCCCCGATCCGCGCCGCACCGGCCGCACCACGCGTTATCTCGTGATGTCGCGCCCCGCGCCGCAGGCCGGCGATTCGCTGATGGTGCTGCTCGACATCGCGGGCGCGCGGCGCCAGCAGCAGACGGCCTTCGTGTTCGTCACCGGCGCGTTCCTGATCGCCGCGCTGCTGGCCGGCTACGCGGTCCAGCGCCGCCGGGCGATCGTCGCGCGGCTGAATGCGCAGGACGCGCTGCGCCGTGCGAACGACCGGCTCGAACTGACCGTCGCGCAGCGCACGGCCGCGCTGACGGCCACGAACGAGCAGATGCAGCGCGAGATCGTCGAGCGCGAACGCACCGAGCAGCGGCTGCGCGCGTCGCAGCAGGAAGTCGTGCACGCTGGCAAGCTCGCGGTGCTCGGGCAGATGGCCGCCGGCCTCACGCACGAGCTGAACCAGCCGCTCGTCGCGATCCGCACGCTGTGCGACAACGCGCGCACGTTCTTCGAGCGCGGCCAGCCGGCGCCGGCGCTCGCCAATCTCGAACGGATCGGCAAGCTCGTCGACAGCATGGCCGTGCTCACCGGCGAGCTGAAGACCTTCGCGCGCAAGCCCGATGTCGAGCGCGTCGCGGTGTCGCTGAACGAGGCCGTCGCGCATGCGCGGCTCATCTACGACGCGCGGATCCGCGACGAAGGCGTGCGGCTCGACGTGAACATCGCGCCCGGCACGACCGTGTCGGCCGAATCGAGCCAGTTGCAGCAGGTGATCGTGAACCTGCTCGGCAACGCGCTCGACGCGGTGCACGACGCGCCGGTGCGCCGCATCGTCATCGACGCCGCCGGGCCGGACGAAGCCGGCCGCGTGCGCTTCACGGTCGCCGACAGCGGCGCGGGCATCGCGCCCGACGTGCTGCCGCACCTGTTCGAGCCGTTCGTCACGACCAAGCCGCGCGGCCAGGGTCTCGGGCTCGGCCTCGCGATCACGTCGCGCATCGTCGAGGCGTTCGGCGCGAAGATCGCCGCGACGAACCGCGACGAAGGCGGCGCGCAGTTCAGTATCGAATTCGCGGCGGCGACGCTGCAACCAAGGACAGAGCATGGAAGATGAAATTCGGGTGCTGGTCGTCGAGGACGATGAAAACGTCCGGATCGGCGTCGAGCAGGCCGTCGCGCTTGCCGGGTTCCCGGTCGACGCATTCGCGTCGGCCGCCGACGCGCTTTCGCACGTCGCGCCCGGCGCGCCGGTCGTGATCGTGTCGGACGTGCGGATGCCGGGCATCGACGGGCTGCAGCTGCTCGACCGCGTGATGGCCGTCGATGCGCAGATCCCGGTCGTGCTGATCAGCGGCCATGCGGATATCTCGACGGCCGTCGGCGCGATGCAGGTCGGCGCGTATGACTTCATCGAGAAGCCGTTCTCGTCGGACCTGATCGCGGGCCGCGTCGCGCGTGCGGTCGAGAAGCGCCGCCTCACGCTCGAGGTGCAGGGGCTGCGCGCGGCGCTCGACAACTGGCAGGGCATCGAGGCGTTCATCCTCGGCAAGTCGCCCGCGATGGCCGACGTGCGCAAGAAGATCCTGCGCCTCGCCGATACGGCGGTGTCGGTGCTGATCACCGGCGAGACGGGCACCGGCAAGGAACTGATCGCGCGCAGCCTGCACGACTTCGGCGGCCGGCGCAGCGCGCATTTCGTCGCGCTGAACTGCGGCGGCCTGCCCGAGCAGATCTTCGAGAGCGAACTGTTCGGCCACGAGGCCGGCGCGTTCACCGGCGCGATCAAGAAGCGCATCGGCAAGATCGAATGGGCGCACGGCGGCACGCTGTTCCTCGACGAGATCGAGACGATGCCGATTTCGCTGCAGATCAAGATGCTGCGCGTGCTGCAGGAGCGCGTGATCGAGCGGCTCGGCGCGAACGAGCTGATTCCGGTCGACTGCCGCGTGGTCGCCGCGTCGAAGGCCGACCTCGCCGAGCTCGCGGCCGACGGCCGCTTTCGCGCGGACCTGCTGTATCGCCTCAACGTCGCGCAGATCGAGCTGCCGCCGCTGCGCGAGCGGCGCGAGGACGTGCCGCTGCTGTTCGAGCATTTCGTGCTCGCGGCCGCGCGGCGCTTCGGGCAGCCGGCGCCGGTCGTCACGGCTGCGCAGGTGTCCGAACTGATGACGCACGCGTGGCCCGGCAACGTGCGCGAGCTGCAGAACGTGGCCGACCGCTTCGTGCTCGGGCTGACCGGCGACAGCCTGCTGTCGTCCGGCGGCGCGCCGGCCGCGGGCGGCACGCTCGCGGAGCAGCTTGCGTATTTCGAGCGGATGCTGATCGAGGACATGCTGCGGCGTCACAACGGCAACGTTGCGGACGCAAGCGATGCGCTCGGCATGCCGAAGAAGACGCTCTATCACAAGCTGCGCAACCTGCGGATTCCCGCGCGCGGCGACGCGGCGGCCGACGGCGGCGAATGACGCGAACGAGGATACGCACAACAGCATGGATCGCATCGAAGTCACCGAACCCGGCCGCATCGCCGGCCACCTGATCCGCGGCGTCACGCGCGCGCAAAAGACCTTCCGCCCGAGCGACTGGCCCGAGCGCCTCGCCGGCGTCATCACGCTGTTCGTCGGCGAACGGCGCCCCGGCTATCCGTGCGCGCTGTCGCGGCTTGCGATGCCCGTCGTCGACGGCGGCGCCAAATGCCTGTTCGTGTCGGACGAATTGCGCGATGTGTGCGCCGATGCATTCGACTTCGCGATGCAGTTCGCCGCCGACAACGATCTTCCCGTCGAGCTTCAGGCCGCGCCCGCGTTGACGGTGCGCTGACGCGCGGGCCGCCGGCTTCCCCCTTTTTTCGATGCGGTTGCGCACGCGCGCAGGCCGTCGCGCGCCCTTTCGGTTCGGAAATCCATCGTCAGATGATTGAAGGCTTCGACTTACCCTTACGCTCCGACAACGGTTTGCGGCGCAGCCATCAATAAAATTGATCGCCACGATGAAAATTATGCGTTTTCCTTGCAGGTCGCCGTGATGCATAGTTGCGTCGTGTTGACGCACCTTTAAGTCTTTCAGCCATGAACATGCGAATCGAGCCTTCGGTGCTCGCGAACCCCGACCTGCAATTTGCGACGCTTTCGTCAGGCATCAGCCTGCCGTATGTCGAGCGGGGCAGCGGCGCACCGATGGTGTTCGTGCACGGCTCGCTGTGCGACTACCGCTACTGGGATCCGCAGCTTGCGTCGCTGTCGGCCCACTACCGCTGCATCGCGCCGAGCCTCAGCCACTACTGGCCGGCCGTCGAAGCGGGCATCCAGGACGAGTTCAGCTGGCAGAACCATGTCGACGAGCTCGCCGAATTCATCGACGCGCTCGATCTCGGCCCCGTGCATCTGGTCGGTCATTCGCGCGGCGGCAGCGTGGCGTTCAACGTCGCGCGCCAGCATCCGCATCTCGTCGAGTCGCTCACGCTCGCCGATCCGGGCGGCCCGCTGCAACAGCAGGGCGTGCTCGAAGCCGTGCTGCCGGCTGCCGCGATCGCGCTGCGCACGAAGGCCGTGAACCTGATCGGGCAAGGCGACGTCGAATCCGGCATCGAGATGTTCGTCGATTCGGTGAGCCTGCCCGGCGCGTGGAAGAAGAGCACGTCGCGTTTCCGCACGATGGCGATCGACAACGCCAGCACGCTGCCGAAGCAGCTGCGCGACCCGCTGCCTGCGTACTCGCAGCACACGGCCGCCGATATCGCATGCCGCACGCTGCTGATCGACGGCCAGCGCAGCCCGAAGATGTTCCGCAACAACGTCGACACGCTGTCGCAGTGGATCGGCAATGCGCAACGGCAGACCGTTGCTGGTGCATCGCACGGGATGAACGCGGCGAGCCCCGCGGTGTTCAACCGATACGTGCACGAGTTCGTCGCCGCGTAATTTCCCGGGCGGCATTCGTTCCGCCCGGTCTCGTCCCCTCTTTTCGAAATGATGCGGGCTACCCTGCATCGCTTCGCGATCCTCTACGTTACGCGACCGGCTTCGCCTTGCGCGTCACCGCATCCGGCAACCCGAACACGCTGTCGAACGCCCAGTTGTACGCGAACGTGAAGATCGGGAAGAACACGATCAGCACCGCGTCGTACAGGAACGCCTGCAGCAGCGACACGTCGAGCCACCACGCGATCAGCGGGATCAGGAACGTCACGAGCGCGACCTGGAAACCGATCGCATGCACGACGCGGCGCCCAACGGTGCGCGTGGTTTCCGCGCTGCGTCGCTCCCACGCCTCGAACGCGAAGTTGTACAGAAAATTGACGGTGACACCTGTCGTCGAGATCATCACGCCCAGCAGGCCGCTCGTCGCCGCGCTCGCGCCGCTCAGCATGCCGAGCACCGACGACGCGACCAGGATGCCGAGCACCTCGAACATCGCGACGTAGACTATGCGTCTCTTCCATCCTTGCATGACCATCCACCTTGCTATCGAACAAGGTGGCGAGACTAGCAGCGGGTACCTCGTCCGCCAAAGTCAGGTCCTTTCAATTTTTCTGACAGGAGGCCGCGGATGCTGACCAGCGACCACATCGACATGCTGCTGACCGTCATCGACAAAGGCTCGTTCTCGGCGGCCGCGCGTGCGCTCGGCCGCACGCCGTCGGCGGTCAGCATGGCGATCGCCAACCTCGAGGCAGAACTCGACCTCGTGCTGTTCGACCGCGGCACGCGCGAGCCGACGCCAACCGCCGCAATGGCCGCGCTGTTGCCCGATGCGCGATCGATCGCGGAGCGGCTGCACGTGCTGCGTGCGCATGCGCAGCATCTGTCCGAAGGCGTCGAGAACACACTGAGGCTCGGGCTCGCGGCCGAAATCGACGGCGCGCCGGTTGCCCGTGCGCTAACGGCCGTGGCCGCGAAATATCCGGCGCTCGCGATCAGCATCGTCACCGCGCCGCAGGACACGATCGTCGATGCGCTGCATCGCGGCGCCGTCGATCTGTGCGTCGCATACGGCGGGCTCGATCTTCATCCGCAGGAACAGATCCACGCGCTGTGGACCGAGACGCTCTTCGCAGTCGCCGCGCCGAGCCATCCGGCGATCGCCGAATGCGCGCAGCCCGAAGCGATCGAGCGGCTGTCGGGCTTCCGGCAGATCGTGATCGCCGATCCCGAACGGCCGCTGACCGACGTGCGGCCGCTGATCGGCAACCGCACGTGGAAGGTGACCGACATGGCCACCGCGATCGCGCTCGTGAAGGCCGGTCATGGCTGGGCGAATTTGCCGGAATCCGTGATCGGCCGATACATCGCCGACGGCGAACTCGTGCCGCTCGTGTTCGCGAACATCCGCAACGGGCTGCCGCTGCCCGTATTCCTGCGGCGGCCGAAGCACACGGGGCTCGGCAAGGCGGCGAGCGAACTGGTTCGCGCGCTGCGGGCTGAGGGCGATGAGAATTAAAGGTTTCCGCATTTGGCGGTGGATGGATGCTGCGGCGGAACGATGCAACACCAACATCACGGCGGCGGCCGTTTTTCCGAGGAGGTGAGGTTTTGCGCGGTTTAGACTGGAAAATAGCGCCCGGCTCTTTTATTGCCCTTGCCTTTATCAACTCCTTACCTTAATGTAAGGAGCAGTGGAGGGTAATTATGACAGCCGCAACTATCACATCAAAGGGCCAGGTCACGATTCCGGTGGACGTGCGCAACCAGCTCGGTTTGGCGTCCGGCGACCGGATCGAGTTCAGTTTCAACGAGGCAACGGGGCGGTACGAGATATATCCGGCCACGCGCTCGGTCGCATCGCTCAAGGGCATCGTGAAGAAGCCCGCCAAACCGGTCTCGATCGAGGACATGAACCGCGCCATCGCCGAGCGGGGAGCATCCGCGCGATGATCGGACTGGATACGAACGTACTGGTCCGCTATTTCGCGCAAGACGATGCCGTGCAGTCCAAGAAGGCGACGACGCTGATGGAATCCCTGTCGGCCGATCGGCCGGGCTATGTCTCGCAGGTGGCGCTCGTCGAGGTCGTGTGGGTGCTCGCGCGCTGCTACGGTGTCGAGCGCGACCAGATGAAGGACATTGTCGACTCGGTGATCGGCACGAAGGAACTGGTCGTCGAAGCTGCGGACACAGTGCGAAAGGCACTTCGTGTTTTCGCGGCATCAGACAAGGCAGATTTCGCGGACTGCCTGATCGAGCGGTCGGGGCACGTTGCCGAGTGCGAGTACACCGCCACTTTCGACGTGACGGCCTCGAAGGTCATCGGAATGCAGTTGATCAAGTAACGACGGCACTGGCTGATAGCAGGAAAAGCCCGCAATCGATGGGGATTGGCGGGGGTTCGTTCGCGACCGATGAGCGAATCGAATTTGAGGTACTGGTCATGCTCGGCGGTGATATCCCCGACCGAATGACCATCGACTCCATCGAGATCCTCCCCGGCAACCTTCACATCCAGCTCAACGAGATTGCCCCTGACTGGATGCATCCGTCTCAAAATGCGGATACCCAAAATTAACCGGTGCGGCGGCGATCGCCGCCGCACCGTCGGCCAACGCATGACGTGCTGACCGTTAGTTGCATCCAACTACACCGCTGCCGCCGCCGCGCTTTGAATCGAATCGACCAGCGACGCGTTGTCATAACGTCGTCCGGCAATGCCCCATCCGCCGTCGACGGCATGCACCACATTCACCCACACTTGCGCCGGCGTCAGCCGCCCGCCGGCCCGATGCAGCACGATTTCAGTCGCCCGTTCGACGAATTCCCGCTGTTTGTCGGGCGCCGCGAGCGCCACGGCTGGCAGCTTCAGTTCGACGAACGCGGCAGGCTCCGCGCGGCCGTGCACGAAGGTCCGGTGCCGCGGCAGCACGTTGAGCGTGCCCACCACGTTCGGCGCCAGGAACCCGTTCCCGGTCAACCCTTCGACTTCCAGCAGCGCATCGGTCAGCTCTGCAAACACCGGCCCCTCATCGTCCGGCGTGAAAACCCCTTCGGAAACTGTCAGCGTAATCGGCATCGCACTTGGGCGGCGTCACGCTCGCGCGAGCGGTGCGCGACCCCGAACTGGCACAGCGCATCGCCGATGCGGTCGGCCGCTACGCGGTGGTGATCGCCGAACGCACGGATGTGCAGCCCGAGCCACAGGCATAGCGGACGACCCATAAAAAACCCCGATCCGCATTGCCACGGATCGGGGTTCTTCGATCGACCACTTGTCTGGATGGCCCGTCGCGGGCCGCTGCGTCAACGCGCGGCGACCTCCGCCTTGACGGACGCCGCATCGCCAACCGCCGTCGGCGCCGCGCCCCACCCGCCGCCCAATGCACGGATCAGGTTCACGGTCGACACGGCCTGCGCGCCGGTCAGCTGGTTCACCTGCAGTTGCGACTGCAGCACCGAGCGCTCGCTGTCGATCACGTCGAGATACGCGACCTCGCCTTCCTGATACTGCGTACGCGACAGCGTTGCCGCACGACGCGACGCATTGACGGCCGCATCCTGCGCGCGGATCTGGTCGTCGAGCAGGCGCAGATCGGCGAGATTGTCCTCGACCTCGCGGAACGCGACGAGCACCTGCTGCCGGTAGTTCGCAACCTGCTCGTCGTACTGCGCGCGCGCCTGCTGCACGCCGGCCGCACGACGCCCGCCGTCGAACAGCGGCAGCGTCAGCGCGGTGCCGGCGAATGGCCCGAGCAGGAACGTGCGGCTCGACCACAGGAACAGGTTGCCGAGCGTCGACGCCTCATAGCCGAACGCCCCCGTGATATCGAGCTTCGGGAAGTATGCCGATTTCGCGAGGCCGATCCGCGCGTTCGCGGCCGCCATCGCGCGCTCGGCCGCCGACACGTCCGGACGGCGTTCGAGCAGCGCGGACGGCAGGCCCGGCGGAATCTTCACGCCCACCGGCACGATCGGCGTTTCCTTGAACGCGAAATCCGCGGGCGCCTTGCCGAGCAGGATCGCGAGCGCATGCTCGGACGCCGCGCGCCGGCGCGCGACGCCGACCGCATCGGCCTGCGCACTGGCCAGTTCGTTCTTCGCGCGCGACACGTCGAGCTCGCTGATGTCGCCTTCGTTGAAGCGGCGCTGCACGAGCTTCAGCGCCTGATCGCGCAACTCCACCGTGCGGCGGTACAGGTCCTGGTCCGAATCAAGCTGGCGCAGTTCGAAGTAGTTCTGCGCGACGTCCGCCTGCAGCGCGAGCTGCACCGAGCGGAACAGCGCCTCGCTCTGCGCCTGGTCGGCACGCGACGCCTCGACGTTGCGGCCGACGCGGCCGAACAGGTCGGCTTCATAGGACACCGTGCCCTGCGCGCGCCACAGCGTCGCGTTGGTCGGGCCCGTGCCCTGCGGCTGGAGCTGCGACGCCGACGACAGCCCTTGGCGCGTCGGCCCGAAACCGGCGCCGACCTGCGGGAACCATTGCGAGCGCGCGGAACGCGTCGCCGCACGCGCTTCCTCGACACGCGCGGCCGCGGCCTTCAGGTTCTGGTTCGCGGCGAGCGCCTGCGTCTCGAGCGAATCGAGCACCGGGTCGCCGAACACCGTCCACCATTCGCCGCGATGCGTGCCGTCCGACGGCTCGGCCGTCTTCCACGTGCCGGCCTGTTCGCCCGCGGCGAGCGTCGGCGCTTCCTTGAACGCGGCGGGCGTCGCTGCATCCGGGCGCTTGTAGTCGGGGCCCACCGCGCACGCGGCGAGCAGCGTCGCGAGCAGGGTGCTCGCGGCCGCCACCTTCGCGAAGCGCATCAGGCCATTCGTGTTGTGCAAGTTGTTCATCTTCTTATCCTCAAGCATCCGGAGCCGGTACGCCCGGAGCCGGCACGCCGTAACCCGCCGAGTCCTTGCCGGCGACGTGGATCTTGCCGCCCGCGAGCGTACGCAGCACGACGTAGAACACCGGCGTCAGCATCAGCCCGAACAGCGTCACGCCAAGCATCCCGAAGAACACCGCGATCCCCATCGCATGGCGCATCTCCGAACCCGCGCCCGTCGACACGACGAGCGGCACGACGCCCATGATGAACGCGATCGACGTCATCAGGATCGGGCGCAGCCGCAGCCGGCTCGCCTCGATCGCGGCCTCGAGCGGCGTCCTGCCGTCGTGTTCGAGCTCGCGCGCGAATTCGACGATCAGGATCGCGTTCTTCGCCGACAGCCCCACCAGCACCATCAAGCCGATCTGCGTGAAGATGTTGTTGTCGCCCTGCGTGAGCCACACGCCCGTCAGCGCCGACAGAATGCTCATCGGCACGATCAGGATCACCGCGAGCGGCAGCGTCAGGCTTTCATACAGCGCCGCGAGCACGAGGAACACAAGCAGCACGCTGATCGGGAATACATACATCGCCGAATCGCCCGCGAGGATCTGCTGGTACGTGAGGTCGGTCCACTCAAACCGCACGCCGCGCGGCAGCGTCTCGTGCGCGATACGCTCGATCGCGGCCTGCGCCTGGCCCGACGAGAAGCCCGGCGCCGGGCCGCCGTTGATGTCGGCCGCCGTGTAGCCGTTGTAGCGCACGACCATCTCCGGGCCGAACGTCGGCGTCACCGTGACGAGCGACGACAGCGGCACCATCTCGCCCTTGTCGTTGCGCGTCTTCAACTGCAGGATGTCGTCCGCGCGCTGGCGGAACGGCGCGTCGGCCTGCACGCGCACCTGGTACACGCGCCCGAAACGGTTGAAGTCGTTCACGTACAGCGAGCCGAGATACACCTGCATCGTGTTGAACACGTCGGTGACCGGCACGCCGAGCTGCTTCGCCTTCACGCGGTCGAGATCGACGTTGAGCTGCGGCACGTTGATCTGGTAGCTCGTGAACAACGGGCCGAGTTCCGGCGCCTGCTGCGCGCGCTTGATGAAGTCGTTGGTCGCATCCGCGAGCCGCGCATAGCCGACCGCGCCGCGATCCTCGATCTGCATCTTGAACCCGCCGAGCGTGCCGAGGCCGAGCACCGGCGGCGGCGGGAACACCGCGACGAACGAATCCTTCATCGCGCCATACTGCTGGTTCAGCGCACCCGCGATCGCACCGGCCGACAGCGCCTTGCCATGACGTTCCGAGAACGGCTTCAGCGTGACGAACACGATGCCCGCGCTCGAGCTGTTGGTGAAGCCGTTCACCGACAGCCCCGGGAACGCGACCGCGCTCTCGACGCCCGGCTGCTTCAGCGCGATCGAGCCCATGTCGCGGATCACCTTCTCGGTGCGGTCGAGCGACGCGCCGTTCGGCAACTGCGCGAACGCGATCAGGTATTCCTTGTCCTGCGCGGGCACGAAGCCGCCCGGCACGACCTTCGACACGAGCACGGTCGCGCCCACCAGCACGAGGTACACGCCCAGCATCAGCGTCTTGCGCGACAGCACGCCGCGCACGCCGCGGCCGTAGTTCTCCGCGCCGCGATGGAACACCTTGTTGAAGCCGCGGAAGAAGCCCCCGAGCACGCGGTTCATCACGCGCGTGAGCCAGTCTTCCTTGTCGCCATGCCCCTTCAGCAGGATCGCGGACAGCGCCGGCGACAGCGTCAGCGAGTTGAACGCCGAGATCACCGTCGAGATCGCGATCGTCATCGCGAACTGCTTGTAGAACTGGCCGGTCAGGCCCGACATGAACGCGAGCGGCACGAACACGGCGACGAGCGTCAGCGCGATCGCGATGATCGGCCCGCTCACTTCCTGCATCGCCTTGTAGGTCGCCTGCCGCGCGTTCATCCCGCTCTCGATGTTGCGCTCGACGTTCTCGACGACGACGATCGCATCGTCGACCACGATCCCGATCGCGAGCACCATCCCGAACAATGACAACGCGTTGATCGAATACCCGAATGCGAGCAGCAGCGAGAACGTGCCGATGATCGACACCGGCACCGCGATCAGCGGAATCAGCGACGCGCGCCAGGTCTGCAGGAACACGATCACGACGATCACGACCAGCGCGATCGCTTCGAGCAGCGTGTGCACGACGGCCTTGATCGACGAACGCACGAACTGCGTCGGGTCATAGACGATCTTGTAGTCGATGCCCGCCGGCATGTCCTGCTTCAGCTCGGCCATCGTCTTGCGCACTTCGTCCGAGATCTGCAGCGAGTTCGCGCCCGGCGACTGGTTGATCGCCATCGCGACGGCCGGCTTGTTATCGAGCAGCGAGCGCAGCCCGTATTCGGACGCGTCGAGCTGGATCCGCGCGATGTCGCGCAGGCGCGTGACGCCGCCGTCCGGTGTCGTCTTCACGACGATGTCGCCGAATTCGTCTTCCGTCTGCAGGCGGCCGCGCGCGTTCACCGACAGCTGCAGCGGCGTGCCGGGCAGCGACGGCGACGCGCCGATCACGCCGGCCGCGACCTGCACGTTCTGCTCGCGGATCGCCTGCACGACGTCCTCGGCCGACAGCCCGCGCTGCGCGACCTTCTGCGGATCGAGCCACACGCGCATCGCGTAGTCGCCCGAACCCCACAGCTGCACCTGGCCGACGCCCTGGATCCGCGACAGGCGATCCTTCACGTTGATCAGCGCGTAGTTGCGCAGGTAGGTCATGTCGTAGCGGTTGTCCGGCGAGATCAGGTGGACCACCATCGTCAGCGTCGGCGAGCTCTTCACCGTCGTGATGCCGAGCCGCTGCACGTCTTCCGGCAGGCGCGGCAGCGCCTGGTTCACGCGGTTCTGCACGAGCTGCGTGGCCTTGTCCGGATCGGTGCCGAGCTTGAACGTGACGGTGATCGTCATGTTGCCGTCGCTGTTCGCCTGCGACTGCATGTAGAGCATGTCCTCGACGCCGTTGATCTGCTCTTCAAGCGGCGACGCGACCGTCTCGGCGATCACTTTCGGGTTTGCGCCCGGGTACTGCGCCTTCACGATCACGGAAGGCGGCACGACTTCCGGATATTCCGAAATCGGCAGCAGGAACATCGCGATCACCCCGCCAAGCAGGATGATCACCGATAGGACTCCTGCAAAGATCGGCCGGTCGATAAAGAATTTGGAAATGTTCATGTGTGGCTCTGTCTGGTTGAACGCGGAAGCGAAGCGGCGTGCCGCTTACGAATCCGCCTTCGCCGGTGCGGCCGGCTTCGCGTTGTCCGCCAGCGGCGCGGACGGTGCATCGCCTCCCGTCATCGGGACCATGTGCGGCTTCACCTGCTCGCCGGGGCGCACGCGCTGCGTGCCGTTCACGACCACGCGATCGCCGGCGGACAGGCCGCTCACGATCACGCGCCGGTTGCCGTGCTGCATCCCCTGCTGCACTTCGCGGTACGACACGCGGCCCTGCTGGTCGACCACGAACACGAACTTCTTCTCCTGGTCGGTGTTGATCGCCGCGTCGTCGACAAGCAGCGCCTGGTGCGGCGCGCTGCCGCCCACCTTCACGCGTGCGTAGAGGCCCGGGACGAGTGCGCCGTCAGCATTGTCGAAGCGCGCACGCACGCGGATCGTGCCGGACGACGTGTCGAGCCGGTTGTCGACCGAGTCGATCTCGCCGCTCCTCGAATAGCCGGTTTCGTTCGCGAGGCCGAGCTCGACCGGCACCTTGCGGCCGTTGCGCGCGCCGTTGATGTATTGCAGGTAGGTCTGCTCGTCCGCGTCGAACGACGCGTAGATCGGCGACACCGACACCAGCGTCGTCAGCGGCGCGGCCGACGCGCCGGCCGACACGACGTTGCCGAGCGTGATTTCCGCGCGCGACACGCGGCCGGACACCGGCGCGGTGATCCGCGTATAGCCGAGGTTGATGCGCGCCGTTTCCAGCGCGGCATCGGCGGCCTTCAGGTTCGCGTTCGCCTCGCGCGCGGCGTTCTGCTTCTCGTCGTAGTCGCGCTTCGCGATCGCGTTGTCGCCGATCAGCCGCTGCGCGCGCTGCCAGTCGCTCTGCGCATAGCCGTTGCGCGCCTGCGCGGCAGCAAGCTGCGCGGCCGCGCGATCGGTCTCGGCCTGGTACGGGCGCGGGTCGATCACGAACAGCACGTCGCCCTTCTTCACGAGCGCGCCGTCCTTGAAGTTCACCGCGACGATCGTGCCCGACACCTGCGGGCGCACGTCGACTTTCTCGACCGCTTCGAGGCGGCCCGAATAACTTTGCCAGTCGGTCACGGTCTGCGGCACGACGGTCGCGACGTCGACTTCGGGCAGCGGCGCGGCCGATTTCTCGGGCGCGTTCGCGTTCACGCGCATTGCGCCGAACGTGCCGAGGCCGACGACGGCGAGCGTCACGATCGCCGCTGTCGCGATTCGGGAACGGGAGGTGCGTAGGATGGCCATGTGGATCTCCAGTAAACGTGGATTGGTTCTGGTTATTCGGAACGGTTCGGCTGGCGCGCCTGGAAGCGGCACTGGAAGAAGCGCACGGCTTCCTCGAAGGCGGCTTCGTGCGTCGCGAGCGCGGCGTGCGTGATGTCCGGATAGCGGATCACCTGCGTGAGCACGCCCGACGAGATCAGGCAGCCCGCATATTTCTCCGCCTCGACGTGCAGCACGTCGTTCTGCGCGGTGACGACGAGCGTCGGCGGCAGCCCCGCGAGGCGCACCGATTCGAGCGGCGCCGCGTACGGGTGCATGCGCTGCGCCGCCTGCGGCAGATACGCGCGATAACAGGCCGCGCATTCGCGCGCAGTGATGTCGGACGCGATGCGCTCGGCGTCGCCGATGCGCGTCATGCTCGGGTCGAGCATCGGCCCGAACAGCGCCTGCGCGGCGATCGACACTTCGCCGCGGTCGCGCGCGATGAAGGCAAGGCAGTTTGCGAGCTGGCCGCCCGCGTCGTGGCCCGCGACCCCGATCTTCTTCGGGTTGCCGCCGAACGCGCGGGCACGCGTCGCGGCCCATACGGCGGCGCGATACGCATCCTCCGGCGCGGCCGGAAAAGGAAAGGCCGGCGCGAGCGAATAATCGACCGACACTACGAGAGCTGGTAAGCGTTCTGCTAAAAAACGCGCGGCGAAATCCGCGTCTTCGAGCGAACCGCGCACGAAGCCGCCGCCGTGGAAATAAAGCACTACCGGTAATCCGGTCTTGTCCGGGCGGCGGTAGAGGCGCAGCACGATGTCCTGCGCGTAGCCGGGAATTTCCACTTCGGCGACCGTCAGTGCCGCGCCCGCCAAGGCTTGCGCGGGCAGTGCGGCTTTCAGGAATTTGCTGAATTCAGAAGCGTCCATGACGATGCAGCATCCATTTCGAGATGGAACGAATTCTGGGTCCGGCAGACATTGGGATAAATGCCTATAATCCGGCAACACAATTCAACACCCCCGAACAATCCGAGGCTGCGTTCACCCACGAGGTAGCGCAGCCTTCTTGTTCCGGAGGCTCATTAGATTGCGGAGGTTGTGATGGACCGGCTTCAGGCCATGCAGGTGTTTACTCGCGTCGTCGATACAAGCAGCTTCACCAAGGCAGCAGAAACGCTCGGCTTGCCGCGGGCGTCCGTCACGACGATCATCCAGAATCTCGAAGCATTCCTCGGCGTGCGGCTGATGCACCGGACCACGCGCCGGCTGTCGCTCACGCCGGACGGCGCCGCGTACTACGAAAGATGCGTGCGGATCCTCGCGGACGTCGAGGAAACCGAAGCGAGCTTCCAGGCCAACAACCGGAAGCCGCACGGAAAGTTGCGTATCGACATGCCGGGCTCGATCGGGCGCCTGCTCGTGATTCCGTCGCTGTGCGAATTTCATACGCGCTATCCGGACATCGACCTGCAGCTCGGCTTGTCAGACCGGCCGGTCGACCTGCTGCAGGAAGGCGTCGATTGCGTGATCCGCGTCGGCGCGCTGCAGGACTCGTCGCTCGTCGCGCGCCGTGTCGGGCTGTTCGAATGCGTGACCGTGGCCTCGCCCGACTATCTCGAACGGTACGGCGAACCGCGGACGATCGAGGACCTGAACGATCACAAGGCGGTCAACTACTTCTCGAGCCGCACGGGCCGCACGATCGACTGGTCGTTCCTGATCGACGGCAAGGAAACCGAGATCAAGATGAACAGCATCGTGTCGGTGAACGACGCGGATGCGTACGTGACCTGCGGGATCGAAGGCTTCGGGCTGACCCAGCCGCCGCTGTTCATGGTGCTGCCGCACCTGCGCGAAGGCCGGCTCAAGGAAGTGCTGCCCGGCATCAAGCCGCTGCCGATGCCGATCTCGGTCGTGTATCCGCACAGCCGGCACCTGTCGCCGAAGGTGCGCGTGTTCGTCGACTGGATCGCCGAGGTGTTCGACCGCTGCCCGCTGCTGAGCGGCAAGGGCAGCCTCGACGCGACGTGCAGCAAGCGCACGTTCGAGGAAGCCGAACGCGCGCCGGCGCTCGACACGCCGGTCGTCAACGAGTGGGTCGCGTAATCGTCTGAACCAACACGCGCGGGCTGCGAGGCCCGCGCGTCGTCCCGCCTTCGCGCCGCGTTCCCGCGCGGCGCCCCCGATCTTTCCCGAATCCGCAGCAAACCTTTGTGCCAGGCGCGGCAATCGTCCGCGGGTGTTGTCGCGTGTCGTCGCGCGTTGTCGTCACACCCGCGTGAGGCCCGCTGCAAGCGGGTTCGCGCGATTTCCGCATAACCCTGCCGGCCATGCGGATGACGATTGTTCCACTGACACGACAATTCAATTCGCGTCTGCCGCATTTATCGCGATGGAACAGATACCTAGAGTAAACCCTGTCGCGCACCTCGTTGCGCATCGAACAGATCCCGCTGATGGGGCCGGAGTAAGCGCTCAAGCGCCAGCTCCGACCCGCAAAGCGTGGGATCTGAGTAAGCGCTGAAGCGCTAACTCATATCGACAAAGGAGTTTCGCCATGAACCGCCGCCACCTTCTCTCGGCCCTCGCCCTCACACTCGCCGTGTCCGCACCGGCTTTCGCCGATTCGGGCACCCCGCACGCCGGCGACTACGGCAACACGTCGTGGTACTCGCAGCACAACGGCCCGCGTACGCGCGCCGAAGTGAGCGCGGAAGTCGAGCAAGCGCGCAAGGACGGCACGCTCGCGTACCTGCGCAAGGCGAATTCGTATCCGCAAGGGCTCGAACTGGCACAAGGCCCGTATCGCTCGATGCCGGAAAGCAACCAGCTCGCCGGCGGGGGCCGGTAAACGTGCAACGCCGCGCAGCGGATGATCCGGTGCGCGGCGTCGCGATACCGCTGTCGAATGTTCGATTAGTCAGTTAGTTGCAGGAGCCTGTGATGAACGATCAACTTCCTTCGCCGCTCGATCATTGGGACGACACCACGCCGGTCTGGACGCCGTTCCGTTCGGCGCCGGATTCGCATTGACCGCCAACTGAGTCATCGTCCGGCCATCAACGGCGCGGCACCCCGTCGCGCCATTCGCCCCAGTGCGTGACGATATCCTGCACGAGCGGATTGCCCGCGCGGTACAGGTTTTCGGTTGCCGGCGCGAAGCCGCCTTGGTCCGCGTAGTTCAGCAGGTTGTCGGCGCTCGTCTGCCCCGCATACGGTCGATCGAAATCGGACCCCGTGCGCAGCACGGCAACGCGCGACAGGTCGACCCGCTTCACGCTCGCGGCACGCTTGAGCGCTTCATACGTCGCGTTGTCTTCCTGCGCGGTCATGCAGTACGTGCCCTTGCCGTCCGTCAGGATCTTCGTCCACTGGCGCGCGCGCTCGCCGATCAGCGTGCCCGAGAACCACGTGTTGCCCGATGACGTGTCGCACTGGATCACCGTCGGCGGCCGGTTCGCCGGCGCATACGTGAACTTCGCGCGCGCGGCCTGCGCTTGTGCGCTGTCGGCGAGCACGACGTTGCGCGACAGCGCGTACGCGGCGTCGGTCAGCTGCGGGTTGAGCTGGAACACTTCGGTGCGATAGTCGAGCGGCGGCTTGTCGTTCGGGCTCTTCGTGTTGATGCCGAGAAAGCCCGTGTTCCAGCCGGCCGGAATCTCGCGCGCATCGAGCTCCCACTGCAAGCTGAAATCGACCAGGTATTTCGACCACGCGGCCGAACCGACCGTGCCTTGCGCGGGGTCGACGCCCGCGATGCCCGAGACCAGGAAATACGTGCGGCGCAGATCGAAGCGTTGCGAGAACGCGAGCGCCATGATCGTCGCCGACGCGTTCGCATAGCCCATGCCGGTCGTGACCACGCATATGTCCTGCTTGTTGCAGTGAACGTTCGGGTAGTCAGGCGACAGGCCCGGCACGGCGATGTCGCGCCACGGGCCGATACGGTCGAGCCACGCCTGGCCCTCCGGACCGAACATCGTGATGATCATGACCTTGACCGGGCGGCCCTGTGCACCGGTCTCGGCAAATGCATTGTTGCCCGCGTCGTTGCCCTGGTTGTCCTGCGCGATCGACGGTGCAGTCGCACAGGCCGCGAGCGAGAATGCGGCGGCGGAAAGGATGGAGCGAGTCAGCATCGGCGTTCCTTGTTTCGATGATGTTGGATGAGAACGGCTGTCGGAGACTGCGCGAGGGAGTATAGAACGGGCCTGCGCGATGCGGAACCCGACTACGAATCGACGACCGGTGTTTCGTGCGAAGAGATGCGTGTTGCGTGATGGAAATCGCGCGGTCGACACTGCATTGCAAACATCAGGAATGCTATCGGGTTGGACGCCACGCGTGACGTCGGCCGCCTGTCGCCGCTACACGCGCACCAGCCCCGCGACACCATAACCAAGCACGACCAGCGCGGCGACCACATGGCTCGCCGCGAGCCACCCGGGCGACTTCACGAAGCGCCCGATCGCGCTGCCGCCGAATGCGAACACGAGCTGCCCCGCGAGGCTGCCGGCAAACACGCACGCGGCACCGGACAGCCAATGCCGATGCGTACCGGCGGCAGCCGTCGCATAGCCGTAGAACAGCAGGATGGTCAGCGGGTTCGCGAGCGTGACGAGGAACATCGACGTGAACGGGCGGTTGCCCGGCGGCAGCGCATCGCCATCGAGCGTGCGGCGCCGGTCCCTCAGCGCCTGCCACAGCATGCGTGCGCCCATGGCGAGCGACACGAGCGCGCCGACGGTGCGGAACAGCGACAGGTGCAACGCGAGCGTGCTCGCGAGCAGCGTGCCGAGCGTGAACGCAACGACCGCATAGCAGCCGTCGGCAGCAGCCACGCCCGCCGCCGCGCGCACGCCGGTAGCGGTGCCGGCACGCATGCCGTAGTTCGCGATCATCAGCGCGACGGGCCCGACCGACAGCGCGATCATCAGCCCGAACAGGAAGTCGTTCATCGGTCCTCGATGCCTTCGATGGAAGGCATCGATTCTAGCGACGTCAAAACGATCCGGTGTGTGAATGCGGCGTCAGGCGATGTCGACGCGTGCGGGCCCGTCCACCATCTCGCCGATCACGGCCGCACGGTCGAAGCCGTCGGCGCGGAAGCATGCGAGGACTTCGTCGACCGCTTCCGGCGCACACGCGACGAGCAGCCCGCCGGACGTCTGCGGATCGGTCAGCAGCGCCTGCGCGACGGGCGGCAACTCGTCGGCGAGCCGCACGTCGGAGCCGTACGCGGCCCAGTTGCGCCCCGATGCACCGGTGAACACGCCGTCGGCGACGAACGCCTCGACGCCCGCGAGCCACGGCAGCGACGCATAGTGAACGCGCGCGGTGAGATGCGCGCCGCGCGCCAGTTCGAGCGTATGGCCGAGCAGCCCGAAGCCCGTGACGTCGGTCAGCGCATGCACGCCCGGCAGCGCGGCGAGCTCGGTGCCCGGCCGGTTCAGCTTGGTGGTCGTCGCGACCATCTGCGCGTAACCCGCGGCGTCGAGCTGGTTCTTCTTCAGCGCGGCCGACAGTACACCGACGCCGAGCGGCTTGCCGAGCACGAGCACGTCGCCCGCACGCGCGGCCGCGTTGCGCTTCACGCGCGACGGATGCACGACGCCGATCGCCGCGAGCCCGTAGATCGGCTCGACCGAATCGATCGAATGGCCGCCCGCGACCGGAATGCCGGCATCCGCGCACACCGATTCGCCGCCGCGCAGCACGGCCGCGATCGTCTCGTGCGGCAGCACGTTGATCGGCATGCCGACCAGCGCGAGCGCCAGAATGGGCTTGCCGCCCATCGCATAGACGTCGGACAGCGCGTTGGTCGCCGCGATGCGGCCGAAGTCGAACGGATCGTCGACGATCGGCATGAAGAAATCGGTGGTCGCGACGATCGCCTGCTCGTCGTTGAGCCGGTACACGGCCGCATCGTCGGACGTCTCCGTGCCGACCAGCAGATCCGGGAACAGCGCGGGCGGCGTCGCGCGCTTCAGCAGCTCGGACAGCACGCCCGGCGCGATCTTGCAGCCGCAGCCGCCCCCGTGCGAGAGGCTCGTGAGGCGCGGAACGGCAGGCTGGGCTTGGGTGGCTTCGGTCATCGTCGGCATCCGGTGAATAACAACGTTCTATTATCGACAATTCCGAGCGAGCGCGCCCGATACCCACATAATTGACGGCTCCCGCCCTCTCCCGTCCACGCCTTCGTCCATGGATCACCTGTTCATCGGCCTCGTGCTGTGCTCCGCGCTGCTGCACGCCATCTGGAATGCCTTCCTCCACGTCAGCGAAGACCGGCTCGTGCAGCTCGGCACGATGTCGCTGCCGTATCTCGCGTTCGGCGTCGCCGGCGCCGCGCTGCTGCCCGCGCCGGCGCCCGCCGCTTGGCCGTATATCGTCGCGTCGGCCGCGCTCGAGGTCGCGTACTGCTTCACGCTGGCGCGCGCGTACCGCAGCGGCGAGTTCGGGCAGATCTATCCGATCGCGCGCGGGATCTCGCCGCTGCTCGTGTCGGTGCTGGCGTTCACGATGCTGCACGAGCGGCCGACGCCGTTCGGCTTCGCGGGCATCGCGCTCGTGTCGTTCGGCATCATGTCGCTCGCGCTGCGGCGCGGCTTCAGGTTCTCCGGGGAAGGCGTGCCGTATGCGCTGCTGACCGGCGTGTTCATCGCCGCGTATTCGATCTGCGACGGGATCGGCTCGCGCGTGTCCGGCAGCGCGCTCGGCTACATCGCGTGGGTGTACCTGCTGTGGAGCGTGCCGCAGCTCGTGCTCGTCTGCGCGCTGCGCGGCGGCCCGCGCGCGGTGCTCGGCTCGCGCACGGCGCTGCGGCAGGGCGCGATCGCCGGCACGATCTCGCTCGCGGCCTACGGGATCGTGATTCTTGCGTACCGGCACCTGCCGGTCGCGACCGTGTCGGCGCTGCGCGAAACGAGCTCGATCTTCGCGGTCGCGATCGGCTGGTTCGTGATGCGCGAGCGGCCCGGCGCGCAGCGGCTCGCCGCGTGCGCGCTGGTGGTCGCGGGCGCGGCGCTGATCCGGCTTTAAGCGGAAACAAGCGCGCGCCCGCGGCCTGCAGCCACGTCAGAACTTGTGGCGGATGCCCGTCACCGCGACGATCTGCGTGCGCGTGCTCGACGGATTCGAGATCCCTTCGATCGCGGCCACCGTGTTCGACGACGCGCGCTGGTAGAACGCATTCACGTAGATGTCAGTGCGCTTCGACAGGAAATACTGCGCGCCGACGCTCGTCTGCAGGTAGTGCGAACTCGGCTTCGGCCCCTTCGACGCGAGCACCTGCGTATAGGTTTCGCCGAGCGCGAACTGCAGTGCGGGCGTCATCAGGTAGCGCACGCTGCCCTCGTAGTTGTTGAAGCGCATCGCGCCGCCCGTCTGCAGGTTGAACAGCGAGCTCGTGTACAGCAGCCCGAACGTCGCGGCGCCCCATGCATACGCGCCGCCCGCGCCCCAGATCTGCTGGCGCGTCACGCACTTGATGAACGTGTAGTAGTTGTCGGACGCCGCCGCGCCGGTCGTGTCGAGCGCAGGATGATCGACCCGCACATACGCCGCGCCGAGTTGCAGCGGCCCGTTCCCGTAGCTCGCGCCGAGGCTCCACACGCGGTTTTCCGCGAACGACGTCGAATTCGAGAAGCCGTACAGGCCGACCGCGCGCAGGCCGTACCACGTGGGCGTCTGGTACTGCACCGAGTTGTTGGTGCGGAACGTGTTGTTCAGGTCGTCGGTGTCGAACGGATGCAGCGCGTACTGGGTGAGCGCGGTGGTCGCGCCGATCTGCAGCGGCTCCAGCACTTCCTGCGCCGCGTTGTACTGGCGGCCCATCGTCAGCGTGCCCCAGCGGTCGTTTTCCAGCCCCACGTACGCGCGACGCCCGAACAGCCGGCCACCCTGGCTCGCGGCGCCGGACTCGATGTTGAAGCCGTTCTCGAGCCGGAACACCGCGCGCGTACCGCCGCCGAGTTCCTCCTTGCCGAGCAGCCCCCAGCGCGTGCCCTGCTCGTTGCCGCCGGTGGCCTGCCACGCGGCATGCCCGTTCTGGTTGTTCGTGTACGTGATCCCCGAATCGACGACGCCATACAGCGTCACGCTCGACTGCGCATGCACGTGCGTCGCGCCCGCCGCGATTGCGATACCTGCCAGCGCGACCGCCATCTCTTTCCGCTTCATCTCCGACCCCTTTTGTCGATTGAATATGGGGAGCGATTTATTTCTCCCACGACGTGTTTTATTGAATAAAACATCGTCTTATTAATTGTCGAATTCCGGGGTTTGAAGCGTCAAGCCATGCCAAAAATCGCACACGGGAATTAAAACGACCTGGCTCGCAATGCGTTTCGAAGAATGAAACAAACCCAATAACCACGGGCATTACAAGCAGATCCCCGCACGTAATCCCGGCGCTGAAAAAAGCCCTTGACCGCGACTTTCTGCCGTTGTGAAATATTGATACGTTGTTTTAATAAATAAAACACCCAGCCGAGACGCTTCGAGAAACTAGGTAAAGAACCTGATCCCCATGGTGACGTTTAATTGCAACAACGCGACCGCCGGCGAATCGCCCGCGTATTTCGTCGCACCGCCGACGGCGCCCGCGCTGCCGATCGTCGTCGATTCGCCGCACAGCGGCATCGCCTATCCGTCCGACTTCTCCGCCGTCGCGCCGGACGACGCGATCCGCACGACGTGGGACGCGTACATCGACGAACTGTGGGCCGGCGCCCCCGCGCGCGGCGGCACGCTGCTCGGCGCGACGTTTCCGCGCGCGTACATCGATCCGAACCGCGCGGAAACCGACATCGACGCGACGCTGCTCGCCGAGCCGTGGCCCGAGCCGCTTTCGCCGCAGCCGTATACGCAGCGCGGGATGGGGCTGATCCGGCGCGATGCGCTGCCCGGCGTGCCGCTGTACGACCGCCGGCTGTCGCTTGCGGAAGTACGCCACCGGATCGACGCGTACTACCGGCCGTACCGCCGCGCGCTCGCCGGCATCGCCGGGCCGCTGCATGCCGCGCACGGCGCGCTGTGGCACATCGACTGCCACTCGATGAAGTCGCGCGGCAACGCGATGAACGTCGACGCGGGCGCTTTGCGGCCGGACGTCGTCGTCAGCGACCGGCGCGGCACGACCGCCGACCCGGCCTTCACCGCGTGGACCGCACAGTGGTTCGCCGACGCCGGCTATCGCGTGCAGGTCAACGACCCGTACCAGGGCGGCGACCTGCTGACCGCGCTCGCCGATCCGGCGCGGCAGCGCCACAGCATCCAGATCGAATTCAATCGCGCGCTGTACATGGACGAAGCCGCGTTCGCGAAACACCCGGGCTTCGCCGCGCTGAAGCGCTCGGTCGACGCGTATCTCGACGCGCTCGCCGGCTACGTTCGCGCGCGCATCGCATCGCCGGGAGATGCCGCATGACGACCTACATCGTCGACGCCGTCGACAGCGCACTGAAGCTGCTGACCTACGTGGCCGAGCATCCGAACCTCGGCGTGACCGAGCTGGCGTCGCAGCTCGGCATCAACAAGTCGCGCACCTACCGGATGCTGTGCACGCTCGAACTGCACCGTTTCGTCGTGCAGGACCCGCGCACGTCCACCTATGCGCTCGGCCCGCAGGCATTCGTGATCGGCGTGGCCGCGTCGCAGCAGAACGCGCTCGTGCGCGCCGCGCACCGGCACATGCTCGCGCTCAACCAGGCGATCAACGAGACCATCGTGCTGCGCGTGCGCGAAGGGCTCGAATCGGTGTGCGTCGCGCGTTGCGAAACCACGCACGCGGTGCGCACCGTCGGCGCGGTCGGCAACCGCCGGCCGATCCATTTCGGCGCGTCGGGCAAGGTGCTGCTCGCGTTCGCGCCGGATGCCGTGCGCGACGAATTTCTCGCGCAACTGCGCAGGAACGGGCAGGCCGACGACCCGCCGAAACTCGCCGGCGAACTCGACGCGGTTGCGCGCAAGGGCTACGCGGTGAGCAGCGGCGAGGTGACGCCCGGCGCAGTCGGGATCGCGGTGCCGGTGCGCGACCTGACGGGTGCGACGGTCGCATCGGTCAGCGTGACGGGGCCCGAGGTACGCGTGAGCCACGCCGACATTCCCGACTATCTCGAACGCCTGCAGGCGTGCAGCCTCGCCATTTCCGCCGAACTCGGCTACGTCCCGGCGCGCGCCGCGCTGCAACCGGCCTGACGGGCCGCCCCTTCTTCGACGAGGATCCGATGTCCGCCTCTTCCCCGAATCCGGCCGGCGCGCACGGCGCCGCCCCCACCGCGCTCTCTTCCGACGATCCGGTTGCGCCCGCCGGTCACGCGCCGCACCCGCACGGCAAGATGCTGCACCCCGTCGTGATGATGCTGTGGGTACTGGCCGCCGCGATCGCGCTCACGTGGATCGTCGACTCCGGCCACTTCGAGCGCAACGGCCGGCTCGTCGTGCCGGGCACCTATCACGTGGTGCCGAAGACGACCGCGCTCGCGACGCTCGTCGCGCCGGCCGTCAGCCACAGCACGTCCGCGCATGCGCTGCCGGCGAGCCTCGTGTCCGCGTTCGTCGCGGTGCCCGAAGGCCTGCTGAAGAACGCGCCGCTGATCGTGATGGTGATGTTCGTCGGCGGGATGTTCGGCGTGATGCGCCGCACGGGCGTCGTCGATGCCGGCATCGACCGGCTGCTGCAGCTCACCGGCAACAACGCGTATCTGCTGACGCCGATGCTGATGATCCTGATCGGGCTCGGCAGCACGCTGCTCGGTTTCATCTCCGAGTATCTCGTGATCATCCCGATGGTCGTCGTGATCGCGCGGCGTCTCGGCCTGTCGGACCTGTTCGCGGTCGCGCTGGTCGCGCTCGCCGCGAAGATCGGCTATATCGCATCGGTCACGAACCCGCTCGCGCTCGCCGTCGCGCAGCCGCTCGTCGGCGTGCCGCTGTTCAGCGGCGTCGCGCTGCGCGCAGCCATATTCGTCGTATTCCTGACGATCGGCATCCTGTACCTGCTGCGCTACGTGCGGAACACCGGCTACCGGGCCGGGCAGACCGCCTCGGGCCACGCCGCGCACGCGGCCGCGAAGCTGTCGCTGCGCCACAAGGCGACGCTGGCCGTGTTCGCCGCGGCCGTCGCGATGCTGATCTACGGCACGCGCGAACTGAAATGGGGCAACGTCGAACTCGCGGCGTTCTATGCGGCCGTGAGCATCGCGACAGCCGTGATCGGCCGACTCGATTCGCGCAGCGCGGCCGACGCGTTCGTCGACGGAATGAAGAACATGATGCTCGCCGCGCTGCTGATGGGGCTCGCCGCATCGGTCGAGCTGCTGCTGCAGAACAGCCTCGTGCTCGACACGCTGATCAATTTCTTTACGCGGCTCGCCGACGGGCAGTCGCCCGTCTGGGTCGCCAACGGGCTGATGGGCGTACAGATGGTGCTCGACGTGTTCATCCCGTCGGTATCGGGCAAGGCCGCGGTCAGCATGCCGATCATCGGGCCGATCGCACAGCTCTCCGGCGTGAGCGGCCAGACGTCGGTACTCGCGTTCGTGCTCGGCGGCGGCCTGACGAATCTCGTCACGCCGACGTCAGGGATGCTGCTCGCGTATCTCGCGACCGCGCGCGTCGACTTCGGCGCGTGGATCCGCTTCGTGCTGCCGCTGTTCCTGACGCTGCTCGCACTGTCGTGCGTCGTGCTGACGTTCGCGGTGTGGATCGGGTATTGAGCGCCGGGGTTGCCACCGGCGCCCGCTGCCGTCATGCGACGGCAGCCACCTTGCCGAACGCCCGCTCGTCGATCGCTTCCGCAAGCGTCGCGAACGCGGTCGCGATCTCGTCCTCCGGCACGCACGCATAGCCGAGCAGCAACCCCGGTGCCGCACGGTCGCGGTCTGCGTAATACCCCGACAACGGCCGCACGACGATATTGCGTTCGAGCGCGGCCTGCGCGACCACGCGATCGTCGACGCCGGCCGGCAATTGCGTGACGAGATGCAGCCCCGCATCGCTGCCGAGCGCGTGCAGCGTGTCGCCGTAGCGTTGCGCGACCGCGTCGAGCAGCATTTCGCGGCGCTGCCCGTACAGCGTGCGCATCTTGCGGATATGCGACACGAAGTGCCCTTCCGCGATGAACTCGGCAAGCACGGCCTGCTGCAGCAGTTGCCCTTCGCGATACAGCTCGGCGCTCGCGGTCGCGAAGCTTTCCGCGAGCGGCTCCGGTGCGACCAGATAGCCGACCCGCAGCCCGGGGAACAGCGTCTTGCCGAAACTGCCGACGTAGATCACCTGCCCGGCCGTATCGAGGCCCTGCAGCGACGCGAGCGGCCGGCTGCCGTAGCGGAATTCGCTGTCGTAATCGTCCTCGATGATCCAGCAGCCGTGCTGGCGCGCGTATTCGAGCAGCATCCGCCGCCGCGCGAGGCTCATCACCATGCCGAGCGGATACTGGTGCGACGGCGTGACGAGCATCAGCTTCGGCGGTTCGGCGAGATCGGCAGCCGACGGCGCGATACCTTCATCGTCGACCGGGATCGGCCGCGTGGTCAGCCCCGACACGTTCAGCACGCTGCGCACGCCCCAGTAGCACGGATCCTCGGTCCAGATCGCGTCGCCGGGATCGGTCAGAAGCCGCACCGCGAGGTCGATCGACTGGTGGATGCCGGTCGTGATCACGATCTGCTCGGGCGTGCAGCGCACCGAGCGCGACGTGCGCAGGTAGTCGGCCAGCGCCTCGCGCAGCAGCGCGAGCCCGCCGCCCGGCGCGTAGGTCAGCAGATCGGGGCGCAGGCGCCGCCAGTACTTGTTGTGCAGCCGCGTCCACACGCGCGCCGGAAATCGCGACACATCGGGCACGCCCGGCATGAACGCGCCGCCCTGGCGCTTCGACACGCCGGCCCCGTCAACGAGCCGCGTGCCGCGCGCGGACAGCCGCCGCGCGGACGGCATCACCACGGCCGGCCCGGCCGCCGGGTCGTGCGGCGCGCCGACGATCTCGTCCGGCGCGCTGTCGGCGACGAACGTGCCGCGGCCGGTCGCCGAGTTCACATAGCCTTCGAGCACAAGCTGTTCGTAAACCTGCGTGACCGTGTTGCGCGCGATCCCGAGCTCGGCGGCCAGCAGCCGCGACGACGGCACGCGCGTGCCGGGCGGCAGTTCGCGCGACAGGATCGCCTGTTGCAGCAACCGGTGAAGCTGCCGGTAGATCGGCTGTTCGCCGCCGCGCACGAGACGCTGCGCCAGCCAGTCCGACAACACGCTCGCCCGCATGATTGGCTCCTGAATATTTATTGAAATGGCTCTGATTGCCAGAGCCAAATGTGATTATAGTCGGCTCCATGGGCTGCCAACGCGCCCGATTTCTACTCACCGGAAAGAACGTCAAGGAGATGACCGTGAAGAATGCCGACCTGCAGGCCCGCAAGAACGCCGCCACCCCGCGCGGCGTCGGCGTGATGTGCGATTTCTACGCAGCCCGCGCCGAGAACGCGGAACTGTGGGATGTCGAAGGCCGCCGCTTCATCGATTTCGCCGCCGGCATCGCGGTGCTGAACACGGGCCACCGCCACCCGAAGATCGTCAAGGCGATCGCGGACCAGCTGAACAGCTTCACGCACACCGCTTACCAGATCGTCCCGTACGCGTCGTACGTCGAGCTGGCCGAGAAGATCAACGAGCGCGCACCGGGCGACTTCCCGAAGAAGACCGCGTTCTTCACGACCGGCGCCGAAGCCGTCGAGAACGCGATCAAGATCGCGCGCGCAGCGACCGGCCGTCCGGGCGTCATCGCATTCGCGGGCGGCTTCCACGGCCGCACGATGATGGGCATGGCGCTGACCGGCAAGGTCGCCCCGTACAAGCTGAACTTCGGCCCGTTCCCGGGCGACGTGTTCCACGCGCCGTACCCGAACGCGCTGCACGGCGTGACGACGGCCGACTCGATCAAGGCGATCGAGATGCTGTTCAAGGCCGACATCGACCCGAAGCGCGTCGCCGCGATCATCTTCGAACCGGTCCAGGGCGAAGGCGGCTTCAACCCGGCGCCGGCCGAGTTCGTGCGCGCGCTGCGCAAGATCTGTAACGAGCACGGCATCCTGCTGATCGCCGACGAAGTCCAGACCGGCTTCGCGCGTACCGGCAAGCTGTTCGCGATGCAGCACTACGACGTGCTGGCCGACCTGATCACGATGGCGAAGAGCCTCGCGGGCGGCATGCCGCTGTCGGGCGTCGTCGGTCGTGCCGACGTGATGGACGCGGCAGCGCCCGGCGGCCTCGGCGGCACGTACGCGGGCAACCCGCTGGCAGTCGCATCGGCGCACGCGGTGCTAGATATCATCGACGAAGAGAAGCTGTGCGAGCGCGCGACGCAACTCGGCGACGTGCTGAAGGCGAAGCTGAGCGCGCTGCAGGCCCACGTGCCGCAGATTGCCGACGTGCGCGGCCCGGGCGCGATGATCGCGGTCGAGTTCCTGAAGCCGGGTTCGGGCGAGCCGGATGTCGAGTTCACGAAGCGCGTGCAGACGCGTGCGCTCGAGCGCGGCCTGCTGCTGCTCGTGTGCGGCGTGTACTCGAACGTCGTGCGCTTCCTGTTCCCGCTGACGATTACGCAGGCGGTGTTCGACGAAGCGCTCGTGATCCTCGAGGAAGTCCTGAAGGAAACGGTCGGCGTGCCGGCCTGAGTTCCCGTCAACTTGAATGCGCCGCCGCCGTCTTCACGACGGCGGCGGCCGTTTCATCTTCATAGCAGGCTATTCACATGAGCACGGTTCAGGAAACCCTGGCATTGAAAGACCCGTCGCTGTTCCGCCAGCAGGCGTACGTCAACGGCGAATGGCAAGGCGCGACGAACGGCGAGACGTTCGAAGTCCGCAACCCGGCGACGGGCGGCCTCCTCGGCACCGTGCCGGCGATGGGCACGGCCGAGACGCGTCATGCGATCGACGCCGCAAATGCCGCGTGGCCGGCATGGCGCAAGAAGACCGCGAAGGAGCGCGCGGTCATCCTGCGCAAGTGGCACGACCTGATGATGGAAAACGCCGACGATCTGGCGCTGATCCTGACGACCGAGCAAGGCAAGTCGCTGGCCGAAGCGAAGGGCGAGATCGGCTACGCGGCGTCGTTCCTCGAGTGGTTCGCCGAGGAAGGCAAGCGTGTGTACGGCGACACGATCCCGACGCCGGCGAGCGACAAGCGCATCGTCGTGACGAAGGAAGCGATCGGCGTGTGCGCGGCGATCACGCCGTGGAACTTCCCGGCGGCGATGATCACGCGCAAGGTCGGCCCGGCGCTCGCGGCAGGCTGCCCGATCGTCGTGAAGCCGGCCGAGGCGACGCCGTTCTCCGCGCTCGCGATGGCCGTGCTGGCCGAGCGCGCGGGCGTGCCGGCCGGCGTGTTCAGCGTCGTCACGGGCGACCCGAAGGCGATCGGCGGCGAACTGACGTCGAACCCGATCGTGCGCAAGCTGTCGTTCACGGGCTCGACGCCGGTCGGCCGCCTGCTGATGGCGCAATGCGCGGCGACGGTCAAGAAGGTGTCGCTGGAGCTCGGCGGCAACGCGCCGTTCATCGTGTTCGACGACGCCGATCTCGATGCGGCCGTGCAGGGCGCGATCGCGTCGAAGTACCGCAACAGCGGCCAGACCTGCGTGTGCACGAACCGCTTCTACGTGCATGAAGCCGTGTACGACCAGTTCGCGCAGAAGCTCGCGGCGGCCGTCGGCCAGCTGAAGGTCGGCCGCGGCACGGAGCCGGGCGTCACGCAAGGCCCGCTGATCAACGAAGCGGCCGTGCTGAAGGTCGAGGCGCACATCGAGGACGCGCTCGCGAAGGGCGCGACCGTCGTGACGGGCGGCAAGCGTCACGCGCTCGGCCACGGCTTCTTCGAGCCGACCGTGCTGACGGGCGTGACGCCCGCGATGAAGGTCGCGAAGGAAGAGACGTTCGGGCCGCTCGCGCCGCTGTTCAAGTTCAGCAGCGACGATGAAGTGATCCGCCTCGCGAACGACACCGAGTTCGGTCTGGCGGCTTACTTCTTCAGCCGCGATATCGGCCGCGTGTGGAAGGTCGCCGAAGCGCTCGAGTACGGGATGGTCGGCGTGAACACGGGCCTGATCTCGAACGAAGTCGCGCCGTTCGGCGGCGTGAAGCAATCGGGCCTCGGCCGCGAAGGCTCGCACTACGGCATCGACGACTACGTCGTGATCAAGTACCTCTGCCTGGCCGTCTGACGGTTCAGGGCCTGTGCGTCAAGCACAGGCCCTGACCGCCCGGCCGGAACCGGGCGGTCACGACGCGGGCCGGTGTCCCTCTCCGTCGCGCCCGCGTCGCCTCGATACGCGCGATGTCTACCCGCTCTGCGCGCGCGATTTCGACGCTGTATCCGCCGATACCTCATATCGGGCACGAATTTCGTTCAAGTCTCATTTCCCATTTCGCTACAAGCCGCTAGATTGAGCGCTCCACCTCGATCCGGTTTGCTCGCGCATGAATACCCCACCTGACGGCCCGGCGTACGCAGAGCCAGCATGACGTACGGGCGGGCGACCTCCCCGCCGCGTCCGTGTCATCTTTCTGCGTGCTCACCGAAACACGCTCACGTATCCACCAGCCGCGTCGCCTGCTGCTCAGGCGTCACCGACGCTGCCGCGTTCTGCTCGATCCCCCTTCGACCCGATCTCTATGATCGTTTCAATTCATCAATTTCAATCGTACTCCAAACTAAAAATCATACTCGTTCTATAGACAGAGAAAATCTTACCGTCCACTGTCTATGGCTAGTCCATACATAAGGTATCCGAGTCCATGGAAGTAGAACATGCCGCCTACCCTTACTTTCTTCACTCATCGATCTCGGCTTTACGCCATGGTGCAGCAGCTACACACGCCGCCGCCCGATACGCGCGACTCGATCGATTCGACGTATAGCGACAGCATGACGTGACCATTTCATGATCCTCTTCGCGGATGACGTGGTCGAGCAAATCGAAACAGCCTATCTGCGTGCCGGGCTATCCGCGTTCGGGACGACGCTGGAGGCGATGCATGGGTGGACCACCACGCAGATAGCTAAAGCAGAAGCATTGGCGCGCACGCCGCCGACCATTGCCGTTGAAGATGCCGCGATCGATCAATACGCAATTCATGACCCGGATTCAGCCGACTGGGTCTTTACCCACTTCGATTGAGGACATAGCCATGAGCCGACGAGCAGTCAGGATCGGCGACCCGACGACGACAGGCGGAATCGTCATCAGCGGGTCGTCAAACATGTTTAGCAACAGCAAAACCGTTGCCTTAGACGGTGACAAGGCAACGTGTGGAAATTGCGAGGGAGCGTTTCCGATAGCTGGCAGCGCTGTACGCGTGATATCACACGGGCGATGTATGGCTTTGGAGGGTGACGCAGTGCTCTGCCCCTGCGGGCAAAATCTTCTAATCTCTGGCAGCGATTGCACGATTTTTTACGAGGACGACGGCGGTCACAAGGTGGCAAAACCATTCACCACGCCTTCTGCATTCTCGCCCGCGCGATACACACCTGCATCAGGCATCAATGACGAACAGTACGTAGTGCGCGCGGCAGAGAGCGGGCGCCCTCTCGCGAATGTCCGCTATCGGATTCGCCTATCATCCGGAAAGATATTTACCGGTGTGACAGACGCAGCAGGCCACACGCAACGCGTCACATCCGCGTATGCGGAATCGCTCAAGTTCGAGATTGCAAGGAGCGGAAATGCCGAATCCTGAAGACGACTACGTGCTGGTACACGACACGGCCACGACGAACACGACGCCCGGCTCTAAGGTGTATGTCGATATCAACACGACACCGATTTGCCCAAACATGAGCAATGAAGATTTTAGAAAGACCGTCATGCGCGCTCGCGATGAAGCCGTCCATCTGATTAATTCCCGCATTGCAGCGCTAGCACGGTGGGACGCGAGCGAACAAGCGCGCGTCACCACCTATTTTGGGCGCGCTAACGCGCAGATTCGCAACACGTTATCTTCTGGTCTTCCGAGATTGCGTTCCGCGATGCAAGAGTTGGTGCCGGAAAAATTGTTCGATGGGACGGTGAAACCAGCAGGAATCTATCTTGCGCAGTCGTACCGGACAGCGGCCAAAACCGTGCCGCCGTGTGCAAACCCGACTCCCAGAAACGAATCATCGCTATCTACTCGTCATTTTGCAGCGACCCGTTTGGCGAGTTGTATCATGAAGCACAGATAAAGGTGTTGATTCACGAGTGCACGCACTTCACCGACACATTCGATTCCGTTGACGCCGGGTACGGAGATTCGGAACCTGGAATGAGAATATTTGCGATGAATAACCCGGACCTTGCCATTAAGAATGCAGACAGCATTACCGGATATATAGCAACCTTTGACAAGACAATCGAATAATGAACGGAAATCCCCTCAAATCCAGCGTTGCAGTCTACGTGCTCACGCTGTCGTCAATCCTGTCGAACGCAGCGATCGGATGCACGATAGGTGAGGAAGCACGGTTGCAACTTCCATTCAACACAACCACACTTTCCAATGCAGACAGAGTGACGATAGTTGATAGCGCTATCGAGGCAAAAAAATGGCCGAATGTCAAAATCCAAGCAATTATAATTGCGGGCGCCTATGTTTACGAGAAGAACATCGAAAAACTGAAGAATATGCGCGGAGAAAATGTAAAGGAATATTTACAACAACTTGGCATCAGTGCCGAGAACATCTACGTCGAAAAAAAGACATTTACCGATGAGATGATTACAAGACGACCGGACGGTACAATCAAAACCAATCAGGTAATCGTGGAATTTACGCCGATATGTAGCGGTAGCTGCGCATGGATGTGTGACGACCCTCGCGTGACACCACACAGCAAACTCATCAATTATTGACCACGGAACGCCCGCGTATGCGGCATTCTTATGCGACAACCCCGACAGTATCGCGGAGTATGTCATCGATGGCGACCAAACTCCTGACCGCCACCGCGCTCGCGTTGAGCTGCGCACATACGGCGTTCGCCTGTGAAGGCGCGATGAACATGCCCGCCCATTACATCGATATTGTTTTCGATGCTAATTCAAGCTCGATTTCTCCGGCTGAACTGTCGCGGTTGTCCGCATGGTCGAGCGACATGCACAAGCGCTTTCCGATCATTGATACGGTATGGCTTATCGGACTGGCCGAACAAACCGAACGCGACGCGCAACAGCTTGCAACGCGACGAGCGGAAAACGTGATGGCGGTCCTGGAGCAGCATTCGATCCGTGGCGAGAAAAGCGCCTTGGCGGGAAAAATTTTCAAGCCGGACGAGTTCGACCAATCCGGGCGACGCGTCGAAGTGAACGTCAGTCCGGGATGCCCGGATCACTGTTGCCCGAACCTCAATCCCATACCCAAGGCGCAATGACGTAGCAGGGCCCCCACGCCGGCCGCGCAATGCGGGCTGCCCTCCTCCTGCCTCACCTGTTCCTGCCCGTCACCGAAACACGTTCACCGCATCCACGAGCCGCGTCGCCTGCTGTTTCAGGCTCTCCGACGCCGCCGTGCTCTGCTCCACCAGCGCCGCGTTCTGCTGCGTGATGTTGTCCAGATGCACCACCGCCTGATCCACCTGCGACACGCCGGTGCTCTGCTCGGCCGTCGCCGAGCTGATTTCCGCGATCAGGTCCGACACGCGCTTCACCTGCGTGACGATGTCTTCCATCGTCTTGCCCGCGCCGTTGACGATCCGCGAGCCCGATTCGACCCGCTCGACGCTCGCGCCGATCAGCGTCTTGATCTCCTTCGCCGCATTCGCGCTGCGCTGTGCAAGCGCGCGCACCTCGCCCGCGACCACCGCGAAGCCACGCCCCTGCTCTCCCGCGCGCGCCGCTTCGACGGCCGCGTTCAATGCGAGGATGTTGGTCTGGAATGCGATGCCGTCGATCACGCCGATGATGTCCGCGATCTTGCGCGAGCTGGCGGTGATGTCGTTCATCGTCGTGACGACCTCGCCCACCGCCTGCCCGCCGCGCCCGGCCGCGTCGCTCGCCGACACCGCCAGCTGGTTCGCCTGCCGCGCGGTTTCGGCGTTGCTGTCGACGGTTGCCGTCATCTCGGCCATCGACGCCGCCGTCTGCTGCACGCTCGACGCGGCCTGCTCGGTGCGCGCGCTCAGGTCGTTATTGCCCTGCGCGATCTCGTTGCTCGCGCGCTGCACGTTGTGCACCTGCTCGCTCACGTCGTCGACGAGCCAGCGGAACATCAGCCCGAGCTGGTTGATCGTGCGCAGCGTCATCCCGATCTCGTCGACGCGGTTCATCTGCACGCCGCGCCGGCTCGCGCCGGTCGCGACGTTCAGCGCCTGGTCGTGCAGCCGCTTCAGCGGGCGCACGATCTGCGCGTCGAGCCACAGGCCGGCAGCCGCGGCCGCCCCGATCGTCGCAACCGCGAACGTCGCGAGGCCGCCGCCGGTCAGGCCGCACGCCCAGCCGGCGCCGATCACGGCCGGCGCCAGCACACCCAGCGCGGCATGCACGCGGCCGCGCACGGATAGCGTCTGCGGCAGCGACGCGATGCGCAGCAGCCCCGTGCGGATGACCAGCCCCTTGTGGAACCGGCGCTGCCCCGGCTTGCCTTCGCGAAACGCGCGGTACAGCGCGTCGGCGGCCTCGGTCTCGTCGGGCGGCGCCTTCGTGCGCACCGACATGTAGCCCGTCAGCTGCCCGTTGCGCATCACCGGCACCGTATTCGAGCGCACCCAGTAATGATCGCCGTTCTTGCGGCGGTTCTTCACGAGCGCGGTCCACGGCTCGCCGCCCTCGAGCGTCGCCCACATGTCGGCGAACGCCTCGCGCGGCATGTCCGGGTGGCGCACTAGGTTGTGCGGCTGGCCCACGAGTTCCTCGCTCGAGAAGCCGCTCACCTGCGCGAACGTCGTGTTCGCGTACGTGATGATGCTGTCGGCATCGGTCGTCGACATCAGCGTGACGTCGTCGGGAAAATCGAATTCCTGTTGGGTAACGGGTTGGTTGTTGCGCATGCAAGGCTCCGAAAAGCGGATCTGTCGTCCGCGCCGCGCTGAAATCACGCTCAGTAGCCGAAAAACGGTTGATCGCTTTACGACGGCATTCAACTTTACTGTCGGCAATTCGTCGGAAAACCTTACCCTCGTCGCGTATAAAATATTCAATTCGGCCGCCTCCATGATTTCGATCAAATAATCCGGCGATAATCGCCGCGCGCGCTGATCCGCCTGTCATGCCGAGCTGCTCAGAAGCGCCGCACGGCAGGCCAATGCCGGCAGCCGTTGCACGCGGCGAAACGATTCGATCTATCCTGCTCCGTTCAACCGCAATTAAAATTCGATGAAAAAGGCATTGCACGAACTGAATCGGCTGCCCTGGAATACGGCGACAGTCGCGCATGACAGCCATAAAGGCGATCAGGCCGCGTTTTTCCGCGATGGCGGCTCGACGCTGTTTCCGGAAGAACGCGAACGGCTCGACGACGGCGCGGATGCGACGGCCGTCGTCGATTTCGCGAACCCGCATCCGAGCTCCGCGTTCATGTGGGGGATCGGCGACGTGGTGAACGCGCTCGTATCGCCCGGGCTCGCGGTCGGCCGCCTGAACGAGTATCCGTATGCGAACGGCTGGAAGGGCTTCGACGGCATGCGCGAACTGGACGGCCGCCGGATGGTGCCGCCCGACCACATGCCGCGCCTGCCGCTGATGTATGCGATCGCCGCGCACCGGGCGGCCGCATGACGCGCCGTACCGCCGCCGAACGCGACGCGCTTTCCGCACGCCCGCTCGCACGCGACGAGGTGCCGCTCGTGTGGACCATCGACCGGCGCGAGATCATCGAGCACCTGTATGTGCTGCGCGACGGCGCGCTGCATCTCGTGCCCGAGTTCTACGACGTCAGCGGCTGGCCCGACGGCGAAGCCGACCACTACACGCCGATCCTGCTCGACTGTCACGATCGCGGCGGCTGGTGCCTCGGCATGTTCGACGGCGCACGGCTCGTCGCGGCGGTCGTCGTCGACAGTCAGCCGCTCGGCCCGCACCGCGACATGCTGCCGTTGAAGTTCCTGCACGTGAGTCGTGACTGGCGAGGCTGCGGGCTCGGCGAGCAGCTCTATCGAGCGGCCCATGCGCAGGCGCGCACGATGGGCGCAGCACGTCTGTATGTGTCGGCCACGCCATCGCAGCGCACGATCGACTTCTACCTGCGGCTCGGCTTTACGGTCAGCGCATCGCCCGACCCGGCGCTTTACGCGCTAGAGCCGGAAGACATTCATCTGGAAGGGCCGGCGGCCTGACGCACCGGCACGCGGGTGAAGCGTAGAATTTCCCGCTTTGCCACGGCCGCCATCGGCCATCGCAGAATCACGGAGAACGAAATTGCCGAACGAACCGCAGCCGCAAACCATGCCGAAGATCCTCGTCAGCATGTGCGTGGTCGGTCATCCGGTCCGTTACAACGGCTCGGCGAAGACCGCCGCGCACGAGGCGCTCGAACGGTGGCAGCGCGAAGGGCGTCTCGTGCCCGTCTGCCCCGAACTGGCCGGCGGCTTCGGCGTGCCGCGCCCGCCCGCCGAAATCGCGGGCGGCGAATCGGGGCAGCAGGTGCTGTCGGGCGCCGCGCGCATCGTCGACGTGAACGGAACGGACGTGACGGCGCCGTTCGTGTCCGGCGCGCAAACCGCGCTGGCCCTCGCGCGCACGCACGATTGCCGCTTCGCGATCCTCGCCGACGGCAGTCCGTCGTGCGGCAGCACGTTCATTTATGACGGGAGTTTCGAGAACCGGCGGCACGCGGGTGCCGGTGTCACGGCGGCGTTGCTGCGCGAGCATGGCATCGAAGTGTTCGCGGACACCGAGATCGACGCGCTCGACGCGCGCCTCAGGCAGCTGTCGCAGGCCGGTTAACGACGATGCGCGGCACGAGAACCCTCGTGCCGCGCATCGTTTCGGAAACCGCGAAGCGGTGAAGCAGCAAAGCGGCGCGTGCTCTGCCGCTTCGCCGCGAGACGCAGATCAGACGCGTTCGATCGCGATCGCGATGCCCTGGCCGACGCCGATGCACATCGTGCACAGCGCAAAGCGGCCGTTCGTGCGATGAAGCTGGTACATCGCGGTCGTCACGAGACGCGCGCCCGATGCGCCGAGCGGATGGCCCAGTGCGATCGCGCCGCCGTTCGGGTTCACCCGCGGATCGTCATCGGCGACGCCGAGCATGCGCAGCACCGCGAGGCCTTGCGACGCGAACGCCTCGTTCAGCTCGATCACGTCGAACTGGTCGATCGTCATCCCGAGCCGCGCGAGCAGCTTCTGCGTGGCCGGCGCGGGGCCGATGCCCATCACGCGCGGCGCGACGCCGGCCGTCGCGATGCCCAGCACGCGTGCGCGCGGCGTCAGGCCGAAGCGCTTCGCGGTTGCCTCGTTCGCGAGCAGCAGCGCGGCGGCACCGTCGTTGACGCCCGACGCGTTGCCGGCCGTCACCGAGCCGTCCGGGCGCACGACGCCCTTCAGCTTCGCGAGCGTTTCGAGCGACGTCTCGCGCGGATGCTCGTCGCGCGACACGACCACCGGATCGCCCTTCTTTTGCGGAATCGTGACCGCGACGATTTCCTCGGCGAGCGTGCCGTCCTGCTGCGCACGCGCGGCCTTCTGCTGGCTGCGCAGCGCGAACAGGTCCTGGTCGGCGCGGCTGATGCCGTAGTCGACCGCGACGTTCTCGGCCGTCTCCGGCATCGAATCGACGCCGTGCAGCTGTTTCATCAGCGGATTGACGAAGCGCCAGCCGATCGTCGTATCGAAGATGTCGGCCTGGCGCGCGAACGCGCTCGCGGCCTTGCCCATCACGAACGGCGCGCGCGTCATGCTCTCGACGCCGCCCGCGACCATCAGCGCGGCCTCGCCCGACTTGATCGCGCGCGCGGCCACGCCGACCGCATCCATCCCGGAACCGCACAGGCGGTTGATCGTCGAACCCGGCACGTCGGTCGGCAGGCCCGCCAGCAGCGCCGACATGCGCGCGACGTTGCGGTTGTCCTCGCCGGCCTGGTTCGCGCAGCCGTAGATCACGTCGTCGATCGCCGTCCAGTCGACATCGCGGTTGCGCTCGACGAGCGCCTTGAGCGGCACCGCGCCCAGGTCGTCGGCGCGCACGCCGGACAGTGCACCGCCGTAACGGCCGATCGGCGTACGGATCGCATCACACAGAAAAGCTTCGGTCATCAGTGTCTCCGGTCCCATCCAGGGCTGGGAAATGAACAGGGCGCGCCCCTTGCATTGCCCGCCGGGATGCGCTTAAATGTTCTATATACGAACATAAGATCGTGTATCGAACGTTCAACGCATCATAGGGAGTGCGGGGACGACCTGTCAAGCGCCCGGTCCGCCGGGCGGTTGGCGTGTCAGGCCCCATGCGCTATCTTCTCGGCTGCACGATTTTCCCACCGCTCATGACAACCGAAGACATTCAGACGAAACCCGGCGACTCCTATGTGCAGTCGTTCGCGCGCGGCCTCGCGGTGATCCGCGCTTTCGACGCGGCGCGCCCGGAGCAGACGCTCACCGAAGTGGCTTCGGTCACCGGGCTCACGCGCGCGGGCGCGCGCCGGATCCTGCTCACGCTGCAGACGCTCGGCTACGTCGAGGCCGACGGCCGGCTGTTCCGGCTCACGCCGAAGATCCTCGAGCTCGGCTTCGCGTACCTGACGTCGATGCCGTTCTGGAATCTCGCCGATCCGGTGATGGAGCAACTGTCCGCGCAGATCCATGAAAGCTGCTCGGCGGCCGTGCTCGACCGTACCGAGATCGTCTACGTGCTGCGCGTGCCGACCCGCAAGATCATGACGATCAACCTGTCGATCGGCAGCCGGCTGCCCGCGTACTGCACGTCGATGGGCCGCGTGCTGCTGTCCGCGCTCGACGACGCGGCGCTCGACGAAACGCTCGCGCAAAGCGGCATCCGCGCGCATACGCCGCGCACGATCACCGACCTCGGCGAGCTGAAGGCGGCGATCGCGCAGGTGCGCCAGCAAGGCTGGGCCGTGGTCGACCAGGAACTCGAAGTGGGCCTGATGTCGCTGTCCGCGCCGATCCGCAACCGGCGCGGGCAGATCATCGCGGCGATGAACATCAGCGGCAACGCGCAGCGGCATACCGCGAAACAGATGGTGAAGGAGTTTCTCGGGCCGCTGCAGCAGGCCGCGCAGACGGTGTCGGAGCTGGTTGCAAGGCGCGGGTGAGTGCAAGCCGTCACGCTCGGCGACGATGAAGCCTTGCCGCCCCGCCGGTTCTTCGACATGGGCGGCGCGGCACCGCCGCCCGGTATCGTCGTCAGCACCGCGCCGGCAAAGATGTCGTTCCGATGCGGATCGACACCCTCCGCCAGGCCAACGCGGCCGGCCGTATCGGAGCGCGCCGCTATCGCCGCAGCGGTCTGACGCGGGACTCCAGCATGCGCCGCGTGTTCTCCAATCTTGGTCGTCCTTGACCGACAGCAGTCGCACGTAGGCCGACCACGGCAGCGTAAAGAACTGCGCCAGTTCGTCGAGCCTCCTCGGATGTACCGGTGCCAGGGAAGAATCGCCAGACACTGTCTGGCGAATTGGCCAGGTCAGGAAGAACGACCGCATCTGCTGCAAGTTCTGGCGACTGAACCCGCGACCGAACCGTCCAGTGAGATCGTTCGCCAATCGCTGGATCAACTGCTCGCCGTATCCTGCACGCCGCCTCCCCTGCTGCTCGGCCTCCACGATGCGGCGACCAATTTCCCAATAACTCGCCGTCATCAGCGCATTGACTTTGCGGGCCGCCGCATGGCGTGCAGCCTCGAGCAATTCGACAATGCCACGATGGACGCCGGCATAGCCGGCCGGCACGACAGATCTTTTCGCGGTTGTCATAGAAGGCGTCCTGTTGCCCATGCGGTCACCTCCGCGGAACACGGAGGTGACCGCGCAACACAATTTAGTGATGGGGCAAGACTCGGTCTATCTGACACGAACGAAATTGCGCTGCGCCTGTAGGGCACCACACCGCTCACGCGCCGAGCAGCATCCCCTTTCGCACCGGCACCGTGCCCGTCACGCGGCCGAGCGGCGCGCCGGCCGTCACGAAGCGGATCGCGCGGCGCATGTAGAACACGCCGTCGGTGCCGCTCGAGATCGTCGTGATCGTATCCGTCAGCGGATCGACGATGTCGAACAGCGGATCGCCGGCGCGAATCGTCGCGCCGATCGCCGCGCGGTGCACGAGTATCCCGCTCACCGGCGCGTAGAACTGCTCGCTGCCCGCGAGCGGCGTGGCCGGCGCGGCAAGCGGCGGCAGCGGCGCGGGTGCGCCCTGCACCGCGCCGCGCCACACGAGGTAAGCGACGAGCGCATCGGCATCGCGTTCCGCGTATTCATACGTCACGTCGCGCTGGCCGCGGCACTCGACCGTCACGGCCACGGTGCCGGCCGCCATCGGCGTGCCTTCCGGCAAGTGCTGCCGCAACCGCGACCACAGCAGGTGATGCGCATCGTCGAACGCGTGGCCGCCCGAATCCTCGGCAAGCAGCGACACCTCCGAGCCGAGATAACGCGCCAGCGGTTCGACCTCCGGCCATGCGGTGTCGCTCGTGTACACGTGCATCACCGCTTCGAGCGAGCAATGCAGGTCGATCACGACCTCGGCGTCGTGCGACAGCTGCAGCAGCGCGAGCTGCAGCGCATCGAATTCGGTGCGCGGCGCGATATCGTCGAGCGCCGCGCCGACGCATTCGCGCACGATCGCGCGATTGCGTTCGCCGTCGTCGCCGAGCCGCTCGCGCGCGCGCGCGGCGATTTCCGCGAGCGGCAGGAAGCCGCGATTGAAGTTGCGTCCGCTCGCCAGGTCGAAACGGCCGATGAATTGCCCGAGCAAATGATGATTGAGGCCGACCGGGTTCGACACCGGCACGAGCACGATCTCGGCCGCGAGCCGGCCTTCGGCGTCGAGCTGCGCGAGACGCTGCTTCAGCACGAACGCCGCGAGCATCGCGGGCGTCTCGTCCGCATGCAGCGCGGCCTGCAGGTAGATCTTGCGGCCGGTATCGGCCGGCCCGAAATGAAAGCTCGTCAGCGTGCGCTGCGTGCCGATCGACGGCGACAGGAGCGGCGTGGTGCGAATCTGCATCGTGAATCTCGAACGGTGGGAATGGATGAAGCGGAACGATCGCCGCTCAGTCGCCGTACGGATTGAAATCGAAGTAGCGCTTCGCGATCCGTTCGTACGTGCCGTCCTTCAGCATCGACGCGATCGCGCCGTCGATCGATGCCTTGAGCGCGGTATCCGACTGCCGCATGCCGATGCCGACGCCGCGATCGCCCATGTCGAGCGGCGCGCCGACGAACGCGAAGCCCTTGCCCTTCGGCGTGCGCAGGAACCCGTAGTCGGCCTCCACCGTGCCGAGCAGCGCCGCGTCGAGCCGGCCGTTGACGAGATCGGCGAACACGTCGTCCTGGCTCTTGTACGGCACCACGCCGATGCCGGCCGGCGCCCAGTGCGCGAGCGCCCACGATTCGAACTGCGTGCCCGACTGCACGCCGACGCGCTTGCCTGCCAGCGACGCGGCCGTGCTGCCGAGGCCGCTCTCGGGCCGCGCGACGAGCCGCGACTTGAAGCGGAACAGCTTCGACGAGAACAGGATCTGCTTCTCGCGCTTCCCGGTGATCGCCATCGACGACAGGATCGCGTCGATCTTGCGTGCCTGCAGCGCCGGGATCATCCCGGAGAATTCGAGCTCGACCCACTGGCAGCGCAACTGCGCGCGGCGGCAGATCTCGTTGCCGAGATCGACGTCGAAGCCCTTCAGGCTGCCGTCGGGCGCTTTCGAATCCATCGGCGGATAGGTCGGATCGATGCCGAGGCGCACCGGGCGCGCGTCGAGCGCGTGCGCGGCGCCGGCCGCGAACGCAAGGCACAGGGAAACGAGCGGGATGAAGGTGCGTTTCATGGTCGATCGGGAGCGGGACGTTGGGCAAACGGCATGAGCCGGACTGCCTGCGATCGTAGTGCGCACGCGCCGCCGCCGGAACCGCCCGCGGCCTTATCATGATCAGTATTTCCGATCACCGGCCCCGTGCTTGCCCATGGCGTTCACGCTCTCCCAGCTCCGCATCTTCCAGGCCGTCGTCGAGCACGGCAGCCTGCGCGCCGCGGCGCGCGCGCTCGATCTCGCGCAAAGCGGCGTCACGCAGCAACTGCAAAGCCTCGAGGCAACGCTCGGCGCGACGCTGTTCACGCGCACCAATCGCGGGATCGTGCCGACGGCCGTCGGCCAGCGGTTGCTCGCGCGCTCCGGCTCGATCCTCGGCGAATGCGAGCAGGTCGAGCGGGAAATCCGGCAACTGAGCGGCGCGTACGAAGGCACCGTCACGCTCGGCCTTGTAGCCGAACCGCTGATCGACGCGTTCGCGCCCGTGCTGAGCGCGTTCCGCGCGCGCTTCGACAAGGTCGACGTGCACCTGCGCACCGGCACGTCGCGGATGATGATCGGCTGGCTGCGGGAAAGCGCGGTCGATTTCTCGATCGCGCTCGTCGCGAGACAGACCGACACGACCGATCTCGCGGTCACGCCGCTGCGTGCGTCGGCGCCGGTGGTCGTGTGCCGCAACGGGCATCCGGCGATGCACGCGCAATCGCTCGCCGAACTGGCCGAATACGCGTGGGTATCCACGCGCTCGCCGAACCTGAGCGCCGATCCCGTCGTCAACCGGCTGCTCGCGTACTTCGACACGCACGGCCTGCCGCCGCCGAAGATTCTCGCGACCGTCGAAGGGATGTTCGAGACGCTGCAGCTCGTCACGCAGACCGATTGCCTGTCGCTCGAAACCGAAGCCGTGACGCGGCACGGGCCGTTCGCCGGCGCGCTCGCGAAGGTGCCCGTGCGCGAGCAGGCCGAATCGCAGGACGTCTGCCTGCTGCAGCGCGCGGCCGTGCCGCTGACGCCGGCCGCACAGGAACTGGCGGCAATGCTCGCGTCATACCTGAGGATGGTGCGCGGGCGGTAAGCGCTTGATGCCGCTCGTGCCGCCCACGCCGCGCGTCAGTCCAGCGATTCCCGGGCCGTCTCGCGCAGCATCGCGACCGCGATCAGCGACAGCACCACGCACGTCGCCACGTAGCCGGCCGGCGCGAGCTTGCTGCCGGTCGTCTTCACGAGCCAGGTCGCGATCAGCTGCGCGGTGCCGCCGAAAATCGTCACCGCGAGCGCGTAGGCGATCGAGATGCCCGTCGCGCGCACGTGGCGCGGCAGCGACTCGCACATCAGCGCCATTTCCGATGCCGAGCCGAGCGAATAGAACAGCAGCAGCAGCGCGGTCAGCGGCAGGATCACCGACAGCGTCGGATGATGGTTCATCAGCCAGAACGCCGGGAACAGCAGCGCGACCAGCACGCCGCGGCCGACGAAGATCGGCAGGCGCCGGCTGCCGAGCTTGTCCGACAGCCAGCCGAACAGCGGGCACGTGACCAGCATCACGCAGCCCGATGCGACGCCGACGAACATCGACAGCTTCATCGGCAGCCCGAGCGTGTGGATCGCATAGGTCGGCATGTAGAAGGTCAGGATGTAGGTCGACACCGTGCCGCCCATCACCGTGAGCATCAGCAGCAGCACCGTGCGCGTGTGCTTCGAGAACAGCTCGTGCAGCACGCCGCGCTCGATGCCGTGATGGCTGTCGGCGGGCGCATCGTCCGCGAGCCGGCGGCGCAAAAACATGCCGACCGGCGCGATCAGCACGCCGACGAGGAACGGCAGCCGCCAGCCCCAGCTTTCGAGCGCATCCTTCGTCATCGTGTTCGACAGCAGCGCCGCGAAGCCCGAGCCCATCAGCGCGGCGCCGCCCTGCGTCGCGAGCTGCCAGCTCGCGCGGAACGCGCGGTGCGACGTGCCGCCCTGCTCGAGCAGCGTCGACGTCGCCGCGCCGAATTCGCCGCCCTGCGAGAAGCCCTGCATCAGCCGCGCGAACACGACGAGCAGTGGTGCGGCCACGCCGGCCTGCGCATACGTCGGCGCGATCGCGATCAGGCCCGTGCCGAGCGCCATCAGCATGATCGTCAGGTTCAGCGCGGCCTTGCGCCCCTTGCGGTCCGCGTAGACGCCGAGCACGACGCTGCCGAGCGGCCGCGTGAAGAAGCCGGCGGCGAACGTCGCGACCGACAGCAGCAGCGACGTGGTCGGGTCGCTCGACGGGAAGAACAGCTTGCCGATCAGCACCGCGAAGAAGCCGTACACGGTGAAATCGAAGAATTCCAGCCAGTTGCCGATCACGGCCGCCGCGATCGCGCCGCGCCGCGTGACGGCGGGCGTGCCGGGTACACCGGGCGCGTCGGTTTCAGCGGCCCCCGCCGACACGGGGTGCAGCGCGAGATGGTCTTTCTGCATCGTTATCACCTCCTCTCAATGCGGCCGGAAGCGCCGGCCGCTCGCCGCCGCCTGGGTCACTGCCCGAGGTAACGCTCCACGAGACGCGTCCAGAACGCCGCGCCGATCGGCAGGTTGCGATCGTTGAAGTCGTATTTCGGGTTGTGCACCATGCAGCCGTCCTCGCCTTCGCCGTTACCGAGCCGCACGAACGAGCCCGGCCGCTGCTGCAGCATGAACGCGAAATCCTCGCTGCCCATCAGCAGGTCGGTCTGCTCGACCACGTGCGCGTCGCCGACGAGTTCGCGCGCGACCTGCGCGGCGAAATCCGTTTCGGCATCCGTATTGACGACGACCGGGTAGCCTTCGATGTACTCGACATCGGCCGTTGCACCGTAGCTTGCCGCCTGCGCTTCGGCTAGCTCGGTGATGCGGCGCTTGAGCAGCGCGCGTACTTCGGGGCTGAACGAGCGCACGCTGAGTTCGAGGCGCGCGCCGTTCGGAATCACGTTGTTCGCGGTGCCCGCGTGCATCGAGCCGACCGTGACGACCGCCGGCTGCGACGGGTCGACGTTGCGCGCGACGATCGTCTGCAGCGCCATCACGATGCTCGCCGCGACGACCACCGGATCGACCGTCAGATGCGGCCGCGCCGCGTGGCCGCCGACGCCTTCGATCGTGATGATCGCCTTGTCGCCGGCCGACATGAACGGGCCGCGCCGCGTGAGGAACACGCCCGGCGCCGCGCCCGGATGGTTGTGCATGCCGAACACGGCATCGCACGGGAAGCGCTCGAACAGGCCGTCGTCGATCATCTTCTTCGCGCCGCTGTCGACGCCGTGCTCTTCCGCCGGCTGGAAATACAGGTGCACGGTGCCGGAGAAATTGCGCGTCTTCGCGAGATGCTGCGCGGCGCCGAGCAGCATCGTCGTGTGGCCGTCGTGGCCGCACGCATGCATCTTGCCGTGCGTGCCGCTCGCATACGGCAGCCCCGTCGCCTCGACGATCGGCAGCGCATCCATATCGGCGCGAATGCCGATGCTGCGCGTGCCGTCGCCCGCGCGCAGCGTGCCGACGACGCCCGTCTTGCCAACCCCGCGCGTCACCTGCCAGCCCCATTCCTCGAGCTTGTCCGCGACGAGCGCGGCCGTGTCGTGCTCCTCGTACGCAAGTTCGGGATGGTGATGGATGTGGTGACGGATCTCGCGCAGCCCGCCGGCGGCGGGCATCAGATCCTCGATTTCGGTGAATCGGGTATCGGTGGTCATCAAGAGGCTCCTGCTGTTTGTCTGCGCACGGCTGGGGGGCGCGTGCGGGAAAGCGAGCCACTATATCGAGCCGATATCGGTTCAATAAGATGCGGAATTTTTCACCGTGATAAGGTTTTTTAATCAGGGTTAATACGGGCAGCGGCTGCCGGACCGACATCGTCCGACGTTCCGCCCGACGCGATCGGCATGCGGGCCATTGATTTTTGAGACGAACGGTCTATTATTCGCGCATGGACGTTCGAACTGATCCGCCTCGCCGTCGCGGCAGGCCACCGAAGCAGCGCGAGGACCTCGTCGCCACGCGGGACATGCTGTTGCGCACGGGGCTTGAGGTGCTCACCGAAAAGGGCTTTTCGGCCACCGGGCTCGACGAGATCCTCGGGCGCGCCGGCGTGCCCAAGGGCTCCTTCTATCACTACTTCGACAGCAAGGAAGCGTTCGGCCTCGAACTGATCGACCGCTACGCCGACTTCTTCGCACGCAAGCTGGACCGTCATTTCAGCCACCTGGAGCGCTCGCCGCTGCAACGTGTGCGCGCGTTCGTCGACGATGCCCGCGACGGCATGGCCCGCTACGCATACAGCCGGGGCTGTCTGATCGGCAACCTCGGGCAGGAAATGGGCGCGCTGCCCGAAAGTTTCCGCGCGCGCCTGCGCACCACGTTCGAGGACTGGCAACGCCGCCTCGCCGATTGCCTGGTCGCGGCGCAACAGGCCGGCGAGCTGGCCGATTCGGCCGAACCTGCCGAGCTGGCCGCGTTCTTCTGGATCGGCTGGGAAGGCGCCGTGCTGCGCGCCAAGCTGGAGCGCAGCGACATGCCGCTCGCGCTGTTCGCGCAGTTTTTCTTCAATGGACTGCCGCGCGGCTGAATTTTTTTTGCCATTAATTAGACGATCAGTCTAGAAAGGAGAGCAGATGTTTCAAGGCATCGTGATCGACAGGCATGAAACCGGCCAGCACGCCCGGCTCCAGACGCTGGACGACGCGCAGTTGCCCGCGGGCAACGTGACGATCCGGGTGGGCTACTCGACGCTGAACTACAAGGACGGGCTGGCGATCACCGGCAAGAGCCCGGTCGTCCGCAAGTTCCCGATGGTGCCGGGCATCGACCTGGTCGGCGAAGTCGAAGAGAGCACGCACGCCGACTACCGCCCCGGCGACCAGGTCGTGCTCAACGGCTGGGGCGTCGGCGAAACGCACTGGGGCGGCCTGGCCCAGAAGGCCCGCGTCGACGGCGACTGGCTGGTGCCGCTGCCGTCCGCCTTTTCGCCGCAACAGGCAATGGCCATCGGCACGGCCGGCTACACCGCGATGCTGTGCGTGATGGCGCTGGAACGGCATGGCGTGCGCCCCGACGACGGCGAGATCGTAGTGACCGGTGCCGCAGGCGGCGTGGGCAGCGTCGCCACGGCCATTCTCGCGCGGCTCGGGTACCGGGTCGTCGCGGTGACGGGCCGCCCGGCCGATGCCGACTACCTGCGGCAGCTCGGCGCGGCGGAAATCCTGGATCGCGCGCAATTCAGCGAACCCGGCAAGCCGCTCGGCAAGGAACGATGGGCCGGCGCGGTCGACGTGGCCGGCAGCCACGTGCTCGCCAACGTGTGCGCGACCACGCGCTACCGTGGCGTGGTGACGGCCTGCGGCCTGGCCGCCGGCATGGACTTCCCCGCCACCGTCGCGCCGTTCATCCTGCGCGGCGTCACGCTCGTCGGGATCGACAGCGTCATGTGCCCGCGCGCCGAGCGTCTGGATGCATGGCGCCGGCTCGCGTCCGACCTCGACGTCGACAAGCTGGGCGCCATCAGCCACCAGGTCGGCCTGAGCAATGTCATCCCGCTTGCCGCGGACCTGATGAACGGCAAGGTTCGCGGCCGCATCGTCGTAGACGTGAACGCGTGAAGATCGCGACGGCAACCCGTCGTCGCCACTTCTTTTTTCGGCCCGGCCGCTCGCGCACCGATCGCCCGTGCCACGCTGTCGAGGAGAATCCATGACCGCTGCAGACATCGCCCCCATCAGCCGTTTTCCCGTGCCCGCGCTTGAAGACTTGCCCGACGACATTCGCGAACGCATCGCGGCCGTCCAGGAAAAGTCGGGCTTCATCCCGAATGTATTCCTGACCCTCGCGCATCGCCCGGACGAGTTTCGCGCGTTCATGGCGTACCACGACGCGCTGATGGACAAGCCGGGCAACCTGAGCAAGGCCGAACGGGAAATGATCGTCGTGGCCACCAGCGCCGTGAACCAGTGCCAGTACTGCGTGATTGCGCATGGCGCGATCCTGCGTGTTCGCGCGAAGGATCCGCTGATCGCCGACCAGGTCGCCACCAACTACCGCAAGGCCGACCTCACCGTCCGGCAGAAGGCGATGCTCGACTTCGCGATGAAGGTGTCGCAGGCCGCACACCAGGTCGGCGAGCCGGACTTCGACACGCTCGGCTCGCATGGTTTCACCGAGGAAGACATCTGGGACATCGCGGCGATCTCGGCCTTCTTCGGCATGTCCAACCGCATCGCGAACGTGACGAACATGCGGCCCAATGCGGAGTTCTACGCGCTGGGGCGCTGACCGCACGCACCGTGCAGTCACGCGGGCGGGACGCGACGTTCTCGCCCGCTTCGGCCGCGCGATCGTCGGAGGACGCGCGCGCAGGCGCTCGCCGAAGCGGCCGATGCTGCCGGCGCTCAGCGCGTCCCGTGCGGAAACGAGCGGATCTCGTCCGCGAGCCGGTCGCGCAGGGCGCGGACGCGGCTCAGGCGGCGATCGTCAAAGCCGGGCATGCGTTGCAGGCGCTGGTGGAACAGGCCGGCTGAGACGAAGGACCACGGCCGCCGATAGCGGCGCGCTGCCGGCCGGCGCCTGCGCGAACGCGCCGGCATCGGCCGGCAAACCGGATGTCAGTGCTCACTCCACGCCTTCAACGCCGCCAGCCCGTCCGGCAGCTGCGCGTCCGGGAACTGCGTGGACAGCGTCGTGTCGCGCCACCGCGCGGCCTCTTCCGCGCGCTGCGTCTCCGCCTGCTCGCACACGAACAGCGCATCGCCGCCGAGCAGCAATCGCATCGGCACATCCTCGCGGCGCGACAGCTCGACGATCAGCGCCGCGATCCGTACGGGATCGCCGACTTCATGGCCGCTATACGCGCCGAACAGTTCGAGAATCTTCCCGACCGACGGCTGATAGTCGGGCAGCAGGCCGTCGATGTCGCGCTTCGCCTGCGCGGCCCATTCGGTGCGCATCCCGCCCGGCTCGAGCGTGCACACGCGCACGCCGAACGGCGCGACCTCTTTCGCGAGCACGTCGCTGAACCCGCCGACCGCCCACTTCGCCGCCTGATACGCGGACAGGCCGGGCGTCGACGTGCGCCCGCCGACCGACGATACCTGGAAGATGTGCCCCGCACGCTGCGCGCGCATCGTCGGCAACACCGCGCGCGTCAGGTTGATCACGCCGAACAGGTTCGTTTCGACCTGGTCGCGGAAATCCCCCGCGCCCATCTGCTCGAACGGCGCCGTATGGCCGTAGCCCGCGTTGTTCACCAGCACGTCGATGCGGCCAAACGCTTCGCGTGCCGCCGCGACGGCCTGCGCGGCCGCCGCTTCGTCAGTGACGTCAAGCGCGACCGGCAGCAGACGGTCGCCGTAACGCTCGGCCAGATCGGCCAACCGCGCGGGATCGCGCGCACCGGCCACCAGCCGGTCGCCCGCCGCCAGCACCGCTTCCGAAATCGCTCGCCCCAGGCCGCGCGCGGCCCCTGTTACCAGCCAGACTTTCGACATTTCCATTCCTCGACAAAGTTGAAACCACCAAAATGAATGATTACTCACTCATTAATATGGACGCTCAAACGGTCGTTTTCACCGTCCGTCGCCCTGCCTGAAACCGCCTTCCATCGTCGCGGCGACGCCCGCACCGAACGCGCCGCCGCTCATCTCTCTACAACTTGCCGCTACGCCAGCCGCCGCCTCACACCGCGTGCAAAACGGCCCACAACGCGCGAAACCCGGCTTCCCGGTACGCATCGGCCCGCGCCGGATCGCGTGCGATCGACTCCATCGCGGTTTCCGCGATCGACGTGAACAGCGCCGTGCAGAACGCATGCGCGTCGTCGGCGTCGAGCCCGCCCGCGGCGGCACTCTGCGCGCGCAGCAGCGCGGTGATCGCGCCGAAGCCTTCGGTGCCGGCCGCGCGATGCGCGTCGTCGATGCGGCCGCTCACCTCGAGTTGCCGCAGCGCGCGCTGCCCGTGCGGATCCGCGATACCCCACGACACATAGCTGTTCCACACATGCCGCATGGCCTGCTCGGCCGGCGCGTGCTCCGGAAACCCGGTAATCATCGCGTCGCGCAGGTCGGCCTTCAGGCTCAGGTACAGCGCGTTCAGCAGCGCATCCTTGGTCTCGAAATAAGTGAACACCGTGCCTTCCGCGACGCCGGCGAGCCGCGCGATGCGCGCGGTGGTCGCACTCGCGCCGTCCTCCGCGAGCGCCCGGGCGGCCGCGGCGAGGATGGCGTCGTGCTTGTCGGGACTGCGCGGTCGGGCCACGTTCGATTCCTTTAATGAGTGAGCGCTCAATCATAATCAAGCCGACTCCACGAATGCAAGCCCTGTTACATCCTGGGGGAACGCATACGCAATCCATCAAAACCGTGCACTATAAGGGTTTTGCCGTACCGGCACCGGCCATCCGGCGCCCGATGCCCTCGACGTTCGTTTCACGTTCACCGTTTCAAACCGCGAACCTCCCATGACGAATCAGCCTACCCAAACCGCGGCCGACCGGCCCGTCGACATGATCATCTTCGGCGGCGGCGGCGACCTGGCCGCCCGCAAGCTGTTGCCCGCGCTGTACATGGCGCACCTGCACTGCAACCTTCCGCCCGAAACGCGCATCATCGCCGTCGGCCGCCGCGACTGGGGCATCGACGGCTATCGCAAGTTCATGGACGAGCAGTCGCGCCCGTTCATCGACGAGAAGGCGTTCGACGCCGAAGCGTGGAGCCGCTTCCTCGACCTGTTCAAGTACGTGCTGATCGACGTGAACGCGCCGGACGACTACCTGCGACTCGCCGAAGCGGCGCGCGGCGACGCGATCCGCGTGTTCTACCTGTCGACGTCGCCGGAGCTGTTCACGACGATCTGCGACAACCTGTCGGCCGCGCGCCTCGTCGACACTCGCTCGCGCGTCGTCCTCGAAAAACCGCTGGGCCACGATCTCGCGTCCGCGAAGGCGATCAACGATGCGGTCGGCAAGCACTTCGAGGAATCGCAGATCTATCGGATCGACCACTATCTCGGCAAGGAAACCGTGCAGAACCTGATGGTGCTGCGCTTCGGCAACCCGATCTTCGGGCCGCTGTGGCAGGCGCCGAGCATCCGCAGCGTGCAGATCACGGTGGCGGAGACGGTCGGCGTCGGCAGCCGCGCGGGCTTCTACGACCATACCGGCGCGCTGCGCGACATGGTGCAGAACCACCTGCTGCAACTGCTGTGCATCGTCGCGATGGAGCCGCCCGTGTCGCTCGACCCGGACGCGGTGCGCGACGAGAAGCTGAAGGTGCTGCGCTCGCTGCGGCCGATGGCGCTGTCGGATGTCGCGCGCGACACGGTGCGCGGCCAGTACACGGCCGGCGCGGTCGACGGCCAGCCGGTCAAGGGCTATCTCGAGGAAGACAACGTGCCGGCGGACAGCCGCGCGGAAACCTTCGTCGCGCTGCGCGCGCACCTGAACAACTGGCGCTGGGCGAACGTGCCGTTCTTCCTGCGCACCGGCAAGCGGCTGCAGCGCCGCCAGTCGGAAATCGTGATCGAGTTCGCGGACATGCCGTTCTCGATCATCCCGAGCGGCCCGCGCCACTACAGCAACCGCCTCGTGATCCAGCTCCAGCCGGAAGAGTCGATCCAGCTGCAGATGCTCGCGAAGGAACCGGGCAGCGGGATGAACATGGTGCCCGTGAGCCTGAACCTCGACCTGCAGCAGGCGATTCCGGAGCGGCGCGCGGAAGCGTACGAACGGCTGCTGATCGACGTGATCCGCGGCCGCCTCACGCACTTCATGCGCCGCGACGAGCTCGAAGCCGCATGGTCGTGGGTCGAGCCGATCCTCGACGGCTGGAAGCAGCTCGGCGACCGGCCGCGCCTGTACACGGCCGGCACGTTCGGGCCCGCGGCCTCGTCGGCGCTGCTCGCGCGCGACGGGATGTCCTGGTCGGAAGAAGCGTAACCGCCACACGACGGCGTGCCGCCGCGCGGCACGCCGGGCCAATCGGGGCGCGCCCGCCCCGCTTTCCCTGCGGGCCTGCCGTTACAGCGGCCCCATCCACGCGGCCTTGCGCCGCGCCGGCGCATCGCCGCCGCTGCCGCCGCCCAGCACCTCGATCAGGTAGTCGACGAACGACGCGATCCGCGACGAGATCGCGGTATTGCGGTAGTACACCGCATGGATCGGCTGCTCGACATCGAGCGTCTGGCGCGCGAGCACCTGCACGAGCCGCCCCGCGTCGCGATCCTGCGCGGTCATGAAATCCGACAGGCAGACGATGCCCGCGCCGTCCAGCGCGAGCTGCCGCAGCGTCTCGCCGCTCGACGACCAGATGCCCGGCTCGATGCGGCACGGCTCGCCGTCGGCGCCGAGGATCGGCCACACGTTCAGCGATTCGGGCTGCGTGAAGCCGAGCAGCGTGTGCTTGTCCAGATCCTCGACCTTGCGCGGCTGGCCGTGCGCCTCGACATACGCGGGGCTCGCGAGGATGCGCAGCCGGCTGTTGCCGATGCGCCGGCTGTGCAGCGTCGAATCCTTCAACCGGCCGATCCGGAACGCGACGTCGGTGCGCCGCTCCAGCAGGTCGATGATGCCCTCGTTGCTGTTCAGCTCCAGCTCGACTTTCGGAAAGCGTTCGCGATAGCCGCGCACGAGCGGCACGATCACGTGCAGCATGAACGGCGTCGCCGCGTCGACGCGCAGCCGCCCCGACGGCATCTCGCGCCGCGCGAGCATCTGTTCCTCCGCGTTCTCGACCGATTCGATGATCGCGCGCGCGTTCTGCAGGAACGCGCGCCCTTCCTCGGTCAGTTCGAGCCGGCGCGTGGTCCGGCGCAGCAGCGTGGTCTTCAGCTTCTCCTCGAGCCGCGCGAGCGTGCGGCTCGTCGCCGACACGGTGAGGTCGAGCTGCTGCGCGGCGGCGGTAATCGAACCGGAGTCCACCACGGCGGCAAAGGCCTGGAGTTCGTCGAGTGTGATCTTCATTGCGGCATTCTTGATCTGAAATCAAAACAATTTGGTTTATAGACCTGTTTTTCAGCAAAAGTAAAGGCGGCACACTGCGCTCCATCCTCACCGGACCCTGGAGCATCCGTCATGCCACTCGCCCTGCTTGCGCTGACCATCAGCGCCTTTGCCATCGGCACCACCGAATTCGTGATCGTCGGGCTGATCCCGACGATCGGCGCCGACCTCGGCGTCAGCCTGCCGTCCGCCGGCCTGCTCGTCAGCCTCTACGCGCTGAGCGTCGCGATCGGCGCGCCGCTCCTCACCGCGCTCACCGGCCGCGTGCCGCGCAAGACGCTGCTCGCCGCGCTGATGGCGCTCTTCACCGTCGGCAACCTCGTCGCGTGGCAGGCGCCGGGCTACGAATCGCTGATCGTCGCGCGCGTGCTCACCGGCCTCGCGCACGGCGTGTTCTTCTCCGTCGGCTCGATCATCGCGACCACGCTCGTGCCGAAGGACAAGGCCGCCAGCGCGATCGCGACGATGTTCAGCGGGATGACCGTCGCGTTCGTCGCCGGCATTCCGCTCGGCACCTTCATCGGCCAGCACTTCGGCTGGCGCGCGACATTCCTGGTCGTCGCGCTGTTCGGCGTCGTCGCGTTCCTCGGCGCGGTCGCGTTCGTGCCGCGCGGGCTGCCGCAAACGCCGCCCGCGCCGCTCGCCCGCCAGTTCCGCGTGCTTGCGCAGCCGCGCCTGCTGCTCGTCTATGCGATGACGGCCGTCGGCTACGGCGGCTCGCTGATCGCGTTCACGTACATGGCGCCGCTGCTCGAACAGATCGCCGGCTTCACGCCGTCGCAGGTCAGCCTCGTGCTCGTCGGCTACGGCGTGTCGGTCGCGTTCGGCAACGTGTGGGGCGGCAAGCTCGCGGACGCCGTCGGCCCCGTGAAGGCGCTCAAGCGGATCTTCCTGCTGCTCGCGATCGTGCTGCTCGCGCTGACCTTCACGATCCACGTCAAATGGCTCGCGGTGCTGACGATGCTCGCGTGGGGCGCGGTCGCGTTCGGCAACGTGCCGGGCCTGCAGGTGTACGTCGTCAAGCAGGCGCGCCACTTCGCGCCCGACGCCACCGACGTCGCGTCCGGCTTCAACATCGCCGCGTTCAACCTCGGCGTTGCGGGCGGCTCGGCGCTCGGCGGCCTGATCGTCGCGAACGTCGGCCTCGGCCATACGCCGTGGATCGCCGCGGCCGTCACGCTCGGCGCGTTCACGCTCACCGCGCTGAGCGGCCGTCTCGACCGCCGCCACGGCCTGCCGGAACGCACGGCCGAACCCGTCGAACTCGCGCACTGAGCGCCACTTTTCTGCAGGAACCCATCAGCATGAACGCATCGACCCCACGTCCGCCGTTCGCCGGCAGGACTTTCGAAGTCCGTTACGACGGCCTCACCGCGCTCAACGCGTATGACGACGACGGCCTCCACCTGCGCTACGAGATCACCGAAGGCCCGTATGCCGGCGCGAAGGGCGAAGTCGCCTGTACATGGCAGCACGTCGCCGGCGACACCTACGCGATCTCGTGGCAGGAAGCCGACCGCGCGACGGTCGTGCACATCGACGATTTCGCCGCCGGCACGTCGCGCTCGTTCTTCACCGCGTCGTCGCTCGATTTCCATCGGCTCGAAGGCAGCCTGCGCGCGGTCTGAACGGAGCCCGATCATGCCCACCTCACTCGACAAGCTGACTGCCGGCGGCTTCAGCGTCGGCATCGAACTGCCGCTCGACAACGACTGGTCGCCGGCCGGCGACGCGAAGCGCCAGCGTGACGGCCGCCGCCCCGGCGTGCCCGACCTCGAAATCCACGCGGAGCTCGCGCAACTGGCCGACACGCTCGGCTTCCGCGCGCTCTGGGTGCGCGACGTGCCGCTGTACGACCCGTCGTTCGGCGACGCCGCGCAGGTGTTCGAAACCTTCTCGTATCTCGGCTACCTCGCCGGCGTCACGCGCGACATCCTGCTCGGCACCGCGGCCGTCGTGCTGCCGCTGCGCGAGCCGCTGCTGACGCTGAAATCGGCCGCGACGATCCAGGAACTGAGCGGCGGCCGCCTGCTGCTCGGCGTCGCGAGCGGCGACCGGCCGGTCGAATATCCGCTGTTCGGCCGCGACTTCGCCTCGCGCGGCGCGAATTTCCGCGACCAGGTCGCGCTGCTGCGCGACGGCGCGCGCGGGCACCTGCCGCCCGGCCTCGACGTGCTGCCCGCCGCACGCACGCCGGTGCCGCTGCTCGTCGCGGGTCTCGCGCAGCAGACGCCCGCGTGGATCGGCGCGCACATGGACGGCTGCCTCGCGTATCCGGGCACGCCCGACGACCACCGGCAGCGCGCCGCGAACTGGCGCGCGGTGGCCGGCGACAAGCCGTACGTGAGCTTCATCCACCTCGACCTCGCGGAAGACCCGCACGAACCGCTGCAGCGGCACCGCTTCGGCGCACGCGCGGGACGCCTCGCGCTGGCCGAGGAGCTCGCGGCGATGCGCGACGCGGGCGTACGGCACATCGGCCTGCATTTCCGGCGCAACCGCCGCCCGCTCGACGAAACGCTGGCCGAGATCGCATCGGACGTGCTGCCGGCATTCCACGACCGCGCACAAGCACGCGTTGGACGGACAGCGGAAGCCGCTTCCGATACTTGATTTCGAATCAAATATTTTTGACCGGTAACGGCGTTTATTTCATCAGTATCCCGCGCCAGAATGACCTCCGTCTCGAAACCGTTCCACTTTCCCAGGAGCACACGATGAGCAAGATTCCCGCATTCGGCCTCGGCACCTTCCGCCTGCAGGGCCAGGTCGTCATCGACTCGGTCCGCAACGGCCTCGAACTCGGCTACCGCGCGATCGACACCGCGCAGATCTACGGCAACGAAGCCGAAGTCGGCGCAGCGATCGCCGCGTCGGGCGTGCGCCGCGACGAGCTGTTCCTGACCACCAAGATCTGGGTCGACAACTACGCGCCGGAAAAGCTCGTGCCGAGCCTCGAGGAAAGCCTGCGCAAACTGCGCACCGACCACGTCGACCTGACGCTGATCCACTGGCCGGCCCCCGACAACGGCGTCGCGCTCGACACGTTCATGACCGCGCTCGCCGATGCGAAGGCGCAGGGCCTGACGCGCCGGATCGGCATCTCGAACTTCAACATCGAACTGACGAAGCAGGCGATCGCCGCGGTCGGCAAGGACGCGATCGCGACGAACCAGATCGAACTGAGCCCGTACCTGCAGAACCGCAAGCTCGTCGAATTCCTGAACGGCGAAGGCATCCACGTCACGTCGTACATGACGCTCGCGTACGGCAAGGTGCTCGGCGATCCGGTGATCGGCGCGATCGCGCAGCGTCACGATGCGACGCCCGCACAGGTCGCGCTCGCGTGGGCGCTGCGGCTCGGCTACTCGGTCATTCCGTCGTCGACGAAGCGCGAGAACCTCGCGAGCAACCTGCTCGCGCAGACGCTGCGCCTGACCGACGAAGACATGGCGCAGATCGCCGCGCTCGAGCGCAACGGCCGCGAAGTCGACCCGGCCGGCCTCGCGCCGAAGTGGGACTAAGCGCGCCGGCCGCCACCCCGGCACTCGCCACTCGCCATTTGATCCGCCGTAGCCCGAAGGCCGCGGCACCGACAGGACACCACCATGACCCAGGACCCGCTTTTTCAACCGCTGCGACTCGGCGCGCTGACGCTGCCGAACCGCATCGTGATGCCGCCGATGACGCGTTCGCGCGCCAGCCAGCCCGGCGACGAAGCCAACGAACTGATGGCCGCGTATTACGCGCAGCGTGCGAGCGCGGGCCTGATCGTCAGCGAAGGCACCTATATCGCGCCGCTCGGCAAGGGCTACGCGTGGACGCCCGGCATTCACACGCCGTCGCAGGTCGCCGGCTGGCGCAAGGTGACGGACGCCGTGCATGCCGCGCACGGCCGGATCTTCGCGCAGCTCTGGCACGTCGGCCGGCTGAGCCACACGAGCCTGCTCGGCGGCCGGCAGCCGGTATCGTCGTCGCCGCTCCAGGCGAAGGGCGTGAACGTGTTCGTCGCCGGTGAGGACGGCAGCACGCCGGGCTTCGTGCAGGCGTCCGAGCCGCGCGCGCTGACGATCGACGAGATCCGCGAGATCGTCGATCAATACCGGGCCGCCGCCCGCAACGCGATCGAGGCCGGCTTCGACGGCGTCGAGCTGCACGGCGCGAACGGCTACCTCGTGAACCAGTTCATCGACTCGAACGCGAACACGCGCACCGACGCGTATGGCGGCTCGCTGGACAACCGGCTGCGCTTCCTGCGCGAAGTCGCGCAGGCGCTGATCGACGGCACCGGCGACGCATCGCGCGTCGGCATCCGCCTCGCGCCGCTGACCACGCTGAACGGCTGCGTCGACGACGATCCGGAAACGACCTATCTCGCCGCCGCGAAGCTGCTCGGCGAACTCGGCGTCGGCTACCTGCACATCGCGGAAGCCGACTGGGACGACGCGCCGCTGATGCCGGTCGAATTCAAGCAGCAACTGCGCGCCGCGTACCCGGGCGTGCTGATCTACGCCGGCGCGTACACCGCCGAACGCGCACGCGAGGCGATCGCCGCGGGATGGGCCGACCTCGTCGCATTCGGCCGCCCGTTCGTCGCGAACCCCGACCTGCCCGAGCGCCTGCGCACCGGCACCGCGCTTGCGACGCACGACCGCAACACGCTGTTCGGCGGCGGCGAGCGCGGCCTGACCGACTACCCGACGCTCGCCCAGGCCGCGGCCTGAGCCGGCGCCGGCATACCCGAGACTGCCCATGAGAATCACGCTCCCTTCCCGCCTGGGTTTCGGCACCGCGCCGCTGGGCAACATGTATCGGGACATCCCGAACGAAGAAGCGCTGGCCACGGTCGACGCGGCCTGGGAAAGCGGCATCCGCTACTTCGACGCCGCGCCGCTGTACGGCGCCGGCCTCGCCGAGCTGCGCCTCGGCGAAGCGCTCGCGGGCCGTCCGCGCGACGCGTATTCGCTCGGCACCAAGGTCGGCCGGCTCGTCCTCGACGAACACGAGGACGCGTCGCAACGCGACCTCGGCGAAAAGGGCGGCCTGTTCCGCCACGGGCTGCCGAACAGGATCGTCTACGACTACACCGAAGACGGCACGCTGCGTTCGATCGACGCGAGCCTCAAGCGGCTGCGCACCGACCGGCTCGACACCGTGTGGATTCACGACCCGGCCGTCGATTTTCACGGCGACGCGTGGCGCGACGTGTTCGACGTCGCGATGTCGGGTGCGGCCCGCGCGCTCACGCGGCTGCGCGACGAGAAGGTCATCCAGGGCTGGGGCCTCGGCGTGAACCGCGTCGAGCCGTGCGAACTCGCGCTCGAGCGCTCGGATCCCGACGGCTTCCTGCTCGCCGGGCGCTATACGCTGCTCGATCACGCAGGCGCGCTCGAACGGCTGATGCCGGAAAGCGTCGCGCGTGGTCTCGGGATCATCGTCGGCGGCCCGTACAACTCGGGCGTGCTGGCGGGCGGAACGCATTTCGAGTACCAGCCGGCCACGCAGGCAACGCTCGACCGCGTCGCGCGCATCCGCCGGATCAGCGAACGTTTCGGCGTCGATGTCCGCGCGGCGGCACTGCAATTCTCGCTCGCGCACCCGGCCGTCGCGGCCGCGATCCCCGGCGCGAGCCGGCCCGATCGCATCGACGAAAACCTGCGTCTCGCGGCAGCGCCGATCCCGGCTGAACTGTGGGATGCGCTGAAGGCCGAACACCTGATTGCCACGCACGCGCCCACGCCGGCAGGCGCGGGTTGAGCCGGGGTTGCGCTGCGGCATGGGGCCGCGCGCCCCGTTGCAATCGCGGCGGCTATCGTCGCGATTGCAATTTCCCAATTGCCGCCCCCGCGATCGGCGTCTAACGTTTACCGGATCCGCTCCGCACGATTGCCACCCGACCTGACAGGACGCCCCGCCATGCCAAGCCGCTCCCCGAAACGCGACATGCTGCTGGCCGTCGCGGCCGGCCTTTCATTCGCGGCCTGCGCCGCGCCGGCGTACGCCGACGAGGCTGCCGGTCTCGCGCCACCCGAGCCGGCGACGCCGGTGCTGTCGACCACCGCGACCGGCGTGCAGATCTACGCTTGCGAATACGACCCCGCACACCGGCTCGCGTGGGCATTCCAGCGTCCGGAGGCGATGCTGTTCGACGCCGGCGGCACGCTCGTCGTCCGGCATGGCGCGGGGCCCTCGTGGGAAGCGCTCGACGGCAGCCGCATTACCGGCAAGAAACTCGCGGAAGCGCCGAGCACGCGCCCGGGCAGCATTCCGCAACTCCTGCTCGCGACGACGCCGGCCGCGGCGGGCACGACAGGCACGCTCGCCGGCGTGCGCTTCGTGCAGCGGCTCGACACGTCGGGCGGCACGCCGCCGGAGGTTGCGTGTTCGACCGAGCATGCGATCGGCCGCTTTCCGTATTTCGCGCGATACGTGTTCCTGAAGTGACGCGCGACGGCGCCCGAAGCGCCGGGCGCCATCGCGGCGTCTTCCTTCACGCGCCCAATCGATCAGTCATCCTATCCTTTATGCGTAGCTGCCTGCCATCGTTTCGGTTGCGCAGCGCTCAGCGTATCCGCATCGACAATTCGACATCGCCGCCGAACGGCACCGACAGATAGCCGTTTTCCGGCGCGCGCACGTAAGCGAGGTAGTCGGGGCTGTATTCCGCGTTGTCGGCCACGACGAACGCCCCCGTCCCGAGCCGCGGCTCGACCCGTTCGAGAATCTCCGGATACAACGCCTTCGCACCGTCCAGCAGCAGCAAATCGACCGTATCCGGCAGATCACTGGCCAGCGTGCGCAACGCGTCGCCCTCGCGAATCTCCACCAGATCGGCCAGCCCGGCCGCGGCCAGGTTCGCCCGCGCCCGCACGACCTTCGACGGCTCGAATTCGCTCGTGATCAGCCGACCGCCGCCGTTGTCACGCAGCGCGGCCGCGAGATGCAGCGTCGAAATGCCGAACGACGTGCCGAATTCGACGATCGCCCGCGCACCGCAGCCGCGCGCAAGCATGTACAGCAGCGTGCCCGTCTCGCGCGACACCGCGAGCGGATAGTCCTTCAGGCGCGCATAGAAATCGGTGTAATCGGTCTTGCTGCGCATCAGCCGCACGTGCTCGTCGTGCGACAGGTCGGCGAAGTCCGGGCTCGATGCGGGCGACGAGGCGTCGGCTTCGTCGAACAGGCGCGCGAGCAACGACGCCAGCGGGTCGTGAATCAGGGTGGTCATGCGAATCTCCGGTGTCTGGTTGAGTGCGTCAGTACGCCCGACTAGAATATGACGAACTATTCAGGTTTTACTATTCGCATTGGCAGACCCGTCATGACCGACCGCCGCAACGCCCCGATCGCCTCGCGCAAACAGCCTCGGCAGGCCCGCTCGACCCGTCTCGTCGAAGACGTCCTCCAGGCCGCTATTCAGGTTTTGGCGACCGAAGGCGCGCAGCGCTTCACGATGGCGCGGGTCGCCGAGCGCGCCGGCGTGAGCGTCGGCTCGCTGTACCAGTACTTCCCGAACAAGGCGGCCGTGCTGTTCCGGCTCCAGCACGACGAATGGCGGCAGACGTCCGAGATGCTGTGCGGGATGCTGCAGGACACGCGGAAGACGCCGCCCGAGCGGCTGCGCACGGCCGTCCACGCGTTCATCCGTTCGGAATGCGACGAGGCGTCCATGCGCATCGCACTCGACGACGCCGCGCCCCTCTATCGCGACGCCCCCGAGGCGCAGGAAGTGAAGGCGGCGGGCAACCGCATCTTCCACGCGTTCATGCGGGAAGCGCTGCCCGATGCGCCGGACGCGACGCGCGCCCTCGCGTGCGACCTGATCAAGACCACGCTCACCACAGCCGGCAAGGCGTTTTCGGAAAGCGAGCGCACGCCCGGGGAAATCGACGCATATTCGGCCGCCATGGCCGATATGTTCTGCGCGTACCTCGCGCATCTCGCGCACCGTTGAGGCCGGACGAGGGCGAGAAGGGCACGTGCGCGACGGCGGGTTCGTCCGAATGCAGGTTGCGCGCGGCGGCCATCCCGTCACGCGCATCCGTTTCCGCCGGCCTCCCCGGCCGCAACGAAAGACATTCGTAATACTCGATGCATCACCCGCTTCCGCCCTGCCCGTCGCCCCCGCCTTCAAATAATCGCCTTAACGGATTCGAACTAGGCGTATACACGCGTTTCGTCGCGACGGAGTCCCGTTTCACGCCGATATAAGCGCTGCGACATGCGCTGCATGCTCTTCGCCCAATGGGACGTGATGGGCGGTTCGCCTAACCTTCGCTACGGCAAAGCACACGTGACGGGGTCGACCACACAACGCGTCGTACGACGCGACACCCTCGCGATCGTTTCGATTCGCGCAGGACGACACGGATCACGCGTCATTCGTCCCCCTGACGTTGCCGATAAATCCCAACCAGATACGAGACACCCTGACGACGGTTCGCTACGGGCCGTTTCAGCATGCTGATAAAGGAGCAAGCTCATGAGTGATACCCCGGTGCAGCCGACGGTCGGCGTCGGCGCGAAAGAAACTGACTTTGGCACCCAGGGAGTCATCGACCGGTACTTCGGCATTTCGTCGCGCGGCAGCACGCAGCGCCGCGAGATCGTCGCGGGCGTGACCACCTTCCTCGCGATGGTCTATTCCGTGTTCGTCGTGCCCGGCATGTTCGGCAAGGCCGGCTTCGACACGAGCGCCGTGTTCGTCGCGGTCTGCCTCACCACCGCGTTCGGTTCGTTGCTGATGGGCCTGTGGGCAAAGCTGCCGATCGCGATCGGCTGCGCGATCTCGCTGACCGCGTTCACCGCGTTCGGCCTCGTGCTCGGCAAGGGGCTGCATCCGACGGTCGCGCTCGGCGCCGTGTTCCTGATGGGCCTCGTGTTCACCGGCATCTCGGTCACCGGCGTGCGCTCGTGGATCCTGCGCAACCTGCCCGCGGGCGTCGCGCACGGCACCGGCATCGGCATCGGCCTGTTCCTGCTGCTGATCGCGTCGAACGACGTCGGGCTCGTGATCAAGAACCCGGGCGCCGGCCTGCCGGTCTCGCTCGGCCAGATCACCGCGCTCCCGGTCATCATGTCGGTCGTCGGCCTCGCCGCGATCTTCGGCCTCGAAAAGCGTCGCGTGCCGGGCGGCATCCTGCTCGTCGTGATCGCGATCTCGATCTTCGGCCTCGTGTTCGATCCGGCCGTGAAATACCACGGCGTCTTCGCGCTGCCGTCGCTGAGCGCGCCGGGCCATGCGTCGCTGATCGGTGCGATGGACATCAAGGGCGCGCTGTCGATGGCCGTGCTGCCGAGCGTGCTGGCGCTGGTGATGACGGCCGTGTTCGACGCGACCGGCACGATCCGCGCGGTCGCCGGGCAAGCCGGCCAGCTCGACGAGAACGGCCGCATCATCAACGGCGGCCGTGCACTGACCGCCGATTCGCTGAGCTCGATCTTCTCCGGCTTCCTCGGCGGCGCGCCGGCGGCGGCCTACATCGAGTCGAGCGTCGGCGTGGCCGCCGGCGCGAAGACGGGCCTCGCGGCAGCCGTGGTCGGCCTGCTGTTCCTCGTCGTGATGTTCTTCTCGCCGCTCGCGGGCCTCGTGCCGTCGTACGCCACGGCCCCCGCGCTGATGTATGTCGGCCTGCTGATGCTCGGCAGCGTGAGCAAGCTGCACATGGACGACATGGTCGACGCGATGTCGGGCCTCGTGTGCGCGGTGTTCATCGTGCTGACTGCGAACATCGTGACGGGCATCATGCTCGGCTTCTCGACGCTCGTGATCGGCCGCGTTGCCAGCGGCGAATTCCGCAAGCTCAATGTCGGCACCGTGCTCATCGCGGCCGTGCTCGTCACCTTCTATCTCGGCGGCTGGGCAATCTGACCTCCGATGATGCGCGACGCCGCCGGCAGAAGGGCGGCGCGCATCGGGACGACAACGTCTCCTCCACCATCATCGTTGATGGCCTCAAGGCCTGGGAACGCGAGTTTCCAGGCTTTTTTTGTCGGCGCGGCACGACTTGCGAAGCGTCGCGGCAGCGGCTCGACGCGAATCCGCGCCCAGTGCTACGATCTCGTTTTGCCTTCAGGAGCCGCCATGAACGCGCTCGGCATCGTCCCCGAATCGAGCACCCGGACCTCGGCGCGCAAGCCGCCGTTCATCCCGTCGTTCGGCTTCCACGAAGTGCATGAATCGCAGCCGATCGGCGCGCCGCCCGCGCGCATCATCGACGCCGTCGCGTCGCTCGACATGCGTGCCGATCCGGTCATCGACGCGCTGCTCACGGTGCGCGAGTTTCCGGCAGCAATCGCCGGCGCGCTCGGCAACGGGCCGGCCCGAACCGAGCACGCGCGCTTCGGCTTCGACACGTTCACACTGCTGCACCGCGACGACACGTCGCTGTCGCTCGGCCTCGTCGGACGCTTCTGGCGACCGACGCCCGACGTGCGAGCGATCGCCGACGCAGCGGCCTTCGTGCGGCACGACGACCCGGCCGACGCGAAGCTGGTGCTCCGGTTCGAGGTCATCGGGCTCCCATCGGGCGCACATGTGCTGCGCACGGAAACCTTCGTCCACTGCCCGAGCACACGCACACGCTGGCTGTTCATGCCGTACTGGCTTGCGATACGGCTGGGGAGCGGCTGGATCCGGCGGCGCACGCTGGCGGCGGTCGAGATGGCGCTGGCGTAGACCCGACGCGTCAGAACGGCTTGATCACGACCAGCCCGACGACGATCCCCGCTGCGACCACGACCGCGCCCGCCGCCTGCTCGAGCCATCGCGCGGGCGCGACGACGAGATCGTCGCGCTCCATGCGCCGCAACGTGCCGGCCAGCACCCCGTGCAGCGCCGACAGCGCGGTGACGACGACCAGCTTCACCGAGAGCCACGCGGCGCCGAACCAGTGACCGTTCAGCGCGATCGCAATGCCCGTGATCCAGACGAGCGCGAGCGCGGGCGCCGTCACCGTGCGATCCCAGCGCCGCACCGCGCGATGCACGGCCAGGTTGGCGATACGAACGCCGACGGACAGCATCAGCAGCCCGCCGACGAACGTGACGACGGCGACGACATGCACGGCCTTCAGCAGCAGGTAGGTCATCGCGCGTGCCTCCTGCGCGCGATCCATCCGGCGCTCGCCAGCCCCGCAAACGGCACGACGGCCGACAGCACGAGCCGCGCGACCTCGCCCTTGCTCCACAGCCCGCTCGACGCGGTGCCGACGACCGCCCACAGGTACATCGCGAAAGCGATGCCGTGAACCGGGCCCATGACCGATACCGCGACCGGATACCCGGCCAGATGCTTGAGCGGCACGGCGACGCACACCAGCACGACGAGCGTGGTCGCCTCCAGCAGCGACAGGTATTGCAGGTTCCGTAACGCATTACGATCGTCTTGTTTCATCGACAGGGCTCCAGATTGGTCCGCGATGATTGTCGCGTGTGGTGCGCACCCGGGCCATTGGCTAAAATGCCATCTTTAAACGGATTCTGGCCACGGCCTCGACCGTCATGCACACGCTCGCCGTTCTCGCTCTGCCCGAAGTCGTGCCGTTCGATCTGGGCGTCGCATGCGACACGTTCGCGCGCGTGCGTTCGCCCGGCGTTGCCCACGCGTACCGCGTGCGCGTGTGCAGCGAGCAGCCGCGCGTCGCCGGCGACCTGTTCGAACTGCGGCCCCCGTTTCGTCTCGATGCGCTCGCCGATGCCGATACGATCGTCGTCCCCGGCACGTCCGTGCCGCTCGCGCCCACGTCGCGCCGCGTGATCGCCGCACTGCGCGCGGCGGCCGCGCGCGGTTGCCGGATCGCGTCGATCTGCAGCGGCGCGTTCGTGCTCGCGGAAGCCGGGCTGCTCGACGGCTTGCGCGCGACGACGCACTGGCTCGCGGCCGCCGAACTCGCACGCCGCTACCCGAACGTCGAGGTCGACCCGAACGTGCTGTTCGTCGACAACGGGCAGATCCTGACGTCGGCAGGCGCCGCGGCCGGCCTCGATCTGTGCCTGCACATGATCCAGGCCGACTACGGCGCGGCGGTCGCCGTCGATGCCGCGCGCTACGCGGTGGCGCCGCGCGTGCGCGAAGGCGGGCAGGCGCAGTTCATCGCACCGGAATGGCCGGCCGGCACCGACGGGCTGCAAAGCCTGATGGACTGGCTGCAGGCGAACCTGCGCAAGCCGCTCACGCTCGATGCGATGGCCCGCAAGGCGTCGACGAGCGTGCGCACGCTGACGCGGCGCTTTCAGGAACAGACGGGCACGTCGCCGCGGCAATGGCTGCAGACCGCGCGCGTCAGGCATGCGCAGCAGTTGCTGGAGGTCACGGAGCTGTCGATCGAGCATGTCGCGACGGAAGCCGGGTTCGGTTCGGTCACCGCGTTTCGCGAGCGGTTCGCGCGCATCGTCGGCACGTCGCCGCAGCGGTATCGCCACGCGTTCCGCGCACGCTCCGGTGCGTGACATTCATCAGGATCACTACCGAAAACCTCCGCCGCCCTGCCTCGTCCGCCACACTGTCGCGCCAACCGGACCCGATCGATGACCCGCATCCGCAACCCCCTGAACATCGCGCAGCTCCAGGCATTCGTCTCCGCCGCACATCACAAGAGCCTGCGCGCCGCCGCGCGCGAGCTCGGCGTCACGCAGCCCGCGATCACGCACATGATCCGCGAACTCGAAACGGCGCTCAACGCGGAACTGCTCGCACGCAGCGTGCGCGGCGTCGAGCTGACTGCCTGCGGCCATGCGCTGCTGCCGCGCGCCGAGCAACTGCTCGGCGACATCCGGCGCACGGTCGAGGCCGTCGAGCAGGTGAAAGGCGAGATGTCGGGGCGCGTCGCGGTCGGCACGATGCCGTCGATCGCGCTGACGGCGCTGCCGCACGCGGTGACGGCATTCCGCCAGTCGATGCCGAACGTCAGCCTGCATCTCGAGGAAGTGACGGTGCCCGACGCGCTCGCGCAGTTGCGCAACGGCACGCTCGACATCGCCGCGATGCACCATGTGCCCACGCTCGACCGCGATTTCACGCAATTGCCGCTGCTGTCGACCGAATTCACCGTCGTGATGCGCGAAGGCCACCCGCTCGCGCACGCGCGCCGGTTAGAGGAACTGCTCGACGCCGAGTGGATCGTCACCGTCGGCGCCGAGCAGTTTCCGCACAGCGTGATGATCGCGATGTTCGAGGCGCGCGGGCTGCCGCTGCCGAAGCGCCTGCTGAGATCGCCGATGTCGTTCGCGGTGACGCTCGGGCTCGTCGCGCGCTCCGACGTGATCGGCTGCTTCACGCGCCCGCTCGCCGCGATGGTCGCGCCGCTCGGCATCCGCACGGCCGAACTCGACGAAAGCATGCCGCGCTTCGACCTGTCGATCATCGCGCGACGCGACCTGCTGCCCACGCCCGCCGTATCGCAATTCGTCACGTGCCTGCAGCGGGCGGTCAACGAAACGCTCGGCTGAATCGTTCCTGTGTCTGAAACGGCCGCGCATCGGAGGCGCTGCCGCCGGGCCCGGTATCGGGGCTTGTCCTAGGCGCCCTGCCGGTATTTTGTCTTGATAATCTTCCGCACGTCGCGCGCCCGCATCGGGCAGGCGAAACGGACAGTCCGACGCGAAGCCGCGCCGGACCGAAGGCTTACGGCGCGGCACAACCGCGCACCCATCGAACAAAATGAGGAGTCACCGAGTGAAAAAGATTCTTGCGGCTGTGACCGTGGCCCTGCTCGCCGTATCGGCCGGCAGCGCGTACGCGAAGGACTGGACGACCGTGCGGTTCGGCGTCGACGCAAGCTACCCGCCTTTCGAATCGAAAGGCGCTGACGGCAAGGTGGTCGGATTCGACGTCGACCTCGGCAACGAAATCTGCCGCCGCATCAAGGCGAAGTGCGTGTGGATCGAAAACGACTTCGACGGGATGATCCCGGCGCTGAAGGCCCGCAAGTTCGACGGCGTGCTGTCGTCGATGTCGATGACGCCGGCGCGTCAGGAACAGATCGCGTTCTCGGAGAAGCTGTTCAACACGCCGACGCGCCTCGTCACGAAGAAGGGCACCGGCCTGATGCCGACGGCCGAATCGCTGAAGGGCAAGTCGGTCGGCGTCGAGCAGGGCACGATCCAGGAAACCTACGCGAAGACCTACTGGGCATCGAAGGGCGTGAACGTCGTGCCTTACCAGAACCAGGACCAGGTCTACGCCGACCTGATCTCCGGCCGTCTGGACGGCGCGCTGCAGGACGCGGTGCAAGCCGAGATCGGCTTCCTGAAGACGCCGCGCGGCGCGAACTTCGATTTCGCCGGCAAGGATATCGACGATCCGAAGACGCTCGGCAACGGCGCCGGCATCGGCCTGCGCAAGGAAGACACCGACCTGAAGGCGAAGATCGACGGCGCGATCTCCGGCATGCGCAAGGACGGCACGTACGAGAAGATCGCGAAGAAGTACTTCGATTTCGACGTCTACGGCAAGTAACACCGCGAACCGGCGCGATTCGCGTCGACGCACAAACGGGCTCCTTGCGGAGCCCGTTTTTTTTGCGCGCGCGCCGCCGGGAGCGTTATTTTTTCCGCGCCAACCTGATGATTCTCAAAGAAAAATTTCGTGTTCCGGCGCCGGTTTGATGGCGGCGACGCAGGCAACGTACAATCGATCTCCCACGCACACCGGATCATTCGCGGCTGCGCCGCCCTCCCTCATCATGCAAACGCAGACCCATCCGCTGATTTCCCCCGCCGTCGGTACCGAACGCCAGATCACGAGCTTCCATTACGGCCCGCGCGGCGGCAAGAAGGTCTACATCCAGTCGTCGCTGCACGCGGACGAACTGCCCGGCATGCTGGTCGCCACGCTGCTGCGCCGCAAGATCGCCGCGCTCGAGACGGCCGGCAAGCTGCGTGGCGAAGTCGTCATCGTGCCCGTGCCGAACCCGATCGGCCTGTCGCAACACGTGTTCGGCGATCACCTCGGCCGCTTCGAGCTCGGCTCGATGCAGAACTTCAACCGCAATTTCTACGATCTCGCGGCGCTCGTGCTGCCGCGCGTCGAAAGCCGGCTCACGAACGACGCGCAGCGCAACCTCGCCGCCGTGCGCGCCGCGATGCGCGAAGCGCTCGACGAGCAGAAGCCGCGCACCGAACTCGACTCGCAGCGCCTCGCGCTGCAGAAGCTGTCGTTCGATGCCGATATCGTGCTCGACCTGCACTGCGACAGCGATGCGGTGATGCACCTCTATACGAATCCCGATCTGTGGCCGGACGTCGAGCCGCTGTCGCGCTATCTCGACGCGCAGGCGTCGCTGCTCGCGCTGAATTCGGTCGGCAACCCGTTCGACGAGATCCACAGCTTCTGCTGGTCGGATCTGCGCGACCGTTTCGGCGACCGCTTCCCGATCCCGAACGGCGCGATTTCCGTCACGGTGGAACTGCGCAGCGAACGCGACGTGTCGTACGAGTTCGCCGAAAAGGACGCGCAGGCGATCGTCGAATACCTGACCGAGCGCGGCGTCGTCGAAGGCACGCCGGCGCCGTTGCCGCCGCTCGCGCATCCGGCCACACCGCTCGCGGGCACCGATCCGCTCGTCGCGCCCGTGTCGGGCGTGATCGTGTTCCGCACGCCGGTCGGCGCGATGATCCAGGCCGGCCAGGAAGTGGCCGACATCGTCGATCCGCTGACCGATCGCGTCGTCACGCTGAAAAGCAGCGTATCGGGCGTGCTGTACGCGCGTCAGATCGTGCGTTTCGCGACGGCCGGCATGGAAGTCGCGCGGATTGCCGGCGCGACCGCGATCCGCACGGGTTCGCTGCTGTCGGCCTGAGCGCCCGGCCCGCGCGCCGGGCGACGGCGCGCACCGACACGAACCCGCGCGTACCAGCGAAATCGCCCGCTTGCGCGGGCGATTTGCTTTCCGGAGCGCCGGTGGCCGGCGATCCGCCGCCGGCCGGTACGCGCGAAAGACCGTTCAGAACGCCGGCACGATCGCACCGCCGAACTTCTGGTCGATGAACTTGCGCACGTCGTCCGATTCATAGGCCGCGACGAGCTTCTTCACCCACGGCTTGTCCTTGTCCTGCGCGCGCACCGCGATCAGGTTCGCGTACGGCCCGCGCAGATCCTCGATCGCGATCGCATCCTTCGCCGGCGTGAGCCCCGCCTTCACCGCATAGTCCGTGTTGATCGACGCGGCATCGAGATCGGGCAGCGCGCGCGGCAACTGCGCGGCATCGAGTTCGACGATCCTGATCTTCTTCGGATTCTCGGCGATGTCGAGCGGCGTCGCGTTCACGCCGTTCGTGCCGGCGCCCGCCTTCAGCTTGATCACCCCGTATTTCTGCAGCAGCAACAGCGCGCGGTTGCCGTTCGACGGATCGTTCTGGATCCCGACCTTCGCGCCCGCCGGCAAGTCCTTCAGCGACTTGATCTTCTTCGAATAGAAGCCCATCGGCGCCGTGTAGGTCAGCCCGACGTTCACGATCCGGTAGCCGCGCTGCTTGACCTGGCTATCGAGGAACGGCTGGTGCTGGAAGCCGTTCGCATCGAGATCGCCGGAATCGAGCGCCGCGTTCGGCTGCACGTAGTCGTTGAATTCGATGACCTTGATCGCGAGACCTTCGCGTGCGGCCACCTTCGTCACCTCGGTCCAGATCTGCGCGTCGGGGCCGCTCATCGTGCCGATCTTCAGCGTTTGCGGGTCGGCGTGCGCGCCGGGCGCCGCGAATGCCAGCGCTGCGGCGAGTGCGCCGAGGCCGGTCAGGATCGAACGTCGCATGGTGTCCTCTTGTCCCGTGTCGTTTGTTGGAGCACGGATCGTGGCACGGGGCCCGAACAGCACCAACCAAGCTTATTTCATGTGCATATTCCTGAGTCGGGTCGAATCTCAGTCTTAATCGGTATAACTCCCGGCTATACAACCGGGCAGAATCCAGTGTCGCATCGGCACCACACATTCTTCATATGACAGTCACTGTCATATTCATTACGTGGCCCACCGATAAAGTCGCCGCTGGTCCGTGAAAGCGCCCATAGAGAGCGCCGGAACCGCAACTGGACACGCCATTTATTCGCTCGGAGAATCCTTTGAACAAGAAACTGTTGACCATCGCCGTCCTCGCAGCAACGGCCGGCACGGCCCACGCACAAAGCAGCGTGACCCTGTACGGCGTCATCGATGCCGGTATCAGCTACGTGAACCACAGCAAGACCGCCAGCGGCGGCAGCAGCAAGCTGTTCAAGTATGACGACGGCGTTGCCCAGGGCAGCCGTTGGGGCCTGCGCGGCACCGAAGACCTCGGTGGCGGCCTGAAGGCGATCTTCGTGCTCGAAAACGGCTTCAACAGCGGCACGGGCGCCCTCGGCCAAAGCACCTCGACGTCGTCGACCATCTTCGGTCGCCAGGCCTACGTCGGCCTGAGCCAGTCGCAATTCGGCACGGTCACGCTCGGTCGTCAGTACTCGTTCTCGACCGACGTCCTCGGCTCGAACTACTCGACGGGCGGCAACACGGTCGCGGGTAACTACGCGTACCACGTGAACGACGTCGACCAGCTCACGTCGAGCCGCATCAACAACTCGGTGAAGTTCCAGAGCGCGAACTACGCCGGCTTCACGTTCGGCGCGTTGTACGGCTTCTCGAACTCGACCGACTTCGCTGGCGCAGCGGGCACGGGCACCACGAACACGGGCGGCTCGTCGCGTGCATACAGCTTCGGCGTGAACTACGCGAACGGCCCGTTCGCACTCGGCGCGGCCTACACGGACATCCGCTTCCCGAGCCAGTCGACGCCGGCATTCTCGACGACGATCGCGAACATCAGCACGGGTAACATCCGCGACCTGCGCACGTACGGCGTCGGCGGCCGCTACATCTTCGGCCCGGCAACGGCATGGGCCCTGTGGACGCGCACGCAGTTCACCCCGGTCGCAGCCGGCGCATCGGGCACGTTCTACAACGCATACGAAGCTGGCCTGAAGTACGCAATCACGCCGGCCCTGTCGGCAGCAGCGGGCTATACGTACACGAACGCAACGCAAAACGGCGGCTCGGCACACTGGAACCAGGGCGACCTGGCGCTGGACTACGCGCTCAGCAAGCGTACGGACGTGTACGGCCTGGTCGTCTACCAGAAGGCGTCGGGCAACAACGTGCAAGCGCAGATCGGTTCGAGCACGAGCTACTTCAACACGTCGGGCAACGGTGCGTCGAACCAGCTCGCCGCTCGCGTCGGTATCCGTCACAAGTTCTAAAGCATCCGCTTAACTCGCGGATCACGACGGCAAGAAGCGCCCCGCTCCACGCGGGGCGCTTTTTTATGTGCTTTTAAGTTTCGCTTAATTCTGGGCTGAGAGGATGCTCTCACCCCCCCTGTTGGCCGCCTGAACATCGGCGGCTTTTTTTTTACATGCCGACGGCGCCGCCATCGATTGCCCACAAGACAGGATCGGAGGCCATGATGATCGAAGATACCGTTTTCAGCCATCTGCACGCGATTCTGACGTGCCAACACTCGATACCGGTCCAGAGCTGCCGCGTATCAGTCGAAATGCAGCGCCCGTGGGGCCGCCCGTACCGGCTCGTCGAATGGACGATGCATCTCGACGCGCCCGCGCGGCGCCAGATCGTGCCGGCCGAATCGACCGACGAAGAGATCGCCGAGGTCGTCGCATCGCACGTGCCGGGCCGGCTTTACGGCGACGGCCGGCTCCAATTCTGAACGCCTTCCCGCTCCACCCGCTTCCCGCCTTTCGGCCGCCCCGCACGCGTCGTGCGGCAGTCGGTCTCGTTTGACGCGGCAACGAAACCTGCTACGCTGCGCGTTTTCGTCCACGCAACACACGATGGAAAACGCATTCAACGAACGCGGCGTGACGATCACGCGCAACGGCCTGTCGGCTGCCGGGCAGGTATTCGCACTGCGCGACATCCGCCAGGTCGACGTCGTCAAGATTCCGAAGAACCGCCTCGTTCCGTCGCTGATCTCGCTGATCGGCGCGGCCACCGCCATCGCGGGCGGCATCGGCGCATCGAGCGCCGCACTCGTCGTCGGCGTGATGCTCGCCGTCGTCGGCTATCTCTCATGGGTCACGCAGGACATCACGTATCGCCTGATGGTCGAGATGCCCGACGGCAAACGCGAAGCGCTGTCGAGCGTCGACGCGGAGTTCGTCGAACGCGTCGCGCAGGTCGTCCGCGATGCCCAGGCCGCGAAGGCTGCCGGCTGATTCCGTTCGCCCCCTTGCACGCTTCGGCTCGCGGTGTCCGGATGCGCGCGGCGAGTTTCGGCTCGCGCCGCCACGACCGCGCCGTCCCCATCGAATCCCGTTCCGCTGCATCCTCGCCGGCACCGCACCTCCACCGCGTACGCCAACCGCCTAGTATGGAATGAGCGGCCCGCCGCCGCATCGTCCGAGGAGGTCGGCATGAACGTCCAATCGCTGTCCGGCATGCTTCGCGCGCAGGAACTGCTGATCGTGTCGATGATCCGCGCGCTTCCCCCTGACGCGCGCCGTGCGCTCGTCGACCTCTATACCGAACAGATCGCGTTCGCCGAACAGGCGGGCCTCGAAAGCCACGGCGATCGCGCGACGCACGATGCGTTCATCGCGCATGCGCGCAACCTGTTGATCCGCATCGAAGCGCTGGCCTAGAGCCTGTTCACGCTAATAACGGGCCGGCGCTAGCCCGGCGCGTTGTCCCGAATTTCCCGCCGCGGCTCGCCCGGGCCGCGCTGGTAAGCGCTCACCCACACAGGATGCCTTCCATCTTGTGTTGATAATGATTCTCATTTACACTGGTAAAGTTGTCAGTTGTCTTTCAATTCGCCGTTCGCCGCATCCTGCGCGCGCACGGGCCAGCCAGGTGAACGCGTCACCCAGCCAGCCTTCGGGCTTGTCATCGTCAATGGGAGACCACCTGTGCATTGCTATCCGCTGGCGCGGCGGCCGATCTGCGCCGCGCTGTTCGGCGCGTTCGGCCTGTCCGCTGCCCCGGCTCACGCCGATTCGTCGCCGCAAGGCGCCACCCCGCCTCCTGCCGCCGTCGTCGCCGCGTCCACGCGCGGCGCCGCGGCGCTGCTCGACCCCGTCACCGTCACGGCCACCCGCACCGCCACCGCGGCGAGCCGCACGGCGGCGTCCGTATCGGTGATCACCGACGAGGATCTCGAGGAACAACAAGCCACCAACATCAAGGACGCGCTGCGCTACGAGCCGGGCATCACGGTGCGCCGCACCGCGTACCGGCCCGGCAGCGCCGCGCTCGGCGGCGGCCGCGACGGCGATTCGAGCATCAACATCCGCGGCCTCGAAGGCAATCGCGTGCTGCTGATGCAAGACGGCATCCGCCTGCCGAATGCGTTCTCGTTCGGCCCGCTCGAAGCGGGCCGCGGCGATTACGCCGATCTCGACACGCTCAAGCGCATCGAGATCCTGCGCGGGCCGGCCTCGGCGCTGTACGGCAGCGACGGCCTGACCGGCGCGGTGAACTTCATCACGAAGGATCCGCGCGACCTGCTGTCGATCTACAACAAGCCCACCTACTTCTCGTTCCGGCCGAGCTACGACTCGGCCGACCGCAGCATCGGCGCGACCGTGTCGGCCGCGGGCGGCAACGATCGCATCCAGGGGATGATCATCGCCGACGGCCGGCGCGGCCACGAGGTCGACACGCGCGGCAGCAACAACTCGGCAAGCACGCTGCGCACGACGTCGAACCCGCAGGACGTCTATTCGGAATCGCTGCTCGGCAAACTCGTGCTGACGCCCACCGCGCGCGACACGATCAAGTTCACCGCCGAAACGGTGCAGCGGCGCGTGAGCACCGACGTGCTGTCCGCGATCAATGCGCCGGCCACGCTCGGTCTCACGACGAACGACCGGCTCGAGCGCAACCGCTTCAGCGTCGACTACGATTTCCGCGACGATGCATTCCGCTGGTTCCAGACCGCGCACGTGCAGTTCTACTACCAGGACGCGAAGCAGGATCAGTACGCGTTCGAGACGCGCGGCAGGCAGCCTTCGCGTTCGCGCGACAACCAGTACAAGGAACGCACCTTCGGCGGTTCGGCATTCGCCGAAAGCGGTTTCTCGACCGGCCCGCTCGCGCACAAGCTGCTGGCTGGCGTCGACGGCAGCCTGTCGCGCGTGACGAACCTGCGCGACGGCACGGTGCCGGGCGTCGGCGAGGCATTCCCGAACAAGGCGTTTCCCGACACCGACTACACGCTGTTCGGCGCGTTCGTGCAGGACCAGATCGGCTACGGCCGCCTGCTCGTCACGCCGGGCCTGCGCTTCGACACGTACCGGCTGAGCCCGACCGAAAACGATCCGCTGTTCACCGGCAAGGCCGTGTCGACGAGCGCGAACGAACTGTCGCCGCGCGTCGCCGTGCTCTACGAGATCACACCCGCGGCCATTCCGTACGTGCAGTACGCGCACGGCTTCCGCGCGCCGACGCCCGACCAGGTGAACAGCAGCTTCTCGAACCCGGTGTACGGCTACACGTCGATCGGCAACCCGAACCTGAAGCCCGAGACGAGCGACACGTTCGAAGCGGGCCTGCGCGGCAAGGCCGGCACCGGCTACGGCGTCGTGCGCTACAGCGCGGCCGCGTTCACCGGCCGCTATCGCAACTTCATCTCGCGCACGACGATCGCGGGCAGCGGCCGGCCGGCCGACCCGTTCGTGTTCCAGTACGTGAACTTCGCCGACGCGCGCATCCACGGCCTCGAAGGCCGCGCCGAATGGGCGATGCCGAACGGCATCACGCTGAAGACGGCGATGGCGTTCACGAAAGGCTCGACGCAGAACAACGACGCGGCCAGCCAGCCGCTCAACACCGTCAACCCGTTCTCGGCCGTGTTCGGCGTGCGCTACGAGCCGGGCGAGCGCTGGTACGTGCAGACCGACCTACTGTTCCAGGCCGCGAAACGCGACAAGGACATCGACAAGTCCGACTGTTCGAACAAGACGTGCTTCACGCCGCCGTCGTCGTTCGTCGTCGACCTGCGCGGCGGCTATCGCTTCAACAAGCACGTCAGCGCGACGATCGGCATCCGCAACCTGTTCGACCGCAAGTACTGGAACTGGTCGGACGTGCGCGGCATCGCGGCCGATTCGCAGGTGCTCGATGCGTATACGTCGTCCGGTCGCACGGTCGCCGTCAGCATGAAAGTGGATTTCTGATGCGCGTCGCCCGCGCTGCCACCCCAACCGTTACTTGAAGGAGTCCGACATGATGCAATCCGCCCTTCCCGGTCAACCGGCCACGCCTGCCCGCGCGGCCGCCGCGCTGCGCGATGCGTTCATCAAGCTCAAGACCGAGCGCCAGCTGCGCAACCGCGACGTCGCGCTGGCGCTCGGCGTCAGCGAAGGCGAGGCGCTCGCCGCGTTCGTCGGCGAGCACGTCGTGCGGCTCGACGCGCGCTTTCCGGCGATGTTCGAGGAGATGCCGCGCCTCGGCCGCGTGATGGCGCTCACGCGCAACGACACGGCCGTCCACGAGAAGGACGGCGAATATGCGCAGATGAGCCACGACGGCCCCGTCGGCCTCGCGCTCGGCGATATCGACTTGCGCATCTTCTATCGTCGGTGGGTGTCGGCGTTCGCGGTGCGCGACGAGACCGCGCACGGCCCGCTGAAGAGCCTGCAGTTCTTCGACGCGCAGGGCCATGCGATCCACAAGGTCTACCTGCGCGCGCACAGCGATCACGCCGCGTACGACGCGTTCGTCGGGCGCTGGCGCGCGCCGTCGCAGCAGCCGGGCCTCGACGTCGCACCCGCCGCGCCGAAAGCACCCGAGCGCGCCGACACCGAGATCGACATCGCGGGCTTCCGCGCCGCGTGGGACGCGATGACCGACACGCACCAGTTCTTCGGCATCACGCAGCGCTTCGGCGTGAGCCGCATGCAGGCGCTGCGCCTCGCCGATCCGCACTACGCGTATCCGGTCGAAACCGCGCGTGCGCTGCGCCACGTGCTCGAACAGGCTGCGCAAAGCGGCCAGCCGATCATGGTGTTCGTCGGCAATGCGGGGATGATCCAGATCCATACGGGCCCCGTCGCGAACGTGCGCGAGGTCGGCGCATGGATCAACGTGCTCGATCCGGGCTTCAACCTGCACGTGCGCGAAGACCTGATCGCCGCCGCATGGGTCGTGAAGAAGCCGACGAGCGACGGCATCGTTACGTCGCTCGAACTGTTCGACCGGCAGGGCGACCACGTTGCGCTGCTGTTCGGCGAGCGCAAGCCCGGCAAGGTCGAGCGCGACGACTGGCGCGCGCTCGTCGCGACGCTGCCGCCGGCGGCACGCGGGGACGCGCGGTGAGCGCGCGGCCGTTCGATCCGCGCCGCCGCGCGGTGCTGGCGGGCGCGGCGGCCGGCGCGCTCGCGGGCGTGCTGCCCGGCAGCGTGCTCGCGCAGGTTGCGCAGGCCGCGCCGAAGCGCGTGGTCGTGATCGGCGGCGCGCTCGCGGAAACCGCGTTCGCGCTCGGCGGCGCCGAGACGCCCCGCTACCGGCTCGTCGGCGCCGATACGACCTGCACGTACCCCGACGCCGCGAAGCGCCTGCCGAAGGTCGGCTACCAGCGCGCGCTGTCGGCCGAGGGGCTGCTGTCGCTGCGGCCCGATCTCGTGCTCGCGTCGGCGGAAGCCGGCCCGCCCGCTGCGATCGCGCAGGTAAAAAACGCCGGCGTCGCGGTGACGACGTTCGACGAACGCCACGACGTCGCATCGGTGCGCGCGAAAATCACGGGCGTTGCGCAGGCGCTCGACGTGCGCGACGCGGGCGCCGCGCTGCTGCAGCGTTTCGATCGCGACTGGCTGGCCGCGCGCGACGCGGTCGCCGTGCGCGTGCCCAGCGGCGCGCAGCCGCCGCGCGTGCTGTTCGTGCTGAACCATACCGGCAACCAGGCGCTCGTCGCCGGCCAGCGCACGGCCGCCGATGCGATGCTCCGCTATGCGGGCGCGCGCAACGCGATGCAGGGTTTCGATCACTACAAGCCGCTGACGACCGAGGCGCTCGCGGCCGCCGCACCCGACGTCGTGCTGATCTCCGACGAAGGGCTCGCGGCCGTCGGCGGCCGTGCCGCGCTGCTCGCGACGCCCGGCTTCGGCGCGACGCCGGCCGGCCGCGCACAGCGCGTGGTGGCGCTCGATGCGCTGTTCCTGCTCGGCTTCGGCCCGCGCCTGCCGCTCGCCGTCACGACCCTGCACCGACGCCTGTCGGATGCACTTGCCTGATTCCGGATCGACCCGATGCCCGCTCATGCTTCGCCTTTCCCCGCACCGCCGGCCACGTCTCGCGCCGACGCCTCGCGCGCCGGCACGTCGCGCCGCTTTGCGCCGTTCGCGCTGGCGGCGCTCGCCGTTCTCGTGTGTGCGATGTCCGTCGTCGCGCTGTGCGTCGGCGCCTATCGCATTCCGCTCGCGCAAGCGTGGGCCGCGCTGACCGGCGATCCGGCCGCGCAGCAGGCGCGCGCGGTGCTGTTCGACATCCGCGCGCCGCGCGTCGTGCTCGCGCTGCTGGTCGGCGGCGGCTTCGGCGCAACCGGCGCCGCGATGCAGGCGCTGTTCCGCAATCCGCTCGCCGATCCGGGGCTCGTCGGCGTGTCGAGCGGCGCGGCGCTCGGCGCGACGACGATGATCGTGCTCGGCCCCGCGCTCGTTGCCGCACACGTGAGCGCGGCCGCGCTGCCCGTCGCCGCGTTCGCGGGCGCGCTCGCGGTCGCGGCGCTCGTCTACCGGCTCGCCGCGTCGCGCGGCCGGCTCGCGCTGCCGCTGCTGCTGCTCGCCGGCATCGCGATCAATGCGCTGGTCGGCGCGGCGATCGGGCTGCTCACGTTCGTCGCCGACGACGCGCAGCTGCGCTCGCTGACCTTCTGGAGCCTCGGCAGCCTCGGCGGCGCGCAATGGTCCGCGCTGGCGGCCGTCGCGCCGTGCGTCGCGATCGGCTGCGTGCTGCTCGCGCGCGAACGCGATGCGCTGAACGCGCTGCAGCTCGGCGAAACCGAGGCGCTGCATCTCGGCGTACCCGTGCAGCGGCTGAAGCGGCGCGTGCTCGTCGCGGTCGCGCTCGCGGTCGGCGCGCTGGTGTCGTGCGCGGGCATCATCGGCGTCATCGGGCTCGTCGCGCCGCATTGCGTGCGCCTCGCATGCGGCCCCGACCAGCGGATCGTGCTGCCCGGCGCCGCGCTGCTCGGCGCGTTGCTGACGCTCGCCGCCGATCTCGCCGCGCGCACGGTCGCCGCGCCCGCCGAAATTCCGCTCGGCGTGCTGACCGCACTGCTCGGCGCGCCGTTCTTTCTCGTGCTGCTGTGGAAGAGCCGCGGCGCGCTCGGCGGGTAATCCTTTCTTCACGACGACCATGCTGACCGCTCACCATCTCGACGTCGCCCGCCGACACAACGCCATCCTGCGCGACCTGTCGCTGTCGATCGAACCCGGCCGCGTAACCGCGCTGCTCGGCCGCAACGGCGCGGGCAAGAGCACGCTGCTGAAGACCTTCGCCGGCGAACTGACCGGCAGCGTCGCGCCGAACGGCGTGCGCGTGACGGGCGACGTCACGCTGAATGGTGAACCGCTCGCGCGCATCGATGCGCCGCGGCTCGCGTGCCTGCGCGCTGTGCTGCCGCAGGCCGCACAGCCGGCCTTCCCGTTCAGCGTCGACGAAATCGTGCTGCTCGGCCGCTATCCGCATGCGCGGCGCAGCGGTGCAACATCGCACCGCGATCGCGACATCGCGTGGCGCGCGCTCGAACGCGCGGGCGCCGATGCGCTCGTCGGCCGCGACGTCACGACCTTGTCCGGAGGCGAACTCGCCCGCGTGCAGTTCGCTCGCGTGCTCGCGCAGCTATGGCCGGACGACGACGCGATGGAAAGCGGCCCGCGCTACCTGCTGCTCGACGAGCCGACCGCCGCGCTCGATCTCGCGCACCAGCACCGCCTGCTCGACACCGTGCGCGCCGTTGCGCGCGAATGGCAGCTCGGCGTGCTCGCGATCGTGCACGACCCGAATCTCGCCGCGCGGCACGCGGATACGATCGCGATGCTCGCCAACGGCACGATCGTCGCGCACGGCACGCCGCGGGATGTGATGACGCCTGCCCATATCGCGCAGTGCTACGGATTCGCGGTGAAGATGGTGGAATCCGGCGACGGTGCGCCGCCGGTGATGGTGCCCGCTTAGCGCGGGCGTGCATTGCACTCGGGATCATTCGCGCATCCCCTTCGAGGAGACCCCGCGTGCCGCTTCCGATGATCCGCATCAGCCTGTACGTCCGCGACGCCGCGACCGTGTAACTGCCGGCGCGGCCGCGAGCGCTCAATGCTCGACGTCCGCCGCGCCGAAGGCCCGCATCTTCCACCCGAGCCGCACGGCAAGCATCCGCATCGAGAATCCGGCCGCCAGCGCGACCACCGTCGCGAAGCCCGCATCGATGCCGAGATGCTGCATCCCGACATACAGCGTGCCCGTGACGAACGCGACGCTCGCGTACAGTTCCTCGCGCAGGATCAGCGGCATCTCGTTGCACAGCAGGTCGCGCAGCATCCCGCCGCACACGCCCGTGATCGCGCCGGCCAGCACGACGATGATCGGCGCCGTGCCGGTCGCCGCGCCGACGTCGCAGCCGATGATCGTGAACGCCGCGAGGCCGATCGCGTCGACGGTGACGAACAGCGTCTTCATCCGCGCGACATGCCGTGCGGCCCACGACGCGACGGTCGCCGCGACGAGCGTGATCACGAGGTACTCCGGATGGGCGATCCAGCCGAGCGGATAGTGGCCGAGCAGCACGTCGCGCACGGTGCCGCCGCCGAGCGCCGTCACCGCGCCGACGAGCGCGAGCCCGAAGCGGTCCATCCCGCGGCGCATGCCCATCAGCGCCCCCGACATCGCTTCCGCGACGATCGCAATCAGATAGAGCGTATGCATGGTGCGCGTCAGTCGTCGGTCCGGAACAGGTCGAGCACGCGTTCGCGCTCGGCCGCATCGACCGCCGCGGGCATCGGTTCGTCGCGCTTGCCGCTGTCGCCCGATGCGTCCGGCGCATCGGTTGCCGGCGCACCGCCGCACGCAAAGCGGCTGCGGATATACGCCGGCACGTCGGCCGTACACGTGCCGCGCGCGTATTCGGCGTAGACGAAGTCGCCGTCGACCAGCGCGACGTCCTGCGGCGGCGTCGCATCGACGGGCGTACGCCCGTCGACGGCCGTCTTCATGTAGTCGAGCCAGACCGGCAGCGCCAGCGTCGCGCCGGTCGCGCGCCCCATCGGGCGCGGCGTGTCGTAGCCGAGCCACGCGACCGCGACGATGCCCGACGAGTAGCCGGCGAACCACACGTCCTTCGACCCGTTCGACGTGCCCGTCTTGCCGGCCGCGTCGTCGCGGCGCAGCGCAAGCGCGCCGCGCGCGGTGCCGGCCTTCACGACGTCGCGCAGCATGCTGTCCATCACGAACGCGTTGCGCGCCGACACGACGCGCTCGCCTGCCGGCGCGGTCGCCTCGTACATCGCGCCGCCGTGGCGCTGCTTCACCGACAGGATCAGGCGCGGCTCCATCCGCGTCCCGCCGTTCGCGAACACGCTGTACGCGCTCGCGAGTTCGAGCGGCGTCACGGCGCCCGCACCGAGCGCGAGCGGCAGCGACGCCGGATTGCGCTGCGCGTCGAAACCGAAATGCACCGCGTGCTGCTGCACGTAGCGCGCGTCGGTGGCCTGCATCAGGCTGACCGCGACCAGGTTCTTCGAGCGCACGAGCCCGCGCCGCACCGCGATGAAGCCTTCGTAGCGGTTGCCGAAATTGCGCGGACGCCACGGCTGCGCGCCGGTTTCCGCACGTGTGAGCGTGCGCTGCGTATCGTCGACGAGCACGCCCGGGAAGTAGCCCTTCTCCAGCGCCGCCGAATAGACGAACGGCTTGAAGCTCGAGCCCGGCTGGCGGTACGCCTGCAACGCATGGTCGAACACGTTGCGGCTGAAATCCGCGCCGCCGACGAGCGCGAGCATGTCGCCCGTCGCCGCGTCGAGCGACACGAGCGCGCCTTCGAGCCCGTTGCGCGCATCGCGCTTCGCGCGTGGCTGCCGGCTCAGTGTGCGGTCGAGCGCGGCTTCGGCCGCACGCTGGTCGCGCATCGAGATCGTCGTCGTCACGTCGAGGCCGAGCGTATAGGCATCGTCGTGAAAGCGCTCGACCATCATCCGGCGCGCGCGCTCGGCGACGTACGGCGCCGCGACGATCCCGGGCGGCGGCGTGGTTGCCAGCGCGATCGGCGCGTCGACGGCCGCGCGGTACGTCGCGTCGTCGAGCTGGCCGAGCGCATGCATCCGGCCGAGCACGTAGTTGCGCCGCGCGGTCGCGCGCGCCGGATTGACGACCGGGTTGAACGCGGACGGCGCCTTCGGCAGCCCCGCGAGCACCGCCGCCTCGCCCGCGCTCAGCGCGTCGAGCGGCTTGCCGAAATACACGTTTGCGGCGGCCGCGAAACCGTATGCGCGCTCGCCCAGATAGATCTCGTTCATGTACAGCTCGAGCAGCTTGTCCTTGCTGTATTCGCGTTCGAGCTTGGCCGCCATCAGGATCTCGGCGAGCTTGCGGCTCAGCACCTTGTCGCGCGTCAGGTAGAAGTTGCGCGCGACCTGCATCGTGATCGTGCTGCCGCCCTGCCCCGGCTGCCCCGTCACGACGTTCGCGAACGTCGCGCGCGCGAGACCGCCGAAGTCGACCGCGCCGTGCTGGTAGAACTTCGCGTCCTCGGCCGCGAGCAAAGCCTGCCGCATCAGCGGCGGGATGCGTTCGAGCGGCACGAACTCGCGCCGCTCGACGCCGTATTCGGCCAGCAAGTCGCCGTCGCGCGAGAAGATCCGCAGCGGCAGCGCGGGACGATAGACGGCCAGGTGCTCGACGGACGGCAACTGCGTCCAGATGCGCTGGATCGTCCATGCGCCGATGCCCGCGCAGGCGAGCGTCAGGCCGAGCAGCGCGCCCGCGAGCGTGCGCCACGCGCGGCGGCGGCGCGGCGGCGCGGGTTGCGGCGGTGGGGATGCGGTGTGATCGGTCATGTCGGGCTCCTTCTTCGATGCCGCGACGGCCGGCGCGCGATAGGCGCCAACCGGTCACGGAAGGCGCGCATTGTCGAAGGGATGGCGCGAAACCGGAACATTCTTTAGCCAAAGTTTGGCTGGCTAAATTTTATTTAGGAAAGCGCGCCGAGGCCGTTCACGCGACACTTGCGACCCCGTGACGCAGCGTCGGGCGAACCGCGCTGTGCGCGATCCGGTTCGCCTGTACCATCGTCTGATGTTCGATCGATATCTCGGCCTGTGGGGCCTCGTTCCCGACGGCGGTCCGATCCTGACCGCGAGCGGCGGCCTGCTGCCGGTCGTCTGGCACGCGCGGCCCGCGATGCTGAAGGTCGCCACGTGCGACGAAGAGCGCCGCGGCAATGCGTTGATGACCTGGTGGAACGGGCAAGGCGCCGCGCAGGTGTGGCAGCACGACGCCGATGCGATCCTGCTCGAACGCGCGCGGCCGGCGCCGACGCTGGGCGGTTTTTCGGCATCGGGCCACGACGACGACGCGATGCGCATCGCGTGCGCCGTCGTCGCGCGGCTGCATGCGCATCGTGCGCCGCAGCCGCCTGCGGTCGTGCCGCTGCACGACTGGTTCTACGCACTGCTGTCGAACGATGCGGCCGATGGCGTGCTGCGCCGCTCGGCGGCGGTCGCGCGCCAGTTGCTCGCGGAGGCACCCGTCGATGAAGTCGTCCTGCACGGCGACATCCATCACGGCAACATCCTCCACTTCGGCGACCGCGGCTGGCTCGCGATCGACCCGAAAGGGCTGCGCGGCGATCGCGCGTTCGACTACGCGAACCTGTTCTGCAATCCCGCGCCCGACATCGCGGCCGATCCCGCGCGCTTTGACCGGCGCGTCGCGCTCGTGGCCGACGCCGCGCGGCTCGACCGGCGCCGGCTGCTGCAGTGGATTCTCGCGTGGTCGGGTTTGTCAGCCGTGTGGATGATGGAGGACGGCCTGCCGCCCGATACGCGGCTGCAGGTCGCGACGCTCGCGGCGGCCACACTCAACCGATAGCAATACGCATCGCCCATGAGCACAGGTTCATCGTGAATTTCTGGGGAACGCAGCGAAGACTGGCGACTCTCGGCCAGGAAGAGACGTTCGCGCCTGCCGGGGAATGTCCGCTGCTCGGCCCGTACCGGCCGTAACTCTCCAGACAAGCTGCCTCCCTGTGCCGCGCTTCAACAACGGCGTGACCACACGCATAAGCCTTCCCGAGCTGTGACACGTAGCGCTACTTGGACTATCCGTCCGTTCTGCTATACCCAGATCATGAGCTGTGCGCGGCCCACGCGCCGCACGGCGAGTCGAGTGCCCGTTGCGACTGGCGCGACACAGGGGCAACACATCGGTGGGAACTGCTTCTTCGGGCTGGAGGCTGGCAGGAGGCTGACATGGCAAATTACCTGTTCGTAGAATCGCGCGGTCCATATGGTGCCGGAGATACCGAGCACGTCGAGGAACTGGTCAGGGGCATACGCCTGAGGGGAAACACGGTCACGCTGTTCCTGGTTCAGAACGGCGTGCTTTCCACTCGCCCGGGGGCAAAATTCAGCGAGCGATATGCGGATCTGACGCGCAGCGGCGTCACCGTCCTTGCCGATGAATTTTCCCTGCGCGAACGGGCGATCGAACGGCTGGCGGAAGGTGTCCAGAAGGCGGACATCGGACAACTCGTGGATCTTCTCCTAGTGGCTGGGACCAAGGCCATTTGGCACTGAATTAAGGAGAACGTGATGGCTATTGGTATGAAATTGACCCTGGCACTAATGGATCCCCCGTATGAAAAGGCAGCAAGCACGACGGCGCTGCGCATTGTGGATGCCGCACTGCGACGGGGGCACGACGTAACGGTGTTCGCCTACGAAGGTGCAGTCAATCTGACCATGAAGGCGCAAGCCCCACATGCCAATCCAGTCAAGGGCACGTCCGTGGAGGAGGAGGATCACCCGACAACCAGGGACTGGGTGGCAGCCTTGTTTCAACTCGCTGCCCAGCAGGGAGTCAAGTTCGATTGGATCAACTGCGGCCTGTGTGTGGACGAACGCGGCGCAGGTGACTGGATTGAGGGTCCCCGCCGAGGTAGCCCGAAGGATTTTCTCGACTCCGCGATCCAGAGCAACGCTGTGCTGGTAATCCCGACGAAATAGGAGTCGTGCCATGAAAATCCTGAGCATTGTTGAGACAGCGTACCGGGCTACCCTGGAAGAACAGGATGACACCATCCTGTGGCTGAACCATGTGCTGAAAAACGCCGGCGCGGACATCAGCCTGCTGCTGTGCGGAGGCGCCGTGAACTATGCAGCGCGCGGACAGGATGCCACCGGCCTCGCCTTCGGCACGCGCCGGCAGGTCCATCCGCCAGCGCTCGATAAGGATCTGGACAAAATGATCGGCGTCGGCGTTGCCGTGTATGCGGTCACCGAGGACATGCGTGACTGCGGACTGGGACAGGAAGATGTCATCGGCGGCCTGACGCTGCTCGCGCGTGGCGAGATCCCCGTCCTGTTCGATCGCTTCGATCAGGTCTGGCACTGGTAGCGGCTCAAGGCTGCACCGCATTCTGCTGACCGGATGGAATGCTTGCGTTTCGCTCACAACCGTTGCGGCATGCCGTCAGTGGGGTGCCCCGACCATACGCAACGGTCGCTGAGCGGAGAGTTGGGGTGATTCCCGATAGTCGCGTGCAGGCTGGGGAGCGGACGGTCGCGAACTTCGCTGAGCGGCTCCAATGGGTCGACAAGCGGCCTCCACGAAAATCTACGAAGACCTGAAATGAAAAAAAGCCCGCCGGCATGCACCGGCGGGCTTTCGCATCCGACTGCTTGCGCAGCGCTTAACGCGCCGGATTCAGCAACAGGTTCATGTGACGGTTCACATCCTTGTACAGCAGGTAGCGGAAGCGGCCGGGGCCACCCGAATAGCAGGCCTGCGGGCAGAACGCGCGCAGCCACATGAAGTCGCCCGCTTCGACCTCGACCCAGTCCTGATTCAGGCGATAGACGGCCTTGCCTTCGAGCACGTACAGGCCGTGCTCCATCACGTGCGTTTCGGCGAACGGAATCACGCCGCCCGGCTCGAACGTCACGATGTTCACGTGCATGTCGTGGCGCATGTCGCTCATGTCGACGAAGCGCGTCGTCACCCACGCGCCGTCGGTGCCCGGCATCGGGATCGGCTCGACGTCCTGCTCGTTGGTCACGAACGCGTCCGGCAGCGGAATGCCGTCGACGGCCTGGTAATGCTTGCGCACCCAGTGGAAGCGCACCGCGGCATCGCTGACGTTGTGCAGCGTCCAGTCGGCGCCCGGCGGAATGAACGCGTAGCCGCCCGGCTTCAGCACGTGCTTCGTGCCCTGCAGCGTCAGCTCGGCTTCGCCTTCGACGACGAACAGCACGGCTTCGGCGTTCTTGTCCTGCTCGGGCTTGTCACTGCCGCCGCCCGGGTTCACTTCGACGATGTACTGCGAGAAGGTTTCGGCGAAACCCGACAGCGGGCGGGCGATCACCCACAGGCGCGTGTTCGTCCAGAACGGCAGCCAGCTCGTGACGATGTCGCGCATCACCCCCTTCGGGATCACCGCGTACGCCTCGGTGAACATCGCGCGATCGGTCAGCAGATCGGTCTGCGGCGGGTGGCCGCCATGCGGCGCGTAATACGTTGTCTTAGACATATTGCATCCAGGCAATGGGTTGGTCCGGCCCCGGGCGCCAACGGCATCGGGCGGCACGCACGCGCGTGGGGCGCGCATGCGGCGGCGGGACATCGTTGCCGGGGTGGCTTGAAAGCGCATGCGCCTTCGTTCGGTCGGCCACGCTTCGCGACGGGTACGTCCGGTTCATCGGACGCGGCGGCCCATGCTTGTGGGGCCGGCGGCCGGGCCGCGGCGCTCGCGATCATGCGGCGAGGCGCAGCGGACGGCACGGTTCGACTCCGTACGCGAGCATCGCCGACGATAGCGAAGTCGATCTCAAGCGACCAATTAAATGTTGCGATGCCATCCATTCGATTTCCCACTACCCGCCAGCACCCGCGATATGCGGTGCAGAGGCGCTGCGCGGCGGTCCGACCATCAGGGAAATCCTGACGGGCGCGGCAGCGGGAACATTCGCGGGGACGCTGGACGCGACGCGTCCGGCCGGCGCAACGCCGGTGGCGCACACGGGTCGCGATACATCTGGTTACGCGGATTGGAGACGGTCGATGCGCGCGCGGCGGCGGATCGATGCGCCCTGTCGTGGACTGTCGTCAGGCCGGAACGGGCCGACGCGTCGAAGGGCATGCTCGATGGCGATCGCCGATTCTGCCCGGGGCGCATTCAGGCGCGGCAGGCGGTGTCGTCGGGAAGCGGGGAAACAAGGCGGGAGGACGATTGCCGGCCCGTCGATCGGGCACGGGGCAGCGTCTGATGAAACCGGAAAGGGTCGCCGGTCTGGCCGGCGATGGCGGCCCGGCTGGCTGCCGGGCTGCTGCTCGCGTCGGGTGCCGACGCCATCGGCGCGCCGGTGCGCGAGTCGCGCACCGTGCCGCGCCAGCGGCGATCAGTCCCAGTCGCGGTGGTGACGATGCTTGCGGTGATGGTAGCCGCGATCGCCGCGACCGCCGTAATCACGCTCGTACGAGCTGCGCGACATGTTGCCGCCGAGCGCCGCACCGGCGCCGCCGCCGACAGCCGCGCCCAGCAGGCCGCCCGTGCGGCCGCCCATCGCGTTGCCTGCCGCGGTGCCTGCCCCGCCGCCGAGTGCGCCGCCGATGATCGCGCCGGTGCGCTCGCGACGGTTCGACGTCACGGCGCCACCCGCGCCGCCGCCGATCGCGCCGCCAATCACGGAGCCGGTGCTGCCACCGACCGCGCCGCCGACCGCTGCGCCGGCAACCCCGCCGAGCGCGCCGCCAAGCGCGTTGTTCAGGTCACCGGCCATTGCCGGCAGTGCGGTCGCGCCGGTCAGCACGGCGACGACGAGAGTGGGGGCAATTTTCTTCCACATTCCCGTATTCTTCCTTGTTCGCAATCTGGTTATCGGAGGTCCGCTCGGTACGACGATCTGAATCGATCGACGTCGGGTCAGGCATTGTGCCGAACCGCGGACCAATTCATTTCAACGAGCTTGCGGCGAAGAATAGCACCGGTCCCACATCCTTGCCGTGGACATTCTGGTAACAAGTTGTTTACGAATAACGGACCTTGAACACACGCACCGGAATCGCCGGAAACCCGCGCCGGTATTGGCTTCAGCCAGGGTCCGGCCCCGCGGAACGACAGGCCGGCCACGCACGGCGTCGCACGTTTGCGACACACGCGGCAACACATCGGGCACGTGTCGTGAGCCGGCCTCGAAACGATGGCCGGGAAGAAACGAGGGGGTCAGTACACGCCGGGCAGCAGCCGCCAGGTCCGCGCGCAATACGCGTCGTATTCGGCGCCGAATTGCGAACGCAGCAGCGCCTCCTCGGATCGGATCCGCGCGACGAGCGGCACCATCGTCAGCGCGACGAGCAGCAGCCCGACGCCGGAACGGAACGCGAATGCCCAGCCAGCCGCATTGACGAGCAGGCCGAGATAGCTCGGGTTGCGGATCCTGCGATAGATGCCGTACGTCACGAGCGTGTGGCCGGGCTGGATCGCGACGAGCCCGCTGAAACGCTTGCCGAGCACGAACACGGGCCAGATGCGCAGCGCACCGCCCGCGATGTACAGCACGACGCCGGTCCAGCGCGCCGCATCGCCGCCGAAGGTCCAGAAATCGAGCCGGTCGGTTAGCGCGGGCAGATACGCGAGCAGGAACCCGCTCACCGCGAACGCCGCGAGCACCCAGCGGTTGTCGCGGTTCTCGCGCTCGCCGCTGCTCAGGTTGCCTTCGGTGAACATCGCGGCGACGGCCATCGCGAGCGTCGCGACGACGACGACGGTCAGCGGCGGATGCGAGAAGAACGCGGCGAACCCGCCGATGCCGAGCACGGCGAGCCCGAGATAGACGAGCGTGGATACGCCCGACAGGACTGCGACCTTGCGGGTGACTGTCATGGCTGCCTCGCCGGAGTGCGCTTTCCTGTGAAGTATAGGAACCGCGCGCACGATGCGCTGCGCGCGAATCGTCCGGCGAAAGGCGGCGGCCCGGGCCGGTGCGCCCGGGGCCGGATCAGCGGATGCGGAAGTGGCCGCCGATCCCGATGCTGACGGGCGGTGCGTAATACGCCGGCGCATAGCCGTAGTAGGCCGGTGCGGGCGCGTAGCCATAGTAGGCCGGCGCGGGCGCGTAGCCGTACGGCGGCGCGACGTAGCAGCCGGACAGGCCGCCGATCAGGGCAAGCGTGATGAGAAGTCTGGACATGGCTCGATTCCCGGCGCGAAAGACGAATGGCACCTTGCGAAGGCCGCGCCGCCGCGACGTGCGACGGACGGCACGAAGAGGCGATCCGCCCTTCCTGTCGCTCGATGAAACAATGCGCCGAGTCTAGCGCCGGGCTTGCCGGGCCGAGTTTCGCAGGCGGTTACACGTGTTACCTCGCGTGACCGCCGAAACAGTCGACACAGCCGATGCCGGAGCGGCGGCCGGCCGATGCGCCGCCGCCGAGCCGCGCGCGGTCGATGCGTTACACGAAGCGCGCGCGAATGCGCTGCGCGAGTGCTTCGAGCGCCGCCGCGTCGGCAATGTCGCGCGCATGCATCCGCAGCTCGGCGCCTTCCCAGCGCGGGATCACGTGGAAGTGCACGTGCGGGACCGTCTGGCCGGCTGCCGCGCCGTTGAACTGGCCGATGAACACGCCGTCCGGCTCGAGCGCCGCGCGCACCGCCGCCGCGACGCGCTGCGTCATGCGGATGCCGGCCGCGGCCGCGTCGCCGGACAGCTCGAAGATCTGCGCGGCCGGCTCCTTCGGGATCACGAGCACATGGCCGTCGGCCTGCGGCATGAGATCCATGATCGCGAGCGTCGCGTCGTCTTCCGCGACCTTCACGCACGGCAGTTCGCCGCGCAGGATTTTTGCGAACGGGTTGTTGTTGTCGTAGGACATGGCGTTTTCCGATAACGGTTAGGCAGTTGGACTGGGAGATCGATGCCGGACGATTATCGGTCGATGGCGGGCCGGATTTCAACTTGTCAGGCCGTGTCGCCATGGCGGCGAACATTGGACGCCGGCGCGCATGCAACATGCGTAACCGGATGGAATAGGCAGCCGTCGCCATCCGTTTATTGCGAGCGCGGGTTCGCGCGGCAAGCCGGCGAACCCGCGCCGGACACCCGTCGGCTGCGCAGGCCGGCAGCCGGGATGACTGATCGCGATCATCAACCGGAGTCATGCCATGAACCCTCTCCCCTCCTGTCGCTCGCCCGCCCCGTCCGTCTCCGCCGTTCATCCGCCGGTCTTCGCGCACGCCCGTCGCACGATTGCGCGCACGCTATGCCGCGCGGCTTGCGGCGCCGGGCTGGTCGCGTTGTCGTCGGCCTTCGCGTGGGCCGGCGGCAGCGACATCATCCTGCCGCCTTCGTCGGTCACGGCATCGACCGTACCCGCCAACGGCGACGTCAATCCGTACGGCATCGCGTTCGTGCCGCGCGGTGTGCCGACCTGGAGCACGCTGAAACCGGGCGACGTCGTCGTGTCCAACTTCAACGCGGCGTCGAACACGCAAGGCACCGGCACGACGATCGTGAAGCTGTCGCCCGGCAAAACGCCGGCGACATTCTTCCAGGGCAGCAATCTCGGCCTGACGACCGCGCTCACGGTACTGCGCAGCGGCTTCGTGCTGGTCGGCAACGTCCCTGCGCCGGACGGCAAGAACGTGGTCGCACCGGGCTCGCTGCTCGTCATCGGTCCGCAAGGCAATCTCGTCACGCAACTGGTCAGCGCCACGCTGCTCGACGGGCCGTGGGACATGACCGTAATCGATCGCGGGCAGCGCGTGACCGCGTTCGTGTCGAACGTGCTGAACGGGACGGTCGCACGGATCGACCTGGCGATCGGCAACGACGGCGTCTCGATGCTGCCGAGCTCGCGCATCATCGCGTCGGGCTACGTGAACCGGACCGATCCCAACGCGCTCGTCGTCGGCCCGACCGGTCTGGCGTACGACCCTGACGTCGACGTCCTCTATGTCGCCTCCACCGGCGACAACGCGGTGTTCGCGATCCAGAACGCCGCGTCGACGAACCGCAACGGCGGTGTCGGACGGATGATCTACTTCGACGCGGCGCACCTGCACGGCCCGCTCGCCCTGGCGCTCGCGCCGAACGGCCATCTCGTGACCGCGAACGGCGACGCGGTCAATCCCGATCCGCAGCAACCGAGCGAGATCGTCGAGTTCACGGTGAACGGGCGCTTCGTCGCGCAGATGCAGGTCGACACCGTGCCGGGCGCGGCCTTCGGCCTCGCGTTCGGGCGAGGCAGCAAGGGCCAGCCGCAATTCGCGGCCGTCGACGACAACACGAATACCGCGACGGTCTGGACCCTGCGTTCGGACAACGACAACGCACAATGACGCACTTCGTGAACGGGCCGCATCCGGCCCGTTCGAACCTGCGCGATCGACACATGCGATTCGCACACGCCGGGCACCATGCCACCTGAGTGACGCCGCCCGGCGTCGTCACCCCCCGCGATTGCCACCGCTTGCCCGAACCTGCGACACTGCCGGATCGTTGCCGGCCGGCACGCCACCGAGGACGCTCGCGCATGACGACATCCATCAAGCCGCTGATCCGACGAGGCGCCGCCCTCGTGCTGCTTGCCGCGGTCGGCTACGCCGGCTACATGCTGTCCCGGCTCGCGCCGATCGCGACCGGCTATGCGGCGAAGGCGCTATGTTCCGGCGTGTACGTGTCGGGCCGCCCGGCCGCGTCCGTGATCGACGTCGACATCATGGCCGGCGTTCATCCGCTGCTGAAACTGGTGCGCCCGTCGATCGATCCCGACCATCATCGCGCCGTGGCGACCTTCGCCGGCTTCGCCGGGCGCGAAGCCGACTTCCGTCCCGGGCTCGGCTGCACGCTTGCGCTCGGGCCGTCGCCCGGCGCGCTGCCGGCCACACTGACGGACAGCTTGCCGGCCGCATCGCCGCCCCTCCCCGATCCGCCGCCCGCGCAGCCCGCACCGGCCATGCCGCCGGCCGGCATCGACGCGCACAAGCTGCAAACCGCGCTCGACCGTGCGTTCGACGAACCCGATCCGGCACGGCCGCGACGCACGCGCGCGATCGTCGTGATGTGGCGCGGCCAGGTGATCGCCGAACGCTATGCGCCCGGCTTCACGGCCGACACGCCGCTGCCCGGCTGGTCGATGACGAAAACCGTGACGGCCGCGCTGGTCGGCACGCTCGTCGCGCGGCACAAGCTGTCGCCCGATGCGTCGGCGCTGCTGCCCGAATGGCGCGGCAGCGGCGATCCGCGCGCGGCGATCACGCTCGACGAATTGCTGCGGATGACGAGCGGCCTGCAATTCAACGAGGACTACGACGATCCGCTGTCCGACGTCGCCGTGATGCTGTTCACGCAGCCCGATACCGCGCGCTTCGCATCGGCGAAGCCGCTCGCCGCGACGCCCGGCACGCAGTGGTACTACTCGAGCGGTACGAGCGCGATCGTCGCGCGCGTGATGCGGGTAGCGCTGGGCGGCAGCGACGAGGACTACCTCGCGTTTCCGCGCCGCGCGCTGTTCGCGCCGCTCGGGATGCGCAGCGCGGTGTTCGAGCCCGATGCGTCCGGCACGCTCGTCAGCCCGTCGTACATGTATGCGAGCGCGCGCGACTGGGCGCGCTTCGGGCAGCTTCTGCTGCAGGACGGCGTGTGGAACGGGCAGCGGCTGCTGCCGGAGGGCTGGGTGCGCTACCTGACGCGCGCGACGCCGCAGTCGACGCGCCAGGAATTCGGCGCGCAGCTGTGGGTGAAGGTGCCGGAGCCGTTCAACGATCGCGATCCGCACGCGAGCACGATGCCGGCCGACGCATTTCATGCGGTCGGCCATGAAGGCCAGTTCGTGAGCGTCGTGCCGAGCCGCGAGCTGGTGGTCGTGCGGCTCGGGCTGTCGCGGCCGGAATCCGCGTGGAATCACGAGGCGTTTCTCGCGCGCGTGCTCGACGCGGTGCCGGCGCCTGGCGCGTGACGGCGGCAATCCCGACGCCTACGACACCAACGACGCCGCCTCGCCGCGCGTTACCTGCGGTGCGTCACGGATTCGCGCTGCCCGCGTATTGCTTGAAGCCTTCGCGCGTCGCGAGACGTTCGATATAACGCGACGCCGCCGGGAAATCCGGATGCTCGAACGGCGTGCCGAACCAGCGGTTCACCGACAGGCCGATCGGAATGTCGGCGAGCGTGAAGTGATCGCCGGCCACGAATGCGCCGGTCGCTTCGAGTTGCGCGTTCAGCACGCGCATGTGCTTCGTCCAGCCCGCGATCGACTGCGCGATGCCGTCCGGATCCTGGTGATCGGGCGATTTGCGCACGAGGCCGAGGAACGCGCCGATCCACGCGCGGTTCAGGTCCGCGCCCTGCCAGTCGATCCATTGATCGACCCGCGCGCGCGCCTGCGGCTCGGCCGGATAGAGCGCATCGCCGCCATAGCGGTTCGCGAGGTAGCGGATGATCGCGTTCGATTCCCAGAGCACGAAATCGTCGTCCTGGATGACGGGCACGAGCGCGTTCGGATTCAGCGCGAGATAGGCCGGATCGTTGGTCGTGCGGAAGCCCGCGCCCCAGTCTTCCTGTTCGAACGGCAGGTTCAGCTCGGTGCACAGCCACAGCACCTTGCGGACGTTGATGGACGGGATCTTGCCGAGGATGCGCAGCATGCTGTCTCCTTGTGAAGTCGGATGCGGAGCGTTCGGAGCGCACAAAACGTCCCGAACGCGTTCACGTCGAATTTAAACACGGCCTCGCCGCAAACGGCAGGCAGGCCGCGCAAAATCGGCGTGCGGCCGATTCGTCAGGTCACGCAGCGCGTGCTCGGCCGTCGGGAACCGGAACATGAATCCGTCCTGATGCAGCCGCGCGGGCATCACCCGCTGCCCGTCCAGCAGCAACTCGGCCATCTCGCCCATCGCGACGCGCAGCGGCGCGGCCGGCACGTGCAGCCATGCAGGGCGGCGCAGCACCTTCGTCACGACCTGCACGAACTCGCGCTGGGTCAATGCCGCGGGCGCAACCGCGTTGTAGACGCCGCGCATGCGCGGGTTCGACATCGCGCGTGCGATGATCCGCAGCACGTCGTCGCGGTGGATCCAGCTCATCACCTGCGCGCCGTCGCCGAATCGTCCGCCCATCCCGAAGTAATGCGGCAGCAGCATCGGGCGCAACGCGCCGCCGGGGCCGAACACGACGCCCAGCCGCAGCACCACCGAGCGCACCCCGTGGCGCTCGAGCGGCTGCGCGGACTGCTCCCACTGCCGGCACAGCTCCGACATGAACCCCGTGCCGGCGCTGCTGCCCTCGTCGAGCCGCTCGTCGGCCGGGCGCACGCCGTAGTAACCGATCGCGGACGCCTGGATCCACGTGCGCGGCTTGACCTCGGCAGTCTCGACCCAGCGCATCAGCGCCTGCGTGACGCCCGCGCGGCTGGCGAGCAGCAGCGCCCGGCGGCGCTTGCTCCAGCGCGCGCCCAGCACCGGCGCCCCCGCGAGATTGATGACCGTGTCGAAACGCTCGTGCGGCTGCAACTGTTCGACGGACGTCACGCTGCGCACGCGGCCATGAAACTGGTAAGCCGCGCGCAGCGGATCGCGCGCCAGCAACGTGACCGTATGCCCCGCATCGAGCAGCCCGTTCACGAGGGTTTCGCCGATAAAGCCGGTCCCGCCAGTGACGAGCACGTTGCCGGGCGGCTGCCCCGCGAACGGATTGGCGTCCGGAACGCGTCGCGCGATCCGGCAGGCGGCGATCCCGTCGCGGATCCCCGAAACCGTCACGCCGGCGGCAAACAGGCTGAGCAGCCAGCCGCGCCAGCCGAGGTCGAGCACGTGCAGCGCGGTCGGTTCGTGCGCCCACGCGGCCAGTTGCATCGCGAGCATCCCGAACAGCGCGCCGCCGTTGACGGCCAGCAGCGTGTGCAGCACGCGCTCGGTCGCCGGCAGCTTGCGGCTTTGGTCCTCGACGACGAAATCCCATAACGTCAGCACCACTTCGACGAGCACCACCGTCGCGAGGGCCGCGACCCACGCGCCGTGAAAGGCGACGTTCGCGATCGAGGCGAACACGAGGCCGTAAAGCACGGACCGCACCGCATGAATCGCCAGCTCGAGCCGCGCGCGCGGGCTGTGCGGCAGGTCCTGCGTGAGTTCGTGGTGATAAAGCGTATCGAATGCGCCCATCGCGCCCTGCACGATCAGCAGGTTGAGCGCCCAGTTGAAAGCAGGCAACGTGTTCATAGGGTATCCCTCCTCCATAGCCAGACGAGCGGCGGCACCATCGCGACGAGTGCGGCAGCATCGATCGCCACGTGGCCCCATACATGCGCCTGCCACGACAACAGCATGTCCTGCGGCGCCCAGATCAACAGGCCGGCCAGCAGCCATCCCCACACTTCCCTGCTGCGCAGCCGGTTGCCGAGGTGAACGAGCGCCAGCATCCAGACCGATGCGCATTGCACCGTCGCGCCGATCAGCGACATCCACCAGATCTGCTGGACGCGCGCCGCTTCGGGCGCCGTTCCCGCCCAGAAATGCAGCTCGATGCCGCGGTGATACGCATCGAGCCACGACGCGCTGGCAATCCACGGAATGGCTGCACCGGCGAGCAGGTGCACGATCGCCGCTGCAACCATCCAGCTCACGACGATGCGGCGCATGGTGTCGCGCGCAGGCCGATTCGCCGCCGTACTGTCGGCGGCCTCGCCGATACCGCACACTGCAGCGTCGCAGCGCGCTTCGGCGTGATAGCCGAGCCAGCGCGAAACGGCATGCCGGTTGCGTGCGAAGCGGCGATACAGCGGCGCCAGCGCAGCACGTATGGCCGGCACGCGAAGCAGCCAGGCGAGCCGGCGGCGCCCGACCAGCGTATAGGCGGCCAGGATGCTGTCCACGCCGGTCAGCATGCGTCCGTCCGGCAGGCGCGCGTGCAGCTCGCGATTCAGCGCGGGCAGGCTGACGCCCAGCGGCGCGGGATCGAAGCCCGGCTCGGCGATATCGACGAAAACCAGCCGGCGTCGCGCGTCCCGGGCCCCGAGACGCCGTATTTCTGCGACGCATAGCGGACATCGTCCGTCGAAATACAGCACCAATTCACCTGAGTTCATGTTTTGCACTCCTTCTTTTTATCGCAAGCATCATGAATCGATCGATTGACTGCTTTCAGGCGTGCATCGCCGCCGCTCCCGCGCGACGGTGACGTACTTACATCGGCTTGAGCACCATCAGGAAGTAGACGGTCAGCATCGCGAAGAACGCCGGGTAGCCGAGCAGTTCCCAGCGCTTCGCATAGCGCCAGTACTGTTCCGGCAGTGCGGCGTCGCCGTTCGCGTGCGCGAGCTTCGCCATCGCGGCGAGTTCGACCTGCAGCCACACGACCGGCAGCCAGCACGCGCCGGCGATCGCATACAGCACGATCGACGCGACGAGCCACGGCGTATGCCACGGCCAGCCGGCCGTGTGCGCGAGCCACAGCCCGGACGCCGGCTGGAACAGCACGGCCGGCGTCGTGAACCACCAGTCCGCGCGCACCACGAGCCGCGACACGGCCGCGATCGCCGGCACCGACTGCGTGCGGTTCGCGAAGAACAGGTAGAACGCGGTGCCGAACCCCGTGCCGACCAGCAGCACCGAGGACAGGATGTGAAGCGCCTTGATGACGAGATAGGTATTCATGCTTGTTCTTCTTCGGAAAACAGGATCAACAGGATGGCGAGAATCGGCACGTTCTTGAGCACGGGGCCGAACGGCTCGGCCAGCAGGCCGGGCATCGTGACCGCGATGACGGCCGAATACGCGACGATCAGCGCCGCTTGCGCAGCCCACAGGCGACGCGACGGCGCGGCGACGGTCGCGATGCCGAACGCGAAGTCCAGCGCGCTTGCCGCGTACAGCGCGATCAGCGCGGGCAACCCCGTCAGGTGCGCGTGAGCGAGCAGCGCGAGGCTCGCGTGCAGCGGATGGATGAACGCGCTGGCGATGGCGGTCCAGATCCAGACGATCGCGAGCGCACCCAGCAGCAGCGGACGCCGCCACATCGCGAGCGCGTCGCGACGCAGCGCGGCGGCTTCCGCGCCGATGAAGCCGTCGATGCCGCGCGGCGGCCGGCCCAGCACGGCCGTGACGGCCGACGGAGCGCCGGTGTTCCCGCCGCGCAGCATCGTCCACGTGTCGCGCGTGAACATCGCGCCCGGCAACGTGCCGAGCAGCGCGGCCGCCGCGCCGGCCAGCGGGCCCGGCAGCGTCACGCGGGCGGCCGGCGGAAATCCCAGCGCGGCGCGGTAGCGAGCCAGCATCTCGCGATATTCGACTTCGTCGTTGCCGACCACGTCGATCACCGCCGGGCTGCCGGCCGCCGGCGAATCGACGCACCGCGCGACGACTTCAGCGAGATCGTCGACGTGCACGGGGCGCAGCCGTTGATGGCCGCCCGCCGGCAGGACGTGCACGGGCAGGCTCGCGAGCATCCGGAAAAAACGCGCCGACGTGCCGGCCGTGCCGTAGACGAGCGCGGGGCGCACGATCCGGAAGTCGATCGGCAGCGTCTGCAGGAAGCGCTCGGCTGCGTGCTTGCTGGCGAAGTACCGCGTATCTCCACGCTCGACACCGAGCGCCGAGATCTGGATCACGCGCCGCACGCCGGCGCGGCAGCACGCGGTAAAGAGCGCACACGGTGCGGCGCGATGCACGGCATCGAGCGTCGCGCCGCGCCGATCGGCGAGGATGCCGACCGCATTGATCACCACGTCGACACCCTCCAGCCGCACCAGCCACGTGTCCGGATCGACGTCCTTCGCGAAGTCGATCGCGACGTCGCGCGGGCCGGCCGCATGACGCACGCCGCGGAGCACGCGATGACCGCCGGCTTCGAGCTGCGCGCACAATGCCCGCCCGATGAAGCCGTTCGCACCGCAGACGAGGACGGTCATGCTGCGCGCCCCGGTGCGATCGGGCTGGCAGGTCGACGGCAAGACTGCGTTCATTTTCATCCTCTATTTACAGTTATTTCTGTACAAACAGAAATAGAGACCCCAAAAAAAGCGGGCTGCGTGCCCGCACGGCCTGTACCGCTTACTTCGACGGCTTGCGCCTGACCGTCTGGCTGATCTTCGCGCCGATGCCGAGCGCTTTCATCAGCGTATCGGGCTTGAGCCGCAGCATCTCGTCCGACCAGGTCGTGAGCGTCTCGACGAACTGCAGCGTGTCGCGGATGCGCTGTTCGGTCTCGCGGCTCTCGTTCGCGATGTCGGGATTCGTCAGGCAATCGCGCAGCACCGTGAGCGTCGGCTCGATCTCGCGCTGCCGCCGCCCTTCGACGATCAGTTTGAACAGTTCCCAGATGTCGGTCGACGTCTCGAAATGGTCGCGGCGGTCGCCCAGCACATGCACGACCTTCGCCAGCCGCCATGCCTGCAGCTCCTTCAGGCTCGTGCTGACGTTGGAGCGCGCGACGTTGAGCGTCTCGGCGATCTCGTCGGCCGCGACCGGCCGGCCGGCCAGGTAGAGCAGCGCGTGGATCTGCGAGACGGTGCGGTTGACGCCCCACCGCGAGCCCATTTCGCCCCAGTGGAGAATGAATCGTTCGGCAATCGGTGTGAGTTCCATGTCGTGAAATTTAGTGATTTCAGTTATTTCTGTCAAGAGAGAAATAACGAGGCGATCCGGCGCGTTCCGGCCGCGCCCGCCCGCGAGCGGCCGCTTCCTTTACAATGCGCGGGATTTTTCCGATTTCAGGCCGTTTCCGCCTTTCTGACAAGAGGTTCCCATGATCATCAAACCGCGCGTGCGTGGCTTCATCTGCGTGACGACTCATCCGGTCGGCTGCGAAGCCAGCGTCAAGGAACAGATCGACTACGTGACTTCGCACGGCCCGATCGCCAACGGCCCGAAAAAGGTGCTCGTGATCGGCGCGTCGACCGGCTACGGCCTCGCCGCCCGGATCTCGGCCGCCTTCGGCTCGGGCGCGGACACGCTCGGCGTGTTCTTCGAGCGCGCCGGCAGCGAAACGAAGCCCGGCACGGCCGGCTGGTACAACAGCGCCGCGTTCGAGAAATTCGCCGCTGAAAAGGGGCACTATGCGCGCAGCATCAACGGCGACGCATTCTCCGACAAGGTCAAGCAGATCACGATCGACACCATCAAGCAGGATCTCGGCAAGGTCGATCTCGTCGTCTACAGCCTCGCGGCACCGCGCCGCACGCACCCGAAGACGGGCGAAACCATCAGCTCGACGCTCAAGCCGATCGGCAAGGCCGTCACGTTCCGCGGCCTCGACACCGACAAGGAAGTGATTCGCGAAGTCTCGCTCGAGCCGGCGACGCAGGAAGAGATCGACGGCACCGTCGCCGTGATGGGCGGCGAGGACTGGCAGATGTGGATCGACGCGCTGGATGAAGCCGGCGTGCTGGCCGACGGCGCGAAGACCACCGCGTTCACGTATCTCGGCGAGCAGATCACGCACGACATCTACTGGAACGGCTCGATCGGCGAAGCGAAGAAGGATCTCGACAAGAAGGTGCTGTCGATCCGCGAAAAGCTGGCCGCGCACGGCGGCGATGCGCGCGTGTCGGTGCTGAAGGCCGTCGTCACGCAGGCGAGCTCGGCGATCCCGATGATGCCGCTGTACCTGTCGCTGCTGTTCAAGGTGATGAAGGAAACCGGCACGCACGAAGGCTGCATCGAGCAGGTGTACGGGCTCCTGAAGGACAGCCTGTACGGCGCGACGCCGCACGTCGACGAAGAAGGCCGGCTGCGCGCGGACTACAAGGAACTCGATCCGCAGGTGCAGGCGAAGGTCGTCGCGATGTGGGACAAGGTGACGAACGAAAACCTGTACGAGCTGACCGACTTCGCCGGCTACAAGAGCGACTTCCTGCGGCTGTTCGGCTTCGAGATCGCCGGCGTCGACTACGACGCGGACGTGAACCCGGACGTGAAGATCCCGGGCATCATCGACACGACGATCTGACGGCGCTGCCCGCCGCCGCGCCCGGAGCGCGGGCGGCGGGTTCGCCTTCCCGGCGGCGTCAACGCGGCGCCGGCTCTTCCAGATAGACGCCTGACGACAACGTGGCCTTCACCTGCCGCGTGAACTCGTCGGTGGACACTTCCTCCGCCCCCGCTTCGATCGCTTCGTAGGCCTGGCGCACGACGTCGGCCGGCGTCGCCTTCGGCACGTCGAGGCCGGCCGTCAGGTCGGTATCGATGAAACCGGCATGCAGCCCGACGACCTGCGTGTGCTGCTCGCGCAGCGAATGGCGCAGCCCGTTGGTCAGCGCCCACGCGGCCGATTTCGACACGCCGTAGCCCGACAGGATCGGCCGGTTCACCCAGCTCGCGACGGACAGGATGTTCAGGATCGCGCCGCCGCCATGGCCGGCGAGGGTCCCCGCAAACGCGCGCGACATCGCCAGCATCCCGAACACGTTGGTTTCGAAGTGATCGCGCAACGCGTCGGGCGCGCCGTCGTCCGTCAGGCTGCCGAGCCGCGCGATGCCGGCGTTGTTGATCAGCAGCGTGACGTCGCGCGCCGCATCGGCCGCTGCGGCGACGGCCGCCGGGTCGGTCACGTCGAGCTTCACGGGCACGACGCCCGGCAGCGTCACGGTGGCCGGATCGCGCGCCGCCGCATAGACCTTCCGCGCCCCTCTTTCGAGCGCCTGCTTCGCAAACTCGAGCCCGAGCCCGCGGTTCGCGCCCGTCACGAAAACGACTGCACCTTCGATCTTCATAGTCCTTCCTTTCGCATGATGAATCGCATGCGCGCCGGCTCGCCGCGCGTGAGATCCGGTGGAAAACGAGGTTGCCATGGCATACCGAACCGTTGCGCCGCCGGTGGCAGGCGGCAAGCCGTCCGCTGCCCCGTTACCCCCGCGACGCCAAAGACGCCGACCCATTGCCATCCGTGCTCCAGCCGTGGCTTTGCATTACCGGCCAGGTCGGCTACACTCGATGTCAATGTTGATCACCATTGTCTTTGCGATGCATTGTGTTCGCGTCGCCTCGGCATGTCAATGGTGATCGACATTGTGTTTTCCAATCGCTGCGATCGGCAAAATCAGGGAGAGATCGATGGGCGTATCAAGACAGCAGGCCGCCGAGAACCGGAGCGCAATCGTGGCGGCCGCCGAGCGGCTGTTCCGCGTGCGCGGCGTCGACGCCGTGGGGCTGACGGAATTGATGAAGGAAGCCGGTTTCACGCAGGGCGGCTTCTACAACCACTTCAAGTCGAAAGACGCGCTGGTCGCCGAAGTGATGGAAACGGCGATGCAGGACCGCGCGGATTCGCCGAACGCCGGCAGTCTCGATGCGCAGGTGGCGTCGTATCTGTCGCCCGCGCATCGCGATAACGTCGAGGCCGGGTGCCCGCTATCCGGCTTCGCGGGCGACGCGCCGCGGCTGACCGATGCGGCGCGCGCGTGCTATGCACACGGCCTCGCCGCGTATCTCGACCGGCTGGAACGGATGGTGGCGATCGAAGGCGCGGCGCCGGAGCAGACGCGTCGCGACGCGCTCGCGGTCTTCAGCCAGATGGCGGGGGCGCTGGTATTGTCGCGCGCGATCGCCGGCAGCGATCCCACGCTGGCCGACGAGATCCTCGCCGCGGGGCGGGACACGCTCACCGGCAGACGCGGCGATCCGGTCGCGCCGGCGTAACGGAAACGCGCGGCGGCGCGCCGCCCTTGCCGCGCTATTCGACCGCCCGTGCGGCACCCCACAGCGGCTGCCCGCCCAGCGCCGCGTGCCACGCGTCAAAACGCGTGCGCCACGATTCGAACGGCTCCGTCAACGGATGGCGCGGATCCTCGCTGAGCGAATACGCCATCCCTTCGATCAGCCAGCGCGGCTTGGTCACGACGGCCAGGTTGCCGAGCACTTCCGCCTGGCGGTGATGGATCAGCTCGTGCGCGAGAAAGTAGGTCTGCCAGCCGCGCGGCGCGATGACCACGCCGAAGTTGCCGAGCGTCAGCGCCGCGCGTTGGCCGAGACCGAACGCGTCAGCGCACGTGCGCGTCGAGCAGAACACGACGCGCGGCGCGTCCTGGAACGCGCCGACGGCCGCCGCCGCGCGCGCATAGCCGTCGCGATAGAGCTGCCGCGCGTCGCCGAGTTTCGCGGCATCGTCCGTGCAGATGTCGGCGCTCGGGCACGACACGCCGGGTATCAGCGCGGGCGCGACGACGCGCAGCGGCTTGACGAGCGCATACGCAGCAATCGGCAGCGCGACGAGCAGGCCCGTGAGGGCGAAAGCGACGTGGGAGCGTTTCATCGAGGCGGCGGTTCCGTGGCGATCCGTTGGCGTTTTCCTGCGTGAATATATCGAATCGGCGACGATGCCGGCCCTGCTTTTACTTCCGGCCGGCGCCCGCCGTCACGATCCGCCGTCCTGCCGCAACCAACACTTTTCCGACCTGATCGCCGCTGAATTCGTCACGGCCCGGCACGGCTTCGAGCCTCGTCAGCCGGTGGCGAACGGGAGAACGGCCGGCCATCCGCCGACCGAACCCCGCCGCCCACGGCTGAAACGGGCCATGCACGTCACGCGGCGTGCTCCGGGCGCGTGTCGCCGGCGCCCGTCCCTCGGCGGCTCCAGCGCGTGCCCAGCCACAGCAGCGCGGCACTGAACGCGAACAGGATCGCCTCGACCAGCACGGTATCGACATGCCAGTACCGCGTCAGCAGCACAGCGACGAGGTCGAACAGGAAATGAAGCGCGATCGCATACGCGAGCCAGCGTTTCGTGCCGCGTACGAACGCCTGCAGCACGATCAGCGACAGCCCCACATGCGCGGCGAGTGCGCTCGCACGTTCGAGCAGCGCGAGAAACGGTGACGCGAGCGTCATGCCCGCGAACTGCGACCCGATCAGCGACTGCACGCCTTCAGGCACGACGACGCCGGCATGCGCGAGCAGGTAGCCGGTGCCGAGCGCGACAAACCCGACGCCGACCAGCAGCATCGCCTCCAGCCCGCCGTGCCCGAGCCCGAGCATCACGGCCGTCTGCGCGTCGTGCCGCTTCGGCAGCAGATACCGGAACGCAACCCAGCGCCCGCATTCCTCGAAGAGCCCAGCCGTCAACGCCGCGAACACGAGCATCGGCAGATGCCAGCGCGGATCGGTCCCGAGCCGGTGAAACAGCGGCACCTGCCACGACAGGCGTAATACCGGCTGGGACACGAAGAAGGTCAGCATCCCGTAGCAAAACACTCGCAACGGCACCTGCGTGCGGCGTCGCCACGCGGCCGCGAGCAACGCAGGCGCGATCAACGCGACGACACCGGCCGCGAACGTGAGGAACAGCAGCGCCGGCGCGACCGGATGCATGACGCGCGCCGCTACGCGAGCTGCTTGTGGAAGTACGTCGTCGCGCAGAGCGCGCCGTCGGGCATCAGCGCATAGTTCGGCACGACGCCGACGCGCTGCCAGCCGGCCCGCTCGTACAGCCGCTCGGCGTCGCTGCCCGTCACGGTATCGAGCACGAGCACGGTCTTGCCGGCGTCGCGCGCGGCCGCGTCGGCCGCCGCCATCAGCCGCGCGGCGATGCCCTGCCGGCGCGCGTGCCGCGACACGAGCATCTTCGCGATGTCCGCGCGATGCGGCTGGTTCTCGGGCTGTGCGGTCACGACCTGTACGGTGCCGAGGATGCGGCCGGACGCATCCTCGGCGACGAGCAGGATGCGCTCGCCGTTCCGGACGCCCTCGGCCACGCGCGTCCAGAACGCGACGGCGGTCGACCGTTCGATCGGCAGCATGAAACTGACGGACGCGCCGCCTTCGACGCAATCGATCAGCACGTCGGCCAGCGCTTCGACACAGGTCATCGCTTCGCGCGCGTCGACGCAGCGGACGGTAACAGGTTCGGTCATGCCATCTCCGGTAATGAAGCGGGCTGCACGCGTGGGTTCGGCATGCCCGCGGATCGGAAGAAACACCGGCCGATCGTCAAGGCTTGCGCAACGGCGGCAGCGGCCGGCAACGCAGCGCCCGGTCGGCACGCGTTACCGCCCCATCATCGTACGCGATGAAAATTTTCGCGGCATCGCCAGCCGCATCGCCTACACTTAGCCACATGGCTAACTTTCAACCCGGCATCAGCGACGTCTTCCACGCCCTCGCCGATCCGACGCGCTGCGCGATCGTCAGCGCGCTCGGCCACGGCGAGCGGACCGTCTCCGCGCTGGCCGCGCCGTTCGACATGGCGCTACCGTCGTTCATGAAGCATGTCGCCGTGCTCGAGCGCAGCGGCCTCGTGCAGACCCGCAAAACCGGCCGCTCGCGCACCTGCGCGCTGGTCGGCAGCCGGCTGACCGAGGCCGAGCAGTGGCTCGCCGCGCAGCGCGCGCTGTGGGAAGCGCGATCCGACCGTCTCGTCGAATTCGTCGAACGCCGTCACCAGGAGGAGCAAGATGTCAGCAAGCCACGTCGAACCCGTTGAAGCCCACGACCTCGTCATCACGCGCACGCTGCGCGCGCCGCGCCACGCGCTGTGGCGTGCGTGGACCGACCCCGAACTGCTGAGGCAATGGTGGTGCCCGAAGCCGTGGACCACCGAGGTGCGCGCGTTCGACCTGCGGCCGGGCGGCGTTTTCCACACGTTCATGCGCGGCCCCGACGGCGGCACGAGCGACAACCCCGGCTGCTTCCTCGATATCGTGCCGGAATCGCGCATCGCGTTCACGTCGATGCTCGCGGGCGGCTGGCGGCCGCAGGTGCCGTGGATGGGCTTCACGGCGATCATCACGATGGCCGACGACGATGCGGGCAGCCGCTACGAGGCGCGCGTGATGCATCCGGATGCCGCGACGCGCGAGCGCCACGAAGCGCTCGGCTTCTTCGAGGGCTGGAACACCTGCATCACGCAGCTCGACGCGTTCGCGGCCGCGCTGCGCTGAACGCGTACGAGTTGCGCGGTCATTGCATGCCGCCGCGCTCGCGCCTAGGATTCCTGAAGGAAGCGTGACGACACGCCGGCCTCCGGCGTGCACCGTCGCGCGCGCTCCGCGGGAGGCGACATGTTGCACACGCACACGCATTCGACCCGGGTCAGCCGGCACCTGAACGCACCGCGCGGGCGCGTCTACCGCGCGCTGCTCGACCCGCACGCGGTCGAGCAATGGAAGGTGCCCGACGGCATGACGTGCCGCGTGCATGCGTACGATGCCCGCGAAGGCGGCGCGCTGCGCGTGTCGCTGAGCTACGACGCGCCGTCGGCCGGCACCGGCAAGACCACCGCGCGCACCGATACCTATCACGGCCGCTTCGTCACGCTCGTGCCGGACGAGCAGATCGTCGAGATCGACGTGTTCGAGACCGACGACCCGATGCTGCGCGGCGCCATGACGATCACGATCACGCTGTCCGACGAAGCGGGCGGCACGCGCGTGGACGCCGTGCACGACGGCCTGCCGCCCGGCGTGCCGGCCGCCGACAACGAGACCGGCTGGCGCATGGCGCTGGCGAAGCTGGCGGCGCTGGTGGAAGCCGGGTGACGGGTGCGCGTCAGCCGAGCCGGTAAGCGCGCGTGACCGTGCCGCGGAACAGCGCGTCGCGCTCGTCCGGGCTCGCGTGTGCAGTCAGCCGCTTGAACGCGTTCCAGCCGTTCACGAACGCATACGAGCCCTTGTCGACCGGGAAATTGCTCTCGAACATGCAGCGCCCGGGGCCGAACGCGTCGATGCAGGTCATCATCCACGGCTTCCACGCATCGGCGAGCTGCACGGACGACGGCGGCCGCGCGCCCTTCTCGAAATCGAAACCGTTGATGCGCATCCCGAGCCCGCCGACCTTCACATATACGTTCGGCAACTGCGCGAGCGCGCGCATCGACGCCGACCAGCGCTCGAACACCTCCTGCCGCTTGTCCGCATAGCTCGCGATCCGCACGACGCCGCCGCAGTGATTCACGATGATCCGCGTATCGGGGTTCGCCTTCGCGAGATCGAACAGCTCGGGCAGTTGCGGAAAGAACAGCCACGCGTCGTACGACAGCCCGAGCGGCCCGAGCTGCGCCACGCCGGCCCGATATGCGGGATCGAGCAGCAGCCCGCGCGGCACCGCCGACAACGGATTGGCGAGCGTCGGATCGGCATCCCACGTGGTCAGGTGCCGAACGCCGCGAAACCGCCCGCGCCCGGCTTCGAGATGCGCTTCCAGCACGTCGCGCAGTCGTAGGGCGCCGGTTACGCCCGGCCGGCGATGCGGCAGCGCGAAAGGCGACCGCATGCGACACTGGCCGCCGATGCACGCATCGTGCGCCGCCCGCAGGCGCACCGCGCGTGCAGCCGTCAACCGGACATGCTTGAGGGGCCTCCGCCATGAACGCCGCGCGCACCGCCACCTGGTATTTCGATTTCGTCTCGCCGTTCGCATACCTGCAGCAGGAACAGTTCGACCGGTTGCCGCCCGCCGCCGCGTTCGAGCCGCAGCCGATCGTGCTCGGCGCGCTGCTCGCGCACTGGGGCCAGAAAGCACCGGCCGAGATCGCCGCAAAACGCGTCTTCACCTATCGCCATGCGCAATACCGCGCGGACAAGCTCGGCATTGCGTTCCGGATGCCGCCCGCGCACCCGTTCAACCCGATCAGGCCGCTGCGCCTCGCGATCGCGATGGGCAATTCGCGCGACGCGATCCAGCGGATCTTCCGGCATATCTGGCGCGACGGCCAGGACGTGTCGACGCCGGAAGGCTTCGCCGCGCTGTGCGAAGCCGTCGGCTTTCCGGAGGGCGTGACGGCCGTCGAAGCGCAACCGGTGAAGGACGCGCTGCGCGCGAACACGGATCGCGCGATCGCGCACGGCGTATTCGGCGTGCCGACCTTCGAACTCGACGGCGACCTGTTCTGGGGCGAGGATGCGACCGGCATGTTCGCCGACTGCGCCACGTCACGCGCGTGGCTCGACTCGCCCGAGGTACGCCGCATCAGCACGCTGCCCGAAGGGATCCGGCGCGGCTGACGGCGCGGCCGCCATCCCGCGCCGCCGGCTTCAGACGTCGCGCCCCTCGACGAGCGACGGCACGGCCTCGCGCATCATCGCGACGAACCGCACGAGCCGCGACGGATAGAACTGCGCATGCGGGTAGGTCAGGTAGACGGGCAGCGGCGCGGCCTGCCACTCGGGCGCGAGATGCACGAGCTCGCCGCGCGCGAGGTGGTCGGCCAGCATCCATGACGAACCGACGCACGCGCCGACGCCCAGCAGCGCCGCGCTGCGCAGCGCGTACAGGTTCGCGGTCGTGATGCGCGGGCGGATCGCAATGCGCCGCGTGTCGCCCGTGACGGCGTGCGTCAGCGCCAGCTCGGTGCGGTAGTACGTGCGCAGCGCGAGCCACGGCAACGCGGCCAGCGCGTCGGGGTCGGCCGGCACGTCGGCGCCGTTCAGCACGGACGGCGCGGCGACCACGAAGCGCGGCACCTTCGTCAGCCGGATCGCGACCACGCCCGGATCGGTCGGCTCGCCGACCTGGATCGCGCAATCAATGCCGCTGCCGACGAAATCCCGCACCTCGTCCTGCAGCAGCCACTCCACCGACACGCGCGGATAGTCGCGCAGGAACTGCGCGAGCGGCTCGACGAAACGCTCCTGGCCGAACGCGTGCGGCACCGCGACGCGCAGCAGCCCGTCGGGCTCCTCCTGCGCGCCGCGCAAGTCGGCCTCGAACGCCGCCCAGTTCGCCAGCAGCTCCTTCGCGCGCTTGAAGCAGCGCTCACCGTCGACGGTCAGCCGCATCGTGTGGGTCGTGCGTTGCAGCAGCCGCATGCCGAGCGAGCGTTCGAGCGCCTGCAGCCGCCGGCTGATCGTCGGCTGCGTCGTCTGCAGTTGCGCGGCGGCGGCCGACAGGCTGCCGGCCTCGACTATGCGCACGAAGGTTTCCATCAGCTCGAAACGATAGCCGGCGCCGTCCACCGGCACCACCTGAGCACGCGGAGACCCGCCAGCAGCGGGAGAAGCAGGAGATTTTTCGGTCATTCGCCGAGCGTATAACAAATCTGCGCGACGCGGTACTACCGTGGCCGGCCGCGTGCCGCCACACTCCCGTCCATCCCGTTATCCAACCCAGGATGCACGCCATGTCCACCCCGACCCGTCTCGACGCCGCGCCCCGTGCGGCACACGCCCCGGCCCACCCGGCCGCCCATTCGATGCCCGATCGCCGGCTCGTGCTGCTGCTCGCGGCCGCCGCCGGCCTCGGCGTCGCCCCGCTCTACTACGCGCAGCCGATGCTCGGCGCGCTGGGGCCCGATCTCGGCGCGTCGGCGCGTGCGATCGGCTTCGTGCCGACGCTCACGCAGCTCGGCTATGCGCTCGGCATCCTGCTGCTCGCGCCGCTCGGCGACCGCTTCGACCGGCGCCGCGTGATCATGACCAAGGCCGCCGCGCTGGTCGTCGCGCTGCTGCTCGCCGCCATCGCGCCGTCGCTCGGGCTGCTGCTCGCGGCGAGCTTCGCGATCGGCCTCGCCGCGACGATGGCGCAGGATGTCGTGCCGGCCGCCGCGACGCTCGCGCACGACACGCATCGCGGCCGCATCGTCGGCACGGTGATGACGGGGCTGCTGCTCGGCATCCTGCTGTCGCGCGTCGTGGCCGGCTTCGTCGCCGAGACGGCCGGCTGGCGTGCGATGTTCGCGCTCGCGGCCGCCAGCGTCGCCGCGATCGGCGTCGTGGCCGCACGCGGGCTGCCGCACTTCGAGCCGACCACCCGCCTGTCGTATCGCGCGCTGATCGGCTCGCTCGGCGCGCTGTGGCGCGATCATCCGGCACTGCGCCGCGCCGCGCTCGCGCAGGGGCTCCTGGCCGTCGGGTTCAGCGCGTTCTGGTCGACGCTCGCGGTGATGCTGCACGGCGCGCCGTTCCACCTCGGCAGCGCCGCCGCGGGCGCGTTCGGCCTCGCGGGCGCCGCCGGCGCGCTGGCCGCGCCGATTGCCGGGCGCCTGGCCGATCATCACGGCCCCGAGCGCGTCACGCGCATCGGCATCGGCATCGCGACGCTGTCGTTCGCGTCGATGGCCGCCGCGCCGCTGATGTCGCCGCATGCGCAGCTCGTGCTGCTCGCGGTCGCGACGATCGGCTTCGATCTCGGCGTGCAGGCCACGCTGATTGCGCACCAGGCAATCGTCTACCGGATCGACCCCGCGTCGCGCAGCCGCCTCAACGCGGTGCTGTTCGTCGGCATGTTCATCGGGATGGCGGCCGGCGCCGCGATCGGCAGCTTGTTGCTCGCGCAACTGGGCTGGAATGCGGTGACCGCGCTGGCCGTCGCGACGTCGCTGGCCGCGCTCGCCGTGCGGATCTGGCGCCGGTAATTCCCGGCATCGCGAATGCGGGGCGGGCAGGCCGCAGGGCTTGCCCGCCTTTTCTTTTATTTTTCGTTCGGCCTGCGCGGCCCGGCGCAGCGCGGCAGATCCGTGCAAAACGCGGGACGCATTCGGTCATCCGGCGCAAGGTCCGCGACGGCGCAACGAATTGCCTAGTTGAACCGATTATTTTTCGCCGGCGCCCAGGGATCCGCGTGCAACCGTCAGACGATTCGGCATGGCCGCGCCGCACGGTCCTCTCCAATCCGGCCCCACCGGAAAATCGCGTTTTCTCAGGGGATTCCCGGTATTTTTTCCCATTTTCTTCGAAATTACCGATGACATACTTGCCCCCCGTTGCGCTCCGGTACGAGCGCGCTTCCTGATCCTGCCGGCCGCGCGTCATGCGTCGTGCGTCCGTCGGGGTCGCAGAACATGAACAATTTCGACACCACGATCCAGATCTTCCTCACCCACATCACGTTCGGACCGCTGATGAACCACGCGATCCGCGTGATCGCTGGCCTCTATACGTTCAAGGGCTTCGTGCTCATCCCCGTGCTGTGCTGGCTATGGTTCCAGCCGGGCCCCGAGCGCGAACGGCAACGCGAGCTGGTCATCGCGACCGTCGCTAGCGGACTCGTCGCGCTCGCGTTCGGCCGACTGCTCGCGAAAGCCCTGCCGTTCCGCGTGCGGCCGATCTACAACCCCGACCTGCACCTGCACTTCCCGTCCGAGGAGCTGCGTGCGGCCACGCTGCAGGCCTGGAGTTCGTTTCCGAGCGATCACGCGATGCTGTGGATGGCGATCGCGACGGGGATCTTCATCATCGCTCGCCGCGTCGGCGTGCTCGCGCTGCTCTATGCGGTCGTGTTCATCTGCGTGCCGCGCGCGTATCTCGGCTTTCACTACCCGACCGACCTGATCGCCGGCGCGTCGATCGGCATCGCTATCGCGTGGCTGCTGACGCGCGATGCGATTCGATCGCGCTTCGCGCCGCAGGTGATGGCGGCGATCCGGCGCTTCCCCGCGCCGGCCTATACGCTCGCGTTCCTGCTGTGCTTCGAGCTGATCACGCAGTTCGACGAACTGCTGACGCTCGCGCAGTCGGTCAAGCATACGACGATGTAACGGGACGGCGCCGCGATGCATCCGCTGCTGTCGTCACGACGTCCGGGCACACGCTGCCGGCCCTGCGCGGCGGCATCGCGCCATACGCATGCCGCCGCTCGCGTCGTCGCTGCCGCAGCGATCGCGGCCGCACACGTCAGTCGCGATCCGGCGCGCCGAGCGGAAAGAACGCACGATACGGCCGCGCCTCATCGACCGCGCGCGCAAACGACGGCCGCGCCAGCAGACGCTTGCGGTACGCGATCACGTTCGCGAACGACGGATCGATCCGGTGCGTCCAGTCAGCGTAGAACAGGAACGGCGCCGCGCCGCAATCGGCGAGGCTGAAGCGGTCGCCGGCCGCCCATTCGCGCTCGGCCATCTTCTTGTCCAGCCACGCATACGACGTGTCGAGCATCGCGCGCGCATCGGCGACACCGCGCGCATCGCGTTCGCCTTCCGGCCGCAGCGCGTCGTGCACGACCTTCTGCTGCGGCGTCGACACGTAGTTGTCGAAGAAACGGTCCATCATCCGCACCTCGAGCGCCGCGTGCGGATCGTCGGGCAGCAGGCGCACGGGGCCCGGATGGTTCAGGCCGAGATACTCGATGATGATCGACGCCTCGACCACGGTGCGGCCCGCTTCGACGAGCACCGGAAAGCGCTTCAGCGGCCACAGTGCGGTCAATTCCTGCATCGGCAACGGATCGTCGTGCGCGAGCACGCGATACTCGAACGGCGTGCCGTTCTCGTACAGCGCGGTCAGCACCTTCTGGCAGTACGACGAAAAAGGATGGGCGTAAAGTGTCGGCATCATCGCGGGGGCTCTCAGGGGTTTCGGCGCCGCGTCGTGCGGCGCCACGTGATCGGGTACCTCGACGACGAACGGCGTCGGGCCGTTTCGACATCCGTCCGGAAATTTTTTATGCCGAGCGGACGCGCGCCGCTACGACCGGCCGTCCATCACGACGCGCCCTTCGGCGCGCCAGCGCAGCATCCCGCCGCCGAGATTCGCGACCGCGTCGAAGCCGGCCTTCAGCAGGATCACGGTCGCCTGCGCGGATCGGCCGCCGGCCCGGCACACGGTCACGACCGGCCGGTCGCGCGCGATCTCGCCAACCCGTGCGGCCAGTTCGCCGAGCGGGATCGGCGTCGCGCCGGGCAGGTGGCCGAGCGGGCCCGTGAATTCGTCCGGCTCGCGCACGTCGACGACCTGCACCGCCGGCAGATGATCCTCGAGCCACTGCGGATCGATTTCCCAGAACCCGGCGAACGTATAGACGAGCGGCGCCCAGTCGGCCGCCGCATGCGTATCGGGCGCGTTCGCGGCGACGCCGCATTGCAGGTTCGCCGGCACCGCGACGTCGATCTGGCGCGGGTGCGCGAGCCCGAGATTGCGCATGTAGCCCGCGAAATCGTCTTCGCTGAGATCGCCGCCGAGGCGCGGGTTGAAGCGCCGCTCCTCGCCGACGCTCGTCACGGTGAGCCCGCGATAGTCGTGCGCCGGATACAGCAGGCAAGCGGCCGGCAGCGTGAAGAGCCGGCCGTGCACCGCGCGATACAGCGCGCGCGGGTCGCCCTGCTGGAAGTCGGTGCGGCCCGTGCCGCGGATCAGCAGGCAATCGCCGGTGAACGCCATCGATTCGTCGTCGAGCACGAGGCTGATGCAGCCGCTCGTGTGGCCGGGCGTCGCGCGCACGGTCAGGTAGCGCGCGCCGAATGCGCAGCGGTCGCCGTCGTTCAGGTAGCGGTCGGCGCCCTGCGCGCCGCTCGCGGCCGAGATCGCGATCGCGCTGCCCGTGCGCTGCTTCAGCAGCCACGCGCCCGTCACGTGATCGGCGTGCACGTGCGTGTCGACGGTCGCGACGAGCCGCAGCCCGAGTTCGTCGAGCAGCGCCGCATCGCGGCGCACCTGCTCGAACACCGGGTCGATCAGCAGCGCTTCGCGCGACGTGCGGTCGGCGAGCAGGTAAGTGTAGGTCGACGACTGCGGGTCAAAAAGTTGCCGGAAGATCATCGCGAAGTCGCTCCGTCGCGGGTTGATGCGTGTCGTCCGGCCCGCGCCGCCCCTGTCGCGCGGGCCGCCCCGTCGTGGTCCTGCGTTGCCGGCGCGCGACCGGCACGCCGCGTCAGCGCGGCTGCGGCACGAAGCGCAGATACGGCTTCAGCGTCCGGAAGCCCTCCGGATACTTCTGCTTCGCCGCATCGTCCGACACCGACGTCGGAATGATGACATCGTCGCCGGGCTTCCAGTTGACCGGCGTGGCCACCGTATGCTTCGCATTGAGCTGCAGCGCGTCGAGCAGGCGCAGCACTTCGTCGAAGTTGCGGCCCGCGCTCATCGGATAGACGAGCATCGCCTTGACCTTCTTGTCCGGCCCGATGACGAACACCGAGCGCACGGTCGCGTTGTCGACCGCCGTGCGCGGGCCGCCGCTCGCATTCGGATGAATCATGTCGTACAGCTTCGCGACCTTCAATTCGTCGTCGCCGATCAGCGGATAGTTGACCGCGTGACCCTGCGTCTCCGCGATGTCCGCCACCCACTTGCGGTGATCGCTGACCGGATCGATCGACAGCCCGATGATCTTCGTATTGCGCTTGTCGAATTCCGGCTTGAGCCCGGCCATGTAGCCGAGTTCGGTCGTACATACCGGTGTGAAATCCTTCGGATGGGAAAACAGGATCGCCCAATGGTCGCCGATCCATTCATGAAAGTGGATCGGTCCCTCAGTGGTCTCCGCGGTGAAATCGGGCGCGTCCTCGCCTAGTCGAATCGACATGTTCGTCTCCGTCAAATGGGAATCGTCACGACATCCGCGCCGCGGCATCCGCTCGACGCGCGATCGTCCGCGCGCGAAACGCCGGCATGGCACATGCCGGATTCCGTGCGTTCATATAGCGTAGATCAAAATGCGCATGCCACCGGCATCCCATACGCGGCAACCGATTCCGACGACGAATCGCGCGCGGCGGGACGATTCGCCGCGCCCGGACGGTTGCGCACGCTGCCTTACACTACGGCCTGTTCTCGTCCCCGATCACAGGAATTCCACCGACATGTCGATGACGATCGATCCGAAGCAGGCCGCCGCGCTGCTGGCCGTCGCCGACACCGGCAGCTTCGAGCAGGCGGCCGTGCGCCTGCACGTGACCGCATCCGCCGTCACGCAGCGGGTCCGCGCGCTGGAGGCGAGCCTCGGCACGCCGCTCGTGCTGCGCACGCGACCGTGCCGCCCGACGGTGGCCGGTCAGCGCGTGCTGCAGCACCTGCGCCGCGTCGCGCTGCTGCAGGCCGACCTGCAGAGCACGCTCGCGGCCGAGCGCGAATCGCCGATCTCGGTCACGATCGCGCTGAACGCCGACAGCCTCGGCACATGGTTCCTGCCCGCGCTCACGTCCGTGCTCGCGGGAGAGCGCATCCTGTTCGAGCTGATCGTCGAGGACCAGGACCATACGTTCGCGCTGCTCGAAAGCGGGATGGCCGTCGGCTGCGTGACGACCGAGCCGAAGCCGATGCGCGGCTGCATCGCGACGCCGCTCGGCACGATGCGCTACCGGCTGCTCGCCGCCGCCGCGTTCGCGGTGCGCTGGTTTCCGCGCGGGCTGAACCGCACGAGCGCACGCAAGGCGCCCGTCGTCGCGTATTCGCGGCGCGACACGCTGCAGTCGTCGTTCCTGAAGGAGAAGTTCGGGTTGCCCGACGGCGCGTATCCGTGCCATTACGTGCCGGGCACGCATTCGCACTTCGCGGCGGTGCGGCACGGGCTCGGCTACGCGATGGTGCCGGAGCCGCTGATCGGCACCGCGCCGCTCGACGCGCAGGGGCTCGTCGATCTCGCGCCCGCGCATCCGACCGACGTCACGCTGTACTGGCATGCGTGGACCGTGCAGTCGCCGACGATGGCGTCGCTGTCCGGGCGGGTCGTTGAAGCGGCGCGCCGGTTGCTCGCGCCGTTGCCGAAATGAAACGAGCCGGTGACGGGGCCAGCCCTCGGCCCCCGGCCGTTATCCGCGCCGCTGCGAGAAATACGCGCCGACCGCGCCGAGGAACGTGTCGATATCCGCGCGCGACACGTCGCAGTGCGTGACGAAGCGCGACGCGTACAGCATCTGCGTGAGGATCCCGCGCTCCTTGAGCCACGCCTCGAGCGGCGCGCAATCGGCTTCGGGGAATTGCGCGAACACCATGTTCGTCGCGTGCGACAGCACCTTCACGGAGTCGATGCGCGCGAGGCCTTCCGCGAGATGCGCGGCATTCGCGTGATCGTCCGCGAGCCGCTCGACGTTGTGGTCGAGCGCATACAGGCACGCCGCCGCGAGAATGCCCGACTGCCGCATCCCGCCGCCGAGCACCTTGCGCCAGCGCTGCGCGCGCTCGATCAGCGCACGGCTGCCGACCAGCACCGAGCCGACCGGTGCGCCGAGCCCTTTCGAGAAGCAGATCGACACGGTGTCGAACGGCGCGCACAGCTCGGCGATCGGACGGCCCGACGCGACGGCCGCGTTGCACACGCGCGCGCCGTCGAGGTGCAGGGACAACCCGCGGCTGCGCGCGAGCGCGACGGCTTCCTGCACATAGCCTTCCGGCAAGACCTGGCCGCCGATCGTGTTTTCGAGCGCGAGCAGGCGCGTGCGGGCAAAGTGATTGTCGAGCGGCTTGATCGCCGCGGCGATCTTCGCGAGCGGCAGCGTGCCGTCCGGCGCGTTCTCGATCGGCTGCGGCTGGATGCTGCCCAGCACCGCCGCGCCGCCGCCTTCGTACTTGTAGGTGTGCGCGAGCTGGCCGACGATGTATTCGTCGCCGCGCTCGCAATGGGACATCAGCGCGGCCAGGTTGCTCTGCGTGCCGCTCGGGAAGAACAGGCCGGCTTCCTTGCCGGCCCGCTCGGCCGTCATCGCCTGCAGGCGCAGCACGGTCGGGTCGTCGCCCCATACGTCGTCGCCGGTTTCGGCGGCAGTCATCGCGGCCAGCATTGCCTGGCTCGGACGTGTCACGGTATCGCTGCGTAAATCGATCATCGCTATGCCCTGAGTAAACGCGGACCGGAATCCATGCGCCCGGCCCTGCCGAAACGAGACACAGAGTGTACGCAATTCACGCAGCGCGTGCCGACCGGCGACGGCGAACGCAGGCATCAATCCCGCGGCGGCGCCGGCTGGACACCCACCGGCGGCATCGGCGGCATCGACGAGACCGCGCGCAGCGCACCTCCGCCACATCCGCCGCTCATTCCGCCCGGCACCGGCATGCGGTTGCCCGAACGCATCGAAACGGATCGGCTGCGCAGGACGCCGCGCACGGGCCGTCAGGTGCACAACCTCCGCATGCGCGACACCGTTCCGATGACGCGACGCGCCATATTGACGCACGTGCGGCAGACCGCCGCGCCGCGGCCGCATCAGCCGCGAACGGCCTTCTTGATACGAATCAACGATTTATCCGGAAACCGCGCGCGGCGGGCTGGACATCTGCGACGAGTTGGCGCATTTCGCGGTGCAACATCGCGGCACATACTCCAGCCAACCCCGACGCCTGTCCGCCGGGGTCCGCCGGCACCCGCCGGCGGGTATCGTCAGCTTCCGGTCAACTGGTATGGACACCGCTCTTTCGGCCCTCGATCTGGCCCGCCTGCAATTCGCGTTCACCGTCTCCTTTCACATCGTCTTTCCGGCGCTGAGCATCGGTCTCGCCAGCTTCATCGCCGTGCTCGAATATCGCTGGCTCAAGACCGGCAAGCAGTACTACAAAACCCTCTGCCTGTTCTGGTCGAAGATCTTCGCGGTCGCGTTCGGGATGGGCGTCGTCTCCGGCGTCGTGATGAGCTACCAGTTCGGCACCAACTGGTCGGGCTTCTCCAGCTTCGCCGGCGCCGTCACCGGGCCGCTGCTGATGTACGAGGTGATGACCGCGTTCTTCCTCGAAGCCGGCTTCCTCGGCATCATGCTGTTCGGCTGGAACCGCGTGAGCCCGCGCGCGCACTTCGGCGCGACGCTGATGGTCGCGATCGGCACGCTGATCTCGACGTTCTGGATCCTCGCGTCGAACAGCTGGATGCAGACGCCGCAGGGTTTCGAGATCGTCGACGGCCGCGTCGTGCCGACCGACTGGTTCGCGATCATCTTCAACCCGTCGTTCCCGTACCGCCTGTTCCACATGGCGATCGCCGCGTTCATCGTCGCCGCGCTGGTGGTGGCCGCGACGGGCGCATGGCACCTGCTGAAGGGCCGCCGCGACAAGGGCGTGAAGAAGATGTTCTCGATGGCGCTGTGGCTGCTGCTCGTGCTCGCGCCGCTGCAGGCCGTGATCGGCGACCAGCACGGCATCAACACGCTGAAGCACCAGCCCGCGAAAATCGCCGCGATCGAAGGGCTGTGGGAAACCGAGAAGGGCGGCACGCCGCTCAACCTGTTCGGCATTCCGGACATGAAGGCGGAAACGACCCGCTACGCGGTGAAGGTGCCGCACCTCGGCAGCCTGATCCTCACGCACAGCTGGGACGGCGAGATCCGCGGGCTGAAGGAATTCCCGCCCGAAGACCGCCCGAACTCGACGGTCGTGTTCTGGAGCTTCCGGATCATGGTCGGCCTCGGCTTCGCGATGATCGGCCTCGCCGCGCTCGCGTGGCTCCTGCGCCGCCGCGGCCGCCTGTATGAATCGAAGGGGTTCCAGCGCTTCGCGCTCGTGATGGGCCCGACCGGCTTCGTGTCGCTGCTCGCGGGCTGGGTGACGACCGAAGCGGGCCGCCAGCCGTGGGTCGTGTATGGCGTGATGCGCACCGCGCATGCCGTGTCGCCGCTGTCGGTGCAGCAGGTCAGCCTGTCGATGATGACGTTCGTGATCGTGTACTTCCTCGTGTTCGGCACCGGCGTGTACTACATGCTGAAGCTGATGAAGGCCGGCCCCGCGCTGCCCGACGCGAAGCACGACGACACGCCCGACACGCGCCCCGATCACACCGCGCGCCGCCCGATGTCGGCCGTCGACGAGCTGATCGAGACCGTCTGAGCCCACCCCATCCGCATACGAGAAAACCTATGGACGTCACCGTAATCTGGGCCGCGATCATCGCATTGGGGCTCTTCATGTACGTCGTGCTCGACGGCTTCGACCTCGGCATCGGCATCATCTTCCCGTTCTTCCCGGACGAGAAGGAACGCGACCTGATGATGAACACGGTCGCGCCCGTGTGGGACGGCAACGAGACGTGGCTCGTGCTCGGCGGCGCCGGGCTGTTCGCGGTGTTCCCGATCGTCTATTCGACCGTGCTGTCGGCGCTGTACCTGCCGCTGATCTTCATGCTGGTCTGCCTGATCTTCCGCGGCGTGTCGTTCGAGATCCGTGCGAAGGCGCGACGCACGAAGCAGCTGTGGGATCTCGCGTTCATCGGCGGCTCAGCCGGCGCGACGCTGTTCCAGGGGATCGCGCTCGGCGCGTTCCTGCAGGGCATCAACGTGAAGGACGGCGTGTTCGCGGGCGACGCATTCGACTGGCTCACGCCATTCAGCCTGCTGACGGGCCTCGGCCTGATCGTGACCTATGCGCTGCTCGGCTGCTGCTGGCTCGTCGCGAAGACGGAAGGCGACCTGCAGCGCCGGCTGCATCGGGTCGTGTGGCCGCTGACCGTCGTGCTGCTCGGCTTCATCGCGGTCGTCAGCCTGTGGACGCCGCTGCAGGATCCGGCCATCGCGCAGCGCTGGTTCGATTCGGGGCTGTTCTGGCGCCTGCTGCCGGTGCCGTTCCTGGTCGCCGGGTGCGCGGTGTGGATGCGGCGCGCGGTGCGCGACCGGCACGACATGACGCCGTTCGTGCTCGCGCTGGCGCTCGTGCTGCTCGGCTACGTCGGCCTGCTCGTCACGCTGTTCCCGTATGCGATTCCCCAGACCATGACGATCTGGGAGGCGGCGGCGCCGCGTTCCAGCCAGACCTTCACACTGGTCGGCGCAGCGGTTATCCTCCCGATCATCATCGCCTACACGACGATGGGTTACTGGGTATTCCGAGGTAAGGTGCGCCATGAAGACCAGCATTACTACCATCACTGATTCAGCCGATCGCCCGCCCGAGGCACCCCGGCCGCGGATGCGCGGCTGGATGTGGTTCGTCGTGCTGTGGGCGGGCGGCGTGATCGGCGCCGTCACGCTCGGCTATGCGTTCAAGATCTTCATGAACCTGACACTGTTTGCGGTGAAGTAGGCCCCTCCTGCGGTGCACGCCGGGGCGAATGCCGGACCCGTTCCGCGCATCCCGCCTCCGGCGCACCGCCTTCGCCGCCGGCACGCTGCCGTGGCGATCGCACTCCCCCGCTTTCACGCCCCGGCGCGCCCCCCGCTCACCGCTCGCACTTCGTCGTGCACATCGCCTTGTCCACGTCCGTGAAGAACGCCTGGTAGTACTCAGGCTCCGTGACGGTCTTGGTACGCGAATCGCCGGCGCTGTCCCACACCGTGCGATCGAAGCGCGCACGCACGATCGCGACGTGCGCCTCCCGCCCCGCCCGAACCGTCACGACAGCGGCCACGCGCTCGTGATCGGGCTTCGTCGGCAGCATCCCGATGCGGGCCTTCAGCGCACCACGCAACAGCTGACGCCACTTCGGGATCAGCGTGTCGCTGCGCCCCGCTTCCACCAGCCCCGAATCGCGATCGACCGTCACCGGCGCATAACCCTGCGCGCGCAGCACGCCGGCCACCGCGTCGAGCGTGCGCGCCTGCGTCGCATCCGCATAGCGGCGGTCGCTGAGCATGCGCAGCGTCTGCTGCTCGGTATCGGTCAGGTCGACTTCCGTCTGGCTCGAGCTGTAGCGCACCAGCGACCCGCCGTTGCCGATCTGCCGCCCGTTGTCGGGTTTCGTCGCGCATCCGGTCAGCGCCGCGAACAGTCCGGCACAGGCGAGCGCCAGCGCGCCTCGGCCGCGCACGGGCGGCGCCGCGGCCGGGCGGCGCGTCGCATGCCGCGCCGCGCGCCGGAGGCGAAGACGGTGGCGAATTCCGGTTGCCCGGGCGTCGGGTGGCGATATGATCGTCATCGGGGCGTTTTCTCCTGTCGGCGCCATGATAGGGAGGCGCCCCAGCCGCCACAAACGACATTTTTTGACCCACTGTGTAGCTTTTCTTCGCGATCTCACGATGCGCCGATTGCCGCCCCTGAACGCGCTGCGCAGCTTCGAAGCTGCCGGCCGCCTGCAGAGCCTCACCCTCGCCGCCGACGAGCTGAACGTGACCCAGAGCGCGGTCGCGCAGCAGATCCGCGTGCTCGAATCGTTCTTCGGGCAGAAGCTGTTCGAGCGCGACGGACGCTCGCTGCGGCTCACGCCGCGCGCGCGGCATTACCTCGTCGACGTCGCGAGTTGCCTCGGCCGGCTCGCGCAGGCGACGGGGCAGATGTTCGACCCCGTCGGCGGCCATCCGGTGCGGATCAACGCGTCCGCATCATTCGCGCACGGATGGTTGCTCACGCAACTGGCCGCGTTCCAGACCGAGCATCCGGACATCGACGTGCAACTCGTCACGACGCCCGACACCGAACACGATCAGTTCGACGAAACCTGCGACATCGTGGTCCGCCGCTATACACCGGAGCTGCGCCGCAAGGGGTTCGTGTCGAGGCCGCTGCTCGCGACCGTCGCGGTGCCGGTGTGCGCGCCCGGCCACCCGGTGCTCGAACAGGCGCGTACGCCGGCCGACCTGCGCAACGCGCCGCTGCTGCATTACGCGGGCCTGCCGCAGGCGTGGCAATACTGGTTCCACCAGGCGGGCTCGGCCGTCACCGAGACGCTGCGCGGGCCGTTTTATCGCGAGTTCTTCCTGATGACCAAGGCCGCCGCGAGCGGGCTCGGCGTGTGCCTCGCGCCGCGCGCGGTCGTGCGCGACGACCTCGAGCACGGGCGGCTCGTCGCGCTGTTTCCGGAAGTCCACCTGGAAGGGCCGCCGTTTCATTGCCTGTATCGCGACGACGACGATCCGTCGCTGCGCACGTTCGTCGACTGGCTGTTCGCGCGGGCGGAGGCGCTGGAGGGGGCGGTGTCGGGATAGCCGGCGAGGGGCCGGAAGGTAAAGCCATCGAAGTGACTTGATGCAGATGTGCTACCGACGACTGGGCAGATGCACTGTCACGTTCAGCTAGATGTTCTGCCGCACCACACCCAGCTTCAAGCCCAGCATGCCGAATATACGGTTCATCGTCTGCACCGTCCCGTCGCTGCGGCCCTGCTCGATGTCCTGGATCGTCTTCGTCGACACACCCGCGAGCTTCGCCATTTCCGTACTCGTGAGCCGCATTGTCTTCTTCAGATGGCGCACCGATTCGCGCAGCGACCACTCGGGATGCGCGAGAACGTCCTCGATCGCCTCGCGCCGCAGCGCAAGCTGTTCGGGGAGCGACATCGCGTTATAGCGTTTGTCCATGGCGTCGCCTCCTCCTAGCGCACCGCAGCCAGTTCGCGAGCCAGCCGCTCGAGCCCCGGTTTCAGAAAGGCATGCACATCGTGCTCCAGCCCAAGATCGACGCCATGAGCCGCGATCTCTCGCAAACCCGGCGACATCGCACTCAGCCTTGCCCGCAACGCGTCGCGGTCCAACGCGACAGGTGCGTCCCCCGTTTGCGGCTCGCTGGTCCGAACGACTGCGTCGAGCACGCGCGCCCAGTCCGGCTGACTGCCGTCATTGCCTTCCCAGCGGATGCGCCGCGCGATGCCATCGGGGTGCAAATACATCGGCGCGAAGTCGTAGAGCGGCGTCAGGGCGACACGCCCTTCGAAGTCGCGTTGCAACGCGGTGTTTCTCGCATGATTGTCCTTGTTGCCCAACGCGAGATTCGCAATATCACGGCACAGGTATTCAGCCACCTCGGCCTGCGGGTCCGTGCATTGACGCACGAGATGCCAGCACACCTCGTCGTGGCTCGGCACGACACCAAAACCGGCCTTGCCCGTCAACGACGCAATGCTTTCCTGAGCGAACCGGACCACGCGACCGCCGACACGCGCCCGATCGAAACGCCGAATGAATAGCGAGCGATCGCGCAGTTCAAGTGGCGCATGCACGCGCAAGCCGAGACGCCGAGCCAATGCCATGCAAGGCGCCTCGTGGCGCAGGATCTGGGCAAGGCGCGCGTTCGCTCCGCGCCCGAACTTGACGATGTAGTGCTCGATCGCACGCTCGTCCGGCAGCGTGTGGTCAAGATAGAGCAGCCCGTCGTCGGCGCGGGTCAGCAGCAGCTTCGGCCATTCGCCCTGTACGCCCGAGGAGCCCGCAACGAAGAAGCCGTGCGCGGCGAGATATTCGCTGAACGCGTCGCCTCGCTCGACAACCTCCTCGTCGGTAAAACCCTGCTGCGGCCCCTGACGTTCGGCCAGCCAATGCACCGCCTCCTTGATTCGCAGATTCCCGATCGAATTCGCCGCCCCCGTCAGCAGCAACGGCCAGTCGGCACGCTCCTCGGCGGTTTCCGGCAAACCGAGACGGCGCAGCAACTCCGCGCGGCCGAACCCTTGCGGTAGCAGATCGATCAGGAAAACAGGCCAATGCGGCGTCTCCAGCGGCTCGAGGCCGACCGGGAATCGGCACGTCATGGCGTGCGCGTCGCGAGCGAGTTGATGCCGAACGGTCCACTCGACGTCGTAACCCGTATAGGCGCGTGCGCGCCAGCCTTCCTCGGGCGGGCCGAACAAGGTGACGACACCGATGTCGTGCCAGGCACCGTCGGCGTGGAGCTGAATCGTGCAGGAGGCGTTCATTTCAGTAGAAATCTACATAAATTATCCAAGTCATCGCAGATAAAGTATATATATTTCTACCGAAATAGAAACTTTTGCTGTTGGCTAGACGACGCGCAGCGTGCAAGGGGAATCGCCCTCGCCGGTCATTTTTGCCCGCCCAACGCCGCTTCGATCTTGCGATCCGTCTTGTACTGGCTCAGCGCATACACCGACCAGATCGCGGCCGGGATCCAGCCGATCAGCGTGATTTGCAGGATCAGGCAGATCAGCCCGGCGAACGGGCGGCCAATCGTGAAGAACTGCAGCCACGGCAGCAGCAGGGCAAGAATCAGGCGCATGGATATTCCTCTTCGTGCGTCGTTAAACGGTAATGCCCGGCCAATATGGCGTGTTGCGCTGCGGAATTCAAGCCCGGCGGCCCGCATCCCGGCACCAGGCTCGCCGCATGCCCTCGTCAACAAAAAAACGGCGCCCGCTTCACGCGGGCGCCGAGCCGAATTCGCCAGAGCGCGGCTGTCCGATCAGAACGTATGCCGCATGCCAATCCGCACGAGCGTCTGCGTGTCGCCGGCCGACGAGATACCGTTGCCGACGTCGCCGACCGACGCCGTCGCATCGACCACATTGCCGAATGCGTCGAGCGTCTTGCCGCTCGCCTTCTGGTAGCCGACGAGGCCGTACAGCGCGGTCCGCTTCGACAGGTTGTAGAACGACGCGAGGTTCAGCTGGTGGTACTTCGGCGCGGACTGCCCGCCGATCGAACTGCCTCGCGTGAAGTCGTACCCGGCCGCGACGCGCAGCGTCGGCGATGCCTGCCACGACACCGTGCCGCCCGCCGAGTTGTAGTTCGCCGTGCCGCGGAACGTCGAGAACGCGCCCGCGCGGTACTGCGTATTGCTGTACGACAGGCCGAGCGTGACCGCGCCGATCTGGTAGGTCGACGCCGCCGCGACGATCTGCATGCTCTTCGACGAGGCAAAGCCTTCGTTGATCGACGACGCGAACGTGCCGTCATACGAACCCGTCCATGCGCCCGCGTTCGCGCCGAATGCGTTGGTCGCATACAGATAGGCCGCGCCGAGCGCGAACGGGCCGTTCACGTACTGGCCGCCGACGCTCCACGTGTTCTGGTTCTTCGCGCTGCCCGCCTGGTTGCCGAAGCCGTACAGCGCGCCGAACGTGAATCCGCCGAATTTCGGGCTCACGTACTTGACCGAGTTGTTCTCGCGCGCCTGGTTGTCGATGTTGTCGAGGTCACCCGGATGCGCCCCCATGCCGGTCAGGAACGAGCCGGGCCCGATCGTGCCGACGAAGTCGACGATCGGATCGTACTGCCGGCCCATCGTCAGCGTGCCGAAGCGCGTGCTCGACAGGCCCATCCACGCCTGCCGGCCGAACATCCGGCCGCCCTGGCCGAGCTGCCCGTTGCCGATGTTGAAGCCGTTCTCGAGCTGGAAGATCGCGGCGAGCCCGTCGCCGAGGTCTTCCTTGCCCTTCAGGCCCCAGCGGCTGCCGGACCACGTGCCGCTCGCGAAGCTGTAGCTCGACGCGCCGCGATAGGCGACCGGCGTGCCGAGCGCGCCCTTGTTCGTCGCGACACGCTGGTTGCTCGTGTAGCCCAGCCCCGCATCGACGATCCCGTATAGCGTGACGGTGCCTTGCGCATGGGCGGTCGCGGACACGCACCCCGCCGCGCACACGATCATGGTTAACTTCTTCATTGGTAGGATTCCTATTTATATGAATGACATCTAGCGATACTGCACATCTCCAAACCGAGACGCTGACCTACGCCGAATCGGAAAGCCACCGCGCGACACGCGCGACGAGCGGATCCGCTTCGTCGAAGCACTCGACGCCCGCCACCTGCGGTGCGTCGCAAATCGTGAACACCGGTTTGCCCCATTGCAGCCCGAGCGCGATCTCGGACAGCGTGCCGAGGCCGCCGCCTACTGCTATCAGGCAAAGCGACGCGCGCGCGATCAGTGCATTGCGCGTGATGCCGAGCCCGGTCGGCAGGGCGACGGTCAGATACGGATTCGCGTGCTGCGCATCGTCCTCGGGCAGCAGCCCGATCGCGCACCCGCCCGCCGCATGCGCGCCGCGTGCGGCGGCTTCCATCACGCCCTGCTTGCCGCCGCCGACGAGCGCGATGCCCGTCGCCGCCAGTGCATGCGCGATCCGTTCGGCAACCCGCATCTGTTCATCCGTCGCTTCGCGCGGCCCGATCACGCCGACCGGCATCCGATGCCGCTGCCCGCCGCGTTGCCGCTCCGCCAATTGCGCGAGCGCGTCGCGCGCCGCTTCCGACCATTCAATGACGTCGTTGCCGAACAAGGCCTTCCCCCAACGCAAGAACACAGGTGCAGATTGCCGTCAGCACGATCGACAGCACGGCCGCCTGCGAGAAATCGGTTTGCCCGTCCGACAGCTTCAGGTACATCAGCAGCGGCAGGATGTTGATCTGCGTGCCGGCCAGCGCGAGCGCCGTGCCGTAGGTACCGAGCGCGATCGCCGTGACGAGGCACCACGCGGATGCGATCGACGGCCACAGTTCGCGCCATGCGACGTCGAGCCACGCGCGCCACGGCCGCGCGCCGAGCGTCAGCGCCGCCTCGAGCGGCCGCCGGTCGAGATTCGCGAACGCCGGATAGATCATCAGCGCGACCCGCGGAATCAGGTAATACGCATACGCGACCGCCAGCCCCGGCATCGTGTAGATCGCGCCGCCGAGCACGTTCGGATCCGCGCCCAGCGATGCCGCCAGCGTGGTGACGAAGCCGGCGCGGCCGAATGCGAGGATGAAGCCGTACGCGATCACCAGCCCGGAAAACGCGAGCGGCACGCCGAGCAGCACGAGCGACCAGCGGCGGCGGGCCGGCGACTGCCCGGCCAGCGCGAAGGCAACCGGCACGCCGACGCCGACCGACAGCGTGCCGGCGAACACGGCGAGCGCCAGCGAGCGCACGATCGCGTCGCCGACGAGCGGATCGCCGAACACCGCGGCGAACGCGCGGCCGCTGTCCGTGAATGCCGCGGCGACGAGCGCGGCGAGCGGCAGCGCGAAGAACACCGCGAGCAGCGCGGCCGCGGGCACCGCACCGAAGCGGCGCATCGCGCCGTGTTCGATTGACGAGGCGTGCATCGTCCGCTCCTTATTTGCCGAGCGTCGCCTGCGACCAGAGCTGGTCGACCTCGGCCTTGCGCGCCGCCGCCTTCACGACGTCGAGCGGGCGCACCTGCGGCGCATTCGGCAGCTTCGCCGCGACCTCCGGCGCAACCGGCGTACCGGGTACCGCCGGACGCACGTAGCCTTGCGCGAACAACGCCTGCCCGACGTCGCTCATCACCAGGTTGAGCCAGAGTTGCGCGGCGGACGGATTCGGGCCGTTCTTCACGAGGCTCATCGCATACGGCGCCGACACGCTGCCGTCCTGCGGAATCACGACGTCGGCCGCGTCGCCCATGCCATCCACATACTTCGCCTTGAGACCGTCGTTCTCGTAGCCGATCAGGATCGGGATCTCGCCCTTCACGAACTTCGCGTACGGCGTCGTGCCCTCGACGCGCAGCACGTTGCCCGCGTTCTTCAGCTTGCCGAAGAATTCCGCGCCGGGTTTCGGGTTCTCGACGTTGCCGCCATTCGCATACGCGGCCGCGAACACCGCGACCTGACCCTGCCCCGTCGAACGCGGGTCGAGATAGACCACCGCGTTGCGATACTCGGGTTTCAGCAGGTCCGACCACCGCTGCGGCGCGTTCTTGACGAGCTTCTTGTTGACGAGGAACGCGATGTTCAGCGAATGCACCGCGAACCAGCGGCCGTCGGCCGCGCGGAAGACGTTCGGCAGCTTGTCGAAGTTGACCGGCTTGAACGGCGCGACGACATCCTTGCCCTCGGCGTCGAGCGCCGACGCGGCGAAGTAGTACGCGGTATCGGCCTGCGGACGGCGGCGCGACTTGTCGAGCGCGACGACGGTGGCCGCCGAGCCGATGTCGTTGTACGTGATCTCGACCTTCGGATAGCGCTTGCGGAATTCGGCGAACAGCGCCTTCCAGTTCGCCCATTCGGGGCCCGTGTCGAACGACACGACGAGCCCTTCGTCGGCGGCCTTCGCGTACAGCGCGTCTTCTCCGGGGTACAGCGGCGCGGCGTGGGCCGACGCACAAGCGAGCGTCGCGAGCGCGCAGAGCGCCAGCACGCGGACGCTCAAGGCTTTCACAAGAGGATGGCCAGCAAACATCGTGAATCTCCGTTGAATGAAATGGGTCATCGCGCGCCCGGCGCCGCCGGCAGCACGAGCAGATGGTGGGGCTCGATGGCGATGCTTTGCACGGCGGGCTCGCGCCCTTCGCACAACAGCGTGTCGGTCGAGCCGGCGGGAATGAAGTCGTAGCGTTGCGTCGCGCCGAAATAGCGCACTTGGCCGGGACGTCCGTCGATGCGGTTCACGCTGTCGGCCGGCGGATCGGCCTGCACGAGTTCGGGCCGCACCAGTACGTCGATTTCGGCACCCGGCCGATGCTCGCCCGTCTCCGCCCGGAGCATCGCGAAGCGCACGTCGACCGTGCCGTGCGCGAGCACGCGGCCGCGCAACAGCGTCGAATGCCCGACGAAACGCGCGACCTGCGCGGAGGCCGGGCGCTCGTACAGGCTGCGCGGCGTGCCCGCCTGCAGCACGCGGCCGCCGTCGACGATCGCGACGCGATCGGCCATGCTCAGCGCCTCGTCCTGGTCGTGCGTGACGAGCAGCGTCGTCGCGCCGCACGCACGCTGCAGCGTGCGGATTTCATCGCGCAACTGATGGCGGATGCCGGCGTCGAGCGCCGCCAGCGGTTCGTCGAGCAGCAGCAGCTTCGGTTCGATCACGAGCGCCCGGGCGAGCGCGACGCGCTGCTGCTGCCCGCCCGACAGCATCGTGATGCCGCGATCCGCATGCGCCGACAGGCCGACCCGGTCGAGCATCTCCAGCGCGCGCCGGCGCCGGGCTTCGGTCGTGACGCCGCGCATCCGCAGGCCGTACGCGACGTTGTCGACGACCGACAGGTTCGGAAACAGCGCGTAGTGCTGGAACACCATGCCCACCTCGCGCCGCCACACGGGCACGCCCGCCACGTCGTCGCCGCCGATCGCGATGCGGCCGCGATAGCCGTCGAGCAGGCCGGCGGCGAGCCGCAGCAGCGTGGATTTGCCGGAACCACTGCGCCCCATCACGGCGAGCAGCTCGCCTTGCGCGGCGGACAGCGTGACATCGTCGACGCCGTGACGCGCGCCGGGATACTGAAAACTGACGTGTTCGAAATCGAGACTCATGACGGACTCACTTCAGACGTTGCACGGAGCTGACGGACACGAGCGTCGCCAGCACGGCGAGGACGAGCAGCACGACGGTGGCCGCGCACGCCATCCCCGACGCGCCATAGAACGCCTGTAGCAGCACGATCGGGTAGTTGCGATAGCGGAAGCCCGCGATCAGGTTCGAGATCTGGAATTCGCCGATCGACAGCGCGGCCACCATCACGAGCCCGGAAAACAGGCTGTGCCGCAGGTTCGGCAGCACGATCGTGAAGAACTGGCGCCGCGGCGTCGCGCCGAGCGTCGCCGCGCACGCTTCGAGGCGCTCGAGGCCGAGATGGCGCAGATCGCTGAGCAGGGTTTGCAGCAGATACGGCAGCGTCAGCACCGCGTGGGCCGCGATCATCAGCGGCAGCGTGCCGAGCCAGGGCAGCGTGTCGCCGCTGAAGATCGCGATGTAACCGAAGCCGAGCGTCAGCGCCGGCACGCCGACCGGCATCAGCATCACGATGCGGGTCGCGATGCCGCGCCCGGCCTGCGCGCGGTGATGCAGCGAATACGCGAGCGGCAGGCCGACCACGGCATTGAGCACGCAGCACGCCAGCGCCACCATCAGGCTCACGCCGAATGCACGGGTAAAGCTCCCGTTCGCGGCCAGATCGGCGAACCAGTGCCAGGTGAAACCGGTCGGCAGCAGCGTGTTCGTCCACGACTGGCCCACCGAACCGATCAGCAGCAACGCGATCGGCAGCAGAAGGTAGACCCCGAACACCGCGACGAGCGCCTGCAACACGAAGCGCCAGGCGCTCGGGCGCACGGATTTGTTACGACGAATCGGAATACCATCGGCCAGTGCCGGGGCGGTTGACGGATGCATGGATACGCTCGCTGCCGATGAGGAAAGACGCCGCGCAGCGCCCGCCGGACTGGGCTGGCGCGCTTGATCGGGACAGGCGAAGTGTGTGATTTCGACATGGCATCGTCATGAAAAAAACGTACAAAGCCCGCATCGATCTGTGCGCGAAAGGAATAGCTGGCGATGAAGCACCTGTATCCGAACGTCGCGGAACTGCACGCATTCGCGAGTTCCGCGAAGTACCTGAACTTCTCCCACGCGGCCCGCGAACTGGGCCTGACGCCCAGCGCCGTCAGCCGTCAGATCGCGAATCTCGAGGCGCTGTTCGGCGTGAAGCTGTTCGTGCGCGAGGGGCGCAGCCTCGTGCTCACGCGCGCCGGGCAGGTGTACCACGCACGCGTCGTCGGCCCGCTGCGCGAGATCGGCAACGCGTCGATCGAGCTGCTGAGCGCACGCGAGAACGGCGACCTGCTGACGATCGCCAGCGTGCCGACGTTTACGACCAAGTGGCTCGTGCCGCGGCTCACGCGCTTTCTGGCCGTCGCACCGAGCGTCACGTTGAGCTTTCGCCGCCATCTCGCGCACGGCGACATCTTTCCGTTCGGGCTCGACGCGGCGATCCGCTATGGCGACGGCGCATGGGAAGGGGTTCGAAGCGATTACCTGGACGGGCGGACCTTCGTGCCGGTCTGTACGCGCGAATTCGCGCAGCGGCACGCGTTGCGCACGCCGGCCGACGCCGCGACGGCGCCGCGCCTCGTGCACGAGCAGGCGGAAATCGCGTGGTCCGCCTGGGCGGAACGCCATCGCGCCACGCAGATGAACGCGCTCGCCGGGCCGCGCTTCGAACAGTATTCGGTGCTGATCCAGGCCGCGCAGGCAGGGCTCGGGCTCGCGCTCGTGCCGCGCTTCCTGATCCTCGACAATCTCGCGGCCGGCACGCTCGTCGAGCCGTTCGACGCGAGCGTCGAGGTCGACGCGCAGGGGCACTACCTGTGCTACGCGCCGGAGCGCCTCGAAACGAGCGAAGCGTTGCGGCACTTCAGGGCATGGATGCTGGACGAATGCGCGACCGCATGAGCCGGTCCGGCATCGTCATGCAGCGGGACGCGCGGCACCGCGCGTCCCGTGCCGGATGCCGCCCGTCGGCGGCGTCCGGCATGCGTCGTCAGCGCCCGATACCCAGCCCCGGCAGCACGCCCGTATTCTCGGCGACCACCGCATGCAGCAGGCGCGGGTCGGCGCCGAGCAGCCCGAGGATCGTCGGCGCGACCTGCTTCGTGCCCACCTGGTCGGCCACCGTGCGTGCGCGATGCAGGCCCGGATACGACACGAGCAGCCCGAGGTGGCTGTCGTCCGGCGCGTTGCCGCCGTGCTCCTCGTCCTTCTTCGTGCTCGACGTGTAGATCACGCCCGGATTCGGCTGGACGACGATGTCCGGCGTGCGGCCGTTGGCCGGATCGCCGAAGCGCTCGGCCAGCGCCGCGCCGTACAGGATGTAGGCCTGCGAGCCGTCCGCGCAGATCCCCGGCGCGTTGCAGCCCAGGTTCGCCTTCAGCGTCTGCACGACGGCCGTGCGCTGGCTGCGGTCGCGCAGCCAGATCAGGCCGACGTCGTCGGTCTGCACGAAGCCCGTGCCGACCAGGCCCGAACCGTCATTCAGGTTGCCCGTCGTCGTATTGTTCTGGCCGAAGTTGCCGTTCGGGTCGAAGTAGTTGTTCGCTTCGAGCAGCTTCGACAGCGTGTCGCCGTTCTTCACGAGCTTCGTGTGATCGGTCGGCGATTGACCATGCTTCGCCGTGACGATCACGGCCGTCGACGAATACAGGTTGGCCTGCTTCAGTGCGGCGACGATATGACCGATCGAGTTGTCGACATACGTGATCGCGTTCGCGACCTGGCCGTTCGGCGTGAAGTCGGCATCGAGATAGCCGCCACCCTTCGCGACCGGCGACTTCTGCGCGACGCTCAGCGTCTGGAAGTTGCCGCCGAACAGCGTCGGCACCGGCGCGCTCTTCGTGCCCGTCGAATCGCGGCCGTTGATCTGGTTGATCAGCGCCTGCACGTGCAGGTTGTCGAAGCGCGCGGTGTGCGAATAGACGTCCGTGTAGTCGGTGTTCGTCGCCGGGTCGATCGAGTTGATCTCGGTGCGCATCAGGTCGTCGACGCCGGTGCCCGACGGGCCGTTCAGCCAGTCGTAGCCCCACGCATGCTTGTCGGCCCACGCGGTGTGCGCATTCGGCACGCCGGCCTTCACGGCTTCGAACACCGTGTTGGTCTTCACGTAGTTGTGCGGATAGACCGCCACGCACTGGCCGTTGACCTTCGCATGCGGGATCGCCTGCGGGTTGAACGCGCCGCCGCCGTCGAGGTGCACGAGCTTGCCGCCGTTGAACGCATCGATGCCGGTCGTTTCGTCGAACACGACGTTCCAGCCCTGCTTGCCCGAACACGTCGTGTCGCCCGGCGCGTACAGGTTGCGGTCGTACGACACGTCATAGAACAGGCCGGCCGTCTTCGGCGAGCCGCCCGTCACGAGTGCCGCGAGGCCCGGGAACGAATCCGACAGGCCGGGCGTGTACGCATTCGTGTACGTCACGCCGCTCTTTGCGAGCACCGCGATGTTCGGGCACGTGTTCGCGCCGATGCAGCGCGCGAGATCCTGCTCGTGCAGGCCGTCGATGCTGAGCAGCAGCACGTGCTTCACGACGCGGTTCGCGCGGCCGTGGTCCTCGCCCTGACTGTTGCCGTCCTGTTGCGCTGCGTACGCGCCGGCGCTTGCGAGCGCCAGCGCGCCCGCCACCATCGCCGCCATTTTCCGCTGCTTACCGAAAAACGAAATCATCACCCCACCTCACCGATTGATGTTGAACTGCGTGACTTGCCATCAGGCGCGCAAAATATCGCCGGATCGTGGGGCGGTCCGATGAAGCGGGGCTTTCTATTGTCTGTCAAACGTAACCAATCGCAAGTGACACGAAACGGTCGCAATGTGATGCGCGCCGGCGCGGAGCAAACGAGACGCGCCAACGCTCGCCGCATGATTTTTTTTGTGCTTGGCGTACGACTATTGGCGTGTGATAAAGGGTTTTCCCTGACCCGGAGCACGAGTATGTCGACCCTGGAAGCTCTCCGGTTCGTGCTGGACGATGCACGCACCCCCGAAATCATTCGCCACCACGTCGTCGACGCGCTGCAGTACGCGTTGCGCAACCACGGACAGGTGTTCACCGCGAAGGAAGTCGAATGGCTGACGCAGTGGGACGACGCGCGTCTGCCGCTGGCCGCGAGGAAGGAACTGGAAAAGCGCGAACCGGCGATCGCCGCGCGCTGAAAAAAAGCCGCCGCGCCCGGCTCATGCGGGCGCGGCGGCAGCGGATGAAGCGGCCGCTTACTGCAGCCCGAAGTCGACGCGGGTCGTCGCGCCCTTGTCCTCGATGCCCTTCGCATCGAGCTTCGGCGCGACGACGAACACGCGGCTCGAATCGATCTTCCCGTCGAGGTACTGGCGCACGGCCTGCGCGCGCTGCTGAGCGAGCGCGCGCAGCGCGTTGTCGTCGGCCGGCGCGTGATCGGCAAGCGCCTGCTTCATGTCCGCATCGGGCAGCGTCTTCTGCAGGCCGACCAGGTTGCGCGGCTTCTTGAAGTCGGCGGCCTTGTAGGCGCGCGTCAGGTACTTCGAGTATTCGGCCTTGTCGACCTTCACCGACATCGGGTCGATGCTCTCGCCCTGGCCGACCACGTCCTTCAGCTTCTGCTGGCGCACCAGCCGCTCGACGTACGCGTCGCCGAGCCCCGACGTGTCCTTCGCCGGGTCGACGCGGCCGATCAGGTCGAGGCGGATCGACGGCTTCTCGGTCAGCATCTTCACGACGGTGTCGAGCTTCTTCTGCTGCGCGTCGTCGAGCTGGTACGAGCCCGGTGCGAACTCCACATAGCCGAGATCCTCGCCGCCGCCGCCGAACGCGTTCGCGAGCAGCGTGAACGGCGACGTGACCGCCTTCGCGATCAGGTTCAGCACCGCGTGCCAGATCAGCCCGCCGATGCTGAACTCCGGATTCGACAGCGAGCCCGATACCGGCAGGTTCACATCGATCTGGCCGCGCGTGTTCTTCAGCAGCGAGATCGCGAGCTTCACCGGCAGCTTGGTCGCCGTGTCGTTGTCGACGTGGTCGCCGAACGTGAGCTGGTCGATGAAAATATGGTTGTTCGCCTGCAGCTGGTCGTTCGCGAGCTGGTAATGCAGGTCGACGTTGAGCTTGCCCTTCGTGATCGGATAGCCGGCGTACTTCGCCGAATACGGCGTCAGGTTGGTCAGCTCGATGTCGTGCGCGGTCGCCGTCAGGTCGAGCGCCGGCTTCTCGATCAGCGGGTTCACCGAGCCCTTGATCGAGATCGGCCCGTTGCCCGCGAGGTTCGCGGCGACGTCGACCGGCGCGGACGTCGTCGAATCCGTGCCAAACGCGCCGACCGTGCCCTTGATCGCGATGAGGTTCGCCGTGTAGTTCGGCTTGATGAAGTTGTCGGTGTAGGTCACGCGGCCGTTCTGCAGCAGCAACTCGCCGAAATGCATCCGCACCGGGTTCTGCGGCGGCTGGGCGGCCTTCACGACCACCGTCGCCGACGCAGCGGCCGGCGCGGACGCCTGCTGCGCGGCGGCCGGCGGCGTCATGCCCGGCGACAGCGGCACCGGTTCGCCCTTGCTTGCGTCACGCGTGAGCGACTGCGCGGGGCCCGATTCCTTCGCGACCACATCCTTCAGGTTCAATCGCCCCTGCGCATCGAGCAGCACGCGGCCATAGAAGTTCGAGAACGTCACGCGCGTGGCGTCGACGTCGGTGCCCTTCTCGTCGTAGTTCGCCTTCAGGTTCGACAGCGCGAGCGAGCGCCAGCCCGCGAACGGGTCGGAGGTCGCCTTGTCGAGCATCCGCACGTCGACCAGCGCGACGTCGCCGCGATAGGTCGCGCGCGGCGTGTCCTTCACCTGCGCGAACGTCAGGTTGCCCTGCGCGTTGAGCAGCGCGCTCGCGATGGTCACGTTCAGCGCGCTGCCGAAGTACGGCTCGAACGCGGCCGCGTCGAGGCGGTTGCCGTTGATCTTCAGGCCGAGCTTCAGCGGCTGCGCGGTCACGTCGCCCGTCACGTTCAGCGAGCCCTTGCGGTTCAGCGTCGCCTTCAGCTGCACGGGCAGCGGCTTCGTCATGTCGTCGCTCAACTTCTGCACCGACAGCTCCAGCGGCTTGATCGCCAGCTTCACCGGGCGCGGCGTCGACAGGTCGGTGAAGTTCGCGGACGAATCCTTCACGTTCAGCGCGTCGATCCGGTAGTGCCACGACGGCGCGGCGGCCTCGGCCTTGCGCGCGACCGTGCGCTTCGGCACCGCCGCCTGCGCGGGTTCGGCCAGCGCCGCGAGGTCGATCTTGCCGTCCTTCAGGCGCGTCACGTCGAGCGCGAGCCCGCTCGCGTCGACGCTCGCGATCTCCGCGGTGCGCGCGGCGACGTCGACCTTCGCGATCTTCGCGCTCGCGTCGGGCAGCACGATCGCGGGCGCTTTCGTGTCGGGCGTCGCGATCTTCAGCGACTTCAGGCTGACCGTGCTGTCGGCGACCTGCGCGGCGAGCGGCGTCTTGCCCCAGTCGGCCTTCGCGTTGACGGTCGCGCCGAGCGTGCCGTCGAGCACGCGCGCGCGCGTCGCCTCGCCGAGGTACGGCTGCAACGCCGGCAGCGCGAGCGCGGCGACCGTCAGCTTCGTGTCGGCCTGCTTCGCCGCGAGATTGAGCGCGCCTTCGGCCGTCACGTCGCCGCCGCGCGACAGCGACGTCGACAGCGTGTATTTCGCGGGCGTCTTGCCCTGCAGCGAGAAGGCATCGAGCGTCGCGGCGAGCTTCGTGAGCGACATCGCGGTCGGCGTCGCCGGCACGCGATCGTCGATGTTGACCGTGCCGCCGTCGATCGCGAAATGACGGATCGTCAGGTCGAGCGGCGGCGCTTCCTTCGCGGCGGCGGCGGTGTCTTCGGCCTTCGCGCCGCTGGCTGCGGCTACGGCGGCACCGGAAGCGGCGGCGCCCGACGCCGCCGGCTTGCCCGCGGCGGCCTTCGGTGCGGCGGCCGGCTGCGCGACGAGCTTCTCGACGTTCAGCACGCCCTGCTTGTCGCGCGCCAGGTCGACCACCGGTTGGTCGATCCGGATCTCGTCGAAGTGCATCGCGTTGCGCAGCGGCTCGAGGCTGGCCGCCGCGACGTGCACGCCGCGCGCGGCGAACAGCGGCGCGGACGCGTGGTCCGTCACCTTCGCGTCGTCCAGGTCGACAGTGCCGGACACGCGCAGCGCGGGCGTCTCGCCGCTCATCACGAAATTGACCGCGAGGTTGCTGCTCAACAGGCCGCTCGTCACCGCCACCGGCAGCTTCGCCGGCACGTACGAGATCAGCTTCGGCACGTCGAGGCGGTCGAACTTCAGCGCGATCTCCGATTCGCGCGATTGCGCGAACGGCTTGGTCTTGCCGTCGATCGCGATCGGGCTGCCGTCGAAGCGCGCGCGCAGCTTCGGCTCGACGAAGATGTCGGTCTTCGATGCCAGCGTCGCGATGTACGGAATGCCGAGCGTCCAGTTGTCGACGACGTGCTTTTCGTTCAGCAGGCGGTCGTCGAAATCGATCCGGCCGTTGTTGACCTGGATGTTCGACACCGAGAACTGCGTCGGCTTGCTTTCGGGCTTGGACGGCGTGGAGAACTTCTCGATCAGGTCGGTGAAGTTGAAGCGCTGCGCGTCGTAGCGGACGATGTGAAAGCGCGGCGAATCGAGGCGGATTTCATTGACGATCGGCGCGCCGCGGAACAGCGACGACCACGACGGCCGCACGATGAGCTTCGCGATGTCGATGAAGTCGCCCTGCCCGCCTTTGTCGCCGAGATGGATGCCGTCGGCTTCGAGGTTCAGCGTGTACGGGTTCAGCGCGATGCGCTGGATCGTGGCGGGCCGGTCGAGCTGCTTGGTCAACTGCTGTTCGGCGACATGGCGGATCAGCGGCGGCGCCGCGAAGAACCCGAGCAGTCCGAATAAAACGACGAAAATCAGCAGGCCGATGCCGATGCGCCGGGTCCGGCGCGAGCGGGCAACGCCGCCGAGGGCTTGGAAGGGGGTCGAGGGTACGGGTTCTTTGTCTGCGCTTGCCATGCTTGAATGCCTCGGGAACGGATGCCGGGGCCGCACCGGACAACCGGGCGGCCGCGCACGCTATCCCGAAAGTATAGGCTCAGGTGGGTGACGGTACGGCGGTCGGGCGCCGCCGCCGCGCCCGCGAGTCGGACATCGACGGCGGTTATCCGTTCATTTCCGGACGACGACGGGCGGCATCCACGATCCGTCGCTCGCCTGCGGCTTCGGCGCGTACAGGCGCAGCGCAAGCGCGAAATCGGTGCGCGGCGCCGGCAGCCAGTTGGCCGCATGCGTGCCGCCCGGCGACGCCGATACGACGATGTCGATCGAGCCGTCGTGGTTGCGGCGCAGCCGGTCGCGATCGCCGAGCGAGCGGCGCGCCGACCCGACGTCGGGCAGCGCGCCGTCCGTCGTGTACGGCGTGAGCGTCCAGAACGCGCGGGCCGGCGGCAGCGCGCCCGGCGCGAAATGCAACACGTAGCGGTTCGCGCCGTTCAGCGAATGGCCGTCGCTGTCGACGCGGACCACCGCGAGCGTCTCGTCGTCGCGCGTCGCGGTGCCGAACTGCGTGTAGGCCGCGTAGGCGCGCAGCGCATAGTCCTGGCCGTACTTGCCCGCCGTGTCGCCGATCCAGCTCCAGCCGTTCACGTTCAGCAGGTTCGACGGCGCCGCCGCGAGCCGCGCGCGCGCCTCCGCGACGCCGGCCGTTGCGGCCGCGAGGCGGTCGCCCGTCCACTGCACCGGGTAGCCGGCCGTCACGCCGATGTCGCCAAGCAATTCCTGCGCGTGTGCGTCGTCGGCCGGCGCCGGGTTGTCCTGCAGCGCCCGCGCGAAGCGCGCGAAGAACGCTTTCGGGTCGAGCGCGGCCACCTGCTCGGCCGGCGTGCCGCCGCTCGCGGCTTCGGCCGCCGCGCTGCCCGCATGGACCGCGACCGACGCGCCGCGCGCCGCGCCGGTGTAGACAGACAGCGGCACCACGCGGATCGCGCGCTGCAGTTTCTTCACGTTCGTGAGGTCGCGCCCGCCGCTCGTCTGCAGCCGCACTTCGAGCCATGCATTGCCGGACGGCACGTCGACGCGCAGCGCGCCCTTCGGCAGCGTTCCCTGCCAGTCCTTCGCGGCGAAGGCAATCGTTTGCGATCGCGCGCTGCCGCGTGCACCGCGTGCCGCCACGCTCGACGACGACCACAGCACGTTCGTCCACATGTCGAGGGCGCGCGCGTCCCAGTAGCGGCCGCGCGTGTCAGGCAGCGTGACGATCACGGGTTCGGCGGCGACGTCGAGCCAGCCGCTCGAGTCGAGCGTGTCGACGCCCGGCAGCGGCGGATTGACCGCGCCGACGGGCGGCAGCGCCTGCGCGTGGCGCAGCGTGTTGAGCGGCGCCTGCCCCGGTTGCGCGCCGTCGCCGCCCGTCGCCGCTTCCTTCGCGACGTCCATCAGCACGAGCGGATACGCATAGACATAGGAGTCGGCGACTTCCGCGCGCATCCAGCCGGTTTTCCGCTGGATCGCGTCCGGTTGCGACGCGCACCCGCCAAGCAACGCCGCAATGGCCAGCGACGCGCATGCGCGTCGCAGAGAAATGGATTCTCGTTGGTTTTCAATCATCGATTCTGGCCGAATATCGTTCTTTTCAATCAACGCCTTGTTCGTCTCGCGAACGGCGAAAGCAAGGCACCCCAGCCTGCCCGGATAGCCGTTTCGTTACGTTTCGCTACGGTGGGCGCTGATGTCAGGCCGGTATCATAGCGCCTAAGGGCATCCCCCAATATGCCGAATAGCGGGTAAAGGGGCAGTCGTATTGTCAATAAATCTGAAATATTTCGCGCGATTTGCCATAAAAACGAAACGACGCCGGCCGGCACCGGAATGAGTCCGAGATGGGGCCGTTCATGACCCGGATTGACAGATGGTGTCATTATTGACACCATTCGTTATGGCAAGCGAATGGAAGATCCTCGAGCAAATGAGGCGCGAGCCCGCGAATGTGCGCTTCAACGATCTGTTCAAGATCTGCGAGGCACACTTCGGGCAGGCCCGCCAATCCGGTTCAAGCCATGCGATTTTCAAGACACCGTGGCAAGGTGACCCTCGAGTGAACATCCAGAACGATCGCGGGAAAGCCAAGGCGTATCAGGTGCGGCAGGTACTCGAAGCGATCGACCGACTGAAGGAACAGAAATCATGACCCAAGACCACTTTACGTACCGCGTAACGTGGTCCCCGGAGGACGGGGAGCACGTCGGCCTGTGCGCGGAGTTCCCTTCTCTTTCGTGGCTCGACGAAACGCCGGAAGGCGCGCTGGCCGGCATTCGCCGGCTCGTCGCCGATGTCGTGCGCGACCTGGCCGCGAACGGCGAAAAGGTGCCCGAGCCAATCGCCGACCGAACTTACAGCGGCGAATTCAAGGTTCGCATCCCGCCGCAAGCCCACCGCGCGCTGGTGATCCAGGCCGCCGAACAAGGCGTCAGCCTGAATCGTCTCGCGAGCGCCAAGCTCTGCGCCTGACCGCATAGCCGAGCACAACGGCACGATGATCGCCCGGCTGTCCGCCTGGATGCCGGGCGATCGTTTTTTCCGCGTTGTGACAACCTGTGTGCACCGACAGCATCGAATCGTCGCGACCGCTTGACCTTACCATCATGGGAATGTTGATACTGGAACCATTCGCGGCATGAACCGCGCTTTTGGGGAATCCGACATGACTGAACCACTTGCCTCCGCAGCGCTGCAAACGATCGAGCTGAGCGTCGACGGCATGCATTGCGGCGGCTGCACGGGCCGCGTGCAACGCGCGCTGGCCGCCGTGCCGGGCGTCGTCGACGCGACGGTCGATCTCGACGGCCACGCGGCGACGGTGACCGCGCAGGAAACGGTCGAGCCCGGCCAGCTCGTCGACGCGGTCGGCGAGGCCGGCTACCGTGCGGCCGTGCGCGAAGCGGCGGTCGCAACCGTCGCGACGACGCACGCGGCTCACGCGTTACGTGACGCAACGCCGCCTGTACCGGCCGCCGCCACGATCGAACTCGATATCGACGGGATGACCTGTGCGTCCTGCGTGTCGCGCGTCGAGAAGGCGCTCGCGAAGGTGCCGGGCGTCATGCGCGCATCGGTCAACCTCGCGACCGAACGCGCCACCGTCGACGCCTCGGCAGGCGTTTCCGCAGCGCAATTGGCGGATGCCGTGAAGCAGGCAGGCTATGGCGCTACGCCGACGGCGTCGGACACCGCCGTCCCGACCGCCGTCACCGCGTTGCCTGCCGCGCCCGCGAGCATCGAACTCGACATCGACGGAATGACCTGCGCGTCGTGCGTATCGCGCGTCGAGAAGGCGCTCGCGAACGTGCCGGGTGTCGCGCGCGCATCGGTCAACCTCGCGACCGAACGCGCCACCGTCGATGCCGCGGCCGGCGTTTCCGCCGCACGGCTCGCCGAAGCGGTGAAGCAGGCAGGCTATGGCGCGACGCCGGTCGCCAGCGCCGCCACCCCGCCGGCCGCCTCCGCCGATCTCGAACTCGACATCGGCGGCATGACCTGCGCGTCCTGCGCCGGCCGCGTCGAAAAAGCGCTCGCCGCCGTGCCGGGCGTCGCGCGCGCCTCGGTCAATCTCGCGACCGAGCGCGCGTCGGTGCACGGCGCCGGCGCCCTCGACGTCGCCACGCTGATCGCGGCGGTCACGACGGCCGGCTACCGCGCGTCGCTCACCGCCGCGTCATCGGCCGGTGCAACGGCCGGCGCCGGCGAACCGGCCAGCCCCGCACAGGACCCCGATGCGCGCAAGCGCCGCGAAGCGGTGCGCGAACGCAACCTCGTGATCTGGTCCGCCGTGCTGAGCGCGCCGCTTGTCGCGCCGATGCTCGTCGCGCCGTTCGGCATCGACCTGATGCTGCCCGGCTGGCTCCAGCTCGTGCTCGCGTCGGTCGTGCAGTTCGGCTTCGGCGCGCGCTTCTACCGCGCGGCCTGGCATGCGGTGAAGGCCCGCGCCGGCAACATGGACCTGCTCGTCGCGCTCGGCACGTCGGCCGCGTACGGGTTGAGCCTGTGGATGCTGCTGCGCGATCCCGCGCACCCCGGCCACCTGTATTTCGAGGCGTCGGCCGTCATCGTCACACTCGTGCGCTTCGGCAAATGGCTCGAATCGCGTGCGAAGCGCCAGACCACCGACGCGATCCGCGCGCTGAACGCGCTGCGTCCCGATCGTGCGCGCGTCGTCGAGCACGGCGTCGAACGCGACGTGTCGCTGTCGCAGGTGCGCGTCGGCACCCGGGTCAGCATCCGCCCCGGCGAGCGCGTGCCCGTCGACGGCCGGATCGTGTCGGGCCGCTCGCACATCGACGAATCGCTGATCACCGGCGAAAGCCTGCCCGTGCCGAAGGACGACGGCGACCCCGTCACGGCCGGCTCGATCAACGGCGAAGGCGCGCTCGTCGTCGAAACCACCGCGATCGGCGCGGAGACGACGCTTGCACGCATCATCCGCCTCGTCGAATCCGCGCAAGCCGAGAAGGCGCCGATCCAGCGGCTCGTCGATCGCGTGAGCGAGGTGTTCGTGCCGGCGATCCTCGGCATCGCGGTGCTGACGCTGGTCGGCTGGCTGATCGCCGGCGCCGGGATGGAAGCCGCGATCCTCAACGCGGTCGCGGTGCTCGTGATCGCGTGCCCGTGCGCGCTCGGCCTCGCGACGCCCGCCGCGATCATGGCCGGCACGGGCGTCGCGGCCCGGCACGGCGTGCTGATCAAGGATGCGCAGGCGCTCGAACTCGCGCAGCGCACAACCGTCATCGCGTTCGACAAGACCGGCACGCTGACCGAAGGCAAGCCGTCCGTGACGGCATTCGAAGCCGTCGGCGTGCCGCGCGACGAAGCGCTCGCGCTCGCGGCGGCGGTGCAGCGTCAAAGCGATCATCCGCTCGCGCGCGCCGTGGTCGCCGCGCACGATGCGGATGTTGCCGCGCGCGGCGACAACGCGCCGTCGGCCATCGCGGCCGATGCGCGCGCGGTGGCCGGACGCGGCGTGGAAGCGCGCGTCGGCGGACAGTTGCTCGCGCTCGGCAGCACGCGCTGGCGCGACGAGCTCGGCATCGCGGTGCCGCCCGCGCTCGACGCCCGCGCGACGGAGCTCGAACGCGCGGGCAACACGATCTCGTGGCTGATGCGCGCCGATGCGCCGCACGCGTTGCTCGCGCTGATCGCGTTCGGCGACACCGTGAAGCCCGGCGCCCGCGACGCGATCGCGGCGCTGTCGGCGCGCGGCGTCGCGAGCGTGCTCGTGACCGGCGACAACCACGGCAGTGCGGCGGCCGTCGCGGCGGCGCTCGGCATCGGCGAGGTGCATGCGCAGGTATTGCCTGATGACAAGGCGCGCGTCGTCGCCGAGCTGAAGCGCACGCACGGCGGGATCGTCGCGATGGTCGGCGACGGGATCAACGATGCGCCCGCGCTCGCCGCGGCCGATGTCGGGATCGCGATGGCGACCGGCACGGACGTCGCGATGCACACGGCCGGCATCACGCTGATGCGCGGCGATCCGGCGCTCGTCGCCGACGCGATCGACATCTCCAGGCGCACGTACCGGAAGATCCAGCAGAACCTGTTCTGGGCATTCGTCTACAACCTGGTCGGTGTGCCGCTCGCGGCGCTCGGCTGGCTGAACCCGGTGATCGCGGGCGCGGCGATGGCGTTTTCCAGCGTCAGCGTCGTGACCAACGCGTTGCTGTTGCGGAGATGGAAAGGCCGCGCGCGCTGATGCGTGCCGGACGGCCGAAGGGTCGTTCGGCGTTTGGCGTTTGGCGTCCGGCAAACAAGGAACGATCAGAAGGATCGCCGGCGTTGGCCGGTTGCGGCGCGTCGAATCGGCCGCACGTGACGACGCGGCGCCGGCCGGCGGATTCAGCCCGGGATAACCGGCTTGATCAAGGTGGTCGTGATCGGCGCGAAGCCGCATGCGCGGTACAGCGCGCGGGCCGCCGTGTTGTGATTGAACACCGACAACCCGATCTCGGTGACGCCGTACCGGCGCGCCTCGGCGTCGAGCGCAGCGAGTGCGCGCGTGGCCCAGCCCTGGCGGCGCCGGGACGGGACGATATCGAGGTCGTAGATGAACAGCGTGCGATTCGGCCCTTCGGGCACGATCGCGTACCAGAGGTCGCCCACCGTGTCGCCGCTGGCGCCGTCGATGAGCAGGACGAGGGTCTGGCCGGAGGTCAGCAGGCCGTCCGGCAGCAGCGTGTCGAAACAGGCGCGCGCACGATCGGCCGCGTCTTCGACAGCATTTTGTCCGGATGAAACGAGATCGCGCGCGTAGCCGTCGATGGCTCGCGTGCGGTACGCATGGAATTCACTGGCCGTCATCGGCCGCATCTGCAGCATGGCCCGGTCGCCGTGAACGGAATCGAACTTCCAGTTTAGCGGGACGGTCGCTCCGGCGCGCGATGCGGCGGCGAAAAGCGGGCGGGCAAGTGCGGCGGACGCCGCGCTGAATCAGCGAATCAGCGAATCAGCGAATCAGCGAATCAGCGAATCAGCGAATCAGCGAATCAGCGACGATACAGGACGATCGGTACGAGATGCGCACGGCGCACGCGCTCGGCTTCGGCACGACGCGCAGCGTACGAGTATTCGGCGTCGAGCGGCAGGTGCGGCGACACGAACAGGTCGTCGATCTTTTGCAGCAGGGCGAGGATGAAGCTCATGTGAGACTCCTGACAGATGTGACTAGGGTTTTCCCTTAGATGGCTTCCATTCTAAGGGTTTTCCCTGAACTCTGCCAGTACGCCGCATCAGTTTGCCGCACGCGCGCGACAGCCGATCGCCGGTACGGAGCGGCGATCCTTGCTCCGTGAGGCTTCCAGGATAGGGTCGAAACGATCAGCGGGTGCGGCGGGCGCGCTTGGCGACGGCCGCGTCGCGGTTCGCATTGCGCTGAAGCCGGTCGACTTGCGACAGGAGCGCTTCATGGTGCTCCTCGAGCGTCATCAGCGTCGCCTGCTGCGTCGACAGATCGGCCGCGAGGCGATCGATCCGTTGCTGCTTGGTGGCCGCGTCCTGCTTCAGATGCGCAATCTGCCGCGTCTGCAGCATCAGCGCGACGAGCCCCGCCAGCACGACGACGGCCAGCGCCAGCAGCAGGCGGTTGACGCGGCGCATCTCGCGATCGGCCGTGCGCGTCAGACCGTCCACGTCGGCCTGCAGCGCGGCGAGCCGGTCGGTCAGCGGGCGCAGGTGCGTGTCCGGATCGAATGTCGGCGCGGCCGGTTGCGTGCGTTCCGCCGACGGCTTGGTCACGAAGGACGCGGCGGAAGCCACCGGCTGCGTGACGGGCGGCGGCGGTGCGTCGGCCTGCGGGGGTGCGTCCTGGGGCTTCGCGGTATTCGTTGCGATTGCCGGCTCGGCCGACTGTGCCGGCGTCTGCGGCTCGACTGTCGACGCGGCGACCGGTGCCGGGTTCGATTCCGCAGGGTTCGATTCCGCCGCTTGCGGCGCCGTGTCGATCCTCGTCGCAACCGGCACGGATTGCACCGCCGCTGCTTCGCTTGCACCGGCAGCCGCCCGGCGTTTGCCGCCCGACGACGCGCGGCGCTCCTTTACCGCGTCGCCGGAAGATCGCCCTTCGCGGGATTTGACGGCCGCGGCGTCGACAACCGGCTTCGCCGCTTCGCCATCAGCCGCTTGCAGTTCGGCCGCCTTCGCCGCAGCGCCTTCGGCCGCTTGCAGCTCGGTTGCCGTCACCATGGCGCCATCGGCCGCACGCACGTCCGCGGCCTTCGTTGCCACGCCATCGGCGACCGGCATATCGACCGCCTTCATTGCAACGCCATCAGCCGCAGGCACGACGTCCGCGTTTGCGGCATCCCCACCTTCAGACGCCGAAACACCCTCGGCCGCGATCGCGACATCCGGCTTCACCGCGCCTTCAGCTTGCGCATGCACCGCCGCAGTCACGCCCTCCGGCGCGCTGAACCCGTCCAGCGTGGCCTGCAGCCCGGCGGCCGTATCGTCCGCGATACCGGCTTCCGCACCCGCTTCGTCGCGCGCCACAACCGGCACACGCTCGCCCGGCTCGAGCACCGGATCGCCGAACAGGTCGAGCGTCCGTTCGTCCCGCGGCGCATCGCCGGCCGGCGTGTTGCCGGGCCGCGCGGTCGTCCTCGCGGACGTACTGCCCGCGGCAGCGGCCGAGCGCTGGCGGGAACGGGCCGGCGAACGATTGGAACGGGAACGGGAGCGAGGCGTGGAAACGGATTCGGTCATGGAAATCGGATGGCGAGGCCCGCGAGCGCGGAACCGGAAGTCAAACGGAATCGGTGGCCGGCCATTGTCGCACGCCCCGCGACCGACTCAGCCTATTCGTCGCCCGACAGCCCGTTCCCCTCTTCAAAACGCGTGACACCCCGCAGCGTGCGCAACTTGTCGCAAATCGCCTGGTATTCGAGTTCCGACACCCGCGCGAGCGCGATGCGCACCTCGTCGTGCTCGCCGGTGTCGTCGGCCCGCTGCACGATGAACTGCTTCACGCGCGCACTGTCCGGGCCGAGCGCCGCGTGCAGCGAATCGAACGTCAGTGCGCCGCTCACGACCGTCAGCGCGAGCTGGCGCCGCTGGCGCACCGTGAAGTAGCGCCGTTCCAGCGGCTTGATGCCGGCCAGGATGATCAGGATGATGATCGTCGCCGAAATCGACGCGACGTAGAGCCCGCCGCCCACCGCGAGGCCGATCGCGGCGACGGACCACAGGCTCGCGGCGGTCGTCAGCCCGCGCACGATCTCGCCGCGCAGCAGGATCGAGCCCGCGCCGAGGAAGCCGATGCCCGACACGACCTGCGCGGCGATCCGCGACGGATCGAGCACGATGTGGTCGCTGCTGCCGAGCACGTCGGCGAAACCGAACGCCGACACGATCATGATCAGCGTCGAGCCGACACACACCAGCATGTGCGTGCGCAGGCCGGCCGCCCACGACAGGCGCTCGCGCTCGAAGCCGATGACGCTGCCCAGCGCCGCCGCGAGAACGAGCCGCATCACGAGTTCCAGGTTGCTGAGCATCCGATTTCTCTCCTTTTTTGTGCCGGCCGCGCGGAATGTTTTATCCTTGCCCCCGGCCGCGCCGATTCTCCGGGCCGCGCCGACACGTTTCGATCCAAGCGCTCAACCCCGTCATGCCCGTTTCCAACTCCGCTTCCGCCCAGGCCGCCCAGCTGCGCCACCATTTCGCGCACGTCGTCTTGCCGATCTGGCGGGGTTCAGGGTTCGACCAACCATTGCAACTGCCGTTCGAGGCCGTCGATCCGGCCACCCACGCGCCGCTGCCCGTGACCCGTTATCGTGCAATGGCGTGCGCGCGGCAACTGTTCGTGTTCGCGCAGGCCGGCGACGCGGCGCACGCGGCGACGCTGTTCGACGCGCTGTGCCGGCGCTTTCGCGACGCGCGCCACGGCGGCTGGATCTACAGCGTCGACGCGCAGGGCGCGCCGCTCGATACGACCAAGGATCTCTACACGCACGCGTTCATCGTATTCGCATGCGCCGCGTGGCATGCGGCGTCGGGCGACGCCGCCGCGCGCACGGTGGCCGAGGAGACCACCGCGCTGATCCAGGACCGTTTCGCGCCGCGCCACGGCGACGCACTGCTCGATGCGGCGCGCCACGCCGATTTCTCGTCATCCGGCAGCGGCGCGCTGCAGAATCCGCTGATGCACCTGACCGAAGCGTGGCTCGCGGCCGCCGACGCATTCGGCGACGCGGCGTTCGACGATGCGCTCGCGCGCACCGCACAGGCCGTCGAGCGCACGTTCGTCGACGCGGCGACCGGCTGCGTGGCCGAGCTGCCGCTCGGGGCGGCCGACAACCGTTTCGAGCCCGGCCATCAGTTCGAGTGGTTCTATCTGGTCGATGCAGCCGGCGCGCGGCTCGCGCAGACCGGGCTCCCCGCCGCGCTGTCGCGCGCGTTCACGTTCGCGGAACGATACGGCGTCGATCCGCTGACGGGCGGCGTCTGCGCGGCGCTCGACGCGCAAGGCGCGTGCGTCGACGGCACGCAGCGGATCTGGGCGCAGACCGAGTACCTGCGCGCGCTCGCAACGCACGGCGGCACGCCGGCCTCCGCGCCGCTCGCGCGGCAGATCGAGCGCTTCGCCGCGCGCTTCCTGCATCCGCGCGGCTGGTTCGAGTGCAAGACGGCGGACGGGCAGGTGGCGCGCGCCGACATGCCGTCGACGACGCCCTACCACCTCGCGACCGCCTACGCGGCGCTGCCGGCCGGCGCGTAACCCGTATCGGCCAACGACGGCGCCGCGCGTTCGCCACGCGCGGCGCGTCCGTCGCCCAGTTCGAACACCGACACCGCCTGCATCAGGTGCGCGGTCTGGTCGTTCAGCGACGCGGCCGCCGCCGCGACTTCCTCGACCAGCGCCGCGTTCTGCTGCGTCAGCTGATCCATCTGCGTGACGGCCTGGTTCACTTGCTCGATCCCGACGCTCTGCTCGACCGACGCCGCGGTGATCTCCGCCATCGTCTGCACGACGCGCGTGATCGACGCCGACACCGTCCGCATCGCGTCGCCGGCGCGCTCGACGAGTTCCGCGCCGCCGTTGATCTGCGCGACCGAATCCTCGATCAGCGCCTTGATCTCCTTCGCCGACTGCGCGCTGCGCTGCGCGAGCGAGCGCACTTCGCCCGCGACGACCGCGAAGCCGCGCCCCTGTTCGCCGGCCCGCGCGGCCTCGACCGCCGCGTTCAGCGCGAGGATGTTGGTCTGGAATGCAATGCCGTCGATCACCGAGATGATCTCCGCGATCCGCCCCGAACTCTGTGCGATGCCGCGCATCCGGTCGATCACGCTGTCCACCACGCCGCCGCCGTGGCCCGTCGCTTCGAGCGCCGCGTCGGCCAAAGCGCTGGCCGCGCGTGCGCTGTCGGTGTTCTGCCGGACGGTCGCGGTCAATTCCTCCATGCTCGCCGCCGTTTCCTCGAGCGACGCGGCCTGCGTGCCCGTGCGCGCCGACAGGTCGGCGTTGCCGCCCGCGATCTCGCCCGCGCCGAGGTGGATCGCATCGGACGCGTGGCGCACCGTGCGCACGGTGCCCGCGATGCTCGTCTGCATCGCGGCGAGGCCGCGCAGCATCCGGTCGATCTCGAACACGCCGCCCGCCCGCACGGCTTCGTCGAGCCGGCCTTGCGCGATCCGCTCGAAATGGCGGCCGGCTTCCTCCAGCGGCGCGACGACCGCGCGCCGCGCACCCGCGTAGATCGCCGTACTCGCCGCGAGCATCGCCACCAGCAGCACGATGCCGACCGACTTGAACCAGAGCATGCCGCTGTCGATCGTGTCGAGTGCCGTGCGGCTCGATGCGCCGCCATAGTCGGTGAAGCGGTGCAGTTCGGCGATATAGGCGTCCTGGATGCCTTGCGTCGGCTGGTCGAGGAATGCCTGGATGTTGTCGGCGTCGAGGAACTGCACGAGCTCGCCAAGCGCGCCGCGCAGCGCGCGATAGCGCTCGGCCAGCGCCGCGACGCGCGCACGGTTCGTGTCGTCGACCGGCTGCGCCCCCGTCAGCGCGGCGAATGCCTTGTCCGCTTGCGCGAGCGAAGTGCCGGCATGACGGATGATGTCCTCCGGCTTCGGGCCGCCGCGCACCATTCGCGTGCCGGCGCGCGACAGGTTGATGCGCGCGTCGAGCAATTGTTCGGTCGCCTGGCTGGCCGCGTCGACCTGCGCGATCGCGACGTTCGACAGATCGTCGACGCCGCTGCGCGTCGACGTGAGCGCCCAGAAGCCGAGCGTTTCGATCGCGAACAGGAAGAGGCAGAACACGGTCAACACGCCGAGCAGACCCGACGCGAGCTTGATTTTTCCGAACATGGGGAGATTCCTGGAGAGCGGACGATGAGGCAATGCCCCGGCATTAGCGGCATTTCTTCGTCGGACTTTAGCAACCGCCGGCGGCGAGGCCGCACTTCACACGCGCATTACCGTCGAATCGCCCGCAAACAAGGACATCTTCTGCATGCGACGCAATAATCGCGTCGCATCGCGCCGGAAATAGCAGGAATTGCGGACGAATTTCCTTGCTTATCCGCAGCCCCCTTCCTAGAGTTCAGCGCAAGCGGGCACTCATTTCGAGGAAAGTCGATGACCGACATCACGGATCACGCGCGCGGCGCATTGCGTGCGCAACCGTTCAGCATGCTGCTGGGCACGCAGCTGATGCATATCGGCGACAACGAAGTGTCGCTGTGCCTGCCCGTGCGCGAAGAACTGCGGCAGCAGCACGGTTTCGTGCACGGCGGCGTCATCAGCTATCTCGCGGACAACGCGCTGACGTTCGCCGGCGCGCTCGTGCTCGGCCCGCGCGTGATCACCGCCGAATACAAGATCAACTACCTGCGGCCGGCCGTGAACGGCACGCTCGTCGCCCGCGCGAAGCTCGTCTATGCGGGCCGGCACCAGGCGACCTGCCAGTGTCATGTGTTCGTCATCGACGGCGACCACGAGCGGCTCGTCGCGATCGCGCAAGGCACGATCAACCGCGTCGGCGACGGCAAGATGCCGGATGCGCCGGAAGAAACGGCGTGAACGACCGGAAGCGATTGTCGGCAGGCCGAACGACGTGTGTGGACTCGGACCGAACGGTCGAGCATCGCGGAAGGAACGCAGCGGACGCGCAGCGCGTCTTGCTCTAACGTTTCATCGCAGCAAGATAAACGGCATCGCGCTCACGGCGCCCGACTGCGACGACCAGTACGACGACTTCCGCATCGCGCACTTCGTAGACGAGTCGGTAGCCGACGCTGCGTAGCTTGATCTTGTAGCGATCCGGGTGACCATGCAGCTTTGCCGACGGTATGCGGGGATTCTCGAGCCGCTCGGCAAGCCTGGATTTGAACTGGTCGCGAACGGTGCGATCAAGCTTCTTCCACTCTCTCAATGCAGGCTCGAGAAATGCAAGTTCAAAGGTCATTCAGCTTGACCTTGACGACCTTCTCCTTGGCACGTGTGTTCGCCAGTGCATTGTCTTCGATATCTTCCAGACGCTCGACCATTGCTTCCCACGTCTTCGCAGGGATGCAATAGAACGCAGGTTCGTTGTGGTTCAGAATCGCGACAGGAAAGCCCTCTCCCGCCGCGACCGTCCCCATCGGGTTCCGTTTCAGTTCCGAAACGCTCGCCGTCACGCTGGCCAGAATGGTATGAGGCATGTCGACTCCTTCTTCAACAAGGCTTCAATTGTACTCCAGTTGAATCTCAATTTAGCACCAAAATTAGTACCATAAAAATTCCCGAGTTCCGGTACTGAAGCTCATTCAGAAAGCGGACAGAGTGCATCGACGTGCACACTACGCCGGATCCGCGTCATCCCCCTTCAGCGGCAGAAACCGCGGCGCCACCCGCGCCCGCACATTCCCGTTCTCGTCGGTCCGGTAGATCCCGCGTGCAACGTTATGCGGATGCGCGGCCGCGTCGGCCACGCTCAGCAGCGGGGCGAAACACGCGTCGGTGCCTTCGAGCAGCGCTCGCCAGTGCGCGGACGGCTGCTGCGCGAACACGTCGGCGAAACGCGCCTTCAGCGCGGGCCAGCGCGCGCGGTCGTACTGCGACGCCGGATCGACGTCGGTCAGCCCGAGCCGTTCGACCAACAGCGCATAGAACGGCGGTTCGAGCGCGCCGATCGTCACGCATTCGCCGTCCGCGCAGCGATACACGTCGTAGAACGGCGCGTCGTGGAAAAGGCTCGGCTGCGCGCCGTCGAGCTGCCCGTTCGCGCGCGCCCACAGCGCGAGCGAGCCGAGCATCGACACGATGTCGACGATCGCGCCGTCGACCACGCGCCCCGGCCCGCCGCCGCGCACGTCGAACAGCGCGCAGACGATCCCGAACGCGAGCCCGAGCGCGCCGCCCGCATCGCCGACGACGGTCGGCGGCACACCCGGCCGGCCGTCGCGCGGCGCGGATAGCGACAGCAGCCCGGTCAGCGCGACGTAGTTCAGGTCGTGCCCGGCCGCGGCCGCGAGCGGACCGTGCTGGCCCCAGCCGGTCATCCGCCCGTACACGAGCTTCGGATTGCGGCGCGCGCAATCGTCGGGCCCGAGGCCGAGCCGCTCCATCACGCCGGGCCGCAGGCCCTCGATCAGCGCATCGGCCTGCACGATCAGTTCGAGCGCGGCGTCGCGGCCGGCCGGCGACTTCAGGTCGAGTTCGACGATCGTCTTGCCTTCGCGCAGCAGGTCGCCGTCGCGGCCGCGCAGCGCGTCCGGCGAGCTCGTGCGGCCGGACGGGCGCGCGATCAGCGTGATCCGCGCGCCCATCCCGGCGAGCATCCAGCCCGCGAGCGGGCCGGGGCCGAGACCTTCGAATTCGACGATGTGGATGCCGGAAAGCGGCGCGTTCAATGGCATGGCGACCTCGCTGAAATGCAGTCGGGACAGGAGCGGCGAAACCTCCCGATTCTATGCGAATGCCTGCACGGGCCAGTCGCGCGCGGCTAGCCGGCCGCCTCGCCCGCGTGCTCGACCAGCGCCTCCCGCATCGCCCGCACGATCGCGTCGCGACGCGCGTCGATCCGCTCGACGGGCCCGGCCACGCCCATGGCCAGCGGCAGGCCGTTCCAGCCGTCCGCGATCACCATCGAGATCATCGCGGCGTCCCGCGTCACCGTATGCGCCGAATAGGAATAGCCGAGGCGGCGCGTCTGTTCGACCTTGTCGAGCACGACGTCCTCGTCGATCGTCCTGCCCGACTTCCCGAGCCGGCGGATGCTGCGCGACACGAGCCGGCGGATCGTGCTGTCCGGCTGGATGCTCAGCAGCGCCCAGCCGAGGCCCGACATGCAGATCTCGCGGCGCGTGCCGATCGGCGCATAGAACTGGACCGGAAGCGCATGGGCGCCCTCGACCGCATCGATGTACTGCACGTACAGATCGCTCTGCACCGCGATCACGACCGCCTCGCGCGTGCGTGCCGCCAGCCGCTTCGCGACTCCGTGCCAGTGCCGCCGGCTGCCGGCCGCCGAATCGACGAGCGCTTCGCCGAGATTGACGAGCCGTGCGGTGGGCGCATACGCGTGGGTTGCGTCGTCGTACGCGAGATAACCGAGCGCCTTCATGCTGGTCAGCAGCGCCGCCGCGCTCGACCCCGGATAACCGCAGCGCGTGGCGATCTCGCGCACGCTCAGCGGCCGCTGCAATGCGCTGAAGAGTTCCAGCACCTCGAACACGCGCGCCGCGCTCTTGACCACGTTTCCGCTCATCCCGCCCTCTCCGCAGCTACCGGGACGGGCCTTCCACATATGTGGAACGGAATTTCCCGCCGCCAACCGTCGTGACGATACTAGGCTTCGGCCCGCGACGTGAAGTCTCGCGGCACAGAACACACGGAGACACCATGGCAGCCTTTCTGATCCGTGAACGGCAGGGCCCGATCCTGACCGTCACGATGAACCGTCCCGACACCCGCAACGCCATTTCGGACACCGATGCGATCGATGCGCTGACCGAATGCTGCGACGACGCGAACCGCGACGAATCGATCCGCGTGCTGGTCCTGACCGGCGCCGGCACGACGTTCTCGTCGGGCGGCAACGTGAAGGCGATGCGCGCATTCATGGAATCGGGCCCGCACGATCCTGCCGCGATCCGGACGAGCTATCGCCGCGGCATCCAGCGGCTGGCGCATGCGTTCCAGCACCTCGAAGTGCCAGCCATCGCGGCGGTCAACGGCCCGGCGATCGGCGCCGGCACCGATCTCGCGTGCATGTGCGACATCCGCATCGCCGCCGACCGCGCGCGCTTCGCCGAAAGCTTCATCGCGCTCGGTCTCGTGCCGGGCGACGGCGGCGCGTGGTTCCTGCCGCAGATCGTCGGCCCCGCCGTCGCCGCGGAAATGTCGTTTACGGGCGACGCGCTGGACGCACAGGCTGCGCTGCGCTGCGGACTCGTGTCGCGCGTCGTTCCCGATGGCGACCTCCTTGCGCATGCGCACGAACTGGCCGGCCGTATCGCCCGTCACTCGGGCACCGCATTGCGCCTGACCAAGCGGCTGCTGCGCGAAGGCCGTCACGCGAGCCTCGACACGCTGCTCGACCTGTCGGCGTCGTACCAGGCGTTCGCGCACACCACCCCCGAACATCGCGCAGCGGTGAACGCGCTGTTCGCCGCGCGCGGGTGAGCTCGCCACGCGTCGAATACCGTGCGGCTGGCGCAAGCAGGCATGCCGAACGATCAAAACCCACATCGAAGGAAACATCGCCATGACCAGCAGTAACGAAGGCGCACTCGCAGGCGTGCGCGTGGTGGACCTGAGCCGCGTCTATGCGGGGCCGTTCTGCGCGCAGACGCTCGCCGATCACGGCGCGGACGTCATCAAGATCGAACCGCCGCAGGGCGACGAAACGCGCGACTGGGGGCCCGCGATGCCGAACGGCATCGCCAGCTACTACTGGGGGCTCAACCGCAACAAGCGCAATCTCGCGCTCGACCTGTCGCATCCGGACGGACGCGACGTGCTGTTCCGACTGCTCGACACGGCCGACGTGCTGATCGACAACTTCAAGCAGGGCACGCTCGAACGCTGGGGCATCGGCTACGAAGACTGCCTGCGCGAACGCTTCCCGCGCCTCGTCCATTGCTCGATCTCCGGATACGGCGCCGACGGCCCGCTCGCGCGGTTTCCGGGCTACGACGCCGTCGCGCAGGGGCTCGCCGGCTTCATGTCGATCAACGGCGAACCGGGTGGCATGCCGCTCAAGGTGCCGTTTCCGGTCGTCGATTACGCGGCCGGCCTGAGCGCCGTGTCGAGCATCCTGCTCGCGCTGGTCGAACGGACGCGCTCCGGGCTCGGGCAACACGTCGACATCGACCTGTTCAGCACGGCGCTGTCGATGCTGCATCCGGTCAGCACGAGCTGGATGGCGACCGGCGACGTTCCCGTCGCGACCGGCAACGTGTATGGCGCGATCGCGCCATACGGCGTCTATCCGTGCAAGGACAAGCCGGTAGCAACCGGCGCCGGCAACAACCGCACGTTCGCGCGGCTCGTCGAAGCGCTCGGTGTGCCCGAGCTGGCGCGCGATCCGCGGTTCGCGACCAACGCGCAGCGCGTCGCGCATCGCGAAGCGCTCGACACGCTGCTCGGCCAGCTGACCGCCGAACTGCATGCCGACGACGTCGTCGAGCGGCTGCTGCACGCCGGCGTCGCGACGGGACCGGTGAACACCGTCGCCGACGCGTTCGGTCATCCGCAGGCGGCGCGCAACGCGATGTTCGTCAACACCGATGCGTACACCGGCGCGGGCATCCCCGCCAAGCTTTCCCGCACGCCCGGATCGATACGCCGGCCGCCCCGGCCGTTCGCCGCCGACACCGACGCCGTGCTCGACGCGTTCGGCATCGACGCGGCGCGCCGGGACGCGTTACGGCAGGCGGGCGTGCTCCACGACACGCGCGCGGATGCCACCGGGAGCACGTCATGACCCCATCCGGCTCGTTTTCCTCGCTGACGGGCGACGACGCCCCGTCGATCCTGCGCAACGACGACAACGGCATCGCGTGGCTGACGATCCATCGTCCGCACGTCGCCAATGCACTGTCCGCCGAAGCGATCCGGCGCCTGTGCGACGAACTGGTCACGCTCGACGACACGCCTTCGATTCGCGTCGTCGTGATCCGCGGCACGGGCGAGCGCGCATTCAGCGCGGGCGTCGATCTCGGCGATCCCGAGATGCGCGGGATGCGGCCGATGCGCGGACTCGCCCGCAACGTGCATGAACTGATCCTGGAACTGCGCAAGCCGACCATCGCGGCAATCAACGGCTTCGCCGTCGGCGGCGGCTGCGAAATCGCCCTCGCCTGCGACTTGCGGATCGCCGCCGATCACGCGTACTTCGCGCTGCCCGAAGCGCGGGTCGGCATGGGCGCGAACTTCGCGAGCGTGCTGCTGCCGCGCATGCTGCCGCGCGCCATCGCGATGGAGCTGCTGTTCACGGGCCGCCGCTTCGACGCGGACGAAGCGCAGCGCGCCGGGTTGCTGAACCGCGTCGTACCCGGCGCCGCACTCGACGATACCGCGCGCGAACTGGCGCAGGCGATTGCCGCGAACGCGCCGCTCACGATCCGCCGCATCAAGGAAACCGCAACACGCAGCCAGGGGCTGCCGGTTGCCGCGGCGCTGCGGCTGGACGTCGGCCCCGACGTGTATGCGAGCGAGGACCGGATCGAGGGCGCCCGCGCGTTTCTCGAGAAGCGCAAGCCGGTGTTCAAGGGGCGCTGAGCCCGACGCGGCCCGGCGACACCACACGCGTAACCGCTCCCAGAACGCGGGCGCGCCAAGAAAAAAGACATGGAACGGAGACACCTTCATGCAACGGAAAGCATTCCTGATCGGCGCGTGCGTGCTGTGCACGGCGTCTGCACACGCGTCGTCGGTCACGCTGTACGGGATCGTCGACAGCTACGTCGAATTAGATCGCATCGGCAGCCTGTCGAGCGTGCGGCAGAGCGGCGGCGGATCGTCGACCAGCCGTTTCGGACTGACGGGCGTCGAGGATCTCGGCGGCGGCACGTCGACGAAATTCGTGCTGGAAAGCGGCTTCTCGCCGGCCGACGGATCGTTCCAGGGCGGCACGCTGTTCTACCGGCAGGCCTACGTCTCGCTGCAGAACACGCGCTACGGCGACCTCCGGCTCGGCCGGCAATACACGCCGGCGTTCTATATCGTGTACGACGGCGATCCGTTCGGACTCAATGAACGGCTGTCACCGCTCGCGCTGCTCGCGACGTCGACGGATACGATCACGAGCAACACGACGCCGCCGATTCCGCGCTTCAACCAGGCGGCGTCGTATCTGAGCCCCGCCTGGAACGGCCTGCGCGTGATGGCCACGTACGGCTTTCCGACACCGAACGCGCTGTCCACGCAAGCCGGGCGCAACTATGGCGCCGGGCTTCAGTACCGGATCGGCGGGCTCTATCTCGGCGCCGGCTTCCAGGGCGACACGTCGGCCGGCAACCTGTCGCCTGCCGTCTCCCCGTCGACGACCCGCCACTACGTGTTCGCGGCCAACTATGCGTTCGCGCGCGTCAAGCTGTACGCCGCGTTTCTGTACGGCGCCAGCACGGCGCAGAACCTGCCGGCGTTCTCGACTGCGAGTGCCGGCGCGTCGATCAACGTCGGCGCACTCGATCGCGTGCTCGTATCGGTCGCGCGCCGCGACGTGAAAGGCTCGGCGAACGACGCGACCGCGCTCGGCATCGGCTACGACCATCCGTTGTCGAAACGGACCTCGCTCTACGCGCGCTATCTCTACATGAAGAACGGCGGCGATGCCCGCAACACGGTCGTCGTCGGCCTGCAGCCGCAACCGGGCGGCACCGAGCAGGTGTTCGCGCTCGGCATCGTTCACCGCTTCTGACGGAGTGCCCATGACCCCGACCCTGTCCACCCGCCCGGCCGCCGTCGACGACGGCGCGACGCAGGCGCTCTACCGCCGGATCTCGCGCCGGCTGCTGCCGTTCCTGATCCTCTGCTACACGCTGTCGTTCATCGACCGGATCAACATCGGCTTCGCGCACGCGCAGATGGCTGCCGAATTGCACTTCTCCGACGCCGTCTACGGGCTCGGCGCGGGCATCTTCTTCATCGGCTACATGGCGTTCGAGATTCCGAGCAACGCGTTGCTCGTGCGGATCGGCGCGCGCAAGACGATTGCACGGATCATGATGCTGTGGGGGCTCGGCTCGGCCGCGACGATGTTCGTCACGACGCCCGCGCAGTTCTATACGTGCCGGCTCCTGCTGGGCGTGTTCGAGGCCGGCTTCTTCCCCGGCATCCTGTTCTATCTCGGCGCGTGGTATCCGCCGCGGCAGCGCGCGAAGGCGTTCGCGCTCTTCATGACGGCGCTGTACCTCGCGGGGATGATCGCCGGCCCCGTGTCGGGCGCCATCCTCACGTACTTCGACGGTACGGCCGGCCTGAGCGGCTGGCGATGGCTGTTCCTCGTCGAAGGGCTGCCCAGCAGCGCGCTCGGCATCGTCGCGCTGCGGTTTCTCGACGACCGGCCGGACGACGCGCGCTGGCTGTCGGACGCCGACAAGGCCGCGCTGCGCGCCGCACACGCGCGGGCCGAAGCCGGTGCACCGGACGGCAACGCGGCGCGGCCGCTGCTCGCGCACCGCGATTTCTGGCTGCTGTGCGCGGCCAATTTTGCGATCGCGGCCGCCGGCTACGCGCTCGTGTTCTGGATGCCCGTGATCCTGCATCGCGGCGGCCTGCACGGCGCAATGCAGATCGGGCTGCTGTCCGCGCTGCCCTACCTGTGCGGCATCGTCGGCATGCTCGGGATGGGCTGGCGCACCGAACGCCGGCGCGAATGGCGCGGGCATGGCGCATTCGCGATGCTCGCGTGCGCGGCGGCGCTCGCCGGGCTGGCGAGCGCCGCCGGCACATCGCACCTGATGATCGCGCTCTGCATCGCGGTCGCCACACACGCCGCGGCGCTGCCCGCGTTCTGGGTGCTGCCGGGGCTCGCACTGCCCAAGCGCTCGATGGCGGTCGCGATCGCCGCGATCACGATGTCCGGCGCGATCGGCGGCTTCGCAAGCCCGTTCCTGATGGGCGTGCTCAACACGGCCACCGGGTCGATGCGCGGCGGGCTCTATTTCAACGCCGCGCTGCTGGCGGCCGGCGCCATCGCATTGATCGGCACGCTGCGCGCCCGTGCAGCGTCGCGTGCGAACGCCGGCTGACGGCGCGACACATTCCTCTCCCACCCTGACCGACTCTCATGAATTTCGAACTCGAACTCGAACACCGGATGATCCGGGACCTCGTCGCGCGTTTCGTGAAGGACGAACTGATTCCGCTCGAAGCAGCCGTGATGGCGCGCGAGGCCGACGGCCAGCGCTTCGGGCTGCTCGCCGGCGAGCGCGCGCGACTCGACGAGCGCTCCCGGCAGCTCGGCCTGTGGGGACTCGACGCGCCGCTCGACGCCGGCGGCTCGGACCTGCCGGCCGTCGCGATGGTCGGCGTGAACGAAGCGATCGGCACGACCGTCACCCCGTACATCCTGCCGCCCGACTCGCCGAACCTGCGGATGCTGTGCGACGCGGCCGACGACGCGCAGCGCGCGCGCTATCTCGAACCGTACGCGCGCGGCGTCACGCGTGCCGCAATGGCGATCTCCGAGCCGGGCGCCGGCTCGGATCCGGGCGCGTTGTCGACGACGGCCGTGCGTGATGGCGATGGCTGGGTGCTGAACGGCCGGAAGATCTGGATCAGCCACGCCGTCGAAGCCGACTGGACGATCGTGATGGCGCTGACCGATCGAAGCAAGGGCAAGCGTGGCGGCATGTCGGCGTTCATCGTCGACCGCGACACGCCGGGCTTCGTCATCGAACGCCGGATCCCGATGATCGGCGGGCTGTCGACCTACGAAATCGTGCTGGAGCACTGCCGCATTCCCGCCGTGCAACTGCTGGGCCGGGAAGGCGCCGGTTTCGCGCCGATGCAGGCACGGCTCGCGAATCGGCGGCTGGAGATGGCTGCCTGGTGCATCGGCCGCGCCGAGCGCGCGGTCGCGCTGCTGTGCGACCATGCGAAACAGCGCAAGACCTTCGGCGTGCCGCTCGCGGAGCGCCAGGCGGTCCAGTGGTGGGTCGCCGACGCGCTGACGCAGATCCACGCGTGCCGCCTCATGACCTACGAAGCGGCCGCGCGCGTGGATGCCGGGCAGGATGCGCGCACGCAGATCTCGATGGTCAAGGTGTTCGCGACCGAAATGGCATCGAGCGTCATCGATCATGCGATGCAGACGCTCGGCGCGATGGGCATGACGAAGGAAATGCCGTTGCAGCAGATGGCCAGCGAAGCGCGGCTGATGCGCATCTTCGAAGGCCCGACCGAGGTACACCGTTGGGTCGTCGCGCGCAGCGTGCTCTGACCGCGGCGCACCGCCCGCCTTTACGATGGAGCTACGCGTTGAACACCCTGCATCTCGTCGATCCGGAAATCCGCCCGCTGCTGGAGGCCTGGCCGACCGTCACGCTCGGCGCCGACAACCTCGCGCAGTCGCGCGAACGCGTGCTGCCGCTGCCGCCGCCCGACCTTGCCGGCAGCACGCTCGAACGCCGCGCGGTGCCCGGTCCCGCCGGTGCGCCGGACGTCCCGGTCCTCATCTACCTGCCCGACGAACACGCGCGCCCGCTCCCGGCGATCGTCCACATGCACGGCGGCGGCTACGTGCGCGGCGCGGCGAAGGATCTCGAGGCGGTGCATCGGTCACTCGTGACGCAGCTCGGCTGCGCGCTGATCTCCGTCGACTACCGCCTCGCGCCGGAAACCGCGTTTCCCGGCGCGATCGAGGACTGCTACGCGGCGCTCGCGTGGGTCTTCCGCCAGGCCGGCACGCTCGGCATCGACGCGTCGCGGATCGGCGTGGCAGGCGAAAGCGCGGGCGGCGGGCTTGCCGCCGCGCTGGCGCTGCTGGCCCGCGACCGCGGCGAATACCGGCTCGCGTTCCAGCACCTGATCTACCCGATGCTCGACGATCGCACCTGCACGCGCACACCGCATCCGCATGCCGGCGAATTCGTCTGGCATGCGGCCAACAACCGGTTCGGCTGGACCTCGCTGCTCGGTCACGCGCCGGGCATCGACGGCGTGTCGCCGTACGCGGCGGCCGCGCGCGCCACGCGGCTCGACGGCCTGCCGCCCGCTTTCCTGTCGGTCGGTTCGCTCGACCTGTTCCTCGACGAAAATCTCGACTATGCGCAGCGCCTGCTCCGCGCGGGCGTGCCGACCGAACTGCACGTGCTCCCCGGCGGCGTACACGGTTTCGACATCGTGCCCGGCGCACGCGTCTCCGAAACAGCGCGCCGCCTCAGCCACGACGCGCTGCGCCGCTTCCTGCACGGCTGACCGAAACGACGCGGGCGGCCGAAGCCGCCCGCATCTGCGCCGATACAACCGGCAACGATCAGAACGCGTCGCCCGGCACGCGCACCCAGCCGTCCATCAGCACGCGCGCGCTGCGGCTCATGATCGCCTTCGTGACGGTCCACTCGCCGTTCGCCTGTCGCGCTTCCGCGCCGACGCGCAGCGTGCCCGACGGATGACCGAAGCGCACCGCGTTGCGTTCGCCGCCGCCCGCCGCCAGATTGACGAGCGTGCCGGGAATCGCGGCGGCCGTGCCGATCGCGACCGCCGCCGTGCCCATCATCGCGTGGTGCAGCTTGCCCATCGACATCGCGCGCACCAGCAGGTCGACATCGCCCGCGTTCACGCGCTTGCCGCTCGATGCGACGTAATCGGCCGGCTTCGCGACGAACGCGATCTTCGGCGTGTGCTGCCGCGTCGCGATTTCGTCGAGCGTATCGATCAGGCCCATGCGCAGCGCGCCGTGCGCGCGGATCGTCTCGAACTTCTCGAGCGCCTTCGCATCGCCGTTGATCGCGTCCTGCAACTCGGTGCCCGTATAGCCGATCGCTTCCGCCTCGACGAAGATCGTCGGAATCCCCGCGTTGATCATCGTCGCTTTCAGCGTGCCGACGCCCGGCACCGCGAGATCGTCGACGAGGTTGCCGGTCGGGAACATCGAGCCGCCCGCGCCCTCTTCATCGGCGGCCGGGTCCATGAATTCGAGCTGCACTTCGGCGGCCGGGAACGTGACGCCGTCCAGCTCGAAGTCGCCCGTCTCCTGCACCGCGCCGTTCGTGACCGGCACATGCGCGATGATCGTCTTGCCGATGTTCGCCTGCCAGATCCGCACGGTCGCGATGCCGTCGCGCGGCACGCGCGCCGGATCGACGAGCCCGCCGCTGATCGCGAACGGGCCGACCGCCGCCGACAGGTTGCCGCAGTTGCCGGTCCAGTCGACGAAGGCCTTGTCGATCGCGACCTGACCGAACAGGTAGTCGACGTCATGGCCGGGCCGCGCGCTCTTCGACACGATCACCGTCTTGCTGGTGGACGACGTCGCGCCGCCCATCCCGTCGATCTGCTTGCCGTACGGATCGGGGCTGCCGATCACGCGCAGCAGCAGCGCGTCGCGCGCGGCGCCCGGCGCCTGCGCGGCATCGGGCAGGTCCTGCAGCCGGAAGAACACGCCCTTGCTGGTGCCGCCGCGGAGGTAGGTCGCGGGAATCCTGATTTGAGGAATGTGAGCCATGTCTGTGTTCCCAATGTGCGCCTGTCAGGCCGCCTGCGACGATTCGAGGAAGTCCTGCGCGAAACGCTGCAGCACGCCGCCCGCTTCGTAGATCGACACTTCCTCGGCCGTATCGAGCCGGCACGTCATCGGCACCTCGACGCGCTCGCCGTTCGTGCGGTGAATCACGAGCGTCAGGTCGGCGCGCGGCTTGCGCTCGCCGATCACGTCGAAGGTTTCGGTGCCGTCGATGCCGAGCGTCGTCCGGTTCGTGCCCGGCTTGAACTCGAGCGGCAGCACGCCCATCCCGATCAGGTTCGTGCGGTGGATCCGCTCGAACCCTTCGGCGGCGATCGCCTCGACGCCCGCGAGCCGCACGCCCTTCGCGGCCCAGTCGCGCGACGAGCCCTGGCCGTAGTCGGCACCGGCGACGACGATCAGCGGCTGCTTGCGATTCATGTACGTCTCGATCGCTTCCCACATCCGCATGACCTTGCCTTCCGGCTCGACGCGCGCGAGCGAGCCCTTCTTCACCGCGCCGTCGACGATCGCCATCTCGTTGACCAGCGTCGGGTTCGCGAAGGTCGCGCGCTGCGCGGTCAGGTGGTCTCCCCGGTGCGTCGCGTACGAGTTGAAGTCCTCTTCCGGCAGGCCCATCTTCGCGAGGTATTCGCCGGCCGCGCTGTCCAGCAGGATCGCGTTCGACGGCGACAGGTGGTCGGTCGTGATGTTGTCGCCGAGCACCGCGAGCGGGCGCATGCCCGTGAGCGTGCGCTCGCCGGCCAGCGCCCCCTCCCAGTACGGCGGGCGACGGATGTACGTGCTCTGCGCGCGCCAGTCGTACAGCGGCGCCGCGCGCTCGCCCGCGTCGGCGCTGCGCGCGAACATCGGCTCGTAGACCTTGCGGAACTGCTCGGGCTTCACGCTCGACGCGACGATCGCATCGATCTCCTCGTCGGTCGGCCAGATGTCCTTCAGCGTGACGGGCTTGCCGTCCGGGTCGTGGCCGAGCACGTCCTTCTCGATGTCGAAGCGGATCGTGCCGGCGATCGCATACGCAACCACGAGCGGCGGCGACGCGAGGAACGCCTGCTTCGCATACGGATGGATGCGGCCGTCGAAGTTGCGGTTACCGGACAGCACGGCCGTCGCATACAGGTCGCGATCGACGATTTCCTGCTGGATCTTCGGGTCGAGCGCGCCCGACATCCCGTTGCAGGTCGTGCATGCGAACGCGACGATGCCGAAGCCGAGCTTTTCCAGCTCGGGCAGCAGGTTCGCCTCTTCCAGATACAGTTCGACCGCCTTCGAGCCGGGCGCGAGCGAGCTCTTCACCCACGGCTTGCGCACGAGGCCGCGCGCGTTCGCGTTGCGTGCGAGCAAGGCGGCGGCGATCACGTTGCGCGGGTTGCTGGTGTTCGTGCAGCTCGTGATCGCGGCGATGATCACCGCGCCGTCGGGCATCTCGCCCGCCTTCTCTTCCCACTGGCCGGCGATCCCGCGCGCGGCGAGATCGGACGTCGGCAGCCGCTTGTGCGGGTTCGACGGGCCGGCCATGTTGCGCACGACGCTCGACAGGTCGAACGTCAGCGTGCGCTCGTACTGCGCGTTGTCCAGCGTATCGGCCCACAGGCCCGCCGCCTTCGCGTAGGTCTCGACGAGCTTCACCTGCTCGTCGCTGCGGCCGGTGAGGCGCAGGTAGTCGGTCGTCTGGCCGTCGATGAAGAACATCGCGGCCGTCGCGCCGTATTCGGGCGCCATGTTCGAGATCGTCGCGCGATCGCCGAGCGTGAGGCTCGCCGCGCCCGCCCCGCGGAATTCCAGGTACGCGCCGACCACCTTTTCCTTGCGCAGGAACTCGGTCAGCGCGAGCACGATGTCGGTCGCGGTGATGCCGGGCTGGCGCTTGCCGGTCAGCTCGACGCCAATGATGTCGGGCAGGCGCATCCACGACGCGCGGCCGAGCATCACGTTCTCCGCCTCCAGGCCGCCCACGCCGATCGCGATCACGCCGAGCGCGTCGACGTGCGGCGTGTGGCTGTCGGTGCCGACGCAGGTGTCCGGATACGCGACACCATCCTGCGCCTGGATCACCGGCGACATCTTCTCGAGGTTGATCTGGTGCATGATGCCGTTGCCCGGCGGGATCACGTCGACGTTCTCGAACGCCTTCTTCGTCCACTCGATGAAGTGGAAGCGATCCTCGTTGCGGCGATCCTCGATCGCGCGGTTCTTCGCGAACGCGTCCGGATCGAAGCCGCCGCACTCGACGGCGAGCGAGTGGTCGACGATCAGTTGCACGGGCACGACCGGGTTCACCTTCGCCGGGTCGCCGCCGCCGTCCGCGATCGCGTCGCGCAGGCCGGCGAGATCGACGAGCGCCGTCTGCCCGAGGATGTCGTGGCACACGACGCGCGCCGGGAACCACGGGAAGTCGCGCTCGCGCTTGCGCTCGACGATCTGCTTCAGCGATTCGGCGAGGATTGCCGGATCGCAGCGGCGCACGAGGTTTTCGGCGAGCACGCGCGACGTGTACGGCAGCGTGTCGTAGGCGCCGGGCGCGATCGCTTCGACCGCGGCGCGCGCGTCGAAATAGTCCAGCGACGTGCCGGGCAGGGGTTTGCGGTTGGCGGTATTCATGATGTGGGGCGGGAATCGGGGTGTGACATTCCGCGCGCGCCGGCGGCCCGCATCACGGGGGGCGCCGGCGCGCGCGGCGGGCGATCAGCGCTTCTCGATCGGCACGAACTGCAGGTCTTCCGGGCCCGTGTAGTTCGCGCTCGGGCGGATGATCTTGTTGTCTACGCGTTGCTCGATGATGTGCGCGCTCCAGCCCGACGTGCGCGAGATCACGAACAGCGGCGTAAACATCGCGGTCGGCACGCCCATCATGTGATACGACACCGCGCTGAACCAGTCGAGGTTCGGGAACATCTTCTTCGCGTCCCACATCACCGATTCGAGGCGCTCGGCGATGTTGTACAGCTTCAGGTCGCTCGCTTCCTTCGACAGCTTGTGCGCGACGCCCTTGATCACCTTGTTGCGCGGATCGGAGATCGTGTAGACCGGGTGGCCGAAGCCGATCACGACTTCCTTGTTCTCGACGCGGCGGCGGATGTCGGCTTCGGCGTCGTCCGGCGAGCTGTAGCGGCTCTGGATTTCATACGCGACTTCGTTCGCGCCGCCGTGCTTCGGCCCGCGCAGCGCGCCGATCGCGCCGGTGATCGCCGAGTAGATGTCCGAGCCCGTGCCCGCGATCACGCGGCCCGTGAACGTCGACGCGTTGAATTCGTGCTCCGCGTACAGGATCAGCGACGTGTGCATCGCCTCGACCCACGACTTCGACGGCGTCTTGCCGTGCAGCAGGTGCAGGAAGTGGCCGCCAATCGAGTCGTCGTCGGTTTCGGTTTCGATGCGCTTGCCGTTGTGCGAGAAGTGATACCAGTACAGCAGTATCGAGCCGAGCGACGCCATCAGGCGGTCGGCGATGTCGCGCGCGCCCGGCAGGTTGTGGTCGTCCTTCTCCGGCAGCACGGTGCCGAGCACCGACACGCCGGTGCGCATCACGTCCATCGGGTGCGCGGACGCCGGGATCTGTTCGAGCGCCGCCTTCAGCGCGCTCGGCAGGCCGCGCATCGCGCGCAGCTTGGTCTTGTACGCGGCCAGTTCGGTCAGGTTCGGCAGCGTGCCGTGCACGAGCAGGTGAGCGATTTCCTCGAATTCGCATGACTCGGCGACGTCGAGAATGTCGTAGCCGCGGTAGTGCAGGTCGTTGCCGGTCTTGCCGACCGTGCACAGCGCCGTGTTGCCGGCCGTCACGCCCGACAGCGCCACCGATTTCTTCGGCTTGAATGCGCCTGCGGCGGCCGGTGCTGCTGCGTCTTTCGTCTCGCTCATGTTCCGTTCTCCAATGTGTATCGTGTCGGCCAGACTTAGCGCTTCAGCGCTTAGTCTGGCCCCATGCAAAGCCGTCGGCCGAACCGCGCCACGGCGGCGGGTTCGACCGCATGCAAAGCGTTCCGGAATCGTGTCCCGGCGCGCGGGCGCGTTACTTCTTGCCCTGCGCGAACAGCTCGTCGAGCTTGCGTTCGTATTCGTGATAGCCGAGGAAGTCGTACAGCTCGGCGCGCGTCTGCATCGTCGGCACGGCCGCCTTCTGCGTGCCGTCGCGGCGCAGCGTCTCGTAGAAGTTCAGCGCGGCCTTGTTCATCGCGCGATACGCGCCGCAGCAGTACAGCGCGATGTCGACGTTCGCCTCGCGCAGTTCGTCGAGCGTGAACAGCGGCGTCGAGCCGAACTCGGTCAGGTTCGCGAGGATCGGCACCTTCACGGCCGCCTTGAAGCGACGGTAGTCGTCGAGCGTCTTCATCGCTTCCGGGAAGATCATGTCCGCGCCGGCTTCCACATAAGCGATCGCGCGCTCGATCGCCGAATCGATCCCTTCGGCGGCAGCCGCATCGGTACGGGCCATGATCACGAACTGGTCGTCGGTGCGCGCATCGACCGCTGCCTTGACGCGATCGACCATCTCTTCGATCGGCACGACTTCCTTGCCCGGACGGTGGCCGCAGCGCTTCTGGCCGACCTGGTCCTCGAGGTGCACGGCCGCGACGCCGGCCTTGATGAACGAGCGCACCGTGCGCGCGATGTTGAACGCGCCGCCCCAGCCCGTATCGATGTCGACGAGCAGCGGCAGGTCGGTCGCGTTGGTGATCCGGTTCGCGTCGATCAGCACGTCTTCCATCGTGCTGATGCCGAGGTCGGGGATCCCGAGCGAGTTCGCGGCGACGCCGCCGCCCGACAGGTACACGGCCTTGAAGCCGACGGCTTGCGCCATCTTGGCCGCGTACGCGGTGATCGCGCCGACCACCTGCAGCGGCTGCTCCGCCGCGACTGCCGCGCGGAATTTCGCGCCGGCGCTCTGAAGATGCGTATTGCTCATGAACGGCCTCCTGAAGGAACGACCATTAACAGCAAGGACCGGGCCAGCTTGCGCGACGCCGCTAACCCACTGATTCTTAAGCAACCCGCACGGGCGATGCCGCATCCGGCTATTTCAATTCGGCAACTTCATGTTTCAAAAATGAAATCGCGCGCGCATAATCGACCGCCATGGATCTCTCCTCGACCAAGCCCGTCGGCCCGGCCGATCGCACGGTGCGCCCGCGCATCTGGGCGATGGGCATCAGCCGCCTGCGCGACCTGTTTCGCGAGATCGCCGGCGAATTCGACGAACGCGCCGACGTGCGCATCGTGACGCGCGCCTATGAGGATGCGCTCAGCGCGATCGCCGAGGCCGGCACCGCGCGGCCCGACGTGATCGTCGCGGCCGGCTCGAACGGCGGCTTCCTGAAAACGCGTGCGCAGGTGCCGGTGGTGGTCGTGTCGCCGACCGGCTTCGACGTGATGCAGGCGCTCGCGCGCGCCCGGCGCGACGCGTCGCGGATCGCGCTCGTCAGCGCCGGGGAAACGCCGCCTGAAGTGCGCCGCTTCGTCGCCGCGTACGGCCTCGACGTGCAGTTTGCGTCATATCAGTCCGCGCAGGAAGCGGAAGCCTGCGTGCACGACCTGCGCGACCGCGGCATCGAGACGATCGTCGGCCCCGGCCTCGTGACCGATCTCGCGGCCAGCGCCGGCATGGGCGCGGTGTTCCTGTATTCGCACGCGTCGGTACGCAAGGCTGTCGAGACGGCGCTCGAAGTCGCGTATGCAACGCACGCAGAGGCATTCCGCCGCCAGCGGCTCGACAACCTGCTGCAGCACCTGCGCGACGGCGTGGTCGCGCTCGACGCGCGCGGCCGTGTCGAGGCGATCAACGAGCGGCTCGCGTCGGCGCTCGGGGTCGAACCTGCGGCGGCCGTCGGCCGCGCGCTCGTCGACCTGCGGCCCGAGCTGCGCACGCTGCGCGGCGAGGACGGCGACGCGCTCGCGACGGTGCGCGGCGTGCGCTACGTCGTGCATCGCGGGCCGCTCGTCGATCGCGGCGTCACGTCGGGCAGCGTGCTGACGTTCCAGGAATCGCGCGCGGTCGAACGGCTCGACCGCGCATTGCGTTCGCAGCCGACCACGCAGCAGTTCGCGGCGCGCTACGCGCTCGACGACGTGGTCGGCGCATCGGCGCCGATGGCGCGCGTGCGCGATCTCGTACGCCGGTACGCGAAATCCGACGCGACCGTGCTCGTGCTCGGCGAAAGCGGCACCGGCAAGGAAATGATCGCGCAAAGCCTGCACGCGCTGTCCGCGCGGCGCAGCTATCCGTTCGTCGCGGTCAACTGCGGCGCGTTTCCCGAAGCGCTGCTCGAGAGCGAGCTGTTCGGCTATGAGGAAGGCGCGTTCACCGGCGCGCGGCGCGGCGGCAAGACCGGCCTGTTCGAGGCCGCGCACCGCGGCACGCTGTTTCTCGACGAGATCGGCGAGATGCCGCCGTCGCTGCAGAGCCGGCTGCTGCGCGTGCTGCAGGAGCGCGAGGTGATCCGCCTCGGCTCGACCGAGCCGATCCGCATCGACGTGCGCGTGATCGCCGCGACGCACCGCCCGCTGCTCGCGGCCGTCGAGGCCGGCACGTTCCGCGCGGATCTCTATTACCGGCTCAACATCCTGAACGTCGGCCTGCCGCCGCTGCGCGAGCGCGCGGCCGACATCCCCGCGCTCGCGGCGACGCTGCTCGTGCAGGCCGCGCGTCGCGAGCCGCGCCTGGCCGAACGCCTGCGCGACGCCGGCGATGCCGCGCGCGTGCTCGGCGCAACGCAGGCGAGCCTCGCGCGCTACCGGTGGCCCGGCAACGTGCGCGAACTGCAGAACGTGATCGAGCGGATCGCGGTGGAACTGGCCGAGGAAGCCGACGAAAACGATCCGGCCGCCGCGTGCGGCGCGCTCGATCCCGACGCGCTGCAGGCAATCGCGCCCGAGCTGTTCGCAACGCCGCCCGACGCGGCCGACGCCGACGATGCGCAGACGCTGCACGCGCGCCGCCGCCGCGCGGAAGCCGACGAGATCCGCGCGGTGCTCGACGCGTGCGGCGGCGACCGCGACCGCGCCTGCGCGATGCTCGGCATCAGCAAGACGACGCTGTGGCGGAAGTTGTCGGCGAAGTAGGCAGGATCGGGTTCGCCGCGCCGGTGCGCGCGTGCCCGAGCCGGCTCGTCAGCCGGCCTTGTGATAGTGGCGGTACGCCTTCGCGCGATTGCCGCACGACGACATCGAGCACCAGCGGCGGCTGCCGTTCTTGCTGTCGTCGATGAACAGCCACTGGCATGCGTCGTTCGCGCAACGTTTGACCTTCGCGAGCCGCGCGCCGCCGAGCAGGTCGATCGCCGACCACAGCACCGGGCTCAGCAGCCCCGCGAGCGTTGCGCCCGCGCCCCCGATCCGCCACGCATAGCCGCCATCGATGCGCGCCAGCGCGACGCGCGGCGACGCTTCCGCCAGAAATCCGCCGAGCAGCGCGAGATCGTCGGCCTGCGGCTCGCGCCGCTCGGCCTGCGCATGAAAGAGCCGATACAGCGTCTCGCGCAACGCAAGCGCGCGCGCCAGCATCGCCGGCTCGCCGTCCTCCACGCCGCGCGCGCGGCACGTTTCCGCCAGGCAGGCCGGCACGCCGGCTTGCTCGCGGCACCACGCCAGCAGGTCGTCCATCGTTCCGAAGGTCTCGGTCGGCGGATCGCTGCCGCGCCAGTACAGCGTGTTCGCGAAATCGATGCTCAGGGTTTCGGACGGCGCCGGAATCAGGCAGTCCATCGTGACGGAAGGTTGCGTATCGCTCATGCCCGGATCGTATCTAACCACCATGCCGGTTGACAAGCCCGCAGGCGCTTTCTAACATAACCAGCATGGTGGTTAAAACGAAGTGTGCTGCACTGAAGTCCCCTCTCAGTTCAAGGAGCCAACCCACATGATCGATCACCTCTCGTTCGGCGTTGCACACATCGGCCGCAGCCGGGCGTTCTACGACAGCACGCTCGGCGCGCTCGGCTACAAGCGGCTGTACAGCGACGACGGCTCCATCGGGTACGGCACGACCGAACCGGAGCTGTGGTTGCAGCACGCGGCTCGCCCCGTCGTCGCCGATCCCGACTCCGGGCTGCACTTGTCGTTCAGGGCCGCTTCGCCCGTCGAGGTCGACGCGTTCTACCGCGCCGCGCTCGAGCACGGCGGCCAGGACAACGGCGGGCCCGGCAAGCGTGAACACTACGGCCCCGGCTACTACGCCGCGTTCGTCGTCGATCCCGACGGCTATCGGCTGGAAGCGCATTGCGAACTCGACAACGTCGTGTGATCGCGCCCGCGCAGAAATGCCAAGGGCCCGATTCCGCGCACTGCGGAATCGGGCCCTTGCTCTTGAATCATCGGGATCCGGTTCCCGGCGACCGCCGGCGGCGGTCGTTCAACGGGATCGCGGCACGCGCGCTTATTGTGCGCCGCGCGTGTGCTGCAGCTGCTCGCCGAGCCCCTCGACGCCGAGGCGCACCCTCTGGCCGGCCTTCAGGAACACCGGCAACGGCTTGATGCCCATGCCGACGCCCGGCGGCGTGCCGGTCGTGATCACGTCGCCCGGCTGCAGGCTCATGCAGCTCGACAAATAGGCGATCAGCTGCGCGACGGTGAACACCATCGTGCGCGTGTTGCCGTTCTGGTAACGGTGGCCGTCGATTTCGAGCCACAGGTCGAGACGCTGCGGATCGGGCACGTCGTCGCGCGTGACGAGCCACGGGCCGATCGGGCCGAACGTGTCGAAGCCCTTGCCCTTGTCCCACTGGCCGCCGCGCTCGATCTGCCATTCGCGCTCGGACACGTCGTTGACGACGCAGTAGCCCGCGACGTAATCGAGCGCGCGGGCTTCGTCGACGTCCTTGCACGTCGCGCCGATCACGACGCCCAGTTCGACTTCCCAGTCCGTCTTGACGGAACCCTTCGGGATATCGATGCCGTCGTTCGGGCCGCAGATCGAACTCGTCCACTTGCCGAACACGACCGGCTCCTTCGGGACCGGCATGCCGGCTTCGGCCGCGTGATCGGCATAGTTCAGACCGATGCCGATGAACTTGCCGACATGCCCGACGCACGCGCCGATGCGCGGCTCGCCGGACACGAGCGGCAACGTGGCCGGATCGATCGCGCGCAGCCGCGCGAGACCCGCGTCGGACAGCGCATCGCCGGCAAGATCCGGCACATGCGCGGACAGGTCGCGAATCCGGCCGGCCGCGTCGAGGATACCGGGCTTTTCCTGGCCGGACGGGCCATAGCGAAGCAGTTTCATGTGCTCAACCTCTGTTGTCGAATGGGACAGGATACCGGCCGACGCAGCCATTCGCGGCCGCGCGCCGGACTGATCGTCGATCGTCGATTGCGCGCGCCGGCGCCGCATCCGGCATGCCGTCGACGCGCGAGGGTCGCGCGGGCGCAGCGATCGCGGCGCCGCACGGACGTACGGCGCGCATCGAACGGGCGGCCGCCGGTTTGCGCATCGGCGACGACGGCCCGGCACCCGCGACGCGTGCCGGCCCATGCCGGCCGGCTTCACCCGCGGCCACGCCGTCGCTGGCCCGCAAGCCTTTGTACCATCGGCTGCGCGCCGTGAAATGACGGGCGACGGATACCGACTATTGGTGCGCCTGCAGACGCTGCGGCGCAGCATCGCGGGCCCGATTCCCTTTCAAAAACCTTGAGCCCGTGCCACCTGCCATAAATACCGGGTATTCGTAGCTACCCTGTCATCCTGAAAGGGAACTGATCCGTTCTTATTTGGTAACGATCGGCAAAAAGACGCTGCATTGCACACTGAATGTTTGTTGTTGAGCTCAAACGGAAGGCGTTCGTCGCCACACGCGAGCCCGACACAAGCGGGTTGCAAAATGGGTCAGCGTGCGTCGCCAACCGATCGACGGTAATCCCCCCAACTTCACGCCAATAATGCAAACAATCAACGACTCGCTTCCCGGCTGCGACGCACGGGAATCGACAGGAGCACTCGACCGTTACCGCGCACCCGCGCTCGACAAGGGTCTCGACATACTCGAACTCCTGGCGGAGCAGAAGGAAGGACTCACCCGCACCGAAATCACGAAGGAACTCGGCCGCAACGCGAGCGAGATCTACCGGATGCTCGAACGCCTCGTCGCGCGCCGCTACGTGATGCGCTCGACCGGCGGCGACCGCTACACGCTCAGCCTCAAGCTGTTCGCGCTCGCGCACGGGCATCCGCCGATGAACCGGCTGATTGCCGAGGCCTTGCCGCCGATGCAACGCTTCGCCGACTTCTCCGAACAGTCGTGCCACCTGTCCGTCTACGATCGCGGCAACCTGCTCGTGATCGCACAGGTCGACGGGCCCGGCCCGTGGGGCGTGTCGGTCCGGCTCGGCTCGCGGGTCGGGCTCGCCGATACGGCATCGGGCCGCGTGATGCTGTCGTTCCAGGGCCCCGAGCAGCGCGCGCACATGCTGACCGAGCATCGCCAGGTCAAGGGCGAAGCGCCGCTGAACGAGCAGGAACTCGCGTATGCGTGCCAGTCCATCCGGCAAGACGGCTACCTGCGCCAGGACAGCCGCCAGGCGTACGGCGTGACCGACCTGACCGCGCCGATCCTCGGGCCGTCCGGCCATGCGATCGCGGTGCTGACCTGCCCGTACATGCGCCGGATCGATGCGCACATGGCGCCGTCCGCCGACGTGGTCGTCGAAGGGCTGCGCGACACGGCCGCCCATCTGTCGATGGGCCGCACCGAGACCTGCTGACGCGCAGGCTCGACGGAGCGCACCGGGTACGACGCGGTTGCACCGGCCCCGGTCGCGCGCAACGCCCGTGCGGTGCGCGATGCGCGGTGCCATATCGTGCGCCCACGGCGCTACGCTAGAATAGCGGCCCTCTCAAAAAACTACGGCGGCCGGTTGTCGCGGCCGTCGTGTCCGATGGATGTCATGGCCAAACTTCTGAACGATCAAGAATTCCAGCGTTTCTCCGAACTTCAGCAGAAGCAGGCAAGCTTCACGATCACGCCCGAGGAGGCGGACGAGCTGCGCGATATCGTCGCGCACGCGCAGAAGAAGCGCGACGATCGCGCCGCCGCGATGCAGGCGATCGAGAACTACATCGAGCAGTTCGACATCACGCCCGACGAGCTCTTCTCGCCCGAGCAGATCGGCGACGCGGCCCGCACCTACGGGCTCATCACGGCCACCAAGAAGGAACGCACGCTGCCGCCGTCGATCACGTTCAACGGCAAGCCGTACCAGTGGACCAAGACGCTTCCGGACGACGTGCGCGGCGCGCTGTTCGACGCGTTCACGTCCGGCGAGTCGGTCAAACGCTTCATCGCGATGCCGAAGGATGCCGCGCGCTGCGCACTGACGATCGCCCGCCTCGAGCGCGAAACCGGCGCCGTCTATGCCGATCCGCACCTCGAGGAACTCGCGATTTCGCGCGACCAGGTGAACGACGCGGCGTCGAAACTCGCTGCCTGAATGTGACCGTGGGCACGGTTCATGCCTGCCCGCCCCCTCGCGTGACGCCGGCATTGGCCGGCGCTGCGCCCGCGGGAGCCGTGCGTCCGCATGCTCCCGAAAAGCCTCACCTTAGTGTCCCGCAAGCGCTCACCCGCACCTCCCGGAAAATCTCACCCAAGGCTCCTGGAGACCCTCACCGAAGTCTCCCGAATATCCTCACCGACACCTCCCGCAGCCCCTCACCGACGCGTCCCGGAAAGGCTCACCGGCGCCTCCCGAAGGTGCTCACCGACCGCTCCCGGGAAGGCTCACCGAACGCTCCCGTATCGGCTCACCACGGCTTCCCGGAAAGGCTCACTCGCGGCTCCTGAAAAGTCTCACCTTGGTGGCGATTTCGAATTTTCGGGGCTGAAACGTGGCAGCGAATGCGCGTGAACCCGTCGCGTGAAGCAACCGTCACGGACGAATATCGCAGCACGCAGCAAGCGTTTCCCGGTGCGACGGAAGCATCGATATCCCGGTGGCGAACAGGCGCCGGCACGCTCGCGGGCACTTCGTCCGGGACGACAAACCCGAATGCTCTGCATTCCTCAATTGTAAAATTCGCAACATGCCGGGATACCGGAGACATCGACTGAATGCGATGTCTCCGTGCGTCGGCCATCCGACAAACGCTACGGCTGCAACTTCATCCTGAAACCCACGACGCCGGGCTCCTCCGTCGTCGACACCGCAAAGCCGCACGACTTCGCGAGCGAGATCATCGCCGAGTTCTCGCGCAGCGCCTCGCCGATCATCCATGCGGTTCCGCGCGAGCGCGCGTAGTCGATGATGCGGGCCATCAGCAGCCGGCCAAGCCCCTTGCCCTTCTGATCGGGCCGCACCGCGATCGCGAACTCCGCCGTCTCGTTGTCGGGATCGGCAACCGCACGCACCACCGCGAGCGTGTGGTCCCGCCCCGACACATCGATGAACGACACGATGAAGGCCATCTCGCGGTCGTAGTCGATCTGCGTCATGCGCGCCACCTGCGAATGATCGAAGCTGCGCACCGCGCCGAAGAAACGCATCCGCAGATCGTCCGGCGTCATTGCGCCGAGCAGTTCGTTGTGCGCGGCTTCGTCGTCCGGACGGATCGGACGGATCGTCACCGTCTCGCCGCGCCACTCGAGCGTCTGTTCGAGGTGGCGCGGATACGGCATGATCGCGAGCCGGCTGCGCCCCGCGGCCAGCGTGATGCGCGGCGAGATCACCTGCGCGCGGTCGGACAGCACGCGCAGCGTGACCGACATCGCAACGACTTCGCGCACGTCGCAGACGACCTGCGACAGCGCCGTCAACGCGTCGAGCGTCGGCTCGATGGGCGTGCTGCGCGCATACGGAGAACGTTCCATCACCGCACGGGCGAGCACGGTGTTCAACGGCGGCAGGCCGTAGACGACGAACGGTGCCGATACGCCGTCCGCAGGCGGCACGGCATAGCGAAACACCGGACCGAAGTTCGAATCGTCGTACATGTCGACCGTGACATCGACGACTTTCGTGCCGGCCGGCTCAGCGGCCTGCTCGCCCTGCAGGCCAAAATGGGACAGCCAGCGCGACGCGGCGTCGCCGGCCAGTTCATGCTGGCCGGCTTCGACCATCCGGCGCGCATCGGCCTGCGCGGATGCAACGCACTCGGCCGGCTGCTGCGGCGTGCCCTCGGGCGTCTGCATCAGCAGTTGCCGCCCGAGGTTGTAGTCGACGAGACGCGCATACGCACGGGCAAGCCGCTGCGGCGTCGTATGCACGGGAATGCCGTTCGCATGCAGCGCATCGCGCGTCGCCGCGTCGACCGCACCGAAGAAACACGCGAGGATGCCGCGATGCGCATACTGCCGCGATTCGATCAGCGTGCGCGCAACCGCATCGGCCGGCGCGCTGTGGGAAGTCGAATGGACGACGAACAGCGTGCCCGTTTGCGGGAACGGCGCGAGCGCCTTGACCGCCGCGGCGAAGTGTTCGGGCCGTGCAACGTCGCCCAGCGTCAGCGGATTGCCGGGCGCCTCGAGATGCGGCAGTGCGGCCGACACGGCCGACGTGACCGCCGGCGACCAGTCGGCCAGCACGTCGCGCACCTCGGCGACCGCATCGCCCGCGAGTTTCGCGACGCCCGCATCGCTCGTCACGAGCGTCGCCGCGCCACGCGCCGCGACGCGGCCGACGCCGAGCGTCTCGATCTCGTCGAGCAGATCGTCGAGCGCATCGACGCGCACCATCCCCGCGCGCTGGAACGCCGCCGTATAAAGCGCATCGCCAGGATCGGCGCGCCCGGTACGCAACGCGAGCACCGGCTTGTTGCGTGCGGCCGCGCGCGCGGCCGACATGAACTTGCGCGCGGCGCGCACGGTATCGAGCTCGAGCAGGATCGCGCGCGTGCCGGGATCGCTCGCAAGATAGTCGAGCACGTCGCCCGCATCGACGTCGGACTCGCTGCCGAGCGCGACGACATGCGAAAAGCCGAGCCCTCGCGCATCGGCCCAGCCGAGCACCGCGTTCGTCAGCGCGTTCGATTGCGACACCCACGCGACACCGCCCGATCGCGCCGTATAGGCCGGCGCACCGAAATGCGCATGCCGTGCCGGCGACAGCACGCCGAGGCTGCCGGGCCCGACGATACGGAGCACGAATGGCTTCGCCGCCTTGAGCGTGCGATCGAGCGCGGCGAGATCGGCCTCCGTGCGCGCGTCGCCGACGATCACCGCGACGCGCGTGCCGAGTTCGCCGAGCTTGCGCACGATGCCGGCCCAGGTCGCGGGCGGCGTGCAGATCACGGCAACCGACGGCGGCTCGGGCAACCGGTCGACATCGGAGACGACCACATGCCCGTCCAGCTCGCGATATTTCGGATTGACGGGCCACACAGGCCCCTGGAACGCGCCGTCGAGCACGCGCGACCACACCATCGCGCCGATACTGCCCGCGCGCAATGACGCGCCGACGACCGCAACGGACTTGGGCTGGAACAACGCATCGAGATGGCGAACGGTCACATCGGCTCCCTGCGGTAACGAAAGACGACCCGATCGGCATGCGGCCGGACAGGCCGTGCGCCGATCGACGCGAACCCCAAGCATAGGCGAAGCGCATGCGGCTGCCTATATGCCGAACGGCTGACTATTCGACGAGCGTCAACGCTTGCACCATGGACCTTCAAGACACGCGCGGCCGGGCATCGCCGCACGCCGTCCGCGCCCATTCGCACGGCGCGCACCGCGCAAGCAACGCGGCGCGACGCTGCCGCCGCTTCCTCAAAGGTGAGGATTTACAGGAGCCATGGTGAGCATCTTCGGGAATGGCACGACACACTGCGCAAACACGCGCAAGGTGATGAGAATCCGCGGCACGCGTGCACCGCGGAAATGGCGAATGCCAATGCGCGTACCTTGCGTCATTACACGGTTGTTTACCGGAATTCCCCGCAATAAGCGGTCCGATCGCGGCGAATTCGCAAAACGGAATCCGTCAATTGCGCGGTATTGCGCTTCAGTTCGTCAGGGAAAATCGCACCGCGACTGCGCAAAAACAAAACGGTGCGACGGCCGCATGGCCGTTCGCACCGTCAGTCAGCACACGAAAGGTGAGGGTTTTCGGGAGTCAGTCCTTGATCAGGAAACGTGCGCGGTTCTTGCCGAGCCACGTCGGCGCCCGCCCGCGGCCACTCCAGGTTTCGCCCGTCTTCGGATTCAGGTATTTCGCCGGCAACGTGCGCTTCGGCTTCACGGCGGCAGCGACGGCGGACCCCGCCGGACGAAACCCGAGCTCTTCCGGCGTAATGTCGTATTCGTCGATTTTCGCGCGGATATCGGCAATCGCATCGGCAATCGCTTTTTCGCGTTCCTTGTCGATCTTCTGCTGAAGCCGTTCGAGCTGCGCGGTCAGTTGCCTGTAGGTCGCCATATGGATGGGACTCCGTGAGTATTATTCGTGAAAAATAGGTGACTCAAAGCAAACAGAAAAGCGCTTCGCCCGATCGCGGTCTCCTCAGCGGGTCATTTCGGGATCAATAACCGCTTTTCTTCTTGCATGCGAAGAGAAGATTTCGCGTGGCGTCATCAGTTGATTGCTGGATCACATCGAAATCCCCGTTGCACATGGCCCGGGCATTGTCCGTGCAATTGCTCCAGCCGCTGCCGGTGCATTGCACCTGAGTGGTCGGACGCCCGTCCGACGTGAACAGCGGAGCACCGCCACCGCACCCGCCGAGTCCCGCAACCAGAGCCAGCAATGCGGCTGCCCGAGACCGCCGACAGACCGACGCAAGCATGTGTTTCATCGTTCTTCCCGTCAACCTTTTTTTGAATGTCGCGAGTATGCCATGTATGCCCCTTCGGCCGTCAGTTCGGCGTGCGGTCCGGTTGCCCGCGCACCTTGTACGGCAAGCTCCGGCGCGGATCGTCGGTGATGCGAACGAAAACCTGCTCGACGTCCGGAAGCGCCTCGAGTTCGCGTTGCAGCGCCTGGCGATCGAACGCCGTATCCGCGCATCCTTCGACGTAAATGAAACGCCGCTGCACGGTAATCCACAGGCTCGTGCCATGCAGGCGATCGGAGCCGGCGAAGTGCGCCTTCGCCGCATCGGCGATCGGTGCGTCATACATATACGAGTTCGGCTTCGTGCAGCGGTGGGCGAGCCAGCAGGTGGTGCCGCGTTCGGCGCGGTAATGCGCGTCGTCCGACATCTCGGCCCGGGTCATCCACGGGCCGAGCGGCAACGGGCATTCGGCCAGGTCCCGCGACAGCGCGACGAACGGATCGTTGTACCAGTTGCGCCGCGCCTCGGGCGCACCGGCGTCGCCCGGTTGCGCGAGCGCGGAAGTCGCCAGCAACAGGGTCAGCCACGCTGCGATGCCGGTCCGCTTCATCATGATCTCCTGTTCGATGCTTTACAGCCGACCGCATCGGCATCGCCGATTGGCCTACCGGTCGATGCCCAGCGCCGCCAGCTTCTTGTACAGCGTCGCGCGGCCAATCCCGATGCGCGCGGCCGCTTCCACGACCTTCCCGTCACAGGCTGCCAGCGCATCGGTCAGGAACCGGCGCTCCCACGCCGCCAGTGCATCGGCATACGAAGCGACCGGCGCACCGGACGCACCGGACGCATCGCCCGCGCGCCGCTCGACCGGCGCTGCGCCGTCCGCCGATACGCGCACCGGCCCGAGGAACGACGCGAGCGCACGCGCATCGATCACCGAACGGTCCGACAGCATCAGCGCTCGCTCGAGCGTATTGCGCAACTCGCGCACGTTGCCCGGCCATGGGTACGCGCACAGCATCCGCAGCGCATCGTCAGTCAGTTCGCAGTGCGCGGCACGCCCGTGCTGGGCGGCCAGTTCCTCGAGCGTCGCGTAGACGAGCGCCGCGATGTCGGATGCCCGCTCGCGCAGCGGCGGCGCATGGATCGTCAGCACGTTGAGCCGGTAATAGAGATCCGCGCGAAAACGCCCGGCCGCCACGAGCGCCGTCAGGTCGGCCGACGTCGCGGCGATGATGCGGACGTCCGCGCGCACGATCCGGTTCGAGCCGACCGGCTCGAACTCCTTGTCCTGCAGCACGCGCAGCAGCTTGCCCTGCAACGGCAGCGGCATGTCGCCGATCTCGTCGAGAAACAGCGTGCCGCGATCGGCCAGCTCGAACTTGCCGACGCGCCCCTTGCGGTCGGCGCCCGTGTACGCGCCGGGCGCCGCGCCGAAGAATTCGGTTTCGAGCAGCGTGTCGGGAATCGCGGCGACGTTGACGGTCACGAGCGGCTGGAGCGCGCGCGCCGACGCCGCGTGGATCGCGTGCGCGAGCAGTTCCTTGCCGGTGCCCGTCTCGCCGAGCAGCAGCACCGGCGAATCGACCTGCGCGGCCCGCCGCGCCTGACGCTTGGTTTCGAGGCTCGCGGCACTCGTGCCGACGAAGCTCGCGAACGTGTATTTCGCGCGGCGCGCCTGCGCGAGCGAACGCTGCGTCGCAATCAGTTGCTGTTGAAGCTGTACGTAACGGGAAAAGATCGGCGTGAGCGTCTTCAACTGGTCGAACAGCGCGAAGCCGATCGCGCCGACCGTCTCGCCGGCCTCGTTCTTCAGCGGCAGGCGCGTGACGACGAGCGGCTCACGGCCCGTCTCCATGATGTCGAGCAGGATCGGCTGGCCGGTCGATACGACCTCGCGCATCAGGCTGTTCGGGATCACGGCCTCGCAGTCGAGGCCGACGGCCTGCTGCGGATCGGCGAAACCGAAGCGCGCCGCGTAACGCTCGTTCATCCACACGACGCGCGCGTCGCGATCGACGACCACCGTGCCCGCGCTCGAATCCTCGAAGGTCCGGAACAGCGACTCGGCGGCGCGCCGCAGCACGTCGCCGTAGTTGACGGGCAGGCGAGCCCAGTCGTTCATCATCGTGTCGTCGTCTCCGTGTATTTTCGACCGGATGTCTCCGGATCGAGACGGATTATCTCACTCTGGAGACGCGCCGCAATGCGTTGTCCGACAAAGCCCTGTATGGTTTCACGGGCTGGCCGGACGGCCAAATCGTCTCCGGATGGAGACGTTTTATGTAGAATCGTCAGACAACGACCGGCGCGGGCCCGCCAGCCTCCTTCGGAACCCTGTCTGGCGGCGCAATCCGGCCGATGGCACGAAACCTGCACGACCCTGAACCGGTCCGCGGCGCGTCGCGCGATCGAACAACAACCAAAGCCATTAGGAGACTCCCTTGTCATTCGTGATCGTCCTCGCCGCGCTGGCGTTCCTGATGTACGCCGCGTATCGCGGCTACAGCGTGATCCTGTTCGCGCCGATCGCCGCGCTCGGCGCGGTGCTCCTGACCGAACCCGCCGCCGTCGCCCCGGTCTTCTCCGGCATCTTCATGGAGAAGATGGTCGGCTTCGTCAAACTGTATTTCCCGGTGTTCATGCTCGGCGCGGTGTTCGGCAAGGTGATCGAACTGTCCGGGTTCTCCGAGTCGATCGTCCATGCGGCGATCCGCTACATCGGCCGCTCGCGCGCGAATGCGGTGATCGTCGCGGTGTGCGCGCTGCTCACCTATGGCGGCGTGTCGCTGTTCGTCGTGGTGTTCGCGGTCTATCCGTTCGCGGCCGAACTCTATCGCCAGAGCAACATCCCGAAACGGCTGATGCCCGGCGCGATCGCGCTCGGCGCGTTCTCGTTCACGATGGATTCGCTGCCCGGCACGCCGCAGATCCAGAACATCATCCCGACCACGTTCTTCAAGACGACCGCCTGGGCCGCGCCCGCGCTCGGCACGATCGGCTCGCTGTTCATCATCGTCGTCGGCCTCTCGTATCTCGAATGGCGCCGCCGTTCGGCGATGGCGAAGGGCGAAGGCTACGGCACGTCGCTCGTCAACGAGCCGGAGCGCGTCGAGGTGACGTCGCTGCCGCATCCCGCGCTGGCGATCCTGCCGCTGATCCTCGTCGGCGTGTCGAACTTCGCGCTCACCAAGCTGATCCCGACGTGGTATGGCGCCGCGTCGTACACGGTCGCGCCCGACGTGCTGCCGGGCGTGCATACGCCGGTGACGACGTCGATCAAGACGGTCGTCGCGATCTGGTCGGTCGAGGCCGCGCTGCTGCTCGGCATCCTGCTCGTCGTCGCCACCGCGTTCAGGCGCGTCAGCGACCGCTTCGCTGCCGGGTCGAAGGCAGCGGTCGGCGGCGCGCTGCTCGCGGCGATGAACACCGCGTCCGAATACGGCTTCGGCGGCGTGATCGCCGCGCTGCCGGGCTTCCTCGTCGTCGGCGATGCGCTGAAGAGCATCCCGAACCCGCTCGTCAACGCGGCCGTGTCGGTCAGCTCGCTCGCCGGTATCACGGGCTCGGCGTCGGGCGGCATGAGCATCGCGCTCGCCGCGATGTCGGATCTGTTCATCAAGGGCGCGCAAGCCGCCAATATCCCGCTGGACGTGCTGCACCGGGTCGTCGCGATGGCGAGCGGCGGCATGGACACGCTGCCGCACAACGGCGCGGTGATCACGCTGCTCGCGGTCACGGGCCTCACGCACCGCGAGTCATATCGCGACATTTTCGCGGTCACGATCATCAAGACGCTCGCGGTGTTCTTCGTGATCGCCGTGTACTACACGACGGGGCTCGTGTAAGTCTCCGCACGAGGCGGCGTTCCATACACCACCTCCCGGCCTGCCGGATCGCCGCGGCAGGCCGCTTCAAGCCCGGGCCGCCTTTCACGATCGGACCGCATGCGAACCGGAACGGATTCCGGCATTCGCATCCGGTCCGATTTCAATTCCGCGCTCACCGGGCCCGGTCAAATCCATGCCGCGACGCGCCGGCGTGACGCCCGGGCCGCCGCGCCGCCATCCGGCACTGCCTGCCATCACCCGCCCATTGTTGCCCGCAACAAAACACTCCGTTGGGCGCGATCGCATTTTTCGCGCGCCCGCTCCGGCCTACACTGATTCCAACGTCGCCCGGCGCTTCGACGAACGAAGCGCGGCGATTCACCGGAATCCTGGAGGTCCCGATCATGAAGCGCCTGATCCATGCCGTTGCCATTGCCCTGGCCGTATCGGCCCCGCTCGCCGCGCAAGCGCAGTCGAACCAGCCGTTGACACGTGCACAGGTCCACGCCGAAGTGAAGGCGCTGAAGCAGGCCGGCTTCCAGTCGAGCGACTGGTTCTATCCGGCCAGCATCGTGTCCGCCGAAGCGAAGATCGCCCGTCAGCACGATGCCGGATACGGCAGCGATCGCGGCGCATCGTCGGAGTCGGGCCGGTAATCCGCCGCCCGGCCCGCTCGACGACGCATCCGCGCGTCGTTACGCCTTCACGGGCTGGATCAGCTTCGCGCACGCCGCTGCCTGCGGATCGCCCGCGGGCAGCTTCCCGCACACGCCGTCGAACTGCCTCACGACCGACCGGACCGTCGCATCGTGCGCGCCGCTGCCGCGCCAGCGGTTCAACTGCGTGACGACCTTGGTCAGCGCGCGCAGGTTCGCGCCGTAGAACGCGTCCCGGGTCTTGTCGGCCTGCGCGAGCACGCTCGCGGCAATCCCTTCGATACGCGCCGAATCGTCCGGCGCCAGTTCAACCGCATTCGCAAAATAGGTCGCGCCCCAGCGCAGCTTCGTCGCCGGACCGCTCGCCGAGTCGTACGCCTTCCGGTACCAGTCGAGCGCCGCGGCCTTGTCGCCGCGCGCCTTCGCATTCGCGGCCAGCCCGGACATGAAGTAGTACGGCGTGGACGAACGCGGCAACTCGGCCTTCAGCAACGCATCCGACTCGTCGTACAGCCCCGCGTCGGTCAGCGTGTCCGCGCCTTCGCTGACGAGCGCCTGCCGCTCGTATGCATTCGCGGCCCCCTGCACCGACGCGGCGATCTGCTTGCGCGCGGTGTCGGCCAGCGCCGGCGCGGCGAGCGGCGCGCCCTTGCCCGCGTCGCCCCGCGCGAGCAGCACACGGCCGTGCAGCGCCATCAGCCGGTCGATCGACGACAGCGTGGTGTCGGTCGACAGGCGCGCGAGCGCCGTGTCGTATGCGCCGCGCAACTTCGCGCGCTGCGCGTCGCTGCCGCTACCGTCACCGCCGAGATACGCGACCACGCGTGCGGGCGCCGCCACCAGCACGTCCGAATCGGCTCGCGACAGCGCGGGATCGTGCAGCACCGTGCGCAGCGAATCGGCGAGCGCCGCCTTGTCGAGCGCACCGGCCTGCGCCGGATCGTCGGATGCGGCGACCACCGCCGACTTCAGCGCGAAGCGCGCCGCTTCGGCCTTCGCGCCGGCCGCCCGCGCGCGTTGCGCGAGCGACTGCAGCGTCTCGGCGACGCGATCGGCCGGCACCGGCAGCGCGCCGTCGGTATCCCACGAATAGTCGGCCAGCAGGCGCCATTCGTCCGGCGTCAGCGACGCGCCGTTCTTCAGCGCCATCGCGAGCGTCTGCCGCACCGGATGCGCGGCCGTCATCCCGAGCGACAGCGCCTGCATGTAGCGATCGAGATCGGCTTCGCCCGGCAGCCGCGTCACTTCGGTGCCGTCGGGGCGGAACAGGATCATCGTCGGATAGCCGTGCACCTTGAAACGCTCGCCGAGCTTCTGCGCGCTTTCGGTATCGCCGTCGAGATACACGGGCACGAAGAACGACGAGCGGGTCTTGAATGCCTGCTGGCTGAAGATCGTCGACTTCACCTGGTTGCACGACGGGCACCACACCGCGCCCCAGTAGAGCAGCAGCGGCTTGCCGGTGCGCTTCGCGAGCGCGAACGCGGCATCGACGTCGCCGTGCTGCCACGCAATGCCGGGCGGCAGATGTGCGCCGTCGGGCGATGCGCTCGACACGGCGGCACCCGAAGGCGCGGCAGCGGCAAACGCCGCGCCCGCGGCGGCGAACAGGCAGGCGGCAGTCAGATTCCGGAGAGCGGTTTTCATCGGGGCGGGTTCCGTTGAAAGAGAGGGTTGCGGGAAGGGGTGTCGCGCGAAACGATGACCATGAAGCGATGTTCATGAAGCGATGAAGCACACCGACGTGCGGCGTGGCGCACGCATCGACGCAAAAAAGGCGAACACCGGCCGAGGCGACCGGCAAATCGTTCAACGATACGACTGGCGAAGACGGCGGGAAACGAACCAATTCTCAAATGCATATGACGCGCGGCATCACGGCCGCGCGTGCCGTCACGCACGCATTGGCCGGCCCTTCACTGCCGCCCCTTGATCCGTGCCATGTGATACACGGACGCATGCACGCCGTCGCGCAATGCATAGCCCGGCGATTCGCCTTCGATCCGGAAGCCGTGCTTCTCGTAGAGCGCGATCGCCGCGCGGTTGTCGGTAAACACGACCAACTCGAGACGCGTGATGTTCAGCCAGTTTTCCGCGAGATCGATCGCGGCCGCGAGCAGCCGGCTGCCGACGCCGCGCCCGTGACAGGTCGCGTCGACCATCATGCCGAGCCCCGCTGCATGGCGCCGGCGCGGATTCGGCTCGGGATTCAGGCCGAGATGGCCGACCACCGCACCGTCGATTTCGGCGACGAGGCTCACGCCGTGCTCGCGCGTGCCGCCGAGCCGTTTCTGCCATTTCTCGAGCGACGGAAACGGAAGCTGCAAGGTATTCATGTACACCGCGGGATGCGCGGCGATCTGCCGGATCGCGTCGACGTCGTGCGTCTCGCTGTGCCGGATCCTGATGTCGGTCATGGGTGGGCCGGTTCCGAAAAGTCACGCCAGCGGCGCGGACTGCGCACATGCGCAGCAACGTGTCGAGCTTATCCGATTTCACGCATTTGAAACATGGGCGTCACGCCGTCACGTCGTCGCGCGATGCCGTTGCATCCGCAACGACAAACGATCACGCTCTCGTGCAGCAAACCGGGAAAATATAACCGGACCCGCGTGCGCAAATCGGTAATTCCTTGCCTTTTTCAACGACGCGTCGCCGCCGGACTCATCGTTGCGCACACAACGTCATGCGCGCGACATGCGATGTCATTTCTTCAACACGTCGACGTCATGTCGTCTCCCTAGACTGGGCGCCACCCAACCCGGCATTCGCCGGGCCGGTGTGTGCCAACGTCCTGGCCCGCGCATCACGAGCGCGCGGCGCACAGGATCGCGACGACGGCCGATGCATCCGCTCGACACCCCGTATCGAACGCGATGCGCGCACCTCCGCCACGCGTGGTCGACGCACCCGAACGCACCCGCATCGCGGATCGTCCCAGGGGGGGACGACGCACGGGCGCATCCAGACGAAGTCACGAACGCTCCCACCATCACAGGATCCGAACGCCATGACGTCACGCCGCAAATTCCTTCAGCAGACCGCCACTTCCGGCCTCGCCGCCGCCGCGCTGTCCGCGTTTCCGCCGAGCATCCGCCGTGCGCTCGCCATTCCCGCGTTTCACGAAACGGGGACCATCAAGGACGTCAAGCACGTCGTGCTGCTGATGATGGAGAACCGCGCGTTCGACAGCTATTTCGGCACGTTCAAGGGCGTGCGCGGCTACGGCGACCGCTTCGCGGTGCCGTCGCCGAACGGCCGCGACGTGTTCTACCAGACGGTCACGAAGCCGGCGCCCGCGACGACCTGCACGCCGTATCACCTCGACGCGAGCCAGGGCAACGCGCAGCGCGCGGGCGGCACGCCGCACCAGTGGGCCGATGCGCAGGCCGCGTGGGACCACGGCCGGATGAACCGCTGGCCCGACACGAAGACGCCGCTGTCGATGGGTTATTACGACACAGCCGAAGTGCCGTTCCAGCGCGCGCTCGCCGACGCGTTCACGCTGTGCGATCACTACCACTGCGGGATGCACACAGGCACGATCGCGAACCGCCTGTTCTACTGGAGCGGCACCAACGGCCCGAACGGCATCAGCCCGGCCGACGGCAGCCGCGTGAAGATCGCCGCGCTGAACAACCAGTTCAACGGCGGCAACGACATCGGCCCGTCGAGCCAGGGCTGGACCTGGACCACTTATGCCGACCGGCTGCAGCAGGCCGGCGTGAACTGGAAGGTCTACCAGAGCCTGATCGACAACTTCGGCTGCAACGAAATGATGAGCTTTCGCCACTGGCGCGCGGCGATCGAACAGATGCCGGCCGCGCGCCGGCCCGCGTACGTCGCGTCGACGGACATCACGCAGCCCGTGACGGCGGCCGGCGCGTTCTACGATCCGGCGATCGACGATCCGTTGAGCCCGCTCGCGAAGGGTTTCGGCAACACGATGCCGTACGGTTTTCTCGAATCGTTCCGCGACGACATCCGCAACGGCAAGCTGCCGGAAGTGTCATGGATCATCCCGCCGTCCGTGTACAGCGAACACCCGGGACCGTCGAGCCCCGCGCAGGGCGGCTGGTACGTGCAGGCCGTGCTCGATGCGCTGACGGCGAACCCCGAGGTGTGGAGCAAGACCGTGCTGCTGGTCAACTACGACGAGAACGACGGCTTCTTCGACCACATGCCGTCGCCGGCCGTGCCGTCGCGCAACGCCGACGGCACGCTCGCGGGCGGCCATACGCTCGCGGCTGCCGACGTCGCGGTCGAATACCACGACTTCGCGCCGGCCACGTCGAGCCAGCCCGCGGCCGACGGCCGCCCGTACGGCCCGGGCCCGCGCGTGCCGATGTGGGTCGTGTCGCCGTGGAGTCGCGGCGGCTGGGTCAACTCGCAGGTGTTCGACCACACGTCGACGCTGCTCTTCCTCGAAAAGCGCTTCGGCGTCGCGGAGCCGCAGATCAGCGCGTACCGCCGCGCGATATGCGGCGACCTGACGAGCGCGCTCAACTTCCGCTCGCCGAACAACGAAGCGCTGCCTACGCTCGCGGGCCACACGACGAAAAGCCAGGTCGACGCGCTGAGCGCCGCTCAGCAGGCCGCGCCGAAGATCGTGCCGCCCGCCGCGCCGTCGCTGCCCGCGCAGGCCACCGGCGTGCGCCCGTCGCGCGCGTTGCCGTACGAGCTGCATGCGAGCGCGCGCACCGATGCCGGCAACGGCACGGTCACGCTGAAGTTCGCGAACACGGGCCGCGCCGCCGCCGTGTTTCACGTCTATGACAAGCTGCACCTCGACCGCCTGCCGCGGCGCTACGTCGTCGAGCCGGGCAAGACGCTGCACGGCGACTGGGCCGCGCGCGCCGACAACGACGGTAAATATGACCTGTGGGTGCTCGGCCCGAACGGCTATCACCGCCGCTTCACCGGCGACCTGATCCGCCTGGCCGGTGCCCGCGCGCCCCATCCGGAAGTTCGGGTCGGCTATGCGGGCGCGAGCGGCGACCTCCACCTGCGGTTGCGCAACAGCGGCGGCGGCGCGGTGCGCTTCACGGTGAAGTCGAACCAGGTCTACGGGCCGCTGTCCGGCCGCGGCGCGAACGACGATCGCGGCCATGGCCACGGCAACGAGGACGGCAACGGCCAGGGTCGCGGCCGCGATCACGGCACGGGCACCACGTGGACCGTCACGGTGCGCGCCGGCGACCAGTCCGAACTGCACTGGAAGCTCGACTCGACCGGCCACTGGTACGACTTCATCGTCACCGCGGACAGCGATGCGAGCTTCTCGCGCCGCGTGGCCGGCCGCGTCGAAACCGGCCGCCACTCGGTCAGCGACCCGGCGATGGGGCTTGCCGACCGCTTCTGACACCGCCGCGGCGACGCGTGTTGCAGCGCGTGTCGCCGCCCGTGCCGGCCTGGCCGCGAACGCCGGCCCGGTGCCGGCCCCGGCGCGGCCGATCCGGCTGAAACGCCCGCCCGGCATGGCTCAAACGTCAGAGGGATCGTGGTTCAGCCCTCATTTCGCGCCAACGAAAATGCTCCGTCTTGCGGCCCGTTCGCGTTAAACTCCACCAAGCTGGATTCAACAAAGACATCTTTGCCGCTACGGCATCCACGATACGAGGATAGGTTCGATGCGCACTACCGGCTCATCCGGGGCAATGACCCTGCTCACCGAACACGACCCGGCCGACGGCCGCGAACTGCGTTCGCTCCGGCTCGAAGCGACGGGCGACGGCAAGAGCGTGCTGCTGATCGAGATCGACGAACGCAAGCCCGGCATCCACCGCGAGGTCCGCTACGAGATCACGCCGGCCGAACTGATCGCGGCGATCCGCTCGCACGGCGCCGAGCTGCCCGGCGAAAACCACGGCGCCGCATCGCTCGTCCGCACCTCCTCCTGATCCCGCTTCGAAACGGTGAGCCGCCGCATCGCACGCGGCTCACCGCCATCCCCCTGCTGCCGTCAGGCGCATTCCGTTATTCGTTCCGCTGACTTGAAAAAGGCCGATAATCGGCGCATCTGCGTGCTTTCCGCACGCGCTTTCTTTTCGGCCAGCCGTCATGCTCCTCCGTGACCTCGTCGCCCAGTACGGGCCGCTTCTCGTGTTCGCCAACGTGCTCGCCGCGGCAATCGGCCTGCCGGTGCCCGCGATGCCGACGCTCGTGCTGTTCGGTGCGATGTCCGCGATGCATCCGGCGATGATCGGCTCGCAGCTCGTGACGGTGGTCGCGCTGTCGGTGCTCGGCGCGCTGCTCGGCGACACCGTGTGGTACATCGCCGGCCGGCGCTACGGCGGCGCGACGCTGAAAACGATCTGCCGGCTGTCGCTGTCGCGCGACAGCTGCGTCAAGAAAACCGAGCGCTTCTTCGGCCGCTACGGCGTACGCGTGCTCGCGGTCGCGCGCTTCATTCCGGGCCTGTCGCTCGTGTCGGTGCCGATGGCCGGTGCGCTCGGCACGCGCTATCGCACGTTCGCCGGCTACGACGCGCTCGGCGCCGCGCTGTGGACGATCGTCGGATTGCTGGCCGGCCTCGTGTTCTACCGGCAGATCGACTGGCTGTTCGCCGGCGCGAGCCAGCTCGGCCGCGCGGCGCTGGTGGTGATCGTCGCCCTGCTGGCCGTGTATGCGGCGATCCGCTGGATGCGCCGCCGCGCGCTGATCCGCCAGCTCGCGAAAGCCCGGATCGGCGTCGACGAACTCGAAACCTTGCTGCGCGACACCGCCGCGCCGGTGGTGCTCGACGTGCGCTCGCCCGAACACCGCAAGCTCGACCCGTTCACGATTCCCGGTGCGCAATTCGCCGACGAGCGGAAGATCGGCGACATCGTCACGCGCTATCCGCTCACGCAGAAGTTCGTCGTGTACTGCTCGTGCCCGAACGAAGTGACGGCCGCGCTGATGGCGAAGCGCCTGCTCGACGCAGGCTTCACCGATGCGCTCGCGCTGCGCGGCGGCCTCGACGCATGGCGCGACACGGGCCGCCAGCTCACGTCGCTCGCGGAAGAGACGCCCGTCGCGAACCATCCGGTCGCGGGGTTCCACAAGCCGGCCTGAGCGCACTGCCCGCAGGCCGGCCGCGCGATGCGGGGGACGACGCGTCCCCCTTCGATCAGAACGCGTGCAGCGGCAGGTTCACGACCAGGCGGTACTCGCGGTTCGTCGCGTCCGAGTAGTGCGCCGAACCGTTGTGCCACATCGCGATGAACGTGACCTTCGTGTCCTTCAGCTTGCCGCTCTGGAACGTGTACGACGGGATGAAGCCGAACTCGTGGTGACGGCCCTGCACCGGCGCGCCGTTGCTCCAGTAGATGCTCGACTTGGTCGGGTCGCTCGCCGCGCCCGCGCTGCCGTCCGCACCCCAGCCCGTCACGCCCCAGACCATCGCCTTGAAGCCCGGCAGGCCCGCTTCCTTGCCGTAGAACGTGTAACGCAGCTGCAGCGACTTTTCGTGCGGCGCGTTGTAGTCGACGTCCATCGAGTTGGTCAGGAAGATGCCGTTCGTTTCGTTCAGGTAGTCGAAGAACTGGTCGCCGAGCACCTGCTGGAAGCCGAGCAGCAGCTCGTGCGGGCCGTGCTGCGCGGACACCGACAGGCTGTATGCGTTGTTGTCGATCTTGCCCTGCCGCGCATCGCCCGTGTCGTGCGTCGAGTAGACGTTGCCGAAGCCCGTCCACTTGATCGTCTGCGGGCTGCCGATGCTGTGCTTCACCGACGCGTAGTACTGGTGCCACACGTCGTCGGCCTGGTTCGCGTACAGCGCGACTTCGCCGTTCGGCGAGTAATCCCACGTGCCGCCGACATACGACAGGCGATTGATGCGCGTGCCGCCGTATTGCGTCGTCAGGTTGGTGAGCGTCGTGTGACCGCGCGCGTTGGTCTTCGTGAAGCTGCCGGCCTCGAGCATCACGTTCTTGAATTCATTGCTGACGACCGTCGCGCCGAGGAACGTCGGCGGCAGCGCACGGTTGTCGTGCTGCTCCATGAACGGGTTGTCGACGGCCTGCAAACCGTACTTGACCACCGTGTTCGAGATGCGTGCCTTGATGTCGTAAATGCCCGGGTAGGCCCACGCGAGCTGGTTGCCGCCGCCGCCGCCCTTCGCGATGTGCACCATGCTGCCGGCGCCCTGGCCGCCGTCGAGCTTCAGCGCCGCATACAGCGACGCGTCGAAGCCGATTCCGATCAGGCCCGTCGTAAAGCCCGACTCGAAGTTCGCCATCGCGCCCTGGACCCACGCGTGGCGATGCGGCCCGCCCTTGCTGTCGAGCACGTCCGCATAGTTGCGGAACAGGAAGTCGAGATGGCTGTCGGCAATGAAGCCCTTCGACTTCGACTGGGCCGACGGCTCGTCGGGCGGCGTGACGGCCTGGGTCGCTTCGGCGTTGATAATGGCGTTCGGGGTCGTTGCCTGCGCAACGGTTATGCCCGTACCGGCCGCCGGCGCGGCCTGCGCGACCGTCAGCGGCGCGGGGGCCGCGTCGTCGGCGTGCGCGACGCCCGTCAACGAGACACCTGCGAGTGCCGGCAGTCCCCATGCAAGCAGCATCTTCGATGCCGTCCCGATCGTCTTCTGTTTTTTCATCGTGATTCTCGTCTTGTGTTGATATCGTCCACGCCGGTCGCGATCCGCTCCCGGCCCTCCGGCGTGCCCGGCTAAGGACGCGCCTGTCCCCGCGACGCGAAGATCTTTCGCGCCGCCCCTACCCCTGTTGACCTGCCTGGTTATGTTTGCTGCGTTACTTCACATCACGCCGCGCCCGCGCGGATGCACGCGACACGCGCCGCCGACCCCTGCCGCACTTCCGGCAGCGGCACGTCCTGCGCGCACGCGTCGATCGCGACCGGGCAGCGCGTGCGAAACGCGCAGCCCGACGGCGGGTTGAGCGGCGAGGGCATCTCGCCCGCCAGCAGCATCGGACGGCGAGCACGCTCGCGCGCCGGCTCCGGCGTCGGCGCCGCATCGAGCAGCGCCTTCGTGTACGGGTGCTGCGGCACGCCGTACACGTCATGCCGCGTGCCGAACTCCATCACGCGGCCGAGATACATCACGAGCACGCGCTGGCTGATCGCCTTGACCACCGCCAGATCGTGCGCGACAAACAGATAGGACAACGACAGGTCGCGCTGCAGGTCGCGCAGCAGGTTCACGATCTGCGCCTGGATCGACACGTCGAGCGCCGATACCGGTTCGTCGCAGATCACGAGCTTCGGCTCGCCGATCAGCGCGCGTGCGATACCGACGCGCTGGCACTGCCCGCCGGAAAATTCATGGGGATAACGCAACAGGTGATGCGCGTTCAGGCCGACGCGTTCGAGCATCGCGATCACGCGTCGACGCACTTCGGTACGACCGAGGCCGGCCTGGTGCGTGACGAGCGGCTCGGCGACGACCTGTTCGATCGTCATGCGCGGATCGAGCGACGCGAGCGGATCCTGGAAGATCATCTGCACTTCGCGCCGCATCGCGGACCCGCGCAGGTAATCGGGCGCAACGGCCTGGCCGCGCCATTTCACGGCGCCGGCCGTCATCGGCACGAGGCCGATCAGCGCGCGCGCGAGCGTCGACTTCCCGCAGCCCGATTCGCCGACGAGCCCGACCGTCTCGCCGCGCTTGACGTCCAGCGACACGCCGTCGACCGCGCGCAGCGTGCCCTTCGGCGACCACGGATAGCCGCCGAGCGGCACGCGGAAATGTACCTTCAGATTCTCGACGGACAGCAGCGTGTCGTCCGTCGCGCCGGCATTGCGGCGTTCATCGACGCTCATCGCAGACCTCCCGTCAGATCGGCCACGGGGCGGTGGCACGCGCGCACCGCGCCCACGGCGCCATAGGTTTCGAGCGCAGGGCGCGCGGCGCTGCAGCGTTCTTCCGCATACGTGCAGCGCTTCGCGAATGCGCAGCCGGCCGGCGCGGTGCCGGGCATCGGCGGATTGCCGGGAATCGCGACGAGCGGCGCGTCGTCCGCGTCGGTCAGGCGCGGCAGCGCGTTGAGCAGGCCGATCGTGTACGGATGCGACGGCGCCGCGAAGATCGATTCGGCCGGTGCGTATTCGACGGTGCGGCCCGCATACATGACCATCACGTCGTCCGCGAGGCCGGCGACCACGCCCATGTCGTGCGTGATCAGCACGATCGCGGTACCGCGCTCGCGGTTCAGCTCGCGCAGCAGGTCGATGATCTGTGCCTGCACGGTCACGTCGAGCGCGGTGGTCGGCTCGTCGGCGATCAGGATTTCCGGTTCGGACAGCAGCGCCATCGCAATCATCACGCGCTGGCGCATGCCGCCGGAGAACTCGTGCGGATACATGCGGATGCGCCGCGCCGCGTCGGGAATGCGCACCGATTCGAGCGCCTCGATCGCGCGCTTGATCGCTTCCTTGCGCGACAGCTTGCGATGCAGCTGCAGCGTTTCGGTCATCTGCCGCTCGATCGTCAGGAACGGATTGAGCGACGTCATCGGATCCTGGAAGATCATCGCGATCCGGTCGCCGCGCACCGCGTTCAGCGCGCGCGTATCCATCTCGAGCAGGTTGTTGCCGCGGTAGCGCGCGGCGCCGGTCGTCGCGCCGTTGCCCGCCAGCAGGCCGAGCAGCGCCATCACCGTCTGGCTCTTGCCCGAGCCCGATTCGCCGACGATGCCGAGCGTCTTGCCGGCTTCGAGCGAGAACGACACGCCGTTCACGGCGTCGATCGGCGGCGCGTCGTTGCGCGTGAAGCGCACGCCGAGGTTGTCGACTTCTAGTAGTGATGCCATTTCAGCGATCCTTCGGGTCGAGCGCGTCACGCAGGCCGTCGCCGACGAAATTCACGCAGTAGAGCGTCACGCACAGCATGACGGCCGGGGCCAGCAGCAGCCACGGCATCGATTCCAGTTTCTGCGCGCCGTCCTGGATCAGCACGCCCCAGCTCGTCATCGGTTCCTGCACGCCGAGGCCGAGGAACGACAGCACCGACTCGGTCAGCACGATGTTCGGCACCGAGACCGTTGCGTACACGACGACCACGCCGAGCAGGTTCGGCACGATGTGGCGCAGCACGATCGACGCCGGCGACACGCCGATCGCGCGCGCCGCGTCGACGAACTCGCGGTTGCGCAGCGACAGCGTCTGGCCGCGCACGACACGCGCCATGTCGATCCACGAGAACGCGCTGATGGTCAGCACGACGAGCATGAACGAGCGGCCGAACAGGGTCATCATCAGGATCGCGATCAGCAGGTACGGGATCGCGTACATCATGTCGACGATGCGCATCATCACGGAGTCGACGCGGCCGCCCGCGAAGCCCGCGGTCGCGCCCCACGCGACGCCGAACAGGCCCGACACGAGCGTGCCGAGCACGCCGACCTCGATCGACACGCGCCCGCCGATCAGCGTGCGCACGAGCAGGTCGCGGCCGAGCTCGTCGGTGCCGAACCAGTGCTGGTTCGCCCAGGTCGGCGGCAGGCTGATCGAGCCCCAGTCGCTCGCGGCGGGATCGGCCGCGAGCAGCCACGGGCCGACGAAACACGTGAGCGTGATCAGCGCGAGCAGTACGAGGCTGAACAGGGCCGCGCGGTTGCGCAGGAAGCGTGCGAACGCAAGCGCGAGCGGCGAGCGCGAACGCGGCGGCGAGTCGGTCTGCACGGGCAGGCCGACGACGGGAGTAGTCGGAGTCATCGCTGTGCCTCGCTCAATAACGGATGCGCGGATCGAGCCACGCGTACGCGAGGTCGACCAGCAGGTTGAACAGCACCGCGCAGACGGTCGTCAGCACGACGAGGCCGAGCACCAGCGTGTAGTCGCGGTTGATCGCGCCGTTCACGACGAGCTGCCCGAGCCCCGGCAGCGCGAACACCGATTCGGTGACGACAGCCGCCGTGATCGACGAGATGCAGACCGTGCCGAACAGCGACACGACCGGCATCAGCGCGGGCTTCAGCGCGTGGCGCAGCACGATCGTCGAGCCCGGCAGGCCCTTCGCGCGCGCGGTGCGGATGTAGTTGCTCGACAGCGTCTCGATCATCGAGCCGCGCATCACGCGCGCGAGCAGCGACACGTTGATGAGGGTCAGCAGCACGATCGGCAGCAGCCGGTACTGCCAGCTGCCATCGCCCCAGCCGCCGGCGGGCAGCCAGCCGTTGCCGGCCGACGTCTTCAGCAGGATCGCGAAGATCCAGACGAGCACGGGGCCGAGCACGAACGGCGGGATGACGTTGCCGAAGTTGCCGATCAGCATCACGAAGCGGTCGATGAAGCTGTCGCGGCGCACGGCCGCGACGGTGCCGAGCAGCACGCCGAGCACGATCGCGATCGGGATCGACACGCCGCCCACGCCGAGGCTCACGGGCAGCGCCTTCTTCACGAGATCGTTCACGGACCAGTCGACGTAGCGGAACGACGGACCGAGATCGCCCTGCAGCAGCGCACCGAGATACATCAGGTACTGCTTCCACAGCGGCTGGTCGAGGTGGTACTTCGCGTTCAGGTTCGCGAGCGTGGCCGCGGACAGCTGCTTCTCCGTGTCGAACGGGCCGCCGGGCGTGAAATGCAGCAGCAGGTAGCAGACGGTGATGACCGCGAGGATCGTCGGCACCGCCCACAACGTGCGCCTCAAGGCGTAGGCCAGCATGATTGCTCCGCTCAGTGCTTGATCAGGTACATGTCCTGCGAAGCACGCATGTCGATCACGTTCTTCAGCGAGTAGCCGCCCACATAGGGCTTCACGAGACGGTCGGCCGAGTACTGGAACAGCGGCACCATCGGCGTGTCGTTCATCGCCGTGTCGTGCGCCTGCGTGAGCAGCGCGGCGCGCGCCTTGTCGTCGAGCTTCTCGTTGCCGTCCTCGACGAACGTGTCGACCTGCTTGTTGCAGTAGCCGACGGTGTTCTGCGAGCTGCCGCAGCGGATCAGGTCGAAGAAGGTCATCGCGTCGTTGTAGTCGGCGAACCAGCCGTCGCGCGCGATCTGCACCTTGCCGTCATGCCGCTCCTTCATCAGCACCTTGAACTCGACGTTCTCGAGCTTCGTGTTGATGCCGAGCTTCGTGCGCCATTCCGACGCGGTGAACAGCGCGACCTTCTTGTGCAGGTCGTTGGTGTTGTACGTGAGCGTGAACGACAGCGGCTTCGCATCCGAGTAGCCGGCCTGCTTCAGCAGGTTCTTCGCGGTGTCGATGCGCTTGGCCATCGGCCACGACGCCCATTCCGGCGTGAACGGCTGCACGCCCTTCGTGCCGTTCGGCATCAGGCCGTACATCGGCTTCTCGCCAGCCTGCGTGAGCTTCGACGTCAACACGTCGCGATCGATCACCATCGACAGCGCCTGGCGCACGCGCTTGTCCTTCAGCGCCGCGTCGCTGTTGTTCAGGTAGTAGTAGTAGGTCGCGAGCTGCAGGCCCGGGCGCAGTTCGCCGCCGAACTGCTTGCTGACCTGCTGGAAGATGCCCGACGGGATCGAGTAGCTGTAGTCGATCTGGCCGGCCTGGTACATGCGCATCGCGGTCTCGTCGCTTTCGATCGGCAGGTACGTGACCTTGTTGATCACGACCTTCGGCGCGTTCCAGTACTTCGCGTCCTTCGACACGACGATGCGGTTGTTCGGCTGCCAGTCGACGAGCTGGTACGCACCGTTGCTGACGATGTTGCCCGGGCGCGTCCATGCATCGCCGAACTTCGCGACGACGTCCTTGTTCACCGGCACGAGCGGCGCCATCGCGGTCAGTTCGGGGAAGAACGCGACGGGCACGTCGGTCGTCACCTCGAGCGTGTACGGATCGACGGCGCGCACGCCGAGCGTCGACGGCGCGGCCTTGCCCGCGATGATGTCCTTCGAGTTCTTCACGAACTCGACGAGGATCGTGTACTTCGAGCCCGTCTTCGGATCGGCGAGGCGCTGCCACGAATAGACGAAATCGGCGGCCGTCACCGGCTGGCCGTTGCTCCACTTCGCGTCGCGGCGAAGCTTGAAGATCCACGTCTGCGGCGTCTTGCGCTCCCACGACAGCGCGACGCCCGGCACGACCTGGCCGGCCGCGTCGATGCGGGCGAGCCCTTCGAACAGATCGAGGCCGATCGTGTTGCCGGTCCACGATTCGATGTGCGCCGGGTCGAGCGACTCGACTTCGGCGGGCACCTGTCGCGTCAGGTCCTGTTGAGGAGCGAGCGCGACGTTCGACGGAACGTTCACGGCGTGGACGGCGGGCGTCGTCAGGGCGAGCGCGGCCAGCACGGCCGACATGGCATGCAAGGATTTCATCGTGGCAGTCTTGAAAAGGTTTGTTCGGTGAGCGGCGCGCGGCGGATGCCGCGGATTACGCCCGAGACGCTGACGGGTGCAGCGATTGAGGAGGCCCGTGGTTCTCGTATTGCATATTAGTATTCCTTACATTTCTTTCGACAGGTATCCCGTCTTGGAAACGAAGGAATACCTATGCGTTAGAACAGCCGCGGTGTACCGACCCAGACCACCACCGACTCGACCTTCGCGGTGTTGACCCAGCTGTGCGGGACCGTCGACTGATAGTGCGAACTGTCGCCGGCCTGCAGAACGAACGTCTTGCCTTCCAGCGTCAGCGACACTTCCCCTTCAATCACATACAGGAACTCTTCCCCTGCATGTGTCGTCACCTCCGAGCGTTTCTGCCCCGGCGGCATCCTCACGAGGATCGCCTCCAGCTGGCGCCCTTCGGATACGTTCGTCAGCCTCGCGAACAGGTTCGCCGAATCGGCAAACCCGAAGAAGCGCAACTGCTCGCCTCGGCAGACCGAGCGTTCCTCGCTCGGCGTATCCACAAAGTACTGCACCGTCACACCGAGCGCGTGCGCGATACCGGCCAGCGACGTCAGCGACGGCGACGCGAGCCCGCGCTCGACTTGAGACAGAAACGGCTTCGAAATCCCCGCGGCAGTAGCGGTGTCGTCGAGCGTGCGCTTCAGACGTTGGCGCAGCGCGCGAATCTTGCTGCCCAGCGCGACAGCGTCTGCTGACCGCGAGTTTTCAGTGGGGGGAACCATAGCAGGCCGAAAAGTGATCGTCAAAAAATGTTTGATGGAAAGTAACTAAGTTAAATCGAGATAGCTTAATCTTCAGGTTCGCACATGTCTTCGGCGCTGAGCCCGGTGCACTAAACAGCGGACGAAGCAAGCGAAACGACGCGCTATCTTGCCAGACTCACCGGCTTCACAGGCAAGCTGCAAGCGGCTCTCCGGGAATCTGCGGAGAGCCGGCACAGAAATTTTCAAATAGATGACGAGACAAATATTCCTGAAAGCTGCTGCCACATCGGGAGTTTCCCTAGGTGGCGCATACCTGACGCACCGGACCGGCGAACGTTACCATTCGCGCGCCGGTCGGGGTCATTCCCCGCCTCATCGGGCGGCGTCCGACCCCGGCCCGGGCTGACCCGCCCGGCTGTTCCATCGCCAGCACGAGACCTACCCGGCCTGTTGTGCACAGGCGCCAGTTCGACCCCAAGACGACGCGTGATCCGTGCCGTCCGTTTCAACCGAGATTGATGATGCATTCACCTGTTTCACAAACCCGATCGTTCACGACGGTCTTCCTCATCGAAATGTGGGAGCGCTTCGGCTACTACGGCATGGCCGCGCTCCTGGTCCTCTTCATGGTCGACCGGCTCGGCTTCACCGACAGCCATGCGAACCTGACCTGGGGGGCGTTCACCGCGCTCGTCTATGCGGCGCCGTCGATCGGCGGCTGGATCGGCGACAAGGTGCTCGGCGCCCGCCGCACGATGATCATCGGCGCGTCCGTGCTGTGCGCCGGCTACCTGATGCTCGCGGTACCGAACGATCACCTGACGTACATGTACGCGTCGCTCGGCGTGATCGTCGTCGGCAACGGCCTGTTCAAGGCCAACGCGGCGAACCTCGTGCGCCGCATCTATGAAGGCGACGACGCGCGCATCGACAGCGCGTTCACGATCTACTACATGGCGGTCAACATCGGCTCGACGGTGTCGATGCTCGCGACGCCGTGGATCAAGGATCACTGGGGCTGGCACACCGCGTTCGCGGTCTGCTGCGGCGGCATGCTGCTCGCGATCCTCAACTTCATGCTGATGCATCGCACGCTCGCGCATGTCGGCTCGCAGCCCGACGACGAACCGATCCGCTGGAAGCGCCTCGGCGCGGTCGCCCTGGGCGGCGTCGCGCTCGCGCTGGTCACGCTGTACGTGCTGCAGCACAAGCAGCTCGCGGTCGCCAGCGTGTGGACGGCAGCGTTCGCGATCCTCGCGATCTTCGCGTACATGATCGCGAAGTCGGAGCGCTCGGAGCGCGCGGGCCTGATCGCGGCGCTCGTGCTGATCGGCCAGGTGATCCTGTTCTTCATCTTCTACGTGCAGATGTCGACGTCGCTGACGCTGTTCGCGCTGCGCAACGTCGATCCGCGCTTCATCCTGTTCGGCACGACGCTGTTCACGTGGAGCGCCGCGCAGTTCCAGGCGCTGAACCCGATCTGGATCATGCTGCTGAGCCCGGTGCTCGTGCTGGTCTACAACGGGGTCGCGAAGGGCGGCCGCGACCTGCCGGTCGCCGCGAAGTACGCGCTCGGCTTCGGCGCGGTCGCCGCGGGCTACCTGGTGTTCACGATGAGCGGCCGCTATGCGGTCGACGGTCGCGTGTCGTCGTGGTTCATGGTGTGGGGCTACGGCCTCTACTCGCTCGGCGAACTGCTGGTGAGCGGCCTCGGCCTCGCGATGATCGCCCGCTACGTGCCGGCGCGCATGAGCGGCTTCATGATGGGTGCGTATTTCGTCGCGACGGGCGTGTCGCAGTATCTGGGCAGCGTCGTCGCGAACTTCGCGCAGATGCCGTCGCACGAACTGCCGGCCACCGAATCGCTGCCGCTCTACCTGTCGCTGTTCGAGAAGCTCGGCTGGCTCGCCGCGATCGGCATGGTGCTCGCACTGCTGCTGCTGCCGCTGATGAACCGCCTGTCGCGCCAGCATCAGCGCTGCGCGGAAGAGCGCCGCGAGGAAGCGCTGCAGGCGCAGGCCGCCGCCGCCCAGTAAACCCAGTAAGTACTATCCCTCGGCGTGCTGCGTGCACGCCACATTCTCCCGCCGGTTTCGCGATTGCGTCCTACACTGGTTGCAAGCAGTGCATCCGCCGAGATGCGCACTGGCGGGAGAAGACGATGAAAAGCAAGACCACGAGGATCCTGAGGATACTGTCGGATATCCGGCACGCGCAGCGATGCACCGCGCTGCGCGCCGCACGGGCCGCGGCCGAAGCGGATGCCGTACTCGCGGAACGCGAGAACGACGCGGCATCGGACGAACGCGACGACGCCGAAGCCGACGACGCAACCTCCGTACCCCGCTCCCGTATCAGCTCACCTCACTGACGCCGCGCGGCACATTCCGTGCCGCACGCGCCGCCTTTCGCGCCGCTCACGCGGCCGCACCGCGCCACCGCGCGATCCACGTTCCCGATCCGGCCACGGCCATCATCAGCCCGAGCGCGCACGCGTCGGCCACGAGGCCCACGCCGACATGCCGCAGATCGGCGCTGCGCACCACCGGATGCAGCAGCGAATCGATCACGAGCGAGATTGCCGCGCCCGCGACGAAGCAGACCAGCCCGCGCTGGCCGACCGCGACGACGGGCCGCACGGCCTGCGCGACCCGCGCGATCCAGCCGAAGCGCACGCAATCGGCCATCAGCCACGCAATGGCCGCGAAGCTCACGACGCGCGGCAGCGCGAGATCGCGCTTGAGCACGCCTTCGGGCACCGGCAACCCCGAAAACAGCTTGTAGCTCGCGCAGCCGAGCACGATCGCGAACGCCAGCCCGGTCGCCGCAGCGCCCCACCTGCCGAGCGCGATGCGCCGGTAGAACGGCTGGCAGCGCGCGAGCACGCCGGCGACGAACATCAGTTGCCACGCGAACGGGTTGAAGCTCCAGCGGAATCCGTCGGTGTCCAGCAGCTCCGGGCCGAGCCAGCCCGCCGCGATCCACGACGCGACGCTGAACGCGACGAGCAGCCACGGATGGCGGCGCGCGAACGGCACGAGCACCGGCGACGCGAGCGCGAACAGCACGTACATCGGCAGCACCGACGCGAGATACGGCTGGCGCTGGAACGTCAGCAGTTCGGCGAGGCCCGTGAGCGGCGACGCGAGCATCACGCTGACGTCGTCGAGCGCGAGGTTTGGCGCATCGATCCCGTAGTGGTCGAGCACGGCCGACACGACGAGCATCAGCGTCGACGTCGCGAGAAACGCGCGGTAGATCTGCATCGCGCGACGCACGAACCGCCGCTGCGCGGCGCGCGCACCGTGCCGTTCGGCGATCGCGCCGTACGCGCTCGCGGTCGCGAAGCCGCCGAGAAAGACGAATACCTCGGCCGCATCGCACAGCGCGAACGCGTGCAGCGTCACGCGCGACAGCACGCTCGCGCCGATGTGATCGACGACGATCATCAACAGCACGATCCCGCGGAAGAAATCGACTTCGATCAGGCGGCCGCTGCGCGACGGCTGAACCGTGGCGGAAGGCGGCAGGCTCAACGACATGAGCGCACCTGTGCAACGGCGGCGCGACAGGCGCCGTGGAATGGATCGGAAAGGGGAAGGCGAGCGCGCTCAGCGACGATACGCGTATGCTCGCATCGCGCCAGCCCGGCCGGCCAGGCACGGAGATGACCGTTCATTGAAAAGCTGCATACGAAGGGAAGTCGGTCAGGCCAGTCTAATGGCCGATCCGGGGAGACCCTAAGTAACAAAGTGCAACCGAATCTTCTATTCGATTACAACGGCGAGGCCGGTGGCGCGAAGCGGGCAGCCCCGCCAGATCCACGTCAGCGCGACGCCAGTTTGCGGCCAGCATCGATGCGTTCGACCGCCGCGCGACTGCGTTGCAATGCGCGATGCGCTCCGTGCCGCCGCGCATCGCGATCGACGCTTATCCGCGCGGGGGCAGGCGCCGCATCAGCATCGTGCTGTGCCACGCGGTCAGCGCGACGGCGGCCCAGATCGGTCCGTACGTCGCGAGCTTCGCGACGCTCAGCGTCTCGCCGAGCAGCAGCAGCGACACCGCGACGAGCAGCACCGGCTCGACGTAGCAGAGAATCCCGAACAGCGCCATCGGCAGCATCCGGCTCGCCTTCAGGTAGCTCGCGAGCGCGAGCGTGCTGAGCACGCCGAGCCCCGGCAGCAGCGCGGCCCACAGCACCGGTTGGTTGCCGACGCGCGTCGTGCTCGTCGCGACCATCGCGAACGCGATCGGGCACAGCAGCGCGATCTCGACCGCGAACGCGGCCAGCGAATCGGCGTTGCTCCGCCGGCGCAGCACGAAATACGGCGGATAGCCGAGCGCGACGACAAGCGTCGGCCATGCGAACGCGCGCGTCGCCCACACTTCGTGCACGACGCCGAGCGCGGCGCACGCGACCGCCGCCCATTGCAGCGGATCGAGGCGTTCGTGATAGTAGAAGCGGCCGACGAGCACCATCGTCAGCGGCAGCAGGAAATAGCCGAGCGACACTTCGAGCATGCGGCCGTGCAACGGCGCCCACAGGAACAGCCACAGCTGCACGCCGAGCAGCGCCGCGCTCACCGGCAGCGCGATCAGCAAGCGCCAGTCGCGCACGCTGCGCCGGACGAGTTCGACGAGCGCCGGCCAGCGGCCGCGCAGCGCGATCAGCGCGAGCGCGCCCGGCGCGGTCCACAATATGCGCCACGCGAAGATGTCGAGCCCCGTGAGCGGCGCGAGCAGTTTCGCGTAAGCCGACATCAGCGCGAACAGCGTCGACGCCATCACCGACAGCGTGAGCCCGCGCCCGGCTTCCGGATACCCCGTCATGATCGTTCCGCGCCGCTTACTGCTGCTGGAAGCGCTCGAAGCGCCTTTCGGTCAGGCGTTCCTCGAACGTCACCTCGGTCACGCGCGCGGCCGGCGGCCCGTGACGCAGCCACGCGAGCATCCGGTCGATCTGCGCGCCGGGGCCCTGGATCATCGCTTCGACGCTGCCGTCCTCGAGATTCGCGACCCAGCCGCGCAGCTTCAGCGCATGCGCTTCACGCACCGTCGCATGACGAAAGCCGACGCCCTGCACGACGCCGCGCACCCGCACGTAGTAGGTCTCGATCCGTTCGTCCAGTTCATTGCGGCTCATCGCGTCGCCCTCCCGTTGCATTCAAGCCCGGCATTGTAGTCGCGTCGGCCGCTTCGCACACGCGCCGGGCAGGCAGCGCGCCGCCGGAGCAACGCGGCCCGACGGGCGCGCCGGCCTTGCGTCGCCGCGCGCGCCGACCACGTACAATCTCGCCGACGCTCAACCGCCGCGCCGCCCGCGCGCGGCCCTGAAGGAAACGCATGACTGAACCCTCCCGCGATCTTGTTCTCGTCACCGGCGCGTCCGGTTTCGTCGGCTCGGCCGTCGCGCGCATCGCGCAGCAGAAAGGCTATGCGGTGCGCGTGCTGGTGCGCCCGACCAGCCCGCGCACGAACGTCGCGGATCTCGACGCCGAGATCGTCACCGGCGACATGCGCGACGAGGCGTCGATGCGCGCCGCGCTGCGCGGCGTGCGCTACCTGCTGCACGTGGCGGCCGACTACCGGCTGTGGGCGCCCGATCCGGACGAGATCGAGCGCGCGAACCTCGAAGGCGCGGTCGCGACGATGCGCGCGGCGCGCGCGGAAGGCGTCGAGCGGATCGTCTACACCAGCAGCGTCGCGACGCTGAAGGTGACGAGCGCCGGCGATCCGTCCGACGAGAACCGGCCGCTCACGCCCGAGCAGGCGATCGGCGTGTACAAGCGCAGCAAGGTGCTCGCGGAACGTGCGGTCGAACGGATGATCGCCGACGAAGGGCTGCCGGCCGTGATCGTCAATCCGTCGACGCCGATCGGCCCGCGCGACGTGAAGCCGACGCCGACCGGCCGCATCATCGTCGAGGCCGCGCTCGGCAAGATTCCCGCGTTCGTCGACACGGGGCTGAACCTCGTGCACGTCGACGACGTCGCGCACGGCCACTTCCTCGCGCTCGAGCGCGGCCGGATCGGCGAGCGCTACATCCTCGGCGGCGAGAACCTGCCGCTGCAGCAGATGCTCGCCGACATCGCGCAGATGACGGGCCGCAAGGCGCCGACGATCGCGCTGCCGCGCTGGCCGCTCTACCCGCTCGCGATCGGCGCCGAAGCGGTCGCGAAGTTCACGAAGAAGGAGCCGTTCGTCACCGTGGACGGGCTGCGGATGTCGAAGAACAAGATGTATTTCACGTCCGCGAAAGCCGAGCGCGAGCTCGGCTACCGCGCGCGTCCGTACCGCGAAGGGCTGCGCGACGCGCTCGACTGGTTCGGCTCGGCGGGCTACCTGAAATAACACAAGGCGGAGCGCATCGTGTCGCTTCGCGCACTTTGTTACACGTCGCGCGCGGACCGGTACCGGCGCAGCGGGTAAAATCGCGGGTCTTACGCAGAGAAGACACGCATGAACCTGAACGATCAGATCGCGTCGCTCGCCACGGGCGTCGATCAGCTCCTCCACGATCACCACGCCGCGCAGCAGGCGGCACGCAGCGCGGAAGCCTTCGCGCGCGCCGCGGCAGCGGAAGCCCGGGCCGCGGCAGAGCGTCACGCCGCCGCGGAAACCGAAGCGCAGGCCGCCGCGCAGCGCCACACGGCGGCAGCCGCCGACGCCGAGGCCGCGCAGCAGCGCCACGCCGACGCGACCGCCGCCGCCGAAACCGCCGCCCGGCGTCATACGGATGCCGCCACGCAAGCCGAGGCCGCCGTGCAGCGCCACGCGGAAGCCACCGCACTGACCGAAGCGCTCGCGCAACGTCACGCGGATGCCGAAGCCGCCTCGCAGCGCCACGCAGCTGCGATCGCCGAAGCCGAGGCCGCCGCGCAGCGTCATCACGCCGCCGCGACCGAAGCGGATGCGGCCGCCCAGCGCTACGCGGCCGCGACCGTCGAAGCCGAAGCCGCCGCGAAGCGTCATGCGGAAGCGACCGCCGAGGCCGAAGCGCTCGCGCAGCGTCACACGCAGGCGATCGCCGACACGCAGGCCGCCGCGCAGCGTCATGCCGACGCAACCGCCGAGGCCGAAGCCGTCACGCAGCGCCACGCCGAAGCGATCGCGCAGGCCGAAGCCGCTGCGCAGCGCCACGCCGACGCAACCGCCGAGGCCGAAGCCGTCACGCAGCGCCATACCGAAGCGATCGCCCAGGCCGAAGCGGCCGCGCAGCACCACGCGAAGGCCATCGCCGACGCCGAGGCGCTGGTCGAGGCCGTCGTCAAGGAAGCCGCAACGACCGCGGTTGCGACCACGTCCGTTGCGGCCGTTGCCGCCGAAGTCGTGGAGCCGGCGCCGGCGGCGGAACCGGCCGTAGACGCATCCGCGCCGGCTGCGGCCGATACAGCGACCGACGCCGCAACCGCGCTCGTCCCGACGGCGCAAGTCGAAACGGCTGTTGAAACCGACACCACCACCGCCCCGGCCCCCGCCGACAAATCGACGCTGCACGTGTCGCGCCCGTCTCAGAACGAACTCACGCTGGCCATCAACGGCGAATCGATCACGCTGAATCCGGAGCAACTGGGCCAGTTGATCGAGGAACTCGCGCATGCGCGCGCGTCGATGCAGCCGGAGCCGCCGTCCGGCATCCCGGCCGGCTGGCGTTTCGTGACGACGAAGAACCCGATGATGGCCGTGCAGAAGCAGTCGAACGGCGACCGCCTGCTGGTCGCCCGCCATACGGGCTACGGCTGGGTGCCGTTCACGTTCTCGCCCGACGTGGTGGTCCAGATGTACATGATGCTGACCCAGCGGTAATGACCCGGCGGTAGGCACCCGCAAACGGCACCGCCGAAAACGAAACAGCCCGACCGGTTCGCACCGATCGGGCTGTTTGCTTTCCGAAGCCCGGAGAAACGGCCGGCCTGCGCCGGCCTCGCTCAGCGATCCACCGGCGCCTGCACGCGCGCCTTCCACTGGCCGCCCTTGCCGCGCCAGTAGCGCCACGCGGACGCGAACGTCGCGCCGACGTAGAACAGCGCGACGAGCGGCAGCGCGGGCGCCCACAGCGGCGAGCGCCGGTAGTAGCGCAGCATCGGCGCATACGCGGCGCACATCGACGCCCACGCAAGCCATGCCGGCCATGCGCGCGCGCCGTACGCGAGCGCCGCGACGGGCGGCACCAGGTAGATGATCGCCATCCCGAGCAGCGTGCCGGCCAGCAGCAGCGGCGAATAGTGCAGCTGCGTGAACGCGGTGCGCGCGATCATGTTCCAGATGTCGCGCCAGCTGTCGTACGGGCGCAGCGACACGCTGCGGTCGGCCAGGTCGAGCCGGATCGGATGGCGGCCGCTGCCGCGGTGCTTGATCTGCGCGGCGAGGCTGCAGTCGTCGATCAGCGCGCCGCGGATCGACTCGATGCCGCCCGCTTCCTCGAGCGCCGTGCGCTTCACGAGCATGCAGCCGCCCGCGGCGCCGGCCGTCCGGTTGCGCGGGTTGTTGATCCACGAGAACGGGTACAGCTTCGCGAAGAAGAACACGAACGCCGGGATCAGCGCCTTTTCCCAGAACGAATCGCAGCGCAGCCGCACCATCAGCGACACGAGATCGCGGCTCTCGGCCTGTGCGCGCGTGACGAGCTGCGCGACGGCATCGGGCGGATGGCCGATGTCGGCATCCGTCAGCAGCAGGTAGTCGGCGGGCAGGCCGAGCGTGCGCACCGCGGCGATCCCCTGCGACTGCGCCCACACCTTGCCCGACCAGCCGGCCGGCAGCGGCTTCGCGGCCAGCACCGTCAGCCGGTCGGCGCGGTTGATCGCGAGCGCGGCCGCGCGGGCCGCGTCGGCGGTGCCGTCGTCGCTGTGGTCGTCGACAATGATCAGATGAAAATCGCCCGGGTAATCCTGCTCGAGCAGCGAAGTCGCCGCGCGGGCGATCACGTCGGCCTCGTTGCGCGCCGGCACGACCGCGACGACGGCCGGCCAGCCGGCCTCGGCCGCCGCGCCGCGGGCCTCGGGCGGCAGCGGCCGCGCGGGCACCGCGCGCCAGAAACCGCCGCGCGCGACGAGCAGCACGATCCAGATCATCAGCGACAGACCGGACACCAGGAATGCGAGCACCAGCATCATCGGCGCGCCCCCTGCCGGGCGCCGGCATGGTCGATATTAATAGGGGTCAGGAACAAAACACCCGAAACCGCGCGGGCGGACGGGCAATACGCGTAAGAATCGACGGTCATCGAATGGCCTTGAAATGAGCGCGACGCCGGGCAGCCGGAGCGGCTGCCCGCGAAACCGCGTAGTTTACTGGGTTCCGCGCGCGCCAGCGCCGACGCGGCTCTCCCGCAATTGCAACAGGCCGACACGGCACCAGAGCAAGGACGGCCCGATAGGGTTAAAATGCGCGATTAATTCGGGGTTCCGGGGCCTGGCCTGGCCGGTTCGTTCCTGCCTTCATAACATCAAGCCGGGGCGAGCGAGCAGTGCCAGCTCCTCGAACCCCGGCGTCTGTCGTCGGAGTTCGCTCACTTATGCGAGTCATCCTTGCCCAGCCCCGCGGCTTTTGTGCGGGGGTTGTCCGTGCGATCGAGATCGTCGATCGCGCGCTGCAACAGCACGGCGCGCCGGTTTATGTGCGTCATGAAATCGTTCATAACCGGCATGTCGTCGAAAACCTGCGTAACAAAGGGGCACGATTCGTTGAGGAACTCGACGAGGTGCCGCACGGCGCTGTCGCGATCTTCAGCGCGCACGGTGTCGCCCAGACGGTCGAGCGCGACGCTGAAACGCGCGGGCTCGACGTGCTCGACGCGACCTGTCCGCTCGTCACGAAGGTGCACGTGCAGGGCCGCCAGTATGTCGCGGCGGGCCGCCGGCTGATCCTGATCGGCCACGCGGGCCACCCGGAAGTCGAGGGTACGATCGGCCAGATTCCGGCCGAGGTGATCCTCGTGCAAAGCGAAGCCGAAGTCGCTACGCTGACGCTGCCCGTCGATACGCCGGTCGCGTACATCACGCAGACCACGCTGTCGGTCGACGATACGCGCGGCATCATCGAAGCGCTGCAGCGCCGGTTCACCGACCTGGTCGGCCCGGACACGCGTGACATCTGCTACGCGACGCAGAATCGCCAGGCCGCCGTGCGCGAGCTGAGCGAACAGGTTGACGTGCTGCTCGTCGTCGGCGCGACGAACAGCTCGAACTCGAACCGCCTGCGCGAGATCGGCACCGAAAGCGGTGTGCCGAGCTATCTCGTCGCCGACGGCTCGGAAGTGAAGGCCGAATGGTTCGCGGGCGTGCAGACGGTCGGCCTGACCGCCGGCGCGTCGGCGCCCGAAGAGATGGTCGAGGATGTAATTGGCGCGCTGCGCGCACTGGGGCCCGTCGACGTCGCGACGATGGCGGGCCGTGAAGAAAAAGTCGAATTCAAGCTGCCGGCGAAGCTCACGCAAGCTGTCGCCCGCGAAGTTTAAGGAGGACATCCCTTGTCTATTCCGCTGCTCCAGCAAGTCCGTGTCGGCGCATACATCGTGCGCCAGCACCTGTCCGGCAACAAACGCTATCCGCTCGCGCTGATGCTTGAGCCGCTGTTCCGCTGCAACCTCGCGTGCAACGGCTGCGGCAAGATCGATTATCCGGATCCGATCCTGAACCAGCGCCTGTCCGTCGAGGAATGCCTGCAGGCCGTCGACGAGTGCGGCGCGCCCGTCGTGTCGATCGCCGGCGGCGAACCGCTGCTCCACAAGGAGATGCCGGAAATCGTCAAGGGCATCATGAAGCGCAAGAAATTCGTGTACCTGTGCACGAACGCGCTGCTGATGGAAAAGAAGATGGACGACTACGAGCCGAGCCCGTATTTCGTCTGGTCGGTCCACCTCGACGGCGACCAGCAGGCGCACGATCACTCGGTGTCGCAGGAAGGCGTGTACGACAAGGCCGTCGCGGCGATCAAGGAAGCGAAGCGCCGCGGCTTCCGCGTGAACATCAACTGCACGCTGTTCAACGATGCGGTGCCGGAGCGCGTCGCGAAGTTCTTCGACACGCTGGGGCCGATCGGCGTCGACGGCATCACGGTGTCGCCGGGCTACGCGTACGAACGCGCGCCGGACCAGCAGCACTTCCTGAACCGCGACAAGACGAAGAACCTGTTCCGCGAGATCCTGAAGCGCGGCGAAGGCGGCAAGCGCTGGTCGTTCAGCCAGTCGTCGCTGTTCCTCGACTTCCTGGCCGGCAACCAGACGTACAAGTGCACGCCGTGGGGCAACCCGGCGCGTACGGTGTTCGGCTGGCAGAAGCCGTGCTACCTGGTCGGCGAAGGTTACGTGAAGACCTTCAAGGAACTGATGGAAACGACGGAGTGGGACAACTACGGCGTCGGCAACTACGAGAAGTGCGCGGACTGCATGGTCCACTGCGGCTTCGAGGCAACGGCCGTGATGGACACGATCTCGCACCCGCTGAAGGCGCTGAAAGTGAGCCGGAAGGGCATCAAGACCGACGGTCCGTTCGCGCCGGACATCTCGATCGCGAAGCAGCGTCCGGCCGAGTACGTGTTCTCGCGCCACGTCGAGATCAAGCTCGAGGAAATCCAGCGCGCGGGCAAGGGCAAGCTGCAAAAGCCGGCGAAGCCGGCAACGGCCGCTTAAGCGCGTTTCGCCACGCGGGGGCCATGCCTCCGCGCGGGCACGCATGAATGAAGCGCCACGGAGTTCGCTCCGTGGCGCTTTTGTTTTGGCGGACGGCGTGCGGCTCGGGGCGCTGCCGTGCACGCATGCGGGTGCGAACGCCGATTGATGCGGGGAATCATCTCAGCTTCGCGACTCCGCCGCGGCGATCAACTGCCATGCGGTCGGGCCCGGATCGAGCAACGGATCGGACGGCGGATCGAGATCGTGTTGATGCATTTCGTCGGATGGCAGCATCTGCGACTTCGCGATGCCGATCTCGTCGCCGCATACGGTGCATCGATAGATGCCCGCGACCGTCACTTCACTGCCCGGCGGCAGGTTCTCGCTGAATGCGCGGCCGCTTCCGCACGTGAAGTAGCCGCCGATCCTGTATTGCGCCATCGCTCCTCCTGACCGAACGCGTCCGGGCTCCAGTCATGACATTAGACGGCGAGAGTCGGCTCCGGGGAATGGGACGCGTATGAAACACGGCCCGGGGCCGGTCGCGTTCCGGCCATTCAATGCAGCACGGCCGGCGCCCGCATCTTCGCCGCCGCCTGTGCGACCAGCGCCGGCTGTTCAGCGGAGGCGAACGCACAGACATGACGCCACAGCTCGGCCAGCCGATGTCGCGTGAGCGTCGCGACGCAAGCGTCGTTTGCAGCGAGCACGCGTTCGAGCACCGCGCATTCGTCGTCGTGCAACGTCCATGCGCCGCTTTGCGCGGCGCGCGCCACGCTCGCGTCGAGCACGCGCTCCGCGTCGACGCACAGGTCGATGCTCGCGTCGGGAGACACCGCATCGTCGAGCGCGAGGAACACCAGATACACACTCGTGCGCAGCCGCAACAGCAACGTTTCGCTGCCGTGCTCGCCACGCAGCGCGACGAGCGCCATGTGGCATTTCAGCGAGATGTCCCGCACATGCGCGGGCGGCAGCGGCAGCAGCCATTCGCGGGTCAACGGCGGGTGGCGACGGCCTTTTCGGGCAGCCTTCATGATTCGCCCTCGCTCGCAGACGCATCGTCCACCGCGCACGCCGGCCGCGCCGTGCGGCACGCGACGGCGCCGCGGCCCGCGCCGCGCAGGTTGTTCGCCCGGCGCCGCACGCCGTGCACATCGGCCCGCCGCCGCGTCGCGCACGCTTGCGGCGGCCTGCTTAGCGCCGACGCGCGCAACGCGTCGGGCAATCGGTTGGGGCGTGCCATGCTCGTCTCCCGCATCAGAACGTGTTCTCGCCCTTCAGGTAGTACGCGGTCTTCACGAAGAACGCCTTCACCGGATGGCCGCCCTGCGCGTCGCGCGCGGCACGCGCTTCCATCGCGGCCCGCTCTTCGCGCGACCGGTCCGGCACCGGATTCCGCACCCGTTCGAGCGCACGCTGCATCGCGAGCGGATAGTTCTGGTTGCCGGCCGTCGTCGCGCGATAGCCGGCGCGCGTCATCTGCATCAGTTGCGCGTCGGTTTCGGCGCGTGCCGCCGACCAGCTCAGGCGCGCGGCATTCGGCGGCCAGTCGGCGCCGGCCGATTGCGCAAAGCTGACGGCGGGCAGCGCAACGAGTGCGCACGAAAGAACGGCAACGGGAACGAGGGATCTCATGGTGGCCTCCAGATGGTTGTCCCCGCATCGATCATGATCGTCGATGCGTTGAAACCATCGTATGTCGCGCTGCATTCCGGTTGAATAGCCGATTCCGCAATTGATATTTTCGGCTTCGGCATTCGGGGTGCGAGCCGCATCGTTCGCGAATCCCGTCGAAATGGAATTTCTTTATTTCATTCAAATACCTGATCGCATTTTTGCCGGCGATCCGTAGCGGCGCGCACACCGCTTTTTCAATTTCCGAAATGACGTGTTGCCGGTGCGATTCCGGCCGGCACAAGTGCCGGCAAGGCTTCCGGCGTGATATCGCGCGTGCGGATACCTCACGCCCGATTTCGTCGGAGCAAACGATTCCTGATATAGGACAAATCGTCGGCTTCTGATTGCCGGATTGCGACACGACGCATGCGGCAAGGACGCGCGATAATCATGCATCGGCCGTTTCGCACGGCGCCTCACGCATTCCTCTTTTTTATCGAGTCCTTCCATGACTGCCCTCGACCCCACCGCCATCGACAGTTGGCACGCACACGTCTATTTCGATGCGGCCAGCCGCGACGCGGCCTGGGCGTTTCGCCAGATCGTCGACGAGCGGTTCGGCACGGTCATCGAACTCGGCCGCTTTCACGAACGCCTCGTCGGCCCGCATCCGGCATGGTCGTACCAGATCGCGTTCGACGCCGCGCGATTCGACGACATCGTGCCGTGGCTCGTGCTGAACCACGGCGCGCTGGATATCTTCCTGCATCCGAATACGAGCGACGAACTGCGCGACCATCGCGATTGCGCGGTGTGGATCGGGAAGTCGCATGTGCTGAATCTCGACGCGCTGGCCGGATAAGGGCCGGCAAGGAGCGGTTTGCGGCGATGGTGAGGCTGCCGCCGCTCGCGATCACTCGATGTCGTTCGCGCGCTCGATACCGGCCAGCCGTTCGAGATTCGCGTTCACGCGACCGAGCAACGACGCAAGCTGCTCGCGCTCCGCGTCGCTCAACCCGGCGAGCGCCTGCTCGCTCGCACCGTCCATCACGGCCCGCCCCTTCGCGAGCCCCTTCACCGCCGAGTCGGTCAGCGAGATCAGCCGGCTGCGCCTGTCGTCCGGATCAGGCACCCTCAGCACGAGACCGTCGCGCTCCATCCGGTTCAGCAACTGCGCCATGCTCGGCTGCTCAACCTGCGCGCGCCGCGCAAGCTCCGTCTGCGACAGTGCGCCCGCCTTCTTCAACGACACCAGCACCGGCACCTGGCTCATCGCGAACCCAAGGTCGCGCAACGGCCGATCGACCACGCGCGCGAACAGCCGGTAAGTGAAGCCGATCAGCGGCATCGGATTCGTCTTCGTCTCAGGAGCGCTCATGTTGACATTCCATAGGTGGCTATGATTTTATATAGGCACCTATGTTACCAGACCTTGAGCGCACCATGAAGCCAGGCTTCCGCATTGCCATCGTCGGGGGCGGGCCGGGCGGCCTCACGCTCGCCCGCCTGCTGACCCTCGGCGGAATCGACGCGATCGTGTACGAACGCGACGCCGACCCGCTCGAACGCCCGCAGGGCGGCACGTTGGACCTGCACGAGGAGTCGGGCCTGCTGGCGCTCGCGCAGGCCGGCCTGACCGATGCGTTCCTGGCCGTCGCGCGCTACGAGGATCAGGGCTCGCGCCTGCTCGATCGAGCGGGCCGCGTGCTATTCGATGACGACGGCGCCGGCGGCAACCGGCCCGAGGTCGACCGCACCGCATTGCGCGCGCTGCTGCTCGACGCGTTGCCGCCGGATTGCGTGCAATGGGGCCGCACGGTGCGCGAAGTCCGCATGCAGCCCGACGGGCGCGCGATGCTGGTGTTCGAGCACGGGACGGAAGGTCCGTTCGATCTCGTGGTCGGCGCCGACGGCGCGTGGTCGCGGGTCCGTCCGCTGCTGTCGCTGTATCAGCCGCAGTACAGCGGCCTCATGTTCATCGAATTCGGCATCGACGACATCGATCGGCAACATCCGGCGCTGTCGCGCCTCGTCGGCCGCGGCAAGATCCGCGTACACGGGAACGGCAAGGCGATCATCGCGCAACGCAACGGGCACGCGCACGTGCGCGGCCATGCGATCTTTCGCGTACCGCTCGACTGGGTCGCGCGGCGTTTCGACTTCGCGGCGCCGGATGCGATGCGCGCCGCGCTGGTCGCCGAATTCGACGGCTTCGCCGACGCATTCCACGATCTGTTCCGTGCCAGCGGCGACCGGTTCGCCGAGCGGCCGATCTTCGCGCTGCCGGTCGGGCATTGCTGGGCGCATCGCCGCGGCGTCACGCTGATCGGCGACGCCGCGCATGTGATGTCGCCGTTCGGCGGCGAAGGCGTGAACAACGCGATGCGCGACGCGGCCGAACTCGCGGCCGGCCTCATCGCCGATGTCGACCGCGACGCAGCCGTTGCGGCGTTCGAGCAGCACATGTTCGCGCGCGTGACCGAATCGGCGCGGGAAGCCGCCGATGCCGCCGCGACGCAGCTTTCGCACGACGCCGAAGCGCTGACCCTCGCGCGGTATCGCGACCTGCACGCGGCCTGAGCGGCGCACGCCCGGCGCATCGGCATCCACGTTTCGGGCCGACGTGAAACGTCTCGCGGCATCGCGCCTCTACAGTGGGCGCCGTGATCAACACTTCCGGGAGCCCGCCATGACACACGCCGACGCCGACGCCGATGCCCGGCGCATCCATGAAAACTGGCACGCGGCCGTCGTCGCCCGCGACCTCGATGCGCTGATGGCGCTGTATGCGGACGACGCGGTGCTCGAAACGCCGCTCGTCGTCGTCACGCTGCCCGCGCACGGCTCGGGCGTGCTGCACGGCAAGGCCGCGATCGGCGAATTCTTCGCGGCCGGCCTGCGCAATCCGGGCAACCGGCTCGGGCGCTGGTACAGGACCGGGCTGTTCTTCTCGAACGGCCGGCAGCTCACTTGGGAATATCCGCGCGCAACGCCGGAAGGCGACCAGGTCGATCTCGTCGAGGTGATGGACCTGCGCGACGGGCTGATCGCGCATCATCGCGTGTACTGGGGATGGGTCGGATTCATGGCGCTGCGGGCCGCCACGCCGGCACCCGACCGCGCATGACGGCCGCCACGCCGAACCGGGCCGCTGCCCGCCGCGTGCTCGCCGCGACCTGCGTGAGCTACACGCTCGTGCTGCTCGACGCGTCCATCGTCAACGTCGCGCTCACCGACATCGCGCACACGTTCGGCAGCCACGTAGCCGGCCTGCAGTGGATAGTGAACGCTTACACGCTCGCGTTCGCGAGCCTGCTGATGACGGGCGGCACGCTCGGAGACCGGCTCGGCGACCGCACCGTCTACGTCGCGGGGCTGGCGGTATTCGTCGCCGCGTCAGCGCTGTGCGGCATCGCGCCGAACCTCCCGGCGCTCGCCATCGCCCGTGCGTTGCAAGGCGTCGGCAGCGCGATGCTGGTGCCCTGCTCGCTCGCGCTGATCAACCGTGCATTCCCCGAGCCGGCCGCGCGCGCGTCGGCGATCAGCCTGTGGATGGGCTGCGGCGGCATCGCGATGGCGTCGGGCCCGCTGATCGGCGGCCTGCTGATCGATCTGTTCGGATGGCGCAGCCTCTTCTTCGTGAACCTGCCGCTCGGGCTCGCCGGCGTCTGGCTCGGCCGCACGGTCGCGCGCGCCACCGTCGACACCTCGCGGCATTTCGATTGGGGCGGCCAGGCGGCGGCCGTCGTCGCGATCGCGGCGCTGATCGGCACGCTGATCGAAGGCCCGTCGCTCGGCTGGCGCTCTGCGCCGATCGTCATCGGCGCGACGGTGAGCCTCGTTGCATGGATCGCGTTCATCGCGATCGAAGCGCGGCGCCGCGAACCGATGCTGCCGCTCGCGTTCTTCCGCAACCGGCTGTTCGCGGCGTCGACGTTCGTGTCGATGGCGTCGGCGTTCGTATTCTATGGCTTGCTGTTCGTGCTCAGCCTGTTCTATCGGCAGATCCGCGGCGCGAGCCCGCTCGACACGGGGCTCGCGTTCCTGCCGATGACCGCGATGGTCGCGCTCGGCGGGCTGTGCTCGGGACGGCTGGTGGCGCGCTTCGGTGCGCGCGGCACGATGTGCGCGGCGTTTGGACTCTATGCGGCCGGCGCGGTCGGCATGACGGGCATCGGTGCGGCGACGCCCGCGTGGCTCGCCGTCGCGCCGATGCTCGCGATCGGCTTCGCATCGGGATTCATCTCGCCGGCCGCGACATCGCCGGCGCTCGGGACGGTCGACCGGCACCGCGCCGGCGTGGCAGCGGCCGCGCTGAACGCGGCGCGGCAGAGTGGGTCGGCGCTCGGTGTGGCGATCTTCGGCGCGTGCATCGCGACGCTGCAGCCGTTTCCGGCCGCGATGCGGGTGGCGCTGGGCATCGCGACCGGATTGTCGGCACTTGCCGCGGCGACATGGTGGATCACGGCGCGGCCGGCACCGGCAACCGGCGACCCGGCCGCGCATCTGCGGACCGCCACGCGTCGCTAGCAAACGCGTCGGCAGACGCACCCGTCGCGCGTCGTCACCGGCTCAACGCCGCATTCCGCTCACGCGACATACATCGCGACACTGACGAACTGGCACAGGCTGCCGGCCAGCACGAAAAGGTGCCAGATACCGTGCCCGTGGCGGATGCGTTCGTCGTTGATGAAGAAGTAGATCCCCACGCTGTAGATGACGCCGCCGGCCACGAGCCATGCGGTGCCCACCGGCGGCAGCGCATGGATCAGCGGACGCACCGCGACGAGCGCCAGCCAGCCCATCAGCACATACAGGATCATCGACAGCATGCGCGTGCGCCGCCCGAGCGTCAGCTCCTGCACGATGCCCAGCACGGCCAGCCCCCAGCTCACGCCGAACAGCGACCAGCCCCACGGGCCGCGCAGCGTGACGAGGGTGAATGGCGTGTAGCTGCCGGCAATCAGCAGGTAGATCGCCGAATGGTCGCACTTCTGCAGAATGGCTTTCAGGCGCGGGTTGCGCACGCTGTGGTACAGCGTCGAAATCGCGTAGAGCAGGATCAGCATCGCGCCGTACACGCTGAAGCTCACCACCTTGTACGGGTCGCCTTCGAGCGCGCCCATCGTCACGAGCGCCACGAGGCCAGCCACCGACAGCACCGCGCCGATGAGGTGGGAAATGCTGTTGAAACGCTCACCGACATGCACGACGTGTTCTCCTGCGCGGGTCCATCGGGAAAAAAGAACTCCATGATACCGGCGGCCGGATTTTGCCGTGCTGCGCGCGGGCAAGCGGCGACGCGAGCGCCGCGCGTTGCGCGCCGCGGGCCTGCCAGATAAAAAGCGCCATGACTTCCGTCATGGCAGCCGTCAACGCTCGTTGCCTGCCGGCGCTTCCCACTCGGCCACGAGCTTCAGCAGGCCGGGAAAGCGCAAGTCGAGATCTTCCGTGCGCACGCGGCTGCGCCGCTCGAGCCCGTATTGACGCTGGCGCAGCACGCCCGCGTCGCGCAGTGCCTTGAAATGATGGGTAAGCGACGATTTCGGGCGATCGAAGCCGAACCAGCCGCAAGGATGATCGTAAGCTTCGGATTCCAGCATCAGCTTCCGCACGATCGTCAGCCGCAGCGGATCGGCCAGCGCGCCAAGAATGGTTTCGAGGCGAAGCTCGGCGACACCCGGCTCCGGCAGCGGATCGGGCAAATCCGCAGGCACCGGCGCGATGCCGGCCGCACGTTCATGGTTGACTCGTTTCATGGGCACGACTATATCACCCTGTACGAGTTTTTTCGAACTACGCTATAGTTCGAAAAAACTCGTACAAGGAGTACGTTCATGTCCGACACCGCCGTTCCCCAATCACGACGCGCAGCGTCGCGTCGCGTGCCCCGCATGGCACACGCCGCCTGGATGGTCACCGCCGTGTTCATGCTGTCCAATTCGCCGACGCCGCTGTACGTTTCCTGGCAGCGCGCACTCGGTTTCTCGTCCGGCACGCTGACCGTCATCTTCGCGCTCTACATCGCCGGCCTGCTGGGTACGCTGCTCGTCGCCGGCCAGCTTTCGGACCGTTACGGGCGCAAGCCGGTCCTGCTGCCCGGCCTCGTCGCGGCGCTGATCGCGTGCGCGTTGTTCGCGACCGCGTCGTCTGTCGCGATGCTCGCGGTCGCCCGCTTGCTGACGGGCATCGCGGTCGGTGTCATCGTGTCGGCGGGCATGGCGTCGGTGATCGATCTCGCGGGCGCCGAACGGCGCAAGGCCGCGCTGCTCGCGTCGGTGGCCATGGTGTTCGGTGCGGGGCTCGGACCATTGCTCGCCGGGATTGCCGCGCAAAACACCGCGTATCCGGTCGCCCTCGTCTTCGGCGGCGAGTTCGTGATTCTGCTGAGCGCGTTGGCCGTCGCCCTGCGGCTGCCGAGCAACCGGCCCGCGCAGGCGCGAAGCGACGCGCCGCTGCTACATCTGCCGTCAGTACCGGCGCACAACCGGCGCCATGTCGCCAGCGGAATCGCCGTGTTCGGGCCGGGCATCACCGCGACCTCCTTCGTGCTCGCGTTGGGTCCGTCGTTGCTGGCGCGCCTTCTTCACGTCCGCAGCCCGCTGCTCGCGGGCGGGATGGCCTGCGCGATGTTCGTCACCGCCGCCGGGGTCCAGTTCGTCGCGCGGCGCGGATCGACCCGTACGACGTTCGTTGCCGGCACGATCGCCACCATGCTGTCGATGATGATGCTGTGCATCGCCGTGCATGCGTCGTCGGCCGCCGTCCTCGTCGCGGCGGCGCTCTTCGCGGGCGCGGGACAAGGTCTCGGGCAGCTCGGCGGCCTGACCCTGATCGGCCTGCATGTATCGGATGCACGGCGCGCCGAGGCGAACGCCGTCATGAACATCGGCGGCTACCTCCCGGCGGGACTGATGCCCGTGATGACCGGGTACGCGATCGATCGTGTCGGCTTAACGGCAGGCGCGACCGGTTTTGCCGTCGCATTGGCGATGATCGCGCTCGCCGCGGGTGCGGCTGCTGCGCTTGCGCTCCGTCACGACAACGACTGAAGGTCGCGACGGCTGACCACGGCCGCACGCGAGGGCATGCGTTGCACAAGCCCATCGCCTTGCACCAACATGAAAAAGGCGCCATGGCTTGCACGCCATGACGCCTTTTCGCTTCGTTCGCGCCGTTTCACGCGCTCAACAACACTTCCCTGCCCCCGACCCGTATCGCGCATTCTGACGCTCGCGGAAAAATTCCTCGTACGTCATCGGCTCGCGGTCCGGATGGGTCTCGCGCATGTGCGCGACGTAGGTGTCGTAGTCGGGCAGGCCAACCATCAGCCGCAACGCCTGCCCGAGGTAACGCCCCGCGCTGCGCAGGTCGCTGCCAAGATCGCTGAACATCGCGGCCTCCCCTTAACGTCCGCTGCCGAGCGCCTGCGCGGCCGGCATCGCTTCGTACGGCGTCTCGCGCACGGTCGGCTTCGACTCGCGGCGCGCGCGCAGCACGGCAATCACGCCGTACACCGCGATGCTCACGACGACGAAGATGAACAGGCCGGCCAGCGCCGCATCGATGTAGTCGTTGAAGATGATCCGCTGCATCTGCGCGATCGACTTCGCCGGCGCGAGCACCTTGCCTTCGTCCACCGCGGCCTGCAGCTTCGCGGCGTGCGCGAGGAAGCTGACCCTCGGGTTCGCATCGAAGATCTTCTGCCAGCCGGCCGTCAGCGTGCAGATCAGGAGCCATGCGGTCGGCACGAGCGTCACCCACGCGTAGCGCTCGCGCTTCATCTTGAACAGCACGACGGTGCCGAGCACCAGCGCGATCGCGGCGAGCATCTGGTTCGAGATGCCGAACAGCGGCCACAACGTATTGATGCCGCCGAGCGGATCGACCACGCCCTGGTACAGGAAGTAGCCCCATGCAGCCACGCACAGCGCGGTGGCGACCAGGTTCGCGGGCAGCGACTCGGTGCGCTTGAGTGCCGGGTGGAACGTGCCGAGCAGATCCTGCAGCATGAAGCGGCCCGCGCGCGTGCCGGCGTCGACGGCCGTCAGGATGAACAGCGCCTCGAACAGGATCGCGAAGTGATACCAGAACGCCATCATCGCTTCGCCGCCGATCACCTGGTGCAGGATGTGCGCCATGCCGACGGCCAGCGTCGGCGCGCCGCCCGCGCGCGCGATGATCGTCGTCTCGCCGACGGCCTTCGCGGTCTGCGTGAGCATGTCGGGCGTCAGTACGAAGCCCCACTGCGTCACGGTGTTCGCGACGGCTTCAGGCGTCGAGCCGAGCACGGCGGCCGGCGCGTTCATCGCGAAGTAGATGCCCGGCTCGATCACGCACGCGGCGACCAGCGCCATGATCGCGACGAACGATTCCATCAGCATCGCGCCGTAGCCGATGAAGCGCGCGTTGGTTTCGTTGTCGATCAGCTTCGGCGTCGTGCCCGACGAAATCAGTGCGTGGAAGCCCGACACCGCGCCGCACGCGATCGTGATGAACAGGAACGGGAACAGGTTGCCCGACCACACGGGGCCCGTGCCGTCGACGAACTTCGTCAGCGCGGGCATCTTCAGTTCCGGCGCGACGACCAGGATGCCGATCGCGAGGCCGAGGATCGTGCCGATCTTCAGGAACGTCGACAGGTAGTCGCGCGGTGCGAGCAGCAGCCACACCGGCAGCACCGATGCGACGAAACCGTAGCCGATCAGGATCCACGTGAGCTGCGTGCCGTTGAACGTGAACCATGCGGCGAGCGTCGGCGAATCGTGCACGTGCTGGCCGAACGCGATCGACGCCATCAGCAGCACGAAGCCGATGATCGACACTTCGCCGATGCGGCCCGGACGGATGTAGCGCGTATAGATGCCCATGAACAGCGCGATCGGAATCGTCGCGGCGACGGTGAACGTGCCCCACGGCGAATTCGTCAGCGCCTTCACGACGATCAGTGCGAGCACCGCGAGGATGATCACCATGATCAGGAACGCGCCGAACAGCGCGATCACGCCGGGCACCGTGCCGAGCTCCATCTTGACGAGATCGCCGAGCGAGCGGCCGTCGCGGCGCGTCGAGATGAACAGCACGATGAAATCCTGCACCGCGCCGGCGAACACGACGCCGGCCAGGATCCACAGCATGCCGGGCGTGTAGCCCATCTGCGCGGCGAGCACGGGCCCGACGAGCGGCCCCGCGCCGGCGATCGCGGCGAAGTGATGGCCGAACAGCACGTACTTGTTGGTCGGCACGTAGTCGAGGCCGTCGTTGTACTTGACCGCCGGCGTCATCCGCAGCCCGTCGAGCTGCATGACCTTGCTGGCGATGAAACGGCTGTAGAAGCGATACGCGATCAGATACACGCAGACAGCGGCGATCACGATCCAGAGGGCACTGACGCGCTCGCCGTGCGCGAGTGCGATCGTTCCGAACGAGAACGCGCCGAGCAGCGCGACCGCGATCCAGAGCAGGGTGCTGGAAGCCCGATTCATGGCGTCTCCTGGTCTCCAATATGGTTTTGATGGCATGCGGCGAAGTGGCCGCACACGCGTGACGTCGATGCGTCGTGCCGCAGTCTCGCAGAGACCGCGGCAATGGGCCGTAGTATTCCGTGCGACGGGGGCGGCTTACAAGCGGTTAACTACGTACGCGGAGCTACGTAGAATTACGTAGAGCAGGACGGTGCTGGAGCAACTTTGGCCGCCGTTGTGCCGGTCGGTACAATCTCGGCCCCTCTCCAGCGAAAGGTTCGTTGGGTACAGCTATTTCAGTATTTTTTCGAATACTACTGAAAGCGGGAAATTTTCAGTAAAATCCATGGAATTACTGAAATTGGAATTGGACCGACCATGTTCCGATCGCGCCTCTACGAACAGCACGACCAGGCGTACTGTTCTCAATTTGCCAATATCGAGCAGGCCGCCGCCGCTCAGGACGTAGTCCTTGTCGGCGCGCCGGGCACAATCATTCAGCACAAGCGGGCCGGCGTCGCCTACTACGCGCGGCAATATATGGGGCCCGAAGGTAAGAAACAGGAAGAGAGTCTTGGCGGACCGCTAGGCGATCCTTCGGTTGAAGCCCGCGTGCAGGCCGTTCGCGAACGGATTGAAGTCAGCAAAAGCCTGATTGCGCGCATTCGAGAACTCGCCAAACTTGGGTTTCAGATCGCGGACAACAAGACCTTTGCCACAATGGGCGTCCTGTTCAATCATGGGCTATTCCAGGCGGGCGCGGTCCTGATCGGCTCTCACGCGTATGCCATATTGCTCAATAGCGTCGGCATTAAAACCATCTCATACGAAACGGAAGACATCGACCTCGCACGAGGGCATCTGCTTGCCCTGGATAATGTTCCGACCGGCGGACTACTCTCCATCCTGAAGGAAACCGGCATCAATTTCGTCGAGGTTCCGCCAATGACGCGAGGTGCGCCGTCGACGTCCTTCAAGCAGGCGGGCGCTACACGGTTTCATGTCGACCTGCTCGTTCCGTCAAAAGATGACACCTTTCCGATCGTCCCCGTCCCGGAATTGAACGCGCACGCGACCGGTTTGCCTTATCTGGCCTACTTGCTTGGCGAGTCGCAAATGGCCACCTTGATTTCGCGTCACGGCGCCGTGCCCGTGCGAGTGCCATCGCCGGCCAGATTCGCCATTCACAAACTGCTGGTGTCGAGGCTGCGAACCAGCATGCTGGTCAAATCCAGCAAGGACGTGCAGCAAGCGTGCGTATTGCTCGCGATGCTCGGGGAACACCGTACTGGCGACATCGAAGATGCATGCGCCGCTCTGCCAAGATCATCGCGCGCGCTTGCTCGCCGCGTACTACCGGAAGCGCGCCAGCTTCTGGAACCGGCGCACGGCGAAGCGCTGATCGAACTCGAGACCGGCCTCAAGAAATAGAACCCGTCCAATCCATGCCCTCCGCCCGCGATTGCAGAAGATAGGTACCGGTTGGTCGGCTCCGTCGCGGACGCCGAGGACATCGTGCAGGACGCGTGGCTGCGTTGGCGCGGCGCGGCCCGCGACGACATCGAGAACGGCGAGTACAGAGCGCTTCAGTCCGTACGTACACGAAGATGGCACACGAAGGCATCAGCCAGGTCGTGGCGCTCGCGCCTCCGGAGGGCGGGCCGGAACGATAAACGGCGCCCGCCGCGTCGCGCGACGAGCACCGCACGGGTGACGCGGATCATTGTTTGTCGTCGACCTTCTTCGGCTTCGGCGGCGACGGCACCTTCGCGTACTGGAACGCGGGCGTCGCCTTCAGCGCATCCTTCGTCGCGCCCGGCAGGTAGATGTTGCCGTTGCGCACGTCGAGCGATGCGATCGGCACCGCGACGTCGTGCGCGGCCACGCCGAGGAAGCCGCCGGCCGACACGATCGCGGCCGACACCGAGCCGTCAGGCGCGACGATCAGGTCGCGCACGGTGCCGACCTTCTGGTTCTGGTCGTTGTAGACGGCCTTGCCGAGTACGCTCTTCTTCACGCTCCAGCCTTCGAGCAGCGCCTGCGATTGCTCGACGGTCACGCTGATCGGCTGCGCACCCGCGATCTGCGCGTGCGCGCTGACGCTCGATGCGAGGACGGTTGCTGCGATGAGGGTCTTGTAGAAAGTCATGTTGTCATGCACTCCGTTGAATTGTTGTCGGTATCGGCGGCCGGCCAAGCCGCCTCCGTGCATGCGTCGAGTGCAGCGCGGCCGGCCCGCGCGCGACGCATCGCACCGGCGCATGTTAGCGCCACTCGCGCAATGCTGCATCGGACGTGATGACGCAGCTGCCGTCACGCACCCCACGCGATGGCGACGTTACGGACACCGCAAAGAATCGCGTACGCGATCAAACTCCGGCAGATAACGCGCGTAGTGTTCCTCGCGCGCCGTGTAGATCAGCGCGCAGGTCTTCGTGTCGCCGGAGGTCACCACGACCGCCTGGTGGACGATTGCATCGTTGAGCGCCTCCTTGTGCTCGCACGTCAGTGCGGGCCCGCCGGCTATCGTGCCGTTCGCCGCGTGCGACGATCCGATCTCGCTGCCACCTTCCTTGACCGCATCGTCCCACCCGTCGCAGAAGCTCGACAGGGCATCGTCGCTCTTGTCGCCTATGACGAACTCGATCCCCGCCGAGACCAGCCCGAACCTGAAACGCCGGATCCGGTAGGTCGCGTCGCCACGATCCTCCGGCTGGTTCGCGACCCGCCATCCCGCAGGCAAACGCAGCTCCGCAGGCGCCGGATAATTGCGCACGAGCTGCAGGTCGTTGTTGAAGTTCAGCACGCCCGCGACACCCAGCGCCACGACCACCACTGCAATCGACAGCCAGACACCGAGCAGCGTCAGCAGGCCGATGCCCGCCGCGCGCCAGTTCGATTGCAGCGCGCCGCCAGCGGCCCGATGCGCGTCGACGGCCGCGCCTTGCGTGTGCCGTGCGTAGAAGATCGTCCCGGCGAGACCGGCAATGACGACCGCATGCACGAGCGCGTGCGGCACCGCCGTGGTTTCCGGAATGTCTACCGCCGCGTACAGCACGATCGACAACAGCGTGACGAGCGCCGTGACGAGAATCTGCCGCTGTGCGAGCGCGCGATTCCCGAGACGCCGCGCGTTCGCCGCGAGCAGGATGCCGCCGGCGAGCGGCGAACCGAGAAACGCCGCCCAGCCGACACCCGACATCGTGTACAGCTTGCCGGGCGGCACCGGTGCCGTCGATGCCGTCGTGCCGAAAGCAGCGGGTTCGCCCGGAATCGCCGGTGCGTCGGACGGGAAATCGCTCATGCCGGCGCCGCCCCCGTCAAGCGTTGCGCGGCTGCGCGCGCCGTTGCCGCACGGCTTCGGCCAGCACGTCGAGCACGGGCTCCGTCTGCGCCCAGCTCAGGCACGCATCGGTGATCGACACGCCGTACTTCAGCGGCACGCCCGGCTTCAGGTCCTGGCGCCCGGCCTCGAGATGGCTCTCGACCATCACGCCGACGATCCGCTGCTCGCCCTGCGACAGTTGCCGCGCGAGATCCTGCGCGACATCGATCTGCCGATCGTGCGACTTGTTCGAGTTCGCGTGCGAGCAGTCGACCATCACCTGCTCGCGCAACCCGGCCTTGCGCAGCACCGCGCAGCTCGCCTCGACATGGTCGGCGTCGTAGTTCGGGCCGTTCTTGCCGCCGCGCAGGATCACGTGCGCATCGTCGTTGCCGCGCGTCTCGAAGATCGCGGCCATCCCCATCTTCGTCATCCCCATGAACGCATGGCTCGCGGCCGCGGCGACGATCGCGTCCGACGCGACCTGCACGCCGCCGTCGGTGCCGTTCTTGAAGCCGATCGGGCAGCTCAGGCCCGATGCCAGCTGGCGATGGCTCTGGCTCTCGGTCGTGCGCGCGCCGATCGCGCCCCACGCGATCAGGTCAGCGATGTACTGCGGGCTCAGCAGGTCGAGGAATTCGGTCGACGCCGGCAGGCCCAACGCGTTGATGTCGAGCAGCAATTGCCGCGCGGCGCGCAGCCCTTCGTTGATGCGAAAGCTGCCGTCGAGCCGCGGATCGTTGATGTAGCCCTTCCAGCCGACGGTCGTGCGCGGCTTCTCGAAGTAGACGCGCATCGTGATCAGCAGGTCGTCCTTCAGCGCATCGGCGACCGCCTTCAGACGGCGCGCGTAGTCGAGCGCCTGGTCGTGATCGTGGATCGAGCACGGGCCGACGACGAGCAGCAGCCGGTCGTCGCGGCCGTGCAGGATGTCGCCGATCGCGCGGCGCGTATCCTCGACGAGCGTCTGCGTGGCGGCGGGCACCGGCAGCTCGTCCAGCAGCAACGCCGGCGAAATCAGCGGACGCACCGCGCCGATGCGGACGTCGTCGATGCGCGTGGTGTCCTGCGTCGCGTCGGCGCTGCCTACCTCGCGATCGTGGGAAGGATTGTCGAGGTTCTGCATGGGGATTCTCCGGGGACGTCTGGAATGATGGGCAGGCTCGATTATGGCACCCGGAGAAGACGGCGGAGGGTTGCGGCGGGGGAGCGGGGGCGGCGGCGCGGTCACGCAACAGGCGTCAAGACGCGAAAAGAAAATGGCGACCCGCGGAGGGTCGCCCGGCCATTCGCCGCGTCGCGCGGCGCGTCTAGTGCAGCGTCTCGGGCGCCAGCGAATTGCTCGGCAGCAGCGACGTCAGCCAGCAATTGCTCGGCGCGGCTTTCCCGCCGAAGCGATCGTAGAGCCACGGCAGCATCCCGGCCACCCACGGCACGATCGCGCCCGCATGTTCAAGCGGATATTCGGTGTACGTGACCGGCGTGCCGCTCGCGCAGAACTTCTGCGCGAGCGCGCGCACGTCGTACGCCAGCATCACGCCGTCGCCCACCTGGCTGCCGAAGGTACCATCCAGCACGCCTGCCGTGCCCTGGCCGATATACATCGGGATCGTCGGCGATGCGGCCAGGCCGGCATTCACCCGGTTCGCATACGTCACGTACACCGGAATGCCGTTGATGTCGTTCGCGTATTGCGGCTTGAACAGCGTGCCCCAATGCAGCCCCGTGTACTTCGGCAGGATGTACGGGAGCGACTGGCTCTGGATGTCCTTGAACACGGCGACGCCGGTATCGCTGAGATATGGCGTCAGGTCGAAGCCGTAGCCGCGCGACAGCCCGGCAAGCGCGGCCGCGGCGACGCCGCCCCAGACGATGCTGCCGTCGACATAGTGCAGGTTGTGCGCGGGATCGACCAGCACGCCGCCTTCCGCCGCACCGACGAGCTGCTTGTTGATGTCGGGCGCATAGCTGGGTGCGAGCTGCGCGGCCCAGTTCGTCGCGATCGCGCCGCCGGAATAGCCGATCATCGCGACCTTGCTCGACGGATTCAGGCCGGTCGACGGCGTGTTGAGCGCCGCGCGGATCGAATCGAGCGTCGTCATCCCGTATTCGGGGCCGGCGGCGAAGTCCGCCGTCTGGCCTTCCGTATCGGGCACGATGATGTTGTAGCCCAGCAGCAGCAGCGTCGACAGTGGAATCGATTCCGCGCTGTAGAGCAACGTGCCGACGTTGATGACCTTGGTCACATCGCGGTCGCCGGCGATCACCTGCGACGGCTCGTCGTACGGGTTCAGCGAATCGTAGGCCGACTGGTACGAGATGGCCCGGCCGTTGCTGACCGGGCTCCGGATCACGGAGGTCACGTTGACGACCGGCTGGTTCAGCGCGTTGTTGGTGCGGTACAGCAACTGCTGCGCGGTCACGGCGGTCGGAATGCCGGCCACGTGATAGGTGACGTTGCGGGTCTTGAGCACCGTGCCTGATGGAATCGATGCCAGCGGCGTGGTGCCGGTGTACGCATAGAACGGATCGGACACGGTCGGCGCGCCGGCGCTGGCCGGCGGTGCGGCGATGGCCAGCGCGGCGGACACGGCAGCCGCGGCAGTCATGAAACGTCGGGAGGACATGGGTGGGGTCCCTTGGGATAACCTGCTTTCATCGAAGGAAGTCCGGCGGTATTGCAGACCATCGTGATTGCCGCTTCAAAAGCGTTTCCATGCCATCGACTGTCTCCTGTGAATGAATGATCCGGCCTGTTCTGAATCCGTAATTTTAGTAGGAGTACAAACCGGATGAATTGAAGCACAACGCGAACGCGTACGATGCGCGTTTTCGATTGTTTGAAGGTAAACGTCTAAATCCGTCACCGCGCGATGCGGTCGCCCCGGCCGTTCAGCCGACTGTCCGCGCGCGGCCGAAGTGCCGTACGATCGTGGCTGTCCGGTACCGGAGCGGTGCGCGTCGTGCGACGCGCGCCGCCTGCCTGTGACCTATCGTTCCCTGCCCAACCGACATGCCACGATGACCGTATCCGAACTGCTCCGCGCCATCCGCCAACCCTATGCCGACCTGCTCGCGAACGCGGCAACGCAACCGGCGGTGATCGTCGAGCCGGCCTACCGGCGGGCCGACGGCACGCTGGCCACCGAAGGGCCGCTCGCGCTGCCGTGCCGGGCCGACACCATCGCGGCCGAAGGCGAATCGGCCGGCCAGCCCGCGATGGTCGATTCGACCACGCAACTGGATTTCGAGCCGTTCGCGTTCGACCTCGAAACGGCGGCCGTGTCGATCCGCCCGTTCGTGTGGGACTGGGCCGCGATCGACGCCGACGGTCTCGACGAAAGCGCGGCGATCGACACGTTCAGGACGTGGTTCTTCGCGTGGTTCGATGCCGACGACGAGAACACGCCGGCCGACGACGGCCTGCACGGCATCGTTCACTACCTGTCGGAACCGGTTCGCACGGAACAGGGGTGGCGCGTCAACGCGGATCTCGGTTCCGCGCCCGAGACGGCCGTCGAGGATCTGCTGTTCCGGCTCGTCGATGCGGGCGCCACGCGGATCAATGTCGGCTGAAATGCCGCGTCATCTCTTGCACACCACCATGAAAAAATCGCTCGCTACACTGCTGCTTTGCATCGCGCTGCCCGCATCGGCCGAAGTCAGCACGGAAGTGCTGTGCTTCCGGACAGACGGCGACAAACCCGTCCGCTTCGAGTTGCGCACGTATTACGACGATGTCGCCAAATGGTCCGGTGGCGTCGTCCGATATGCGCAATCGAAGACGGCCATCCCGCTGCTGTTCAAGCACGAAGAACAGGAGGAACTCGCGGAAGGCCGCCCGTACCAGTTCACGACGACGTGGTGGGAAATGGTCGACGGCAAGATCAACGGCGAATACGAAATGATGAGCCAGGGCGCGATGGTCTATTCGATGACCTATACCAATGCACGCACCGGCAAGAAGACCGCGTTCGGCCGGGCGCTGGATGTCGACGCTTCGGCGAAATCGGGGTGCCGCTGGTAACGAGGGGACGCGGCGATCGACGCCCGCTGCACGGCGCGCGCGCTTACGCGCGCCGGCACCACGTGGCAACGGGCCGTCGATCAGCCCGCGTCGCCCGGTGCTTCGACGTCGATTCCCAGTTCGCTGGCCATCCGCTGAACCAGCGCATTCAGCCGCGCCACTTCATCCGCGAGGCGCTTCTGTTCCGCCTTCAGCGCTTCGAATTCCGAAGGCGGCACGGAATCCGCGCCGCCACCATCCGCGCTCGCGAAATCGGCCACGTTCACCTCGCCGCACATCAGGTGCATCCAGCGGTTCTCGCGCGCGCCCGGCGCACGCGGCAGCCGGACGACGAGCGCCTGCGAGCGCGCCGCGAGTTCGTCGAGGAACGCCTCGACCGACGAGATATCCGCGAAGCCGTGCAGGCGCGCGCTGTTCAGGCGCAGCTCGGCGGCCGTCTGCGGGCCGCGCAGCAGCAGGATCGTCAGCAGCGCGATCGCCTGGCTCGGGATACCGAGCACGCGGTTCGCGTTGTGCTCGAAACGCGGCACGCGGCTGCTGCTGCCCTCCATCACGAGGCTCAGGTGCTTCAGCCCGTCGAGCGCGGTCGTGACTTCGTCCTCGCTGACGTTCATGACCGGCGAGCGCGCGGTTTTCTGGTTGCAGCCCGCCGTCAGCGCATTCAGCGACAGCGGGTAAGTGTCCGGCACCGTGTGCTGCTTCTCGACGAGCACACCGAGAATGCGAGCCTCGAGGGGCGTGAGTTCGCGAAGGGCGCGTGGCGTGGGCATATCCGGCGTGGTGTTCATGGTGGCGTCGCAGCGTGCAGCAGGTGAAGGGAACAATCGCGGCCCGTCCGGCATCGCGCACGGGCGAGCCATATGATAGCTCGCGACGCGCGGCCGACGCCGCCCGCCGCGCCGGCGCGCGCACTTGCCGCAGCCGGCCTTCGTCCAGGTTGCCCGGGCCTGCCCGGTACCGCGCCGCGAGGCGATGCATACGGGCAGCGCAACGAATGCGCCTGCCGCGCACATGGCGGCGTTTGCGCAATGCGCATGCCGGCGCTACGATATGCGTTCACCCCGATATCTGCGGCGCCGCGCGCGACCGTCTTCGCACGCCAAACCCTCGCACTGCCCGCCCTTGACGCGCTGCCGCCGTGCATGCGCGCCGCTCGTCAACACCGTTCATCCCCTCACCGGTTCACCGCCATGACTGCATCCTCTTCCGCACCGCACGTGCGCGCCATCGTCACCGGACACACACGCGGCCTCGGCGCATCGCTTGCCGAACAACTGCTGCAGGAAGGCATCGCCGTGCTCGGCGTGTCGCGCAGCCGTCACCCGTCGCTCGCGTCGCAAGCCGGCGATCGTTTCGTCGAAACCGAACTCGACCTGTCGGACACATCGGCCGTCGCGGCCTGGCTGGCCGGCGACACGCTGCGCCGCTTCGTCGACGGCGCGTCGATCGTTCTGCTGTTCAACAACGCGGGCATCGTCGATCCGATCGGCGCGCTCGCCGCGCAGGACCCGGCAATCGTCGCGCGTGCGGTCGGCCTGAACGTCGCGGCGCCGCTGATGCTGTCGGCCGCGCTCGCGCAGGCGGCATCCGCCACGACCGAATGCCGGATCCTGCACCTGTCGAGCGGCGCGGCCCGCAACGCGTACGCGGGCTGGAGCATCTATTGCGCGACCAAGGCCGCGCTCGATCACCATGCACGCGCCGTCGCGCTCGACGCGAACGGCGCGCTGCGGATCTGCAGCGTCGCGCCGGGCGTCGTCGATACCGGCATGCAGGCGACGATCCGCTCGACCAGCGAAGACCATTTCCCGATGCGCGAGAAATTCGACCAGTTGAAATCGAGCGGCGCGCTCGCAACGCCCGAGGCAACCGCGCGGCAGCTCATCGGCTATGCGCTGAGCGATGCGTTCGGCGCCGAGCCGACGGCCGACGTACGAGACCTGCCCGTCAGGTAAGCCGCGGACGCGGCGCGTCATCCTTCGAGCCGCTTCGTCCAGTCTTCGACCTGCTGCTCCGTCCGGCGCTTTTCGAGCATCTTGCGCCAGCCGGGCGGCAACAACGGAACGTCGCACAGCGCATCGAGCGCGGCCATGTCGAGCGTGCGCCGGTACAGCACGTCGAGCACCGCCGACAGCGGCCATTGCGGATGGCGGCGCTCATGCAGCGCCAGCACATCGCCCGCCGCGACCCAGCCCTCCTGAAGCACGCGGTAGTACCAGCCGGTCCGGCCGCTTTGCTGCACGAGCGCGGCCATCCGCGGATGATCGAAGCGCGCGTTGAGTTTCCAGCACGGCTGCCGCGACTGCGACACCTGAAGCACGGCGCCGCCCAGCGTGAACACATCGCCGAGACACACATCGTGCTCGGTCACGCCATGCGTCGACAGGTTCTCGCCGAACGCCCCCGGCTGCGCGAGCACGTCGCGCACGCCGATCCGTGCGGACCACCACGCATAGTGATCGTGCGCATAGTGGTGGACCGCCTTGTCGGGGCCGCCGTGATGCCGTGCATCGGCCTGCTCGTCTCCCGCAAAGCCGGACGCGCCCAGCCACAGACGCGCGTCGGCCGGCCGCTTGTCGATCGCGCTGGCGTGCGGCGTGCCGGCCAGCGGCCGGCTCGTGCCGACCCGCACCGCATCGATGGCGGCCGCGATCGTCGGCCGCGCTTCGTCGCTCATGCCGCCACACCGTCCGGCAGTGCCGCGAGCAGGCGTTCGAGTTCGCGCGTGCGTGCATCGCCAAGCGGCAGCAACGGCTTTCTCGGCTCGCCGGCATCGAAGCCGCGCAGGCGCAACCCGGCCTTCACGGTCACCGGCAACCCGCCGTCGACGATGAACCGCAGCAGCGGCAGTTGCGCCTGAAAGACCGCCCTGGCGCGAGCCAGGTCGCCCGCGCGCATCGCGTCGACCAGCGCGAGCGGCAACGCGGCGTTCAGGTTCGGCGCGGCCGTGCACCATCCGGCCGCGCCCGCGGCCAGCGCGGCGAGCGCCATCGGATTGCTGCCGTTGTAGAACGGGATCGCTCCGTCGCTCAACTGCGCGAGCCGGTGCATCCGCCCGATGTCGCCCGTGCTCTCCTTGACCATCGTGACGTTGTCGACGGTCCGGCAGATCGTCGCGATCAGGTCGGGCGACATGTCGACGCCGCTCGTCGCGGGGTTGTTGTACAGCATGATCGGAATGCCGATGGCGTCGCCGATCGCGCGGTAGTGCGCGACGATCTCGTCGTTGCCGAGCTTCCAGTACGACACCGGCAGCACCATCACCGCATCGGCGCCGGCCTGTTCGGCGAAGCGCGCGCGGCGCACCGCGCCCGCCGTAGTGAGATCGGAAATGCCGACGACGGTCGGCACGCGCCGGCGCACCGCGCGAATCGATGCGGTGGCGACCGCCTCCCATTCGGCGTCGGACAGGTACGCGCTCTCGCCGGTACTGCCCAGCGGCGCGATCGCGTGGACGCCATCGGCAATCAGGCGCTCGATCAGCGCGTCGAGCGCGTTGAGATCGACGCTGCCGTCGGCGGAGAACGGCGTGACCGGGTAGGCAATGATGCCTTGCAGCAGGATGGACACGATATGCAATCCTCAATGATGATCGAATGCGATGGGAAAAACGTACCCGCTCATGCGACGCAATCCCGATGCGTGCGCAGGGCGCGACGCGCGTAGTAGTCGAACGTCACGGCATCGCGCTTCGGCTTCGAAATCCAGTCGTGCGCTTCCCGCGCCAGCGCCGGCGGCACCGGCTTGATCTCGCCGGCCGACATCGCGAGCAGTTGCAGCTTCGCGGCCCGCTCGATCAGCAGCGCGAGGATGCACGCTTCCTCGATCGTCTTGCCGACCACGAGCTGACCGTGATGCGACAGCAGGATCGAGCGCTTGCCGCCGAGCGCCTTCGAGATGATCTCGCCTTCCTCGTTGCCGACCGGCACGCCGGGCCAGTCCTTCAGGAACGCGCAATCGTCGTACAGCGGGCAGGTGTCCATGTGCGACACGACGAGCGGCTGCTCGAGCATCGACAGCGCGGCGACATGCGCCGGATGCGTATGGATGATGCAGTTCACGTCCGGACGCTCGCGATAGATCCACGTATGGAACCGGTTGGCCGGATTCGGAATGCCTTCGCCGTCGACAACGTCGAGATCCTCGTTGACGCGCAGCAGGTTCGCGGCCGAGATCTCGTCGAACCCGAGCCCGAGCCGCTGCGTGTAGTACGTGCCCGCATCGCCCGCGCGGCAGGTGATCTGCCCGGCCAGCCCCGAGTCGTGACCGGCGTCGAACAGGATCCGGCACGTGAGCGCGAGCTTCTGCCGCGCGGACCAGCCGCTGTCGCCCACCTCGTTTTCAAGACGCCGCTCCGCCAGCGCGACCAGCGCCTCCTTCGTCAAATTCAGCGTTTCCGCCATGTTCGCCTCCTGAATGGGTCGGATGGGTCGCGTCACCCGCGGACGTTCTCGCGGCGACTCGTGACACCAAATCCATTATATGACACAAAGTGTCATGCGTTACAATCGGTTTTTCGAAGGACACCCGGCGCGCCATGACGATTCGCCTGAAGCTGCTCAGAAAACAGAAGGGCTGGACGCTCGACGTGCTGGCCGACGAGACCGGCCTCACCAAAAGCTATCTGTCGAAGGTCGAGCGCGGCCTGAGCGTGCCGTCGATCGCGGTCGCGCTGAAGCTGTCGAAGGCGCTGAACGTCGACGTCGAGCAGTTGTTCTCGGCAAGCAACAACCGCGAACTGATCACGGTCACGCGCGCCGGCGAACGCACGGCGATGGGCGCGGCGGCCGACAGTCACGCGCACCGCTTCGAAAGCATCGCGGCCGGCGTCGCGCCGAAGAAGATGCTGCCGTTCGTCGTGCATCCGCCGCATGAATTCGTCGCATCGACGTCCCGCGAGCACGAAGGCGAGGAATTCCTGTTCGTGCACAAGGGGCGCGTCGAAATCGAGTTTCCGAACGAGACGGTGCAACTCAGGACCGGCGATTCAGTCTATTTCAACGCACTCATCCCGCACCGCACGCGCAGCCTCGGCGCCGCGCAGGCGGAGATCCTGGTCATCGTCAGCCACGACGACTAGGCTCGTCACTTCTTCGCGCAAGGATCCTCCGATGGTCACAAAGGCCACCGCGCCGTTCCAGCAGATCAAGGCACTCGTTCGCCGGAACGTCGAGTCGGGCGACTGGCGCCCCGGGGATCGCATTCCGTCCGAGCTCGATCTCGCCGCGCGCTTCAGCGTCGCGCGCATGACGGTCAACCGTGCGCTGCGCGAGCTGACCGAGGAAGGCGTGCTGAAGCGCATCGCGGGCGTCGGTACCTTCGTCGCCGAAGTGAAGCCGCAGTCGAACCTGCTGATGATCGCGCATATCCGCGACGAAATCCGCGCGCGCGGGCACGAATATCGCTGCCGCGTGCTGAGCCAGTCGAGCGAGCCCGCATCGTTCGACGTCGCGGCCGCGTTCGGCCTGCCGGTCAACACGCCGGTCTTTCACGTGGTCTGCGTGCACGAGGAAAACGGCCGGCCGATCCAGCTCGAGGACCGCTACGTGAACCCGGCCGCCGCACCCGGCTTCATCGACCAGGATTTCCAGGCCGAGCCGCCGTCCGAGTACCTGTACAACAACGTGTCGCACGACGAACTGGAGATCGAGCACGTGGTCGATGCGTCGCTGCCGACCGGCGAACAGGCGCGGCTGCTCGACATGCGCGCCGACGAGCCGTGCCTCACGCTCACGCGCCGCACCTGGACGAACGGGCTACCCGTCACGTTCGTGCATTTCCTGCATCCGGGCAACCGCTATCGGCTCGGCTCGCGCTTCAAGCCGGGCGCCGGGCGTCACCCGACCTGAACCTTCGTCACGCGCATGAAAACGCACGGCGGCCGTTTCGTCATGAAACGGCCGCCGTGTTCGTCAGATACGCCGGTCAGATCGCGCCGACCTGCCCCGCGCCGCGCGACCAGACGACCGGAAACAGCGGGTGGTCGAGCGGCGCGCCGTCGGGCAGTTGCTCCGCGAGCCCGGGGAAATCGGGCGACGTCTTCCAGCGACGCGGCGCGTGACGGATATCGTCGCCGACGAAGCGGACCGAGAACGCGCGCCGGCGGTTCTGCGTACCGCCCGACGCGTGCAGCGTGAGCATCCGGAAGCACACCATGTCGCCGGGCTCGAGCGCCCAATGGCGGATCGGGAAGGCCGCGCGGTCGGCTTCGATGTCGGGCAGGTCGGCGAGGCTGCCTTCCGGGAACCACTTCGCTTCCTTGTCCATGAACGTGCGCGGCATCAGCCACGGCCCGCGATGCGAGCCCGCGACGAATTCCAGCGTCGATTCGAGCGGCACCGGATCGACCGGAATCCACATGCTGACGTTGTCGCCGCCCTCGATGTTGTAGTACGGCTGGTCCTGGTGCCACGGCGTACGCTGCCGCGTGCCGGGCTCCTTCACGAGCAGGTGGTCGTGATGCAGCCGCACGTGTTCCGTGCCCATCAGCGCGGCGGCCACCGACGGCGCCGGCGAGCGCACGATGAAGTCGCGGTAAGCATCGTTGTGCTGCCAGTTGCAGAAATCCTCGAAGAACCAGCCCGGATCGTCGGGCCGGCTCGCGACTTTCGCGCGCTCGCTCGGCTGCGCGAGATTCGCGTCGATGCCGGCCCGCAGCGCGGCCACTTCGTCGGGCGAAAAGATGCCCTTGATACAGACCGCGCCTTCCTCGCGGAATGCGGCGATCAGTTCGGGCGTCACGGCTTGCGCGACGCGCTCCTGGATACTCGTCATGGCTGGCCTGTCGATTGAATGAGTCACGGGGTCACGGGGTCACGGTGCGGCGCTCAGCTGCTGCTTTGCACCGTAGATGTCGAAATCGAAGTATTTCGCGGCGATCTTCTGGTACGTGCCGTTCGCGCGGATCGCGACGATCGCGTCGTTCAGCCGCTTCTTCATGTCGGCGTCGCCCTTGCGCACGCCCATCGCGACGCCGTAGCCGGTGATGCGCACGTCGGTCACGTCGGGGCCCGCGAACGCGTAACCCTTGCCGCGCGGCGTCTTCAGGAACGAGTAGCCGGCCTGGGTCTTGTCCTGGAAGGTCGCGTCGAGGCGGCCGTTGACGAGATCCTGGTACACCTGGTCCTGGTTCTGGTACGAAACGATCGTCACGCCCTTGGTCGCCCATTCGGCCTTCGCGTACGCCTCCTGCGTCGTGCCCTGGTCGATCCCGATGCGCTTGCCCGCGAGCGACGCCGCGGTCGGCAGCAGCTTCGAGCCGACCGGCGCGACGAGCGCGCCCGGCGACGCATACAGCTTGTTCGAGAAGTCGATCTGCTTGAGCCGCTCGTCGGTGGCCGTCATCGCGGACATGATCACGTCGAACTTGCGCGCGCGCAGCGCCGGAATCATCCCGTCGAAACCCTGCTCGACCCACACGCACTTCGCATGCAGTTCCGCGCAGATCGCATTGCGCAGGTCAATGTCGAAGCCGGCGAGCGAGCCGTCGGGCTGCTTCGCCTCGAACGGCGGATACGTGGGGTCGATGCCCCAGCGGATCGTCGACGCGTCCTGCGCGAACGACACGAGCGGCGCGAACGCCAGCGCGGTAACGAGGAGCTTTGCAGTGCGGTTCATGGCGTGTCCTTGAAGGTCTCGACGCGGCAGGCGGCGGGCGGCCGCTGGCGTCCGGTGGATGGCGCTGTGCCGGAACGCCCGGCACGGGTCGCATAAGACTGGGACTTCGATGAAACTGCGATGCAGTCTAGACCGCTCAATTTTCGAGCGCAAGCGGGGGATGTGGGGGGCGGAGCGGATTGAGGCTCGGCGCGGGAGGGAAAAACGGAATGACGCTTGAAGCAGGGTTGCCTGGCACGGATCTTCGCGGTTTTCGGGTGTTTACCCTGCGCGACGCACGCCCGCCACAGAGCGCGTTTCTCCGGATATCCGCAGGATGGTGTTGTCTATCCGGGCGATCGGCGCGAAGCCTCGTCCGGGGCCAACTCGACAGTATTGACGATGCGACCTATACCACGAAAAAGATCGCTTGGAGGCATTCACCCGCCCGGAAATGCAAGATATACCTTACATTCATGAGCCGTTGAACCCTGCAGGAAGGTCCGCATGCAACTCCATGAGATCGGTCAGGCCGTTGCTAAACGGAGAGCGGAACTCGACCTCACGCAGGCCCAACTTGCAAAGCTCTCCGGTTTGTCTCGCCTCACCGTGAATCAGCTCGAAACCGGCAAACTCAAGGATCTCGGCATCAACAAGCTGATCCCGTTGCTCGGCGTGCTCGGCATCGAACTCATGACCCGGCCGCGGCCGGCTCAACGCGGTCTCTATAAAGCCGTCGTCGGCGCGAACGTCAGCTACAAGGGCGAATTGACCGAACGACTGCTGGCCGACGCGCTGGCTACCGGACAGATTCCGGCGGGATACGAAGCGCAGTTCGCTGCCATCCTCGACGAGGCGCCGCTGCCCGTCGTCGTGAAGGCGGCCGAGGAAGTTGCCGAACGCTCGGGCACCCCGCTTCGCACCATCTGGAAAAACCTGGCCGCGTGGTCCAAGGCGCTGCACCTCTATCGGGAAGTCTGGGTCTGACCGCCGCACCTTCCCGGCCACGCTGAACCCTATCGCGCCCCCGCCACCGCCAGCACCCGCTCGATCGCGCCATACCCGCGCTGCCGCGCGTGCTGCAGCGGCGTTTCGCCGTTCGAGTCGGCGAGGTTCACATTCGCCTTCGCATCGGCCAGCAACTGCACGATCCGCACATTCCGCTCGCTGCCGTCGCCGAGCATGATCGCCTCTAGCAGCGCGGTCCAGCCGAGCCGGTTCACGTGGTCGACGTTCACGCCCGCGTCGATCAGCGTGCGCACCTGCATCGACGTGATTGCCGTGCGTCGCGATCAGCAGCGCCGCGCCGGGTCCGGCGAAACCGCGATTGCCCACGGCGTTCGCTCATGCTAAAAGTCGTCGCACACATTTGAAAATGAAATGTTCGAATCCGCAGAAGTGCAGAAATGAATAGACCCCTGTTCGACCTCGACCTGCTGCGTGCGCTCGTGATGGTCGCCGACTGCGGCAGTTTCACGACGGCTTCCGCGCGCCTGCATTCGACACAGTCGACGGTCAGCCAGAAGGTGCGCCGGCTCGAGGAAATCGCCGGCCACCGCCTGCTCGATCGCGGCACGCGCGACGTGCGGCCGACCGACGCGGGCGTGACGGTGCTCAGTTATGCGCGGCGCATGCTCGCGCTGAACGACGAGATGCTGGAAGCGCTGTCGGGCGCCACGGTCGCGCTGACGATCCGGCTCGGCGTGCCCGACGATTTCGCGGCGGGCCGCACGACTCACGCGCTCGCGGCATTCAAGCGCGAGCATCCGCAGGTCAAGCTCGAAGTGATGTGCGGGCTGAGCCGCGACATCAGCGCCGCGTACGATCGCGGCGAACTCGATCTCGCATTGATCAAGCAGCGGCGCGACAGCCGCGAGGCCGTCGTGCGCTGGCCCGAGAAGCTGCGCTGGATCGACAGCGCGAAACATCCGTCGATCGATCTCGACCCGGTGCCGATCGTCGTGTTTCCGCCGCGCGGGCTCTATCGCGACGACATGATCAAGGCGATCGAGGAACGCGGCCGCCGCTGGCGGATCAGCTTCACGACGTCGAGCCTGAGCGGCATCCAGGCCGCCGTCGCGGACGGGCTCGGCATCAGCGTGCTGCCCGCGCGCGTCGTGACCGACGAGCACGTCGTGCTGACCGCGAAAGAGGGCTTCGCGCCGATCGAGCACATGGACATCGCGATCCTGCACCGGCCGACGGCCGACCCGATGGTCAGCGAGCTGACGAAGGCGCTCTCGGCGATGCTCGAACTCGAGCGGCAGTAAGCGAAGCGGTTTTCATTCGGGCGCGCGGCTGTGCGGCCCGAACGCATCAGAACATCGTGTTCCCGTTCGCGGCCTGCTCGGGCACCGGCTGGTTGACGTCCCAGTGCTCGACGATCTTGCCGTTCTCGAGCCGGAAGATGTCCATGATCGCGCTGCCGCGCGTGCCGGGTTCGCGCACCGCGTGCACGTGCAGGATCACGTAGTCGCCGTCGACGAACGAGCGCTGGATCTCGCTGTGCGACTGCGGATATTTGTCGCGCAGGAACGCGACGAACTTGCGGAAGCCGTCGCGGCCGTCGGCTGCGTTCGGGTTGTGCTGCACGTAGCGCTCGCCGACATACGCAAGCGCGGCGTCCGCATCTTTCTCGTTCAGCCCTTTTTCATAGAACGCGAGCACCGTCCGCCGGTTGGCTTCCTGCCGCGCGTCGGCCGGGCCGGCCGCGACCGCCTGCGCGGCAGTCACGGCGAACAGGGTCGCCGCCATCCATCGTGCGGCCCGTGCCGCTGTCGTGCGTCGCATCGTCGTCTCCCGGGAAATCCGGCTGAAAACCGGATCATACCGGGGCGATCGTCGCGCTCAGACCAGCACGCCGTTGCGCGCGACGATCGCCCCGGACGATACGACCAGACGCCGCACCGGCCGCGCGACGACGGCCTCGGCGAGCGTCAGCGCGTCGACGAGCACGACGTCCGCGCGGCTGCCCGGCTGCAGCCCGTAGTCGGCGAAGCCGCAACCGCGCGCCGCGCTGTGCGTCACGCAGTCGAGCGCGACTTCGAGCGCATCGTCGCGGCGGAAATCGTTGCGCATGCCGATCAGCATCGCGCGCTCGAGCATGTCGGGCGAACCGTACGGCGTCCACGTGTCGCGCACGCCGTCGTTGCCGCCGATGACGGTCACGCCCGCCGCGCGGCACGCGGCCACCGGCGGCACCGGCACCGCCGCCGGCGCGGTCGTGACGATCGCGACGCCGAGTTCGGCCATCCGCGCGAGCAGCGCGTCGCGCTCGCGTTCGGCGATATCGCCGAGACAGAACCCGTGGCTGATCGTGACCTTCCCCTGCATGCCGTGCGCGGCCGTGCGCTGCAGGATCAGGTCGAGCGAGTACGCGCCCATCGACGCAAGCTCGTGCAGGTGGATATCGAGCCCGCGGCCGTGGCGCTCGGCGATCGCGAACAGCACGTCCACCGCCTCGACCGGATCGCCTTCGATCGCGCACGGATCGAGCCCGCCGAGCAAATCGGCGCCGGCGCCCAGCGCGTCGGACAGCAGCGCGTCGGTGCCGGGCCGCTTCAGCACGCCCGATTGCGGAAACGCGACGATCTGGATTTCAACCTGCCCGCGCAGCGTCTCGCGCGTCGCGAGCATGCCGTGCAGGTGCCGCAGCCCGGCTTCGGTATCGACGTCGACGTGCGTGCGGATGCGCGTCGTGCCGGCCGCGAGAAACGCGCGCGCCAGCGCGAGCGACGCGGCGCCGGCATCATGGCCGCTCGTCGCGCGATAGTGCCGCTCGTTCTCGATCCGGTCGACGAGGCGCGGCCCGACCTGGTTGCGATACCACGGCATCCCCCAGTGCGTCTTGTCGAGGTGCGTATGGCCTTCGACGAGGCCAGGTAGCGCGAGCGCGCCCGCGCCGTCCTCGATCGCGCAGCCGGCGGGCACGTCGAGCGACGGGCCGACGCGCGCGATGCGATCGCCTTCGATCAGGATGTCGAGCGCATCGTCGGCGCTCGTGCGGACATTGCGGATCAGCAGGTTCGTCATGTCGGTTCCGGTCGGGTCGGTCAGTGCGAAGCGGGCATCGCGCGTGCGCGGCGCCCGCGTTCGGGTCGGGTCGGTCAGCGCGTGAAGCGCAGCGAGGGGGCGAACGGCGCGCCCGTATCGCTTTCGCCGCGGCGGAACACCCAGCGTTCGGCCGGCACGCCCGCGACGGCCGCCGCCGCATTCGGCGCGCGCACCGCGACGAACGTCGCGTCGCAGCCCACCGCGATTCCGTAGTTCTCCTTGCCGATTGCGCGCGCGCCGGCATGCGTCGCCATGTCGAGCACCATGCCGAGCGCTTCGTCGGTGTAGAAGCCCGACCGATAGCCGACCATCATCGCGCGCTGCAGCATGTCGCCGTTGCCGTACGGCCACCATGCGTCGCGGATGTTGTCGTTGCCCGCGAACACATGCACGCCCGCATCGCGCAATTGCTGCACCGGCGGAAACGCGCAGTCGCCCGGCGCATTCGTCAGGATCGACACGCCGGCTTCGGCCAGCGCCGCCGCGGTGCGCTGGACATCGTCAAGGCCGACCTGGCCGAGCGCGTAGGCATGGCTCACGTTCACGCGCCCGCCGAGCCCCGCCGCGCGCGTGCGCGCCGCGATCCGCAGCAATTGCGCGATGCCCGTTTCGCCCGGCTCGTGCAGGTGGATGTCGATCTTCGCGCCGTGCTTCCCGGCAATGCCGAACACGATGTCGAGCTGGCCGTCCGCATCGCCGTCGAGCGTCGTCGGGTCGATCCCGCCGACCACGTCCGCGCCTTCGCGCACCGCTGCGTCGAGCATCGCGGCGGTGCCCGGGCACGTCACGACGCCCGCCTGCGGAAACGCGACCAGTTCGATATCGACGATCCCGCGCCACTGTTCGCGCGCCGCCATCACGGCCTGCAGGTTCGACAGGCCCGTCGTCGCATCGACATCGACGTGGCTGCGCATCGCGACCGTGCCGAATGCGGCGGCCTGCGCGATCAGCGCGTTCGCGCGCTCGACGATCGGCGGCGCGGCCGCGAGCTGGCGCTTTTCGACCGCGAGCCGCTCGCGCAGCGAACCGGCCGATTCGTGCGGCACCCAGCGATCGCCGACGAAGCTCTTGTCGAGGTGAATGTGGCCGTCGACGAAACCGGGCAGCACGACGCGCCCGTCGAGGTCGATCGTCTCCGCACCGGGCGCGGCAGCGCAATCGGCACCGATCGCGGTGAAACGGCCGTCACGGACGACGAGGTTGATGGGCTGGCCGCCGGCATCGACGGCGTTGATGAAGAGACGATCGGTCATGGCTCGGAATGGGGGGCGGTCGCTGCGCGACACCGGCGCGGACAGGGGAAGGAACCACAGCCGGCGCGGCGCGACCATTGACAAGGAAGGCAGGGAATCCGGCCACGATATCGGACGCCGCCGCCCGAGGCCAATTAAATGTCGCGATGCCGCGCATTCGATTTCGCGATGCGCGGCGCGCACGGCCGCCGGGCCTGGCGCGGCGACGGGGCTGGATCGCAGTGAAAGCGGTGAAAATCCGCTGGCCGCGCGACGGCGGCATCGCCGGAATGCGGACGCCCGGAGGCCGCGTCACACCGTTGCCGGCCGCCGCTTCAGCGCCCCGCCCGAGCGGCGAGTTACGCGGCAACAGACTTTACACGTTGTTACCCGGCCGCTCCGGACGCGCATCCGGCCATTCCTTATACTCACGCCGAGTTCGCCACCCATCCGGGAATCCGCAGGCGGACACGTTGCCGATGCAGGAAACACCATGATGCGCATGCCTTCCACGAAGACCGTTCTGTTCGCCTCGCTCGTCGCCGTGGCGGCGCTTCCGCTGACCGCCTGCGTCGCGCCGGGCTACTACGGCGCGCAACCGGGCTATCCGCAGCAGCAATACGCGACGCCCGGCTACGCGCAGCCCGCGTATTCGCAACCCGGCTACGTGCAGCAGCAACAGCCGTATCCGGGCCAGGCGCCGCAACCGTACGATCAGTACGGCAACCAGCCGCAATACGGGTCGCAGCCGTATGACCAGTATGGCAATCAGCAGCAGCAATACGGCAACGGCTACGGCACGCAGTACGGCACGGTCGCGAACATCCAGCCGGTCAACGGCTCGGTCGGCCCGTCGGGTGTCGCCGGCACCGTTGTCGGTGCGCTGGTCGGCGGCGTGCTCGGCAACCAGTTCGGCCGCGGCCACGGCCGCGATGCGGCCACCGTGATCGGCGCGCTCGGCGGCGCCGTTGCGGGCAACCAGATCGGCCAGAGTATGGGTGCCGCGCAAGGCCCGAGCAGCTACCGGATCGACGTGCAGGTCAGCGACGGCTCGACGCGTTCGTTCGACGTGCAGTCGCCAGGCAACCTGCGGCCGGGCGACCGCGTGCAGATCAACGGCAATCAACTGTCGCGGTATTGATTCCACTCCGGTGCGCGTGACCTGATCGCGCGCACCTCACGCGTTTGACGTCGTGCGCCGAGTCGGCACGACGGCGCGTTCGCTTCACGCCGCCCTCGTGCGTCCTGTCGGGGCGACGCGTCACCGTCCCTTCCCATCCCTTTCACGCTCGCGCCCGCCTCCGGCGCGACGCACGGCTCGACCACGTTGCCGTCACACGGGAGCCGGGGACACAGTTCCGGCGCGGCCCGGATGCACGCCGCATCGAACGCGGCCACGCAGCATCCGGATTCCGATTAGCATGGACACGATGCATCCGGCGGCCGCTGCGGCCCGCGCCGGCATGCACGACCCTCAACCGGAATCCCCCCGATGACGATTACGACCCGCCTGCTCGATGCGGCCGACGCCGCCCGTTTCCAGACCGTCCGCCTGCGTGCGGTCGACACCGCGCCCACGTCTTTCCTGCCGACGCTCGACGAAGAATCGCAGGTGCCGGTCGACGAATTCGCGACGCGCATCACGCCGAGCCACGAGCGCGCCGTGTTCGGCGCGTTCGACGGCGACACGCTCGTCGGCATCACCGGCGTGCGCCGCGATGCGCGCGTGAAAATCGCGCACAAGGCGACGATCTGGGGCGTGTTCGTCGATCCGGCCTATCGCGGGCAGGGCATCGCGCAAACGCTGCTCGAAAGTGCGACCGCGCATGCGGCGCAGGCGTGGCAGTGCAGGCAGCTGATGCTGTGCGTGAACGAGGTCAACGCCAACGCGGAGCGGCTGTATGCGTCGCAAGGGTTCGTCCGGTTCGGCACGGAGCCGCGCTCGATGTTCGTCGACGGCCGCTTCTACGACGAGCACCACATGATCAAGACGCTGGCGTAACGCGCTCCGGTTTGCGTTCGCGTGCATCGACCGACCCCGCACGCGAACGCCCTTCCCGCTCGCCTCGTTGCGTCACCGCGTGTCGGTGATCGTCGTGTTGACGACCTGCCCGGCGATCGTCACGTTCGTCAGCGTCATCGCACTCACGTTGAACGCATAGATCGGCCCCGGCGACGTGACCGTCGGCGTGCCCGACGCGACCGGCGTGCCGAAGTCGCAATTGCGGATCGTCACGCCGGAGATCGGCTGCACGGCGGGCGGCGGCGGCGTGCCGTTGTAGTCGAACGCGACCGGCCCCTGCGCGACGATCGCCTGGAAGCACGACGCGCTCACGCCGTTCAGCGTCACGTTGCTCGCCTTCACGTCGGAGATCGTCACGTTCTGCACGACCGGCGCTCGCGTGCGCACCGCATCGTTCGCGGGCTGGTAGTCGCAATCGAACGTGACGATGCCGCCCTGCGCCGCCGACGGGTTGCCGGCCGACGGCGTGACGACGCCGAGCGGCACGCTCGCGTTGACGGGGCTGCCCGCGAGCAGCGCGCTGCCGTAGCCGCCGCCTGAATTAATGCCCTGTATGTGTGCGCACACTCACATTTTTGAAATCCGTCTTTAGAGATACGTTGTCGTATGTTTATGCGCAAAAACTTTAGCTGAAAATCCCCGACGGACGATGTCCGCCGGGGCGATTGCCCTACTCGCCAGCCGCCGCTACCGCCCCCGCCCCCGTCGCCGGCTCGCGCCCCGCCGAAGCGGCCGGCTCGAACACCAGCACCAGATCGCCGCGATAACGCCCGTTCGTCGAAGCCGCCCCACTGGCGACCGGCGCTCGTGCGCTGATCTTCACGTTGCGGGTTTCGTCGTAGCCGTCGAATCCGTCGTGTCCGGGCTGCACCAGCGTGACCGTGCGAGCGGCGCCGGACGCGATTTCCGAGTCGCCCGTCCTGCCCGTCAGCACGACCTTCGCGCTGGCCAGGTCATCGCGACCGTTCGAGAGCCGCAGCGGCTGCAGCAACGTGACGTTGATGTCGGGATTCGTCGTGCGTACGCGGATCGGCAGCGTCGTCGCGAACGTCTGCTGCCGGCCGTCCGTCGCGTTCAGCTCGACCACGTCGTAGGCAGTGTTGTCCGGCTTCGACACGAACAGGCTGTCGCCGATATGCGCGATCAACGTGATTTTCTTGACGACCGCTTGCGGCGACGTCGGCCCCGCGTGCGCAAGGCCGGTCAATGCACTGCATGCGACGAGTGCGGCGAGATGTGTTCCGATTTTCATTGTGTGATCCCGCATTCTGGAGGATTGAGATTCGGGCGCCTGCGCCTTCCATCGCAGGAAAATCCGGCATGCACTTATCCCGAAATTAACCGGCAGTATCCCCGTGGCAGTCGATGCGCCCAGCCGCGTGTGCGAGCGATCGAGTCAGCCGGATTCGATCGCAACTGCATGCCCGATTCGCGCACCAGCCTGCAACGACCGGCCCGGACGAACCCCTCGCGCAACGGCATGCAACAACAATAGGTTGCGAAAAGCCCTTTAAAAATCCATGGAAACCTTCACGGTTCTTTGCGGCTTTCATTCACCAGTGCAATCTTGAAATCAAATGGAACGCGCCCGGGAATCCGCGCCGCCAACCCGTCTCGGTAATTCCGCCTCTGTTCATCCCCCTGCTGCCCGCGCTATCGTTTCCGTACCTTCACAGCCCAGGAGCTGCCTTTGCCTTCCCGCCACGGAGTCGACCTCATCCGCGCCCGCTCACTGTTCGATCGCGAGCGCCGTGCGTTCACCGAAGCCATGCCGATCTCCCGCGCACTGTCCGCGGAAGCGGCCGGGAATTTGCTGTTCGGCGTGCCGCTGCACTGGATGCAGGACTGGTCGACGCCGTTCTCGCTGTACGTGAAGGAGGCGCGCGGCGCGACGATCACCGACGTCGACGGCCATCGCTACGTCGATTTCTGCCTCGGCGACACCGGCGCGATGTTCGGCCATGCGCCCGAACCGGTCGCGCGCGCGCTCGTCGAACAGGCCACGCGCGGCTATACGACGATGCTGCCGAGCGAGGACGCCGTGTGGGTTGCACGCGAACTCGCGCGCCGCTTCCGGCTGCCGGTCTGGCAGTTCGCGCTGAGCGCGAGCGACGCGAACCGCTTCGTGCTGCGCTGGGCGCGCGCGGCCACCGGCCGCAACACGATCGTCGTATTCAACGGCTGCTATCACGGCACGGTCGACGACGTGTTCGTCGATCTCGTCGACGGCCGCCCCGTGCAGCGCGACAGCCTGCTCGGGCAGTCGTACGACCTGCTCGCGAACACGCGCGTCGTCGAATTCAACGATCTGGATGCGCTCGAAGCGGTGCTGAAGAATGGCGATGTTGCATGCGTGCTCGCCGAGCCCGCGATGACGAACATCGGGATGGTGTTGCCCGACCCGGGCTTCTGGGATGCCGCGCGCGAACTGACGCGCCGCCACGGCACGCTGCTCGTGATCGACGAAACGCACACGATCAGCAGCGGCCCGGGCGGCTATGCGGTCGCGCACGATCTCGAACCGGACATGCTGGTGGTCGGCAAGCCGATCGCGGGCGGCGTGCCGTGCGCGGTGTACGGTTTCAGCGCGGAATTCGCGGAACGCGCGAAGCAGGCGAAGCTGAACGCGCCGCCCGGCCATTCGGGGATCGGCACGACGCTCACCGCGAACATGCTCGCGATGCATGCAATGCGCGCGACGCTGGCCGAAGTCGCGACCGACGCCGCGTATGCGCACATGTTCGAACTGGCCGCGCGGCTGGCGACGGGCCTCGAACGGGCGATCGCGAAACACGGTCTGCCATGGTGCGTGACACGCATCGGCGCGCGCACCGAATTCCAGTTCGCGCCCGAGCCGCCGCGCAACGGCACGCTTGCCGGCGCGCAGCTCGACAGCGAGCTCGAGCACATCGTGCACCTGTACCTGCTGAACCGTGGCGTGCTGATCACGCCGTTCCACAACATGATGCTCGTGTGCCCGCAGACGACGGCCGACGATGTCGACCGGCTCGTCGCGCAATTCGACGCGTGCCTGGGCGAGTTGGCGTGATGTAACGACGTTTCATTCGACGTGCCCGGGCCGCGAGCCGGGCCACCGGCTGCGGCGAAGCGACATGGCGTGCGTCGCCGCGCCGCTTCACTTCGCCGCTCGCCTCTGGCATTCGGTCGCTCGAAAGGCATCGGCTTGCCATGAACGAACCGCGTCCTTCCGGACGTATATCTTCCGCTATGCGGCCCGCAACGCGCGCCGCGCCACTTCCGCGAAATACCGCGCCCCCACCGGCAGGATCTCGTCGTTGAAATCGTACGTCGCGTTATGCAGCGGCACGCCGCCGCGCCCGGCCGCGTCGCCGTTGCCGATGAACGTGAAATTGCCCGGCACCACCTGCAGGAACGCGCCGAAATCCTCCGAGATCATCATCGGCTGCACGTCGGCGTTCACCGCGTCGGCGCCCGCGATATGCGCCGCGGCCTGCACGGCCGTGTCGACCCATTCAGGAGAATTCACCGTCGGCGCGAACTCGTGCGTGTAGTCGAACGTGCAGGTCGCGCCGTGCGCGCGGCAGATCCCTTCGCTGATCTCGCGCATCCGCGTTGCCAGCAGCGCCTGCACGTCGCGCGAATAGCTGCGCGTGTCGCCCTTGATCGTCACGGTCGACGGCAGCACGTTGCGCAGCCCGTCGGTGATGAATTCCGTGCACGAGATCACGGCCTGCTGGCCCGGATCGAGATTGCGCGACACGATCGTCTGCAGCGCGAGCACGATCTGCGAGCCGATCACGATCGGATCGATGCCCATGTGCGGGCGCGCCGCATGCGTGCCGCGCCCGTCGATCCGGATCACGAAATTGTCTTCGCTCGCCATGATGCCGCCCGCGCGCGTCGAAAACGTGCCCGCGCGCATCCCCGGCATGTTGTGCGCGCCGAAGATCGCGTCGACCGGGAAGCGCTCGAACAGCCCGTCGGCCATCATCGCCTTCGCGCCGCGGCCATGCTCCTCGGCCGGCTGGAAAATGAAGCGCACCGTGCCGTCGAAATCCTTGTGCTCGGCCAGCAGTTGCGCGGCGCCGAGCACCATCGACATGTGGCCGTCGTGCCCGCACGCATGCATCTTGCCGGGCGTGCGCGACGCGTAGTCGCGGCCCGGCGCGTGCTCGGCGATGTTCAGCGCGTCCATGTCCGCACGGATGCCGATCGCGCGTTGGCCGGTGCCGGCCGTCAGGTTCGCGACGAGCCCCGTGCCGCCGATCCCGCGATGCACGTCGAGCCCGAGCGTCGTCAGGATGCGCGCGACGTAGTCCGACGTGTTCACCTCTTCGAAACCCGTCTCCGGATGCTGGTGCAGATGCCGGCGCCAGGTCTTCAGTTGCCCTTGCAGCGTGCTTTCGTCGGTTGCGTCGGTTGCGCTCATTGCGTTCGCCTCGTCGGTCGTCGTGTCGTTCAGGCCGCTACCGCCGCGCGGTTCAGCCAGTCGCGCTGCCGCGCGAGCACCGCGTCGGCCGTCTCGCCGACGCAGCTCCGGTACACGGACGGCGCCGTCGCCCCTTCCGTATTGAGCGCCAGCACGCGCGAATTCGTATCGAGCCCCGCCTGCCGCGCGAGCGCAGGGTCGCGCATCAGCGCTTCCAGCCCCGCGACGCCGGCCGCGCCCGATTCACCGGCGACGAGCGGCACGTCGCGCTCGCTGCCGGCCGCGAGGCCGCGCATCGCCTTCACTGCGTCTTCGTCGTCGATCAGCATGAAATGATCGATGCACGGCTCGAGGAAATCCCACGCGAGCGGCGACGCCTCGCCGCACGCGAGCCCGGCCATCACCGAATCGACGCTGCCGGTCGCCTTCGTCGCGCGCCCCGCGAGCGCGCTCTGGTACAGGCAGTCGGCCTGGCGCGGTTCGACGACGATGAAATGCGGCCGCTGCGCGCCGTCGCGCTCCCAAAGGTAACTCGCCACGCCCGCGGCGAGGCCGCCCACGCCGCCCTGCAGGAACACATGCGTGAACGGCCGTCCGTCGGCGCCCGCCGGCTGCTGCGCGAGCGCTTCGGCCGCGATCACGCCATAGCCCTGCATCACGTCGCGCGGAATCGCTTCGTAGCCGTCGTACGACGTATCCGACACCACGTGCCAGCCGTTCGCGTCCGCTAGCTGCGCGGCGTGCACGACCGATTCGTCGTAGTTGCCGGCGATCCGCACGATCCGCGCGCCGTGTGCGACGATCGCTTGCTCGCGCTCCGCGTCGACGTTCGCGTGCAGCACGATCACGCAGCGGCAGCCGATCGCGCGCGCGGCGGCGGCCAGCGCGCGGCCGTGGTTGCCGTCGGTCGCGCTGATCACCGTGAGGTCGGCCAGCTCCGCCGCGTAGCGGCCGGTGACGAGCCCCTGCGGATCGAGATACTCGTTGCGCCGCAGCCGCTTCACGAGCCGCATCAGCGCGATCGGCGCGCCAAGTGCCTTGAAGCTGCCGAGCGGCGAACGGCACGACTCGTCCTTCACGCCGACGCTCGCGACGCCGAGCCGCGCGGCGAGATCCGGCAGCGCGCGCAGCGGCGTTCGCGCGTTGCCGACGAGCGGCCAGTGCGACAGCCACGCGCCGCTTTCGTCGGCGGCGGCGATGTTCATGATGCGATGCAGCGCAGCGGGATAATCGGTGCGCGACGCGCGGGGGTTGGCGATCAGCATGGCGAAAGGCTCCGGAGCAGGACCGCGCGGGCGGTCCGTCGGGTGGGTCGAGTCGGGCAAGCGCGGGTTGCGCTCGCCGTCGGTCCGAAAATAATATTGCGCATGCCGGTCAATAAAATCGCCAAATCGGCCACCCGGACGCAAAAAATTCTCATTCTTTCGAGGCCTCACGCACCGCCATGACCACTCCTCTCGATGCGTTCGATCGCAAGCTGCTGATGGAAATCCAGCGCGACGCGCAGACGCCGCAGGCCGAGCTCGGCGCGCGCGTCAACCTGTCGACCGCGGCCGTGAACCGGCGCCTGCGGCGGCTCGCGGAAGACGGCGTGATCGAGCGCTACACCGCCGTCGTCGCGCCGGAGAAGGTCGATCATCCGCTGACGATCGTCGTGAACGTCGAGGTCGAGAGCGAGCAGATCGACCAGCTCGACGCGATGAAGCGGGCCTTCGAGCGGTGCCCGCAGATCCAGCAGTGCTACTACGTGACGGGGGAATGGGATTTCGTGCTGATCCTCGCCGTGCGCAACATGGATCAGTACAACGCGCTCACGCGCGAGCTGTTCTTCGCGAACAACAACGTGAAGCGGTTCAAGACGCTGGTGAGCATGAGCCGCGTGAAGGTCGGGCTCGACGTGCCGGTCGATCCGGGCGAGTGAGTGAGTGAGTGAGTGAGCAATTGCACACATGAGGCGACCGGCATGCAATGACGCACACCGGCCGCCTCCCATCGACGGCTACTTCAGCGGCAACTGAAGCTCGCCGCCGAATTCAGGTCGCCCGAACCGTTGTAGCGCGCCACCTGCGGATACGGACACAGCGGCCGCGTGCGGCCCGCGCCCCACGACGCGGGCACTTCCGCGTTCGGCACCGCGCTGGTCGTGTCGCGCGCGGCGGCCACGATCGCGGCGGGCGCCTGCCCCTGCTCGACCCACGCGACGAGCGGCGTCAGCATGTCGAACCGGTCGGCCGCCGGGCCGCCCGCGCAGTGATTCATGCCTGGCACCGGATAGAAGCGCGCGAAATCCGACGCGTCGCCGCCGTTCGCCTGCGCGACCCGCGCATACCAGTCGCGCGTGTCGTCGAACGAAAACACCGGGTCGCCCGTGCCGTGATAGACGAGCAGCTTCGCGCCGCGCGACTTCAGCGCGGCGAGGTTGGTCTCGTCGGGCGGTGTCATGAACGACCACGCGGATTGCGTGTACACGCCGTTCGTCGCGAAGATCGCCGGCGCGTCGTTGTCCATGTCGAAGCCGAGCGCGAAACCGGCGAGGTTCGCGAGCGTCGCGGCGGTTTTCGGCGGCGTCGTGAACGTAAACGCCATCGCGGCCGGGTCGAGCATGATCGAATTCGACTGCTTCCACGCGGCCCAGCCGCTGCCGGCGATGCCCGGATCGTACGGAAAGCCCGCGTAGAGCGCCGTGCCCGCGCTGTTGCGCGCACCCGCGAACACGTTCTCGATCGCACTCTTCTGTGCGGTGGTCAGGCAGGACCCGGTGCGCGTGCCGTTCGCGCAGGTCGGGATGTCCGCTTCGACGCTGAAATGCGCCTGGCACGCGGCAACGTCCTGCACCATCCCGTCGGCCGCGCCGTCGAGCGCGTCGCATTTCTCGAGAATCTTCGCGCCGACGAACTGCCGCTCCGCATCGGTGAAGCCGCTGCGGATATCCGGCAGCCCGTTCGTGCCCGTCGCCGACGCGATTTTCGCGAACTGCTGCGCGCCGTACATCTCGCCGATCGCCGCCTTCGGCAAATGAAAGCCCGGATCGCCCGCGATGATGCCATCGTAGTCGGCCGGGTTGCGCACCGCCGTGACCATCGCGTGACGGCCGCCGTTCGAGCAGCCGCCGAAATAGCTGCGGTCGGGCGTCTTTCCGTATGCGAGCCGGATTACCTGCTTCGCCATCGGCGTGAGCGCATCGACGGCGCCGTAGCCATAGTCGAGTCGCGCCTGCGGATCGACGCCGAACAGCGGGTTCTGCGCGGCGCTGTGCCCGGCATCCGAGCTGATCACCGCGAAGCCCATGTTCAGCGCGTCGGTCAGCGGCCCGCCGCCGCCGATCTCGCCGGTCGCGGTCACGACGTTGCCGTCGAGCCCGCCGTTGGCCTGGTAGAAGAAGCGGCCGTTCCACGCCTTCGGCAAGCGCATCTCGAAGCCGATCGCATAGGTCTTGCCGTCCACCGCGCTCACGCGCTCGTTCATCTTCCCTTCGATCACGCAGTGCTCGGCGATCGGCTGGCCGGCCACCGTCAGTGCGCCGGCGGCCGCGGTCGCCACCGACGTGAACGACGTGTTCGCGTAGGCGAGCTTCGCGGCGAGCGCGTCGCAGGTCTGCGCCATCGCGGCCGGCGCCGCGGCGCTCAGGTGCGTCGGCGCGGAGTTCACCGAATCGTCGCCGCCGCAACCGGCGAGGATGGCCGCGGACAGCGGCGCAATGCAGAGGAATGCAGATTTTCTGTTCAAGATAGCTCCCGTTCGTCAGGCTGACGGATCAGAACATGTGCCGGACGCCGACCATCGCGCCGAGCTGCCCCATCCCTGCGCCGGGCGTCGTGCCGGCACCGCCGCCGCTGACCGCGTAGCGCGCGTGCGCGCTGTTCCACAGATACGACGATTGCGCGTAGACGGCCGTGCGCTTCGTCAGCAGATAGGTCGCACGCAGCGTCGCCATCGTCGCGCGCGTGTCGTGCGCGCTGTTGACGATCCGGTAGCCTTCGCCGTCGACGACGAAATCGGGCTTGATCGCATACGACGCGCCGACGAAGAACAGGTCGGAATGCGCGCCGGCCGCGGCCGGCGAACCGGTCGACACGCGCCGCCCGATCCAGCCGGCACCGATCCGCGCGCCCGCCGCCTGCGCATACGCGCTCACATGCACGCGCGCGTCCTTGCCCGCGCTGCTCGTGAACGCGGCCGGCGCGACGCCATCGAAGAAGTTCGCGGCCGCACCCGTGCCGCCGCGCTGCTCCTCGTACGACGCGGCCGCGCCGAAATACGCGCTGTCGTACTTGAGCATCGCCGACCAGTTGCGGCATTCGACCGCGTGGCCGGGCACCTGCCCCGCGCACGTGCCCTGCCCCGGCGAATTGCCGGTGCCCGCGCCGTCGCGGCCGAACGAATAGGCGGCGCCGAGCGTCACGCCGCGATACGTGCCGAGGTAGGTCACCGCGTTGTCCGCGCGGCCGTTCGGCACGTATGCGTCGAACGAACCGAGCCCGTAGATGTCGGGGCCGATGATGTCCGCGCCCTGCAGCGCGAGATAGGTCATCGTGTACTGGCGGCCGAACGCGAGCGTGCCGAAGCCGCCCTTCAGCCCGACGAATGCCTGCCGGCCGAACAGCCGGCCGCCCTGCCCGAGATCGCCGCCGCGCACGTTGAAGCCGCTTTCCAGCGTGAATACCGCCTGGTAGCCGCCGCCGAGATCCTCCGCGCCGCGCAGCCCCCAGCGCGACGGCAGCTCGCCCGTCACGCCCGGCATGCGCACCACGTGATCGCCGGCCGCGTTCGCGTGCGACACGAATTCGACGCCCGTGTCGATGATGCCGTACAGCGTCACGCTCGACTGCGCGTGCGCCACCGGCGCGGCGAGCGCCCAGCATGCGCCGGCCGCCAGCAGGCCGTTCCTGGTGTTCTGTTTCATATCGTTGCGTCTCCAGACCTTGAGTAAGCGCACTCTGACGGCGCGCATTGAAAAACCGGGAAATGTCAGTCGCCGGCTTGCGGACGGCGAATCAGCACCAGTGCGGCGACGGCCGCGACGAGCGTGACGGGGATGCTCGCGCCGATCACGACCGGCGCGCTGCGGCCCGCGGCCAGCAGCGTCGCGGCCGCGAGCGGCCCGACGACGGAGCCGAGCCGGCCGACGGCCACCGCCGTGCCGACGCCCGTGCCGCGCATCGCGGTCGGGTAGTAGATCGCCGCGAGCGCATACAGCACCGACTGCCCGCCGACCACGAACATCCCGGCCGCGAACGCGGCCGCCGCGAGCGACGCGAAGCCCGGCGCGGCCGACAGCGCGGCGAGCGACAGCACGATCCCGACATACATGCCGCCGACCACGCGCGACGCGCGCATCCGGTCGAGCGCCGCGCCGATGCCGAGCGCGCCGAGCCCCGCGCCGACGTTGAACGCGATCTGCACGAGGCCGACATGCGCGCGATCGAGCCCGCGCGCGGCCATCAGCGACGGCAGCCAGTTCAGCAGGAAGTAGAGAACGATCAGCGTGCAGAAGTAGCTGATCCACAGCGCGAACGTCGACGTCGCGCGGCCGTCGCCGAACAGCGTGTGCGCGATGCTGGTGCGCGCGGCCGGCGTGCCGGCGATGTCGAGATACGCACGCGATTCCGGCAACAGCAGCACGAGCAGCGGCACGAGCAGCAGCGGGCCCGCACCGCCGACGTAGAAGATGTGCCGCCACTCGGTATCGCCGGCGAGCAGCACGCCGATCAGCGACGCGATCACGCCGCCGAACGGGATGCCGCAGTACATCGTGGCCACCGCGCTGCTGCGCGAGCGCGGCTCGACCGCTTCGGACGACAGTGCGATCAGGTTCGGCATCGCGCCGCCGAGGCCGATGCCGGTCAGCACGCGCACGACGACGAGCATCGCGAAGCTCGATACCTGCGCGGTGGCGATCGACAGCAGCCCGAACAGCACGACCGACGCGATCAGCACGCGCTTGCGCCCGATCCGGTCGGCGAGCCGCCCGCCGAGCAGCGCGCCCGGCAGCAGCCCGAAGGTGCCCGCGCTGAACGCAATGCCCATCTGCGACACGCTCAGCCCGAATTCGCGCGCCATGCGCGGCGCGGCAACGCCGACCGACTGCAGGTCGAGCCCTTCGAGCAGCGCGATCGCGAAACACAGCGCGAGGGTGGTCGCGACTGCCGGTCTTTCGGCAACGTAGGTGTTCATCGATGTCTCCAATCCGTGTTGTCTTGTCGTCGGCGTGCCTCGAAGGGCCGCTCGCTGCGCGCGCCGCCGCCGGCCAGTGGCGGGCAGGCGCGCAATGTGTCGGTTGAACGGCCGCCCCGGTTATCAGGCAGCCTGATTCACTGGCCGTAAAAAAGCCTGCCGGTCGCGTAGCCGGCAGGTCGGTGCGCGCGCGGATGCGCGCTTATGCGTAAATCACGTCGGGATCGCTGCGCGCCGGGTCGTACAGCGCGTCGATCGTCGCCGCGCGATGCTGCTGCACGGCCGCCTGGTTCAGCGAACCCTTGTCGGTCGCTTCGCCGAGATCGAGCGACGGCGGCGTATCCATCAACCGGATGCGCGCGACGAACGTCGATCCGCCGCTCGCGTGCCGGTTCAGCGCGGCGAGCCAGGTCTCGAACACCGCGCGCACGGCCGGTGCGCGCAGCACGTCGGGCACCGGCGCATCGGCCGCCAGCCCCGCCAGCGCGCGGCAAGCGTCGATGCGCGGAAACACCAGCAGGCCGATGTCGTCGCGGTTGAGCCCGGTCACGACGACGTCCTGCACGTACGGCGCGCCGCTCGACACCGCGTTCGCGCGCAGCGGCCCGACGCTGACGAACGTGCCGCTGCTCAGCTTGAAATCCTCGGTCAGCCGCCCGTCGAACTGCAGCCCGAGTTCCGGCCGCTCGGGATCGACGAACGCCGCCGCATCGCCGCTGCGGTAATAGCCTTCGTCGTCGAACACGTCGCGCGGATCGACATCCGCATGCCAGTAGCCGCGCATCACGTTCGGCCCCTTGAAGCGCACTTCGAGCTTGCCGCCGCACGGCACGAGCTTCGCGTCGCAGCCGGGCGCGGGCAGCCCGATATAGCCCGAGCGCATCACCGGCCCGGTCGTGAACAGGCACGACGGCGACGCTTCCGTCATCCCGAGCCCGGCCATGATCCGGATCCGCTCGCCGCAATGCGCTTCGGTCACGTGGTCGAGCCGGTCCCACGCGGCCTGCGACAGCCCCGCGCCGCCGAAGAAGTACAGCTTCACGCGCGAGAAGAACGTGTCGCGCAGCGCGGCGTCGCGTTCGAGCGCGGCGGCCAGCTCTTCCCAGCCTTTCGGCACGTTGAAGTAGATCGTCGGCGCGATCTCGCGCAGGTTGCGCACGGTCTCATCGAAGCGGCCGGGCACCGGGCGGCCGTCGTCGATATACAGCGTGCCGCCGTTGTACAGCGCGATGCCGAGGTTGTGGCTGCCGCCGAACGTGTGATTCCACGGCAGCCAGTCGACCAGCACCGGCGGCTCGCGTGTCAGTTCGGGCATCGTCTGGCGCAGCATCTGCTGGTTGCTGCACAGCATCCGGTGCGTGGTCGGCACGGCCTTCGGCCGCTTCGTCGAACCCGACGTGAACAGGATCTTCGCGAGATGGTCGGGGCCGACCGCCGCATGGATCGCGTCGATCGTGCGCGGTGCCGTCGCGAGCAGCCGCGACAGCGGCACGGCATCGCCCGACGCATCGGCATCGCGCGCGACGATCAGCGCCGCGTCGGCCGGCAATGCCGCGTCGAGCGCGCGCGCAAACGCGGCGCGTTCGGCGACGAACACCGCGCCCGGCCGCAGCACGCCGAGCGTGTGGCGCAGCTTGCCGTAGTCGGTCGACACGAGCGAATACGCGGGCGAGATCGGCGAATACGGCACGCCGGCCAGCATCGCGGCGAACATCAGCTGCAGGTGGTCGAGATCGTTGCCGGACAGCACCGCGAGCGGGCGTTCCGCCGACAGCCCGAGATCGACGAGCCCCTGCCCGAGCGCGCGTGCGCGTTCGAGCATCTGCGCGTAGGTGATCTCGATCCAGCGGCCATCGCGGCCGCGCCGCGCGGCCAGCACGCGGTCGGGGTGCGCGTGCGCGCCGTTCACGAGGCAATCGGTCAGCCGGGCCGGATAGTCGCCGAGCGGCTCGCGCGAGCGCAGCGTCCACCCGCCGTCGGCCGTGCGACGAATCTCGGCCGCGCCGACGGCGACAGCAGCAGCGCGATAGCGCACGCCGCCGGCGTCGTTCGCCGGCGGGTTGGCGGGCTTCGATACATTCATCGTCGCGTCGCTCATATGGGGTAGTGACGCGGTGTGGTCTGCACGGTGATCCAGCGCAGCTCGGTGAATTCGGCGATCGACGCGCGGCTGCCGAAGCGGCCGTAGCCGCTCGACTTCGTGCCGCCGAACGGCATCTGCGCCTCGTCATGCACGGTCGGGCCGTTGATGTGGCAGATCCCCGATTCGATCCGGCGCGCGAGCGTCATCGCCCGTGCGATATCGCGGCTGAACACGCTTGCCGACAGCCCGAACTCGCTATCGTTCGCGAGCGCGACCGCTTCGTCGTCGCTGTCCGCGCGCAGGATCGCGACGACCGGTGCGAACGATTCCTCGCGATACAGGCGCATGTCGCGCGTCACGCCGTCGACGATCGCGGGCTGCATCGTCGCGCCTTCGACGCGGCAACCGAGCGGCAACCGCGCACCCAGCGCACGTGCATCCTCGACCAGCGCCGCCGCGCGCGCGGCGGCGCCCGCATCGACCATCGTGCCGAGCGGATGGCCGGCCAGCGGATCGCCCGCGACCAGCGTGCGCGCCTTCGCGGCGAGGCGTTCGACGAGCGCATCGGCGATCGGCCGCGCGGCGATCACACGCTCGGTCGACATGCAGATTTGCCCCTGGTTGAAGAACGCGCCGAACGCGATCGCGTCGACCGCCGCGTCGAGATCGGCATCGTCCAGCACGAGCACGGGCGCCTTGCCGCCGAGTTCGAGCAGCACCGGCTTCAGGTGGGTGGCCGCGTGGCGCGCGATGATGCGCCCGACATGCGTCGACCCGGTGAAGTTGATGCGCTTCACGTGCGGATGCGCGATCAGCCGTTCAACGAGTGCCGGCGCATCGGCCGCCGCGTGCGTGATCACGTTGACGACGCCCGCGCCGAGCCCGGCTTCGTCCAGCACCGCGCCGATCAGCGCATGCACGCCGGGGCACGCTTCGGACGCCTTCAGCACGACTGTGTTGCCGCACGCGAGCGGCATCGCCAGCGCGCGCGTGCCGAGGATCACCGGCGCGTTCCACGGTGCGATGCCGAGCACGACGCCGCACGGCGCGCGCATCGCGAGCGCGAGATTGCCGGGCACGTCCGACGGGATCACGTCGCCGGCGATCTGCGTCGTCATCGACGCGGCCTCGCGCAGCATGTTCGCCGCGAGCGTCACGTTGAAGCCGATCCAGCCGGGCGTCGCGCCGGTTTCGGCCACGCCCGTTGCGACGAATGCGTCGATGCGCGCATCCATCAGGTCGGCCGCCTTCAGCAGCCGGCGGCGTCGCTCGGTCGGCGCCAGCGCCGCCCACGCGGGAAACGCGCGGTGCGCGGCGTCGATCGCCGCGTCGGCGTCGGCCACGCCGGCCGCCGGTGCACGCGACGCAAGCGCGCCCGTCGCGGGGTTGAATCGGTCGAAGGTTCGCCCGTCGCGGGCGGTACACCACTCGCCGGCGATCAGCATCCGTCTATCGGTCATGTCGTCTCCTGCCTTGCCTGTCTGTTGCGGTTGCGTTGGCGGTTGCGTCGGCGCTTGTATCAGCGCTTGTATGCCTGCAGGCCCGGCTTGATCGTCTTGTCGTCGAGGAACTGCTTCAGCCCCTGCTCGCGACCGCGCTCCGGATCGCGCAGCTGCGCCTGGTCGAGCTTCGCATACAGATAATCCTCGCACTGCTCCCACGTAAGTTCACGCGAACGCTTGAAGCCGTGTTTAGCCGCGCGCAGCACGACCGGGTTCTTGTCCATCAGCCGCGCGGCGAGCGCGATCGTCGCGTCGCGCAGGCCGGCCAGCGGCACGCTGCTGTTCACGAGGCCCATGTCCGCCGCTTCCACGCCGGTGAACGTATCGCCGGTCATGATGTAGTGCAGCGCGCGGCGATGTCCGACCGTATCCGCCATCGCCTTGCTGACGAGGTTGCCCGGCGGAATGCCCCAGTTGATCTCCGACAGCCCGAACACCGCTTCGTCCGCGGCGATCGCGAGGTCGCACGCGACGAGCGGCGAGAACCCGCCGCCGAAGCACCAGCCGTTCACCATCGCGATCGTCGGCTTGTTGTACATCCGCAGGCGGCGCCACTGCCATTCCGATGCGTCGCGGCGCACCTTTTCCTGCAGCGCGTCGGAGCCGCCGTCGATCTCGCGGAAATATTCCTTCAGATCCATGCCGGCCGTCCATGCGGCGCCCGCGCCGGTCAGCACCAGCACCTTTGCCTCATCGTCGAACTCGACCGCGTCGAGGGCCTCCAGCATCTCCCGGTTCAGCGTCGGGCTCATTGCATTGCGCTTGTCCGGACGGTTCAGCGTCACCCACGCGATGCCGGCCTCCACGTTCACTTCCACGGTCTGCCAGCGGTTGTCGTACTTGCTCATGTCTGTTCCTGTCGTTCGTTCCAGTGCGATTCGGTGCGCAGCATTTCCTGCTGCGGACGGCTTCATTTAATATCAGGCTACCTGATATTGCAAGCGGCACGAGCGCCGGTGTAAACCCGGAGCGGAAGGCAGCGAAACGACGGAGGAATCAGGGAACGGTCGGGCGGCCGTCGACGGAAGGCTGGCAGCCGATGCGGGCCGCACCAGCCCGCATCGTGAAGATTCGGGAAGGGATCAGCCGCGCAGGTTGCGCGAGAACAGTTCGAGCGCGCGCTGCACGTGCGCGGCGTCGTCGGCGGAAATGTCGCCGAGCATTCGCGTCTCGAGCGGGCGCAGCACGGCTTCACATTCACGCAGCATCGCGGCGCCTTCGTTGGTCAGCGTCAGCAAGATGATGCGGCCGTGCGAAGGGTCGGCTTCGCGCGTGACGAAACCGCGGGCGGCCATCACGCTCATCACCTCGTTCGCCGATTGCGGCGTGATCCACGAGCGCTCGGCCAGCTGCGCGTTCGACGACGCGCCGCGCGCCTCGAGCACCGACAGCGCCGTGTATTGCGCGAGCGTGATGCCGAGCGGCGCGAGCGCATCGGTCATGTGCCGGCGCAGCAGCCGGTCGAGACCACCGATCACGTAGGTCAGGCGCTGCGGTACGCGCGCCTTCGGCTTGTCGCTCGTCGCGCGGGCGGCGTTCTTCGGATTCGCGGGCTTGGTCGGTGCGGAACTCATGGTGCGGGCGGGATGGAATTGCGGGCCATCTTACCAGCAGGGCGGGGGGTGAACGCATAGTCGCGATATCGGGCTCAACGCGCCTTCATGTTCTCAGTTGGTTCATATAAGTACGAAATTATCAGTCGCGATACTAATTAAATTCCGAAAGCAATCGATTCTCATCTTAAAAATTGTGCGGCACTTCGTGACGGGGTAAAAGGACGGCTTCATTCCTCGCACGAGTCATCGATGAAGAACGCACAAGGTCGTGAAATGGTTCGCTTGGGAGACGCCACTGACCACGGTGGCGAAGTAATCGAAGCGGCCAGCGATTTGAAGCATTGGGGGATTGCTGTCGCGCTGGATGGCCACGGGGCGACGTGCCCCCGATGCGGCGGCGTGTTTCCACTGCTGGCAACCGGTCCGCGCACACATCACGGCCGGCGCGTCGGCTATCACGGCGACAAGACCGGTTGCGGCGCGATCGTCATTGGTCAGCGAACAACGGCGGCGGAATAAATGGCGATATTTCCTCAGGCCCGTACGCTGTCAATCGCCGGGGCATCGCTACCGACCTACGGCATGGAGGCCCTACCGGTATTCGTTCCCGTACGCTTGCAGGGCACTGAAACCATCGGCCGAATCGATGCATGCCGCTACCTCGTCACGCTGCGAACCGACGACGCCTATGCAGTCTCCCCCAGTCGCACCGCTGATGTTGATCTAGACAAATTGGTTGGCACGGAAATCACCGTGTCGATCCAGCTTGAAGGCAAAGGGCGGTTCATTCCGGGGCTCGCTGGTGCCGCTGGACTGGGCAACATCGGTGCGGGCACGCGCGAAATAACGGGACTGGTTGAAGCCGCCCGAATCGCCGGTCAGGATCGCGACTCGATTCTGTACGAACTGGAACTGCGCCCATGGCTCTATCGCGCGACGCTGACGAAGGATTGCCGCCTGTTTCAGGACATGACCATCGTTGAAATCACCGATGCGGTGCTGTCGAAATATCCGTATCCCGTCGATAAGCGTTTGGGTGCATTCCGGGGCGTGTATCCGAAACGCGATGTGCAGCGGCAGGCGTTTGAATCGGACTGGGCGTTCCTGCAACGCCTCTGGGAAGAATGGGGAATCTGGTGGTGGATCGAGCACGATGACGGCCATCATCGTTTGGTTCTATGCGACACGATGGGCGGCCATCATCCGCACGGTGCGGCCTACGAAACGCTGCGCTATCTGCCGCCCGGTGGTCAGCATATCGACGAGGAACACATTCACACGCTGTCCGTGACCAGCCGCCTGACGCCCGGACGCGTGACCGTGACGGATTACGACTACACACGCCCGCGCGCCGATCTGGCGAGCACGGCGGAAAACCCTCGCCCGACCGCAAGCGCCGACGGCGAGCTATACGGTTGGGGAGATTACAGTCAGCCGCTCGCGGGCGCGCAAGGGCTCACGGGCCAACCGAACGATACGGCTCGTGAAGCGCACCACTTCGCAAACGTTCAACTCGAGGCACTGCGTTGCGCGGGGCGGCGCGCAAACGGGAAAGGGAATCTGCGCGGTCTGACGGTCGGATATACCTTTGCGTTGACCGGCTACCCGCAGCAAGCGGCAAACCGTGAATACCTCGTTGTTTCGTGCGCGCTCGATATCGAGGAAGTCGCGGGCCGGACCGGCGGCGCGCAGACCTATCGCGTTGACGCACAGTTCGAACTGCTGCCGACGAACGAGCCGTTCCGCCTGGAACGCAGCGTTCGCAAGCCCGTCATGAGCGGACCGGAGAAGGCCATCGTCGTCGGCCCTGCCGAACAGGAAATCTGGACGGACCAATACGGCCGGGTCAAGGTGCAGTTTCAATGGGATCGGCAGGGCCGGCACGACGAGCATTCGGGTATCTGGCTGCGCGTGCTGTCGCCGTGGCAAGGCGTGGACATGGGCGCGACATTCCTGCCGCGTATCGGCCATGAAGTGGCCGTGTCGCACTATTACGGCGACCCGGATTTGCCGGTGATTATCGGCAGTGCCGTGAACGCGTCCCGCCAGCCAGCGCTGGACCTGCCGCACAATCAGGCGCTCGCAGTGCTGCGGGGCAAGGAATTTCACGGCACCGCATCCGGCCATGTGGCCATCGACGATACGCGAGAGCAAATCCAGACGCAGATCGCCAGCGACGCGGGCACGTCGATGCTGAGTCTCGGCAACCTTCGGCGCATCACCCGGAAGAAAGGCCGTGCCGATGCGCGCGGCAAAGGCTTCGATCTGCGCACCGACGACTGGGGCGTTGTCCGGGCGTTGAAGGGCATGTTGTTCTCGGCAGACGGCCAACCGGGCGGCCCCGGCCACGCGAAGGACGCCAAAGAGGCGGTAGGCCGGCTGACGCAGGCGCGCGAGTTGCAGGAAAGCCTCACGAATTTGGCGCAGCAGCACGACGCACAACAACGACGCGCGGACCAGAGCGACGTCACCCGTGCGATCAACGCGCGTAACGATGCGATTCGGGGAACATTGTCCGGCGGCACGGATGACTTCCCGGAGCTGACGGAACCGGACATTGTGATGGCCGGGCCGGCTGGGATCAGCCTCGCGGCCGAGCGTAGCGCCCATATCGCGAGCGGAGAGGATGTCGCGATCACGAGCGGCCGGCATGTCGGGATTGCCGTGGGGCGTTCGCTGTTCGCGAGCGTGTCCAATGCGTTCTCGCTGTTCGTGCACAAGGCCGGCATGACGCTTGTGGCCGCAGCGGGGAAAGTGCGGATCGAAGCGCGGAACGATGGCCTGGACCTGATCGCGAAGAAGGCGATCAACATCACAAGTACGGCCGACAGTATCCACCTGCACGCGGCAGAGGAAATCGTGCTGCACGCCGGCAGTACGGAGGTTCGCATCAGCGATCAAGGGTACGTGGTGCGAACGGCGGGCGAGCATACGATCTATGCCGGCAGTCATCAGACAGACAAAGCGCAGGTGCGACCAATGCGCCTGCCAGTCACGCCTGACAATCCGGGGCAGTACGCGGCGCACTTCGTGCTGTTGGAGCATGACAGCGGGTTTGCCTTGCCGAACCAGCCATACCGGGTCACGCTCGACAACGGACGCGTGATCGAGGGGGTGAGTAACGAGCTGGGCGAAACGGATGTGGTGACGAGCCACGACATCGCATTCGGCACGGTGGAACTGCTGGCGGCAAGCGATCCGGACAAGGTGATTGCGGTGAACCGGGCAGCCATCGTGCGCGACAACACGACGCCCTACACCGCCCAAGCGCCGAACGCCGACAAACGCACCACAACGATCAAGGGCAAGAAGGTCAGCACCCCGGAACAGGGGGCGACGTCCGCGAGTCAGCCGGCCGCGTTCGCGACCTGCGATCCGCTCAACTTCGGGTTGCGCTTCCATCACTTCATCGACGAGGCTAAACAGGGCGATACGCCTCCGGATATGCCGGTGCGCCGGGATGTCGAATATCCGGTGACGAAGACCTATGCGGCGGCGATCAAGAAGGCGCTCAAGGGGATTGAGTGGGGTAAGTTCAATACATTGAGCGGCGAGATATCGGACGAAGCAAAGGAAAGTATCGCGCTTGCGGCTGGAAATATATTGAGCACCGCCCTTGCGGCAGGGCCGTTTGGACTGCCAAGAGGTTCTTCAGGGGATCCAATGAAGTCAAATGGCGCGACCCCCAAGATTGATATTGTTAATGCGAGTGAAGGTCAGTTTAGATACAACATGCGCCCGGATGTAAGCGCTTCGTTTTCCACATTAAGATGGACGATGGTCGTTCAAGAGGCAGAAGTCATGAAGATCATTGCGTCGACAAAAAATGATGCCGCCTTGGATGGCACCCTGAAGGCCTTCTCGGATTTGCTTTATCACGAAGCGCGACATTGCCAGCAAACGTTCTGGATGATGGCCTTGCTTCAACAACACCCGAGCGACTATTCGATGTTTCCAAACGCGATGGAATTATATAGGACCAACTCTCCGGATGATGTTTTTGAGGTCGCAGGGAAAGTAAAAATACCCGATGATGCGAGGGTTGCCGCCGGACTTCATCGCATGTTGGTTTTTCACTATTACTGGATGATTTCGTACATGCAAAATCAGGCACGCGGAGCCTATGTGAAGCCCGACGTGTCGATTGCACAGGCCGAGGTGTGCAAGCTGTTGAGAGTGTCGCCAGAAACGGCGGCCAAGATGGTGAGTTTCGAAGATGGATACCGGAGCCAGTTACATGAAGAAGATGCTTATGCATGTGCGGAAGTGGTGCAAGCCTATTGGGACCGTCCTGATCGTGCTTTCGTGCGTAACCCCGGTACATGCACAGGAGGATACGATGCTTCACTTCAAGCCATTGGGGGAGGGATTTGAAATGCAGATGACCGACAAAGAGCAGCGTGTCATGCTGCGCGCCATCCTTAAAACAGCAATGGCGATCCTACGCGATGACGCGCCATACGATCCTGAACATATTGTCTTCGGAACAAATTACACAACGTGGACGCACCCCCCCGCAAAAGGGTTCCTTTATAAATACGCAAATCGTGCGCTGCGGGGTACGAAGATTGAGTTTTCCACTGGCGACGATCCGGAGGATTACAGTGATGATCGCGATAAGGTGAAAATTGTTCCGGCTGGGGTAAGAATTGTCCTCGACGCAAGGGTTGCCGGTTTTCCGGATACGGAAATCAAATCTCTTCTCCAGCTGGAGGATTATTGGGTTGATGGGAAGGGGCGGCGCGAATACGGCAATCAGGTTGGCGGACATACTCCGGTCGACCCGAATTTGGAAGGTTTTCGTTATCGATCGAAAGATGTTCCCGGGAGTAAATTTCCGGTAGATGTTTCACTTTTTTACGTCACTTCGCCAGACGGATCATCTCCGCCCTTCCTTGATGAAGTGAGAATAAGCCGCGCATACAAAATCTTGACGCCCGAGGAACGCCGGCAACGCCGCCTTGAAGAGCGGCAGGCGAAACGTCAGAGATACGGTGAAATGAACCTGCGCACAGGCACGCCATGCCCAGAAACCGGCTTGTGGCAAGGATTCACTTCCGTCTCCAGTTCACAGAAGTTGGTAGTCTACAAGGGGCAAGAATTCCCCACGGTCCGCACGTTGACGCCTCAAGAGGAACGCCAACAGCGGCGGGTCACCAAGCACGTAGCGGGTCAGTGGATGTGGTTGCGAGAGCCGCATGATCATCCAGTATGGTGGATGCAGGACGACCCGGAATCTAATCAAGCGTGAGCCGGCAAGTAAGAGCCCTTAAACAAATTCGCGTTCAACACCTACCTTCCGAACAAATCGGATTCCTGTCCGCGAGTCGATGGACTCTCCCCTGTCATCGCCCGCTATTCAGGCAGTGGGCCTCCCCCGCGAATCGCGCGGTCGGCAAGCCCGCATGGCGCGTCTGCGCGACGAACACGCCGCCGGCATCGGCATCGTTCGCCAGCGCGTCGTCGCTCAACCCGACGCGCGCGCTCGTCACGTACAGCCGCCCGTCGCCATCGAGCGCCGCGCAGCTCGGCTGCGCGGTCGGCACCGCGATGCGTTCCGTCTCGACGCCGTCCGCGGCGTAGCGCACCACCCGCCGGCCGCCCCACTGCGCGTTCCACAGGCCGCCGTCGCGGTCCATCGTCGCGCCGTCCGGGTCGCCGTCCGCGTCGGTCAGCCGCGCGAACGTCCGCACGCCGGCCACACCGGCGCGGCTGTAATCGCACACGCGGATTTCACGCACGAGCGAATCGCAGAAGTACATCTTCGAGCCGTCCGGCGAGAACGCGATGCTGTTCGCGATCGCGGCCGGCGGCAACGCCAGCCGTTCGAGCGTGAGGTCGGCATTGAGCCGGTAAAACCCGCCGACCGCGCGCGGCGGGTCACCGCCTTCGTCCTTCATCCCGAACACGAACGCGCCGGACGGATCGCAGCGCCCGTCGTTCAGGCGCGTCGGCAATTCAGGTTCGACGTCGACGATCCGCGTGAACGCGCCGCTGCGCAGATCGAAGAACGCGAGATGCGTCGCGAGTCCGACCAGCAGCACGTCCGGGTCGTGCGTCAGTGCGAAACACGCGAGGCGTTCGGGCATCGGCCACTGAGCGAGGTCCGAGCCGTCCGCGCGGCAGCGCCACAGTTGCGCGCCTTCGATGTCCACCCAGTACAGCGCGTGCGTCTTGTCGCACCACGTCGCGCCTTCGCCGAGCGTGTTGCGGGTGTTCGCCAGCAGCGTCGCCGACGCGGCCGGATCAATCTGTTGCATTCCGTCTCCCGATATGTGTTGCATTCGCAGGCAGCCGCGCATTCGTCAGATCTTCATCGCGCGCCGCTGGTTGCGACGATACTGGTCGAACAGCACCGCGAGCAACAGAATTCCGCCGCGTATCAGATATTGGTAGAAGGTCGGCACGTTCAGCAGGCTCATCGCATCCTGCACCGCGCCCATGATCAGCACGCCGACCAGCACGCCGGAAATCGTCGCGACGCCGCCCGTCAGCGACACGCCGCCGAGCACGCATGCGGAGATCACGCCGAGCTCGAGGCCGACCGACGTCTTCGGATCGCCGAGGCTCATCCGCGACGCGAGCATCACGCCGGCGAAACCGGTCACGAGCCCCTGCAGCACGAACACGGCGATCTTGATGCGCATCACCGGCAGCCCCGCGAGCAGCGCGGCCTCGCCGTTGCCGCCGACGGCCAGCACGTTCTTGCCGAACACCGTCTTGCGCAGCAGGAAGCCGAACACGATGAAGCCGACGATGTTGCTCCAGATCGGATACGAGATGCCGAGGAACGAGCCGGCTCCCAGCTCGAAGAAGCGTTCCTCGGAGATCATCACCGCGTCGCCGTTCGACGTGATGAACGCGAGCCCGCGCACGACTTCCATCATCGCGAGCGTGACGATCAGCGAGTTGATCCGGTAGCGCGCGATCAGCACGCCGTTCACGAGCCCGACCGCGCCGCCCGCGAGCACGCCGGCCGCGGTGCCGAACAGCACGCTGTGCGTCGCGGTGATCAGCGTCGACGCGACGACGCCCGAGAACGCGACGATCGACGCGACCGACAGGTCGACCTCGCCGAGCGCGAGCACGAACATCATCGTCACCGCGATCGAGCCGATCAGCGTGACCGACAGCAGCAGGCCCTGGATGTTGCGCGGCGTGAGGAAGTCCGGCACCGTCAGCGACAGCGTCGCGAACAGCACGAGAAACACCATCACGATGCCGGAGCGGTTGATCAGCTGCCACACGCCGCCGCGCGCTCGCGCGGGCACGGCGGCAGCATCGGGGGACGGGGAAGTGCGTTGGGGTTGCATTGCCTGGCTCATAACGTTTGCATTCCGGTTGAACAGCACGCCGCTAGCGCGGCAGCGCGAGCTTGATCAGCGCGTCGGGCGTCGCTTGCGCCTTCGCGACCTCGCCCGCGATCCGTCCTTCCTTCATCACGACGATCCGGTCCGACACGCCGATCACCTCGGCCAGATCGCTCGACACGAGGATCACCGTGCGGCCCGCTTCCGCGAGTTCGTAGAACAGGTTGTAGATTTCCGCGCGCGCGCCGACGTCGATGCCGCGCGTCGGCTCGTCCATCAAAAACACGTCGATGCGCTCGGCCAGCCAGCGCGCCAGCACGACCTTCTGCTGGTTGCCGCCGGACAGCGCGCCGATCGGCGTGTCGCCGTCGCGGGTCTTGATCGCGAGCCGCTCGATGTAGCGTTGCGCGAGCTCGCGCTCGCGCCGCGTATCGAGCAGCACGCGCGCCGGGCTGAAATGACGGCGCGCGCTGATGTTCAGGTTGTCGGCCACCGACGCGATCGCGACGATGCCTTCCTGCTTGCGGTCTTCCGGGCACAGCGCGATGCCGGCGCGCACCGCGTCGCGCGGGCTGCCGAACGCGACACGCCGCCCACCCAGCTCGACATGCCCCGCGCTCGGGCGCACCGCGCCGTACAGCAGCTTCATCAGCTCGGAGCGGCCGGCGCCGACGAGCCCGAAGAAGCCGACGATCTCGCCGCGCCGCGCGGTGAACGACACCGGCTCGGATAGCCCGGGCCCCGCCAGCCCCTTCGCCTCGATCAGCACGTCGCCGGCCGTGCGCGGCCGGTAGCCGTACACGTCCTCGATCGAGCGGCCGACCATGCAGCCGATCAGCCGGTCGCGGTCGAGATCGGTGACGGAATCGAACGTGTCGATGCGGCGGCCGTCGCGAAACACGGTCACGCGGTCGCACAGTTCATAGACTTCTTCCATCCGGTGCGTGACGTAGATGATCGCGCGGCCTTCCGCTCGCAGCGCGCGGATGATCCGGAACAGCTGCGTGGTTTCGCGCGCGGACAGCGAACTGGTCGGTTCGTCGAACGCGATCACGCGCGCGTCGCGCATCAGCGCCTTGCCGATCTCGATCATCTGGCGCTGACCGATCGACAAATACTTCACCGGGATGCCCGGATCGATATGCTCGCCGAGCCGCTCCAGCGCATCGAGCGCGCGGGCGGCGAGCGTGCGTTCGTCGACCACGCCGAGCCGGCTCGGCAGTTGCCCGAGCATCAGGTTCTCGGCGACCGTCAGCTCGGGCACCAGATGCAGCTCCTGGTAGATGATCGCGATGCCGGCCTCGAGCGCCGCGCGCGTCGACGCGAAGCGCTGCACCGTGCCGTTCAGCGTCAGCGTGCCGGCCTGCGGCTGGTTCACGCCGGACAGCACCTTCAGCAGCGTCGATTTGCCCGCGCCGTTCTCGCCCATCAGCCCGTGCACCTCGCCCGCGCGCACCGACAGCGACACGGCGTCGAGCGCACGCACGCCCGGGAACGTCACCGTGATGCCGTCGAGCGCGAGCAGCGGGCCGCCCGGCGGCGGCGCGCCGGCATCGGCAGCGGTGTCGTCGTCGTTGCCGGACACGGCCGTCATCGTCTGCGTCGTCATCGCGTTCTCGCCTCGCGCCGCTCAGATGCCGAGCTCGGCGCGCACGGCCTGCCAGTTCGCGCGCGTCATCAGCTTGCCGCTCGTCTGCGTGTCGGCCGGCGGCGTCTTGCCGTTACGGATCCAGTCGACGAGATTCTGCGTGCTGTCCTTGCCGTGGTTCGTCGAGCTGACCGCGATCGTCCCGTAGAAGCCGGTCGGCTCCTTCTTCTGGAATTCGGCGAACGCCTCGCCCGCGCCGTTGATGCCGACGCCGATCACGTCGGCCGACGGGATATGCAGCTGTTCGGTCGCGCGCACCGCGCCGAGCACGGTTTCCTCGTTCAGCGCATAGACCACCCATTTCTTCACGTTCGGATGCCGTGCGAGCACGGGCGCTGCCGCGCTGAAGCCGCCTTCGTCGTCGGTGGTCTTCTGCGGCGCGTCGAAGATGTTCTCCTTGCGGAAGCCGTTCGCGAGCAGCGCCTGCGTCGCGCCGTCGGTGCGCAGCTTCGCGGTCGGCAGCTCGTAGTTCGTGATCCGCAGCGCGCCGACTTCCTCGGGCTTCCAGCCGCGCCGCTTCATCTCGTCGGCGATCGCCTGGCCGACCTGGTTGCCGATCTTGATCGCCGACATCCCGAGGTGCGGCACGTTCGCGATCGGCTTGCCGGTCGAATCGACGAGCTGGTCGTCGACGGTCACGAACTTCATGTTGTAGCGCTTCGCGCGTGCGGCGATCGCCGGGCCGAGGCGCACGTCGGGCGCGCAGATCACGAAGCCCTGCGCGCCCTGCGAGCCGAGGTTGTCGATCGCGGCCAGCACCTTCTCGCCGTCGGGCGTGCCGATATTCACGACCGAGAAATTCTCCTTCTGGCCGAGCGCGGACGCCGCGTTCTGCTCGTTGATGAACCATGCCTGCTCGGGCATCTTCACCAGGAAGCCGATCTTCAGCGGCGCGTCGGCGCGCGCGGCGCCCTGCATGCCGAGCGGCGCGATGCAAAGCGCGGCCAGCAGCGCGCGCAACGTGTGTCGGCGAATCGTGTGAGTCGTGCGGTTCATTTGGTGTCTCCTTGAAGTCGGCTCGTGCCGTAATGATTCGTCGTGCGCGGTCGCGCCGAAGCGCGCCGGCAAGTTCAGCGGCCGAACGCGTCGGTCTGCACGCGCCGGCCGAACAGGAACGCATCGGCGACGAGCCGCAGCGGCCGCACGTCGACGTCGCTTTCGCCGCGCGCGATCAGCGCGCGGAAATGCGCATACAGCGCCGGGTACTCGCGCTCGGGCCCGATCTCGACCGGCTCGCCGGCAATCGACAATTGCGCGCCCCCGCGGCTGATCGCGAGAACGCCGTCGGCCGTGTCGACCGCGATCTCCCATTGCTCGACCGGGCCGTGCCGCCAGTCGAATTCCGCGCGCACCGGCACGCCGTCGGTATCCGCGCAATCGAGTTCGGCCGCGATCGGCGTCTGCACGTCGCTCGGCACGATGAGCGTCGCCTCGCGCAGCACGAGCTCGCGCGGCAGGATCCGCGTGACGATCGACAGCGCGTTGATGCCCGGATCGAACACGCCGAGGCCGCCCGGCTCCCAGATCCACTGCTGCCCCGGATGCCAGCGCCGCACGTCCTCCTTCCAGCGCACCTGCACCGCGCGGATCGTGCGCGTCGCGAGCCACGCGCGTGCGGGCTCCACCGCGCTCGCGCAGCGTGAATGCCAGGTCGCGAACAGCGTGAGGCCGCGCTCGCGCGCGAGCGCCTCCAGCACGGCCACCTCGCCGAGCGTCGCGCCCGGCGGCTTCTCGAGCATCACGTGCTTGCCGGCTTCGAGCGCGGCGCGCGCCTGCGCGTAGCGCACCTGCGGCGGCGCGCACAGCGACACGGCGTCGAGCTCGCGTTCGGCGGCCAGCAGCGCGCTCAGATCCGGGTAGTTGCGCACGCCGGTGACTTCCGCGTGGCGGCTCGCGCACGCGGTCAGCGCGAAGCCCGGTTCGGCGGCGATCGCCGGCAGATGCTGGTCGCGTGCGATCTTGCCGATCCCGACGACGCCCAGCGAAATCGGATTGCTCATCGTGCCTGTCTCCTTCGCGAATCGTTCAGTGCGCCCAGCGCAATACGAGCGGATCGAGCCGGCGCGCGATCGCGAGCAGTTCCGCGCGCGTGTCCGGATGCAGTTCCGGCATCGGATGCCGCGGCCGCTCGCACGCGATCACGCCGCCTTCGCGCATCAGCGCCTTCGCGGTGAGGATCCCGGACTGGCGGTTCTCGTGATTGATCAGCGGCAGCCACGCCTGGTAGCGCGCAAAGGCTTCATCGTGCCGCCCTTCCCGGAAGGCTTCGAGGATCGGCCGGATGCCGTCCGGATACGCGCCGCCCGTCATCGCGCCGGTCGCGCCCGCATGGAGATCGGCGAGCAGCGTGATCGCTTCCTCGCCGTCCCACGGCCCCTCGATCGCGTCGCCGCCGAGCCGGATCAGCTCGCGCAGCTTGTTCGCGGCACCAGGCGTCTCGATCTTGAAGTACGCGACCTGCTCGATCTCCCGCGCCATCCGCGCGAGGAACTGTGCGGATAGCGCGGTGCCGCTCGCGGGCGCGTCCTGGATCATGATCGGGATCGCGATCGCATCGGACACGCGTGCATAGAAATCGTGGATCTGCGCCTCCGGCACGCGGAACGTCGCGCCGTGATACGGCGGCATCGCCATCACCATCGCCGCGCCGAGCTGCTGCGCGCGCAGGCTGCGCGCCGCGCACACCTGCGTGCTGTAGTGCGACGTCGTGACGATCACCGGCACGCGGCCCGCGACGTGTTCGAGGATCGTGCTGGTGAGCACGTCGCGTTCGTCGTCGGTGATCGCGAACTGCTCGGAGAAGTTCGCGAGGATGCACAGCCCGTCCGAGCCCGCGTCGATCATGAAGTCGACCGCGCGCTTCTGGCTCGCGAGGTCGAGCTCGCCGGTGTCGGAAAACGTCGTCGGGACGACGGGAAAGATGCCGCGATAGCGCGGCGTGCTGCTCGATGTCATGTTTCGCGTCCTGCGCCGGCCTCGGTGGTCGGCCGTCATGCGTTCACGGTTTTACGTTGCGCGGGCCGGCAGCCCGCAACCGGCCGCGGCGCACGTCGCGCCGCCTGCCGCTCAATGCGAATGGCTCGGCACTTCCGCGCCGCGCGTGCCGACCAGGAAGTCGAGGTCGCACCCCTCGTCGGCCTGCAGCACATGGTCGATGTACAGCCGCGCGTAGCCGCCCTTGCCGAGCTGCCCGGCCACGCCCGGCGCCGCGGTCGGATCGACGTCCGACAGGCGGTGCTGAAGTTCGTCATCCGTAATGTCGAGATGCAGCGTGCCGGCCTCGCAGTCGAGTTCGATCCAGTCGCCGTTGCGCACGGCCGCGAGCGGCCCGCCTGCGGCGGCCTCCGGCGCGACGTGCAGCACGACCGTGCCGTACGCGGTGCCGCTCATCCGCGCGTCGGAAATCCGCACCATGTCCTTCACGCCCTGGCGCAGCAGCTTCGGCGGCAGCCCCATGTTGCCGACTTCCGCCATGCCCGGATAGCCGCGCGGCCCGCAGTTCTTCAGCACGAGCACCGAGCTTGCGTCGACCTCGAGTGCTTCGTCGTTGATCGTGGCCTTGTAGTGTTCGAGGTTCTCGAACACGACCGCGCGGCCGCGATGCTTGAGCAGCTCGGGGCTCGCCGCCGACGGCTTGAGCACCGCGCCGCGCGGCGCGAGATTGCCGCGCAGGATGCAGATGCCGCCGTCCGCGATCAGCGGCCGGTCGAGCGGGCGGATCACCTCGTCGTCGTAGTTCGGCGCCTCGCGCACGTTGTCCCACAGCGACTTGCCGTTCACCGTCAGCGCGTCCGGGTTCGGTAGCAGCCCGCCTTCGCCGAGCCGGCGCAGCACGGCCGGCAGCCCGCCCGCGTAATAGAACTCCTCCATCAGGAAGCGCCCCGACGGCATCAGGTCGACGATCGTCGGCGTGTCGCGGCCGATGCGCATCCAGTCCTCCAGTTCGAGCGGCACGCCGATGCGGCCCGCGATCGCCTTCAGGTGGATCACCGCGTTGGTCGAGCCGCCGATCGCCGCATTCGCGCGGATCGCGTTCTCGAACGCCGCGCGCGTCAGGATCTTCGACAGCACGAGCCCTTCGAGCGCCATCTCGACGATGCGGATGCCCGACATGTGCGCGAGCACGTAGCGGCGCGAATCGACGGCCGGAATCGCCGCGTTGTGCGGCAGCGCGACGCCGAGCGCCTCGGCCATGCACGCCATCGTCGACGCGGTGCCCATCGTGTTGCAGGTGCCGGCCGAGCGCGACATCCCGGCTTCGGCCGACAGGAAGTGATGCAGGTCGATCTCGCCGGCCTTCAGCGCTTCGTGCAGTTGCCACACGGCCGTGCCCGAACCGATGTTTTTGCCTTCCAGCTTGCCGTTCAGCATCGGGCCGCCGGACACGACGATCGCCGGCACGTCGCAGCTCGCCGCGCCCATCAGCAGCGCGGGGGTCGTCTTGTCGCAGCCGGCGAGCAGCACGACCGCGTCGATCGGGTTGCCGCGGATCGCTTCCTCGACGTCCATCGATGCGAGGTTGCGCGTGAGCATCGCCGACGGCCGCAGGTTCGATTCGCCGTTCGAGAACACCGGGAACTCGACCGGGAAGCCGCCCGCCTCGGAGATCCCGCGCTTCACGTGCTCGGCGAGCTTGCGGAAGTGCGCGTTGCACGGTGTCAGTTCGGACCACGTGTTGCAGACGCCGATGATCGGCCGGCCGTCGAACTCGTGATCGGGGATGCCCTGGTTCTTCATCCAGCTTCGGTACATGAAGCCGTTCTTGTCATTCGTGCCGAACCATTGGGCGGAGCGCAGCCTGGGTTTTGTTGCCGACATCGTCAGTCCTGTGGTGACGGGATACCGGCGCAGTCTAGGCAGAATTTTGATAACTGGCTAATGACGTTTTTGGCGATTACGATATCGATTCCGATATCGATATAAACCCGTACCATGCCCGATGCCAGCCCGTGGGGAAACCGCGGCCGCCTGAAGACCCGCCAGCTCCTGCTGGTCGTCGCGCTCGCCGACGAAGGCAGCATTCATCGCGCGGCGGCCGCGCTGAACATGACGCAGCCGGCCGCGTCGAAGCTGCTGCGCGAACTCGAGGAATCGATCGGCGCGGTGCTGTTCGAGCGCCTGCCGCGCGGGATGCGGCCGACGCTGTACGGCGACGCGCTGATCCGCCACGCGCGCGCGGCGCTCGGCAGCCTCGACCAGGCGCACGAGGAACTGGCCGCGCTGAAGGCCGGCCATCTCGGCCATGTGGCGGTGGGCGCGATCACGTCGCCGGGCCTGCGGCTCGTGCCGCCGGCCGTCGCCGCGGTGAAGGGCACGCATGCGGGCCTGCACGTGTCGGTCGAGATCGACACCAGCAACGTGCTGCTCGAACATCTCGCGCAGGACAAGATCGACATCGTGCTCGGCCGGCTCTCCGCCGAGCACGACAAGCTGCGCCTGCGCTACGAGCCGCTGACCGGCGAATCGGTGGCCGCGGTCGTGCGGCCCGGCCATCCGCTGCTCGCGCACGCGCCGCTGTCGCTCGCGGACGTGCAGCGCGCCGCGTGGGTCGTGCCGCCGGCCGGCAGCGTGCTGCGCCACCGCTTCGAACTCGTGTTCCAGCGCGCGAGCCTCGCGCCGCCGGCGAACCTGGTCGAGACGTCCGCGCTGCTGTTCATCACGCAACTGCTCGAGCAGAGCGACATGATCGCGGTGCTGGCCGAGGACGTCGCGCATTACTACGCGCGGCACGGGATCGTCACGGTGCTGCCGCTGGAGATGGATTGCCGGATGGACGATTTCGGGATCATCACGCGCACCGACCGGCTGCATTCGCCGGCGGTCGCGGTGATGGCCGACGCGATTCGCGCGGCGGCGGGGGAGGTTTATGGGGTCGCGCTGTGACGGTGCGGGGGCCGTTTCGATTCCGGTTTGACCGGAACGCATACGCGCCGCATGACGCGCCTGCTGCCGCGATCGCTCGTTACACCCAGGGCGCCGCGAGCCCTTCGGTCTGCAGCGCCCACTGAATCGCGGGGCGTGCCAACACCCGTTCGGCTGGTGCCGGCCTCACGCTGCGGCGAACTCGATCACCGGCTCGCAGCGAATCGGGAAGTTGACCGAATTCGCGATATAGCACTTCGCATGCGCATCGTGATGCAGATGCTCCGCCCGTTCGCGATCGTCGCCGGCCTGAATGGTCACCTGCGGGCGCAGCACGATTTCCGTGAAGCGTCCCGCTTCCGCGCTGTCGAGCATCGTCCCTTCCGCGTTGTCGACATAGGCAAGCACACGGATGCCGGCCTGGGCGCACAGATGCAAATACCAGAGCTTGTGACACGCCGATGCCGACGCCAGCAGCAGGTCTTCGGGGTTCCAGCGCGACGCGTCGCCGCGGAACGCCGCGTCCGACGAACCGGGGATGTCCGGCTTCGAACCGGCGCGGATCACGTGATCGCGGCCATATTCGCGATACCCCGACGTGCCGGTGCCGCGATTGCCCGTCCACTCCACTGCGACGCGATACTTGTGTTCGCCAGATGCCATCTCGCTCTCCATTGATGTGGGTTGCTTCGGCCGGGCCGGATTGCGTTCGACCGAGCCCGCCTGCGGTCGTCATTGTGGCACCGGATTTCCATTTGGTATACCATTATTCCAAAATGAGGAACACGCAGGCATGGAAGCCAAACTCGACTCCACGGCGGACGCGGTCGCCGCATCGCTGCGGGACATGATCATCAACGGCGAGCTGGCGGCCGGCGAGCGGCTCGTCGAGCGCGACCTGGCCGACCGGTTCGGCATCAGCCGGATTCCGATGCGCGAGGCGATCCAGCGTCTGGAACGCGAAGGATTGCTGGACATCTTCAGGAATCGCGGCGCGGTCGTGCGCATGCTGAGCGCGTCGGACGTGCAGGAAATCTACGACCTGCGCGCGCTGCTCGAAGGCGACGCGATCTACCGGAGCGTGAAGCGGCTCGACGACGAGACGCTCGCACGCGCCGAACTCGTCCATCGCCTGCTCGGCGATGCGACCGTGCCGCGCCGGCAGGGCGAGCTGAACCGCGAATTCCACGCGTTGCTGTATTCGTGCTGCGGCAACGCGCGGCAGTTGAAGACGATCGCGGAGCTGCGCAGCCAGGTCGAACATTACGAGCGCCTGCAGGCCACGTTGCTCGCGGATACCCCATCGTTCCAGGTCGAGCATGCGGACATCCTGCAGGCGTGCCGCGAACGCAATGCACGCGCGGCACGCTCGATGACGGTCGCGCATCTCGAATCGGCCAGGAGCATCGTCATGCGGCTTGTCGAAGGCGGGTGAGGACAACCCCGCGCATGCAGTTCGCCACGCCGCGACCGGCTCTGTAACGGACTGCGCCGACGTTGCCGGCAAAACCGACGCGATCGGTGCGGCCTCGCGCGATGCCTACCGTGTCGCGCTCCCACGCGGCACGTGGCCGGTCGTACCGCGCACCACCAGCCGCGGCAGCGACGCAATGCGCACGCGCGCTGCATCGTCGAAACGATCGCCCGCCTCGCGCAACGCATTGAGCAGTTCGACCGCGAGGCCGGCGGCTTCGCCGGTCGGGATCGCGACGGTCGTCAGCGTGGGCCGCGTGTCGCTGGCGAGATGAATGTCCGTGATGCCGACGATCGACAGGTCGTCGGGCACCCGCCTGCCGCGATCGGCCGCCGCGTGCATCGCGCCGATCGCCGGCAGGTCGTTGGTCGCGACCAGCGCGGTCAACCGCGGGTGCGCGTCGAGCAGCCACCCCGCCGCGCGCACGCCGCCTTCGATCGAATCCGGCTCGGCCGCGACGAGCGACGCGTCGAGCCCCGCTTCGCGCATCACGTCGACGAAGCCGTCGTAGCGCGCCGCCTGTATGCCGCTCGCCGACCCGCCGACGATCACGCCGATGCGCTCATGGCCGAGCTCGACCAGATGCCGCGTCGCGATCCGTCCCGCCTCGCGGAAATCGATGGCCACGCACGGCAAGCCGTCGGGCGGCGCTTCGGGCCGCTCCCACAGGCACAGCACGACCGGCACGCCGCGCCGCGCGACATCGAGCAGATCCGGCAGGTGCAGGTTCGCGTTGGTCACGAGGATGCCCTCGGAGATCGTGCCGGCAATCTGGTCGAGATACGCACGCCCCTGCAACGGATCTTCGTTCGTATTGCAGACGATCAGGAACTGCCCGTTGCGACGCACCGCGCGTTCGACCGCCAGCGCGAACTCCGGGTAGAACGGGTTCGCGATGCTCGATACCATCAGCGCGACCGTCGGCGCGCGCCCTTCCGCCAGCGCCCGCGCGGCGAGATGCGGCCGGTACCCGAGCGCCTGCACGGCTTCCAGCACCCGCGCACGCGTCGCGTCGCCCACCCGGCCGCGGTCACGCAGCACGTTCGACACCGTCGCGGCCGTCACGCCGGCGCGACGGGCAACTTCATCCAGTGTTGCCATCGTTGCCCACTATATGAGATACCAATCCAGTATTTGCTTCGCTCACCGAAGCGGCGCACTATCGCCGCACACCTTGCCGCCCGACCGACGGGCGCGACTCGGCCGCGATCGCATCGGCGCTTTTTTTGATCGCGATGATTAAGCGCTTAATCAAGCATGACGGCGCATTAAAACATGGAGCGGAGACAATGGCGAGCATCTCGATGCGACGCGTGCAGAAAGCCTATGGCGATCACGCGCCGGTCATTCGCGACGTCGATCTGGAGATCGGCGCGCACGAGTTCTGCGTGTTCCTCGGGCCGTCCGGATGCGGCAAGTCGACGTTGCTGCGCATGATCGCCGGTCTCGAGGACCTGAGCGCGGGCGAGCTGTCGATCGACGGCCGCCGCGTCGACGACGTGCCGGCCGCCGAGCGCGGCGTCGCGATGGTATTCCAGAGCTACGCGCTGTTTCCGCACATGACGGTCTACGAGAACATGGCGTTCGGGCTGAAGCTCGCACGCGTGCCGAAGGCCGAGATCGACCGGAAGGTGCGCGATGCCGCGCGCATCCTGCAGCTCGACACGCTGCTCGAGCGCAAGCCGAAGGCGCTGTCGGGCGGCCAGCGGCAGCGCGTCGCGATCGGCCGCGCGATCGTGCGCGAGCCCGGCGTGTTCCTGTTCGACGAGCCGCTGTCGAATCTCGACGCGGCGCTGCGCGGCCAGACCCGCATCGAGATCGCGCGGCTGCACCGGCAGTTCGAACGCGCGAGCGTCGTCTACGTGACGCACGACCAGACCGAAGCGATGACACTCGCCGACAAGATCGTGCTGCTGCACGCCGGCGCGGATACCGCGCAGCACGGCAGCATCGCGCAGGTCGGCGCGCCGCTCGACCTCTACCACCATCCGGCCAGCCGCTTCGTCGCCGGCTTCATCGGCTCGCCGCGCATGAACTTCCTGCCGGCCGTCGTCACCGCGTGCAACGCACAGGGCACGACCGTCACAGTCGTGCCGTCCGGCGAGGTCTTCACGCTGCCGCGCGACGGCTCCGCGCTCGCGGCCGGCGCGACCGTCACGCTCGGCATTCGGCCCGAACACCTGCTGCTCGGCGCCGCGCATGGCGCGACGACGCTGGCCCGCGACGTCGCGCTCGTCGAGCGCCTGGGCGAACAGACCTACGTGCACCTCGACCAGCCCGGCGGCACCTCGCTCATCGCGAAGGTGCCCGGCGACGCGCAGGTGCGCACCGGCGAGCGCGTGCACGTGCATGCGCCGGCCGCGGCCTGCCATCTCTTCAACGAAGACGGCCGCGCGGTGCCCGCGTGCGCCGACGTCCACGTCCACCACTACGCATAAGGATCGGGCATGCGCCTCGGAGTCTGTTATTACCCGGAACACTGGCCGGAATCGATGTGGGCCGACGATGCCCGCCGGATGAAAGCGCTCGGCATCGAGCAGGTTCGGATCGCCGAATTCGCGTGGAGCCGCATCGAGCCGTCGCCGGGCGAATACGACTGGGGCTGGCTCGACCGCGCGGTCGACGTGCTCGGCGCGGCCGGCCTCGAGATCGTGATGTGCACGCCGACCGCGACGCCGCCGAAATGGCTGGTCGACCGCCATCCGGACATCCTCGCGATCGGCGCGGACGGCCGGCCGCGCAAGTTCGGTTCGCGCCGCCACTACGACTTCTCGTCGCCGACCTATCTCGAAGTGTCGCGCCAGATCTGCACGGCGGTCGCCGAACGCTACGGCCGCCACCCGGCCGTGCGCTACTGGCAGACCGACAACGAGCTGGGCTGCCACCAGACGGTGGTCAGCTATTCGCCGGCCGCGCTCGTGCGCTTTCGCGAATGGCTGAAGGCGCGCTACGGCACGATCGACGCGCTGAACCGCGCGTGGGGCACCGTGTTCTGGAGCATGGAATATCGGCATTTCGACGAAGTCGACGCGCCCGTCGGCACCGTGACCGAAGCGCACCCGTCGCATCGCCTCGACTACCGCCGCTTCGCGTCCGACGAGGTCGCGCGCTATCACCGGATGCAGGTCGACGTGATCCGCGCGCACTCGCCGGGCCGGCCCGTCGCGCACAACTTCATGCAGCTGTTCACCGAGTTCGACCACTACGAGGTCGCACGCGACCTCGACATCGCGACCTGGGACAGCTATCCGCTCGGCGCGCTCGAGGAGCAGTGGTTCGCGCCCGACGTGAAGGCGCGCTGGCTGCGCACCGGCCATCCCGATTTCGCGTCGTTCAATCACGATCTCTATCGCGGCATGTCGAAGCTGCCGTTCTGGGTGATGGAGCAGCAGCCGGGGCCCGTGAACTGGGCGCAGTGGAACCCCGCGCCGCTGCCGGGCATGGTGCGCCTGTGGAGCTGGGAAGCGTTCGCGCACGGCGCCGGCTGCGTGTCGTACTTCCGCTGGCGGCAGGCGCCGTTCGCGCAGGAGCAGATGCATGCGGGCCTGCACACGCCGGACGACCGGCTCGACGAAGGCGGCCGCGAGGCGCAACGCGTTGCGCGCGAGATCGCGGCCGTGCACGATGCCGGCGCGGCTTCCGACGCGGACGGCCCGGTGCGCGCATCCGTCGCGCTGGTCTTCGACTACGAGGCGAAGTGGCTGTTCGAGGTGCAGCCGCAAGGCGCCGATTTCCACTATCCGCGCTTCGCATTCGAGTATTACTCGGCGCTGCGCTCGCTCGGCCTGGACGTCGACGTGGTTTCCGCGCATGCGCCGCTCGACGGCTATCGCCTCGTCGTCGTGCCGCCGCTGCCTGTCGTGCCGGACGATTTCGCCACACGGCTCGCCGCATCGGGCGCGCATGCCGTGTTCGGGCCGCGCACCGGCTCGAAGACCGTCGACCTGCAGATCCCGCCGGCACTGCCGCCCGGCCCGCTCGCGTCGATCCTGCCGGTTCGCGTATGGCGCGTCGAGTCGCTGCGGCCGAACGTGACCGAGCGGATCGACGGCACGCTGCGCGACGGCGCGCCGCTCGCGGGCGATGCGCGCCACTGGCGCGACTTCGTCGAGCTGCACGACGACACGCGCAGCGTCGTGCGCGCGCGCTTCGCCGACGGTCATCCGGCCTGCGTGTCGCACGGCGCGCTGCACTACTGGGCCGCGCTGTTCGACGACGCGACCACCACGACACTGTTCGCCGACGTGGCGACCGAAGCGGGCCTCGCGCCGACGCCGCTCGGCGACGGCGTGCGTGTGAGCCGGCGCGGCGGCCTGACCTACGTATTCAACTATGGCGACACGCCGCACACGATCGACGCGGCGCCGCCGTCCGCATTCGTGATCGGCGCCGCGCAGGTCGAGCCGCAAGGCGTCGCCGTGTACCGAAGCCGTTCGTAGCAACCGCCACCGGCGCCACGACGCGCCGGTCACGCACAACGACACACAGGAATGGAGACACAGATGACACATCGCCCCCTTCGCGTCGCCGCCCGGCTTGCGACGGCCGCCGCCATCGCGTTTGCTTCGCTCGGCGCTGCCGCGCCGGCGAGCGCCGGCACGCTGACGATCAACATCGCATTCAAGGGCGCCAGCCAGCGCGCGGTCTGGCAGTCGACGCTCGACGCATTCCGCAAGGCGCATCCCGACATCGACGTGAAAGCGACCTTCGTCGACGAGGAAGCGTACAAGGTGCAGCTTCCCGCATGGCTCACGACCGTCGCGCCGGATGTGGTGAACTGGCACGCGGGCGAGCGGATGGCGTACTACGCGAAGCGCGGGCTGTTCGAGGACCTGAGCGGCGACTGGACGAAGAACGGCTGGGGCGCGATGTATGCGTCGACGCGCGATGCGTCGTCGTACAACGGCAAGCAGTACGCGGCGCCGACCGTCTACTACTCGTGGGGGCTGTTCTACCGCAAGGACCTGTTCCGCAAGGTCGGCATCGCCGACGAACCGAAGACGTGGGACCAGTTTCTCGACGCGTGCAAGAAGCTGAAGGCGGCCGGCATCACGCCGGTCGCGATCGGCGGCCGCGACGCGTGGACGCTCGCCGGCTGGTTCGACTATCTCGACCTGCGCCTGAACGGCAACGCGTTCCACCAGCAGTTGATGGCCGGCGACGTGCCGTACACCGATCCGCGCGTGAAGAAGGTCTACACGACGTGGAAATCGCTGATCGATGCCGGCTACTTCATCGACAACGCACTGTCCTACGATCTCGACGGCGCGCAGCCGTTCCTGTTCCAGGGCAAGGCCGCGATGATGCTGATGGGCACCTTCATCGCGGCGGGCTTTCCGCCCAACATGAAACAGGAAATGGGCTACTACCGCTTCCCGATCATCGACCCGAAGGTGCCGACCGCCGAGGACGGCCCGGTCGAATCGCTGCATATCCCGACGAAGGCGAAGAACAAGGCCGACGCGCACACGTTCCTCGCGTTCGTCGAAACACCCGAGATGGGCGCGAAGCTCGCGGAAGGCCTCGGCTCGCTGTCGGCCAACAGCAAGTCGCCCGAGCCGGCCGATCCGGTCTCGCGCATCGGCTTCCGGATCCTCGCCGACACGAAGGGCGGCGTCGCGCAGTTCTACGACCGCGACATGACGAAGGAAATGGCCGACGAAGGGATGAAGGGCATGCAGCAGTTCCTCGCGAATCCCGCGCAACTCGATACGGTGCTCGCACAGCTCGAACAGACCCGCAAGCGGATCTACAAGAAGTGAGCGCATGACCCAAACCGGCGGCCCCGCGCCGCCGCGCCCGTTCAGGAGGCTTGCCGTGTCCAGTCCGACCACGTCCACCTCGCCGCCGCCGCGCGGCGCATCTGCTGCCGCGCTGCCCGCGCGCCGCCCGTCGCCCGCCGTGCGGCGGCAGCGGCGCGCCGCGTGGCTCTTTCTCGCGCCGGCCTGCGCGATGGTTGCCGTCTATGTGATCTGGCCGATCCTGTCGACGCTGTGGCTGAGCCTGTACAACTGGGACGGGATGACCGAACGCACCTTCGTCGGTCTCGCGAACTACGTCGAACTGCTGCATGCGCCGACGTTCTACACGGCGCTGCGCAACAACGTGATCTGGCTCGCGCTCTTCATGCTCGCGCCGCCGCTCGGCCTCGCGCTCGCGCTGTACCTGAACCAGGCGGTCGGCGGCATCCGGCTCGTGAAGTCGCTGTTCTTCGCGCCGTTCGTGCTGTCCGGCGTGGTCGTCGGCCTGATCTTCTCGTGGTTCTACGATCCGACCTTCGGGCTGCTCGCGCTGATCGCCGGGCACGGCATCCCGGTGCTCGGCAACGCGCGCTATGCGACGTTCGGCATCGTGTTCGCCGCGCTGTGGCCGCAAACCGCGTACTGCATGATCCTGTACCTGACCGGCCTCACGTCGGTCAACCCGGAACAGATCGAAGCCGCGCGGATGGAAGGCGCGCGCGGCTTCGCGCTGCTGTGGCACGTCGTGCTGCCGCAACTGCGGCCGACCACCTTCATGGCGATCGTCGTCACGGTGATCGGCGCGCTGCGCAGCTTCGACCTGATCTCGGTGATGACGAGCGGCGGCCCGTTCGAGAGCTCGACCGTGCTCGCGTATTACATGTACGACCAGGCGATCAAGTACTACCGGCTCGGCTATTCCGCGTCGATCGCGGTCGTGCTGTTCGCGATCATGCTCGTCTACATCGTGTTCCAGTTGCGCCGCCTGCTGCGCAACGAGCAGTGACTTACCGGGGAATCCTCATGTTTCCGACTCCCGTTGCCCAATGGAAGCCCGTCTCGCGCCGGCTGTACAAGCTGTCGCTGCCCGTCGCGCTCTTGATCTGGCTGCTGCCGATGATCGCCGTGTTCGTCACGTCGGTGCGCTCGACCGAGGAACTGGTCGAAGGCCACTACTGGGGCTGGCCGCGGCACTTCTCGATGATCGAGAACTATCGCGACGCGCTGACGACGTCGCCGATGCTGCATTACTTCTGGAACAGCGTGCAGATCACGGTACCGGCCGTGCTCGGCTCGATCGCGCTCGCGGCGATGGCCGGCTTCGCGCTCGCGACCTACCGGTTTCGCGGCAATGCGGCGCTGTTCGGCACGTTCGTCGCCGGCAACTTCGTGCCGGTGCAGGTGTTGATGATCCCGGTGCGCGACCTGTCGCTCAGGCTCGGCGTGTTCAATACCGTCGAAGCGCTGATCCTGTTCCACGTCGCGTTCCAGACCGGCTTCTGCACGCTGTTCCTGCGCAACTTCATCAAGCAGTTGCCGTTCGAGCTGATCGAGGCCGCGCGCATCGAGGGCGCGGGCGAATGGACGGTGTTCTGGCGGATCGTGCTGCCGCTGATCCGGCCCGCGCTCGCGGCGCTCGCGATCCTCGTGTTCACGTTCGTGTGGAACGACTACTTCTGGGCGCTGTGCCTCACGCAAGGCGACGAAGCCGCGCCGATCACGGCGGGCGTCGCGGCGCTGAAGGGGCAATGGACGACGTCGTGGAACCTCGTGTCGGCCGGGTCGATCCTCGCCGCGCTGCCGTCCGTCGCGATGTTCTTCGCGATGCAGAAGCATTTCGTCGCGGGGCTCACGTTCGGCGCGACCAAAGGCTGAACGCGCGCGGCCCGCGGATTCGTATCTCCCCCTCCGCATCGTGAGGTTGCCCGCTTCGGCGGGCTTTTTTTATTCTTTGCGGTGCCAGCCTGTTCCGTGGCCGGTGTCAGTCGTCCCTGCGGATCACGGTTGGCGTTTGCCGCGACCACCAGTCGGTTTGCCTGCTGGTTTGCCAGCCGGTTTGCCTGACCCCGCACCCGGCTTGCCGGCAGGCTTGCTGCGTGGCTTCTGCGCGCTGAACGGGCTACCGATGGTGTAGTCCGGACCTTTACCGGCGGCGGTCGCGCGCTGTGCCACAGGCTTGTGCTTGCTTTCGCCGCTTTGCGCACGCGGCTTCTTGCCGGGCACTTGCTTGGCGACCGGCGCAGCTTGCGGCACTTTGGGCTTCTTCGGCTTTTTGGGTTTCTTGATGATCTCGCCCGTCGCGCTGGTTTCCGGCACGCGGTGCTCGGCTTCGAAACCCGGCTCTTCTTCACGGCGCAGCGTCTGCCGGATCAGCGCTTCGATCGCGGCCAGTTGCGGCGCTTCATCGGCACACACCAGGGACACCGCCACGCCGCTCGCGCCCGCGCGGCCGGTACGGCCGATACGGTGCACATAGTCTTGCGCGACGATCGGCAGATCAACGTTGATCACCAGCGGCAGGTCGTCGATATCCAGCCCGCGCGCGGCCACGTCGGTGGCGACCAGCATCTGTACTTCACGCGTCTTGAAGCGCTCCAGCGCACGCAGGCGCGCGGGTTGCGGTTTGTCGCCGTGGATGGTGTCGACCGCATAGCCCGCTTCATCCAGCATGGCCGCCAGGTATTCCACGCCATTGCGGGTCTTGACGAACACCAGCGCGTGCTCCCAGTTGTTCTCGGCCACCAGGTGCATGAAGAGGTCGGGCTTGTTCCTTTTATCCACCGGCACCACCCACTGCTTGATCTTGCTGGCCGTGGCATTGGGCGGGCTGACGCTGATATCGACCGGGTTGCGCAGAATGCCCGCCGCCATCGTGCGGATCTCGTCGGTAAACGTCGCGGAGAACAGCAGGGTCTGGCGCTGAGCGGGCAACGCGGCAAAGACGGCGTCGAGTTCGCGCGCAAAGCCCAGATCGAGCATGCGGTCCGCTTCATCCAGCACCAGCGTTTGTACTTGATCGAACTGCACGGCGTTCTGGCGATTGAGATCCAGCAAACGGCCCGGCGTGGCAACGAGCACGTCCACGCCCTTGCGCAGCTTCATCATCTGCGGGTTGATGCTGACCCCGCCGTAGGCGGCGAGGAATCGCAAATCGAGGCCTTTGCCGTACGCGACAAAGCTCTGCAGCACCTGCTCAGCCAGCTCACGCGTGGGCACCAGCACCAGGACGCGCGCGCGGTTGCTGGACACCGCCGGCCCGTGTTGCACCAGCCGTTGCAACAGCGGCAGCGCAAAACCCGCCGTTTTGCCGGTACCGGTCTGTGCCGCAGCCATGACGTCCTTGCCGCTGAGCACGACAGGAATCGCCTTGGCCTGCACCGGCGTAGGTGTCTGGTAATTGAGGTCCTGCACATTACGCAGCAAGGGATCGATCAGGCCAAGCGAGGCAAAGGACATGGACGTATTCCGGACTAAAACCGCAATTCTAGCGGTTACCGCGCTGATTGCACCGCGCACATCAATGGTCGAAAAGATCGACGTCGATCGCCATTGAAAAACTTAGCGGTGCCGAGCGCCGCACCGGCAAGCCGTGCTGCGAGACACCGATGAGCCGCACTGCCGCCAGCGCCAGCCCCGATTGCATCGGCAGCAAACGCTGCCGGTGGCCGCGCAACCCGCCACGCGCGCACCTGCATCGCCACCCACTGAGCGAAATAAGGCCGGAGTCCTGCCAGACCCTCCTTGATCGGATCTGTCGCGATAACGAAAATCGGGAAAAGTCGAGGCGACGCGAACAGGAATGCTTATTTCCCAGGATCGTGGAACCGCTGGGCGACTGAACCATGCCGACCACCGGCGGCCTGCGCCGCGCGCCTCCCCGGCCAGCCGCGAAGAACCCTCGTGGTCCGGTCTCGACTACGTCCCGCCCGCTCAGGTCCACCCTTCGAGCCGCAACGTCGAGCGCACGAGCCGCTGTTCCTCCTGCTCGATTTCGCGCAGATAGTCGACGCACTGGCGGATGTGTTCGCTCGCGGCCTTGCGTGCCTGGTCGGGCAGCCGCCCCGTGACCGCGTTGTAGAGCCGCGCATGCTGGCGGTCGATCTGCTTCTTCAGCGGCTCGCGGTGATAGAGGTTGTTCACCGAAGCGAACACCGAACTGAGCAGCAGGTCGGTCAGCGACTGCAGCGTGTTGACGAGCACGGGGTTATGCGACGCCTCGCAGATCGCGAGATGGAACGCGTGATCGAGCTTCGCGCGCGCGGCGGGGTCGAGATCCTGTGCATCGGCCGCCGTCATTTCCTCGTAGCGGCGCCGGATCAGGATGAAATCAGCCGGCGTGCCGCGCAGCGCGGCGAGCCGCGCGGCCTCGGCCTCGAGCATCCCGCGCACCTCGAACAGGTCGTACAGCGTGCGCGGCTGCGAGCCGAGCAGATGCATCATCGGCGTGATCTCGCGCTGCGGGGTCAGGCTCGCGACGAACGAACCCTTGCCGTGCATCGTGTCGATGATCCCGCGCGCGTGCAGCAGCTTCATCCCTTCGCGCACGGCCGTGCGCGACACGCCGAGCTTCTCGGTCAGCCGCCGTTCGGACGGCAGCGCCTGCCCGGCCTTCAGCACGCCGTCGACGATCAGCTTCTCGATCCGCTCGGCGACGACATCGGCCACGCGCCGCGCCGGCCCCTCTCGATCCTGCATTTCCATACTGGTATGACCACTTTGGACGGATGTCTGCGATTTTCGCACAAAGCCTTGTTGTCGTTGGCTTTTACCGGTCCCGATCGAACGCCTGAGCAGTGCCATCCCAAAAACTGGTACGACCACCCCGAAGACGTCTGGACACGCGTGCCCGGCCCGCCAAGAATCCCTCCATTCCGGCGTGTCGCGCATCGCGCGGCCGCCCGCATGGTGGAGACAAACCGATGAGTTTCATCTACGACGAACGGATCGACGGCCCGCTGGCGACCGTCAGCCGTGACACGCTCGTCGCCGCGCTGCACGCGGCGGCGCCCGGCCTCGACGTGCTGCACGAACGCGAGGCGCTCAAGCCGTTCGAATGCGACGGCCTCGCCGCGTACCGTACGGTGCCGCTCGCGGTCGTGCTGCCCGACACGGTCGAGCAGGTGCGCGCGGTGCTGCGCGTCGCGGCCGCGCACCGCGTGCCGGTCGTCGCACGCGGCGCGGGCACCGGGCTGTCGGGCGGCGCGATGCCGCTCGAAAAAGGCATCCTGCTCGTGATGGCGAAGTTCAACCGGATTCTCGACATCGACCCCGATGCCGGCATCGCGCGCGTGCAGCCCGGCGTGCGCAACCTCGCGATCTCGCAGGCGGCCGCGCCGCACGGCCTCTACTACGCGCCCGATCCGTCGTCGCAGATCGCGTGCTCGATCGGCGGCAACGTCGCCGAAAACGCGGGCGGCGTGCACTGCCTGAAATACGGGCTCACGGTGCACAACATCCTGAAGGTCGAGATCCTGACGATCGACGGCGACACGCTCACGCTCGGCGCCGACGCGCTCGACGCGCCCGGCTTCGACCTGCTCGCGCTGTTCACAGGCTCCGAGGGGATGCTCGGGATCGTCACCGAAGTGACCGTGAAGCTGCTGCCGAAGCCGCCGAGCGTGAAGGTGCTGATGGCGAGCTTCGACGACGTCGCCGAAGCCGGCGCCGCGGTCGCGCGAATCATCGGCGCGGGCGTGATTCCCGGCGGCCTCGAGATGATGGACAACCTCGCGATCCGCGCGGCCGAGGATTTCATCCACGCGGGCTACCCGGTCGACGCGCAGGCGATCCTGCTGTGCGAGCTCGACGGCGCGGCGAGCGACGTCGACGAGGACGCCGAACGCGTCGCCGCGCTGCTGCGCGACGCGGGCGCGACGGAGATTCGCGTCGCGCGCGACGAGGCCGAGCGCCAGCGCTTCTGGGCCGGCCGCAAGAACGCGTTCCCCGCGGTCGGCCGCATGTCGCCCGACTACTACTGCATGGACGGCACGATCCCGCGCCGCGAACTGCCGCGCGTGCTCGAGGGCGTCGCCGCGCTGTCCGCCGAATACGGGCTGCCCGTCGCGAACGTGTTCCATGCGGGCGACGGCAACATGCACCCGCTGATCCTGTTCGACGCGAACCGGCCCGGCGAACTCGACCGCGCGGAAGCGCTCGGCGGAAAGATCCTCGAGCTATGCGTCGCGGCGGGCGGCAGCATCACCGGCGAGCACGGCGTCGGACGCGAGAAGATCAACCAGATGTGCGTGCAGTTCAACGCCGACGAAATCACGTTCTTTCACGCGGTGAAAGCCGCGTTCGATCCGCAGGGCCTGCTCAATCCCGGCAAGAACATCCCCACGCTGCACCGCTGCGCCGAATTCGGCGCGATGCACGTCCATCACGGCAAGCTGCCGTTTCCCGAACTCGAGCGCTTCTGATGCGACGCGAAATCGAATCGATCGACGACAGCGCGGCGCTCGTCGCGCAGGTCGACGCCGCACGCCATGATCGCCAGCCGCTGCACATCCGCGGCGCCGGCACGAAGACCTTTCTCGGCCGCCCCGTCGAAGGCCGCACGCTCGACGTGCGCACGCATCGCGGCGTCGTCTCGTACGACCCGACCGAGCTCGTCATTACCGCGCGCGCGGGCACGCCGCTCGCCGATCTCGAAGCGATGCTCGACGCGGCCGGCCAGATGCTGCCGTGCGAGCCGCCGTCGTTCGGCGGCGCGGCAACCGTCGGCGGGATGTTCGCGGCGGCGCTGTCGGGGCCGCGCCGCCCGTGGGCCGGCGCGGTTCGCGATTTCGTGCTCGGCTGCCGCGTGATCACCGGCCATGCGAAGCACCTGCGCTTCGGCGGCGAGGTGATGAAGAACGTCGCGGGCTACGACGTGTCGCGGCTGCTCGCGGGCAGCTTCGGCTGTCTCGGCGTCGTGACCGAGGTGTCGCTGAAGGTACTGCCGAAGCCGCGCGCGACGTGCGATCTCGCGTTGCCGCTCGCCGCCGGCGCAGCCGTGCAGCGCGTCGCCGCGTGGCGGCGCGCGGGGCTGCCGCTCGCGGGCGCGTGCCATGCGGACGGCGTGCTGCGCGTGCGGATCGAAGGCGGCGAGGGTTCGGTGAAGGCCGCGCGCGACACGATCGGCGGCGACCGGATGGACGACAGCGACGATGCGTTCTGGGCCCGGCTGCGCGACCTCGCGCTGCCGTTCTTCGACGATCCGCGCCCGCTGTGGCGCGTGTCGGTGCCGGCCGCCGCTCCGCTCGACGCGTTGCCCGGCGTGCAACTCGTCGACTGGGGCGGCGCGCAGCGCTGGCTGAAGAGCGACGCCGCGCCGGCCGACGTGCAGCGGCTCGCCGCGCAATGGGGCGGCCACGCGACCTGCTTCACGCCGGGCACGACGCGCGAGCCGTTCCAGCCGCTGCCGCCCGCATTGTTGCGCGTGCACCGGCAGCTCAAGGCGCAGCTCGACCCGCACGCGATTTTCAATCCCGGCCGGCTCTACGCCGACTTCTGACGCGAACCCGACCCCGACCTGCCGATGCAAACCAATCTCAGCGAAGCAAGCAAGGCCCTCGCCCTGGCCGACGAAGCGGAAGCGATCCTGCGCGCGTGCGTGCACTGCGGCTTCTGCAATGCGACCTGCCCGACCTACCAGGTGCTCGGCAACGAGCTCGACGGGCCGCGCGGCCGCATCTACCTGATCAAGCAGCTGCTCGAAGGCGAGCCGTGCGGCGAGCGCACGCAGCAGCATCTCGACCGCTGCCTGACGTGCCGCAACTGCGAGACGACCTGCCCGTCCGGCGTGCGCTACCACACGCTGCTCGACATCGGCCGCGCGGAAGCCGAGAAGCGCGTGCGGCGGCCTGCGCGCGAACGCCTGCTGCGCGCGGGGCTGCGCCACGTCGTGCCGCGCCCGGCGACGTTCGCCGCGCTGCTGAAGGCCGGCCGCGCGCTGCGCCCGCTGCTGCCCGGCACGTTGCGGGACAAGATCCCGGCCGCCGTGCCCGCGGCCGCGGCCGCGCCGCGCCCGGCCGTGCGCCACGCGCGGCGCGTGCTGATGCTCGAAGGCTGCGTGCAGCCGTCGCTGTCGCCGAACACCAATGCGGCCGCCGCGCGCGTGCTCGACCGGCTCGGCATCAGCGTGAGCCCGGCGCGCGAGGCCGGCTGCTGCGGCGCGACCGAATATCACCTGAACGCGCAGGACGCTGGCCTCGCCCGCGCGCGCCGCAACATCGACGCGTGGTGGCCCGCGATCGAAGCCGGCGCCGAAGCGATCGTGCTGACGGCGAGCGGCTGCGGCGCGTTCGTCAAGGAATACGGCGACCTGCTGCGCTCCGACCCCGCCTATGCGGAAAAAGCGCGGCGCGTCAGCGCGCTCGCGCGCGATCTCGCCGAGGTGATCGCGGCCGAGCCGCTCGACGCGCTGGCCGATTCGACGCCACGCCGCGTCGCGGTCCACTGCCCGTGCACGCTGCAGCACGCGCAGCGCCTCGGCGGCGCAGTCGAAAGCATCCTGACGCGGCTCGGCTTCGATCTGACGAATGTCGCCGACGGCCATCTGTGCTGCGGCTCGGCCGGCACGTATGCGCTGACGCAGCCCGAACTCGCGACGACACTGCGCGACAACAAGCTCGATGCGCTCGAAGCCGCGCGGCCGGACCTGATTGTCACGGCCAACGTCGGCTGCCAGACTCACCTGAATGGCGCGGGTCGCACGCCCGTGCGCCACTGGATCGAGCTCGTCGACAACCGACGCGCCAACTGAACTGATTCCGGAGGACCTCCATGCAAACGAAACCCGAACTCGAGCTCGCCGATGCCGACCGCATGCTCGCCGCCGCCCGCGCGGAAGCGGAGCGCCACGGCTGGGCCGTGTCGATCGCCGTCGTCGACGACGGCGGCCACCTGCTTGCGTTCGCGCGGCTGGACGGCGCGTCGCCGGCCAGCGCCTGCATCGCGCAGGACAAGGCGCGCGCGGCGGCGCTCGGCCGTCGCGAGACGAAAGCGTATGAGGATATGATCAACGGTGGCCGCACCGCGTTTCTCAGCGTGCCGCTGACGGGGTTGCTCGAAGGCGGCGTGCCGGTCACGGTCGGCGGCCGGATCGCGGGCGCGATCGGCGTGTCTGGCGTAAAGTCGGAACAGGACGCGCAGATCGCCCGCGCCGGCACACAAAGCGTCTCGGCCTAAGCCGCGCGCGCATTTTCCCCGGGAGGATTAACGATGATCGACCAAGCAGGACTGCAAGTCGCGCCAGCGCTGAGCCAGTTCATTGAAAACGAAGCACTGCCGGGCACCGGCATCGACAAGGCCGCGTTCTGGAGCGGTTTCTCGGCCCTGGTGCACGACCTGGCGCCGCGCAACCGCGAACTGCTCGCGGAACGCGACCGCCTGCAGCACGAACTCGACACCTGGCACCGCGCGCACCCCGGCCCCGTGCGCGACCACGCCGCGTTTCGCGCATTCCTCGAACAGATCGGCTACCTCGTGCCGGCCCCGTCGAACGTCGCGGCAGCCACCGCGAACGTCGACAGCGAGATCGCCACGCAGGCCGGCCCGCAGCTCGTCGTGCCGCTGTCGAACGCGCGCTATGCGCTGAACGCCGCGAACGCCCGCTGGGGCAGCCTGTACGACGCGCTGTACGGCACCGATGCGCTGCCCGAGGACGGCGGCGCCGAACGCACCGCGGCCTACAACCCGACGCGCGGCCAGCGCGTGATCGACTACGCGCGCAACGTGCTCGACAACGCGGCGCCGCTCGCGAGCGGCTCGCACCGCGACGCGCTGCGCTACCGCGTGCAGGACGGCCAGCTCGCCGTCGAAACTGCCCAGGGCGTCGTGTCGCTCGCGCAGCCCGCGCAGTTCGTCGGCTACCAGGGCGCGGCCGGCGCGCCGTCCGCGATCCTGCTGAAGCACAACGGCCTGCATCTCGAGATCCAGATCGACGCGTCGACGCCGATCGGCCGCGCCGATCTCGCGAACGTGAAGGACGTCGTGCTCGAAGCCGCGGTCAGCACGATCATCGACTGCGAGGATTCGGTCGCGGCGGTCGACGCCGACGACAAGGTCCAGCTCTACCGCAACTGGCTCGGCCTGATGCAGGGCACGCTGGTCGAGGAAGTCGCGAAGGGCGGCAAGCATTTCACGCGCCGCCTGAACGCCGACCGCGACTACACGACGCCGGCCGGCGGCACGCTGTCGCTGCACGGCCGCTCGCTGCTGTTCGTGCGCAACGTCGGCCACCTGATGACCAACGGCGCGGTGCTCGACCGCGACGGCAACGAGATTCCGGAAGGGATCCTCGACGGCGTCGTCACCACGCTGTGCTCGCTGCACGACCTGAAGGCGAAGCGCAACTCGCGCGCCGGCTCGATCTATATCGTGAAGCCGAAGATGCACGGCCCGGTCGAAGTCGCGTTCGCCGATACGCTGTTCGCGCGCATCGAGGATCTGTACAACCTGCCGCGCAACACGCTGAAGATGGGCATCATGGACGAGGAGCGCCGCACCAGCGTGAACCTCGCCGCCTGTATCGCGGCAGCCGCCGCGCGCGTTGCGTTCATCAACACCGGCTTCCTCGACCGCACCGGCGACGAGATGCACACCGCGATGGAAGCGGGCCCGATGATCCGCAAGGGCGACATGAAGTCCTCGGCCTGGATCACCGCATACGAGCGCAACAACGTGCTCGCGGGGCTGTCGGCCGGCCTGCGCGGCCGCGCGCAGATCGGCAAGGGCATGTGGGCGATGCCGGACCTGATGCACGCAATGCTCGAGCAGAAGATCGGGCATCCGCGCGCCGGCGCGAACACCGCGTGGGTGCCGTCGCCGACCGCCGCGACGCTGCACGCGCTGCACTACCATCTCGTCGACGTGCAGGCCGTCCAGCAGGAACTCGAGAAGACGCCGTACGCGAGCGAACGCGACGCGCTGCTCGAAGGCCTGCTGACCGTGCCGGTCGTCGAGCGCGCCGAATGGAGCGAGAGCGAGATCCTGAGCGAAGTCGAGAACAACGCGCAGGGCATCCTCGGCTACGTCGTGCGCTGGGTCGAACAGGGCATCGGCTGCTCGAAGGTGCCCGACATCCACGACGTCGGCCTGATGGAAGACCGCGCGACGCTGCGTATTTCGAGCCAGCACATCGCGAACTGGCTGCGCCACGGCGTGATCACCGAGGCCTTCGTGCTCGACGTGTTCAAGCGGATGGCGCGCGTCGTCGACCAGCAGAACGCCGGCGACCCGAACTATCGCCCGATGGCGCCCGGCTACGACCAGTCGACCGCGTTCAAGGCCGCGTGCGCGCTCGCGCTGCAGGGCACGTCGCAGCCGAGCGGCTATACCGAGCCGCTGCTGCACCGGTTCCGGCTCGCGTTCAAGGCGCAACAGCACGGCGCTTGAGCATGCGCATGCGGGTCCGCCCCGCATGCCGGCATCACGAAACGGGCGGCCGTCATGGCCGCCCGTTTTCATTTTTACGCTCACGCGACCGTTGAAGCCATCGGTTGAAACGGATAATCGGCGCATATCGCACGCTTTCGCCTTTCGCGTACGCCCGCCGTTAAACCGCCACAATCGGCGGCCGCGCGCTGCGCGCCTGCTCCGGTCATCCCGGAAAGCCTTGCGCTGCAACGATTCACCCGATATTGGCAAGCCGGGGATTTCACCGTAATTTGATCCGGATCAACGGGCCGCAACATTTTCCGCGCACGCGAGTGCGCGCGTTATACTCCGTTGAATCCGCGCCGCCCGATTCGTCGGATCATCGAATCGCGGCAGATGTTGCCAGTGAATATCTGATTTACCGGTTAATCTGGCCGCGATTTCCGATAACCGGTGTCCATTTTCTCCGCAGAACGGAGAGGACGCAACGGAAGGGTCGCGCATCGGATCGCTGCCGACACGTCATACGAACAATCGCATCGGCCCGCCGCCCGGCGGCGATGCCCATCGATCCACGGACCATGGCAGAAACCGACTACGCAATGCCCAGCGAATCCGGCCTGACGAGCCGTGTCGCCGCTCATCTGCGCCGGTTCCTGCTGCCGCACCTGATCTTCTATACCGGGCTGCTGATCGCGCTGCTCCTGCTGCTCCTGTGCGGGATCGTGCTGTACGAAGGCCGTATCGACGCGCGCGACCGCGCGATCGCGATGCAGCAGAACCTGGCGCTGATGGCGTCGTGGGACATCGAGCGCAACATCGAGATCTATTCGCTGTCGCTGCAGGCCGTCGTCGAAGGCGAGAACGACCCCGAAGTCGCCAGGCTGCCGATGTCGCTGCGCCGCCAGGTCCTGTTCGACCGTGCGACGACGGCCAAGTACCTCGGCGGCATCTACGTGCTCGACGCCAAGGGCGACATCGCGGTCGACGGCAAGAGCGACGTGCCGCGCAAGGCCAACTTCGGCAAGGAGCCGTACTTCACCATACACCGCGACCGCCCCGACGTCGGCCTGTACGTCAGCGACCCGTACCATTCGCGGTTGCGTGACGGCTCGCCGAGCATCGCGCTCAGCCGGCGGATCACGAAGCCCGACGGGTCGTTCGGCGGCGTCGCCGTGATGTCGATCCGGCTCGAATATTTCCAGAACCTGTTCTCGCGCCTGTCGCTCGGCGATCGCGGCTCGGTCGCGTTGATCAACACGAATGGCAAGATGCTCGCGCGCGAGCCGTACGACCCCAAGATCGTCGGCCGCGACATCAGCCGTGCCAGCACGTTCCGGCGGTTCATGACCGCCAACGAAGGCAGCTTCGCCGACACCGCGTCGATCGACGGCGTGCGGCGCCTGTATGTGTTCCGGCACCTCGACCAACTGCCGCTCATCGTCATGATCGCGCGCTCGGAAGCGGACACCTACGCCGCGTGGTACGACCGCGCGATTCCGATCGGCTCCGCGATGGCCGCGCTCGCGATCGGCTTCGTCGGCCTGTCGCTGCTGCTCGACGTGCAGTTGCGCAAGCGCCATCGCGCGGAAACCGAGCTGCAGGCGCTCGCGCGCACCGACGGCCTGACGGGCCTCGACAACCGCCGGATGCTCGACGTCACGCTCGCGCGCGAATGGCGCCGCGCCGCGCGCTCGCAGCATGCGCTGTCGCTGCTGTTCATCGACGTCGATTACTTCAAGCACTACAACGACACGCAGGGCCACCAGGCCGGCGACGACGCGCTCGCCGCGGTCGGCCACTGCATCGCCGGCTGCCTGCGCCGCCCGGCCGACTACGCGGCGCGCTACGGCGGCGAGGAGTTCGTCGTGTTGCTGCCCGACGTCGACACGGACGGCGCGGTGTCGATCGCCGAGACGATCCGCACCGGCATCCTCGATCTCGGCATCCGGCACGACGCCGGCACGGCCGACCGCCTGACGGTGAGCGTCGGCGTGACGACCAGCTATCCCGAACGCGACGACGACATGCAGGCCGCGCTGAAGCTGGCCGACGATGCGCTGTATCGCGCGAAGGAAGGCGGGCGCAATCGCATCGTCGTACAGACGGCCGAGCCGCCCGACTGGTTCGCGTCGCGGCAGGCCTGAGCGCACGGGTAGCGGCGGGGCGACCGCCGGGCCGCCGCCGTCCGCGTGCAAAATCGCCGACAATGTCGGCTCGATACGCCACCGCGCCGCCGCGCCGCCGCGCGGCTGACGTGCCCGGCCGGCCCGCGCCGGTGCGCGGCCGCTTCGCACCACCATGAGACTCAAGGCAAAGATCTTCCTTCTGGCCATCGTGCCGTTCCTGCTCGCGATCGCCGGCATCGGCTTCGGCGTGCGCCAGCAGGCGACGTCGCTCGCGCGCACGCAGCATGCGACGATCCAGGCCGCGTACCTGTCGAGCAAGGAAGTCGAGCTGAAGCACTACGTCGAGCTCGCGACGAGCGCGGTCATGCCGCTCTACGACGCGAGCGGCCGCAACGCGCGCGACGACGCGATGCTGCGCACGCAGGCGCTCGCGATGCTGCAGAAGATGGATTTCGGCCCCGACGGCTATTTCTTCGTGTACGACCTGCACGGCAATTCGCTGATGCATCCGCGCGAGCCCGAGCGCGTCGGCCACAACTTCTGGTCGATGCGCGACCCGCAGGGCGCGCTGACGATCCAGAAGCTGATCGGCGCGGCGTCGCACGGCGGCGGCTACGTGCGCTATGCATGGCAGCGGCCGTCGACGGGCCGCGTCGCGCCGAAGCTCGGCTACGTCGTCGCGCTCGAACGCTGGGGCTGGATGGTCGGCACCGGCATCTATCTCGACGACGTCGACATCGCGCTGCAGCGCATCGACGCCCGCGCGTCCGCGAACATCGAGCGCACGATGAGCTGGCTCACCGCGATCGCGCTCACGGGCGCGGCGGCGATCGCCGTGTGCGCGCTGGTGCTGAACGTCAGCGAGTCGCGCAGCGCCGACGCGAAGCTCAAGCTGCTCGCGCAGCGTGTCGTCGAATCGCAGGAGCAGGAGCGGGCGCGGCTGTCGCGCGAACTGCATGACGGGATCAGCCAGATGATGGTGTCCGCGAAGCTGATGCTCGAATCCGCGCTCGCGCGCTTCGAACGCGGCACGGCGCGCTTGCCCGCGGCCGAGCAGGCACTTGCATCGGGCGTCGTGCGGCTCGGCGACACGCTGCGCGAAGTGCGGCGCATCTCGCATGCGCTGCGTCCCGCGATGCTCGACGATCTCGGCCTCGCGGCCGCGCTCGAGCAGCTCGTCCGCGAGCTCGGCGCCGAAAGCGGCATCGACATCGGCTACACGCAGGTCGCGCACAGCGGCGCGCGGCCATTGCCCGAGGCCGTCAACACCGCGCTGTTCCGGATCGCGCAGGAAGCGCTCAGCAACATCGTGCATCATGCGCAGGCGTCGCGCGCGGCCGTCACGCTCGACGTCGGCGCGCAATCCGTCATGCTGACCATCGCCGACAACGGCTGCGGCTTCGACGCCGAACGCTCGCAGGCCGACGCGCGCCGGGGCATCGGCCTGCGCAACATGCGCGAGCGCCTCGACGCACTCGGCGGCACGCTGACGATCACGTCGCAGGTCGGCCACACGATCGTGGCCGCGCGCGTGCCGCTGCGCAGTGCAGCCTGACGCCCCCATAACCGGAGACCTTTTGCCCATGAGCGCCCCCGACACCGCCCGGCCCGCCGCCCGACTGCTGCTCGTCGACGATCATCCGCTCGTGCGCGACGGCCTGCGGATGCGGCTCGAAGCGGCCGAACTGTCGGTGGTCGGCGAGGCCGGCAACGCCGACGAGGCGCTCGGGCTCGCCGCGTCGCTCGAACCCGATCTCGCGCTGATGGACGTCGGCATGAACGGGATGAACGGCATCACGCTCGCCGGCGTGTTCCACGACCGTTTTCCGGGCATTCGCGTGCTGATGCTGTCGATGCACGACAACACCGAATACGTGACGCAGGCCGTGCGGGCCGGCGCGAGCGGCTACCTGCTGAAGGATTCGCCCGCGAGCGAGATCGTCCGCGCGATCGGCGTCGTGCTGGCCGGGCAGACGTTCTTCAGCGAAGGGCTCGCCGCGCGGATGATCCACGCGAGCGCGACAGCTTCGCCGCTCGACCGGCTGACGCCGCGCGAACGCGACATCCTCGACGCGCTGGCCGAGGGGCTGTCGAGCAAGCAGATCGCGCAGCAGACGGGGCTGTCGGTGCGCACGGTCGAGACACACCGGCTCAACCTGAAGCGCAAGCTCGAGATCGAAGGGCAGGCCGAGCTGATCAAGTTCGCGGTCGAGCATCGGCGGCGGTAGGACCGTCTGGCGCGGCGCTCCGCTGCGCGTAACGCGCAGCCATGAAAAAGGACGCCCGAGGGCGTCCTTCGTGCATCCGGACTCCGGACCGCAAGCGGCCGTCAGTTCGTCCGCGAATTGTGCTTCTGCAGATATGCGATCAGGCCGTCGATCCCGCCCGTTGCGAGCTGGCTCTTGAACTGCCCCTGGTAGACCTGGATCAGCCATGCGCCCGACATGTCGATGTCGTAGATCTTCCAGTCATTGCCGACCTTGCCGAGACGATAGCCGACCGACTGGCTGTCGCCCGGCGTCGTCACCGTCGACTGCACGAGCGCATCGGCGCCCGACGCGCCGCCGGCCTTGAACGAGAACTTCGCATCCTGGCTGCCGAGCTGCGCGAGCGACGCTGCATAGGTGCGCGTCATCAGCAGCTTGAACTGCTTGTACAGCTCCTGCTGCTGTTGCGGCGTTGCCTGCTTCCACGCGTCGCCGACCGCGATGCGGGTCGTGCGCTCGAAGTTGGTCGCGGGCAGGAAGCGCTGCTCGACGACCTGCGAGACCTTCGTCATGTCCCCGCCGCGTGCGGCCGGATCGGCCTTCATCGCGGTGACGGTGCCCTCGACCGCATTGCGGACGATGTCGACCGGCGCGCTCTGCGCGAAAGCGGAAACCGACACGGCGGCGGCCGCGACGAAAGCAAACAGATGACGTTTCATACGGATATATCGCACTCGATGGGAAAAAACGACCGGCTCTTTGCATCGACCGGTGGCGCAAAGTATACCGGGCCCGACGCCCGGTTGCCGTGCCGTGACCGACTGTTACCTTTCAGCTTCATTTGTCACAGGCGTCGCCAGGCGCGCGCGACGGCGCGTCGAAGCAGCGCGGCGCCAATTATGTAAATATCCCCATACAAATGAACTGGCCGCCCGTGCCGATTCCCGCGTCGCGAACAAATCTCCTTCCTGCCCCGAATCCACCCAACGTCACGACCGTCGCCACGCCGCGCCGGTATACTTGGCTACTTTGCCCTTGCCAGCCGCTCCCCACCGCCACATGGTGACATCTCTCATCGTCCGACTCGTTGCGTGGTCGGTGCGCCGACCCGTCTGGGTCGTCGTCCTGTCGCTCGTCATCGCCGCCGTCAGCGGCGTCTACGTCGCGCAGCATTTCAAGATCAACACCGACATCAGCAAGCTCGTCGATGCGGAACCGCAATGGGCCGCGCTCGGCCAGGCCGTCGACAAAGCGTTCCCGCAACGCAGCGGCACGATCCTCGCGGTCGTCGAGGCGCCCGCGCCCGAATTCGCGAATGCCGCCGCGCACGCGCTGACCGAAGCGCTGCAAAAGCAGGCCGACGCCGGCCGCATCGGCCAGGTCGCCGAACCCGGCGGCGGGCCGTTCTTCGAGCACAACGGGCTGCTGTTCCTGTCGCCGCAGGAAGTCTCCGATACCACCTCGCAGCTCGCGAGCGCGCGCCCGCTCGTCAACGAACTCGCGAAGAACCCGAGCCTGACCGGGCTCGCGACGACGCTGGCCACCACGCTCGGCCAGCCGCTCCTGACCGGCCAGGTGAAGCTGCCCGCGATGGCGAAGCTGCTCGCGCGCAGCGCCGCGACGGTCGACGACGTGCTGGCCGGCAAGCCGGCCGCGTTCTCGTGGCGCGCGCTGGTCGACAGCGATGCCGCGCGGCAGCCCGCGCGCGCGTTCGTCACCGTGCAGCCCGTGGTCAACTACGGCGCGCTGAAGGCCGGCGCGGAAACCAGCCAGGTGATCCGCGACGCCGCCCGCTCGCTCGACCTCGAGAAGCGCTACGGCGCGGCCGTGCGCCTGACCGGCGAACAGCCGCTCGCCGACGACGAATTCGCGTCGGTCGAGGACGGCGCGGCGCTCAACGGCGCCCTCACGCTGCTCGCCGTGCTCGTCATCCTGTGGCTTGCGCTGCGCTCGAAGCGGATGATCGCCTCGGTGCTCGTCACGCTGTTCGTCGGCCTCGTCGTGACCGCCGCGCTCGGCCTCGCGATGGTCGGCTCGCTGAACATGATCTCCGTCGCGTTCATGGTGCTGTTCGTCGGCCTCGGCGTCGATTTCTCGATCCAGTACGGCGTGAAGTATCGCGAGGAACGCTTCCGCGACCAGCGCATCGATCACGCGCTGATCGGCGCCGCGCACTCGATGGGCATGCCGCTCGCGCTGGCCACCGCGGCCGTCGCGGCGAGCTTCTTCTCGTTCATCCCCACCGCCTATCGCGGCGTGTCCGAGCTCGGCCTGATCGCCGGCGTCGGGATGTTCGTCGCACTGCTGACCACGCTCACGCTGCTGCCCGCGCTGCTGCGCCTGTTCGCGCCGCCGGGCGAATCGAAGACGCCGGGCTTCCCGTGGCTCGCGCCGGTCGACGATTACCTCGATCGCCATCGCAAGCCGATCCTGATCGGCACGCTCGTGGTCGTGATCGGCGCGCTGCCGCTGCTCGCGTTCCTGCGCTTCGACTTCAACCCGCTGCACTTGAAGGATCCGCACAGCGAATCGATGGCGACGCTGCTCGCGCTGAAGGATTCGCCGGAGGCCGCCGTCAACGACGTCACGCTGCTCGCGCCGTCGCTCGCGGATGCCGACGCGGCCGCCAAGCGCCTCGACGCGCTGCCCGAAGTCGGCCGCACGACCACCCTGTCGACCTTCATCCCCGCCGACCAGCCGGCCAAGCGCGCGGCGATCGCCGCGGCCGCGAGCGACCTGCTGCCCGCGCTGACGCAACCGGCCGCGCCGGCCGCGACCGACGCGCAGCGCGTCGCCGCGCTCAAGCGCGTGTCGGACCTGCTGAGCTACGCGGCCGAAGATCACCCGGGCCCGGGCGCGGCCGCCGCGCAGCACCTGTCCGCGTCGCTCGCGAAGCTCGCCGCCGCCGACAGCGCGACGCGCGACCGCGCCGAGCGCGCGTTCTCCGACACGCTGCGCATCGCGCTCGACCAGCTCGCGGCGCTGCTGCAGCCGCAGGACATCACGCGCGAATCGCTGCCGCCGCAGCTCGTGCGCGACTGGGTCGCGCCGGACGGCCACGCGCTCGTGCAGATCTCGCCGAAGGTGCCGAAGGGCGTCGACCCGAACGACGACACGATGCTGCGCCGGTTCGCGAAGACCGTGAAAGCCGCGGAACCGGGCACGACCGGCGGGCCGATCTCGATCCTGCATTCGGCCGACACGATCATCAACGCGTTCCTGCACGCGGCGCTGTGGTCGATCATTTCGATCACGGTCCTGCTGTGGGTCACGCTGCGCCGCTTCGGCGACGTGCTGCGCACGCTGGTGCCGCTGCTCGTGTCGGGCATCGTGACGCTCGAGATGTGCGTCGTGCTCGGCATGCCGCTCAACTTCGCGAACATCATCGCGCTGCCGCTGATGCTCGGCGTCGGCGTCGCGTTCAAGGTGTATTTCGTGATGGCATGGCGCGCGGGGCAGACGGGGCTGCTGCATTCGAGCCTCACGCATGCCGTGCTGTTCAGCGCCGCGACGACGGCGACCGCATTCGGCAGCCTGTGGCTGTCGCACCACCCGGGCACGTCGAGCATGGGCAAACTGCTCGCGCTGGCCCTGACCTGCACGCTGATCGGCGCCGTGGTGTTCCAGCCCGTCCTGATGGGCAAACCGCGCGTCAAACGCGCCAAGAACCAATCGCAAGGAATCAATGAATAAGGTGCGAATCATTGCGGCAACCGTCGCCGCCAGCGCAATGCTGGGCGGTTGCGCGACGGGACCGAACCGCAATCCCAACGACCCGCTCGAGCCGATGAACCGGGCGATGTACAAGTTCAACGATACCGTCGACTCGAACATCGCCGTGCCGATCGCGAGGGGTTACCAGAAGGTCACGCCGACGCCCGTGCGTACCGCGATCAGCAACTTCTTCTCGAACCTCGGCGATCTCGGCAACATGGCGAACAACCTGCTGCAGTTGCGCATCACCGATGCGACGCAGGATCTGATGCGCGTGGCGATGAACTCGCTGTTCGGCGTCGCCGGCCTGATCGACATCGCGACGCCGGCCGGGCTGCCGAAGCATCACCAGGACTTCGGCCTGACGATGGCGCGCTGGGGCATGCCGTCGGGCCCGTACCTCGTGCTGCCCGTGTTCGGGCCGAGCACGTTCCGCGACGGTGTCGGCCGTGCGGTCGACGTCCGCTTCAACCTGCTCAACTACATCGAGCCGGCCGCGCGCAACCCGATGTACATCGCGCAGTTCATCAGCGCGCGTTCGGACCTGCTCGGCGCGACCGACCTGCTGAAGCAGGCCGCGCTCGATCCGTATTCGTTCGTGCGCGACGCGTACCTGCAGCAGCGCAAGTCGCTGACGTATCGCAGCCAGTCGTCGTCGGCCACGCTGCCGGAGTACAACGAGCCGGGCGAATCGGGCGCTGTGCCGGCCGCGACGCCGGCCGTGCCGGGGCTGCCGAACTACGAGGATCCGGGCGAGTCGGGCGGCGCATCGGGCGCCGCGCCGAACAACGCGCCGGCCGCGCCGGGCCTGCCAAAGTACGACGATCCGGGCGCGGACAATGCGATGCCCGCGAGCGCGCCGGCAGCGGCATCGACGGCAGCGCCGGCGATGCCGGCAAGCAGTCCGGCCGCGCAGTAACGTCGGCCGCCTCAAATCTACTCAATCAAAACCCGCTCTTGCGAACTACCGGCAACGCGCCCCGGGGCAATCCCGGCGGCGGGCCGCTCTCCAGCAGGTTAAGCACCACCATCGTGCTCGGACACCGGAAAGTCTTCAGCACATCGCTTGTCAGCGGGTTCGCAACACTTCCCGCGCTCGCGATATCGAGTGCTGCTTCTCGACCGTCAAAAAGGTCATGCCTGGCGGGATCGTGTATGTCGGCGCGGGAAATCCGGTTGCAGGAAAACTGAGCGGCGGTGGAAGAGCGGAGGCGTCGCATGAGTTGTATGCGGCGCGTCCTGATCGTTATGGCAAGACGATATGCTTTATCCAGAACGGCGCCAAATAACCGATACATGTTCCGCTCAGTATTGCGAGCAAATAACCTTCTGCGCCAGACTCCAGCATCAGAGCCACAAGCAAACTCCCTGCGACCGAACAGGAAATTTGCCAGAGAGTCGGATACCGAAATGCGCTCGGCTCCAGTTCCGGTACTGCTATGGCACCGAACAAGGCACCCATGACGCCAAGAACAGTAATTGTGGCCATCGAATACCCCACCGATATTCCTCCAAACACAACAAATACAACAGAGGAAACACCAACAATGGCTGCAATCGTTTTGATATGAGTGATTTTTCGCCGGATCATCGATTACCTTTGGCTTGCCAACGATGCTGTTGTTGAAGCCATCGCAGCGCGCTCCCCTTTCTGGACGACCGGAATCGAACCGCGCGGCAGCCCCACCGGAGGGCCACTGTCCGGCAGATTGACCATAGGCATCGTGCTCGGGCACCGGAATGACTTCAGCACATCGCTTGTCAGCGGGTTCGCGACACCTCCCGCACTCGTGATGTCGAGTGCTGCTTCTCGACCGTCAAAACCGAATGCGACTCGCGTGCGACCCGGTGTAGCAGCCTCCACCACGCGACCTTTCCCGAGCAAGCGCATCAGCGCCCACGGCCCGTCCGCTGCGATCGTCGAAGTGTCCGGCCGAATGTGCGGGCTCGCGGCGAGCTGAGCATGGACACCACCACGCGGTCCCGGCCATGTCACCATGAAAGGCGCGACCGGGCCATGTCGATAGAGCGTCGTCTGCCCGTCGATGTCGAGCGACAGGCTCATGATCGTCGGGTCGAGTTCAGGGATTCGGATGTCAGCCTTCCAGCTCGGTTTCTTCCGATCAGGATCGTTGAAGAAAATGTCGCGGATCGCCTTCGCATGCTCGAATGGCTCGAGGTCCGGCCCCTGCACGGGTTCGGTCGCGCCCGGCAGCGTCCGGTAGCGCCACGGCTTCGCGGCCGTGTCGACGAACGGTGCAAGCGTCTTCATGAAGAACTCATCGATCACGCCGCCCTGCGCGAACATGCGTGTGAAATCATCGATACCAACGTCGCGCGTGCTGTCGGGCGCGAACGGGTAGTTGCCTGCGATCGTCATGCGACAGGTGTCCGCGACTGCCGCCTGCATCTGGCGCGACAGTAGCTCGCCGATACCCTGATTCACCCCACGCGAGCCATCGACGGCGAGTTGATGCAAGACCGCCCGGAATGGCGCAGGCATCGTGTCAGCCGTCATCTTGAGCTTCGCAGCGTTCTCACTCACCGGCGGCATGTTGTTGTTCAACAGCGCATTGTCGGAAATCGTGAGCGTCTTGTAGTAGTCGTTCAACAGACCGGTAACGCCATCCAGGCCCGTTTTGCCCGCCGACGTCCCGGCCAACTGCGTATCCGATCGTGCATCGGCATAGCCCGTCACCACTTCACGCAATGCCGCGAAGCGGTTATCGACCAACTCGCGCTCAACCTGCTCCGATGCACGCGGCCCTAGCACCTTCTCGGTTTTTTGGTTGACAGCCTCTGTCGCTTTTTCCAGAAAGGAACCGTCCGGTTTCGCCATCGACTGCGTCAGCGTCGTTTCGTTTGCCGCCGCTCGCGCAAGACGAGTCAGCGGCGAATCGGGCGCAGCGAGGGCGCGCAGTACCGTCAAGTTAAAGGCAAGACTCGTTCCGCTCACGATGTGAATGTCGTCAAGGAATGCGTCCCATTGTTGAGCGTATTCGGTCAGGTACTGACGCGTGATCGCTGCCAGCAACACGTCGCCATTTTGGTTCGATACGTTCAGCACACCAGCTGGATTCCTTGCGGAAGCATCCATCGTCCGGCGCCCCATTACCCAAGCATCGTCTTCACTTGCCACCTGAAGAAATTCTGGCAAGCGTTTGCTGAACACCGCTCGATAACCCTCCAGCGTAAAGATTCCTGGCACGCCGCTGGATAAAGGCGCCCCGCTGGCTCGCGTGAATACCACGCCTGCTTGTGGCCCGACCACACGCAGCAGCGAAAATTCGTCGGGCGCGTCTTTCAACATCACCGCCTTGGCGCGTTGGTAAAGACGATCGGTCGGATTGCTGCTGTCGAGAAATGCGCGCGCCTGCTGGATCATTCCTTCGTTGCGTGACAGTGGCGACTGCACGACATGTCCTTCGGAAAACAGTTGCTGTACGTGGCCGATCATTGCCGCGCGCCCGCCGAACATCGCCGCGCTGTCGTGCCGCGCCCAATCATCCAGCACCCACATCTTGACGTCGTTCGCGTTGAACCTTGCCCTGTCGTGGAGCATCAAGTACACGCGCAACGCGTCGTAAGCGGCCTTGGCATCACCGCTCGCCGCAGCACCTTTGATCACGTCCGCCATCCGGCGAACGATTTGCGGTAACACAACGTGCTCCGACAGCGCCTCGTACACATGGCGGCTGTCGGACTCGATCATATTGAGGCGGTCCGTTCCGACGCGAAACGCGACCTCGGAATCGTTGGCAAGATGCGTTGTGTCGCGCAGCAGTTCGTTTGCATTGTCCAGCATCATCGGCACACGATCAGGATTGGCGGAAAGATCGCTTCCTGCCAGCAAGGCTGCCAGCCTACGTGTCTTGTGAGCTAGTGTGCCGAGGGATGCCTGTTCAGCAACGAAGCTGTTCCAAAGATTCGTGCACAACCCGGCGGCGATCACCCACACGAGCGAATGCCCCAGCCACCGCTGCAAGCGCACACGATGCTCCCGGTTCCGGTTCGGGCGCGCGAGACGCCCCTCGCGAAATACGACACCGGGCAACAAATCGCGCAGGAAATAGCTGGTTTCGCCACGCTCTCGTCGCGGGGGTTTCCGTTGCGAACCGGATGCACCAGCCATGCGTTGCAACAGCGTTTGACGTTCCGCAGCGACCTGCTGGCCGGTCTGGCCCGCGCTCGTCAGGTAAACCCCTCGGAACACAGCACGCGGTACTGCCGGCGCACCGTACCCGTCCCCAGCAAATACTTGGTCGATCAGGTCGGCCAGCGGCTCCGTGAGTGCCGCAAACGCCTCTGGCAGCATCGCCAGCTGGCGACGGCGCGTCGGATCGGTTTCGTTGCGAAGCAAACTATTCACACCATCGGCAAGACGCGTTGCCATCAGGTTCAATTCTGTCCTGATCACATCGTCCGTCCGCGCCCCTGGGTCGGACTGCAATGTCACGCCCCATGTCTGCGCATGCCCCGGCTCGCCAAGCGAAGCGAAATAGTCGGTGAAACCCGGAAGCCAGTCCGTTTTCGTGACAATCAGCCAGACGGGAAATCCGGTGCCGAACTCGGCTTCCATCTCCTCAAGACGGGCCCGCAAAGCACGGCTCTCGGTCGCACGTACGTCGAGGTCCGCATGGGTCAAGGCAGCGACATCGATCGTCAACAGCACGCCATTCAGCGGCAGGCGTGGCCGGATACGGCGAAGCAGCTGGAGAAATCCCTTCCACTCTGCGGCGTCGGCCTGCCGGCGAACCGCACCCATGTCGTATGGCCGCTTTTCCGGTTTTCCGTCATTCGACGCTTCCGACGACTCCACGGTCAGCGAGTAGTGCGACGTGCCGTGCCGTACGTAGTGGCCGGCCGTATCAATCAGCACCGCCTCATTGGTCAACCGCCAACCCGGCAAGGCTTGAGCATCATCGAGCGCAAGCGAATGCTGAAGTTGCGCATCGAGCGGAAACACCAGACCCGCATTAAGCAGCGCCGTGGTCTTGCCTGAACCCTTCGAGCCCAGCACGACATACCATGGCACATCGTAGAGATACGCTGGCCATCGAAACAGCCGCGCCAGCCCACGGGTTCCCCCGCGCCGGGCTTTCAACTGCGTGATCGCTGCACGGGCCATGTCTTCGATCTTGGTCAAGCGCGATGCTGCCAACGGCCGAGCGCCACGCGTGCCCAGTCGAAGCAAACGTCTGAGCTGGCCCGGATGCCGACGCATGCGCCTCCACCATCGAACCAACATGGAGACGGCATACACGAGCACAACGCCGGCCATTGCCAGAATGCGGACCATCACGGGCGCAAACAGCGACTTGCCAGCCAACGTCAGGAGTGGAAACGCATGCCAGATCGCGAGACAGAGCAGCGCGACGATCACGATGCTCGTCGACCAGTCGATCAGCCACAGAACCCATGCAGCAAGGACCAAGGCGATCAAAGTCAGCCGAATGCCTACCGATGCGAGCGGGTTCAACCCACCGAAACTCACCAGCGGGCCCGCAAACCAGATCACGACAGCAGCAACGATCACCGTCACGACTGCCCATAGGTGACGCGAATGTAGAAACGAGAGAATCTTCTTCATGTGTACGGTGACTGGCGTCCGACTCGCACTACCGTGCCGGACTGGCCCTCGGTGGATCGATCGCGCTGCCTGTCGTCGCTACACGCGCAATGTTGGAGAGTTGTCGCTGCACGTCGTCCGCTTGTGCGCCCAACTCGATACGGCAAAAGGCATACAGTGCGCAGAGCGTCACTGACAGCAAGGTCACCGACATCCACACTGGAATTTCGAAATAGAATGTTTGCCGAATCGTTACGGTAGATCGCGCATGAGGTGAGAGCGCGTCTGGAACAGGTGGCAAATACGTGGCAATCGCGTTGTAAATTCGCTCTCGTATGCGGTCGTGCACGCCAAACGTCCTGCCATGTGGATACCGACCTTCAAACCCCAGGCTGAAAATCCGGTAGATCACTTCGAGCAATGGCCAGTGATCGGCGTCGTCTTTCAACAAACGCAGCGACAGCACATAGATTTTCGAACCACCCTGGTTGTCTTCTCCAATACGCTGAGTCAGCGCACCGGCAGCCCATGCGGCACTCCCCGACGTATCGCCTCGCGACGCAAGTACACGCATTGCGGCCTCGTCCAACGCCGTACACAGGCAATATCGTGCGCCGATCATGTGTTCGCTGCGGACGTTGGCCCGCACACATAGGCGCTCGAACACGCGAACTTCGTCCATCAACAGGTCGCGCAAGCGTTCGTCGTGGCCGATGCCGATTAGCGCAGGCATATCCACAAACGCTCGAAGCAGCACTCTGCTCGCCTCCAGCAAGGCGTTCCGGTGGCCAAGTACCGCAGCCAGCCTCGTCTGCTCGTCCTCGGGCGGCGAAAGTGGTCCCAACGGACGACTACGGCGTGCATTGGGTTGCTGCCCCGTATTCTTGCCAGAGAGGAAGATACCGTTCGGTCGTCGCGGTGGTGCGAGCGTGCGTCGAGCCGACACGATCTTGGGCGCGCTAACGGACTGGGGCATGCAGGGGTGAATTCAAGAATCGACTCATCGCGCTCAACGTAAGTAAGGTCAAACCGTAGGGCCGCCATCGGACACAACAAGAGTCGCTCCGCAACTCGTGTCATTGCCATGATGAGCAATTTGACGGCCGTTGATCGTGCCAAAACCGCCGTTCGTAATGACGCCCGGGCCATGTAACGGGCACGACACGGAATCACCTACGCATGCCGCAGGGCGTCCGTTGATCGCGACGCCCGCGCTGGCTGATGTGACAGCGCCGCCGTGGGTAGTCAACGTGCCAAGAGTTGCGACGAAAGCTGACATTCAGATATACCTCAAAAATGGTTGTCCAATTTCACACCTTGAAAAGCATGACGCTATTTGCGTTCTCGGGGTTTTCCAAAAAAAATGGCCAAAGCAGAACAGACACACAGATAAACCACGGAGCACACAACAAATAATCCACCCCCGCCCAAATATCTCTTTATCGGTTCATAAAAAAATGCAAACGGAATAAAAAATAAAATGTAAAGCCACGTTCTATCTATTCTTCTTCGCATTTTTTCTCCTCACCAAAAACACACTTCCCGCCTTGCTTTACTCCTTGCCACGCCCCCTGAACAATCAAATCTCGCTTGACCCGCCACGCATCGTCCATTGTCGTCAACTGCCCGGCCGCGTCGTACTCCCACGCCCGCCACGGCCGCGGCCTCTCCAGCGACCGCCCCCGTTCATCGAGGTTCTGCCAGCGATGCGCGGCCAGCAGTCCGTTCGCGCCATACCCGAAGTGATGTGAGGCAGGACCTTGCGTGCGCTGGATTTCCCGATGCAGCCGATCCCGCTCGAAGCTCGCCAGCGGATGCTCGTCCAGCAGAACGCCGTGCACGTGTCCCGAGCCGTAGCGCTGCCAGACCAGCGCACCGACTTCCGGCACGCTCGTCCAGTCGCGATTCCCTATCGCATCCACTCCGTGTGTGAGCCGCCAGACACGGCCGTGATGCACATGCTCACTCACAATTGACGCTCGAATTTCAATATTTTGGGCGCATTAGTTCACGAAGTTCCTCAGCCGCCCCCTCGACTCCTTCCGAGTCAGCCGCCTTAACAAAGGTAACTCCCAGCAACTCGTCTTTCTCAATCCCATTTGATCCGTAAAACAAATTCAACCCATGGGCCAGTTTTGCTGCTGAGTGCCCATGCTCGGCTGCATGCTTAAATAGCAGCGAAGAAACAAAGTCATCCCTTTCAACAAGGTCGCCATTGAGATAAAAATTCCCTAGCGCGTATATTGCCGACACGCACCCGGCGACTGACGCTTCACGGAGAAGCGAAATACTTCTGCGCTCGAAGTCGTCATCTGACTCACCCGGATTACTGAACATCGAATAAATAAAAAGAGCTTCGCCATTCTTCTCCTCAACCAATGGCGCGAGCAACTTTCTGGCCAAATCAATATTATCTCGATTAATCAGATCGCGGACTCTATTTAGCACCGCGTCAACACCATGCTTATCCACGTGGAATTATCCTCTCACCTTTTGGCCCTGTGCATCGACTCTGAACATGATGTGTAGACTTTGCACAAAGCTTTTCTTTTGCATCCTTTTCCGCCATTTTCTTCGCCTCCATCAAAGTACTGCCGGCCCCATACCCCATGGCAAACTTCTGATTATTTCTTGAACAGTTGGTTTCGCTTCTGCCATCTCGATTTGCCCGACAGATACACGTATATTTTCTCCGCACTCTGTCTGGATACGATACTGCTCTATCTTTTGTAGCGGTTACAGAATCATTGGAATCACCTGACCTAGACGCCATCCAGACCACTACGCCGATCCCCGCTATGGCGCCCACCACTCCGCCAACGATCGTACCAACCCCCGGAAACACTGCGGTTCCTGCAGCAGCCCCCATCTCCGCCCCGACAGCGATGGAAGCGAGACCATGTGAGTCGACAGCGACTGTCGGTCGCGCGTCCGCATAGGTGTAACTATTTGTGCCGCCAAGCAATCCAATCGGATCCTGATTGATATACCGCCCCACCTGAGGATCGTAGTACCGGAACCGGTTGTAGTGCAGCCCCGACTCTTGATCGTAGTACTGCCCTGGAAACCGTATCGGATTGTCAACGGCATGCGCCAGACTCCGGGCCGTCCGTCCGTACGCACTCAAACCCGCTGCCCACACCACCTCGCGCTGGTCGTCGTACAGTTCCTGCGGCGTCCCCAGGTGATCCGTCACGTAGTGCCATGCCTGCCCCTCCGCCAGCCGCGTCAACGGCCCTTCATGATCCGGATGCGATACGTACGTCACATCGTGCGACGTGCGTCCTGTCCGCACCTCCTGCATCATCCAGTCGCAGTCCTATACGAATCATCACTATCGTCTCAACTAGGTCATCTCATCGGCTACCGATACTTTTCAGTCTCCCTTTCTCAATGTAGAACGGAACCTCATCGAGCCAGATGACGTCACCTTCTTTCTTGACGACGGGTCGCCCGCCCGGTCCTGACGGAAATGCTGCCTGAAGTCGTCGAAGTACTTCGGCTTCAGGCAAGTCTCGCCACTCTTGCGCCAATACGCGCTCTAATCCTCGCATGGCACTGCTCGCTGCATCGGTGCTTTGTCTCGAGTAAGTTAAGGATATGCTTCTGTCGATCCAGAGGTAAGTGAGGACTAAGCACGTGACTATGAGCATCAATACGATTGACTTCGCGGCCTTGTTCATGGTTACTTCCCTGCGTCAAGAGCCCGGCGTGAAAACGTACGGCACTGATTTGAGTTCCATGGCTTCCAACTGTACTTGGCCCGGTTTTTGTCATTAGCAACGCTCTGGGCATATGCCACGACTTTCTTATCATCCGCATTTGTTTCACACGTCAATTCGGTCTTAGTATTACGTCCAGCTTTTGACGAAAGAACTTCTCGCAATGCCTCAATGGAGACATCCGTCGGTTTTCCATCCTTACCCATGATCAAATTGGGTACGCCTACCCGACGAACATTCCCTTCGTCCGAAGACAAACGAACACCAATGACCCCTGGCATATTTGGACTGTACCGACCATATTCGTAGTACTGAGTCACTCCATTGGCATCATATGCAAGAACACCGCCATGGCCACCGAGCCAAGTGCTAGTCATACCCTCGGAAAATTCAATTGGATAGTCGGGAAATAGAACGGTGCAGGCAGCAAGGCCTTCGGGGTCCATTAGGCTTGCAGGGTCGCTTCCGGCGTATGTATAGCTATTCCATCCGCCGCTAAGGCCAATCGGATCCTGATTGATATACCGCCCCACCTGAGGATCGTAGTACCGGAATCGGTTGTAGTGCAGCCCCGATTCCTGATCGTAGTACTGCCCCGGAAACCGTATCGGATTGTCAACGGCATGCGCCAGACTCCGGGCCGTCCGTCCATAGGCACTCAAATCCGCTGCCCACACCACCTCGCGCTGTTCGTCGTACAGTTCCTGCGGCGTCCCAAGGTGATCCGTCACGTAATGCCACGCCTGCCCCTCCGCCAGCCGCGTCAACGGCCCTTCATGATCCGGATGCGGCACGTACGTCACGGCGCGATCCTCATGCGATGTGCGCCCCGTCCGCACCTCCTGCATCATCCAGTCGCCGTCCCACATAAACAGCGTCGTCTGCCGCGCGCCACCTGCCTGCGTGTAGTGCTTTGCCACCCGCCGCCCAAGCGCGTCGTATTCGTACTCGCTCCGCGCGCCGTCCGCGTGCTCGATCTCGACGAGTTGATGGCTACCGTCATACCGATAACGCGTCACATCCGGCGCTTCTGTCGGCCCCTCATACTTCGGCGTCCCCGTCAGCACTTCCATCACGCGCAGCAGGTTGTCCGTCCCGCGCTGGCTACGCTGTTCCTCCGCCGTCAGTTCCGGCTTCGGCGGCAGCGGCACCGTCCGCGCGATGCGGTTGCCGTGTCCGTCATACGTAAAATCCACCGGTCGATCCGGGCGCGTCTGCGGCGCAAACCGCAGCAAGCGATCCCCGCTCGCCTTCCACGCCTGCATGCTGTTCAGGCTTGGCGCAGCGCCCAACAGGTTGCCGGCCGGGTCGTAATGGAACGCTTCCGCACCGCTTGCCGCCGTTACGTGCGTCAGCCGGGATAGGGCGTCGTAGCGATACGTCTTCTTGTCCCGCCACGCATCGTCCATTGTCGTCAACTGCCCGGCCGCGTCGTACTCCCACGCCCGCCACGGCCGTGACCTCTCCAGCGACCGCCCTCGTTCATCCAGGTTCTGCCAGCGATGCGCGGCCAGCAGGCCATTCGCGCCATACCCGAAGTGGTGTGACGCAAGGCCTTGCGTGCGCCGGATTTCCCGATGCAGCCCATCACGCTCGAAACTCGCCAGCGGATGCTCGTCCAGCAGAACGCCGTGCACATGCCCTGAGCCATAGCGCTGCCACACCAGCGAACCGACTTCCGGCACATGCGTCCAGTCGCGATTCCCGATGGCGTCCACCCCGTGCGTCAGTCGCCAGACGCGTCCGTGATGCGCCTGCACCTCTGCCGTGCGGCGCCCTGCCGCGTCGTATTCGTAAGTGACTTGCACCGGCACCCGGCCCGGCGAGACCGACTGGGCCTGCGTGAGCAGCCCCCGCGCGTCGTACCGGTAGCTCGCCTGACGGCCGTCGCTCGATCTCCGCTCTACCGGTCGGCCGAGCACGTCATAGGTCACGTGCGTGGTGATCTGCCCATCCTGACCATGATCGATGCGCTCGACCAGTTCCCCCGCTGCGTTGTACCGGTAGCTTTGCCGACGACCGTCGAAGCCGGTTTGCTCGGTCAACCGGTTTCGACTGTCGTAACGGAATGTCGTCGCTTCCTGGTTCGCATTGGTCAGCATCGTCAGACGGCCGATCGCGTCATACCGGAACTGTTGCGTGCCGTCCGCCGGATCGACGATTTGCGTTCGCTGCCCGTATCCATCCCAGTCCACACGCGTCACACGCTTGAGCGGATCCGTATGTACGATCGCCCGGCCTGCGTCGTCGTATTCGACCTTCCACCAGCCCATACCGGCGGGCTGCACCGCCGTCATGCGCGCCGACAGGCTGCCGCTGTGGCGGCTGACCTGACCCAACGCATCCGTGGTCTCGGTCAACTGCCCGAATTGATCGTACCGGTAGGTCGTCGTCTGCCCCGAGCAATCGGTACGCGCCACAAGCTGCCCCGCGTCGTCCCACTGCATCTTCGTCACGTTACCCAGTGCATCGGTGCGCGCAACCGGCAAGCCGTTCTCGTAGGCGTAACCCGTCACATGCCCGAGCGGATCGGTTTCGCTCGTCAGGTGACCTTGCGCGTCGTAGCCGCGCTGCCAGACCTGTCCGGCCGGGTCGGTGATCTGTTCCGGCAGGTTCTGGTCGTTGTAGCTGATGCGCGTAACCTGCCCGGCCGGATCGATGATCGACGTCGGATTGCCCCGCGCATCGTTCACCATCCGCGTCGTGCGCCCCAGTCCATCCGTGTAGCCGGCCACGCCCCCCGTCTCGTCGAAATGCGTCTGCTCGATGCTCCCGTCCGGATGCACGATCTTCTCGACCGCCCACAAACCGTTGTAGTGGTATTCGGTCGTGTGCCCCAATCCGTCCGTCACCCGTGTTACGCGCAGCGACGGCAGGTAATCGAAACGCGTCTCGCGCGTGACGGCCCGCTGCCCGTCGGCGGTTTCGGTATAAGCGCAGGTTCGCAGGCAGTACGCGTTCGGCGTGTCGTCGCTCCACTCCGAGACGTGCGTCGCGCCCGCCGGTGTGCGGTAGGTCGTCAGCAGATGGTGGTCGTAGCCGTAGCGCCACGTCAGGTTCTCGCGGTCGGTGGCCCCGATCAGGTCGCCGCGCTCGTCATAGACGTAGCTCGTCAGGTGCAGCGGCTGATTCCCGAAACCCTGATCCAGCAGGACGGTCGTGATCCGGCCGGCCTCGTCCAGTTCGCAGCGTACGCTATGGCGATTGTTGCGGACCGTTTCCAGCCAGCCCTGCGCCGTATAGCCGAGCGTCAGGCTCTGCCCGTCGCGCGTGCCGATGCGGTGCAACTGCCATCGGGTCTCGTCGCACGGATGGCGGCCATAGTGTTCTTCGACACCATTACCGAAGCGCAGCACGTAAGTGGCGCCCGAAGCGTTGTCGCCACCGCGCGCCAGCGTGAGCTTCTCGATCGGATGGAAATGTTCTTCACCGGGATTCAGCGCCGGAAACTGCAACTGCCGCCCGTCCGCATCGAAGTAGATCAATCCGGCCGAAGCCGTGCGCACCTCGGTTGCATACGGCAGCTTCCACGCCACGCCCAAGCTGCCCTGGCGCTGGTCCGCGCTGCGGTAGCTCCGGCTCCAGTGAATCGAGACCCGGCCCGGCAACGTAAAGTCCGTATGCGACAGCACCTTCTGTCCCGTCGCCAGATCGACCGGGTTCGCGCTGACCGTCTTCTTCGCGCACTCCGCGCAATCGGCTTCGGTCACCGGTGCAAGGCCGCCTGCATCGCCATTCGTCATGCTGATCGTCGGCGCCTGCAGGTAAATCGCCGTGCCTTTCAGGTGAATGCCCGACTCGTCGATCGTCACCGTGCCGCCCGGGCCCGTCAGTTGCGCGTGCTTCGCCCCCGACAGGCTGCTTTCTCCCGTGTCCGCGATACGCAACTGATTGGCGTTCGAACTCGATACCGGCCCAGGCAGTTGCTGCGCAAAGTCAGGGGACGGCTCGATCGGATTCGCCTGATCGGCGCTCACCGCATCGCCCACCGCCTTGCCGCGCACGGTCACCGTGTAGGTGTGCCCCACATCCGCCGTCCAGTCCTGCACGACGCGGTCGGTCCGGCTCTGGCCCACCGTGCTGGCCATGTGCAGCCCGACGTTACGCAGGTACAGTCCGCCGACGTTGACGTTGTAGGCCATTCCGACGTTGAGCATCGCCCCCATGCCCACGCTCTTCACCGACGCGAGCGTCACCGTCTCGAACTTGTAGCCGCCGGTCGAGAGCTTCCAGTGACGCCCGATCTGGTCGGTTTCATCGTGGCCGACTTGCTTCGTACGGTCATGTCCCACCGTGTGCGTTTCGTCGGCTTCGATCACCGCATCCAGATTGCGCTCGGCCTGGATCCAGACCTGCTCCGCACCTTTCTTGTCTTCGAAGCGGATCGCATTGGCGTTGCCGTATCCGCCGCCCTTGGTCGAGCGCGTCAGAATCCCGCTTTGCGTCGCGTGGGCCGGCAACGTCCACGGCGGCATCGTCATCGCGTTGTAGACGCGCCCCGTCACGATCGGGCGATCGGGGTCCCCGTTCTCGAAATCGACGATAACCTCGGTGCCCACCCGCGGAATATGGATGCCGCCGAAGTTGCTGCCGGCCCACGGATACGACACCCGCACCCAGCAGGACGAATTCTGGTCCTTTACGTCGGATCGGTCCCAATGGAACTTGAGCGTCACCTCGCCATTCTTGTTGGTCCAGATCTCCGCGCCCGCCGGACCCGTCACGATCGCCGTTTGCGGGCCGCGTGTACGGGGTTTCCTGATCGAGCGCGGCGGGCGGAATACGGTGGTTGAGGGCTGGACAATAAACTTGCTGCGAATCGCGTAGGCGGAGAACCCGGTCGTCTCTCCGGTTTCCTTCGCGTCCAGTTCCGACGCGATCACCAGATACTCGCGGTTGGCGCTCGCCATCGGATGACCGGCCAGCGCAAACGTCGTGCCGCACACCACGTTGCGCAAATTGCCTTCGCCTTTTGCCCGCTCGCCCTGTGCGTGAATCTCTTCCATTCGCACCTTTGCGAATGCATGGCCGTCCTCGGTTTCCGTATAGTCGCCTGGCCACTCGTAACGTTCGAACTGGTTGTGCGCCGTGTCGCGCGGCAGGCTGTTCTGCGTGGTCAGCGTCGCACCGGGCTTCTCGAAGTCGAAATCGTCGGTGGTCCAGACGCCCGATCGCAGGCGCTCCGTCGCTTCGAAGTGGTCGACGTGCTCCCGGTCGATCTTCTGACCTGGCGGGTAGTACGCGAGCGTCTGGTACGCGACGCTCTCCACGGCTCGATGGGCGCCCGGACCATCGACCAGCACCAGTCGGTGCACGCCTTGCGAATGCTCGAAGAACCACGTGATGCCGTGTTCTTCCATCAGCCGCTGGGCAAATGCGAAATCCGACTCGCCGTACTGGACTTGATAGCGCAGCGGCTTATAGGTACGGCCAACCCGCATCTCGAACGAGTACAGGTATGGGCTGAACACCTCGCGCAGAATGTCCAGCACGCTCTTGCGCTGGAAGATGCGGTAGTCGGTCCGCTCTCGCGCCAGTGCAAACCAGGGTTCCAGCACGACTCGGTAACGCGACTGCCGATTCAGTTGGTCCACGTAGCTGGCCGCCGTCACGACGCCGCTGATTTCTCGCGTGCCGGCACCCAGATTGGCTGCGCCCGCTTGCCCGGCCATCCCCGCAACAAAGCTGCCCATCCCGTCCAGTTGGATCGTGACTGTCAGTTCCTTGCCGAGCATCGCTTTGAGATCGAGGTTGGCCAACATGTCGACCGGCAGCAGCGGATCGGCTGGCGTCGTCAGCCACAGTTCGTATGCGTACAGCGTGGAGAACTGCTCCGTGCCGCGGATCGCGCTCAGGTACAGCAACGACGCGATGCCTTCCAGCTCCGGCAGCGCCGGGCCACTGACCGAAAACGTTCGGTTCGTTTTGAAATTCAACATGCGTGCTGGCCCTCGTGCGCTTGATTGTTGTTCTGTGTGGTCGACTGCATGAACCGTTTTCCTCCGCGAGTCAGGCTGCGCTGCGCGTCCCCGTTCGAACTGGCCAGCGCTTCAACTCACCGCGCTGCGGCGAGCGCAATACCGACTGAGTAAAAGAATGTGTCGAAACGTGACGTGCCACGTAATGCTCGAGGATCACCCCGAATAGATAAGGGCTCATTCCATCAAAGCCGGTTTCATCCACCGTCAGCACGCACTCGATGCCTCTACCGAATCTCAGCTGGCTCTGGCCGGGCAGTTTCTTCGTCACGGGCCGCGTATCAACGCGGATCAGGCTGTCGATCTGGCGGCGGTAGCGCACATCATCGGCAGCAGCGAACAACGCCAGGATGTCGCGCAACCCGCTCCCGTCATCAGCCTCCAAGGTGCCGTAGCCGAGATTCAACTGGCCGATCAGCCGCCACGCAGTGTCCCGCTGCGCAAGCGGCGCACGTGCTGGGCTCGGCGCACGAATCAATCCCGTGCTGCTGACCGGCGCACTAATACCAACGGTCAGATCCGTCACGCCGTCGGGCGCCAGCAAACTCGGCAGATCGCAGTTCGTCAGCCACGCGTCCACCGACAGATATTTCATGGCCTGTGGATAGGAGTGCTCATTTTGATCGACCAGCGAAACGAAAACATCCGTACCTACGTACGTGGTACGAGCGCCATAGCGACGATATGACGTCTTCTCCATCCCGTGCTCGCGGCGCATCGTGAAATAGCGTCCGTGATTGGTTTCATCGTTCATCAGCGCCCGGTACAGCGGCCGGAACTCGAGCGACGCCGCGCCTTTGCTCACAAAGCCGTGCAACGCTTCCACCGCGAACACCTCATAGTCCGAGCCGTTCTGCCTGTCGGGGCGCAACAGAATTTCACCGCCACTATGCGGTATCTCGGTGGGATCGGCTTTGCGGCGAAACAGGTTGATGACGGGTGTACAGAAGAGTGCAAAACGAGACGCATCGACGTGCTCGACCAACGCACTGTCAAAACGGTCCAGCAATATGACGATTTCAGCCTCGCGATCGATCACGTGTCGCAACCCCGCACCCAGACCGGCCAGCGTGAAAAACCAGAAACGCGCTGGACACGCCGCATATTCGTGCAGCAGGTTATGACCGTGAAACTTCGCCCCGGCCAACGGCAGCAAACTCTCGTCGGTAGCCAACCCGGTGTATTCGATCGCCTGGTCGGACACAATCCCGAGTGCCTGATTCGGATCAGCGAAGCGGTTCGGCACCCCGGTCACGGTTGCCACGGCGCCGGCATGGATCAGCTCGAACAGCCGTGACGCCACGCGCTCGTCGCCAGCCAGATACACGGGCAATCGATTCAGACCGCGCAACTCTTCGAATCGCGCTTCGCCCGTAGTACGGAGCCTGAGACGCAGCGCACCGCGAACCGGCCTGTGTGCGGCGCTATAGCGTTCTATCGATGGAATGTCCGGTGGAACCCCTGTCAACCTCGCCGAAACGATCTCCAACGGATACAACATCACATCCAGACCGCTACGAAACGTGCAGGACGTTCGTTCGCCATCCGGCACACGGCTCGCGAACTCTGTGCCACGCGGTACGCAAAACCCCTCGAGCAAATTGCCTTCCTGCTCATCGGGATAGAGGCGAGCTACCGCAATCGAGGGCGTCGGGGCGACGTAATTCGGATAGATGGTTTCCAGTAGCCGACTGGTCAGCAGGGGGAATTCGGCATCCAGTTTCAATTGCAGCCGAGCGGTTGTAAAACTCGCCGCCTGCACCAGACGCTCCACGAAGGGGTCGGCGATCTCACCGGCATGCATGCCCAGCCGACGCGCGATTTTGGGATGCGCCTGGGCGAACTCCTCCATCAACTCCTTGAAATAGAGCAATTCCCGATTGTAGGCATCAAGGAGATGAGGGTTCATGGCAAGAGAACGATCTGGATTCCATAGAGGACCTCCGACAGCACCGCTGTCAGCAACGTGTGGGATGCTAGCCTCAAAGGCCATCTCAAAAAATACCTGACAGAATTACGAGGCCAGGCTTTGATACCGTAGCTGAGAGCCTATTTTTTAGATATGTGTCGTTATCCTTAATATTTGCAGTATGATCCACCGCTGCAATCCTGCGCTGACGCTCGTTGCTCACGAGACCTCGCGAGTCCCGTTCTCCGTACCGCTGTGCCGATTGCGCTGGCCGGGAACGGTCAAACGTGCTGCGTCACGCAGTGGTTTTCTTGCGAGTGCAAAGAAGAGAGCGGGGAAGGGGAAGACCAGCGGCGCGTGCCGCTCAGGCGATCCGCATCGCGCCCGCACGCTCGAACGCGTGCCGCGCCTGGATCAGCGTCGTGCGCGCCGCACGCGCGTCGCTTGCGACCTGCAGCAGCGGGCCGAGCTGCGACGGCTGCCTCAGCAATTCACGCAGGATCGGCAGGATCGCCGTACTGCCGTCGTCGCGCAGCCCGGCCGTCGCCGCGCTCGGCAGCGTGCGCCACGCCGGATCGACGATCGCGCGGCACACCGCGAACGGCACGCCGCGCGCGGCCGCGAAGGCCGCCGCGATGTGCGACTCCATGTCGACGGCGAGCGCGCCTTTCGCGCGATGCAGCGACGCCTTTTCCTGTTCGCTGACGACCGGTGCGCCGACGGCCGCGATCGTGCCGCGCGTGACGCGCGCCCAGACCGGCGTGTCGTGCAGCGCGGCGACGAGCCGCGCACTCCAGCCCGCATCGGTCTCGACGCGGCCGAACGGCCCGTCGATCGCATTCGCGATCACGAGCGCGCCGGGCGCCAGGTCGGGCGCGAGCCCGCCCGCCGTGCCGAAGCTCACGATGCCCGCGCAACCGCGCGCGGTCGCGTCGGCCAGCGCACGCTCGAGCCGGTCGGCCCGCGCGGCGAACACGGCCTCGACGCCGTCACCGCGCGCGATGCGCGCCTCGAATGCCATCCCCGTCACCGCGATGACAGGCAATGTGCCGTTGTGCCGTGACGCGCCCATGCGTTACATCCCGACCGTGACGCGCGTCGCGTTGTCGCGCTTCAGGTTGCGGTAGCGCGCGAGCGCCCACAGCGGGAAGAACTTGCGATAGCCGTGGTAGCGCAGGTAGAACACGCGCGGGAAGCCCGTCGCCGTGAAGCGCGTCTCGTCCCACAGGCCCTCGTCGTTCTGCCCGGCGATCAGGTAGTCGACGCCGCGCGCGACCGCCGGGTTGTTCACTTCGCCGGCCGCCATCAGGCCGAGCAGCGCCCAGGCCGTCTGCGACGCCGTGCTCGGCGCCTGCTCGAAGCCGCGGTAATTGAGCTTGTAGCTGTCGCCGTCCTCGCCCCAGCCGCCGTCCTTGTTCTGGATCGACAGCAGCCACTGCGCGCCGCGCTTCATGCGCGGATCTTCCGGCCCGAGGCCGGCCGCGTTCAGCGAGCACAGCGCGGTCCACGTGCCGTACACGTAGTTCATCCCCCAGCGGCCGTACCAGCTGCCGTCCGGTTCCTGTTCCTTCAGCATGTAGTCGAGCGCGCGACGGGCCGGCTCGCTGTTCGCGGCCGTCTCGCCGAGCTGCGACAGCATCGACAGGCAGCGGCCCGACACGTCCGACGTCGGCGGATCGAGCAGCGCGCCGTGATCGGAGAACGGGATGTTGTTCAGGTAGTACTGCGTGTTTTCCGGTTCGAAGGCACCCCAGCCGCCGTCGCTGCTCTGCATGCCGACGACCCATTCGCGCGCGCGCGCCATCGATTCGCGATACATGTCGGTTTGCTTGAGCTTCTGTGCGCGGTCCATCGCCATCACGACCACGGCCGTATCGTCGACGTCCGGGTAGTGCGCGTTCGCGTACTGGAATGCCCAGCCGCCGGGCCGCACGTTCGGGCGGCGCGAGATCCAGTCGCCGCGCACGTCGAGGATCTGCAGCGGGCGCAGCCATTCGAGGCCGCGCAGCACGGCTTCCTCGGCGCGCGCATCGCCGGTTTCGAGCAGCGCGTGCGCCGCGAGCGACGTGTCCCACACCGGCGACAGGCACGGCTGGCAATACGCTTCGTCCTCGTGCACGACGAGCAGCTTCTCGACCGACTTGCGTGCGAGCGCGCGGTTCGGATGATCTTCCGCGTAGCCCAGCACGTCGTACATCATCACCGAATTGGCCATCGCCGGATAGATCGCGCCGAGGCCCTCTTCGCCGTTCAGGCGCTCGTCGACGAACGACACGGCCTGGCGGATCGCGCGTTCGCGCGTGTAGCTCGGGAACAGGCCGTCGACCGCGCGCAGCGCATGGTCGACCACGCGGAAGAACGCGAACCAGCCGGCGCTCTGGTGGCCCTGGCGCGGCAGCAGCCCGGCGTTGACGGGCGGATCGATGAACAGCTCGTCGATGCGCACGCCGCGCGGGTTCTTCGCGAGCGGGCGCTTCGCATTCAGCACGAGCAGCGGCACGATCACGGTGCGCGCCCAGTACGACACCTTCGACAGGTGGAACGGGAACCACTGCGGCAGCAGCATGATCTCGACCGGCATCATCGGCACCGCGCGCCACGGAATCGCGCCGAACAGCGCGAGCTGGATACGCGTGAACACGTTCGACATCTCGGCGCCGCCCATCGCGTGGATGGCCTTGCGCGCGCGCTGCATGTGCTCGGCGTTCTCGTCGTCGCCGATCACCTTCAGCGCGAAATACGCCTTCACGCTCGCGCTGATGTTCGGCGCGCCGTCGGTAAACAGCGGCCAGCCGCCGTCCGCCTGCTGGATACGGCGCAGATACCGGCCGATCTTCTGTTCGAGCTCGAGGTTCGGCGTCTCGCCGAGATAGTGGACGAGCAGCACGTATTCGGCGGGAATCGTCGAATCGGCTTCGAGTTCGTAGACCCAGTGTCCGTCCGCTTTCTGCGCGGCCAGCAGCGCGTCGGTCGCACGCGCGACAGCCGCGTCGACGCCGGCCGGCGCGGTGCCGGCGGACAGGGTGGCCATTTCGGTGAGATCGTTCATTGGTCCCTCTCTCTTATTGTGTCTGGAGCACGTCCGCGGCCAGCTGGCCGGAACGGATCGCGCCCTCGATCGTGGCGGGCAAGCCGGTGGCAATCCAGTCGCCCGCCAACACAAGATTGGTCCAGCGCGTACGCACGGCCGGACGTTTCATTTCCTGCGACGGCACCGCCGCAAAGCCCGCGCGCGGCTCGACGACGAGTTGCCACGCGGGGATGGTTTCCGGGGTCGCGCCCGTCACGCGCGCGACGTCTTCCCAGATGCGCCGCGCGAGCGTGTCGCGCGGCATGTCGAGCCAGCGGCCCGCGTCGCGGATCGTCGCCGCGAGCTGGCCGCCGCCGGTGCGCACCGCATCGACGACGCCGTTGACGACGGTCGTTTGCAGCGGGCCGCCGGCCGGCGGTTCGACCGCGAAATACGCGGTCGCGACCGCGCTGAACGTATCGGGCGCGGTGAGTTCGGGCACGAGCGGCTGCGCGACCTCGGGCGGCACGGCCAGCACGACCGCGTCGCCCGGCGCGAGATCGATGCGCTCGCCGCCGATCGCAACCGCATCGACCGCATTGCCGTGCGCGCCGAATTCGAACGCGTCGAGCCGCGAGTTCAAGCGAATCTGCGCGCCGCCGTGCTGCAGCATCCGCAGCGTCGGTTCGACGAACGCGCTGCCGAGCCCGTGGCGCGCAACGAGCGGACGACAGCCGGGGCCGCCCGCGGCAAACGTGCCGTACAGCGCCGCGCGCACGAGCTCCGCGCTCGCGTGTCGAGGCTCAACGTTCAGCACACCGAGGCAATACGGCCGCAGCCAACGATCCCACAGCACGCCGTCGCATCGCATCGTCTGTGCGAGTGAGCGGCCCGTGCGCGCGAACGCGAGCGGGGCCAGCGCGAGGTAATCGAGCGGCGTCGTGCCCGGCGCGCGCGACGCGGCATCGAACAGCCACGACGGCCAGCGCCCGTTGCCGAAGCGCAGCGTCCAGCGCTGCTGCGACGCGACGTCGACGACCGGGAACTCAGGCAGCGCGGGCCCCGCGAGCTGATCGGCCGCGCCGATCGCGCGCAGGTAGCGCTGGGTCGCGGGCTGCCCCGAAAAGACCGTGTGCAGCCCGCTGTCGAGCGTCGTGTTCAGCGTCCCGTCGAACCATGAGCGACAGCGGCCGCCCGCGTGCGCATGCGCATCGTGCAGCACGATGCGCCGCCCGCGGCGTTGCAGCTCGACCGCGGCCGACAGGCCCGCGAGTCCGGCGCCGATCACGTGGACGGTTCTGGGCATCGACTCGGTCGACTCAGAACAGCGCGTAGCGCGCGGCGATCATCAGCATGCGTGCTTTCGGCTTGCGCAGCGGCGCGCGCGGGAAGGCAAAGCCGCGTGCGACGGCAGCTTCGAGAATGCAGCGATACGCGCCCGACATGATGCGCGGCGCCTTCACCTGCGCACGCGGGCAGGTATCCATCACCGCGTCGGCCTGGCGGAAGTGCTCGAGCGCGCGCTCGACGAGCGTCGCGCATACGCGCGGCAGCGCCGGATCGCGTGCGATCGTCGCCGGATCGGTGATCGCGATGCCTTCGCGCGCGAGCAGCTCGCGCGGCAGGTAGCAACGGTTGATCGCCGCGTCATCGTCGATGTCGCGCAGGATGTTCGTCAGTTGCAGCGCGCGGCCGAGGTGGTGCGACAACTTGATCCCTTCGGCTTCCGGCATCCCGAAAATCCTCACCGACAGCCGGCCGGCCGCGCTCGCCACGCGATCGCAGAAGAGGTCGAGCGTCGGCTCGTCGGGCGCGCAGATATCCTCGACCGCGTCCATCGCCATCCCGTCGATCATCGCGTGGAAATCGTCGCGCTGCAGGTTGAACGCGCGGATCTCGCGGTCGAGCGCGGCCAGGTGGCGCGGCGGGCGGCCCGCGAAACACGCGTCGATGTCCGCGCGCCAGCGATCGAGGCCCGCGGTGCGCTCGGCGCGCGGCAGGTCGCTGTCGGCGATGTCGTCGACCGCGCGGCAAAACGCGTAGACCTGGAACATCGCGTCGCGCTGCACCGCCGGCAGGATGCGCATCGCAAGATAGAAAGAACTGCCCGATGTGACGGCAGCGGCGTCGGTTTCTGGTTCGTCCACGACGGAATGGGAAACGGCCAAGACGAGCTCCACGGAGACACCCACGCGGGGCGATTGAAGAAGCCATGCCCGGCTGGGATGGTCAGGGTGTCGATGCGTGCGAGATATGCGAACGATCGACGCAGACAGGCACAAATTACCGGCCGGAAGCCGGAATTGGGCGAAAGTATAGCAATCTTTGAAGTTCGATGGAGCACACGCGCTGCGCCCGGCGAGGCAGGCGGCGCGCGGCGCGGGCGGCGCGTCAGCCGTAGACGATGTCGCGCTGCAGGTCGAGCGCAATGAGCCCCATATCGCGGGTGAGCTGCATCATCGAGCGGCGTTCGAGGCGCGAGCCCATGAAGCTCGTCACGCGGCCGTCGGGCTCCGCGGTGAACTGGAATACCGCGCCGCCCGTGCCGAACCACGCGCCCGGCACGTCGGGCGATTCCTGCCAGTCGATCTGCTCGAACACGCGCGCGATGCCCGCGCGCACCAGGTCGCCCGGGCCGATCGGCGGCGCGATATCGCCCAGGTCGTCGAGCGAATAGGGGCCGGGTTTGTCCGGCTTCCGGTAGAAGAGATAGTCGACGTTCATGGGGCGCAATCGCGGGCAAAGCGACAAATTAGCGCGCTTCGGCTCAAATTCATATCGGATCCGAACGAAATGTGGCCAGCACGAGACAAGAGGGACGGGGCGCGGCCGGCCACGCAATCGCACCGCGCGTTCGCGTTCGGATGCGCGCGGGTTCGTCTAAGATGACATCTTTCTCGAAAAAAAACACGGACATCATGGAGACGAACGTAACCGCCACCCCGCAGTCCGGCCATCCCGTTTTCGTGCTCGTGCACGGCGCCTGGCACGGCGCGTGGTGCTACGCGCACGTCGCGGCCGCGCTGGCCGCGCGCGGCTACCTGTCGATTGCGCGCGACCTGCCCGCGCACGGCATCAATGCCCGCTTTCCTGCGTCCTACCTCGAACGGCCGCTGGACAAGGATGCCTTCGGCGCCGAACCGTCGCCGGTCGCGAACACGACGCTCGACGACTATGCGTCGCAGGTGATGCAGGCCGTCGACGACGCGTATGCGCTCGGCCGCGGCAAGGTCGTGCTCGTCGGGCACAGCATGGGCGGCCTCGCGATCACGGCGGCCGCCGAGCGCGCGCCGGAAAAGATCGCGAAGATCGTCTATCTCGCCGCATTCATGCCCGCGTCGGGCGTGCCGGGCCTCGACTACGTGCGTGCGCCGGAGAACCAGGGCGATCTGCTCGGGCCGCTGATGCTGGCGAGCCCGCGCGTCACCGGTGCGCTGCGCATCGATCCCCGCAGCGGCGACACCGCGTATCGCGAGATGGCAAAGCGCGCGCTGTATGACGACGTGCCGCAGGCCGACTTCGACGCCGTTGCGAACCTGATGACCTGCGACGTGCCGGCCGCGCCGTTCGCGACCGCGATCCCGACGACCGCCGCACGCTGGGGCGCGATCGACCGTCACTACATCAAGTGCCTGCAGGATCGCGTGATCCTGCCCGCGCTGCAGCAGCGCTTCATCGACGAAGCCGACGCATTCGCGCCCGGCAATCCGACCCACGTCCACCAGCTCGACAGCAGCCATTCGCCGTTCGTGTCGCAGCCGGCCGTGCTGGCCGGTGTACTGGCCGACATCGCGAAAAGCTGAGCACGGCACGCGCGGGGCGAACCCGCTCCGCGCGATGCGGGGCGCGCGCCTACGCGTATGCGACCGAGCGGTCGCGCCCGAGCCGCTTCGCGCGATAGAGCGCGGCGTCGGCCTCACTGACGAGCACGTCGGAGGTCGGCGCGCCCGCCTTCGCGCACGCGCCGCCGACGCTCGCCGTCACCGGCACGCTGACGCCCTCGGCATCGACCGGCATGCTGCCGATCGCGGCGCGCACCTTGTCGGCCACCAGCATCGCCTCGTCGAGATTCGTGCACGGCAGCAGCAGCGCGAATTCCTCGCCGCCAAAGCGGCCGAACGTATCCTGCGCGCGCACGATCGACGCGACGCGGCGCGCCGTCTCGCGCAGCACCGCGTCGCCGGCCGCATGCCCGAAGCGGTCGTTGATCGTCTTGAAGTGGTCGAGGTCGAACAGCAGCACCGACATGTCGCCGCCGTAGCGTTGCCAGCGCGAGAACTCGTCGCCGAGCCGCGCCTCGAAGAAGCGCCGGTTCGCGATGCCGGTCAGCCCGTCGAGATTCGCGTGTTCGCGCAGCTTCGCCACCGCTTCCTCGCGCTCGCGCTGCATCACGCTCACATGCGTGACGTCCGAGATCGTCACGCACACGGCCTCGACGTCGCGGCCGCGCGTCAGTGGCATGAACGTGCAGTCCTGCTGCATGTAGTCGACGCCGCCGGTGATCGGCCGGTCGTGCTCGAAGCGGAACAGGTAGGGCCGCTGCTCCCACGAACTGAACGCGAAGCTGCCGAGCTGGAACACGCTCTCGAGCTTGCGCGACAGCCACGCGTGCGGCAGGTCCGGAAAGCGGTCGAACAGGTTGCGGCCGATCACGTCGGCGGCCGGGATGCCGCTGTGGTCCTGCATGAAGCGGTTCCACATCAGCACGGTCATCGAACGGTCGAGCACGAACAGGCCGAAGCCCACCCGCTCGATCACGAGGTCGCTCAGCGACGGGGTGGCGGCCGTCATAGCGCGGACAGCAACGCGTCGAGCGCGTCGCCCATCAGCCGGAGCGAATCCTCGGCCATCAGCATCACGAAGTGAGCCCGGAACGTGTGGTCCTCGAGCCCGAAGTTCACCTCGAGGAGCAAGGCAACGTTCCATGCCAGCTCGGTCGGCTGGAATACGTCGTCGAACGACACGTTCGCGCCGAGCAGCCCCGGCGGAAAGAACACGGGCTTGCGGCCGAGCTCGTCGAGGATCGACGCGACGCAGGCGCCCATCAGCACGTTTGCAACGTCGAACACGACTTCGTCCGGCGTCGCCATCCCGCCGTATACGCCGTCGCCGAACGTGCGGTCGACGACCGACATGAGCCGCGCGACGCTCGCGGTGCGACACAGCACGATCGCCTCGCCCTTGATGTCGGAGCGGAAGCCCTGGCGCACGGCGGTCACGTTGTCGTGAATGCCCGTCATCTCGCGCAGCGCATCGCCCGCGTCGGCCGCTTTCACGACGCGCACGCGCGGCACCGACAACTCGATGAAGCGCCCGAGCAACAACGCAAGCCGCGCGGCGGCGCGGCCCATTGCAAGGTTGGCGATCTCCTGCAACGCGTCGCGTTGCTCCGCCGTGAACACCGATTCAGGCATACAACCCATACTCCTTGAGAATGGGCAGCAATGCCTCCGACGTCACGGGCTTGGCAACGAATGCGATCGCCCCCAATTCGCGCACGCGTGCTTGCGCCTGCGGCTGGATATCGGCGGATACCACGATCACGAACGTGTTCAGATCTTCGTGGCGCAGTGTCTCCAGGACCTGATATCCGCTCATGTCGGGCATCGTCAGGTCCAGAAACATCACGGAAGCTTTGCCGTCACGATAGAGCGCCAAGGCCTCGCGACCATTCGCTGCATACGCGACGTCAACGTCCCAACCTCCCGGCAGCGCCTTTGTCAGAAGTTTGCGAGCGAGCAGCGAATCGTCGGCAATTACAATCGGCAAAGGCATGGGGCGATGCGGTATACGGAATGGTCTCTCTCGCGTTAACGACCGCGCGGCGCGATTCTTTAGGCTGCCATGCGTTCGTGCGCGGGCAACCGCCTTGCGGCCGAGCGCGGGCGTCGCGAGCAGGTGCGCGACGCACCGTGCGGCGAACGCCGGCGGGCGCATATATCTGTCATAGGGAAAGCAAGGCGCGATTCTCTGAGTAAACCGGGGGCGATGCAACTCGCCATTTTCACCATTTCGAACAAAATTGGTCCGATCACGCGTCATTCCGAAAACAGGCGCAACCATTTCCGAGATAAGCACGCAAAATTTTTCCTTGTGTACGTTTGCGCTGCCGGATTCGTCGCGTTTTCAATCTGACAATTTCTCCTTGCCGGAATCGATACGATCGCGTGCGCGCGGGGCCGCGCGGCGGCCGTCGCAACTCGTTTATGATGGCAGGCACCTCCGCTTCACCCGCTGCTTCGATGACGTCCAACCGGCCTGCCGACTCCCACGCTCCCGCCCCCGCTCCCGCCGACGACTGGCAGGACGACGGCAGCTACGCGTCCGGCGCGCCCGAGCACGATTTCGCGGTCCGCCGCGTGACGCTGATCGTGCTGCTCGTCGCGGCAATCGTGCTGCCGTGCATCTACGTGATGGTGATGGCGTACAACGACCTGACGACGCGCGAGGCCGCCGCGAGCGACGTGACGATGCGCACGGTGCGCGTCGCCGAGGAGCACGCGCTCAAGGTGTTCGACCTGAGCGAAACGCTCGATGCGCGCATCGTCGACCTCGTGCAGGACATGGACGACGCGACCGTGCGCAGCAAGGAATCCGACATCCACGAAGCGCTGAACACGATCGGCGGCGGCTATCCGCAGGTGGCCGCCGTGTCGATCTTCGGCGCGAGCGGGATGCTGCTCGCCAACAGCCTCTACTATCCGGCGCCCTATGCGTCGATCGCGAACCGCGACGACTTCGCCGGCATCCGCGACGGCAGGGTCATCGAACACATCTCGCGGCTGATGATGGGGCCGCTCAAGCTCGAGAACATTCCCGTGTTCAACACGGGCGTCGCGCGGCGTCATAGCGACGGGTCGTTCGCCGGCATGGTGTCGATCGCGCTGAAGTCGTCGTATTTCAACGCGTTCTACCGCGACCTGCTCGGCGGCGCGAGCACGCCGATGACGATGGCGCTCGCGCGTTCGGACGGCGCGGTGATCGCGTCGTATCCGCCGCCGCCGTCGCTCGCGCACACCGATCGCTCGGCCACGTTCGGCGACGCGCGCAACGATCCGCGCGCCGGCATCGTGCGCGTGCGCCACGACGGCGCGAGCAGCGAGATCGTCGCGTTTCGCCAGGTCGGCAGCTATCCCGTCTACGTGACGTGCGCGTACCGCACGTCGGCGATCTGGCATGAATGGTACGAACACCTGAGCGTGCTGTTCATCTCGATGTTCGCGCCGTCGGTCGCGCTGTGGTCCGTGATCTGGCTGTCGCTCAAGCGGCTGAAGGCGGAAGAGGAGGCGTGGGACCGCTGGCAGGCCGAAGCGTCGATGCGTCGCTCGATCGAATCGGCGTACCGGCAGTCGCGCAAGATGCAGGCGCTCGGCAACCTCGTCGGCAGCGTCGCGCACGACTTCAACAACCTGCTGATGATCATCTCGAGCAACGTGCAGATCGCGCGGCGGCGCGGAGTCCTGCATCTCGACAAGGAGCTCGGCGCGATCGAACGCGCGCTGAAGAACGGGCAGTCGCTCACGCGCCAGCTCCTCGGCGTCGCGCGCAAGCAGCCGCTGCACAACGAGACGATCGACGTCGGGCAATGGGTCGGCACGTGCCGCGAACTGCTGAAGACGTCGCTCGGTTCGAAATCGTCGCTGGTCGTCGCGATCGAGCCCGGCGTCTGGCCGATCCGCGTCGACGTCGCGGAACTCGAGCTCGCGGTGATCAACCTCGCGGTCAACGCGCGCGACGCGATGCCCGTCGGCGGCCGCTTCACGGTCGGCGCGCGCAATGTGACGCTGCGCCGCGAGGACGGCTTTCCGCTGACCGGCGATTTCGTGCAGATCTCGCTCGACGACACGGGTTCGGGCATGGCGCCCGACGTGCTCGCGCGCGCGTTCGAACCGCTGTTCACGACGAAGTCGCAGGGGATGGGGACGGGGCTCGGCCTGCCCCAGGTGTTCGCGTTCTGCGAACGCTCGGGCGGCCTCGCGACGATCGACAGCGCGGTGGGCGCCGGCACGTCGGTGCGCCTCTACCTGCCGCGCGCGCGCGCCGAGGATGTCGTCGCGCGGCCGCCGGCCGTCGTGCACGACGCGGGCGCGCTCGGCGGCCTGCACGTGCTGCTCGTCGAGGACAACAGCGAAGTCGCGGCCGGCACGGAAGCGCTGCTGTCGCTGCTCGGGCACCGCGTGACCTATGCACCCACCGCCGACGACGCGTTGCGCCTGATCGAAGGGGCGGCCGCGAACGACGCGTTCGACCTCGTGATTTCGGATATCCACATGCCGGGCCGCCTGAACGGCATCGACCTCGCCGAAGCGGTCGAGAAGCGGCCGGGGAAGCTGCCCGTGATTCTCGTCACGGGTTACGCGGAGGAGCTCGACCGCACGCGCACCGTCAACGTCCGCGTGCTGTCGAAGCCGTTCGACATCGCGCTGCTCGACGAGATCCTGCTGGGCGTCCGCGAAGCGCGCGACGCGCGGCACGCCGGCACGTGACCCGCTGCGTGCGGGCCGGCGCCGGCTGCGTAAACGGGCGTGACGATCAGGCCGAAATCAGCAGGCGCACCCAGCCCGCGTAGCGATCGACGAAGCCCTGCAGGAACTTGCGGGTGTCCTCGCTGACGATCTGGCCCTGGTCGTCGATGCGCGCCGGGTCGTGCTTGATGAACATCTCGGGCTGCCCGAGCGTCTTCACGTCGAGGTACGCGAGCACGTTGCGCAGGTGCTGCTGCGCGAGCGCGGTGCCCGTGGCGCCCGGCGACGTGCCGAGCACCGCGCCCGGCTTGCCCGACCACGAGTTGGAACCCCACGGGCGCGAGCCCCAGTCGAGCGCATTCTTCAGCACGCCCGGAATCGACCGGTTGTACTCGGGCGTGACGAACAGCAACGCGTCGGCGGCCTCGATCGACTGCTTGAAGCGCTTCGCGACTTCCGGGAAATCCGCGTCATAGTCCTGGCTGTACAGCGGCAGTTCGCCGATCTCGACGAATTCGAACGAAAAATCGTTGGGGGCGAGCGAGATCACGGCGTGCGCGAGCGCGCGGTTCCACGAAGCGCGGCGCAGGCTGCCGACGACGACCGCAATACGATAGGACATGGCATTCTCCTTCCGGTGTGTGAGGAATCGGATCGATTGCTTCCGAACAGGCGACAAAGGTCTGTTTATAGGCAAGCCAGCCCGCGAACCGCCCCACGGGGCCGGCCGGCCGACTTTCCACAAGGTTTTCCACAGAAATTGTGGATAACTCGACCGTTATGTTCTGACGTTACAAATTGCCCGCCGCGCGTCGCCGCCGACGCGCGAGCCGGGTTTCGGCAAGCATAGCGCAGCGCGCCGGCCGGTTTCGTGAATTCGTGACGGAACATCGTTGCAGGCCGGCACCGCGCCCAGTAAGCTGCTGGCACCGCGACGCGCCCGCTCCGTGACGCCAAGCGCGATTGCTTCGAGACACCGCAACCCAGACATGCCGTCCACCTACGACGACCCCGCCTATCTCACGCAACTGCGGCGCGACCTGCTGCGCTTCGCGCGACTCCAGCTCCGCGATACCGACGCGGCCGAAGACGCCGTGCAGGAAGCGCTGGCCGCCGCATGGTCGCACTCGGGCGATTTCGCGGGGCTGTCGGCCCACAAGACCTGGGTGTTCGGCATCCTGCGCAACAAGCTGATCGATGTGCTGCGCGCGCGGCAGCGGACGGTGAGCCTGTCCGCGCTCGATGCGGAACTCGACGGCGAATCCGTGCTCGATCGCGAGCTGTTCAAGGAAAACGGGCACTGGGCCGCGCATGCGAAGCCGCGACCGTGGCCGCGGCCCGAGACGCTGTTGCAGCAGCAGCAATTTTGGACGCTGTTCCAGGCCTGCCTCGATCACCTCCCGGAACAGATCGGACGCGTATTCATGATGCGCGAATTCCTCGATGTCGAGATTTCGGACATCTGCAGCGAATTGACGCTGACGACGAATCATTGCAGTGTGCTGCTGTATCGGGCGCGCACGCGCCTGCGAACCTGCCTGAGCGAAAAAGGACTGACGACCGAAGATGCTGCCGGGGAAATGTACTGACGTGACGCGACTGCTGTCGGATGCGCTCGACCGGCATCTGACACTGCACGAGCGCCTGCAGGTGCGCGTGCACCTGCCGACCTGCAGCGGATGCAGAGCCTATCGCGGGCAGATTTCGCTGTTGCGGACGGCCGCGAAGGCGGCGGCGGGGCGGGTGCCGGACGATGACGGCGCTGCGCCCGGGGAAGGCTAGCCTCGGCTCGCGTTGCCGCTATCACCGCGGCGGTGAGTGATGTGCTGCCCGGCGAACGCGTCGACTTCGAATACCAATGCGTGCGCCGGGTTGATGCAATAAGAAAAATACGCGGGGCAATAATTATTCGAACAGCGCCTGCACCGATTCGGGCGGCCGACCGATGGCGGCCTTGCCGCGATACACGACGATCGGGCGCTGCAGCAGAACCGGATGAGCGGCAATCGCCGCATAGGCCTGCGCATCGGTCAGATCCCCACGGGCCAGATCCAGCGTCTTGTACGGTTCCTCGCCGTCGCGCAGCATGTCGCGAACCGGACGGCCGAGCTGCCGATGCAGCGTTTCCAATTCGTCGACCGTCGGCGGCGTCTTCAGGTACTCGACGACATTCAACGGCGTGCCAGCGGTATTCAGCGACTCGACCAACGCAAGCGTCTCGCGCGACTTCGAGCATCGGGGGTTGTGGTAGATCGTGATCATCATTCAGGCCTGGATAGTTGAGCCCTGTATTGTAGCCAGTCCGCATCGGGGGGTTCGGGCGCGGCGGTCGATGCGAGATCGGGTGCGAATCGATGCTTCGCAGTAGCAGGGGGATGAGGCTGAGAGGGGAGTGCCGTCGGAGATGCGCTTCAAGGAAGCGACGCGTTTATGCGCATAAAGTTGGAGAGGACTCTATCGCGGGAGGAGGAATCAGGCTCTCCGAGCCAAGGCATCACGACGGACGCCTTTGCGGCAAGAGACCCAGCCGATAGCGTGGCAAGTCGATTGGTTTATGCGCATAAAGCCTGCGATCGTTGGGGGAGGTGCCCCGGGATTCATGGCGCAGCGAGATGCCGACACGCGATGACAACATAACGCCGGGGCGATCGCTGCGTTGATATGCGCCGATATGCCACCTCGCCGGTGCATCACTGCGTACCGAATTCAGGCGAGGCCGGCACGTAATCCTCCACCGCTCGCCGCCCATCGTCCTCGGTTTATGCGCATAAACGTGGCGCCCGGACAGCCCGTTGCGCCGAGACACGCGGGTCCGGTCGCACACCTCGAAGTTGCGCATCTGTCCAGCGCATACAGATCACAACCCATGCTCGGAAATGCCCGGCTGTCTAGCCGTGCGGCGAACCTGCCTCGGTCTCCGCAGAGTTTATGCGCACAAACTCTGCGGCCTCGATGTACGATGGCGCCCAATCCAGCGAAAGGGCAGCGCATCGCGATATCGCAGCAGCCCCACGGCTCACACCGGCGATGCGGCTCGTGACGACACAACCATCAAGTCGCTCCTCGACATCACGCAGCAGGCATCCACCACACCATCAAGCCGCCGATCTCCACCGGCTCGTTTATGCGCATAAACCGATAGCCGAATGGCTAGCGCGTAGTTGTCGAACGACAATTTCATTGAAATATAAATATCGTCCTGTAGAATTCCAACGACCAAAATAGGAGTGAAAATTGGCCGCGGAAATCATTGCAGTCACTCAACAAAAAGGTGGCGTCGGCAAAAGCACGATTGCCATGCACCTCGGCGCCGCGTTCCACGAAAAAGGGAAGCGCATCCTCGTCATCGACGCCGACCGTCAAAACACGCTGGTTCACTGGTCGAGCGCATCCGGCGACAGCGACAACGGCATTCCGTTTCCGGTCGTCAATCTTGCTGAAGCCGACGGCCAGATCCATCGCGAGATCAAGAAATTCATCAACGACTACGACATCATCGTCGTGGACTGCCCGCCGTCGATCACCGAGAAGGTATCCGGCGTCGTCCTGCTGGCCGCATCGATTGCCGTGATCCCGACTTCATCGTCGCCGGCCGATTACTGGTCGAGCGTCGGGCTGGTCAAGCTGATCCAGCAGGCGCAGGTCATGAACGAAGACCTCCGCGCCGTCTTCCTGCTGAACAAGACCGAAGAGAAGCGCATGCTGACCCGCGAGCTCAAGCGCGCGCTCGAGGAACTCGGCTTCCCGTTGCTGAAAACGCAGATCCCGACCCGGGAAGCGTACAAGCAGGCGATGGCGCTCGGTCAGACCGTGCTGCAGATGAACGATCGTGGCGGCAAGCTGGCCGCTGCCGAAATTCGCGCATGCGCCGACGAAATCGTCGCCATGCTGCCCTGACTTTATGCGCACAAAGGAGTCACATGAAACCTTCCCAATTTGCCAAAGGATTCCAAGCGCGCCCGGATATCACGACGAGCGAGAAGCGCACCGCGCTGGATCGGCTCAATGCGATTGACGGCATCGTCAAGTCCGAGACACCCACCCCGGCGCCGACCAAATCCGCGAAGAAAGACATCGCGCCGCCGCCCGCACCGGAATTCACGCTCGATCCGTCGATCGACGAATCGCCGCAGTATCGCGCGTGGCGCCTCGAGAACCGCTATGCGCCGGGGCAGGTGATCGAGTTGTCGCTGAAGGCGATCAAGCACAGCCCGTTCAATCCGCGGCACTTCTATCTGAAGTCGTCGATTGCCGAGCTCGCGGTCAACCTCGCGAAGCAGGGGCAGCAGCAGGCGATCCACGTGATTCCCGATTACGACAACCCGGGCACGTATTTCGTGAGCGATGGTGGCCGCCGCGTGCGGGCGCTGAAGGAAGCGAACAAGGAAACGGTCAAGGCGATCGTGATCGACGTGCCGATCGGTATCCAGAGCTACAAGCTCGGCTACGACCTCAACGTCCAGCGCGATTCGCAGACGGTGTTCGACAATGCCGTCGTGTGGCGCCGCTTCCTTGACGACAAGCATTTCCAGAGCCAGAAGGAGCTCTCCGAACACCTCGGCCTCGACGAGTCGACGGTGGCCGTCGCACTGTCGATCGGCAAGCTGCCGGAAGCGATCATGCAGGAAATGGTCGTGCGTCCCGATCGCTTCGGTTCGAACATGGCGTATCAGGTCGGCCGCTATCACAATGCGCGCGGCACCGAGGCCACGCTGCGGCTGATCAACAAGATCGTGTCGGACGATCTCAGCACGCGCCAGGTATCGGACATCGTCAAGGGCCGCGTCGCGGCGCAGGAAACGCCAAAGGTCGCGGGCCGTCAGCGCTATGCGCAGCGTCTCGAGATCAAGCTCGGCGGCAAGTCGGTCGGCGACCTGAAGTCGTATGGCGAAGACCGCATCGAATTGCGTCTGCGCGGCCTCCCGAAGGACAAGCGCGACGCGATCCTCGAGCAGCTCGAGCGGATGCTGTTGTCGGAGTGATGGGAGCGGCCGGCAGGGCCTGGTGAGGACGCCGGGCCCGCCCGACTGAGGGGCGGGGGCCGGCGGCGGCCCGTCAGCGGGCCTGAGCGGGCCTCAGGCGGCCCGCGACTGGTTCAGCGTGAACGACAGCAGGTCGCCGTCCGTCGGCTCGCCCCAGGTCTTCTGGGCCAGCCAGTCGAAAAAGGCCGTCTCGGCCAGCTTGGAATCGAGGCCGCGCTTGCGCCAGTCGTCGCGCAGATGCGTGCCCATCGTCGGCAGTGCCTCCGACTCGAACGACTCGCGCGCCACATCGCGCTCTGCGTCGCCCTGCTCTTCGTACAGCACCTTCGCTTCCTTGCGGCGGAACGCCGCGAACTCGCTCAGCAGACGCGCCTTCAGATCGTCCGGCTGGGCTGCCGCAACCTTCGCGGACGGCGTGCCGGCAGGCAGCGCGTCGACCGACTCGACCGGGGGCGCATAACCCTTCTTCAGTGCATCCTTGAACAACGCCGGCGCACTGCGCACCGGCGGCAGCGTCGTGCTGCGCATCCGCTGCTCGGTCATCTGCAGCGCGGCACGAATCCGGTTCTCCTCGCTGTCCGCATAGAGCGTCTGCGCTTCCTTCAGCGGGATCCCGAGCTTCACCATCCGGTCGACCAGCGTGCTGTCGAACACGTTCGGGTGTTCGTCGAGCGCGAGCATCGGCTGCTTGCGCTCGGTCACGCGGAACTGGATCTCCGCGACCCGGCGCCCTTCACGGTGCTCGATCAGCTCGACGAAGATGTTGGTGACCGCGTTGACCTCCGCGATCGCGGGACGCAGATAGTCGCGCTTGAAGTACTTGTACTCGCGCTTCGCCTCGTCGCCGGCTTCCGTGTCGGGCGTGCCCGACAGGATCGGCCGCCACCATTCCCACGGCTCGCGCATCGTCAGGTGGCTCGGGTTCGTCAGATAGCGCACGCAGATTTCGTACAGCGCCAGACCGGCGCTGCTGCGCAACTGGCTCTGGAACTGCAGGCTCAGGCGCGCATACTGGACCGGGTCGAGCAGCTTCTTCTTGATCTTCGGCGCGAACGAGAATTCGACCCACACGCGGCGGGTTGTCGGATCCTCGAGAATTTCCGCGTCGGCGATCAGCGTCGAGATCCCCCACTTGCGGCCCGGCTTCTGGCTCGACGTCCCCGTGCTCCATTCGACCTGCACCGACACCATGCGGCGCAGGTGTTCCTTCACCAGCGCGGTGTCGTTCGAATCGAAGGCGGAGTTGGCGACGATATCCGACAGCAGCGCGCGATACGTATCGCCCGAGTCGTCGGCCTGCTGCGCCACGGCCAGCAGGACATTGAACAGCTTGCGAGTGAGGAGCGTGATCTTGCCGCTCTTCGGCTGAATTGCGATCGCCTCGACGGCCTTACGCAATTCGGCTGAACTGGCACTCACCACATCCACATCGGTTTTCTTGGCGCGCTTCGTCGTGGCCATACGTCGGGTCGGAGGAGAAGTTTTCCGGAAGGATAGCGCCTGCGGTGATGTGCGTCCAGAACGACATGCTCACCATAGCCGGTGAAGCGCGCGTGCAAAACGGTACTCACCCCAGCGGCTCCCGAAAACGCTCACCGGTCCGGAATTGCAGCGTTCCGGACTCTTCCAGACGTGCCGCGGGATGCGCCGATTCACAGAATTTCACCTGTGCATGACACGTGCGAAACTCGCTCCCGTATCGGCTCACCTTTCGATTTGTCGTAATTTTGCGACTGCGCAGCCGTGAGTCCGGCACAGGGTCGCGATCGCACCTCGCCGCGCCTCCCCCGTCGCCCCGCATCGGCCTGTATGCATGTACAGGCACGGCTCGCCGGGAGATCGCGATCGGGTCCGGTCTCAGGAAAGACACCTTCGAAACCGGCCTGCGTAACCCGATCGAGCCTGCTTTGCCAGCCCGGGCGCGCATTGTACAGCGCACAAACCGTGTCAGGTCCCGAAAATACTCACCTTGAGCACAGCTTGTTCATTCGTTCGAATGCCGAAGAATGCCCGACGCGCGCGGGATTGACTGCCAGCACCTCCCGAAAAACCTCACCTTATTGAAAAAAGGCGGCACAGCAACGGGCACGGGAATGGCTCCCGAAAAACCTCACCGTAACTGCCGCGGTATCAAAAATCTCAATGCCTTCCGATACTTACGTCCGGAAAGCATTTGGCTGTGCCCTGCAGGCTGCCCCCGAAAAACCTCACCTTTCGACGGGGATCCCTCATACGACGACCCTGTGTCAGCCCCCGAAAAATCTCACCTGTGCCAAAAAGGGGCACAGCAAAAACGAGTTTTCTTCCAGTCCTGGCGGGCTTTTCGGCGAATTCGGCCGCTCACAGGTCCCGAAAAGCCTCACCTTTGACTATTTCTTAAGCAAAGACCATTCCCGAAAACTCTCACCTGTGACCGGCATCACAGCCTGTGATCCATGCCCCGAAAAAGCTCACCTCAACGGGATCTGGGCAGGAAAACCCCGATTTCCCTCCCGAAAAGCCTCACCTTTGGGGCACCACAGGCCCCCGAGAGCACTTTTGCTGTGCAAAATGGCGTTCGTTTCCCGGAAAGCCTCACACCAAATTCCCTTGGAGTCCCGTGAAACCTCACCTTTCGCCCAAACTGCTTAAAAGATGGGCAGAATCGGGGCGCGAAGACGGTCCCGCAAATTCTCACCTATGTCTGCACAGGCAGAAAACTGTGCAGTCAGGCACTGCGCGGGTTCTGTGGCTGTGAGGCCCCGAAAAACCTCACCTTTGGGAAATCTCGTGTTTCACTGTGCTCCCGAATCCGCTCACGACCTTTCCTGCAACGGCTCACGCTGCTCCCTGAACCCCATCACGTCAGCTCCCGCAGAAGATCACCTTGGCTCCCGTAAAACTTCACCTTGTCGGCCGGAAAGCCTTGTTCCATAAGGCTGTGCCGTGGCGTTAACGTTTTTAACTAAGGGTTCAAGGGTGTTTACTTCTAATACTCTCAAGACATCGGTTGACGAGTTTTCCACAGACACCCCAAACCCTGAACACCCACAGGCAATCGGATCGTTTGGCATGTGAAACAAATGCCGGATTTCGGGACCTGCTGGAAAATGCTTGTACTACAAGGACTTGGCTGATTTTCTTCGCTTTGTTTCACGGAATCCCGGACCACCTTCGGCCGGATTGGCTCACAGCCCCGATTTCTGTGCAAAGCGACGTAAATTCACCACGCCTCTTCGAAATAGGTATCAAGAAATACGTATTTCGTTATGATTGCCACATTTCAATGCCTGTGAGCTCTGTCATGACCCTGGACGAAATGCGCCAAGTCATTCGGGATGAACTGGAATCGCTGCGTGCAAACGGTGCACGGCGCCAGGAATTGTCGCTGCATGCGTGCAAGCGCCTGTTCTTCGATCTCGGCATCCGGCCGTCGGCCGCCAACGTCCGCGATCTCACCCAAACCGGCAGCGCCAGCGACATCCCGAAAGACATCGACCACTTCTGGGAGCGCATCCGTTCCGCCTCCAAAGTCAGGCTCGACGGCGCGGCGATCCCGAAGGCCGTCGAGGAAAAGGCCGGTGCGTTGCTCGGTGCACTCTATGAAGAGGCGTTGAAAGCGGCGCGCGATAGTCTCGACGGCGACCGCGAGCAAGCTCGCGCCGGCATTGCCGACGCCGAACAACGGTTGCGCGACGCAATCGTCCGCCAGGAGACGCTCGAAGGCGCGCTCGCTCGCGGCGAAGCGAGAAACGAACAATTGCAGGCCCGCGTGACCGAGCTCGAGGTTCAGCTCGCGTCACAAACGACGCACGGTTCGGCAAGCGAAGCGACGTTGCTCACCACAGTCGCGCGACTGGAGAAGGAGCTGGCCGCGGCCGCCGGTCGCATCGACGCCGAACAGGCGCAGAACGCCACGCTGCGCGACCGCATCGACGCGCTGCAAGCCGAACTGCAGCAGCGCACCGAGCACTACGCGCAGCAGATCAAGGACGCGGTGGCCGAAGCCGAACGCCGCGTCAAGCCGATGCTGGTCGAGCTGGACTCGTTGCGGAGCATGGCGTCGACTTATCAAAGCGGTTTGCGCGACGTTCAGCGCAAGGAATTCGATTTCCTGCAGCAATTGAGTTCGTCCAAGGCTCGCGCCGACCGGCTCGAAGAACAGTTGCGTACCCAGAGCGATGAACTGGAACGTGCGACGCGCGACGTGAGTTCGCTGCGCGCGAGCCGCGGAATGAATCCGGAAATTGCCGAGCTGATCCGGCGCCTGGCCGATGCCGGGCAACTGGATGCGGAAGCGTTTTCCGCGATCGGTACCTCGCTGGATCACGAGACCCCGGTGCCGACTCAGTGCCCGCATTGCGATGGCGAGCCGGAACTGTCACACGATGAAGAGGGTTTTGAAGTGGTGTGCCCCGAGTGCGAGCATGCTTCGGGCGCATGGCCGTCCCGATTCGAAGCCGTCGCGCGCTTTGCGCACACGTGACCCAGGAATTGGCAGCACCGCACAGGTGAGACGATCCGGGGAGCTTGAGGTGAGGTTTTTCGGGAGCTGTGAAACGGTGAGGCTGCGCCACGCAAGGCCGCTCACGGATCGCTTCGCGTGAGCGGCCGCTTCAGGATCAGTGAGTTTCGTCACTGTCGGACGCGTCACCGTCGGCCAGGCCATCGCGCCAGTTTTTCCATGCGCGATGCAGGCGGTTCGACGAGATCGGCCGCATGAAGCCCAGCCATTTGCCGACCCGTTCGGGTGGCGCGTCGTGTTCGAACAGTTCGGCCGCGTAGGTATTGCGCAGCGTTTGCGGGCTCGCGCGCGCGGTGCGCGACGACGTGAGCCCGGCCGATTCGACGATCGCGTCGATGGCGCGCAGCATCGTCGCCTTGTGCATCGGCCGCCCGGCATGCGATGCCGGGAACACGAGCTCCCCCGGAATTTCCTGGCGCTTGCGCTCCGTGAGCCAGGCTTCGAGCAGCGCGATCGCGAACGATGCCAGATGGGTTTCGCGCGCGTAATCCGGATGCGTCGACTGAATCTGCAGCGACGTGCCGCTCGTGTTGATGCAACTAATCGTAAGCGCGCGTGCTTCACCGGTTTTAATGCCCGCACCCAGGAACGCGGCGACGAGCGCGCGGTCGCGCCGCTCTTTCCAGTACGCGGAACCCGATACGCCGATCGGCGAAAACAGATAGGCGAGCAACGTGGCGCGCTCGGCCGGCGTCAGGAAACCGGTCGGTTCGTTGTCGCGTGCCTTGCGCCAGTTCGCTTCGCCATCCTGAGCAATGAAACGGGCCGGGTTGGTCGATGCGTATTCGGTGCGCCGAATGTGGTCGAGCACGCGTTCGATCAGCCGCAGATAGCGCATTCGCTGGGTTTTCCGGATCGGTAACTCGCCGACGAAGTTCGCGATGGTTGCGGTATCGACCGTGGCCAGATTTTTCTGATGAGCACGCATCCACGTGAGAAACGCGCCCCATTGCGCACGATAGACGTCGGCCGACGAGCGGCGATAGTCCTGCATGGCGAGCCACGCGTCGAATGCGGCTTCGGGCGAGACGATCCAGTCGGATGCGCCGCGGTCGAACAGATCCTTTTCTTCCGGGCGCGCCGGGGTGTCGGGAAGGGACATGTTATTTATTCCGTTAGTTGCGTATATGGTAGCCCTTTCCGCAACGTCTCGGGCATCAAGAGGCTGGACGAGCCGCCATGTGCGGCGGCCAGGGCCGGCAGTCAGTCGCCCCACGCCTTGGACGGACGGTGAGCGCGCTCGCGAGGCGTCGTGTCATGCGACGTTGCCGCCGCTTCGTACGCGAGAACCGCGAACGAAAAGACGGCAGGCAGCGCATTCGAGCGCCCGAAGTCGATCGGATCGTCCGTTTCGGGAAACGTCATGTCCGACGGCCGTTCGAACAATAGACGCATGCCGGCCTCGTGCCGGCTGGCAAAGCCGAGATCGGCGAGTGCTTCGGCTTCGATCGCGTGCAGCAGGCGCCACGTCAGCGGGACGCGCTGACGGATGTAGCGCCCGGCAACATGGCGAACGATCAACTCGAGGTCGTGCGCGGCAGCCTTGAAGCTGAGCGCGGCCAAATCTTGTTCTTCTGTCATTGCAGGCTCCTGTCGACCGGAGCGGGCGCCTCGGTGCGCCCGCTCCGGCCCGTGCATGGCGGAATGTCCGTATACTGTACAAACATACAGTGTTTTCCGCAACTGGCCCCGCACCTGTCCGTTTGGCCGGCTATACGCGCCGTCAGCGGTGTATCACGATCAGCAGTGCCCGCGCCTCGGCCTTGCCGGGATTGCGGATTGCGTGCGGCTCGTCGGCCGGGTAGCGCGCGGTGTCGCCGGCCTTCAGGCGCCGGCTTGCCGCCGCGGCTTCGATCTCCATCGCACCGTGCAGCACGGTCAGGTGCTCGCGCGTGCCGGGTTCGTGCGCGTTCGAGACCAGTGCGCCGCCGCCCGGCAGCGTCAGCTCGTACCACTCGAACTTGCCGGCGAGGTCGATCGGGCCCCATACGCGCAACTGGTACCGGCCGTCGTGGCCGGCAAGCGTCGGAATGTCGTGCGGGCCGTCCACGCGGATCGTCTCGGGCGCCTTCGGCTGCGAGAACAGCTCGTCGAGCGTGATGCCGAGCGCGTTCGTCAGCCGCCACGCGACGGCGATCGTCGGGTTGGCCTTGTCGCGTTCGATCTCGGAGAGCATCGATTTCGATACGCCGGCCGCGCGCGACAGGTCGTCGAGCGTCAGCTTGCGCTCGTTGCGCAGCCGCTGGATTTGCTCGCCGACACGCGGCGGTGTCGCGGCCGGCGGTTGCGGTGCGGCGCCGGCAGCCGTGCGCCGCGATCCGGAGGAACTTGCCATTTGGATTCCGTTCGCTTAGAGTTGTTCGGTATTTCGAATTATAGTTCGGAATATCGGATAAATGCGGTCAACCGAACGACCGACTATAACAGTAGCAGGCCGTTGCGCCGCCGCCACGAGCGGGGCGCTGCGGAATGCGAATCCCTGTCAGGAGCTTTGCGATGCGTGATGCCTTTCTCGCCCAGGTGCGCGGGACGCTCGACCAGATCCGCGCGGACGGTTTTTACAAGACCGAGCGCGAGATCGCGAGTCCCCAGGCGGCGGCCGTGCGGCTCGCCGGCGGTGCCGGCGTGCTCAATTTCTGCGCGAACAACTATCTGGGTCTGGCGAACGATCCGCGCCTGATCGATGCGGCGAAGGCCGGCCTCGACCAGGATGGCTTCGGCATGGCATCGGTGCGTTTCATCTGCGGCACGCAAACCGTGCACAAGCAACTGGAAAGCGCGCTGGCCGCGTTTCTCGGCACCGAGGACAGCATTCTCTATTCGAGCTGCTTCGACGCGAACGGCGGGTTGTTCGAGACGCTGCTCGACGAGAACGACGCGGTGATCAGCGACGAACTGAACCACGCGAGCATCATCGACGGCATCCGCCTGTGCAAGGCGAAGCGCTTCCGCTACCGGAACAACGACCTGTCCGACCTCGAGGCGAAGCTCAAGGAAGCCGATGCGGCAGGCGCGCGCCACAAGCTGATCGCGACCGACGGCGTGTTTTCGATGGACGGCATCATCGCCGACCTGAAGGGCATCTGCGATCTCGCCGAGCGCTACGGCGCGCTCGTGATGGTCGACGATTCGCACGCGGTCGGCTTCATCGGCGCGCACGGCCGCGGCACGCCCGAGCACTGCGGCGTCGAAGGCCGCGTCGACATCATTACCGGCACGCTCGGCAAGGCACTCGGCGGCGCATCGGGCGGCTATGTCGCCGCGCGTCGCGAGGTGATCGAACTGCTGCGCCAGCGCTCGCGTCCGTATCTGTTTTCGAACACGCTCACGCCGAGCATCGCCGCGGCATCGCTGAAGGTGCTGGAATTGCTCGGCAGCGACGAAGGCGCGAAGCTGCGCGAGCGCGTGCGCGAGAACGGCGCGCGTTTCCGCGAGCAGATGACCGATGCCGGCTTCACGCTCGTGCCCGGCGCCCATCCGATCATCCCGGTGATGCTTGGCGACGCGCAGCTCGCGACGAACATGGCCGACCAGCTGCTCGGCGAAGGCGTGTACGTGATCGGTTTCTCGTTCCCCGTCGTGCCGCGCGGACGTGCGCGCATCCGCACGCAGATGAGCGCCGCACATACGCCAGAACAGATCGACCAGACGGTCGCCGCGTTCGTGCGCGTCGGCAAGTCGCTCGGCATCATCTGACGGAGGCGCGACCATGAAAGCACTGGCAAAGCTCGAACGCGGCCCCGGCCTCACGCTTACGCGCGTGAAGCGTCCCGAGGTCGGACACAACGACGTGCTGATCAAGATCCGCCGCACGGCGATCTGCGGCACCGACATCCATATCTGGAAGTGGGACGACTGGGCGCAGAAGACGATCCCCGTGCCGATGCACGTCGGTCACGAATATGTCGGCGAGATCGTCGAGATGGGGCAGGAAGTGCGCGGCTTCGCGATCGGCGATCGCGTGTCCGGCGAAGGTCACATCACGTGCGGTTTCTGCCGCAACTGTCGCGCGGGGCGCCGGCATCTGTGCCGCAACACGGTCGGCGTCGGCGTGAACCGCGAAGGCGCGTTCGCCGAGTATCTGGCGATTCCGGCGTTCAACGCGTTCAAGATTCCGCCCGAGATCTCCGACGATCTCGCGTCGATCTTCGATCCGTTCGGCAACGCGACGCACACGGCGCTGTCGTTCAACCTCGTCGGCGAAGACGTGCTGATCACCGGCGCGGGCCCGATCGGCATCATGGCCGTCGCGATCGCGAAGCACGTCGGCGCGCGCAATGTCGTCATCACCGACATCAACGACTACCGGCTGGAGCTCGCGCGCAAGATGGGCGCGACGCGCGCGGTCAACGTCGCACGCGAGTCGCTGCGCGACGTGATGGCCGACCTGCACATGACCGAAGGCTTCGACGTCGGTCTCGAGATGTCGGGTGTGCCGAGCGCGTTCACGAGCATGCTCGAGGCGATGAACCACGGCGGCAAGGTCGCGCTGCTCGGCATTCCGCCCGCGCAGACGGCGATCGACTGGAACCAGGTGATCTTCAAGGGGCTCGAGATCAAGGGCATCTACGGTCGCGAGATGTTCGAGACCTGGTACAAGATGGTCGCGATGCTGCAAAGCGGCCTCGACCTGTCGCCGATCATCACGCATCGCTTTGCGGCCGACGATTACGAGCAAGGCTTCGCCGCGATGCTGTCCGGCGAAAGCGGCAAGGTGATTCTCGACTGGACGGCCTGAGTGCCGCAGGGGCAGCGCGGCGTGTTCGCCGCCTGCCCCGCTTTCGCTTACCTCTGCGTTTTCGAGGCCGGAACGCGCGAATCCGGGCTTAAGGTGAGATTATTCGGGAGCTGTGTTTGCGCGCTCGATCGCGGCACGATCGCGCATCGGTGACTTGCAATCGCATGTTCGCTTCACCTGTCGGCAGCCGCGTCGCTTCCCCGCATCACGCCATTCGGCACCTGCTGTTCCCCTTCCATACACCTCCATGCTTCGCTTGCCGCGCGATCGTTCGCTGCACGCCGGATGCGATGCCGCGCCGAACCGGGACTTCAACCGTGAGTCCGCGAGCGTCGTTGCGACTCACTCATGCGCGATGCAATCGGCATCGACCGGTGCGCAGGCCGCTACTTGATTCGGTCACCGTTCAACCCTCGCGGTTCGAGCTGAAGACTCAACACGACGAGCCACCGTTTCGGGCACTGCGGCGCAACGTCGACCGCATCGCCGTGCGGGCCGGGAACCGTGACGAACCCGTGTTGCGCCGCGTACCGATATGCGCGTAACGCATCCGCCTGCAGCCAGAAGCTGACGAGCGCGCACGTCACGAAGCGGAACAGCAGCAACGTCGCCGCGTCCGGCGCGAAACCGGCCGCGACCAGCAGGCTTTCGAACGCGAACGTCAGTGCGTGCGCAACCGCGATCGTGATGAGCGTCAGCTTGATCACGCCGCGCAGCCGCAGCGCCGCACGCACGCGTGCATGCCGGACGTCGAGCCGTGCGCGATCGTCGCCGTCATCGCGCTTCGGCACCTCGTGTTTCATGACGCCGTACCGGCTTGCCGCGCGACGTCGATCTGCATCGTGTCGCAGACACGCATGCGGTCGTTCGCGAGGCTGACGGCTTTGCACAGGATCGTGCTGTCGTAGTTGTGTCCCGGAAAGCGCATCACGTCGACCGGCTGGAATCCTTCGCGGCGATAGAAGTCGACGAGCCGGACCGCCGTGTACGGCGCGTCGAGCGCGAGATGCGTCGCGCCGCGCGCGGCGGCCCGCCGTTGCGCGAACGCGAGCAGCGAGCGGCCGATGCCGCGATCCTGCCAGACAGGGTCGACGGCCAGTTGGCCGAGCGTCGCGACGCGCCGGCTGCGATACGGATCGCAGCGGGAATCGGGATCGTGCGACAGCATCGTCATCGTCGCGACCAGATGCGCGTTGCCGAGCGCGACGAAGCACTCGCTGGCGAGCACGCGTTCGCGCGTCGCCGATACCGGCTGATCGACGCACGGGCAGTTGAAGCCCAACGCGCCGAGCGGCGCGAACGCGCGATGCAGCAGCGCGGTCAGCGCGTCGTACGAATCGCTGCGCGGGTCGAAGCGCCGCACGACGACGCGGCCGTCGAGCCGCTTCGCATAAGCCGCATAGGCGCGCGCGGGGCGCGCGGATTCCGGTCGCTGCATGATGTCCTTTCGCCCAGACAGGGTGACCGAAGTGTAGTGAGCGTCGCGCATCCGCTTCAAGAAAAAATGTCGTAAACGCGGCGGGCCGCGTCGCGCGGCCAGGCCGCGATTCAGCCCTCTCGCCGGCAGGGCTTTTTCACGCGGGTGTTGACGATGGAGAACGATCGTTCTACCGTAAACCCATGAACACACATCACGACCCCTCCGGCGAACCTGGCGTTCGCGACCGGCTGCTCGATGCGGCCGAAGCGCTGATCTATTCGGGCGGCATCCATGCAACGGGCGTCGATGCGATCGTCAAGCGATCCGGCGCGGCACGGAAGAGCTTTTATTCGCATTTCGAATCGAAAGAGGCGCTGGTGGTAGCCGCGCTCGAACGTCGCGACGAGCGCTGGATGCGCTGGTTCGTCGACGCAACGCAGGCGCGCGGCAACGCGCCGCGCGTACAGTTGCTCGGCATGTTCGATGTGCTGCGCGACTGGTTCGGGCAGCCGGACTTTCACGGCTGCGCGTTCCTGAACGCGTCGGGCGAGATACCCGACGCCGACGATCCCGTGCGCGTCGTCGCGCGCATGCACAAGGCGCGCCTGCTGGCATTCGTGCGCGAGCGGCTCGACGCGTATGCCGCCGAAACGGGAATCGAGCGCCGCGGGCTCGCGCGCATCGCGCGTCAGTGGCTCGTGCTGATCGACGGCGCGATCGGCGTGGCGCTCGTCAGCGGCGATGCAAACGCCGCGCGCGATGCGCGCGCGACGGCCGAACTGCTGCTCGATACCGTATCGCGGTAGCCGACGCAGCGAATCCGAACCGGCTGCGTTCGTTCGCAGCCAGAACCCAGAAAGGAGCAACCCCATGTCCGCTTCCCCCGAAGTCCGCCCGCCCGTTCCGCCCTTTACGCTCGAGACGGCGCGCCAGAAGGTGCGCGCCGCCGAGGACGCGTGGAATACGCGCGACCCGCAACGCGTGTCGCTCGCCTATACGCCGCAAAGCCGATGGCGCAATCGCGCCGAATTCGTGACCGGCCGCGACGAGATCGTCGGGCTGCTGCAGCGGAAATGGACGCGCGAGCTCGACTATCGGCTGATCAAGGAGCTGTGGGCGTTCGGCGGCAATCGCATCGCGGTGCGCTTTGCGTACGAATGGCATGACGACGCCGGCAACTGGTTCCGTTCATACGGCAACGAAAACTGGGAGTTCGACGAGAACGGCCTGATGGCGCATCGTCACGCGTGCATCAATGATCTGCCGATTCACGAGAAAGATCGTCTCTATCACTGGCCGCTCGGCCGCCGTCCGGACGATCATCCCGAGCTGTCCGACCTCGGGCTGTGATGTCGCGTCCGTTCTGCGGATCGGCGAACGCATCAACCGGGTTCGACGGTGAGGAAATTCGGGAGCCGATGCGCTGAAGGTGAGATTTTTCGGGACGAGGTGAAATGTCGCGTCGGACTGTGTGCTTCGAGCAGATTGACGCGGCATCGCACCGGGTAAAGCGGACATGTCGCGCACATCGGCATCGCGTGATGCACGGATCGACGTGCAGCGGTGTGCTTCACCGCGCGATGCATCTCACCGATCGCACCGGTTCGACCGTGCGTTGACGATCGGTGTGCATGAACGTGATGTGCAACTCACCGATCGGATCGATTTCAACGAGAGACGGCGCAAACAGTGCGCGTTGCGATGTGTCGTTGCTCACCGCTCGACTTCACACGCATGCATCGGAACCTGCACGGGTGCGCAAACGCATCGCGTGTTGCTCACCGCCTGATGCTTCGTGAAGCGCTGCCCGGCGCGGACATCCGCGCCGGGCCTGATCGTCAGCCCGCAATCCGTGCGGCGATCGCCTCGCCCACTTCCTGCGTCCCCGCGTTGCCGCCGAGATCGCGCGTATGCGGCCCCGTGCGCAGCACGTTCTCGATCGCGGCGACGATCACGTCGTGCGCTTCGCGTTCGCGGCCCGCGCCGTTGCCGAGGAAGTCGAGCATCATCGCCGCCGACCAGATCATCGCGACCGGATTCGCGATGGACTGCCCCGCGATGTCGGGCGCGGAGCCGTGCACGGGTTCGAACAGCGACGGAAACGTGCGGTCGGGGTTCAGGTTCGCCGACGGCGCGATGCCGATCGTGCCCGTACAGGCCGGCCCGAGATCCGACAGGATGTCGCCGAACAGGTTCGACGCGACGACGACGTCGAAGCGATCCGGCTGCAGTACGAAGCGCGCGCACAGGATGTCGATGTGCTGCTTGTCGACGGCGATTTCGGGATAGCGTTCGGCCATCTCGGCCGCGCGCGCGTCCCACCACGGCATGCTGATCGCGATGCCGTTGCTCTTCGTCGCGACGGTAAGGCGCTTCGCGCGCCGCTGCGCGAGCTCGAACGCGAATTTCAGTACGCGCTCGGTGCCGTGACGCGTGAAGATCGACTGCTGCATCACGACTTCGCGCTCGGTGCCTTCGAACATCGTGCCGCCGACCGACGAATATTCGCCCTCGGTGTTCTCGCGCACGATCATGAAATCGATGTCGCCCGCGTGGCGGCCGGCGAGCGGCGACGGCACGCCGTCGAACAGGCGCGCGGGCCGCAGGTTGATGTACTGGTCGAACTCGCGGCGGAATTTCAGCAGCGAGCCCCACAGCGAAATGTGATCGGGCACCGTGGCGGGCCAGCCGACCGCGCCGAACAGGATCGCGTCCATGCCCGACAACTGCGCCTTCCAGTCGTCCGGCATCATCTTGCCGTGCTGCGCGTAGTAGTCGCAGCTCGCCCAGTCGATCCGGACGAAGTCGAAGCGGATGCCGAAGCGCGCGGTCACCGCGTCGAGCGCGCGCAGGCCCTCGGGCATCACTTCACGGCCGATGCCGTCGCCGGGGATCACGGCAATTCTGTAAGTCCTGTCGGTCATGCAAAGCTCCTTGGCTGGTCGACCGGCTGCCGGGGGAGGCAGCGGTCCGTCACGTCATTCTATTTATTTCCATATGGATTAAAATCACGCGAAAGGTTAATCGACTTTCCACGAATCGTGAACAAATCGCCGAACCTCGACGACCTGCGCGTGTTCAGCCTGGTCGTCCGTCTGACAAGCTTCAGCGCGGCCGCCGAGCAGCTCGCGGTGTCGCCCGCGTATGTCAGCAAGCGCATCGCGCTGCTCGAGGCGCAGCTCGGCACGCGCCTGCTGCATCGCTCGACGCGCCGCGTGACGGTCACGGAAGCCGGCGAACGCGTGTTCGCGCACGCCGAGAAGATTCTCGACGACGTCGATCATCTCGTCGAGGACGTGTCGACCACGCGCACGGTGCCGCGCGGCACGCTGCGCATTTCGAGCAGCTTCGGCTTCGGCCGGCATGTCGTCGCGCCGGCGCTGCTCGACTTCACCACGCGCTATCCGCAACTGAACGTGCGGCTCGATCTGTTCGACCGGCTCGTCGACGTCGCGGGCGAAGGCTACGACCTCGACGTGCGCATCGGCGACGAGATCGCCGATCGCCTGATCGCGCGCCGCCTCGCCGCCAACTACCGCGTGCTGTGCGCCTCGCCCGACTATCTCGCACGACGCGGCGCGCCGCGCTCGCTCGCGGATCTCGCGTCGCACGACTGTCTTGCCATCAAGGAGCGCGACCACCCGCTCGGCGTCTGGCGACTGAACGTGCGCGGCGAAACGGCGACGGTGAAGGTTGGCGGCGCGCTGTCGACGAACCACGGCGAGGTGGCCGTGCAATGGGCGCTGGCCGGGCGCGGGATCGTGTTGCGCTCGATCTGGGAAGCCGGGCCGCTGATCGAACGCGGCGCGCTGTGTCGCGTGCTGCCGGACGCGATCCAGCCCGCGAACATCTGGGCCGTTTATCCGGAACGCGTCGCGGCGTCGGCGAAGGTGCGCGTGTGCGTGGATTTCCTGGCGGAGACGCTGGCCGGTTTGAATGCGGCGGCGGGCGACGACACGGCCTGAGAACGGCTAAAGGTGAGGTTTTACGGGGGCATGTGCAGACACCGAAGTGTCGCCGGCCGCGACGTCGATTCGCGTGGCCGGCAGGCCTTCGACGGTGCCTGCGCACGACTCATGACTCATGCCGCGTTCGACGCACCGAGCATCAGGTCGAGATTCTGCACCGCTGCGCCGGATGCCCCTTTGCCGAGATTGTCGAACACGGCGGACAGGAGCACCTGACCGTGATCGGCATTGACGAACACGCCGAGCCGCAAGTCGTTGGTGCCGTTCAGCGCCTGCGGGTCGAGATGCGCGATCGCTTGCGTGTCCGCGAGCGGCGTGACGTCGACGTGGCGTGCGTCGGCGTAATGGTGCGCGAGACACGCATGCAGCCGCTCACCGGTCACGCCGGCCGGGAGAAGGCGCAACTCGATCGGCACGGTCAGCACGATGCCCTGGCGATAGGCGCCGTAAGCCGGCACGAACAACGGACGATGCGCGAGACCGGCATGCAGCTGGATCTCGGGCACATGCTTGTGCGCGAGCGCGAGGCCGTAGATCTGTAGGGGTTTCGCGTGCGACGCGCCGTTCGATTCGAATTCGTCGATGGCGGTCCGCCCGCCGCCCGAGTAACCGGAGACTGCGTGGATGCTCACCGGGTAGTCGCGCGGCAGCAGGCCGGCCTGTTGCAGTGGGCGCAGCAGGCCGATCGCGCCGGTCGGGTAGCAGCCCGGATTGGTGACGCGCCGCGCATGCGCGATTTTCCGCGCGTGCCCATCGGCCATCTCGGGAAAGCCGTAGACCCAATCCGGCTGCGTGCGATGGGCCGAACTCGCGTCGATCACGCGCACCGCCGGATTGCGGATGAAGCTGACCGCTTCGCGTGCGGGCGCATCGGGCAGGCACAGAATCGCGATATCGGCTGCGTTGATCGCCTCGGCGCGCCGCACGGGATCCTTGCGCTCGGCATCCGGCAGCGTGACGAGCCGCAAGTCGGTGCGATCGCGCAGGCGCTCGTGGATCTGCAATCCGGTCGTGCCTTGATCGCCGTCGATATAGACAGTCGGGTGGCTCATGATGGTCGCGTTCCTTGCGTTCGGTCGTCGGGAAAACCGTATCGTCCATCGAACGCCTAGAATAGGAAAAGTTGAATTTGCTGACTGCCAGATTCAGTTTTCTTGAACGAGGGGGAGAGGATGCGGGAGATCAGCCTGGACCGTCTGCGCACGCTGGTCGCAATCGCGGACCACGGGTCGTTTGTCGCGGCGGCGCAACTGCTTCATCTCGCGCCGCCGACCGTCAGTCTTCACATCGCCGAACTGGAAAGCCGCATCGGCGCGCCGTTGCTGTCCCGCACGCGCGGCAACGTGCGGCCGTCGAGCATCGGTGTAGTGCTGGTGGAGCGGGCGCGCCGTCTGCTGGCCGAGGTCGAATCCACGCTGGACGATGTGCAGCGGCAGGTGCAGGGACTGACCGGGCGCGTGCGCCTCGGCGCATCGACCGGGGCGATCGCGCACTTGTTGCCGCAGGCGGTGGCCCGGCTGCGCGAACAGCATCCCGAAATCGATGTGCAGATCGCGGTGCTCACGTCGCAAGACACGCTGGCGCGCATCGCGCAGGGCACGCTCGACGTCGGGCTGGTCGCGCTGCCGCAGACGGCGGTCGCGGGGCTTTCGATCCGCGCATGGCGGCGCGATCCGGTGATGGCCTTTCTGCCCGCGGACTGGCGGCTCCCGGCTCGCGTGACGCCGGCCTATCTGGCCGCCCGTCCGCTGATTCTCAACGATGCGACCACCCGCCTGTCACGGCTCACGACGGAATGGTTCGCGCTCGGCGGCCACCGGCCCGAGCCGCGGATCGAACTCAACTACAACGATGCGATCAAGAGCCTGGTCGCCGCGGGTTACGGCGCGACGCTGCTGCCGCACGAAGCGGGCGCGCCGCTGCCGGATGCGCGCGTCGTCATGCGCGCGCTGCGTCCGGCGTTGTGGCGGGAACTGGGGATTGCCCATCGGGCGGGGCCGGTCGAGCGTGCGACGCAGCACGTGCTCGATGCGTTGTGGGCGCTTGGGGCGCGATAGCGCGCCGGCTTGCGGGAGACTCGGCGGCGGTGCGTGCCGGACGCGCATGCGCATCCGCGGCACGTCTTTTCAGAGCCGGTTGTCCTTCGCGAGCATCAGCACGCGCACCCAGCGCTGCGCATCGCGCTTGTCCATCATCGGCAGCTTCCATTCGCCGCGCGCGGCGTCGCGCACGCGCACGACCAGATGCCAGCGGCCGCCGATCGGCGCGGCCTCGCAGCCGTCGAGCTGCGACAGCGTATAGCGGCCGTCCGCGCCGTCGTGCGACAGCCACAGCAGCCCTTGCGTCGCGGACACGCGCAGCTCGCCCCACGCGCGATGCACGATGTGGGTCCAGCCTTCTTCCTTCGTGTTCGGTGCGATGTCGCGGCGGCGCTTGATCCACCATGCGACCAGCGCGATCAGGATCGCGGCGGCGAGCACGGCGGCCGCGATCGCGACCGGCTGGCCGAACTGCGCGGCGATGACGTGAAACAGGTGAACCGCGCCCCATCCGGCGGCGATGAGCGCGAACAGTGCGATGAAAATCGGCATGTCGAATCGGAGAAGAGGACGGACCGGCGCATGTCGCGCACCGGCCCGTTGCACACGGTATTACCGGCGGCGGTGAATGTCGTGCGTGACGAAGCCCGCATCGTTGACGGGCAGCGCGAGGCCGTCCTTCACTGCGAGCGTCTTGCGGATGTCGTCGAGACCCGCGGACCAGTGGTCGCGCATCGTCGACAGACCGAACTGATAGTCCTTGTAGTGATGCTCGTACGCCTTCTGCTGGTAAATCAGGTGCTGGATGTTGTACTTCTTCCCGCTCGACATCGCGTCGGCCTCGACGCACCACGGGTCGTTCTTGCGCTGCTCTTCCGGCACCTGTTCGAGCACGTGGCGCAGCACGTTGCGGTAGCGCTGTTCGCGTTGCAGCGTGTCGGTGACGAAACGCGTGCGGCTCGAATACTGCACGTCCTTCGTGCGCTCGGCGACGTCGGCCATCGTGCGCGGCAGCGGCCCGCGCGCGCTCCACAGATCGACCTGGAACGCGAGCGTGTCGCGGCGCGGCCGTGCGCGGAGCACTTCCATCAGCGGCGTGTTCGACACGACACCGCCGTCCCAGTAATACTCGCCGTCGATCTCGACGGGCGGGAACGCGGGCGGCAGCGCACCGGACGCCATGAAATGCTCGGGCGCGAGACGGATGCGCGAGTTGTCGAAGTACACGAAGTTGCCGGTGCCGACGTTGACCGCGCCGACCGACACGCGGGTTTCGCCCGAATTGATGCGGTCGAAATCGCACAGCTTCAGCAGTGTCGTGCGCAGTTGCGACGTGTCGTACCAGCTGATCTTCTCCGGATGATCGGACACGCCCGGCATCGGCGGCGGGAAGCGCGGCACGAAGAAGCCCTGCTGGCCCTGCATCATCGCGCTCGCGGCCTGCGACGCGGTGAAGAACGTGCGGATCTGGTCGATGCTGTTGAACAGCGCGAATTCGAATGCGGCCGGAACCGTCGGGAAGAACGCCGGCTGGCAGATCGTTTCCCAGAACTCGCGCAGCCGCGCGACGCGATGCTCGGGCGCATTGCCCGCGATCAGCGCGGTGTTGAGCGCGCCGATCGAGATGCCCGCGATCCAGTCGAGCGGAACGCCCGCTTCGTGCAGCCCTTCGAACACGCCGGCCTGGTACGCGCCAAGCGCGCCGCCGCCCTGCAGGACGAGCGCGATGGTCTCGTACGGCAGCGTGCGCGCGGCGGCCGGCGCGCCGGCTTCGTGATGCAGGTCCGCCGCATCGACGGCCTGCTTTTCTGTTCGGGCGTGCGGTTTCATCAGTTGCTCCGAGAAATCCCGCCGTTGATGGCGGAGGCGAACGGAGTGACGTCGACAGACGGCACTCCATCTCGAGAATAATCGGTGGTGCGGGAATCGCCTCCCGTCAGGGAGGCGGGGAAGTTACTGCATGAACCAGCCGTGGCTGACGATGAACGATTGGCCCGTGAGCGCGGCGCTCGGGAACGCCGACAGGAACAGCACCGTCTGCGCGACGTCCTGCACCGTCGTGAACACGCCGTCGACCGTGTTGCCGAGCATCACCTTCTTGATCACTTCCTCTTCGCTGATCCCGAGCTCCTTCGCCTGCTCCGGAATCTGCTTGTCCACCAGCGGCGTGCGCACGAAGCCCGGACACACGACGTGCGAGCGCACGTTGTGCTTCGCACCTTCCTTCGCCAGCACGCGTGCCAAACCGAGCAGGCCGTGCTTGGCCGTCACGTACGCCGACTTCAGCGGCGACGCTTCGTGGGAGTGCACCGAACCCATGTAGATCACGACGCCGCCGCGATCGTCCTTGTACATGTGCTTGAGCGCGGCCTTGGTCGTCAGGAACGCCCCGTCGACGTGGATCGCCTGCATCTTCTTCCAGTCGGAGAACGAGTAGTTCTCGATCGGGTTGACGATCTGGATGCCCGCGTTCGACACGAGGATGTCGACCGAGCCGAACGCTTCGGCCACCTTGTCGATGCCGCTGTTCACGGCTTCCTCGTTCGTCACGTCCATCGCGACGCCGATCGCCTTGCCGCCTGCCTTGTTGATCTCGTCGGCGACCGCGTTCGCGCCGTCCTGGTTCAGGTCGGCGATCGCAACAGCCGCGCCCGCCTTGGCGAGCTCGAGTGCGATTTCCTTGCCGATGCCGCTCGCGGCGCCCGTGACGACTGCGGTCTTGCCATTCAGGTTGCTCATGTTCGAATTCCCGTGGTGAAAGGATTGACAGGGAGAAAGGACTGCGGACGTGTTACTGAGCCAGGTAATCGTAGACGACTTCGCCGAGGCCCAGCGTCAAATCCGCGACGATGTGACGGGCTTCGACGATTTCGAGCACGGGCAGGTCGGCCACCGGCGCGAGCGCGTGCGGCGCCAGCTCGAGCGATGCGGGGCCCGTCCACGCGCCCTTCATCTTGATGTCCTGCATGTAGTAGCGCACCAGTTCGCAGACGCGCGCGGTGCCGTCGACATGCGGAATGATCTTCAGCAGGAAATTGGGGCCGGCGAGACGCTTGGTCTGCTCGTCGATGTCGAGTTCCTTGTGCTTGTAGCCCATCGTGCCGGTGGCGACGCGCACCTTGCCGTAGTCGAGCGTGCCGAGGAGGTGGTCGGTGTTCACGTGCAGCGTGGGCGACGCGAGCTTCTTCGGGAAGCCCCACAGCTCGCGGCCGCCGGCGATCGGCGGGTGATCGTCGAGATACATCGCGAGCGTATAGCCGCCGGCCTGGCCGTTGTATTCGACCGGAATCACCTGGCCGCTCTCGGTGTAGTCGCCGAAGCCGGTGGAATCCGCCATGCGGATGAACTCGTAATGCACGAGCGGCTCGGTGATTTGCAGGGGTTCGGGAACGATTTCGCGCAGACGATCCGGATCGGTGCGGTAGGTGATGATCAGAAACTCACGATCGACGAAACGGTACGGGCCCATCGGGAAGGCAGGGCTGGTCAACGGCATCGCAAACGCTTTCGATCGGACATCGCTCGGTTTCATGCGGACTCCTTGTTGTTGATCGCTTCGTGGATGAGTGCTCTAAGCCCGTAATCCTATGCCTGTGCGTTGCCGTTGTGCGATGCCGCATATGGAATTAATTGTTGCCGATTTCGCACAATTTGCGGCGTGAATATTGAGACGAACGATGCAAACGGCCTGAATGGCACCCGGCGGCCCAATGGTCGCACACGTCGGTGACGCCATGATGTGAAAAAGGTGAGTCTTTACGGGAGGCGGGGTGAGCCTTTACGGGAGACAGTCGCGCGAGAGTATGACAATTGTGTGAACTTGCGTCGCGGCGCAGGTTCTAAGTGCGTTCGCCGCAGCGGGCTTCGTCCCGTGTGGCAGCCGCATTAAGCATCGCTTAAGCGGGTGCGCCCTAGCATCGTTCGTATCCGGCCGGGCAACCGGCCGACTTTTTACGCCCCACGCAACCGGATTCATGCAGAACCTCAATCTCACCCTCTTTTCCGCCCTCAACGCCGGGGTTGCACCGCAGCCGGGCGTGGCCCGCCTCGCGATCTTCGCCGCCGACTGGCTCGTCTATGCGCTGCCCGCAATGCTGCTGCTGACCTGGATCTTCGGCGCGCGCCCGACGCGGCGCCAGGCGATCGAAGCCGGCGTCGGCGTGTGCGTGGCGCTCGCGCTCGCACAGGTGCTCGGACATTTCTGGTTCTCGCCGCGCCCGTTCATGGCCGGCGTCGGCACGCAACTGATTCCGCATGCGCCGGACAGCTCGTTTCCGAGCGATCACATGACGTTCGCGTGGAGCATGGCCGTCGGGCTGATGCTCGGCGGCACGACCCGGCTCACCGGGGTCGTGACGGCCGCGATGGCCGTGGCGATTGCGTGGGGCCGTGTGTATGCGGGCGTGCACTGGCCGTTCGACATGGCGGGCGGCGTGCTGGTCGGCACGGCAGGCGCGCTGGCCGCGCACCTGTACGGGCAACGCGTGACCGCGCTGCTCGAACGGTTCGGCGATTCGGTGCACGCTGTCGTGATGGGGCGCCGGCACGCGCCGTAAGCGGAAGGAAACCGGGCAGGACGCCGTCAGCCGGGCGTCTTGGCCGATTCGGCCGATTCGGCCGATGCGGACGGGCCGCCGCCCGCATCGTGCAGTTCGGGCGTATCGGCCGGGCGCTGCGCGGCGTCGCGCTCAAGGGCGCTTTCCTTCAGGATCGCGCACATCGCGATGAACAGTGCGAGCCCCACTGCGGCGAGGCCGCAATAGCCGGCGATCTTCAGGTTGCGAAGGAAAGGCGAAGCGTGGCTTTCTTTTGTCATGACCGGGCGCTCCTGGGCGGGCTGCGGCGGCTGTCGCCCGACAGCGGCGTCGCAGACACAGATATATACCAGCCGCGATGCCGCTGCCAAGCCCGTCGGTGCGCCGGCGCCACGGTTGCGTCGCCCGTCGGTGAGCCGGGTGCTCGTATGCCGGGGGCCCGTATGCCGGATGCCCGTACGCGTCAGTCTTCCAGCGTTTCGTGAACGGCCGCCGCGCCGCGCTTCCAGTAAGCCGCCGCGCGGATGCGCGACTTGTCGACGCCGCGCTCGCCGGTCAGGTGCTGGCGTACCGCGCGCATCGACAGCGCTTCGCCGGCCGCCCACACGTAGCCGTCGCCGGACGGCGGTAGCGGCAGGTCGCGGACCGCGTTCAACAGCACATCGCCTTCAGCCGCGTCGGCTTCCGCGCGGAAGCGCCAGATTTCATGCACGTCGGCGCGCGTATCGAACGAGATCTGCGCGGTGCGATCCGCGACTTCGAGCACGACCGCCGCGCGCGCACCGGCCGGCAATTCCTCGAGACGCCGTGCGACGGCCGGCAGTGCCGTATCGTCGCCGATCAGCAGATGCCAGTCGAAACCGGTCGGGATGACGAACGAACCGCGCGGGCCGCCGATGCCGAGCCATTGGCCGACGCGAGCCTGTGCGGCCCACTGCGACGCGGGGCCCGGATGGTTCAGCACGAATTCCAGATCGAGCTCGCCGGCGGCGCGGTCGAAGCGGCGCGGCGTGAAGTCGCGCGCGACCGGCTTCGGTTCGCCTTCCGAAAACTCGGGGCCGTTTGCGCCGAGCGTCGGCATTGCTGGCCGTTCGGCGCCGGGTGGCGGGAAAAACACCTTTACGTGATCGTCGAACGACGCGGATTCGAAATCCGCGAGATCGGGGCCGCCGAGCGTGACGCGCAGCAGGTGCGGCGTCACGGCGTGCACGCGCAGGACCTGCAGCAGGCGGAACTTGAGGGTGTGGCGCACGCGGGTCACGGTGCGCTCGGATGTGTTCTGCATCAATCCGTTCTCCTTATGTTTAGACGGGACGGCGCGGATCACGCGCCGGCGCCGCCTTCGATTTCGGCCGTCGCGCGGCGCATGATGGCCGCGATGCGCCGCTGTTCGTCGGCATCGGCGGCGCTCTTGTGCAGCAGCGCCCGCTTGAGTGCCAGGCGCGCCTCGACGAACTCCGGCAGCCAGCCGGCCTGCGCTTCGTCCTGCGTTTCGTTGCCCGCCGATTCCCCGGCGAACGCGCGACGCATGAACTCCATCTTGCGCGCGAGGTGCGTGAGGCGGGCGAACAGCGTGTCGACGCGTTCGCGCTGCGCGTCGAGGTGTGCGCGGCCGGCGTCGGTCAGCGCATAGCGCTTGCGGTTGCCTTCCGCCTGCGATGCGACGAAGCCGACTTCCTCGAGATACGTGAGCGCCGGATACACCATGCCGGGGCTCGGGCTGTAGAAACCGTTCGAACGCGTGTCGAGTGCCTTGATCAGTTCGTAGCCGTGGCTCGGCTGCTCGGCGACCAGCGCGAGCAGCAGCAACTGGAGATCGTCGGAGCTGAACTGGCGGCCGCGCGGCATGCCGTCGTCGCCGAAATCGCCAAAGCCGCCGCGTCCGCCCCGGCCGCCGAACGGGCCGCCACCGCCAAACGGATCGTGGCCGCGCCGGTGGCGGCCGATCGCGTACCAGAGACCGGCAAACCAGTCAGGGCCGGCATGCGCACTAGGCCCGTCGCATCGGGCATGGCCGCGGAAGTGGTTGTGTCGCATGATCGTGTCCTATATATGTCGTAAAACATATCTAAAGATATATATCGAAAGATAGGTCGTCAAGGAGAATTATTGGGGGCGGGATGGGGGCGCGTGCTTGTGCTGGACTGTATTCCGGGGCGACGCCAAAGGCTTCGTGCGACCCGAAACGGCCGGTCAAGCTAGCGCGATCTCGACGGTCGCTTCCGAACTCAATCGGACACACTCTTGCGCCAACGTCGTCGCGGCCTCTCGGCCGTTACGGATGTTCGCTTGATCACAATTGCGCGTCCGCTTCCGGACTCTGGCCGTCTCCTGTTCAGACAGACCATGCGGCCTGCTTGAACGACACCATGCTCGGACAGATAGAACTTCTTCAGAAGCTGGCGCCATGTCCGGAAATTTGTTCACTGAAGCGACCGTGTGACGTATCGATCGTCGATGCTGGCCCTTTCGGCGATCTATACGCTGACCTTAGCGCCGGCTATTTTTTCCGCTCGAGCAAATTGGAGGGCGATTTTCGAGCGAAGGGAGACTTGGGGGTTTACGCGATATGGCGCGAAAAAAGAAAAAATTGGCATGAAAACTAAAATCGGTTTCCCGGGTTGCCATATAGTTTCCAGCAACGGCTCGACGCGCTTTCCATCGACCTTCGACAGTCGCGGATCGCGTGACTACATACCGCCGGGCCGCGTTCGAACACAACTCGCACCGAAGAGGAGCACGAGACATGCAATTCCTAGACGATTCCCTGTTGCCGGAAAACCAGGAAAAATTGGTCATCCAGGTGGCACCCTATGGGCCGCAATGGATTCCCGGCGATTCGGACGATATCCCTCTGACGATGGACGAGCAGGTTCAGAAAGCCGTCGACTGCTACAACGCCGGGGCGACCGTGTTGCACGTCCACGTGCGCGAAGCCGACGGCAAGGGTAGCAAGCGCCTGTCGATGTTCAACGAGATGCTTGTGCGGTTGCGCGAAGCGGTGCCGAAAATGGTGCTGCAGGTCGGCGGTTCGATCTCGTTCGCGCCGGAAAACGACGGTCAGGCTGCCAAGTGGCTCAGCGACGATACGCGGCACATGCTTGCCAATCTGGATCCGAAGCCGGACCAGGTGACGGTCGCGATCAACACCACGCAGATGAACCTGATGGAGTTGATGAGAGAAGAGGACTACGCAGGAACCTCACTTTCCGATCCGGCCATGCAGGCTGCGTATCGTGACATGATTGTTCCTTCCAATCCGTCGTGGCACGAAGAGCACATCCGGCGGCTGGTTGCCAACGGCATTCAGCCGCATTTCATGCTTGGTGGCATGGCGAGCCTGGAAACTGTCGAGCGCATGATTCGCTCGGGTGTCTACAAGGGGCCGCTGATTCTGAACTATGTGGCGATCGGTGGCGGTGCATCCGGCCTGCACCCGGCGGACATGCTCGAGTTCGTGCGCCGTACGCCGGATGGTGCCGTGTTGACGATCGAGTCGTTGAACCGCAACGTGGTGCCGATGACCACCATGGCCATCGCGCTTGGACTGCACGTTCGTGTCGGTATCGAGGACACGCTGAATGGTCCGGACGGCAAGCGTGCGACGTCGGTGCAGCAAATCGAGAAGATGGTTCGCATCGCTCGTGAATTGAACCGCGAAATTGCCACTGGCGAAGACGCTCACCGCATCTACCAGACCGGCAAGTTCTGGAGCAGCACGGACGAAACCTTGCGGAAGCTCGGCATGGCGCCTAATCGCGCCCCCGGCGTGAAAAGCGTGCCATTGCGCGCCGCATAAAGGTGTGGGGCGCGGCAAGCGCCCCGCCCGGAACGCGCTGCCGATCAGGCATGCACAGCTCGACAGTCGCTCTGAAGTAACCGAACAAAGAGGAGACACGGGGCGCCCCAAGGGGCAGCCCCGGCAGTCGTATCGACTGCATCGACGTATTGGCAAATATCAAAGAGGCATCGACTTGCGCGAATGTCCTTATGCCGGAGACATCAATGAGCTTGTATCCAACCGAACATCAGGCCGCGGATCGTGACGATTACCTCGTCAGCCGTCCTCGTGCGTGGTTCGCGTTCGCAATGACGTTCGCGCTGATGTTGTTTGATTACATCGACCGCCAGGTCGTCGTTTCTCTGTTCCCCCACTTGAAGCTGGCTTGGAATTTATCCGACAAACAGCTTGGTGCGCTCGTTTCGGTCATATCGATTGTCGTCGCGCTGGGCGGCTTACCTGTAGCGTTGCTGGCGGACCGCGTCAGCCGGGTCAAAAGCATTTTCCTGATGGCTTCGCTTTGGAGTCTCGCGTCGATTTCGTGCATGTTCGCGCGCAACTACGGTGAGATGTTCGCCGCACGCGCGCTCGTCGGCGTCGGCGAAACGGGCTACGGTTCGGTGGGGGGCGCGCTACTCGCCAGCCTGTTTCCCCGGCGCTTGCGCGCAACGCTTCAGGGCGGTCTGTTGGCCGCTGCGTCGCTGGGTTCCGTGCTTGGGGTGTTGTTGGGCGCGGAAGTCGCAAAGTACTGGGGATGGCGCGCGGCATTCGGCGTTGTGGGCGTGCCGGGTCTCGTACTTGCGCTGCTGTATCTGCTGGTCCCGGATTACAAGACCGTCGCGCTGACGCCTCATTCGGGCCAAGCACGTCCGGCGGCATTGGCCACCGTCCGTCAGGTCGCTGGAACGCTCCTCGGCTCGGCGACGATCTGGTGGACGTGTCTGGGTGCGGCTTTTCAATTGATCGTCGTGTCGACCATCTGGTCCTGGCTGCCGAGCTATTTCATGCGATTCCATTCGGCCGCGCCCGATCGGGCGGCACGGGAGGCCGCGCTGGTCGTGCTTTGCGGTGCAATCGGAGGGATTCTGTGGGGCAATCTTGCGGATCGCCTCGGTACTCGTGGGCATACCAGGAAGCTCGTCATGGTGGCGTCGCTTGCCGTGGTGACGTTCGTGGTCTTCCTGATTGCTTTCACGGTGGCGGCGTCGTCGCCGCATCAATTCCTGCTCGTCGCGTTCGGCGGATTTCTGATGACCTGCACGCTGGCGCCGTCGGCGGGCGTGATCTACGACGTCGTCCACCCGGGTGTTCGTGCGACCGGCGCGTCGATTCTGTCGCTGTTCCAGAATCTCTTCGGCCTTGCCGTCGGCCCGATTCTGGGCGGTTTGTTTTCCGATATGTGGGGCCTGCAGACCGCACTCGCGATCATGCCGGCGTTCGGCATTGTCGCAGCGTTGTGTTTCTTGCGAGCACGGCGCACCTACGAATCCGATATGGCTCGGGTCGTCGGGGTTCACCTGGATGCGGTCGCGCCCCCTGTATCGCCCACTGCGGTATCGGCTTGATCGATGCTCACGGGTTGACCAAACGTGTCGAATTTCGGCTTCCATTCTGGACTGGCGATGAATCACTTCAGCACTCAAATTCAGTCGGCTTCACCGAACGCTTTGACGACGGACCAGCCTGCCTGGCTGCCCTCCGCCGAGACGATCGATTCGGCGCGCATCACGGAGTTCATGCAATGGCTCTTCGTCGAGCGCAACTTGTCTTTCGGCAACTACGCCGAGCTTTGGCGCTGGTCGGTCGACCATGTCGACACGTTCTGGTCTGCCCTGTGGGATTGGGCGGACATCATTTCAGTCGAGCCGCGCGGCGACGCGTTGGTCGACACCGCAATGCCGGGCGCGAAGTGGTTCCCCGGTGTACGGATGAATTACGTCGAGCAAGTGTTTCGGCATGCTGATCAGACCTCGCCCGCGATTTCGTTTCGCAACGAGTCGGGTGATCAGCGCGACCTGAGCTGGGACGAGCTGGAGCAGCAAGTCGCTGCGCTTGCGGCTACCTTGAGGCGACTGGGCGTGGAGCGTGGCGATCGCGTTGCCGCTTTCATGCCCAATACGCCCGAGACGATCGTGGCGTTCCTTGCGACGGTCAGCGTTGGCGCGATCTGGTCGGCGTGCGCGCCAGACATGGGGCAGCTTGCCGTTCTGGACCGTTTCCGCCAGATTGAACCCAAGGTCATGATCGCGGTCGACGGCTATCGGTACGGCGGCAAGTCGTACGACCGGCGCGAATTGCTGCATGCATTGCTTGGCGAACTGCCGAGCGTGGAGCATGTCGTCCTGGTGCCGAATCTCGATCCGCATGCTCGCGCCGCTTCCTTCGTGCATGGCGTTGACTGGGCGGACGCAATCGCAGGTGATGCACCGCTACTGGCCGATGATGTTCCGTTCGATCATCCGCTCTGGATCGTTTATTCATCGGGCACGACGGGCTTGCCCAAACCGATCGTCCATTCGCATGGCGGGATTGTGCTCGAGCATGTGAAGCTGACGACGCTCCATCTCGACCTGCGTCCGGGTGATCGATTTCATTGGAATGCGAGCACCGGATGGATCATGTGGAACCTTCAGGTTGGTGGGCTGCTGGCCGGCGCGACCGCATGCCTTTATGACGGCAACCCCGGCTACCCCGATATGAACGCGCTGTGGCGTTTCGTCGGCGACGCACGGATCAACTTCTTCGGCGCCGGCGCCGCGTACTTCCAGAGCTGCGTCAAGGCTGGCGTGGAGCCGCGTGATGTCACCGATCTTTCGCATCTGCGCGCTGTGGGGTCCACCGGGTCTCCGTTGTCGCCGGAAGGCTACCGATGGATTCTCGATCATGTCGGAGACGTGTGGATCAACGCGATTTCCGGGGGCACCGACTTCGCCGGTTGTTTCGTTGCCGGCGTGCCGACGTTGCCGGTATACCTCGGTGAAATGCAGTGCCGCTGCCTGGGTGCCCGTGTAGAGGCTTTCGACGACACAGGCAAAGCACTGATCGACGAGGTCGGAGAATTGGTCTGCACCGCGCCGATGCCGTCCATGCCGCTTTATTTCTGGAACGACGAGGGTCATCGACGCTACCACGACAGCTACTTCGACACATACCCCGGCATCTGGCGTCACGGCGACTGGGTGCGCATCACGCCGCGTGGTGGCGCAATTATCTACGGCCGCTCCGATGCAACGATCAATCGATACGGTATCCGAATGGGGACGAGCGAGCTTTACCGCGCGGTAGAAGATTTGCCTGAGGTGCTGGACAGCATGGTCGTCGATCTCGAATACCTCGGGCGCGAGTCCTATATGCCTTTGTTTGTGGTGTTGCGCCCGGGCGTGGAACTGAGTCCGGAATTGACCGCGACGATCCGTGATCGGATCAAGGCAGCGCTATCCGCACGGCATGTACCGAACGAAGTGCTTCAGGTGCCCTCCATTCCTCGCACGATGTCCGGCAAGAAGATGGAGTTGCCGATCAAGAAGCTGCTGTTGGGGCATCCGATCGAGAAGGTAGCGAACCCCGACACGATGGCGAATCCGGAGAGCCTGGCCTGGTTCCGCGAGTTCGCGCCGGGCTGCGTAGAGCGATTCGGTGATGCTCACAAGCTCTCGTCACCCCAATAGTGCCCGCAATCGGTGAAGCGCCCCGTCGACTTCGATGGCGTTCGAAATTCTGCTGGAGACTGTAAGCCATGTCACGTTGTATCCCAATCGCACCTGTTGACGAACTGCGTCCAGGGCAGCGAAAGCTCGTCTTTGTCGATGGAGCCAGCATCGTCGTCTTCAACGTCGATGGAGAGGTCTTGGCGGTCGACAATTCGTGTCCGCACAACGGTGCGTCGCTGGCCAGCGGCCAACTGGAGGGGCTCGTGCTGCGCTGTCCTGCACACGGAATGCGCTTCGATTTGCGCGAGGGTATCGAGTCGAAAGCGTCGGGACTTTGTCCGAAGAAATTTCCTGTTCAGGAGCAGGACGGACAGTTCGTGATGCTCGTCGGCGAACCGTCTCGAACGGCTTGAAACACGATCCGGCCATTCGATAGCCAAGACATATCCCGCGCAAGGTGGAGACACACATGCAAGACAATCTGGTGGCCGCGACGCCGTCGGCCTACAACTACCCGCTTCTGATCAAGCAGTTGCTGCTCAATGCCCGAAGCCTCCATGGCGACCAGGAGATCACGTATCGTGGTGAATTGCGCTACCGCTTCCGCGACTTCGATCGTCGTCTTTGCCGGCTCGCGTCGGCACTGACGTCGCTCGACGTTCGACACGGGTCGACCGTCGCGGTCATGGACTGGGACAGTCATCGCTATCTCGAGAGTTATTTCGCGATTCCGATGATGGGAGCGACGCTCTTCACGGTGAACGTGCGGCTGTCGCCTCAACAAATCCTTTACACGTTGAACGATTCGGAAGCGGAAGTCGTGCTCGTTCATGCGGATTTTGTCGAGATGCTGTCCCGGATTTGGGGAGAGCTGCGGTTCGTACGCCGCGTGATTGTTCTGGCAGACGGCCAGCCGATGCCGAAGACCGACCTGCCGGTTGCAGGCGAATATGAGGCCTTGCTGGAGCGGGCGTCGCCGGAGTTCGTATTCGGGGAGTTCGACGAGAACACGAAGGCCGCGGTTTTTTATACGACGGGAACGACCGGGGATCCGAAAGGAGTCAGCTATAGCCACCGGAACATCGTCATGCATGCGATGTCGACCGCGATGAGCTTGTGCGCGCCGCGCGACGGGCAGCGGCTGCATCGCGAAGATGTCTACATGCCGATCACGCCGATGTTTCACGTCCTCGCATGGGGGATGCCATACATCGCGATCATGCTGGGGCTCAAGACCGTCCTGCCCGGCCGCTATGTACCGGAGGTGTTGCTCCGATTGCGCGAAACGGAGAAAGTCACATTCTCTCATTGCGTGCCGACGATCCTCCAGATGCTTCTGCAGGCCGCTCCGGAAGGCAACAGCGCACTGTCGGGGTGGAAGCTCATCATCGGCGGTTCTGCGCTGTCGCCCTCGCTTTGCGATGCGGCGATGGCGCGCGGCATCGACGTCTTCACCGGGTATGGCATGTCGGAAACAGGCCCGATCGTCGCGCTCGCGCAATTGCTGCCGGGGTTCGCATCGCGCAATCGGGACGACACGGCCGCCAATTACCACAAGGAATTGCAGATGCGCTGTTCGACCGGGCGCCCTGTTGCGATGGTCGACTTTCGCGTCGTCGACGAAAACATGAACGACGTGCCGCGCGACGGCAAGAGTCCTGGGGAGATCATTCTTCGCGCGCCTTTCCTGACGGGCGGCTACAACAACAAGCCGGATGCGTCAGAGGCGTTGTGGGCGGGGGGCTATCTCCACACGCAGGATATTGCGGTGATGCATCCGGATGGATTCGTGCAGATCGTGGACCGTATCAAGGACGTGATCAAGACCGGCGGCGAATGGGTGTCGTCGATCGACGTGGAGCGCTTGATTTCGCTCGTGCCGGGCGTCGTCGAGTGCGCGGTGATCGGTGTGCCCGACGTGAAATGGGGCGAGCGGCCGATGGCGCTCGTGGTAAGAGGAGCCGACCGCGAAGTGAGCGCGCCCGTCGTCCGCGAACACCTGATGAAGCACGTCGAGACGAATCGGATCAGTCGTTACGCTGTTCCGGAAGAGAGCCGCATCGTCTTTGTCGAAGAAATACCGAAAACGAGTGTGGGCAAGATCGACAAGAAGCGCTTGCGCCAGATGGCTGCGTAGCCGCCGCTTCTACGTGCAGTGCTCGTTTCGCCACGATTTCGGCGCCATGCCAAATCGCTTCGTGAACCATTGAGTGAAGGACGCGTGTCTCGTGTAGCCGAGCAGCGCGGCAACGCGTCCGATCGAATACCGCCGGTTGCTCATATAGCGAATCGCGAGATCATGCCGCACTTCTTCGATCAGATCGGAGAACGTCGTGTTCGTTTCGGCCAGGTGTCGCTGCAGAGAGCGCACGCTCATATGCAACTGGCGGGCGACGTGCTCGATGTCCGCCTGCTCGACGGGTAGCAGCAAATAGATCGTGTTGCGAACTTCCGCGTCGATGGTCGGAGAACCTTCCACGTCGACGGATTTCGCCAATCCCTCCGCATATCTGACCAGTTCCGGATCCGCCATCGGATTGGGTTGATCCAGATCGCTATCGAGGCAAATCAACCCGTTGAAGTCGCTGCCGAACATCACCGGGCAGCCGAAGTAATGCCGGTGATCGCGCAGGTCCGGCGGTGCCGGATGCGTGAAGTGGACACTGATCGGCTTCCAGTTCGGGCCGAGAATTGCCGCGCAGGTTCGTGTCAGCACACCGATCGCAAGCTCGACCGTTTGCCGTGGCCATTCACCCGTGTCGCACAGAATCTGCTCGCCGATCACAACCCTCGATCCGGTCGTTTCGAAGTAGAGCCCGAGCGCGTCATTCAGCAAGTGACGATATTGCAGCATCGCGAGGAGCACCTCGCGAAGCGTGCGCTTGTGCGCCAGCAGCAGACCGATGACCCCGAAATCGAATGCTGTGCGTGCCTTCGCCATCTGGATGCCGAAAGACAGGCAGCCGGACTCGGATGCGGAAGTCTCGAGCAGTTTGCAAACCGCCAGGAACGAGATGCGTTGTTCCCGGTTCATCAGCATCGCCGGATCGAGCCCGAACTTGCGCAACAGGTCGTGCGCGGGTAGCCCGTGTCGCAGCGCAACCTGGATGTAATGCGTCAACGCGGCTGCCCGGGCCTTGGGTTCATTTGCTGTCACTTCACTGCGCTGAGCGGTTGCCATCGCGGGGCCTCGGGGTTTATACGAACTGGCGCGAAAAATGAAGAAAACGGCGCCAAAACTAAAATCGACTTTACGGGTTGCCATATAGTAGCCAACAACAGTTCGTCGCGCATCCGCTCGGTAAATCAAGACCTTGAGCAAGGCGATCGGCCCAGGCAGGGCCACGATGCACGACCCCCACTACAGATGCCATTCATGGAGAAGTTCACATGCCACATGCAATCCGTCTTTACGAAATCGGCGGTCCGGAAGTCCTCAAGCTCGAAGAGGTCGAGGTCGGCGAACCGGGGCCGGGACAAGCCCGCGTCCGGCATAGCCACATCGCCGTCAACTTCATCGACATCTATCACCGCACGGGCTACTACCCGCTGCAGCTACCGAACGGTCTGGGTTCGGATGCAGTCGGTGTCGTCGAGGCGGTCGGACCCGACGTGACCGATATCAAGGTCGGTGATCGCGTCGGCTACCTGATGGGCCCGCAGGGCGCCTATTCCGACGTTCGCGTGATGCCTGCCGGGGTCTTGATTCCGCTGCCCGACGGCATCTCCGATCGAACCGCGGCGACGCTCATCATGAAGGGCATGACGGCTCAATACCTGTTTCGTCAGGTCTATCCGTTGAAGGGCGGCGAAACGATTCTGTATCACGCCGCTGCCGGCGGCGTTGGGCTGATCGCCTGCCAGTGGGCGCGTGCGCTCGGCGTAACGATGATCGGCACCGTCAGCAGCGATGAAAAGGCGGAGATTGCCAAGGAGAACGGCTGTACGCATACGATCGTCACGTCGCGCGAAAACATTGCCGAGCGTGTGCGCGAGCTGACGGACGGAAAGGGCGTGCCGGTCGTTTTCGACTCCATCGGAAAAGACACGCTACAGGCATCGCTCGACAGCCTGCAGGTGCGCGGCACGCTCGTCAGTAATGGCACGAGTTCCGGACCGGTCCATATCGATGCGTTGGCGCGCGCGCTGAAAGGTTCGATCTGGTTCACGCGTCCGGCGATGGTGCACTACGCGACTCCGCGGTCGCACATGCTGTCGATGGCAAAGGAACTGTTCGATCTCGTGCTCGAAGGAAAAATCAAGAGCGAGCCGAAACAGACCTTCGCGCTGGCGGATGCCGCCGACGCGCATCGCATGCTCGAGTCGCGGAAGACGACTGGCGCCACCGTGCTGGTGCCATGACTTCGGCATAGTTCCGCGCGAGTCCGAAGGGGCTTCTCATGCACGTCATTGCGAGACGTTGCAGCGGAGGCACCCTTGCAGCGCGACTGCACGACGATGGCGTTTGAAATTACAACGAGGAGCGCACGGCGCCGTGCTCCGAAGAAGATTCAGGAGACTTTGTGTTATGCATATCGAGCAACTGACCTATGCGTTGGGCGCTGAACTGACGGGCGTGAAGTTGGCAGATGCGATTCACGATGACGGTCTGTTCGGGGAGATTCGCGAGGCGCTGCTTAAGTATCGCGTGCTCTTTCTGAGAGACCAGGATCTCGCCAGCGCGGAGCATGTGGCCTTCGCGCAGCGATTCGGCGACCTCGAGGGCCATCCGGTCGCGGGTAGCGACCCCGAGCATCCGGGCCTTGTCCGAATCTACAAGACGCCGGATCAACGACCGGACCGCTACGAAAATGCATGGCATTCCGATGCCACGTGGCGGGAAGCGCCGCCCTTCGGCGCGGTGCTCAGGTGTGTCGAATGTCCCCCGATCGGTGGCGACACAATGTGGGCAAACATGGCGCTTGCCTACGAAAAGCTGCCTGACCCTATCAAGGACAAGATTGCGAATCTGCGTGCTCGTCACAGCATCGAGGCCACCTTCGGCGCGTCGATGCCGATGGAGAACCGTCTGGCGCTAAAGGCGCAGTATCCGGACGCCGAGCATCCGGTCGTGCGTACGCATCCGGAAACGGGCGAGAAGGTGTTGTACGTGAACGTATTCACCACGCACTTCACCAATTTCCACACCGCGGAGCATGTTCGATATGGGCAGGATGCGAACCCAGGAGGCGCGGATCTCCTTCGCTACCTGATCAGTCAGGCGTATATCCCGGAGTATCAGGTCCGGTGGCGGTGGAAGCCGAAAAGCGTTGCGATCTGGGATAACAGCGCGACGCAGCACTACGCGGTGATGGATTACCCGCCGTGCTATCGAAAGATGGATCGTGCCGGAATCATCGGCACCAAGCCCTATTGAATGCTCGCGGGCGCTTCGTGGAACCCGACTCTACGTTGCTGGCAAGCGCCCGTTTCGAATCAATTTTCGCCGATCGGCGAGCGCACCGAGAACCTGCCGGATGGAACCGACAATCGTCATCGTACCCGGGCTGCGTGATCATGTGACCGAACATTGGCAAACGCTGCTGGAAGCAAAGTTGAGCAATTCGATTTCGGTCGAACCGCTCGAGACCGACAAGCTCAGCTGCGCGGCGCGCGTCGCCGCGCTCGACGCGACACTCGCCCGCGTCGACGGCCCCGTCATTCTGGTTGCGCATAGCGCTGGCGTCATGATTACCGTGCATTGGGCGAACAAGCATCGACGGGAGATCCTTGGTGCGCTGCTTGCCACGCCGCCCGATCTCGAGACGCCACTGCCGCACGGGCATGTCTCGCGCGAGATTCTGGAGCAGAACGGTTGGCTGCCGATTCCGCGTAAAACGCTACCGTTTCCGAGCGTTATCGCCGCGAGCCGCAACGATCCACTGGCGACCTTCGATCGCGTCGCCGAGTTTGCCGTCGATTGGGGAAGCCGTCTGGTCGACCTCGGAAACGTCGGTCATTTGAATCCGGCGGCCGGATTCGGCGAATGGCCGATGGCGGAAGAGCTGATCCACGCATTGCGCTGATCCCTGCCACTTCAAGTAAGGAGACAATCGTGCAATTTCTCGATGATTCGCTGCTGCCTGAAAATCAGGAACCCTTAGTTATTCAGGTAGCGCCATATGGGCCGCAATTTCTTCCGGGCGATTCCGACGACATCCCCGTCAGCATGGACGAGCAGGTTCAGAAGGCGGTGGATTGCTACAACGCCGGGGCGACCGTGCTGCACGTACACGTGCGCGAAGCCGATGGAAAGGGAAGCAAGCGGCTGTCGATGTTCAACGAGCTGCTCACCCGGTTGCGCGACGCGGTACCCAAGATGATCCTGCAAGTCGGCGGCTCCATTTCGTTCGCACCGGAAGACTCCGGGCAGGCGGCGAAATGGCTGTCGGATGACGCGCGGCACATGTTGGCCGCGCTCGACCCCAAGCCGGACCAGGTGACGATCGTTGTCAACAACGCCACGATGAACGTCACCGAGCTTCATCCCAAGGAAGAATTCGCGGGAACCTCCCTCGCTGAGCCGGCCTACTTCGAGGCTTATCGCAACATGTCGTACGAGGCCGGACCGCTGTTCGTCGAGGAGCACCTCAAGCGGCTGCAGGCCGCACGCATTCAGCCGCACTTCATGATCGGCCAGATCGCCAAGCTGGAATCGATCGAGCGCCTGATCCGGCGGGGCATTTACAAGGGACCGCTGGTGGTGAACTGGGTGCAGCTCGGCGGCGGATCCGAGGGGCCGAATCCGCGGAACATGCTGGAAATGATCAATCGCCTGCCGGATAACGCGGTATTCACGGTCGAATCTTTCATGCGCTACGTTCATCCGTTGACGACGATGGCGATTGCGATGGGATTCCACGTGCGCTGCGGCATCGAAGACACGCTGTGGGGACGCAAGGGCGAAAGGATGACATCGGTGCAGCAGGTAGAACGCATGGCGAACATGTCGCGCAGCTTGTATCGCGAAGTAGCCGATGCGGACGAGGCACGGCGCATTTACCGGATCGGCGAATGGTACGAGTCCACCGACGAGACGCTCATGAAGGTCGGCTATCTCCCGAACCGGAAGAGCGGCGTGCTTGGGCAGCCGTCGTGGGTCGCATAGCAATCCGAAGCGTCGTGACTCTGGGTGACTCGATACGCCCGTAGTCTGACGCTGGTCGCTGAAAGGCCGCCGTCTTGCAATGGATGTACGAGCAATGAGTGTGTCGTCCGGGATCCGCGATCCCGGTTCGTTTGGAGGTCGGTCGATATCAGATCGGGGTAACCCGACAATCACAATAAGTAGCGGAGACGTCGATGAAACTGAAATGGAGCGGTGGGGCAGTTCTCGCGGTATTCGCGTGTGCGGCGCACGCGCAGTCGTCAGTTACGCTGTACGGTGTGATCGATTCCGGCTTGCTGTATCAAAGTACGTCAGCGGCGTCGTTCGCCCCGACTGCACGTAACAATGGACACGTGTTCGCGTTCAAGGATGCCGGTATCTATTCGAGCATCTGGGGCATGAAGGGTACGGAGGACATCGGCGGTGGCTACAAAGTGAACTTTCGGCTGCAGGGTGTGTTTAACAGCGGCACTGGAAAACTCGGACTCTCGGACACGACGGGCGGTACCTCCGTATTCAATCAGCAGACGACGATCGGTATCTCCGGCCCGTTCGGCTCGTTCGATGCCGGACGCCAGTTCACGCCAATGATCTATGCGATGGCCGAAACCGACGCGCGCAATGCGCAGTATTTCGGCAGCATCCTGACTGCGTGGCTTGGTATGAACCAGGTCGCCGGCTGGCCGGGCACGAACTCGAATGTGCCGATCGGTGCGCTGTATGACAGCAATGCACTCGTCTATCAATCGCCCAAGTTCTACGGCGCGTCAGTTGCGCTCGAATATGCGCCGGGCGGGGTTGCGGGGCAGATCCAGGGCGGCACACGAGAGTCGGCGGTGCTCAAGTATTCGAACTACGGGCTCAATCTCGCGGCGGTGTACTACAACGCCCACGACACGAACGCGGCAGCGGCGACTCCGACTGGCCTCGACAACAACCGCTTCTATTACCTGGGCGCGAAATACACGTTCCGCGGGTTGTCGGTGTCGGCGTCGTATGCGATCGGCAAGAATCCGTCAAACACCAAACTCGCGGACTACGAAATGATCTCGGGTGGTCTCGGCTGCCAGTTCACGCCGTACTTTCGGATCACATCCGGGTACTACTATCTGAAGGATCGCAACAACGGCGCGAACCATTCCAGCGAATACGCGGCGGGTGCCGAGTACAGCCTGTCGAAACGCACGATGGTGTATGCGCAGGTCGGTTACGTCGCGAACCGCGGCACGATGAACCAGACGATCACGTATGGCCAGCCAGTCGCGCCGGGTGTGTCGACGACGGCCGCGATGATCGGCATGCGGCATAGCTTCTGACGAAGCAAAGAGGAAATTTGAAGACGAAACGGAGAACGACGATGAAGACGATGAACGGCATCAGGGCGGTACTCTGCATCGTGATCGCGGCGGTGACGAGTGACGTGTCGGCGCAGGCGAGCGCGCCTGTCGAGGCATCGGCGAATACGTCGGGCGGCGCAGCGGTCGCCGCGTCCGGCGGAACATCGGCAAAAGCCTTGCGGCAGGCCAACCGCGCGCTGCGGCGCAAAGTATACGCGGCGCTCGCGCAGCACAAGGAGATCGACGCGGGCAGCATCAGCGTTACCGCGAAAGGCGGCGCAGTCACGCTGAACGGTACGGTGGCCGAAGCGTCACAGATTGAAACGGTCGGCAATGTCGCGAAGAGCGTCGCCGGCGTAACATCGGTGACTAATAAAGTTGCGATCCAGCGTCCGTTAGGGCAATAACAAGAATGTCAACGCGTGCCAATCTCAGCCGGGGTTAGTTGTACTGGCTTATTGGCTGCGAAGGGAATTGCAAGTTTGCTTGTTGTTTTTCTTGGGGCAACCCGCTTTGTGGGTTGCCCCGCCGTACTGTTCTTGAAGCGCCACATTTTCGAGCGAAACATGTCGCCGGCACCGGCAGAGGTCATCCTGATCAGACGACGGCAGATGGTCACGGGCAATATGATGGTGCGCCTGAAATCGTCATACTATTAATGTTCGAAATCCTTCTCCGGAGCTTTCTGCAATGTCATCGCGCATCGACGTTCACTTCTTCCGCATCCTTGCGGACAGCTACCACCGGCTGCTCGACAAGTCGCTCGTTCCTGCCGGGATGGGCACGTCCGAAGCTGCGACATGGCTGTACGAGGAAGCACCTTTCGGGATTCTCGCGCACGATGTAGCGGTAGATCCCGTGTTCGTCTACGGCAACAAGCGCGCGCAAGCCATTTTCGGATATGACTGGGATGACCTGACCGCACTGCCTTCACGGTTCTCGGCGGAGCCGATGGAGCGAAGTGAACGCCAGTTGTTTCTCGAGCAAGTCGCGCGAGACGGCTTCGTGTCGGGATATCGCGGAATACGTATCACCAAGTCCGGCACACGCTTCTGGATCGATCACGCGACGGTGTGGCAACTCACGGATCCGGCCGGGAATCACTGCGGTCAGGCAGCGATGATCCCGGAGGTGCGCGCCATTGGGTAGTTTCCGCAAACCTGACGCGTGCCCCGAAATCGGGACCAGATAACGAATTCGTAATCAACGGCTCACCTTCTGGAAAGTGCCCGCCCCCGAGAATGGAGTCGCACTCTTCATCGCACTGGATGGAGAGCGAAGCACCCAAACCTCTCCCGGATTCGGTCATATCCCTCCAACAGGTGAATATCATGAAGACTCTGATTCGTGCAGTACTGATCTCGTGCGCATTGAGCGCTCCCATCATTGCTTTTGCACAAACCGCCGGCGGTCCTCTCACGCGTGCAGACGTGCGTGCCGACCTCGTGCGTGTCGAAAGTGCCGGGTATCGTCCGGTCGGCAGCGATCCGTACTATCCGGATGACATCCAGGCGGCGGAGGCCAAGGTCGCCGCGCAAAAACCGGACGCGCGGCCTGCGCAGTCAAATGCGAGTGCGCACGCGTTCAACGGCCGCGGCGCATCGGTGTCGTTCGCGTCGAACGATGCAGCGGGCCTCTTTGAACACCATTGAACGGGCCGATGACACTGGAACGGACGGAACGCGTGGTGCGTTCCGTCAGACTGCGTAGTACTTCCATCGAAAGCCATTCTCTCGAGTTTCACCTGATCGGAACATCTTTCGCGAACTATCGCATGGTAACGCCGTGCTTTCTGAACATCGGTGGTTCCCGATCGAGCTGTTCTGCAGTCTTGTAGTCGAAGGCTGGCAACGGCTCATTGCTATACCAGAAGAGCGTGCTCTGCATGTTCCCGGAGATATCATTCGCCGCTCGGATGATCCGGAGCGCTTCCCGAAGGTACTTTTGCACACTTTCGGAACCGGCAAGGCGGCTCACCGTATTGCGATGAACATGGGCCAGCCGCGCGAGCGTTTGCATATCGATATGCAAGGCCGCTGCGAAGCGTCGTGCCGAAACGATAGGCGCCGCGCTCTCCGGATCCCTGAGGGACGCCATGAACTGTTCGAAACCGCTGGGTGGCGGGGAGTCGTAGGCGATGTCACCTTTTTTGCGAACCTACAACTGCTTGCGGCGAGAATTCCTGCCCGTGCGTTCCGTCAATGTCGGCGGCGGGTCGATCCCGGCGACCGGCCGGCCGGTGCCGGATCCGGTGTTGCGGTCATTCAATTGATTGATCGTGACGCACGGCTGTGCCGACACGCATGCGCTTGCCGACGATCTCGCGAAACATTCGCAGTGGCGCTGCAGGATTTCGGAATAAGTTAAGTAATGTCGATTTTAAAAACATCGGCGAACATTGTTCAAATTACAGAAACGATTTAATTTTAATTTTCGGCCGATCAAACAAAATTTCCGCGGCAGCAAAGGTCGTTGAGTCCACCCCGTCATTCAATGTCGTCATGCCCGGATAACGCATGTCGGGCGGTAGTTTGACGGCGATGAAGAATTTCGACCCTTTATTTGCGACCCGAAGATCCATCGAAAATGTAAAGCATTGCAATATAAAATCCCGGGCCGGGTATTCCGGTTGCGGTGCGTGATTTTATTTGGCAGGATTTTCATCAGGTTGTCCGATTTTAAAACAACAAAGCGCTCGACAATTCAATTTATCGAAATAACGCGCGGCGCCTGGGCAACGATTGGAAAGGAAGCTGACCAGAAAACAGGTAACGAGGCGGCGAACAGTCGGCACCGTTCGCGATCATTGAATCACTCGCTTGCCCGGCGGCGTCGATGCGCCGCTCGAGCGATCCGGGCGAATCCGACACGGGGCAGTCATGGCGATACTCAAGAACGATTCTTCCGGAGAAGCATGCCTGCTCCGCGCGTATCACGTGTTCGGCCGCGACGACGCGCGCTGCGACACGGTCATCCGGGATGGGTCGGTGTCCCGTGTCCATGCCCATATCCGCTGGGTCGGCGGGCTCTGGGAGCTCCACGATCACAGCAGCAACGGCACGTCGGTATCGGGCGTCGCGTTGCGCGACGGCGAGCACGCGGTGCTGCAGCAAGGCGACGTGATCCGGTTCGGCAGGGCGGGCATTGCGCCCTGGCGTGTCGAGACGCTCGACGATCCGGCCGATACGCTGTGGCCGATACGAGGCGCCGCGGCCCCGATCGTGCTCGCGCCGCGCCAGATCCTGCCTGCCCCTGCCGCGCAGCCGGTCACGATCGTTCGTTCGCCGGCCGGCGAATGGCTGTGCGACGACACGTTGCCGCCGCGCGCGCTCCATGACGGCGATGAAGTGTCGACCGGCGACTTCGCGTGGCGCCTCGCACTCGTGCGCAACGGCTCGACGGTGATGCTCGCCGCACCCGCCGATCCGGCCGCGCCGGCGCAATTGCTCGAATTCTTCGTCAGCCGGAACGAGGAGCACGTGCGCATGCTGCTGCATGTCCGCGGCGGCGTGGTCGACCTCGGCGAGCGGGCCCATCACTACAGCCTCGTCACGCTCGCCCGCGCACGCTCGGCCGACATGCAGGCCGGCTACGACGCCGCCACGCAAGGGTGGATCGAACTCGACCGGCTGGCGCGCATGCTCGGCATCGATACGTCCCATGTCAACGTGCAGATTCACCGCGCGCGGAGCCAGTTCGCGGCCCTGCCGGGGCTGGGCGCGAGCCAGCTCGTCGAGCGCCGGCGCGGCAGCGTCCGCTTCGGCGATTTTCCGTTCCGCATCATGCGCGGCGAGCACCTCGAATGCCAGTCGGTGCCGGCCGCCGGGCCGCGTATCGGCGTGCAGCGTGCGGCGCCGGGCCCGGCTGTCCATTGCTCGTGAACGCGCGAGAACCGGCCGTGTTGCCGACCGCATTGCGCGCGCCCGCCGGGCCGCACGCCGTTGAACCGCGGCAGCACGCCGTGCCTTTCGCCGAGCTTGCCGGCAAACGGCATTACCGGCTCGGCGCGCTGCTCGGCGAAGGCGGCAACGGCGTGGTGTTTCGCGCGACCTGCGACGAGACGGGGCAAGACGTCGCGATCAAGCTGATGCGGGACGATGCCGCGCTGAGCGCGGCGGAGCGCGTGCGCCGGCGTGCGCGCTTCCGGCGCGAGACGAGCCTGTGCGAGGCGCTGCGGCATCCGAATATCGTGGCGCTGCTGGATCAGGGGGAGGCGCCCGACGGGCGGCTGTTCGCCGTATTCGAACTGGTGCAGGGCCGGACCCTGCGCGACCGGCTCGCGGCGGAGGGGCCGCTGTCGGCCGTCGACACCGGGCGGCTGATGACGGAGGTGCTCGACGCGCTCGCGGCCGCCCATCGGCGCGGCATCGTGCATCGGGACCTGACGCCGCAGAACATCGTGATCACGATCGCCGATGACGGGCCGCACGCGAAGCTCCTCGATTTCGGCATCGGTGCGTTGCTGCCCGGTACCGAAGACATCGCGTGCCAGACCGCGACGCTGGCGACCGAGGTGCTCGGCTCGCCACCCTACTGCGCGCCGGAGCAATTGCGCAACGAGCCGCCGACGCCCGCAAGCGACCTGTATGCGTGGGGCCTGATCGTGATCGAATGCCTGACGGGCGATGTCGTCATGCAAGGCGCAAGCGTGGCCGACATCCTCTATCAGCAACTGAGTCCCGTCGATGTCGCGCTCCCGCCGTCGATCGCGTCGCATCCGCTCGGCGCGGTACTGCGGCACGCGCTGAACAAGAATCCGCAGCAGCGTGCCGCGTCGGCCGACGCGCTCGCGTCGCAGTTTCGTGCGCTCAACTTCGCCGCGCTCGTCGGCCAGTTCGATGCCGGTCGCGCGAGCCGGCAGACGCGTCAGCGCCCGCTTGCACCGCACGGCGAGACGATTGCCGCGGTCGGCGAGTACCGGCAGATCACCACGCTGTGCTGTTGCGTGACGATCGCCGGAGAGGGCCGGCAACGCCATGCCGGAACCGAGCACGGCAATGCGCTCGACGGCTACGAGGAGCAGTGGCTGACGAAGTGTGCCGATATCGCCGTCGGTTATGGCGCGCACGCAGGCGGGCGGCTCGGCGACACGCTGCTGTTCCATTTCGGCCTGCAAGGCGATATCGACCGGCCCGCGCGGCGCGCGGTGCGGGCGGCGCTCGACATGGTGCGGGAAGCCGGGCGCGCGCGGCTGCCGGTGCCGGCGGCGGCCGGCGCCCGCTTCGTCGGAGCAGGAGAAAGCTGGCGGGTCGAAGTGGCCGCCGCGATTCATGTCGGGCAGGTTCTCGCGCATGCGTCGCACATGTCGGGCGTATCGACGCCAGCCGCGGCGTCCCGGCTGCTGCGGCTGGCCGGGCCCGGACAGATTCTGATCAGCGACGATGCGCGGCTCGCGCTCGAACGGCATGCCGATTCCCGGCCGACCGCGTTGCGGCTGGCGCGGGCGGGCCTCATGCCGCAGCCGGTTCATGAATTGCTCGGCGAGCGGCACGCCGATACGCCGTTCGATTCGCTGGACGCCGGCATGCGCACGCCCATGGTCGGCCGCACGCGCGAACTCGACGCGCTGCTGCGCGCGTGGCGGGAAACGCAAGGGCGCCATCGTCGCGCGATGCGCGGCGAGCCTGCGCCGCACGGTGTGCCGCGGCTCGTCGTCGGCGACGCGGGGCTCGGCAAGTCGCGGCTCGTCCACGAGCTGTGCGAGGCCGTCCGGGCCCGGGGCCACGCCTTCGCGCATGGCGGGTGCCTGCCCGAGCGGGAGAACCACGCGCTGTTTCCGGTCCTGCGGTTCATCGGCGCGCATTGGCATATCGATGCCGATAGCCCGCCCGGCGTCGCGCTCGCGGCGATCGACGCGATGATCGCGCCGCTCGACTGCGATCATGCGGCAGCCCGTGTCGCGCTCGCGACCTGGCTGGGGCTGCCCTGCGATGCGAAGGGACTCCTGTGGTCGAGCGTGCGTGAGCAGCACGCGCTGTTCGACGTCCTCGAGCAACTGATCGTGTCGCTCGGCAACGGCGCTCCGGTGCTGCTCGTGATCGAGGACGTTCAGTGGATCGATCGCTCGACCGAGGACTTTCTCGCGTATCTGCAGCGCTCGCCGCGCGCAGCGGCACTGTGCATCGTGCTCACGTCGCGCCCCGACAAGCTCGCTCGCTGGCGCGGCGCGACCGACCGCGTGGTGCTGCGCCGCCTGCCGCGCGACGACGCGCAGCGCCTGATGTCGGCGCACCTGGGCCAGGGTGCGTTCGATCCGGCGTGGCTCGACCAGCTTGCCGATCGCACGGCGGGTATCCCGCTGTTTATCGAGGCCGTCGCGCGCGAGTTGACGATGAGCGGCGCGGACGGTTCGCACGCAGGGCCGTGGGCAACGGACCCTTATCCGCTTCCGCTCAGCCTCGGCGGCATGCTTGGTCTTGCGTTCGACCGGATCGACGGCGCGCGCGACACCGCGCAGCTCGCCGCGACCATCGGGCTCGAGGTGGATGCACAACTGCTCGCCGACGCATCGCCGCACGATCGGGCCACGCTCGACGCGCATCTGCGGCTGCTGCTCGAAGAGCGGATCGTGTATGCGCAATATCGGCGCGATCGCGTGTTCTATTCGTTCCGCCATGCGCTGATTCGCGACGCCGCGTATGAATCGATGCCGCCGGCCGTGCGGCGCGGCAACCATGCGCGCGTCGGCCGTGCGCTGGTCGCGCAAGCCGATCGCGGCGCCGGTGCGCATGCGTTCGGCGTCGCCGGGCACTTCGCGCGCGCAGGCGCTTGCGCGGACGCGATCGCCCACGGCATCGACGCGGCGCGGCGCGCACTCGAACGTTCCCGGTACGACGATGCGATCCGCTACGGGCAGGCCGTTTTCGACTGGCTCGGCACCGCCGACTATGCGCAGCGCGAGCACGACAGTGCGCGCATCCGCGCCACGTTGACGCACGCGACGATGGCGCGATTCGGCTGGGCGGATCCGCAGGTGCGCGAGCATGCGGAGCAACTGCTGCGGCAAATGCAGACGCTCGACGATCCGGAACTCGAGATCAGCGCGTTATGGACGTTGTCGACCTACTTTCACGTCGCAGGCGATCGTTCCACCGTGCGCGGGATCGGCCTGCGGCTCGACGCGCTCGCGACCGAGCGCGGCGATGCCGGCGTTCAGGTCGCGGCGGACGCGATGCGCGGCATGAGCCTGTGGGTCGACGGCCACTATGCGCGCGCCCGTGCCGAGTTCGACGCGGTGCTGGCCGGCTATGACGTGCGACGCGACGCGGGCCACCGGCGCATCCTGGGGCTCGATACGCGCGCATGGACGATGGCGTCGCTCGCGAGCGTGCGCTGGTGCATGGACGACGACCCGCAGGCCTCGCTCGCGATGGCGCGCGAAGCCGTGTATTGCGCGACGTGCCTCGACCATCTGCCGACGCTCGGCGTCACGATGATGTACCTCGCACGCATGTACCAGCTCGCGGGCGATCGCGACGCGGCGCGATCGTTGTCGGCAGCGATTCTCCGCCTGTCGGAGGCGCACCGGCTGCGCGCGGTCGGGCACTACGCCGCGATCATCCATGCGTGGACGCAAGGGGATCGCGCGGGCGTCGTCGCGCATCTCGACGCGCAGCGGCAGTCGGGCGGCCTGCTCGGGCTGACCTACTACGCGTCGCTGCTTGCCGAGCTGGATGCCGAGCGCGGCGACTACGACGCCGCGCTCGCGCAGATCCGGGAGTGTCTCGCATGGTGCGAGTCGACCGGGGAACGGTATTACGAAGCCCAGTTGTTGCTGAAGCAGTGCGAGTACCTGCGCCGGGCCGATCCGCGCTGCGGCGGCGTGGCCGCGCTGGACGCGTGCCGGCGCGCAGTCGAAATTGCAACGACGGCGGGCATGGGCCGGATCGCCAGGCTCGCCGAAGCGACGTTGCAGTCGTTGCCGTAAGTGGTTCCATTCGTCAATCAGGAGAGCATACCGATGAGCAAGGATCTTCGATTACCGACGTACGAACAGTTTCTCGAATACCGGGCAACCGTCATTCGGGCGATCGCCCTCGCGTGGCATTCCCCGGAGTTTCTCGACGAGCTCGAGGCCGATCCGGTCCACGCATTGCGCGAGCATTTCGACTATCACTTTCCATTCAAGCTCGACCTGAAGGTGCAGATCAAATCGTCGGCGTGGACGCCGACCGTCAACGGCGACTGGACGGCCGGCCAGAAAAACAAGCTCACGCTGTATTTGCCGCCCGCACCGGCGGACGAGAAGCAATTCGCGCAGGCGCTGGCCGCTTACAACGCAAACCACATCACCATCATGGAATGACCTCAGGGAAACCGACATGGCACAGGACAACGCTAATCCGACGCTCGAATCGATGCTGGAGTTTCAGAAGGTCTATCTGCGTGCGATCGCGCTTTCATGGCGGGACCCGGCGTTCAAGCGCGAACTGCTGGACAAGCCGCTGGATACGCTCGCGAAATACTTCGGTTACCAGTGTCCGTGGATCCTCGACATCGAGATCGCGAAGACGCACGGCGATCATGGCTGGACCAGCGACGGGAATGGCGGCGGGAGCTGGAACCTGCCGCGCAACGTGATGACGGTCGGCATACCGGAGCAGCCGACGAACCTGGACGAGGAGGCCGTTGCGCTCGCGGCCTACTGCGACGCAGGGCCGAGCTACCTGTTCACCTGCTGCTGACCTGGCGCGGCCGAGCCGCGCCCCATCGCGCGACCCGGGCCGGTTGCCCGGGTCGCGCGATGTCTGTTGATCCTCCGCACGGAATCCGACGATGCTTGATGACCTTTCGCGCGTGTTGCGCTTCAAACCGCATTTGCTCGTGCTCGATGCGGGGCCCGAGACCCTGTTCGTCGTCGACGAATTCAAGCGCGCGATGCTGTCCGGCGCGATCTTCGTGCGGATCGCCGCCTGCCTGCGGGCGCGGATGACGATCGCCGAGATCGTGACATCGCTTGCCGGCACGTTTGGAGAATGGGATGTGCTCGCGCGGCTCGATCACCTGGTGCGTCGCGGGTACGTGCGCGCCGACTCGCCGCACGACGACGATGCCGCGCGCGGCTTCTTCGAGCGCGCCGGGCTCGACGGTGACGCGGCTTGCGCGCGCGTCGTTCAACTGCGCGTCGCGGTCGAGGCGTTCGGCGCCGACGATGCGGCGCTCAGGCGCGCGCTCGACACGGCCGGCATCGATGTCGTGCCGGACGCCGAACTGACCGTCGCGATCGCCGATACGCACGACCGCGACGATCTCGCCGCGTGCGCCGCCCGCGTGGCGGCGCGCGGCGGGGCATTGCTCCTTGTGGCGGCCGGTGGCGTGCAGACGCTGATCGGGCCGTTGCTGGCCGGCGGCGGCGCGCTGGCCGACGCGCCGTGCATCGAATGTGTGCGCTACTGGATTCGCATCAACCGGCCTGTCGAGGCGCTGCTTGCGCGCCATCACGGCAGCGACGCGACGCGTCTGCCGCCGGCCACCTCGCGCGCCGGGGCAGCAGCGGCGGCGGCGCTCGTGGCGGCGACGGTCGAGCAGATCGCGGTCAACCGCACGGTAGCGGAACGGTCGCAAACGTATATCGTGGCGCAGCGCATCGACACGTTGGCCGCCGAACGGCACCGCGTGCTCAAGCGTCCGCAATGCCCGTGCTGCGGCAATCCCGCGTGGATGCGCGAGCAGGCGGCGCGGGCGCCGCGACTCGCCGGGCAGGTGCCGTTGGCGCGCGCCGACGGCGGCTACCGTACCGCCGATCCGCAACAGGTGTTCGAGCGTCACGCGCATCTGATATCGCCGGTCAGCGGCGCGGTCGCGTATCTGCACCCGATGCCGAAGCGACACGCGGGCCTGCGCAAGGTCTATGCGTCGGGCTTTCTCGTGTGCCCGGCCGCCGTACCGGGCAGCAACCGGTTCGACAGGATCTGCTCCGGCAAAGGCCGCACCGACGAGCAAGCCCGCGTGAGCGCGCTATGCGAAGCGCTCGAACGATACAGCAGCGTGTATCAGGGCGACGAGGCGACGTTGACCGGCAGCATGGAAAGCCTGCTCGCCGATCCGGCTTGCGATGCCGAGCCCATCCACGTGAACGATCTTCAGCAGTTCAGCGAACGGCAATTCGACGCACGCGATGCGATCAACGCGTTGACCCGCGATGTCCGCAAGCAGGTGCCGGCGCGCTTCACGTCGCGCGACGTCATCGACTGGACGCCTGCATGGTCGCTCGTGAGCGGCAGGCGCCGCCTCGTGCCGCTGAGCTACTGCTATGCGGAAACGCTCGACAGTGCGCAGGCGCCGGCCGCATGCGTGCACAACCCCAACGGCTGCGCGGCGGGTTCGAGTGTCGACGAGGCGATTTTGCAGGGCATGCTCGAATTGATCGAGCGCGATGCGGTCGCAATCTGGTGGTACAACCGGATTGCTCGCCCCGGCATCGATCTCGCGAGTTTCGACGATCCGTATTTCGATGCGCTCGTGCGTGAATACGCGACGTTCGGGTGGCGTGTGTGGGCGCTCGACATCACCACCGATCTCGGGGTGCCGACCGTGGCCGCGCTGGCGGAAAATCCGCAGGACGGGCGTTTCTCGATCGGCTTCGGCTGTCATCCGGACGGCCGGATCGCGGTGCAGCGGGCACTGACCGAAGTCAACCAGTTGCTCGATATCGCCGCGGATGCGCCGCATCCGTGGGACCGCGACAAGCTTTCGGCAACCGGATTCCTGTATCCGGCGGCGGGCGTGCGCGCAACGACGCGCTCGACGTGGCAGCCGGTCGATGCCGCGTCGTTGCCGGCGGCGCTCGCGCATTGCACCGGGCGCATCGCGGCGGCCGGCATGGACGTGCTCGTCGTCGACAAGACGCGGCCCGACATCGGCTTGTCCGTGGTGCAGGTCATCGCGCCGGGGCTGTGCCATTTCTGGCCGCGGTTTGGCGCGCGACGGTTGTATTCGGTTCCGGTTGAACGGGGTTGGCGTGCGCAGCCGTGCGACGAAACGGAGCTGAATCCGGCGCTGCTGTTTCTGTGACATGACCGCGGGCGCGTCCATGGCGGCTGAACGCGCCGGGCGGACCGATTCGACCCGCCCGGTACCACCGGGCCCCTCGTGCGGATCATGCCCCGGCCATGTCGAGGTGCCCGTTCGGGATCACTGGCTGGTGATGGTGAGGTACGCATCCCAGCTGACGTAGCCCTTCAGTTGCGCGTGCCGGTCGTAAATGGCGGCGACGAACGAATACGTTTCGTTGTTGCCAGGGCGGAGCACGGTCGCTTGCGCGTAGTAGTCCGCACGCGGTTCTTCCTTCACCTGGTTGTTGCCGGGCCAGCCGGGCGCCGGATAAGGCTCGGTGGTGTTGGCGGTGAGGTACGTAACGTTGCTCAGCAGATTGGCGGTCTTCGGAATGAAGTTATGCAGGAAGCACTTGTAGTCGGCCGTGTCGGTGAGCGACACGGTACGCCAGTGGATCACGTCGTCGACCTCGGCCTTGATCCGCAGATTGTTGCCTCCTTCGCCCTGGTTCGATCCCTGCGTCGTGCCCTGGCTGTAGCCGTACGCCGCATTCGCCAGCGTGGTGATCATGTAGACGGTATCGGGATTGTTCCCGAGCGACGTCGGCTGGCCCGAATTCTGGCTGAGCGAGTTGTTGTTCCTCTTCAGGATTTCAAAGACATCGAACGCGGTCAGCACATCGATGATTTTGAAGGTACTCAAGATATGAGACATGGCAGTTCCTTTCGGGTGAGAACGTAAAAAATGAATCGGGCAGCGGCGCGTGCGGTTGTCGAGCCGCTTGAGGAGTGCGTCCGCGCTCAGTTGAAAATCGTGATCGACGGGTCCCACTGGAAGTAGCCCACCAGCTCGCCGCGGTGCTGGTACACGGCGACGACGAACGTATAGGTCGCCGTTCCCGTGCGTCGCGCGGTGGCGTGCCAGTAGAAATCCGAGCCTGGCCGTTCCTTCACGCCGTTGGTCGGCCAGCCCGGCGCGGGATCGGGCTCGCTCGGGTAGGTATGCTCGAACTTCGGGGGGTACAGCGGCGGGTCATCCGCAGTCGTGGTGGCGATGATCTTGAACGTGTGAATGAAGCACTTGTAGTCCGCCACGTCGGTCAGCGAAATCGTGCGCCACCGGACGACGTCGTTGACCTCGGCGCGCATGCTCAAATTGCTGCCGGCCTGGCCGGAAATGACATTCCGGTCCGTGGTGATCATGTAGACCTCGTCGTAGCCGTTGAACGGCAACAGGGTCGGTGTGCTCGGATCCTTGCTGAGTTGATTGCCCGGCCTTTGATAGCCCAGGATTTTTTCCACGTCGAACGCGGTCAGGACGTCGACGATGTTGTAGCTACTCAAGATTTGAGACATTGCAACTCCTTTCACACTTTATCGTTGGCGAAACACGCTGCTGAGTGATGACGCTCGTGGCGCCTGCACCTCTCCCATCCTGCGAAGCAGTGCCCACGGAGAAATCGGGCGCGCGGAAGAGTATCGACAGCGTACGAAGGTTTGGTCTACGAATCGATTACACGTGGTTACAGTGCGCGTGTGACTCAGCGTGCGGTGCGTGACGGTGCCGATGCAGGACAACCGTGTCGCGGCCGTACGTCATCCGAGGTTTGACGATTCGGTGCACTGCCGCCAGAAATCCGCTGCCGGCCACCGCTGTTCGAGGCTGTAGAAGTGATGCCGCATCTGCAGGTAGTGCCGGTATTGCGCTTGCACCATCCGCGAGAACGCGTCCAGCGCATCAGGATCGCCGCCCATCCGTTTCCGGATCGCCTCCGCCGCCGCGACGCCATGCGATAGCGACTTGATGATGCCTTGAGCCGTGATGGGATCGTAGGCCGCCGCCGCATCGCCGATTGCCAGCCAGTGATCGCCGTACAGCCGGTCGAGATGATGGGACGGCGCGGGATACGATTTCAGGCGCAGATCCAGCAGATCCAGGCCCAGGTCGCACACGAGCTGCCAGGTGCGCCGTGCGGCCCGCAGCATGCGATGCCAGGGCTCCGGCTGATGCAGCCGCATCGTCCGGACTGCCTGCGCATGCGTGGCGAACATGACGACGACCGTATTGCCGGGCACGGACGCGAGATACCACCAGCCATGCTCGACCGCCTCGAGGTGGGTCAGCATCGAAGCAGGCGCGCCGGCGTCCGGCCGCGCAAGCCTTGCCGCAATGCAGATCAGCGGATTCGAATCGAGCCGTGTCGCGCCGCGCTGCCGGGCAAATACCGAGCGTGCGCCGCTGGCGTCCACGACGAAATCCGCCCGGACCCGCGACGCGACATGTGCCGCGCGTCCCAGGCTCAACGTGTACCCGGACGGGTCGCCCGGCCCGGATGCCAGAAGCGCGTGCCCGGTCAGCAATTCCGCACCCGCGGCGCGCGCTTGCGACGCGAGGAAGGCGTCGAACCTGCGCCGGTCGAGATGCCAGCCATGCCCGTGCGGGCTCAGCACGGAATCGTTATAGCCGCGCTTGTCGCTGCCCCAGTACGAGCAGCTGCCGTAGCAGGGCTCGTGCGCCTGCGCGACGAAGGCTTCGTCGATGCCGAGGCGCCGGAACAGTATCCGGCTCTCCGGCGGAATGCTCTCGCCGATCCGTGCGTCGGCATAGGAACCGGCTTCGACGACCAGGACGTCGGTGATGCCGGCCCTTGCCAACGCCAGCGCGCAACTGCTGCCCGCCGGCCCGCCGCCGATCACCGCGACCCGGTAGCGGGCCTGGCCGGGCGCGGGCGGATCCGGTCGTTCGACGGTCGGCATCTGCGTGACCCATTCGGCGCGCATCTCGCGACCTCAGCCGTTATCGGGCGGCAGGAGCGGGTCAGTCACGGTGTTGGGCCACGGTTGAACGAGGTTGCTGTAGTCCCGCTTGAAGAGGCTTTGCACTTCGAGATAGTAGTTCGGCGGGTAACTGCTGTCGTACCGGTCGATCGCCACCCCCTGGATGACGAAGCCGATCTTGTCCCAGTTGAGCAGGAAATCGGGGCGATTCTGATAGCGCCCGACATTCATGGGCGGCGAGTTGAATATCCGGGTCGAATCCTGCTGAATGGCGGCCGTGCCTTCCCCGCGTAACGAGTAACGCTGCACGGGCAACTCGCCGTGGTTCGCGACCAGGTCGTCGTAGGTGTAGACGGCCACCGGCCGCTGTGCGGGCCAGGACCAGTACAAGGTCGTGTTCACGCCGCTATAGACGTTGCTGCCGTCCGGCTTGATCTCGGCGCCCGGATTGGGCGAGGGCAGGTGCGTCGCACAGGAGTTGTAGTCGGTGTGCCACGGAATCGACATGAACTTGCACAGGTCGCCCGGCTCCACCTTGGCGTCGCGCCGCGGGAAATAACCGACACCGAGGAACGGCTGGTTTGCGCTGGCGGTCGTGTAGTCGAGCTTGCGCATGTTGATGCGGAAAGGGCCGACCACCGGGCCGACCGCGTGATCGGCCGACCAGCTCGGGTTGTACAGATTGGGATCGCGGACGATGAACGTCAGGTCGATGCCGGGGCTGAGACGCCCGCCGAGGCAGTTCGAGAGCACGATCCTGTCGAGCGCCTCGCCGGGGCCGTACGACGCCGGCGTGGCTTGCTCGGACATGCCGTTCGCCCATTGCTGGAGGAAAAAGTACTGTGAGTCGGTCAGGGTCAGGAAGCTGCTCTGGTTGTCGCCCAGCGCGAGCGGCATCAGCGGCGAGCCGACCGTCGACGACGGCGAATTCGGATGCGGACTCCGAATGAACGACATGATGTTGAAAGGCGGCTTGGCGGCCGTCAGCTTGTCGATATTCTCGTGGCTCTTCATTGCCTTGGCCGGCAAATTGGTATTCCACATCTGCAAGGACGCCGCGCGCAGGATCGGCAGGATGTGCTCGTCGAACGACGGCCGGAAGTCCTGCCGGTAAGCGAGGCGGTTGTGGATATCGGGGCGCAGCTGGAATGTCTCGATCCAGGTGGTCAGGATCTCGTCCCACAGCGTCACGACGTTTCTCGTCTGCGGCGCGTATGACGGATCGGTCGAGACCACCCACGCGCTGCTGTCTGCGGCGCGCACGGAGTCGTCGCTGAAAACGATCCACGCGGTCACCGGGCCGTCGCCGGTGTCGTCGAGCCAGTTGTCGTTGTCGACATCCTGCCCCAGGGCGGCGTCGGCGGTCGCGCGGCCGTTGGCGTCGAACCCGCACGCAAGGCCGAATGCGCCCAGCACGAGCAGGCGCCCGTTCGGCTCCGTGGTCATCGCGCCGAGCGTGGTGATCGGCGTGCTTCCCGATGTGGGCGGCAAGCTCACCACGTTCGACGCGGGAAACGAGATCGGATAACGCGGCACGTCGACCACGTCGCCGGAGGACGAGCCATAGCTCGCCCGCGTGTTCTTGTCGAACTCGACGGTTCCTCTCGCCGATGCCTTGATCGCGCGCGGCCCCGCATCGATGACGAGCTTTTGCAGTCGCGTCGTGTTCGAAGGATCGGACGACGACGCGAAACCCGCGTTGCGGATCGGCGGATGCTTGTCGTTCTCGTAGGCGGGCAGTCCCGCGGGCGTTGACTCCAGCACCCAGCAGTTGGCCTTCTTGTTGGCGAGGTGCACGGTCCACACGATGTCCTTCACGACCTTGCCGTCCACCGACGAGCCGATCACGACTTCGGTGCCCGACCCGGACGGATAGCGGGTCAACGCCGCGTCGTCGTACTGATAGATCCTGAAGCGCGCGGCTTGCCGCTTGAGGCGCCCCTGGGCATCGCGCAGGTCGCTGCTGGTGATGGGCGTATTTTCCGTGCCCGGCTTGATCGGCAGCCCTCCCGTGAGGGCTTGCCCAGCGATCGGCAGCCCGGCCGAGGTCTCCGGCGCAATGTAGTACTCCTGGCTGCTACCGACACGCGCGAATCCGATAGCGGGATGGATGCGTAACTTCGTGTTTGACATGACGGGCCTCTGGAAGCTCGATGGCGGTCGTGCAGGACGTCGCCGTCCTGCACGGATGGACTGAAGCGGAGCCGCGCCGGCGCTATCGCTGGATCTGCGGGTTGTTCATGTACTTGCGCAGCAGGATGTGACTGGTGCTAATGTCCTTGCCCGGCAGCGTCAGCGTCAGGTCGTTGGTGTCGGTGACGGCCATCGAGTTGTGGCAACTGAAGCATTGATGCTTCGAGACCTGGTTCTGCGTGAAGGTCTCGATGACCGAGTTCGACAGCATCTGCGTGCCGCGGACGGGGCCGGAATCGAAGTTCGGGCTCCAGTCGGGGTGGAACGGCTCAAGCGGATCCTTGATCCAGACCGCGCCGACTTCCCTGTAGTACTGCCAGATGGAATGGCGCTTCGCCAGGCGGGCCAGGATGTCGCTGTTGAGTTGCTCGATGTTGGGTTGGTTTGTGTCGACGTCTGCCCCGCCGTACTGGTATTGCCGGCACACCTGCGTGATCGGGCTCAGTATCTGGGTCTGCTCGTCGATCGTCACCCGAGACGCATTGTTGACGTTGCAATCCGAGGCCTTGGTGCCTGCCTTGTAGAACGTGAACGACTTGTCGGAGACGGGTTGGGAGGGTTGCTGGTCGGTTTTGAAGTCAGGCGCATTGTCGACGTGCTCGAACGTCGACCAGATTGCCTCCGGATGCCCCTTGACGACCCACGCGATATGGAATCCGACCAGCGCGACCTTCACGGTGGCGGTCGTGGGTTGCGGCGGGATGCCGACGGAATTGCCCACCTTCGAGAGCAGCTGGATCTTCGCGGTGGTCGTATAGAAGCGGCTCGTGTCTTCATTCGCACCGACGATTTTCCACGCTGCCTTGAGCGACAGCGCGCCGGTCGTGAATTCCAGCTTGGGCGGCGCGTTCTTCATGCCCGCACGCGTGTACAGCCGATTGGAGATCGCGAAGTTGCGATAAATGGAATTGATGTACATGTTCGTGTAGACCGCACGGCCGTTCTGGTCGACCACGATGCCGAGCGAATCCGCCTGTTGCACGCCGTCGAGCACGTGCTCGGTGGGCGCCGCCACGCCCGGGTCGATTGCCGCATCGGAATACAGGCTGGTGAAGCGCGGCGCGCCATTGAAATTGTCGGTGAGCCACAGGAACGCATGCCACGAGAATCGATGGAAGTTGCAGTTCTCGTTCTTCAGGTCCCCGGGATCCTGGAACTGGGGATTGAGGTAGTCCGGTTCGGTGATGCCGGAAGCCGCAAACCACGGGTCGAAGGCGGTGCATTTCGACTGTGCCGCCGCGGTCTGACTGAAACCGGTGCAGCAGCTCATCAAGGCGATCGCCACGCAAGTACCAAGGCTTTTCATTCGTTTCTCCGCTCGTTCAATGGTCTGTGAGGCAAGACACCGGATACGGTTCGACGCGTGGTGCTGTCGTACTGCGCGGCGTTGCACCGCGAATCGGCCGGTTCGCTGCATCGATGGTGGAAATGGCGTGCAGGCGCTTTGTTACGGATCGCGAATGCCACCGAGTCCGGGCGTTCCGCTTCATGGCGCATGCGTTGTTTCGCATGCGTTGCACCGCCTGCCGGGCTGCGCGGTGTCGCGGTCGTTCGAGCGGGCCGTTCCCGTTCGAATCCAAGGCTAGATGGACGAGGTTGTCGAATCAATTACACGTGATTACGCCGTCGCGTGATGCCGGCGGCGCGTGCATGTGAATCCTGCATCCGGTGCACGGATGTCCCAGCGTCGCCGGAACCCGCGTCCTACAGTTGGCCGGATATGCCGATCCTTCATGCCCCGGATCGGCCTTTGAATCTGGAGAAAGCGACATGACAGCCGACTACACCCTCAAACACCGGATCGCGGGCGAGCCATGCGATGCCGCGCGTGGCGAGTGGTTCGAGAAATTCGAACCGTGCACCGGACACCTGCTCGCGCGCGTGGCGGCCGGCACCGAAGCCGACGTCGACCGGGCCGTGCGCGCGGCGCGCGCGGAATTCGACGGCGGGCACTGGAGCCGGCTGCCTGGCGCCGCGCGCGCGAAGCTGCTGCACCGGCTGGCCGACCTGCTCGAGCACGACGCGGAGCACTTCGTCGAGCTGCTGGCGCGCGAACAGGGGCGTCCGGCCATGGAGGTGCGCATGATGGATCTGCCGATGTCGATCGACACGCTGCGCTATTTCGCCGGCTGGGCCGACAAGCTCGAAGGCCGGCAGATTCCGACCGGCGGCTTCATGGGACGCCCGACGGTCAACTACACGGTGCGCGAGGCCGTCGGCGTCGCCGGGCTGATCGTGCCGTGGAATGCACCGCTGATGATCGCGTGCTGGAAGCTGGCGCCTGCGCTCGCGGCCGGCTGCACGGTCGTGATCAAGCCATCGGAGGATGCGCCGCTCGCCGTCGGCGCGCTGGCGGATCTGGCCGCGCAAGCGGGCTTTCCGCCGGGCGTCGTGAATCTCGTGCACGGCATCGGCGCGTCGGTCGGCGCCGCGCTGGTCAATCATCCGGGCGTCGACAAGATCAGCTTCACCGGCAGCACCGAGGTCGGCCGGACGATCGCGCGTGAAGCCGGTGCGCAATTCAAGCGGCTGACGCTCGAACTCGGCGGCAAGGCGCCGCAGATCATCTTCGACGATGCGAACCTCGAACAGGCGGTCGCCGGCGTGGCGATGGGGCTGTTCGTCAACCAGGGGCAAACCTGTGCGGCCGGCACGCGCGTGCTCGTGCAGCGCCGTCATTACGACGACGTCGTCGGTGCGCTCGCGCATGCGGCACGCTCGGTCAAGCTCGGCACGCCGTTCGACCCGGCGACGCAGATGGGTGCGCTGATCAGCGCGCGCCACGCCGATCGCGTGAAAACGCATATTGCGACGGCGCTTCGCGACGGCGCGACGCGGGTCGCGGGCGACGAGCCGGTGCCGTCGCAAGGCTTCTTCGTGCGGCCGACGATATTCGCGAACGTCGATCCGGCGATGCGGATCGCGCGCGACGAAGTGTTCGGGCCGGTCGGTACGATCATTCCGTTCGATACGGAAGACGAGGCCGTCGCGCTCGCGAACGACACCGTCTACGCGCTGTCGGCGACGCTGTGGACGCGCGATCTCGCGGCCGCACACCGCACGGCTGCCCGTCTGCGGGTCGGCGCGGTCGCGGTGAACGCGTGGAGCCCGCTCGACGCGCGACTGCCGTGGGGCGGTTTCAAGGACAGCGGCATCGGGCGCGACCTGTCGCGGAGCGGGCTCGATGCGTACCTGGAGGAGAAGGTCGTCACGATCGCGATGTAACCGCACACGCACCGGCACGGCGATACCGCCGCAACAACGAGGCCACGGGCGTTGCATCGCTGGCCCGCTTACCCCTATCGACAGACACATGACTACTCAAGACCTGACCTTCGATTACGTCGTCATCGGCGCGGGTTCCGCCGGTTGCGTGGTGGCCGCGCGGTTGATCCAGCAGAACGCCGGCTCGGTATTGCTGCTGGAGGCCGGCACGCGCGACGACAATCCGTTTCACCGGATTCCGGGCGGCGTGATGATGGTGTTCCAGAAGAAATCCTGGCCCTACATGACCGAACCGCAGCCGAACGCGAACGGCCGCAGGATGATCATCGCGCAGGGCAAGGTGCTGGGCGGCGGCAGCTCGGTCAACGGCATGATCTACATCCGCGGGCAGCGCGAGGACTACGACGACTGGGCGACGCAGTGGGGCTGCACCGACTGGCGCTACGACGACGTGCTGCCGTACTTCATGAAGGCGGAAGCGAACGAGAGCCTGGGGCCCGCGTATCACGGCCAGACAGGGCCGCTGCCCGTCAGCGAGAACCGCTATCGCCATCCGCTGACGGCCGCGTTCATCCGCGCCGGGCAGGAAATGGGGCTGCCCTACGTCAACGATTTCAACGGCGAAGTGCAGCAGGGCATCGGCTATTACCAGACGACGACGCGCAACGGCGAACGCGCGAGCACGGCCCGCACGTATCTGGCGTCAGTACGCAACGACGCGAAGCTGAAGGTGGTGACGGGCGCGCTCGTGCACCGGGTCCGGACTGAGGTGGGGCGCGCGGTTGCGGTCGAATTCAGCGAGGGCGGCAATGCGCCGGTGTCGGTACGCGTGCGCAAGGAGGTCGTCGTGAGCGCCGGGGCGATCGGCAGTCCCAAGGTGCTGATGCTGTCCGGCATCGGGCCGGCGGAACAGCTCTCCGCGCTCGGGATCGATACGGTTGCCGCGTTGCCGGTCGGCAAGAACTTCCACGATCATCTGCACATGTCGGTGCAGGCGTCGATTCGCACGCCGGTCAGCCTCTACGGCGAGAACGCGGGGCTCAGGGCGATGCGCCATTTCCTGCAATGGAAATGCTTCCGGAGCGGGCTGCTGACCAGCAATATCCTCGAAGGCGGCGCATTCATCGATACGCTGGGCACCGGGCGGCCGGACGTCCAGTTCCATTTCCTGCCGCTGCTCGACAATTTCGACAATACGCCGGGAGAGAAGCCGCCGGCGAGCGAGCACGGCATGTCGGTCAAGGTCGGCCATCTGCAACCGAAGTCGCGCGGACAGGTGGGGTTGCGCAGCAAGGACCCGGCGGATCTGCCGAGGATCGACGCGAACTTCCTCGGCGACCCGGCCGACCTCGAAGGACAGATCCGTGCCGTCCGGGCCGGGCTCCGGATTCTGTCCGCGAAGGCGCTGCAGGCACACGTGAAGGAGATCGTCGCGCCTGCGCGGATCGATCCGGCCGATCTGTCGGCGATCGAGACGTTCGTCCGGCAGGACATCAAGACCGTCTATCACCCGGCCGGCACCTGCAGGATGGGCACGGACCCGCGAACATCGGTGGTGGATCAGAAGTCGCTGCGCGTGCACGGCTTCGCGAATCTGCGCGTGATCGACTGCTCGATCTGCCCGCAGGTGCCGAGCGGCAACACCAATGCGCCGGCGATCATGATCGGCGAACGCGGTGCCGATCTGCTGCTCGGCCGATGAAAGACGCGGCGCAGGGACGACCTGCGCCGCCGCCGCGCCGGCCGATGCCGACGCCGACGCCGACGCCGATCCGTTCCGGTCAGAGCGGAAACACGGCCTTGAGCCAGAATGCCGCGCCCTCGGGGCGGTTCCGCACGTCGGTTTCCATCTGGTATTTGGCGGTCACGAACCAGCCCTTCCCGCTGTCGTACTTGATCGACGGGCCGATCGCGAACGAACGGCCGCGATTGCCTGCGACGGTTTGCCCGGCCTGCGAATCGTCCGTCACCTGCCGGTAGACATAGCCGCCCGCACCGACCGTCAGCCCGTTGCCGAAACCCCAGCCCGCCGAATAGTCGACGATGAATTCCTGGCCGGACCGGTAATCCGTCGCGTGGTTGCGCTGGTTGAAGGTCCACATGAGCTTTGCGTCGAACACCGGCCCGGTACGGCCGCCGTACGAGATGCCGGCGATCGGCTGGATCGCCCAGTCGTTCCGGCCGATGTTGGCGAGGTCGTGCTGATCGTACCGGCCGGTCGGCGCGAAGAAATCGACGGCGAGCAGCGCGTGGAGCGTCGGCGTGACGTGCCAGCCGAGCGCCGGCCCGAACGTCATGTCGCCGACGCCGGTCCGTCGTTGCGATTGCCCGCCCGCGTGTACGTCGAGCGTGACGAGCGGGAGCAGCGCGTGCATGGCGAGCGACGCGCCGGCGAATGTATACGGCGTCACCCATACGATCCGTGGCGTGACCGCATAGGCCGTGATGCTGAAATCCGGCGGCGCGACATTGCGGCCGTCGTTGTCGCGCAGTTCGCCGGCGTGGTAGCGCTCGGCATAGATCAGCGTATAGAGCCCGGGCGGCGGCAGTGCGCAGCACAGGTAGCCTTCCGCGCCGGTCGGGTACACGGAGCCCCCGCCTTCGGTCGCATGGGCGCCGTGCGCGGCGGCAAGTGCGGAAAGAATCAGGGAAATGCGTAGCCGTTTCATCGTCTGTCTTCTCCTGCGGCGCACGAGCGGCCGCCGTTTGTTTCCGGGCGGTGTGCGTGATGGCGCGAGACGGTCGCGCGAAGCCCGAACGGAAGCGGTTTTCCGCCCGTCGGCAGGTTGCCGCGCCGTTTTGTCGGTCGCATGTGTTTGCGTGCGGAGCCGTCAGGAGTGCGGTGCATCTAGGTGAAATCTTTACCGCGTCAGGTAGCATCCCGGCCGGGCATGGGAGTTGTGCGAATGTTCTTTTGTGCGGACGCGTCGTACGCTTCGATCCGATCCCCTCGATGCATGACAGGCACGCGTCGCCGAACACGACCGGGAAGCCGGACGAGTCGATCACCGCGCCTGCGGTAGGTGCAGGCAGGCAACGGACGTACTTGAAAGCCGGATATTTCTGGAGGCGAACGTCATGATCGATTCGGGATCCCATCCGCCCCGGCGGGAAGGCGGCATTGCGTGCTGGTCGGAGCAGATCCGGCATCGATTCTTTCCGCTGGAGCTGAGCGCCGGTGCATCCGGCGAATTCGACGCGAGCGTCGACGTGTTCGATCATGCGCGTTGCCGCGTGGCGCGCATTTCGGCAAGCGCGCACAGCGTATCCATCGGGCGCGACGCATGCGGGATGCTGAAGCACCGCTACGTCAAGGTGATCTGGCAACTGAGCGGGGTCGCGACCCTCGAACAGCGCGCGTGCGAAGTGGTCGTGCCGCCCGGGCATTTCACGCTGTACGAGGCGAGCAGCCCGTACCGGATTCAAAGCGACACGCACGGCGAGTTCGTCACGATGCTGTGCGAAGTGGCCGATCACGACGCGCTGCTTGCCTTGGCCCGGCACGCGATCGGCCGTGCGATGCCGACAACGGGCGGCGCGGCCGTCGCGCTGGCCAGCCTGCAGGCGATGATCGCCGAGGGCCGGCGCATGAATCCGCGCAGCCGTTTCGGCGTGCTGGAGCTGGTGGCGACGCTGGTCGCCGAGGAAATCGATTTTGCGGACGGGACGGCGCCCGCTTCGCGGCGCAAGATCCGCGAGACGTTGCTGCGCGACGCGCAGCAATACATCCACCGGCACCTGGACGATGGCGAACTGTCGCCCGATCGCATCGCGGCGGCATTGAAGGTCTGCCGCCGCACGCTCTACCAGACGTTCGAATCGATCGGTGAAAGTCCGCAGGCGATGATCCAGCGTCTGCGGCTCGAGAAATGCCACGACGTGCTGTCGCAGACCGGGGCCGACGGGGCGAGCATTACGCGCCTCGCGTTGCAGTCGGGCTTCTCCGATCCCGCGTATTTCGCGCGGTTGTTCCGCCGGCGCTTCGGTGTCACGCCGTCGCAGTGTCGCGATGCGGCGATGCGGGACATGAGGGGAGCCGGGGTGCGGTAGTTGTCGTCGAGCGGGACGAAAGCAGCGACCCGAACCGGCGCCGCGCCTTCGTCGTCAGGCGATCCGGATGCCGGAACGCCGACAGGATGCCCCGGATCAGAACCGCGTACTGAACCCGATCCGCGCGATCGACTGCAGCGCGCCGCTCGACGCGCCGTTCGCGTCCATCACGCCGTTGATCTGCGCATTGCTGCCATGATTGGCGCGCTGATGAACGCCCGCGACATACACCATCGTGCGTTTCGACAGCCAGTACTGGACGGCGGCCAGGAACTGGTGCGCGTGCGCGTTGTCGAGCGTGTCGTTGCCCTTCATGTACGTGTAGCTCGCGCCGATCACCCATGCCGGCGACGGCCGCCATGCGGCGCCGGCTTCCGCCGACCACGCGCCCGCGCCGTTCTGCGCGTTGCGCACGGTCGTGAAGAGCGCCTTTGCCGTGACCGTGCCGAGCGTGTAGTGCGCGCCCGCGCCCCAGTTGCGCACGCTGGTGGGCGGCAGCCCGCCCGCCGCGCCGTATTTCTGGTTCGTATAGGCTGCGCCCGCGCCGAACGGGCCGTTGTCATAGCTCGCGCCGACACTGACCGTGTTGTTCGCGCCGACCGACCCCGCGACGTTCCCGAAGCCGTACAGCGCGCCGAAGGTCAGACCCGACAGCGACGGGCTCGTGTACTTGACCGAATTCGTGACGCGATTGCTGCCCGCGACGCGATCCCAGTCGAATGCGCCGGTCGGGTTGTTCGGCAGGTTCAGCCTGTCGAACGGCCCGTTGCGAAAGCCGTACAGGCCGACGAGATCCTGCGCGATCTCGTTGCCGCTGCCGGCCAGCGAATCGACCATGAACTCGTACTGGTTGCCGAGCGTCAGCGTGCCGTACCGGTCGTTCTGCAATCCGACATAGGCCGTGCGCGCGAACAGCCCGCCGCCGATGATCGAGCCGTTGCCGAGCGAATACTGGTTGACGAGCCGGAAGATCGCGCGCGTGCCCGCGCCGAGATCCTCCTTGCCTTCGAAGCCGAGCAGGTTCGGAAAGAAGATGTTGTCGTCGAATTTCGGATTGCCGTGGCCGCCTTCGTTGCTGACATAGCTGATGCCGGCATCCATCAGCCCGAACATCGTCACGCTGCTCTGCGCGAACGACGCGGCCGGAATCGCGCACGCCGCGAGCGCCATAAGGGTCTTTTTCGTCATCTCCAATGTGCTCCTCACATGTTTCCGGTCGAGCCGGATATTTTTTGATGGGACTACTGATTGATATGAATAAACCTGAGCCGGGTGAATCTGCGATTCACCGGCAACCGAAGGAAACTGCGGTGCGCAACGGGCATCGGCAGGTATCGCCTGCCCGCCGATGCCCGATGCCCGATGCGCGGCGCGCTAGACCGTCGAATATCCCCCGTCCACCGGCACGACCGCGCCGGTCACGAACGACGCGCCGGGCGAGCACAGGAACAGGATCGCTTCCGCGACTTCGTCGGCCGTGCCCCAGCGCCCGAGCGGCGTGCGATCGAGGATGCGCCGCGACGCCTGCGCGTCGGACATCAAAGCGCTGCTGAGCGGCGTGTCGATCCAGCCGGGCGCGACAGCGTTCACGCGGATGCCGCGATCGGCCCACGCCTGCGCGAGCGAGCGCGTGAGCTGTGCGATGCCGCCCTTGCTCGCGCTATACGCGGGCCGGTCCTTGCTGCCGAAGTACGTGTACATCGACGCGATGTTGACGATGCTGCCGCCGTTTGCCGACAGCGCCGGCCGCGCGGCATCGGAGGCGCGCATCACCGACGTCAGGTTCACGTTCAGCACGAGCTCGAACTGGTCCATCCGGTATTCGTCCGCGTGCCGGCTGATGCCGACGCCGTTGACGAGCGCATCGAGCCGCGGCAGCGCGGCGATCGTGCGCGTCAGCGCGTCGCTGTCGGTCACGTCGAGCTCCACGCACCGGACGCCCGCATGCACGGGCGCATGCGGGCCGGCGGCATCCAGCCCGAGCGCGACGACCGACGCGCCGGCTTCCGCGAACCGCATCGCGGCGCGCGCGCCGATGCCGGACGTGCCGCCCGTCACGATGACGGACTTGCCCTCAAACTCCCACTGACGACTCATGCTCGACGCTCCCGATGGTGTGTGCGCGACGGGCCGGCCGTTGCGCGGGTGAAACGAGGATCTTGATTTGCGCGCGGTCGGCGAGCAGCGCGTCGAAGCCGTCGGCGACGGCATCTTCCAGCGACACGGTGCGCGTGACGATCGACGCAAGATCGAGCGCGCCCGACGCGACGATGCGCAGCAGGTCTTCGTACGCATGCCGGTAGCCGACGCTCGCGGTGAAGGTCAGCTCGTCGTTGACCGCGCGGAACGCATCGAAGCCCGCATGCGGCATCAGGCCGACCATCACGACACGGCCGCCCTTGCGCAGCGCCTGCATTGCCGATTCGAACGTGGCCGGCAGCCCGGCCGCCTCGAAGCTCGTATCGACGCCGAGCCCGCCCGTGGCCGCGCGGATCGCGTCCTGCAGTTCGGCCGCGCCGAGCGCACGGGCATCGAACGCGTGGGTCGCGCCGAGGCGCGTGGCCGCTCCGAGCCGCTCGGGCGCCACGTCGACGGCGACGATCGTGGTCACGCCCTGCAGCTTCGCGAGCATGATCAGCAGCAGGCCGATCGGCCCGAGCCCGAACACCGCGCAGGTCTCGCCGAGCCGCAGTTCACCGCGCCGCAGCGCATGCAGCGCGACGGCGGCGGGCTCCATCACCGCGGCCTGTTCGAGGCTCACGCCGTCGGGCAGGCGATGCAGCATGTAGGCCGGCACGACCGCGAAGTCGGCCATCCCGCCGTCGCCCATCAGCCCGGCGAAGCCCATCGACACGCACAGGTTGTACGACCCCGAACGGCAGTACGCGCACTGGCTGCAGCGATACTCGGGCTCGACCGCGACGCGGTCGCCCGCGCGCAGCGCCGTCACGCCGTTACCGACTTCGACGACGGTCCCGCAAAACTCGTGGCCGAGCGTCAGCGGCGCGGTGCGGCGCGACAGCGGATGCGGCGCATCGACCGGAATCGCGTGCGGGCCGTCCGCATATTCATGCAGGTCGCTGCCGCAGATCCCGCAATACGCGACCGCGATGCGCACGTCGCCGGGGCCGACGCGCGGCGTGTCGATTTCCACGAGACGGACGTCGCGCGGGCCATGCCATTGAAGTGCCCGCATGTCAGCGTCCTCCGAGGTTCTGCGTATCGAGGCGGCCGGCAGCGGCGCCGGCGAGTGCGCGCTTGCGCAGCACGGCCGGTGCGGTTTCGACGAGGCCGAACGACAGCACGCACGCGAGGATCGCGCCGGTGGTCGACGTCCACATCGTGAACTGCAGGCCGTACTTGTCCGCCGCGAAGCCGGCGACGGTCGGCGCGACGAAGCCGCCGATCAGCTCGCCCGCGCCCATGATCAGCCCGAGCGCGCTGGCGATCGCGCGCGGCGGCACCGTCTCGGCCGGGATCGTCGCCATGAACAGCGTGAAGCAGCCGAGGCCCGTGTACGTGACGAACACGAGCGCGCCGAGCGCCCAGACCGAGCTCGCATGGATCATCACGACCGGGCATGCGGCCGCGATCAGCGCGAACGCGATCATCGTCGGCTTGCGGCCGATCCGGTCGGAGATCGCCGGCACCGCGAAGCCCCAGAACACCCATGCCGCGCCGAGGCAGGTCATTACGACGCCCATGTCGGACGCGGACAGGTGGCGGCTGCTGACCAGGAAGGTCGGCGCGAACGAGATGATCACGACGAACCACGTGAGGAAGAAGCAGCTGATCAGCATGCAGAGCAGGATGTTGCGCTCCTTCAGCAGCGCCCAGCGGCTGACCGCCGCGCCGCTGGAAGGATGCGCGGCGACGCCATCGGCCTGCGCGTGCCGCACGCCGCCGGGCGGCGCTTCGCGCACCCAGCGCCAGATGCAGAACGCGATCAGGAAGCCCGGAATGCACGACACGTAGAACGCCTCGCGCCAGCCGTACGCGGTCGCGATGCCGATCACGACCGGCGGCCCGATCATCGCGCCGAGCAGGCCGGCGGCCGAGCCTTGCAGCAGGCCCATGTTCAGCCCGCGGCGGCTCGGCGTCGAACTCTCGACCATCAGCGATTGCGACAGCGGCAGCACGGGGCCTTCGGCGATGCCCATCAGCGCGCGAAACGCGATCAGGCTCGCGAAGCCGCCGACGAGCCCCGACAGCGCCGAGCACACGGAAAAGCCGAGCACGGCCGCGATCAGCAGCGGCTTGCGGGTGCCGCGCGCGTCGGACCACGCGCCCGTCGCGGCGCCCGACAGCGCCCACGTGAGCGCGAGCGCGGACGACACCATGCCGAGCTGCGTGTTCGTCAGGTGCAGCTCGGCCGACATGAACGGGAACAGGAACGACAGCGCGAGGCGGTCGAAGAACACGAAGCCGAACGTCATGAACAGGATCAGCAGCAGCCTGTTCTCGTACGTCCATGCGGGTTTGGGGGAGGGATGGGATGTCATGGCAGGCCTCGTCGCGCGTCAGCGGAACAGCTTCTCGATCGCTTGCGCGCCGAGGCCGACCTTCTCGTAGTGCGCCTTGCACATCGCGATGTACGAATGCACGTCGAAGTAGCCGTCGGGGTTGCCTGCGTCGTCGAGCCAGATCAGCGGCCCCTTGACGATGAAGAACGCGCGCATCGGCTCGGGGTGATCGAACGCGACGAGCGTATGGCCTTCGCCCGGCGTCTCGTACACGAAATCGCCGCGCGTTGCGGTCCATTCGTGCTCCAGGTAGCCCCATTTGCCGGACAGCGTGTACGCGAACACCTCGTGCGGGTGATAGTGCCGGTTCACGAGCCCGGCTTCCTTCGCCATCAGGATGTCGCACCATTTGTTCTGCGACGGCGAGATCCACAGCGGCCGCGACGAAACCGTTTCGGTGAACGGAACGTAATAGCGCTCGTCGTCGGTGGCCGCGTTCGGGATGTAGGCGTCGGGCAGCGCATCGGGCTTGAACGGATTGGCAATCGGCGGGATGTTTTGCCAGAATTCGGATACGGCTTGGTCGACCACGGTTTGTCTCCTTGTGTATGGGTGTCGTGGGCTCGACTTTAGCCAGCCGGTGCGCGCCGCTCTTGACTGGGCTGGACGAATTGCTTGACCGCGCCGGACATTGCATCGCACCAGAATGCAGACGAACCATCCCCCAATCCGTGCCGCTCCGCACGACAGGCGCCAGCAGGAGGCGACGTGACGAATTTGACCGTTTTTTCACGCACGCGAGGCTCGACGGCCGACGTGCCGGTGCGCGACCGGATGGCGTACTGGGATGCGTTCAATGCGGCGACGCTGGTCGGCCTGCGCTGCTCGTCGCTGTCGCCGTCCGGGCTCGAGGTCGAGAAGACCGACATCGCGCTGCCGGGCCTCGGCATCGCCGACATCAGCGGCCAGGATCACGTGATCGAGCGCAGCCCCGCGCTGGTGCGCCAGTTGCCGAAGGAGTCGCTGTTCGCGTGCCAGATCCTGAGCGGACGCGCGTATTTCATCCAGCGCGACCGGTGCCTGCTTGCGGACGCCGGCGATATCGTCGTCTACGACACGCGCGTGCCCTATCTGTTCGGATTCCTGACGCCGATGCGGCAGTTGCTGATCGATATCCCGATCGCGACGTTCGACGGCCGTCTCGATGCGGAACTGGCGGCGCTGCCGCTGCGGATCGCGCCGAAACCGGGCGCCGGCGCGATGCTCGGCGCGACGTTGCGCGCGAGCGTCGGGCGGTTCATGAAGGATCCCGTCGAGCGCGATGCCGCGCGGTTCGCCGAGCACACGCGCATGCTGATCGCGGAACTCATCGACGCGGAAGTGAACGGCACGGGCGCATCGCGCGCGTCGCTGTCGTACCTGCTGACCGCGAAGCAGTACATCGCGACGCATCTCGGTGAGCCGGAACTCGGGCCGCAGGCCGTGGCCGACGCGGTCGGGCTGTCGCTGCGCCATCTGGGCCGCCTCTTTGCGGCCGAGGGCGAGTCGATCACGCAGCACATCTGGTCGGAACGGCTGTCGCACGCGCATCGCGAGCTGATGGATGCGCGGCTGCGCAAGACGAGCGTCGGCGAGATCGCGTTTCGCTGGGGATTCTCGAGCCAGGCGCACTTCAGCCGCGCGATTCGCGAGCGCTATGGCGCGTCGCCGATGGCGCTGCGCGATGCGGCGCGCGCGGACGAGTGCTGACGCGGGTTGACGCCGGTTGACTGCAGTTGCGGCGGCGCGTGTTTCACGCGCCGTTTTTTTCAGTGCATTGCACTGCCGCGACACACGCGCCGCGTCACTCCGCCAGCATGAATTCGGCGCAGCGCTCCGCGATCATGATCGTCGGCGCGTTCGTGTTGCCGGGCACGATGCGCGGCATCACCGACGCATCGCACACCCTCAATCCGTCGACGCCTTGCACCGCGAGGCGCGGCGTCACGACCGCGTGCTCGTCGTTGCCCATGCGGCAGGTGCCCGCCGGGTGATAGACGGTTTTCGCGCGGCGCCGCACGTAGTCGGCGAGCGCCTCGTCGGTGAGCGTCTCGGCTTCGCGAACGATGCGCGCGAGCGACGGCGCGCGGATGATCTGCCGGGCGAGCGCGACGCCGCGCACGAGGCCGTCGACGTCGGCCGGGTCGGACAGCGCGCCGCTGTCGAACCGGATCGGCGCGGCCGGATCGTTGCCGCGCAACTGCACGGAGCCGCGCGAGCGCGGCCTGAGCAGGCACGGGTTGATCGACAGGCCATGGCCGGGCAGCGGCTCGCGATCGACGTCGCCGACGAGCGTCGGCAGCACGTGGAACTGGATGTCCGGACGGCCGCTGCCGGTCGTGTCGACGAACGCGCCGGATTCGACGACGTTCGACGTCAGCAGGCCCGTGCGGCACAGCATCCACTGCAGCCCGTGCCGCAATGCCTTCAGCCCGCGATCCTCGCCCAGCAGGCTGACCGGTGCGTGGCTGCGGCCGTAGATCGAGACTTCGAGGTGGTCCTGGTAGTTCGCGCCGACGTCGCGGCTGTCGTGCAGCACGTCGATGCCGTGCGCGCGCAGGTGCGCGCCGGGCCCGATGCCCGACAGCATCAGCAGCTTCGGCGTGCTCAGCGCGCCGGCCGCGAGCACGACGTCGGCGCGCGCGGCGGCCGAACCCGTCGCACCGTTTTCCGCTCGCCATTCGACGCCGGTCGCGCGCCGGCCGTCGAACCGGATGCGCGTCACGCGGCAGCCGGTCAGCACGCGCAGGTTCGGGTGGCCGATCGCGTCGGCGAGATAGGTGGCCGCGGTGCTGCCGCGCTGCCCGTCGAAGATCGTCGTGTGATAGAAGCCGGCGCCATGCTGAGCGGCGCCGTTGAAGTCGTCGTTGTACGCGATGCCGGCTTCCTGCGCGGCCTTTACGAACGCGAGGCTCAGCGGATGCCGGAAGCGCGTGTCGCCGACCTTCAACGGCCCGTCGGTGCCGTGGAACGGCTCGGAGAGCCGCAGGTGCGATTCGGCGCGCTTGAACACGGGCAGCACGTCGTCCCATCCCCAGCCCGTGCAGCCGAGCGCGGCCCAGTCGTCGTAGTCGTTGCGCGTGCCGCGCACGTACAGCATCGCATTGACCGAGCTGCCGCCGCCGAGCGTGCGGCCCTGCGGCACGTAGGTCTTGCGTCCCGCCGCGCCGGGCTGCGGCTCGCTCTCGAACGTGACCGTGCGCCGCGTGCCGAGCACACGGATGAACGTCGCCGGAATCCGGATGAACAGGCTGTCGTCCTTCGGGCCGTCCTCGAGCAGCAGCACGCGCCTGCCGGCCTTCACCAGCCGGTGCGCGACCGTGCAGCCGGCCGAACCGCCGCCGACGACGATATGGTCGTACGTCTCCATCCCGCTTCTTCTCCTTGCTGTCGGGCGGCGGAACGAGTGCCGCCGCGCAAGAAGCCAGCTTAGCGAGCGGGTTGCGGTCCCATTTGACCGGGACGGACGCCGTGCTTGCCTCGCAGGGACACGGCGGCGGGTGGCGGGTCTAGTGGCATCCGGCTAGCTCGCGTCGGCCGGCGCGCGGGTGTCGCTCGGCGTCTCGCCGAAGCGCGCGCGATAGCTGCGGCTGAAGTGCGCGCTGTTGTTGAAGCCCCAGCGGAACGCGATTTCGCTGACGGTCAGGTGCTTCAGCGAACGGTCGCGCAGGTCGGCGCGGCAGCGTTCGAGCCGCCGCGCGAGGATGTAGCGCGTGAGCGGCATTCCTTCGATCTCGAACACGCGCGCGAGCTGACGCGGCGACAGGTTGATCGCGCGGCTCACCGACTGGCTGTCGAGGTCGTCGTCGGCGAGATGGCTGTCGATGAAGGCTTTCGCGCGCGACAGCGTGTGGACGGTCGACTTCGTCGGCGATGCGTCGCCGTCGCGCAGCCGCAGCATCGACTGCACGAGGTCGAGGATCGCGGCGGCGCGCCGCTCGCGCGCGTCGGGCGCAGGCTCCTGCGGCGCGGCGAGCAGCGCATACACCTGCCGCACGGCCCACGACGCGACGCCGTCGCCGCGGTCGATCTTGACGAGGCTGCGGTAGCGCCACGGGCCGACGCGCGCCTCGAACACGTCGCGCCGCACGTCGAGCACGGTCATCGCCATGTCGGCGGGAAAGCCGTGGCCGTACGGCATCGACGTGTCGTAGAGGACGAGATCGCCGGGCCCGTGCTGCATGCAGTCGACGTCCTGGAACGTATAGCCTTGCCCTGCGTGCATCAGGCAGATGAACACGGCGTCGCGCTGGTCCGCATGGATGTTGTGCGACGTGCGCACGACCGCGTGCCGGTTCGCGACGATGTCGCATGCGCTGAACAGCCCGAGATCGCGCTTGCGCAGCGTCGCGTCGATGCCTTCCGACGATTTTCCGCTGCATTCGATCCGCACGAGCGTGCGGGCGACATGGTCGACCCAGAAGTCGACGCGCTCGGCGCCGCGTACGGCGCGCGTCGAGATCGTGACGATCCCCGTGCTGGTGTCCGGCATGACGCTCTCCCAATGACCGCCCGAGCGGCGCAGTCTCGGGCATGTCGAATGCCGCGGTCAATCCGTGAAAGACCCGGGGCGAAGGCGTGACGCGCTTGCAGCGAGGCGTTGCGGCTGCGCGCGTGATCGATGTCCGGCTGAGTCAACACAAGCGGCCGTGCCGGTCAAAACGCGATGGCAGTTTTCGTCTATATGGCTTGTGGCGATACCGGAGCGCACATGACACAGGCCGGTCGCGGAACTGCGCGGACTGCGCGATCTGATCGACCGGCCTGCTGCCGACGACTTCAGGCCGCGCTGGCCTCGTCGATCTGCCGAATATCGTCCTGATCGAGCGTGACGCGAATCGCTTCCCCAAGCAATTCGAGCTGCGCGAGCGACGTCGCGCTCGCGATCGGCGCGGTGATCGTCGGGCGCGCGATCTGCCATGCGAGCGCGATCGCGGCCGGCTGCGTGCCGTGCTTCGCCGACACGGCGTCGAGCGCCGCGAGGATGCGCAGGCCGCGTTCGTCGAGATAGCCGGCGACGCGATCGCCGCGCACGCTCTTCTTCAGGTCGGCCTCGCTGCGGTACTTGCCTGACAGGAAGCCGCTCGCGAGCGCGTAGTAGTTGACGACGCCGAGCTTCAGGTCGCGCACGACCGGCTCGAGATCCCGTTCGTATTCGGCGCGGTCGATCAGGTTGTATTCGGGCTGGATGACCTGGTACGCGGGCAGCCCGTCGCGTCGGCTGATGTCGGCGGCTTCGCGCAGGCGCGCGCCGCTGTAGTTCGATGCGCCGATGATGCGTACCTTGCCCGCGTCGATCAGCGTTTGATACGCGCCGAGCGTTTCTTCGAGCGGGGCCGTATCGGCGAGGTCGCGGTGCGAGAAATACAGGTCGATGTAGTCGGTCTGCAGGCGGCGCAGCGAATCGTCGGCGGCTTTCAGGATGTTCGCCTTCGTCAGCCCCGCGCGCGCCGAAAGCATGCCGACCTTGGTCGCGATCACGACCTGTTCGCGCTTGCCGGAACGCTTGAGCCACTTGCCGATGATCGTTTCCGATTCGCCGCCGCTGTTGCCGGGGGCCCAGGCCGAATAGACGTCGGCCGTGTCGATGAAGTTGATGCCGGTGTCGGCGAGCGCGTCGAGCAGCGCAAACGATGCGTTCTCGTCGACGGTCCAGCCGAAGACGTTGCCGCCGAAGGCGAGCGGCGAAACCTGGATGTTGGACGTGCCGAGAGTGCGGTGTGCCATGTTCTGCTCCGATAACTGCGGGTAACGGGATTGAACTGCGGGATGGGCAAAAACGATCGCGGCGAGACGGCGGGGTGCGGTTCCGCCGTGGTCGCGGGACACCGGACATTCTCGCCGATCGCTCCGATTCGTGCAGGCGGCGCGCCGCCGCGATAATGGACGGTTTGCGGCGGATGGTGGATATCGCGTCCGTTACACGAGCGTTTCGTGCGGCTGCGTTCGATCGGGAGCGAATTTTTGCGGCGGTTTGCGCGACGGGAAGCGGGCAGGAGGGGAAGGAGGGGCAGGAGGGTGGGTTGCCCCGCGTTGCGCCGGAGCGGAGGGGAAGACGGGCGGCAAGCAGCCGCCCGTTCGTTGCCGATTCGGTCAGCGCAACTGCACGGCCGCGAGAAACAGCACCATGCTGCCGATCGCACCGTCCAGCACGCGCCACGCAACGGCCTTGCGGAACCACGGCGCCAGCAGTCGCGCACCGTAGCCGAGCCCGAGGAACCACACGACGCTGACCGTCATCGCGCCGATCGCGAACGCGAGCCGCGCGCCTTCCGGCTCGCGCGCGCCGGCCGTGCCGATCAGCAGGAACGTGTCGAGATAGACGTGCGGGTTGAGCCACGTGAACGCGAGCGTCATCAGCACGACCGCCATCGCGTTCTGCGGCGGCGGCGCGACCGCGTCGCCGCGCACGTCGAGCGTTTCATGGCCCGGCTTGAACGCGCGGCGCAACGCGTTGATGCCGAACCACGCGAGATACGCGAGGCCGACATACAGCACCGCGTGAACGAAGGTCGGATAGCGTTCGACGAGCACCGATGCGCCGCCGACGCCCGCGCCGATCAGGATCATGTCGGACAGCGCGCACAGCAGCACGATCTTGCCGACATGCGAGCGCATGATGCCTTGCCGGAGCACGAACGCGTTCTGCGCGCCGATGGTGACGATGAGCGATGCGCACAGCGCGACGCCGTGGGAAAAAGCGAGCCAGTTCATGATGGGTGACAGCAGTGGAAGCAGTAGACGGATGAATCGGGTAGCGCTAGTCTGCGGTCAGCATGAAAATAAGAGAAGCTAAATCACCTAATGTAGATTAAGGAAATCTAATGCTCGACTACGCGTTGCTCGATGCCCTCGCGGCCGTGATCCGGCACGGCTCGTTCGAGCGTGCGGCCAAGGAGCTGAATGTCACGCCGTCGGCGGTGTCGCAGCGTGTGAAGCTGCTGGAGGAGCGGGTCGGCAGCGTGCTCGTCAAGCGCGGGCAGCCGTGCGTCGCGACGACGTCGGGCGCGCTGCTGTGCCGGCATACCGAGCGCGTGCAGTTGCTCGAGGCCGAGCTGGGCGGCCGGATGCCGGCGCTGCCGGGTCAGATCGCGAGCGCGTGGCCGACGTTGCGCGTGGCCGTCAACGACGACAGCGTCGCGACATGGTTCATCGACGCGGTCGGGCCGTTCTGCACGGAGCGCGAGACGCTGCTCGACCTCGTGATCGACGACCAGGACTACACGGCGTCGCGCATTCGCGACGGGAGCGTGCAGGGCGCCGTGACCGCGCAGGCCGAGCCGATCCAGGGATGCCGGTCGGAGCGGCTCGGGCGCATCCGCTATCGCGCGGTGTGCTCGCCGGCGTTTTATGAACGCTACTTCGGTGCGGGCATCACGCGCGATGCGCTGCGCCGCGCGCCATGCGTGATGTTCAATCCGAAGGACGGGCTGCAGGCGCGTTTCATCCGGCGCGTGACGCGCGCGGATCTCGATCCGCCGCAGCACTGGATACCGCACGTCGCGGGCTATCTGCGCGCATGCGAAACGGGGCTGGGATGGGGAATGTGTCCGGACCGGATGGTCGACCGCCAGTTGGCGGCGGGCGAACTGGTCGACATGTCGCGCGGGCGCACCATCGACATCGATCTTTACTGGCAGAGCTGGCGCTTGTCGATCGGCTGGCTCGACGATTTCAGCGCGGCGCTGAAGGCGCGCGCCGCGCTGTTTCTCGATTGATCGATGACGTAATGCAGGCGGCGCGCGACAGGCGCGCGCCGTCAGGCATCAGACCTGATGCAGGCCGTCGAAGTCGACGATCTGCACGTGGCGGCCCTGCATTTCGATCAGGCCGCGCTTCTGGAATTTGGACAGCGTGCGGCTGACCGTTTCGAGCGTCATGCCGAGGTAGCTGCCGATGTCTTCGCGCGTCATTCGCAGGTTGAATTCCGACGGCGAGTAACCGCGCTTCAGGTAGCGCGACGATACGTCGAGCAGGAAAGCGGCGACGCGCTCTTCGGCATTCAGCGAACCGAGCAGCATCGTTTGCGACGTTTCGCGCACGATCTGTTCGCTCATCAGCTTGTGCATGCGCAACTGCATCGAGCCGGCTTCCGAGCACAGCGTCTTGAGTGCGCTGTACGGAATCACGCAGACTGAGCTGTCTTCCAGCGCGACCGCGGTGCGCGGATGCGCGTCGTCGCAGATCCCGTCGAGGCCGAGCGCTTCGCCCGCGAGATGCAGGCCCGTGACCTGTTCGCGGCCGTCATGGCGCGTCGCGACGGTTTTCAGCGAGCCCGAGCGCACCGCGTACAGGTTGTCGAATGCGTCGCCTTCGCGGAACAGCGCTTCGCCGCGCTTGACGGGGCGAGCCGCGCAGATGACCGACTCGAGGCGACTGAGCGCTTCGGGCGCCAGGCCCTGCGGCATGCACAGGTGCCGCATCGCGCACGACGAGCAGTGCGCGGCCTGACGAGGAGCCCAACTGCCGGCATGAGGCGTGGCGGCGGGACGTGTGGCGACGGGCGTCAGCATGATCGTTTACTCCGGCGTTGGATCGACGGAATCATTGTCCCACCGCAAGTTGCCGCTGTCGGGTGACAAAACGTCGCGACCGGCCGCGCATGCCGGACGCCGTTCAGGCGGCCTGCTCGTCCGCGTTGGCGGCCGCCGGAATCAGCAGCACGGGCAGCGTCGCATGCCGCACGCATTGTTCGGCGATGCTGCCGAGCACGAGACGGCGGAACCCGCGGCGGCCGTGCGTCCCGAGCACGAGCAGATCGGCGCCGAACGACTTCGCGCCGTCGAGGATCAGCGACGATACGTCGTTGAGCGACGTCGCTTCGTTCAGCCGCGTCTCGCCTTTCACGCCCGCTGCCTGCATCAGCTTCGCGAAATCCTTCGCGAGCGCGTCGCCCTGCGCGACGAGCTGATCGCGCAGCACGGACGGATCGTAGCCGGGCACGTTGAAGTAGATCGCGGCGTTCTCGACGACGTAGAACGGTTGCAGCTCGGCGCCGTGCGCTTTCGCGAGCGCCAGTGCGGCATCGAACGCATGGCGGGACGTGTCGCTGCCGTCGACGGCAACCAGAATACGTTTGTACATAGTGTCTCCGAGTGGCGGGTTGAAACGAAGTCGGCCGGATGGCCGGTCAGGCTGGGCAACGCTGCGAGGCAGAGTAAACCAACGGCGGGGAGTTTGCAGTGCGGTACCCGTCGTGCCGCGCGGCCGCACCGCTGCCGACCCTGCGCGCGATGCATGCTGTACCGCGCGACACGTGTCGCATGGCTGCGTCGCATCCGCCGTTCACGTGGCCGCCGGGCGGCTCGCGACAGCCGGCTGCGCGGTGACGACAAGTGAAGATCGCAGCGTCGCCGGCAACGGATGCGTACGCATCGGGGGAGGACACCGCGAGCGCGCAGGCGGTGCGACACTCGCGTCGCGCACCGACACATCGCGGCAACCGCCATGACGAACCGCACGTATCGGTATTGAAGCGCAACCGTGCCGCCATGACGTGACTTCGATCAACGCATGTGCGTCGGGCTGGTTCGCAGCGCGCATGAAGCAGGCGATGCCGATGCGCGGAATCGTCCGCTTGCGCGCCGCATGGCTACCCACGCACTGTCGTTGCGCAACGCGCAACAGTCGCGCACGCTGCTCCGCAGCCCGCAGCCCGCAGCCCGCAGCCCGCAGCCCGCAGCCCTCGGCCCTCGGCCGTCGACCGGTGCCGGTCCGCACACGATCGATTCCAAACGCCGCGCCGGCTACCTCGGCACGGTCGTCAGCTCGATGACGCGTTCCGGCCGCCGTCCGTGGCCGGGCCAGTACGCGCTGCCGTACATCCGGTGGACGGGGCCGAACTGCGCATCGCCCGCGAGCGATGGCGCGGCGAAGCCTTTCTCGATCACCACGTAGCCCGCGCGCAGCGCGAACGCCGGATGGTTGCCGCCGGGGCGGCTGTCGAAACCGGCGAAGCCGTCGCCGGCTTCCGGCACCGCATTGACGAGCGACGCGTTGCTGTGCGTGATCTGGTCGAGCGAAATCGTCCCGCCCGCCACGCGCGACGCCTCGCGGTTCTTGCCGTCGGTGTCGACCGTGCTGTCGTGCGTGTCGTCGTTGCGGAGCTCGATGCTGCGCGGATGCGAACGACCTGTTTGAGCGGATGATTCCATCGCGGCTCTCCTGGCGGCGAAACGCTCCGGATCGAAGCAAATCCCGTTCCGGTTACGACGGGAAAAGGCGCGCGGGCGATCGCCGCGGTCGCGCGACGCGCACTGATTTGTCATGATTTATTTCAGCTAGAAGACCCGTTTTCTACAGAGTATGATTCTTTTCCTGCGAAGCGGCGACAGAGGATGCAGTCGCGCCGCCTCTGCCCGCGCCGGGGCGCCGCAGCACCCTTAAAGACGGGTAGCGAACAACAAAGCAAGGGACTAGAGGTGGCGGATTCATGCAAGCGACTACTGCCTTCACGCATCGCGGTTATCTGTTGAACTGCGCGCCCGCGCGCGCCAGCGACGGTTCGTTCAAGCCCTACGTCGTGATCTCCCGATCGAGCGACGGGGAACTCGTTGCGAACCGTTTTTTCCCGATCGAGCTCCAGTTCAACGACGAAGGCGACGCGATCGCGCACGCGCGCGACTGGGCCGTGCGCTGGATCGACGCGAGCAGCGTCACGATGTGACGCCGCCGCGCGTCGGCAGCGTCGGCCGTCCGGCCGATCCCCGGCGCGCCGCTCCCGGACAAAAAACGCGGTAATCTTGTGGAACCCGTCACTTTATTAGCGGCCGTGCGACCTCGCGCGGCCGCCTGCATTGGCATATGTCGACATCACCCGTCCGTCAGTGGGGCCTCGAAGAAATCGTCGCCGGCTTGCGCGAGTCGCGCGAGGAACTCCATCGCACCCGCCATCCGCGCGGCATCCGTGAACTGCCGTCGCGCGACGCAATCTGCAAGATTGTGACCGGCCTGCGCGCGTCGATGTTTCCGACGCATTACGGCGCGCCGGATCTGACCGACGAAAGCGTCGACTACTACGTCGGCCACACGCTCGAAAGCACGCTGCGCGTCCTGTACGAGCAGGTCCGCCGTGCGTTGCCGTTCCTGCCCGAGCATGCGGACACGCCGTTCGCGGCGCTCGACGAGCGCGCGTTCGAGATCGCGCGCGAATTCGGCCGGCAGTTGCCGGCGGTGCGCGCGCTGCTCGTCAGCGACATCCAGGCCGCGTATGCGGGCGATCCGGCCGCGCAGCACATCACCGAGATCCTGCTGTGCTATCCCGGCGTGCTGGCGATGATGCACCATCGGCTCGCACACGCGCTGCACCAACTTGGCGTGCCGCTGCTCGCGCGGTTCATCAATGAAATCGCCCACTCGGCCACCGGCATCGACATCCACCCCGGCGCGCAGATCGGCCCGAGCTTCTTCATCGACCATGGCACGGGCGTCGTGATCGGCGAGACGGCGATCATCGGCGAGCGCGTGCGCTTGTACCAGGCCGTCACGCTCGGCGCGAAGAGCTTTCCGGCCGATGGCGACGGCGCGCTGGTCAAGGGCAACGCACGGCACCCGATCGTCGAGGACGACGTGGTGATCTACGCGGGTGCGACGATTCTCGGCCGCGTGACGATCGGGCGCGGCTCGGTGATCGGCGGCAACGTGTGGCTCACGCACAGCGTGCCGCCCGGCACGAGCGTCGCGCAGGGCAAGGTGCGCGAAGGCGGGAGCGCCGAGAAGCCGTAACGCGGCGCGCGCTCGATCTGCGTGAGCGTGCGCCGCGTGCGTCAGTGCTTGCCGTCGGGCGAGCGGTGCTTGTACAGCACGTCCTGATCGACGCGGATCAGGTTCTGCCCCGCATCGACGACGAAATCCACGCCGTTGTACGCGTTGCCCGTCAGCAGCAGGATCGCGCTCGCGACGTCGTCGGGGCCCGCGATGCGCGCGAGCGGCGTCGATGCGCGGCTCGCGTGTTCGAAGTCGGCCTGCGTCTGGTCGTCGCTCGGCAGCATCAGCCCCGGGAATACCGCGTTCACGCGCAGCACGGGCGCCGACGACAGCGCGAGCATCTGCGTGAGGTTGCCGAGCGCGGCCTTCGCGACCGTGTAGCTGAAATGGTCGCGGTGAAAGTTTTCCTTGATCTTCTGGTCGACCACATTCACGACGACGCCCTGCGTGCCGGCCGCACGGGCCCGTTCGTAGAACGCACGCGTGAGCAGGATCGGCGCGCGGCAGTTGACGGCCCACGCCTGGTCGAACGCCGCGAGGTCGAAGCTCGGGAAATGGTCCTGCCAGAACACCGACGCGTTGTTGACGAGCACGTCGAGGCGCCCGAGGCGCGCATACACCTGATCGATCAGCGCGGTGATCTGCGCGGCATCCGACAGGTCGGCCTGCAGCGCAACCGAATCGTGCCCGCGTTCGGCGATCGCGCGGGCGGCCGCCTGCGCGGCATCGGCCGAACGGTCGTAGTGCACCGCGGTGCGATAGCCGTGCGCGGCGAAATACTCGGCGAACGCGCGCCCGGCCCGGCGTGCGGCGCCGGTCACGAGCACGACGGGCGCATGCGCCGTTTGCTTCGTCTGCTCCATTACGTATTCGTCAGGTTGACTGAAGAAGGATTCGCGACGATAGACAGGAATTCGCGCCGCGTCGACGGATCGGTGCGGAACGTGCCGAGCATGCGCGACGTGACCATCTCGACGCCCGGCTTGTGCACGCCGCGCGTGGAGATGCACTGGTGCGCGGCTTCGAGGATCACGCCGACGCCCTTCGGCTGCAGCACGTCGAACAGCGTATCGGCGATCTGCACGGTCATCTTTTCCTGGATCTGCAGGCGCTTCGCGAACGCGTCGACGAGGCGCGCGAGCTTCGAGATGCCGACCACGCGATGGTTCGGCAGATACGCGACGTGCGCGCGGCCGATGATCGGCACCATGTGGTGCTCGCAGTAGCTCTCGAAGCGGATGTCCTTCAGCACGATCATCTCGTCGTAGCCGTCGACTTCGCTGAACGTGCGAGCGAGGATGTCGCGCGGCTCCAGCGCATAGCCGGCGAAGAACTGTTCGTATGCGCGCACGACGCGCGCGGGCGTGTCGCGCAGGCCTTCGCGTGCGGGATCGTCGCCGGCCCAGCGCAACAGCACGCGGACGGCGTCTTCTGCTTCGTCACGGCTCGGCCGGGATGCGGCCGGCTCGGGTTGCGCGGATTTCTTACCCTTACCCATGTAGTGGCTCCATCGAAGACCGCCTGCGGCGGCCGGTATCCGGCAATTGTTTCATGCTTTCGCGGGTCGTGCGTGCGGCCTGCCGCTCACCTTTACTTCGGCCATTCGTCCTGCTCGTCGTTGAACAGCGACGCGACGACGCCGCGCAGCCACGCGGTGCGCGGATCGTTGTGGTACTTGCGATGCCAGTGCTGCTTCAGGTCGAAGCGCGGCAGTGCGAGCGGCGGCTCGACCGGCACGATGAACGCGTGCTCGGCCGCATACGCATAACCGATCGCATGCGGCACCGTCGCGATCAGGTCGGTGCGGCTCAGGATGAACGGCAGGCTCATGAAGTGCGGCGTCTCGAGCACCGCGCGGCGCTGCATGCGCTGCTTCGCGAGATATTTCTCGAGCACCTCCTGGCTGCGCCCTTCGGCGCGCACCACCGCGTGCCCGCACGCGAGGAACTGCTCGACCGTGAACGGCGGCGCCTGCTCGAACGGATGGCCGCGCCGCATCAGGCACACGAACCGGTGCGTGAACAACCGCTGCTGGAAGAAGTTGTTGCCGTCGAGATCGGGGAAGTAGCCGACCGCGAGATCGATCGACCCGGCTTCGAGGCCGCGTCCGACTTCGTCGTGCGCGGGCGAGACCGAACGCAGGTTCGCATGCGGCGCGTGCGCCGCGAACGCCTGCAGCAGCTTCGGCAGGAACACGATCTCGCCGACGTCCGACAGCGCGATCGAGAACGTATGCGTGCTCGCGGCCGGGTCGAAGTCGTGCGGTGCGACGAGGCCGCGCTCGATCTGCGCGAGCGCGTCGCGGGCGGCCGGCAGCAGCGCGAGGGCGCGCGGCGTCGGCTCCATCCCGCGCGACGTGCGCACGAACAGCGGATCGCCGAAATACTCGCGCAGGCGGCCGAGCGCCGTGCTTACGCGCGGCTGGCTCACGCCGAGCAGATCGCCCGCGCGGCTCACGTTGCGGGTGTCGTCGAGCGCGACGAGGTAGGGAATCAGGTTCAGATCGAGCGTATCCATCACCGGGCCAATATCTTCAAAACGTATACAACATATCTCCTGAATCGCGTTGCCGAATAGTCGGGAAAGCGCTCAAATGTATTCCATTACTCGAACCAAAGTTCTGGAGACGAACAATGCGCACCCAAGTCGCGATCATCGGCGCCGGCCCGTCCGGCCTTCTGCTTTCCCATCTGCTGCGCCTGCAAGGCGTCGATTCCATCCTCGTCGAAGCGCGTTCGCGCGAGTACTGCGAGAACCGGATCCGCGCCGGCGTGCTGGAGCAGGGCACGGTCGACACGCTGAACGAAGCCGGCCTCGGCGACCGGATGCGCCGCGAAGGGCTCGAACATCACGGCATCGAGCTGCTGTTCGACGGCCGGCGCCATCGCATCGACCTGTCCGCGCTGACCGGCGGGCGCGCGATCACCGTCTACAGCCAGCACGAAGTCGTGCGCGACCTGATCGCGGCGGGCGTCGAGCACGGCCACCAGATGCACTTCGAAGTCAGCGACGTCGCGCTGCACGACGTCGAAGGCGAGCACCCGTTCGTCACGTTCAAGCACGCAGACGGCCGCGCGGACCGCATCGACTGCGACTACGTCGCCGGCTGCGACGGCTTCCACGGCATCGCGCGCCAGACGATTCCCGCCGAGCGGCTGAACACGTTCGAGCGTGTCTACCCGTTCGCGTGGCTCGGTATCCTTGCCGACGCGGCGCCGTCGCTCGACGAACTCGTCTACGCGCATCACGACAACGGCTTCGCGCTGTTCTCGATGCGCTCGCCGACGGTCACGCGCCTGTACCTGCAGTGCAAGCCCGACGAAAACCTCGCCGAATGGTCCGACGCGCGGATCTGGGACGAATTGCACACGCGCTTCTCGAACGACACGGGCTGGACGCCGACCGAGGGCCTGATCACGCAGAAAAGCGTGACGCCGATGCGCAGCTTCGTGTCGGAGACGATGCAGCACGGGCGCCTCTTCCTCGCCGGCGACGCCGCGCACATCGTGCCGCCGACCGGTGCGAAGGGGATGAACCTCGCGGTGGCCGACGTCCGCGCGCTGTCCCGCGCGCTCGGCGCGCGCTACCGGACGGGCGACGCGACGCTGCTCGACACGTATTCGGCAACCTGTCTCGAACGCGTGTGGCGCGCCGAGCATTTCTCGTACTTCATGACGAACATGCTGCACTCGTCCCCGGAAGACTCGCCGTTCGTCAATCGCCTGAAGTTTGCCGAACTGAAATACGTGACGCGCTCGCGGGCCGCCGCGCAGTCGCTCGCCGAAAACTACGTCGGATTGCCATTCGACGACGTGGCAGCCCCCGAGGCAACCCGCCTTGACAACGCGCTGTGCGCGACTCTATGATCGACCCCGACGTTCGCTAATCGAATCGATGTTCGAATAACGAACAAAACCGGGGTCCGGCACCAGGCCCCCGGCGCGGCACGCGGCACGCGCGTGTCCCCTCGACAGGCCGCGCATCGTGCCGCGGGTTCGTATCAGGAAGAGACATGGTCAACAAGATTTTCGAATCGCTTCAGTCGGCGGTTGCCGACGTCCACGATGGCGCGACAATCATGATCGGCGGCTTCGGCACGGCCGGCATGCCGTCCGAGCTGATCGACGCGCTGATCGAGCAGGGCGCGCGCGACCTGACGATCGTCAACAACAACGCGGGCAACGGCGAGACGGGTCTCGCGGCGCTGCTCAAGGCGAAGCAGGTGCGCAAGATCATCTGCTCGTTCCCGCGCCAGAGCGACTCGCAGGTATTCGACGCGCTGTACCGCGCGGGCGAGATCGAGCTGGAGCTCGTGCCGCAGGGCAACCTCGCGGAGCGCATCCGCGCGGCGGGCGCCGGCATCGGCGGCTTCTTCACGCCGACGGGTTATGGCACCAAGCTCGCCGAAGGCAAGGAAACGCGCGTGATCGACGGCAAGCCGTATGTGTTCGAGACGCCGATCCACGCCGATTTCGCGCTCGTGAAGGCATACAAGGGCGATCGCTGGGGCAATCTCGTGTTTCGCAAGACCGCGCGCAACTTCGGGCCGATCATGGCCAGCGCCGCGAAGGTCGCGATCGTGCAGGTGTCGGAAGTCGTGCCGCTCGGCGCGCTGAACCCGGAACACATTGTGACGCCGGGCATTTTCGTTCAGCGCGTGGTCGAAGTGCCGCAGGCCGCGCACGCGGCCGAGCTGGCCGCCGAACGTGCCGCATCCCAAGCCGCCTGACTGCCCTGAACTTTGTATGGGACCGGAGTAAGCGCTGAAGCGCCAACTCCGGTCGACAGGAAATCAAAATGAAACGACTGACCCGCGATGAAATGGCGAAGCGCGTCGCCCAGGACATCCCCGAAGGCGCGTACGTGAACCTCGGCATCGGCGTGCCGACGCTGGTGGCGAACCACCTTGACCCGAGCAAGGAAATCTTCCTGCACAGCGAGAACGGGCTGCTCGGCATGGGCCCCGCACCCGCGCCCGGCGAGGAAGACGACGAACTGATCAACGCCGGCAAGCAGCACGTGACGCTGCTCACCGGCGGCGCGTATTTCCACCATTCGGATTCGTTCGCGATGATGCGCGGCGGCCACCTCGACTACTGCGTGCTCGGCGCGTTCCAGGTGTCCGCGCACGGCGACCTCGCGAACTGGCATACGGGCGCGCCCGATGCGATTCCGGCCGTCGGCGGCGCGATGGATCTCGCGATCGGCGCGAAGCAGGTGTTCGTGATGATGGAGCACCTGACGAAGCAGGGCGAGAGCAAGATCGTCGCGCAGTGCTCGTATCCGGTCACCGGCGTGCAATGCGTGAGCCGCATCTATACGGATCTCGCCGTGCTCGACGTGACGGCCGACGGCCTCGCGGTGACCGAGATCTTCACCGACCTGTCGTTCGACGAACTGCAGAAGCTGACCGGCGTGCCGCTGATCGACGCGACGCCCAAGGCCGCCGCCTGAACCGCAGGCGTGCCGGCGCGCGCGGTCGTGCGCACGCCGGCACGCTTGGGTGGACAATAGGCGTACGCCGTTTCCCCAATCTGATGCCATGCTCGAAGACAGCGCCCGCCTGACCTCCCTCATCTGCGGCACCGAGCCGCTCAACCGGATCTGGTCGCCCCGCGCGACGATCCAGCGGATGCTCGACGTCGAGGCCGCGCTTGCGCGTGCGCTCGCCGCGCAGCAGGTGATTCCCGCTGCCGCGGTCGCGCCGATCGAACGCGCGTGCGATGCCGGCCGGCTCGACGCCGATGCGCTCGCGCACGGCGCGGCGCTCGGCGGCAATCTCGCGATTCCGCTCGTCAAGCAGCTCACCGCGCAGGTGAAGGCCGACGACCCCGAGGCCGCGAAGTTCGTGCACTGGGGCGCGACGAGCCAGGACATCATCGATACCGCGACCGTGCTGCAACTGCGCGACACGCTCGACGTGCTCGAGCCGATGCTCGACGAAGCGTGCGCATCGCTCGCGGCGCTCGCGCGCACGCATCGCGCGACGCCGATGATCGGCCGCACGTGGCTGCAGCAGGCGCTGCCGATCACGCTCGGCCTGAAATTCGCCCAGTGGCTCGATGCGCTGCTGCGTCATCGCGCGCGCTTCGCCGAATTGCGTGCGCGCGTGCTGGTGCTGCAGTTCGGCGGCGCGGCCGGCACGCTCGCGAGCCTGCGCGAGCACGCGGGCGGCGTGACGGCCGCGCTCGCGGCCGACCTGCAACTCGCGGTGCCCGCCGTGCCGTGGCATACACAGCGCGACCGCATCGCGGAAGCCGCGTCTTGCTTCGGGATGCTGACGGGCACGCTCGGCAAGATCGCGCGCGACGTGTCGCTGCAGATGCAGACCGAAGTCGGCGAGCTCGGCGAACCGGCCGCTGCAGGCAAGGGCGGCTCGTCGACGATGCCGCACAAGCGCAACCCGGTCGGCTGCGCGGCCGTGCTGACGGCCGCCGTGCGTGCGCCGGGCCTCGTCGCGACCGTGTTCGCGGGGATGGTGCAGGAGCACGAGCGCGCGCTCGGCGGCTGGCAGGCCGAATGGGATGCGTTGCCCGACCTCGCGCGCCTGACGGGCGGCGCGCTCGCGCAGATCGCGCAGATCGTCGCGGGCCTCGACGTCAATACCGAACGCCTGGCCGCGAACCTCGACCTGACGCACGGGCTGATCCTCGGCGAAGCCGTGATGCTGGCGCTCGGCGACCGGATCGGCCGGCTCGATGCGCATCACGTCGTCGAGCACGCGTCGAAGGAAGCCGTGCGCACGGGCGCGACGCTGTTCGACGTGCTCGCCGCCGATGCGACCGTGGCGGCCCACCTGTCGCGCGACGCGCTCGCGCGGCTGCTCGATCCCGCACATTATGTCGGCGAGGCGCAGGCCTATGTCGACGCCGTGCTCGCGCTGCACGCGGGCACGATCCAACCAGGAGAACATTGATGCCTTTCGCCACTGTCAACGGCGTGAAACTGCATTACCGGATCGACCGTGCCGCGCGCGACGACGCGCCGTGGCTCGTCTTCTCGAACTCGCTCGGCGCCGACCTGCAGATGTGGGCGCCGCAGATCCGTCCGCTCACGCAGCACTTCAACATCCTGCGCTACGACACGCGCGGCCACGGCCATTCCGATGCGCCGGCCGGTTCGTACACGGTCGAGCAACTCGCCGGCGACGTGATCGGCCTGCTCGACCACGTCGGCATCGAACGCGCGCATTTCTGCGGGATCTCGATGGGCGGGCTGACGGGCGCCGCGCTGGCCGCGCGCTACCCGTCGCGCATCGTGCGCGCGGTGCTGTCGAATACCGCCGCGAAGATCGGCTCGCCGGAAGTATGGGCGCCGCGTGCGCAGAAGGCGCGCGCCGAAGGGATGGCCGCGCTCGCCGACGCCGTGCTGCCGCGCTGGTTCACCGACGCATTCGTCGAACGCGAGCCGCGCCTGTTCGATGCGATCCGCGACACCTTCGTGCATACCGACAAGGATGGTTACGCGGCGAACTGCGACGCGCTGAACGCGGCCGACCTGCGCGAGGAAGTGAAAGGCATCGCGCTGCCGGTGCTCGTCGTGACCGGCGCGAAGGACATGTCGACGCCGCCCGACCAGGGTCGTGCGCTGGCTGCCGCGATTCCCGGCGCGCGTCACGTCGAATTCGACGCCGCGCACATTTCCAACATCGAGTGCACCGACGGTTTCAACCGCGCGCTGCTCGAATTCCTGACCGCGTGAGGCACCGACGATGGACGACCAGCAACGTTATGAAGCAGGGATGAAGGTGCGTCGCGCGGTGCTCGGCGATGCGCACGTCGACCGTTCGATCGAGAACCGCACCGAGGTGACCGACGAATTCCAGAACCTGATCACGCGCTATGCATGGGGCGAGATCTGGACGCGCGACGGCCTGCCGCGCCATACGCGCAGCCTGCTGACCGTCGCGATGATGGTGGCGCTGAACCGCGGCGAGGAACTGGCGCTGCACCTGCGCGCCGCGCGCAACAACGGCGTGACGCGCGACGAGATCAAGGAAGTGCTGCTGCAGACCGCGATCTATTGCGGCGTGCCGGCCGCGAATTCCGCGTTCCATCTCGCGGACAGGATTTTCAAGGAACAGGATGGGGCCGCGGCCGGTTAAGCGCCGGCAGTGACCCGATCACGCGGCCCGCTGACGTTGACGGGCCGTCGACGAAGCAATCACGCGCCGGCAGAGCATCGGCGCGCGGCGCACCGGATGACCGGTGCGCGAACAATGGCAAGACGCGGTTCCGAGGCCGCGTCGCTTAAAACTATCAGCTTTGCATGGGACCAGAGTAGGCGCTGAAGCGCTAACTCTGGTCGACAAAGGAGACTCGCGATGAATCGCGCACCCGTGGTCGATGTCCAGACCTTCATCAACGAGCAGCCGTTCGGCGGCTTTCAATGGCTCGTGTTCGTCATGTGTTTCGTGATCGTGCTGCTCGACGGCTTCGATACGGCCGCGATCGGCTTTATCGCGCCGTCGCTGCTGGGCGAATGGAACCTCACCAAGCCCGATCTCGCGCCCGTGCTGAGCGCCGCGCTGTTCGGCCTCGCGTGCGGCGCGCTCGTGTCGGGCCCGCTGTCCGACCGGCTCGGGCGGCGCGTACTGCTGATCGGCTCCGTATTCCTGTTCGGTGTCGCGTGCCTCTTTTCCGCGTTCTCGACGACCATCGGGCACCTGACGATCCTGCGTTTCATCACCGGCGTCGGGCTGGGCGCGGCGATGCCGAATGCCGTCACGATGATGGGCGAGTTCTGCCCGGACAAGCGCCGCGCGACCGTGATCAACCTGATGTTCTGCGGCTTCCCGCTCGGCGCCGCGTTCGGCGGTTTCCTGGCCGCCTGGATGATTCCGCATTTCGGCTGGCGCAGCGTGCTGATGCTCGGCGGCGTGACGCCGCTGCTGCTCGGCGTGCTGTTGCTGCTGAAGATGCCGGAATCGGTGCGCTTCATGGTCGCGAGCGGCCAGGCCGTCGACCGGATCCGCGCGACGCTCGCGCGCCTCTCGCGCGACGCGCTGAACGCCGACTCGTTCGCGATGACCGAAGCCGCGCCGCAGACGGGCAGCAAGGGGCTCGGCGTCGTGCTGTCGCGTTCTTACATCGTCGGCTCCGTGATGCTGTGGATCGCCTACTTCATGGGCCTCGTGATCTTCTACGCATCGATCAACTGGATGCCGATCCTGCTGAAGGATGCCGGCCTGACGCCGAAGAGCGCGACGCTTATTTCGGCGCTGTTCCCGCTCGGCGGCGTGGGCGCCGTGCTGTGCGGCGTGCTGATGGATCGCTTCAACGCGAACCGCGTGATCGCCGTGTGCTATGCGCTGACGGCTGTCAGCGTCTATGCGATCGGGCAGGCGGCCGGCAACGTCGGGCTGCTCGTGCTGGTCGTGTTCGTGGCCGGCGTGCTGATGAACACCGCGCAATCGTCGATGCCGGCGCTCGCCGCCGCGTTCTATCCGACCGAGGGGCGCGGCACGGGGGTTGCATGGATGCTCGGCGTCGGCCGCTTCGGCGGGATCGCGGGGTCGTTCCTCGTCGCCGAACTGACGCGCCGGCACTTCTCGTTCGCGGGCGTGTTCGCGACGATCGCCGTCGCGGGCTTGCTGGCGTGCATCGCGTTGTTGATCAAGCAGATGGCGCGGCCGCATGGCGTCGCGCAGCCTGCAGGCAAGATCGAGTCGCTCGGGCATTGAGCGAAGTGCGGGCCGGTGCGTTGCGCCGGCCCTGGGTGAGCGGCACCGTTCGGGCCGCTATTCTTCCGCGTCGTGTTGCTTGACGAAGTTGCGCAGATACGCGAGCAGCGCGGCCTCCCGGCTGCGGTGATCGGCGAGGTTCGCGGCGCCCATGTCTTCCTCTTCACCGAACATCGTCGGCGGTGCGCAGTAGGTGCCGATCTCGATGTCTTCGCGCAGTACGCGGATCTCGTGCGTCAGCGGATGGTACTCGGCGATCCAGTGCATCCCCTCGATGTGTTCGCCCGTCCTCAGCAGTGGCTTCATCGGCAATCTCCCGGCAGCAGCGGCGCAACCGGCGAAGCGGTTGCGCGCGCCCGTACCAAAAGGGTACGCCTGCCTCGCGTGAATCTCAACGGGCGCGTTGTGAGCGCTCACTGCGGCAGCAGGTGTGCGACCAGCGGATACAGCGACAGGATCAGCAGCACGGCCATCGTCACGTTGAAGATGCGCAGCGCGCGGGGATTCGACAGGAAGCGGCGCAGGCCGAGGCCGAACGCGGCCCACAGGCAGATGCACGGGAAACCGATCAGGATGAACACGACGGCCATCCATGCGGCGTTCATCCCGTAGTCGGCGGACAGGCGGATCGTCGTCGCGGCGGTCAGCACCATCATCCAGGCCTTCGGATTGATCCACTGGAATGCGGCGGCTTCGATGAGCGTCATCGGCCGCGGCTTGCCGCCGTGCGCTTTCACTTCGCCTGACGTGCCGATGCGCCACGCGAGGTACAGCAGGTACGCGACGCTCGCGGCTTCGAGGATCGTGTACAGCAGCGGCAGGCGCCTGAACGCTTCGCCGAGGCCGAAGCCGACGCAGAGCATCAGGATCGCGACGCCGAGGCTGATGCCGAACAGGTGCGGCATCGTGCGGCGGAAACCGAAATTCACGCCGGACGCGAGCAGCATCGTGTTGTTCGGGCCGGGCGTGATCGACGTGACGAGCGCGAACAGCATGCCGGCGGGCAGTGCGCTCAGGGTGAGGAATTCCATCGCGGGTTCTCCATTCGGTTCGAGGCTGGGATGGAGATCAGTTTAGCGACGGTTTTCGGTACAGTACCGGTACAGTTGGTTTGACGATTGCCGGTACGGGGAGGTGGGGAGGGCAGGGGCTAGATCGGATTCATGGGCTTTCGTGATCAGATGCGCTCGGGCAATCGGTCGCCCGTAACATTCGATAGCAATCTGTGGTGAAGACCCAGCGTGCCGCGCCGTGAGTCAGGAGGAAATACTGGCCAGCTGGGGTGATACTCATTGACCCGCTCGCCAGAATGCCCGGCATACACTTGCCGGCGGTGTGGGGACGGTCGGGGTCTACAGAAGAACTAGACGATGACGCTCTCTACGTCACGATCTAAGTGTTCGAGACCCGGTAAGAGGTCTCGAACGAGGAGAAACTACTTCGCAATCACCCGTGTACGGAGCAACTGTTCGATGACCCGTCGCTGGAACGACGTTGTAGGTGTGGAATTCGGGAAGCGCACAAGATTCGCAGCGCTCGGTTGCGGCGGCTGCTTCGGCATGCGAGTTGACTCAGGCACATCAAGCTTCAAAGAGAGCTGCCTGCTCTCCGGACGTTGCGTCTCTTTCATGTTGCGCATACTCCGCGATAACGTACTTCTCATGGGTCGGGAAGTCATCCAACGAGACAGCGACCAACGGGGATGCAGTGCGCCTGTCAAACGAGCGTAGTTTTCCACTGGCGTCTTTCCGTGTCAACTTCGCGTTGAACAATGCGAGCATGTCCTTCGGTGCCACGCCGGAGTATTGCAGAAATACTACTTTTTCGGCGGCGTCCTTGCCGTCCTCTGAGACTGCGTCGCGGTGGAGGTCCAACGCGAGACTCTTCGGATACGGTTCGATATATAGAACTTTCGCGATGCCGCTGGCGACAATGTGTCGCGCACAGGAGTGGCATGGAAACGTTGTTGCGTACAGTGTGCCCCCTAGAAGCCCAGGTTTGTTTGCCCTGGCCACGGAGACGATTGCATCCATCTCGGCGTGGACGGCCCGCGAATATTCGATTAATTGCTTTACGTCTGTTTCCTTTAGCGCAGAGATGACCGCGTCCTTGAGAGCCGAGTCTACGATCAGATTTTCTTCGATCAACTTGCGTGCGATCTGATCATATAGTTTTTCCTTCTTCCGATCGTTATGGCAGCAATGCCCAGACCATTTGAAGCATCGGTGGTCGTTCCCTTCATTCTCTTCGCTGTAAAGGCCTCCGCCGAATCTAGGCACGTCATTTCTTCCAAGTCCAATTACATGGCCGGAAGAGTCGGTAATTGCAGCCCCTACTTGTCTAGACATACAGGCGGATTTTGCTGCTTCTGCATGCGCAGCATACATCGATGATTCGTCGGTCGTTGGAGTGTGGATCGGATAGCCAAATAGGATGTCGATATATCGATTCAGGGAATTTTTTAGGTCGATTTCAGTCGACTGGTCGTTTCTGACAAAGAAGTCGGCCTCATGAAACACGTCTCGGACACTTTGGCCATGTCCGCGCTTTTCGACCTCATCGTAATCTGTTTTTATTATCTCGTTTAGCTTGTCGGATTCCAATCCTTGTACATGCTGTAAGCGATCTTTGCGGACTGCTTCGGGGGCGAATACGCCGAACACCCAAAACATTTGTCCATAAGTGTCGCGAAGAAGCTTCAGTTCCTCAGGATTTTTCAGTGAGTCGATAATGTGAATTCGTCTCTGGCTAATAGGAACTTCATTTCCCTCGGCTGTTTTTTGTGTGCCAAATTTCTCTCGAACTTCGGCAATTTTTTCGATTGCTTTTGCGGCAAGATAGCCGTGTCCGAAGCTTTTTCGCAGAGTATCCCCGACCTTTTGGAGATGTTTGACGCGAGCAGCACCTGTCATGGTCGTCGCGTTTTTTTCATGGACCAAGTGAGCATAATCGCTAATTAGATCGCTGAGCTTATATTTTTCGATTGCATATCCGTAAGAGTGTTCTAAAATTTCGCCGATTTCATTTCCCACTGTTGTGCAACCCGATCCTACTGGGCCAACGAGTGCAATAATTAATTCTTCGGTTATACGGTCCTTTAATTTCGGAATCGCATTGTTGGCAGTTGAAGCCGTGGTTGCTGGTGTGGGTGGGCCGATTTGAGCGTCGGCCGGAAGACCCGCAGATACAGCCTTAATTGGAATATGCATTTTTCGAATCCCCTGTTGCAACATCGCACGGCTTCCTTGGCCTGGCGGTGAGCTTGGTCACGAATTGACTTGCTGATTTTTTAACAATCATGCCATCTCAGTTTGAATGCATCAACGCGAAAATACCCTTGGTAGAAGAAAATTTTTCCGAAGATGTTCTTGCGTTTCGCTGACGGTCATCGAACGAATTGAAGCGTGGCTCGCCGTTCGCAAAGTAATTGAATTGTTTGCCGCGATATCGTCGGCCGGTGGCTGGAGCGAAACTATGGACAACTGGCGAGAGCTGCACGTGTGGTGTGCGCGCCGTAGTGCCGCGCGTTGTGAACGGCTTTCACTATGTCCAGACATGTTTGCGCGTCTCGGGTTATTCGGCCGACGCGTTCAAGGTTGCATCAGCACGCAAACGGTTAAACGTGATCTAGAGTTGAGACACATTCAAGCTATACCTCAGGATCTGGTCTAGGCATTTTGAGCTCCTCTCAAGTATTTGCTACGAGAACGTGGCAAAGTAGTGCCTGTTGAAAAAATCAAATAGGTGTGCCAGGACCGCTACCAGAGCCGACGGCACGCAGAACCTTGAGAGAGACCGTGGCTTTAACTCTAACAATTCTTGTCATCTTCGTCGCCTTGTTGCTGTGGCGATACTCCGTGGCCACACAGGCATTGTCAGCGATCAAGAAGGAGGCTGCCGACCTCGATACGCGCTTCGAAGCATTGCGAACAGCGAAGGAGGAAAACGATGCTACTAACGCGCGCGACATTGCTGACTTGCGAGAGCAACTGGCGACAGCGACGGCGGACAGAGACTCGCTCTCCAAGTTTGTCGGCATACGCAACACTGTGGCCGAGGCTGACCGCATTAGGTTCGAAGCTGCTCAAATTCTGAACTTCGCTGAGAGCAAGTCTGCGGCGTCGGTTGCGGCTGCCATGGAAGAGGCGACACGTTTGCTGGTAGAAGCGACGGCTGAAACCAAGCAGAGGCGCGGCGAGGCGGAGCAGATGATTTCGCGCGCGAGCTTGCAAGCAGCAAAGGTTATCGAGGACGCTCGTGCGCGAGCGGAGGAAATCGGTGGCGATGCTCTCCGTGCGCTGGAGGATGCTGATCGCCTGACCGCGACTGTGGCGGCCATGAAGAACGTCATTGACGGTTACGGGGATTCGTACATGATTCCCAGCCATAGTTTGCTCGATGACCTGGCCGAAACCTATTCGCATACGGAGGCCGGAAAGCAACTTAAAGTTGCGCGCGACTACTCGAAATTAATGGCAACACAGAAACGGGCTGCCGAGTGCGATTACGTGGAGAAAATCCGCCGTGATACTGCTATCAGGTTTGTAGTTGACGCTTTTAACGGGAAGGTAGATTCCATCCTCTCGCGCTCTAAAGTAGACAACTTCGGCGCGCTGCAACAGGAAGTCAAGGACGCCGCGGCACTGGTGAACCACAACGGCACCGCGTTCCGGAATGCACGGATTTTGAAGGAGTACGTCGAGGCACGCATTGACGAGCTGATCTGGGCGGTACGGACGTACGAGCTTCGCGAGCGCGAGAAGGAGGAGCAGCGGCAGATCCGTGAGCAGATGCGTGAGGAGGAGAAGGCTCGCCGAGAGTATGAGCGTGCGATGCGTGACGCTGCGAAGGAGCAAGATCTCATTCGCCATGCGATGGAGAAGGCGCAAAGTCAGATTGCTCGAGCAACGGAAGAGCAGAAAGCGCAGTTCCAGGCTCAGCTTGCCGAGCTAGAAGAAAAGTTGCGGCAAGCCGAAGAGAAGAACCAGCGTGCGCTTTCGATGGCGCAGCAAACGAAAGCTGGTCACGTCTACATCATTTCCAACATCGGCTCGTTCGGCGAGCATGTTTACAAGGTTGGCCTAACGCGCCGTCTTGAACCGTTGGACCGCGTTCGAGAGCTGGGAGATGCGAGCGTGCCGTTCTCGTTTGATGTACATGCGATGATTTGGTCGGAGGATGCTCCGGAGCTCGAGCGGACGTTGCATCGCAAGTTCTTCGAGGCGCAGGTTAACAAGGTGAATCCGCGCAAGGAGTTCTTCCGTGTGGGCCTCGCGGATCTGCGGGCAACCGTCGAGGACATGGGGCTGAACGTGTCATGGACGATGACGGCTGCTGCTGCGCAGTATCGCGAGAGTCTTGCGATTGCGCGTCAGATCGAGTCGGACCCGGAACTGCGCGATAAGTGGTTCAGGCAGCAAATCGCTTATGAGGCAGCCTTAGAGGGAGATGAGGCTAGTGCGGCGGAGTCTCCGGCCATAGTTTGATGCCATCGTCGACCTCGATGCCGAGATAGCGAACTGTGCTTTCCAGCTTCGTATGTCCGCGCAGCAACTGCACGGCGCGAAGGTTCTTCGTTTGCGGGTAGATCAGTGAAATCTTTGTGCGGCGCATCGTGTGGGTTCTGTATGCGGTAAGCGACCTAATGCCATCACGACCGTGAAGTGCCGCTGTTTGCGCTGAACCGCCGCTGGAATGAGCGTGCGTCGACGATGGTGAACGGCTGAAATGGGGAGCGACGACGGCGTGGTCAGCAACAAGGCCGTGTATCTGGCGCTGGGCATCCAGGCCGACGGCCAACGCGACGTGCTGGGCCTCTGGATCGAGCAGACCGAGGGCGCCAAATTCTGGCTCAAGGTGTTCAACGAACTGAAGACGCGCGGCTGTCAGGACATCCTGATCGCCGTGGTCGACGGCCTGAAGGGGCTGGCCGAGGCGATCGGCGCCGCCTACCCCCGGACAACCGTCCAGACCTGCATCGTGCATCTGATCCGCAACAGTCTGGAATATGCCGGCTGGAAGGACCGCAAGTCGGTTGCGCAGGCACTGCGCCCGATCTACGCGGCCGCCAGCGAAGACGCGGCAAGACAGGCGCTGCAAGACTTCGCTGACAGCCCTTGGGGTGAGAAATACCCGACCATCGTGCAATCGTGGCAGCGCGCTTGGGAGCATGTCGTCCCGTTCCTGGTGTTTCCGCCAGAAATCCGGCGGGTCGTTTATACGACAAACGCGATCGAAAGCTTGAACATGCAGTTGCGCAAGATCATCAAGACGCGCGGCCACTTCCCGAATGACGAGGCGGCCATCAAGCTGCTCTGGCTGGCGCTACGCAACGTGCTGGCCAAGACCGTGCGCGCCACCTTCGACTGGAAAGCAGCCATGAATCAGTTTGCTATCCTGTTCGGCGAGCGATTTACGCAGGCACGCAGATAACGTGTTGTTCAACCGCCTCGCCCACAAAAATGCGGACAGGTTCTGAAATGGCGACGGAAGTTCGAACGGACACTGGTAAACTCCACCACCAAGATGACTTACGACCGTTACCTGACAACAGCATCGGCCACACATGGGAATTTATATCGAGCGCCATTCACCAGTGATGCAGCAGTAGCAGTAACACCATCTCGTGGGTCAAAATTCGCTGAAAACTACAGACCTAGGTGGGTCAATTCCGGGTGAACGTCAACATTGCCTAACAACTCGTAACTCGTGATAGTTGACTCCCCATTACTGCAACCGATAGGTGCGGCTCTTGCTGACGCGAACGCCAGACGCAGACCACGAGGTTTTGCGAGGTGCGCAAGCAGTTCTGCCTTGGTGCGATCGAGATAAACGCTACCGATCGAAGACACACGATCAATGTGGACGCCTGGCAACGCTCGGAACTGAGCGAGCAGATAGTCAGGAAGTGGACCCGGAAGACCCGCGCACAACAGGCAGAACTTTGTCATCTACTTCTCCCGTGGGCATTATGCTCATACTGAGAGATGGCTACGACAACGAAAATCCGGCAAAGCTGTTACAAGCTTTCGAGACCCCGGCGACACATCGATATCAAAAATCCCTGAAACTTTCTAATACATTACTGTTTGCGCGAAAAACGCTCAACAATTCCTCGTTTTGTCTCTGGATCAAACATCAACCATTGTTAGAAGCCGGATCTCAGAGACCGTGTCATCCAATTTTGGATAGAATCGCGCGAGCGACTCTTCGTCGCATTGGCTGACCGTCGCCGGCGTTGCGTCTTTGGCGGTCGAACCTGAGAGACAAGGAACAAAAATGGTTCTTCCACCCGTCGATCCCGCGGGATCGCAGGCAACCACGCTCTACGAGTCGATACATCGGGGCTTGATGCAGCACGAGCGACTGCTCATGTTCCGTTCCCAATTGGGGGCGCAGACCCTCATCCCCGTGCGAGCGAAGGGGTGGTCTAGAGTCGGGCGGGGCTATCGCTGGGTGGTCGACGTCGTATCGCTGCGCGACGATATCGACAATCTGGAGCTCGAGCATCAGCCAGTCACGCTGTTTGTCCAGCAGACCTCAACGCCTTTTGCCGAATCAACTTATCGGCCGATTCATGGCTTCGTACATAAATTCCATACGCTAGGGCAAGATGGAAATCTGACCGTTTACCAAGTTGAATTCGAGTCAGCGCTGTTCTTTCTTGGCAAGGCGAGCAAGAACGACCAATGGTTCAACAAAAGCGCGCAGGACATTCTCTCCGAATTACTGAGTGCTTACCCGCAACTTGCAGGGCGAGTGCGCTTCGCCCTGGCGGATGAGCCACGCGTCCGATCGTACACACGCCAGAGTGAATCGGATCTGAACTTCTTCCATCGGATTCTCGAGGACGAGGGGTGGTACTTCTATTTCGAACATGCACCCGTCCAGTATGAAAACGATCCGCGTGTGTCGACACTTGTTGTTGTCGACCGGCTTTCCGCCTTACCTGAAGCGAAGCCGATCGAATTTCGCAACGCTGCAATTGGCAACGAGGTAGACGGCCTTACGCAATGGGCTGTGACGCAAACCGCACAAAGCCTCGCCTACGCGACAACCTCCTTCAATTACAAGAATCCGCAACAGAATTATTCCGTGCGCAGCGACCTTGGCGACAGCGCAATCACCTACATGACGGAAGAAAGACGTCAGCAAGTGAAGCGCGAAGTCCCGTATGCGCCGATGATCGTGCGCGAAGCACTGTCGTATGCCTATCCGACCTCGGACGACGGGCGACGACGCGCTTCCAATCGCACTCAGGCTTGGACTTCTGCAGCTCGCCGATACATCGGCCTCGGGGGGGTGCGATGGCTCGATGCTGGTTCGCGTTTCACCCTCGAACACCATACGCGGCACATGACGGTCGATCCGAGCCTTCGGGAGTTCATGGCCGTCGAGGTTGAATGGTTCATTGAGAACAATGTGCCGCTATCCAATCACGCCGCGACGTATCCACTGAGTTTACAGAGCACATTGTCGGACTTGCACCGGGACCACGGCAGTCAGTTTGACTCACGGGCCAATTCCGTCGACGGCCTAGCCGGCGTCTACCTGGTGAAAGTGGAATCGCAGCGCACCAACATCGAGTACCGCAGTCCGTTCGAGCACAAGAAGCCGCCGATGCATGCCGAGCACGCGCTCGTGAGCGGCCCGGATAACGAAGAGGCATGGGCAGACGAGCGCAATCGTATCTTCGTGGTCTATCCGTGGGACCAGCGCAGCGGAACTGACGTCACGCAAACATCACCGCCGCTGCTGGTGATGCAGGCGGACACCGGATATGGATACGGTGGCGTGCATGTGCCACGCAAAAACGAGTGGGTGCTGGTCGACTATTTTCAGGGCGATTGCGATCGACCCTATGTACTAGGACGTCTGCCGTCCCAGACAACGCCGCCCCAGTGGCATAGCAACGTCCTGCTATCTGGCCTCATGTCGAGTGGCTTCGGCAAAAGCGGCGCATACAATGCGTTCGTGCACGACGATTCGACGCATCAAGGTGCTACGCGACTGATCACCTACACGGGTAAGGTCGGAAACAGCTACAGCCTGTATCACCAAGGGGTCCTGATCGACCATGCGGGCAATAACAACACGCGGGGCCGCTACCTGGGCAAGGGAGCATTGCTGCATACCGATGATTATCTCGGTATGCGGGCGAATCGCGGTGCATATATCGGAACGCATCCGAAGGCGCACAACGATGATCAGCTCGACGTCAAGGAAGCGCAGGGCCAATTGATCGGCGCGGAGAGCATTGTTGATACGCTTTCGAACGTCGGCGTCCAGCACCACGCAGACAGCCTGAAAGAGAGCCACGATTCGCTCAAGCTGTTCACTGATGCCACCCAGCTGTCTGAGACACCGGAAGCTGGGGGCGGCCGCACGGCAGGGGGCGGGACAGGTAGCGCGAATGCGTTCAAGAAGGCGATTTTACTGCTCGCCAGCCCGTTCGGCGTCGGCACGTCTACGCAAGACTCGCTGCACATGACGGCAGATCGCCATATCAATTTGGTCAGCGGCCTGAACACGCATATCGGATCAGCAGGAGCATTCATCGTCAATGCCGCCAAGGCGATTGGCATGTTCTCGCAGACGGCGATCAGGCTGTTCACCAAGGGACCCGTGCAGATCCAGTCCCATGACGCAAATGTCGAGGTGATCGCCAAAGCAGTGCTCAAACTGTTAGCGCAAGGCGACATCGAGATCGCGGCGGGTGGAAAGCTGGTGCTCACAGCGGGTGGCGCTTCGATCACGCTTGAAGGCGGCAACATCCGCGGGCATGCCCCCGGGATCGTCGAGTTCAAGGGTGCGCAGCATTCGTTCAGTGGGCCGGCCAGCATGCGCTATTCCATCCCACCACTTCCAGTGAGTACGCTGCCGCAGAACCTTACCCACGAATATACGCAGAGTTTCGACGTATCATCGGTCATCGCAAATCTCGGTGTCGGGGAAGCGCTGCACGCGCAGACTTATCGCATTTATCTGCCTGACGGAACGCTGCAGCAGCAGGGTGGGCTACTCGATGGTGAAACAGCGACCGTCCGCACGCCGACGTCAACAAAAGTGAAGTGTGAGATCGGTGGTGGCGACTGGCATGCGGTTGAAGATGCTTACGACCATGAAGAGCAGGACGACGATGCGAGCGACGACCCGGTCGATGAGCAACAGGAAACTTGACCGATTGAACCTCTGACATCACCGAAATCGATAGGGAGAATAAGTGTCGAACGCACAACCCGCCGACGCCCCGGCCCCGAAGGCAAAGGCCCAACCCACTGCATCCGTGGCAGTGACCGTAGTTTTCCGCGACGTACTTCGAAAGCCCATCGAAGGCCTGTCCGTCCAGTTGAAGGCTGGCAAAAACTCCCCTCCTTCCCCCGTGTGGCAAACCGGTCCCGACCCGACGACCGTCCAAGAGGCACCGCCCGTTCAAAACAGTGTGCCACCGGTGTCGCCGGCATCTGGTGCTGCGGCTGCCCCGCCAGCCTCTGCGTCCGCAGCAACAGCGTCACCACCTCAGGCAGCTGCGCCGGCGGCAGCATCCAGCTCATCGGGGTCGCCTACACAAGCGCCATCCGGTAGCAAAGTCGAGCCGGCGGCTCCGCCCTCACCTCCTGTTTCGGACAACAAGACGGAAGCAACTACCGACAAGGATGGCTTTGCGGTGACTATCACCAATGCCGCTCGCAACCAGCCGATCGATGTGTTCGTCAAGAATGGGCGAGGAGAGTACGCCTGGAAAGCCACGATTGTCCCGAAGAAGGATATCAGCGCATTCACGATTGTCAGTCCGGAATATCACCTGGAGGCAACCACGCAGCTCACACCGAAGGACGAGTTCGAGCAGAATCTCAGTCTTCCCGTTGTGAATGAGGGGGAGGTCATGACCATCGAGAGGTTGGTCCATGATTTCGGCCCATATATCGGGTGGACTCAGAAGGTCACGGAGCAAGGTCGGGTTAACAAAGATTTTCCCAAGAAGAATAAAGAAGTTTCTGTGGACCCCAAGACTCACAAGAAAAAAACCAAAACCACAATTGAACACCACTACAAGGTGGTTGACACCGGAAAGCCAAACACCGTTGCATTAAGTGTATTTGGCTCCAAATTAAACTACCCCAAACCGGAAGTGTTTTCAGATGCGCAGATGCAGCATATGGCTACCGAGCTCAATGTTGAGATCGCAGCCATTAGGGCAATCGTCCAGCAGGAATCTAAGGGACATCCCTATTTGGAAAATGGATTGCCTCCGATCTTATACGAGCGCACACATTTCTATGACCTTTCGGTTCAGAAAATAGCCGATGCAGCGGCTGCGGCCGAGAAAGCCGAGAAAAAAGATAAAAAAGCCAAGGGAAAGAAAAAGAAGGCGGTCGAAATTACAAACCCCTATCCTGCCTATCCAGACCTGTGCTGGCCAAAAAGCGGACCTTACGGTGCAGACGGCCTTGGTCAGTATGAGAGGCTTGTGCGTGCGAGCGCTCTTGACTTTGAGATTGCGTTGAAAGCCACTTCCTGGGGTGGATTCCAAATTCTTGGCGAAAACTTCAATGCGATCGGATATGCGACCGTCTTCGAATTTGTCAACGAATTTATGTCGGGAACAGACGGTCAGGTTAAGATTTTTATCGCGTTTATGAAGAAAGTGAAGCCGCAAGCTCTTGAGGGACTTCGCGAACACGACTGGGTAAAAGTTGCCAAAGGCTACAATGGGAAATATTGGGAAACGACCAATCCGGAGTATGCCAAAAATCTTGGAAAATTCTATGATTCATTTAAGTAAGAAGTTGCTATTCGCCACGACGTTATTAGTGTCCAGCGCTGCATTTGCCGGGAGCGCCGTACTTTTTCAGCAACCCTACTTACTGGCGTTCGTAAGCTCCAATCATGTAAGTGGAATTTACTCCCGAATTGGCGAAAATGGTTCATGCTACTTTTTGTTTTATGGCGATCTTGACAAAAAATATCCGGACCGAGCCAACTACTCCACTTTCAAGATCAACACATTTCTTAGCGGGGACAAGCTTCTTGATTTTTCAAACCGAGACAAGGATTACGACATAGACGGCTATTTGTACAAGAAAGATGAGGGTTGGGTTATTAGAACTGTGAGCCCGCAGGCAGGCTGCAGCAGTGCGCAGGGCATTTTCTCTGCAGACCCGCCAGATATTGCAGCGAAGGAATTTTTCACTTCAAATGAAATTCCGGCCGTAGGCATCCGGCTGGTCACCAACAAGTCCTCCTTTTACGCACTAAAAGGCAGCGAATTTATCGCGAAAAATTCTTACCTTGTGAATGGTGATGCCGTTGTTGTACTGAAAGTGCGTGGCGAATTCTCATATATCCGTTACGTCGATACGGGACCGAAGTTTGATGGCCGAGTAACTTTCGGGTGGCTGCGATCAAAGGACTTGGTTGACCCATTTCCGCACCGAGCGGAATGAAAGCGACGCTGGCGACTGTCCCTGAACCGGAAGTAGTCCCGGTCGGAAGTAGAGATTTCCGGCTTGGTTGAGTTGCCAGGCGAGGCGGTTTCCCTTGCCTGACGGGCGAATTCGGCGGGTGTCATCCACTGCAATGCAGAGTGGGGACGAACCTCGTTATAGTACGTGCGCCAGTCGTCAATTTTGCTCTGCGCGTCTGCCAATGACAAGAACCAATGCGCATTCAGGCATTCCTGCCGGAAGCGTCCATTGAAGCTTTCGACCTTGGCGTTGTCCGTGGGCGTGCCCGGTCGGCTGAAATCCAGTTCAACGCCATGTTCGTACGCCCAGCGATCCATTGCCTTCGAGATGAACTTGCTCCCATTGTCGACCTTGATGGTGGCAGGGTGTCCGCGCATGGCGGTAATACGCATCAACGCTTCGACCACGTGTTCACCCTTCAGACTTTGGCCGACCTCGATGGCCAGGCATTCCCGTGTGTAGTTGTCGACGACGGTCAGTGTCCGAAGACGCCTTCCATCGAACAGTGCATCGGCAACGAAATGGGTGCAGGAGCGCAAGATGCTTGACGAAGTGCGCAAACGATTCGAAGCGCAACTCGGGCCGCTGACCGCCCTGCCCGAGGCTCGGGCGAGCGACAAATGCGTGCGGCTCCGGAATTTCCTGCATCGATTCCACAAACCCGTCTCCCAACCTGAACGTGAAGGTCTGGCGGCAGCCGTCTGGACGATCGGTTTCAATCCACACCTCGTTGACGCTCCACACGTGACTGTGCCGGCCTTGTCGATACAGGCGGAAGCGAGGCGGCACGTCATCCTCGAACACTTCGAGACGCACGACACCATGCCCCATATCGATCAGCTTGGCCTCGTCATCGTGATCGTCAACCAACTGTGCCGAGCCGTTTCTCGTATTCGAGTATCACGCATCATTCCCGAACTCGTCGCGCCCCAACAATCAACCCTTGGATACCTTACTTGATCTTGACGACGACCTTGCCCTTAGCGCGTCCTTGGGCCAGGTATTCAAGCGCTTCCTTTGCCTGTTCAAACGGAAATACCTTGTCAATCACAGGATGGACACGTTCTGACTTGAGCAGTTTGCCAATCTCGGCGAGTTGAGCACCGTCGGGGCGTACGAAGAGAAATGAGTAGGTGACGTCCCGCTTTCTCGCAAGACGCATGATCTTGCGGCTCATTAGGCCGAACACAAACTTCAGGACGAAGTTCAGCCCGCGAGCGCGGGCGAACGCTGCGTCCAGCGGCCCGATAAGAGAGACGATCTTCCCTCCCGGCCTCAGGATTCCTACCGATTTTTCAACCGCGTCACCCCTGATCGTGCCAAGCACCACATCGTAGTCACGCAGCACCTTCTCGAACGCTTGCTTCTTGTAGTCGATTGCTTCGTCCGCGCCCAAGCTTGTCACCAACGGGATATTACCCGTGCTGGTATTGGTTCCCACCTTAGCGCCAAAATATTTGGCCAGTTGGATCGCAAATGTTCCAATACCGCCGGACCCCGCAGGAATGAATACCTTCTGACCCGGCTGAAGATTGGCACGCTCCTTCAGTGCTTGCCATGAAGTGAGCCCGACCATTGGAACTGAGGCGGCCTGCACGAAGTCCAGATTAACCGGCTTCGGGGCTGCAGCGCTCTCCGGTACCACTGCATACTCGGCGATAGATCCTCTTCCAAGGTCGAACAGATTTGCAAAGATGGCGTCGCCTTTCTTGAAGCGAGTGACGCGGCTACCAACATCGATCACAATGCCAGCCAGATCGCTACCCATGATGGCGGGCAGTTGGAACTTCAAGACGGGTTTGAACATTCCCGTTGGAATCATGTTGTCGATCGGGTTCACCCCCGCGGCGTGAACCTCAACCAGCAGTTCGTCGGGCTTTAGCGTGGGGCGCGGAACTTCGGCGAACCCAATCTCGGGTGATTTGCCATAGCGTTTGAATGTGAGTGCTTTCATGTTGCTCTTGCTCCGATGTTGCGTTGTATTGTGAAGGCGCTGAACTGAGCCGCGCTCACGCCCACGCGACGAATTTTGGTCGAGCATCATGCGTGCTCTGCTGGGGTTCTCGAGAAACTTCATACGCCACTGGTCCACAAAGTATTCATTGCGATAGAAACTCCAGTGCCGTGGGTACGAAGTTGATGTAATGCTGGAAGATTCCACCGTGGCCAGCGTCCTGATAAATGACGAGTTGCGCCTGGGGGATGCGGCGGGCCATATCGTGGCTGAGCGCGGTGGGTACCATGATGTCGTTATCCCCATTGGCGATCAGGACAGGCATGGGCAGACTGGCGAGGTCCTGTGGCGCCTGCCGGCCCCAAGCCTTGATCGCCTTGAGTTGACGAAGGAAGGCGCGAGGTGTCGGCCCCTTGTCGCGGCCAGCCTTGCGTTCCTTCAACCGCTTCAAGAAGGCGCTTGCCGCCCGCCGGCCATTGGTTGTGGAGGTGAAGAACAGATAGGCCTTCGGATCGCGTAGCGTGAGCAGGCCTTTGAGCATGAGTGGCCAGGACACGACACCAACACGATCGATACCGTGACCGCCGGCGGGACCCGTGCCCGTGAGGATGAGCTTGCGCACCAGGCCTGGCGCCTTGAGAGCCACGTCCTGCGCCACGAAGCCGCCAAGCGAGAAGCCGAGCAGATCGACTTGATCGAAACCCATTGCGCGAATCAGTGCGATGGTGTCGCGCGCCATCTCGTCCACGGTCACCGGCGCGATGCCACCGGATAAGCCAATTCCTCGATAGTCGATGGCGATAACGCGATGCTTGTGAGCCAAGCCATCGACGATGCGCGGGTCGAAGTTGTCCAGCACGGCACCCCAATGGTTTAGTAAGACTAAAGGAATGCCACCGTACGGACCCGGTTCACGGTAGGCGAAGGTGGTTCCAGCCGCCTTGACGAACTTGTTCGGTGCCCGTGCATACGACGTTGCCGATTGGGTGTCTGGGTTGATGCTCTTCATCATCGACTCCTTGGGTGCTACTTTCATATGTCGAGCATCATGCTGACGGGTAAAAAAAAGCGGTCGGACTTCAATCCGCGCCGCAAGCAAGATGCTCGAGTGCTGCTTCGAGCATCGATTCGGACAACGGCTCTTCGTCGACTGCGCGCGCCAGAATCACGGCCCCAATCATCGTTGCTGCGGTCGCCAGGGCACGCTTGTGCGCATCGGGCTCGCCCCAATCGGCCGATTGGCGAGAGACGACTTCGATCATTTCTTTGATGCGGCGCGTAATTGCGCGTCGTACCGCCGGCGCCTGACGCGGCATTTCCGTGCCGAGGGCGGCGATTGGGCAACCGGCCTCCGGGTTCTTCACGTGCTCCTTGGACAGATAAGCTCGCAGGAGCGCCCGCAGGGAATGCTCGGCGGGCACGGCTGCCGCACAGCGCAAAAAGGTGGCGATGGCATCGGCACCGGCACGATCCGCCAACTCGACCAGCATGGCCTCTCTCGAGGCGAAATGCCCATAAAACCCGCCGTGGGTGAGGCCCGCGTGCTTCATGATGTCGGCAATGGCGACGCCGTCATACCCGCTGCGGCGGATCACGCGCGCGCCCGCGTCGACGATGCGCTCGTGCGTGGCTTCCTTGGATCGGGTGGTGGATCGTTTCATATGACGTTCATCAGCGATGAGTTTCTGATCGCAAGCCCTCGGCACTCAATTGCGCGCCCGCAGACGCCGCGTGCGAAACGTTCCCCAGCCGCTGCTGAAAGCAGACTTCAAGAATGCTGCAAGCCCGCCCTCGTCGGGGCGCGGCTTTCTACCCCTCGCAATGCGCTTGAGCTGGCGCGTGTACCACAGCACCTCCATGATTCCGAGGCGATCGACAGCCTTGAGGCCGGTACTGATCGGGTGCACCTGCTGCAGGCTATCGCGCCCTTGAAGCAAGGCGGCGGGGGCATCGGGATCGATCGCGAGCAGCCGCGCCAAGCCCACCATATCCAGCGCGCTGGAGTGCAGCGCCGCGTTCATCCCGGCAGCGGTGCGGAAACCACCGGTCACCATGAGTGGCACTTTGACTGCTGCGCGCACCTTCTGGGCAAAATCAAGGAAGTAGGCTTCGCGGGCCGCGGTGGATTCCTTCTTCGGTTCTTGCATCGCCCCGCTCATGGCAGGCGCCTCATAGGTACCGCCGGAAATCTCGATCAGGTCGATCCCCGCATCGCTCAACGCGCGGATTGTCTCGATCGATTCCTCTTCCGTAAAACCACCGCGCTGGAAGTCGGCCGAATTGAGCTTGATTCCCACCGGGAAGTCCGGGCCGACCTGCCGGCGGATTTCCGCATATACGGCCAGTACGAAGCGGCGCCGCTTCTCGGGACTGCCGCCCCATTCGTCGCTGCGGCGGTTGTGGTGCGGAGAAAGAAATTGGCTGATCAGATAACCGTGTGCTCCATGGATCTCTACGCCACTGAACCCGGCCTTCTTGCAAATAGCCGCGCTGCGCCCGAAGCGTTCGATGATGTCTTGAATCTCGGACGTGGTCGCTTCGCGCGGTGTCTCGAAGAATGCCGCCATGTCCTCGCGGAAAGGAACCGCAGAGGGCGCCAGGTTGAAGGCATTCAAACCCTTGGTCGATTGCTTTCCAGGATGGTTAAGCTGCACCCAGATCGACGCCCCTTGCGCGGTTGCAGCCTCCGCCCACTGGCGCAGCACGGGCAAGTCTGCCTCGTCTTCGATCACGACATTCCCGGGCTCGCCCAAGGCGCGGCGGTCTATCATCACATTGCCTGTCATGATCAGTCCGAGCCCCGAGGCAGCCCAGCGTCGGTACAACTGCACCAGGTCCAGAGTTGGGCGATTATCGTAGGTGCCCAGGGTCTCACTCATGGCGGCCTTGGCGAGCCGGTTACGCAGAGCGCTGCCATTGGGCAGGTGCAGTGGCTGGTTCAGCAGATCTGGTTTCATGGCAACTCAGAAGACGGTGCGGTCGTAAGGCAAGACGACTTTCGGAGGCTGCAGGAACGCCGTAAGGCCCTGGAACCACAACACTTCCCGGAAGTCGCCACTGATGGTCAGGTCTTTACTGCCCACCCCCCTGAGGAAAGCCGCTTGCGCATCCTTGGCCGACAGAATCTCGAAGCCTTTGGCGGCACTCGTAAAGGTGAGCGTGAATCGAGGAGTCGCTGCCAGTCCCGCAAACGATCGGACGGTGCCATCTTTGATAACAAAGTAGCGCCCGGCACCCGAAACCGTACGAATCTGGAATACCAGGCTCTTGGACGCGACGTAGCGTGCGGCGTTGGCGTCGCTCCTGATCTTGCGTCTCAGCATCTGGGCGAATGCCCACAACAGGAACTTGAACTTAAGCATTTCGGGCATCCTTTTGACTTGAGAAAAGTGCGTTCGGACTATGACGACCGTCGCGTCACTCGCTCAGGAACTGAACTGCGTGACCCAGGAAGCGTTGCGGGTACTGGAACTGCGCGGCGTGGCCGGCGTCCGGGTAAATGAACAACTGGGCATTTGGCAGGTTGCGAGCCATGTAGAAGGAGTTAACCGTCGGGACCATCACGTCGTTCACGCCATTGAGGATGAACGTAGGCTGTCGGATGCCGCGCAGATACGCGAAAGGATCGTCTTCCGAGAGCCTCGGCATGTACAGCATGTTGGCCTCGATCTGTGCGATCGAGACCTCCGGCGAGGATGGCGGATCTTGGTCGGCTCGCATATGACGCCGTTCCCAGAACTCCCTTGCTGCCTGCTCGGCCTCTGCTGATCGGCCGAAGAACAGGTAGAGGAAGTCTTCGAACACCGGGACCGGATTGACCGCTGTGGGCAATACGCGCGGCTCCATTTCCGGATTACCCCCGCGCGGCCCGGTGCCGAGCAGCATCAGCTTGCGCACGAGCTTGGGATGGCGCCAGGTCAGGTCCAGCGCCTGAAACCCGCCCAACGAAAAGCCCAGAACGTCGATTTGCTGCAAGCCGAGTGCGCGAACGAAGGCCGCTGCGTCATCGGCCATGTCCTCAATGCGAGTTCGTGGTTGCCCGCCGGAGGAAGCGATGCCGCGACCGTTGTAGAGAATAACTTCGCGGCTTTCGGCAAGACCGTCCGTCATCAGTGGATCCCAGTTGTCCATGCCGCCGCGGAAGTGCTGCAGGAACAGTAACGGCGGCTGCGAAGAGTCTGCCTTACCCCAGCGGCGGTAGGCGAATCGAGTACCTTCGACATCCACGAAGCGCGTGGGTGTAGTGATATGGTTGTCAGTCATGTTTTCACCTATTGAGGACATGTGTCGAGATGTCGGTCTCGTCGCCGCAGCTTCGCAGCTTCAATGCGCCAGAAATGCCAAACACTTGTGGCGCAAAGTCCTCGTGGTATGGGTCGCTCCGCCGTTTGCTGCAATTGCTTTACTGACCACGGTGACCCTGAAACAACCAGAGGGTGCAGTGTCGGGATGCAAGAAACGGCTTTTTACAGATCAAGTACAGCCTGACTCTCGCCAAAGGCTGAAACGGCAATAGTCAGGCGTTAAGCTGATAGCGCTCGGCCGCGTGTGCTTGTCGAATGTCCGATAACAGTCCCTGGCGAGCGCCATCCAGCGCGTCCCACCGCCCGGCTACGTGCAGCGGCGGGATCGTGACCAGTTCGCGACGGTCGAACCCGATCAGTGCCGCATCAACCAACTCTCCGACTTCCATCACCTCGGGCAGCGTGTTCACGTCGACCCCGGCGCGCTCCCAGATCTCCGTGCGCGTCGCCGCCGGCAGTACGGCTTGCACGTACACCCCCTTGGGCGACAACTCGAGGTTCAGGCCCTGCGACAGGAACAGCACGAATGCCTTGGTCGCGCCGTAGATCGACATGCCGAACTCGGGCGCGAAACCCACCACCGAGCCAATGTTGACGATCGAGCCATTACCGGACTGCACAAAACGTGGCGCGACCGCGGCTGCAAGCCTCGTCAGCGCCGTCGTGTTGAGCGTGATCAGGCGTTCGATGCTGTCAGGGGTTTGCTGCAGGAAGCCGCCCGGCTGAGCCACGCCGGCATTGTTGATCAGAATTCCTATTCGATCGTCATCGCGCAGACGAGCCTCGAGCGCGGACAGATCGGTGGACTGGGTCAGGTCGGACTGCAGCACTTCTACGGCCACACCGCTTTCCTCACGCAGGCGCGCTGCCAAGGCATCAAGTCGCGCCTTGTCACGGGCGACAAGGACGAGGTCATGGCCACGCCGAGCGAAGCGCTCGGCATAGGTGGCACCGATGCCGCTGGAGGCGCCGGTGATGAGGACTGTCGGAAGCGTGGTCATGGGTACTTTCCTTTGCAAGGGTTCTTCTGGCGGAGGCTCAGTCAAGGGTGCGGGCCTTAGCTGGAGATCGTCGGGTAATCGATGTAGCCCGCCGCGCCGCCGCCATAGAGCGTCGCCGGGTTGAGCTGCGTCAGGGGTGCGCCGTGCTTCAGGCGTTCGACCAGGTCCGGGTTGCTGATAAACGGACGGCCGAACGCGAACAAGTCGGCTCTGCCCTCATTGAGTTGAGTAGTGGCGAATTCCACGTCGTAGCCGTTGTTGGCCAGATAGGTCTGCTTGAAAAGGCGGCGCAGCGCGTCATAGTCGAACGCCGCCACATCGCGTGGGCCGCCAGTCGCGCCTTCGACCACGTGCAAATAGACGATGCCCTGGGCGCTGAGCTGTTCGGCGATGTAGTCGTACTGCGCTTGCGGATCGCTGCAGGAAATGCCGTTGGCCGGCGAAACGGGCGAGATGCGCACGCCAGTGCGTTCGGCGCCGATTTCCTTGACCACTGCGGTGACCACTTCCAGCAGCAGGCGCGCACGGTTCTCGATCGAGCCGCCGTAGTCGTCGGTGCGCTGGTTGGCTCCGTCCTTGATGAACTGCTCCAGCAAATATCCGTTGGCGCCGTGAATTTCCACGCCGTCGAAACCGGCGGCAATAGCGTTGGCCGCAGCCTGTCGAAAGTCGCTCACGATGCCCGGCAGCTCGGCGAGTTCCAGGGCGCGCGGCTCGGACACGTCGGCAAATCCGTTGTTGACGAAGGTTTTCGTCTCGGCGCGGATGGCGGAAGGCGCGACCGGCGCCGTACCGCCAGGTTGCAGGTCAGTGTGCGAGACGCGGCCCACATGCCAGAGCTGCACGAAGATGCGTCCACCCTTGGCATGCACGGCGTCCGTGACCTTACGCCAGCCAGCGATCTGCTCGGGCGTGTACAGGCCGGGAGTGTCCTGATAGCCCTGGGCCTGGGCCGAAACCTGAGTGGCCTCGGTGATGATCAGGCCGGCCGAGGCGCGCTGGGCGTAGTAGGTCGCGGCAAGCTCGCTGGGCACCAGCCCGGCGCCGGCACGGTTGCGGGTCAGCGGTGCCATGACGATGCGATTGGTGAGCGTCAGGCCGCCGAGGGCGTACGGCTCGAAAAGCGTTTTCTCTGACATGTCGTTCCGGAGTCGGGTGGTGGGAATGGCTTAATGATGACGATCATAATCTAACGTGTCAAGGCTTTGATGACGACCGACATCAATGTATAGTCAGGCCATCAGACAGGAACGCGCCCACGGAGAGGAAAAGTGAAAGTCACCAAGGCACAGGCACAGGCCAACCGGGCCCACGTTGTTGAAACAGCGTCGACGCTATTCAGGGAGCGCGGTTTTGATGGGGTCGGAGTCGCTGATCTGATGGGCGCAGCTGGGTTCACCCACGGCGGCTTCTACAAGCACTTCAGCTCAAAGGCCGATCTGATGGCGGAATCGGCGGCCTGCGGCATGGCGCAGACCGTTGCGCTGTCGGCTGGGGTGGACGCATCGGAGTTCGTGCGACTGTATCTCGCGCGCGAGCACCGCGACTCGCGCGCAACCGGCTGCACGATGGCTGCGCTGGGTGGGGATGCCGCGCGTCAACCCGAAGCGGTCCGGGCCACATTCGCGGACGGCATCGAAAGGCTGCTGGCGGCGCTAAGCCAAGAACGAGGTTCGTCAGACGGCGCAGACTCGGCGGAGGCGCGAGCCAACTGCCTCGACATCATGGCGCATGCGGTCGGCGCCATTGTGTTGTCGCGCGCGTGCCCGGATGATTCCCCACTGGCCGACGAAATCCTGACGGTATGCCGCGACAAGATTCTCGCGACCCTGGGCCCGTCCGCGACAGCGCGCGAACCGGGCCGCAATCATGGTAACGACAGCTCCGCCAAGTCAAATTGACACCGGGCGCCGATGGCCGCCGTGGAAGGTGTTGGAGTTCATGGAATACAAGGGCTCCGACAACTGATGTTCCCTGCGGGGCCGACTATCGTTCTCTTCTTTTATCATTCGGCTCCAAACCGTCCATGACCCACGCGTGGATAGCCGTTAACGTTCCAAGATCAAGGTCTTTGGCGTCGGTCGCGCCGAAATATTGAACCCATTTTTTAAATATATCGGCCTGCCTCTCGGCAGATATGTGACGACGAGAAGTGTCAGTCATGTTGGCGTCCTTATGATTGGTGCTGTTCGAGCGCCCTTGTGGGCGCTATCTTCAAACTTATTGGCCAAGGAACTCGAGCGCCTTCGGCACGAAGTCGGCATAGAACTGAAACACCCCGCCATGGCCCGAATCAGGGTAGATGATGAGCATGCTGTTCGGCAGGCGCCGCGCCAGATCTTCCGAGTTCTTGCTTGGGACCATCCGATCGCTATCGCCGTTGACAACTAACACCGGGTTCTGCACCAGCGATAGGTTCTCTGGCTCTTTCCGGCCCCATGCGCGAATCGCCTCCAATTGAGCCAGAAAAGCGGTCATGGAGATTTTCTTGTCGCGGTTTTCCGAACGCTCCGTCAAACGCGCCAGAAACGCCTTTCCAGCTTCGATACCGTTTGGCGTACGAGTGAAGAACAGATATTGCTTCGGATCCTGGCCGGTGAGGAAACCTCGAAGCATGTCGTAAAAGGTAACGCTGGTCACGGCACTGATGCCTTCCCCACCGGCAGGACCCGTTCCCGCGAGAATAATCTTGCGGACGAGTTGCGGCTGCTTCAGCACGACTTCCTGGGCAACCATGCCGCCCATCGAAAAGCCAAAAAGATCGACCTTCGTGAACCCCATGGCCTTGATGAAGTTGATGGCATCATCGGCCATCTGCTCAATCGAATTCGATGGTGCGCCACTGGAAGCGCCGACACCACGATTGTCGAACGTGACCACGTGATGCTCCGCCGCGAGGCCGTCCACCACCCGGGGGTCCCAATTGTCTAGCACGGCAGCCAAGTGGGTAAGGAAGATCACCGGTGTGCCAACATGTTCCTTCCCAAGCTCCCGATACGCGAAATCCACTCCGCCTGCAGTGATGGTCTGCGTTGGCACGTCCTTCCAGCTGACTTCGAGTTCCCGTTGCTGTATCGGCGTACTCGTCTTCTCGTTATCTGACGATAACTCGACTGCCCGAACCGGCGAGGAAATGAGCGTTGCGGCCAGGGCTAGTCCGACGACACCTGACTTCAATAGATGACGCATTGCATTGATCTCCATGATCATTCTTTGACGACGCCAATAGCGGAAAAATCGTGTCAGCGATCAAACCCGCATGTACTTGGTGCGATACCTGAAGCTGCCCAGCGCCTCACTCATGGACGACTTGGCGAGACCGTTGTGGAGCACGCTGCCATTGGGAAGGCTCAAGGGCTCGTTCAACGGGGGGCGTTAGTTGTATGCGGAGTGGTCATAGGAGACACTCGGAAGATGGGGAACGTGCGACGACTTCGCTGGAATGTGGGACATCGCGTGCTCAGTCAGCGCGGTGATAGTGAGACTGGGATTCACACCAAGGTTGGCACTGAGCATCGAGCCGTCACAGATCAGCAAATTTTGATAACCGAAGACGTGGTTCTGCGCGTCCATCACGCCGCGCTCGGGCGAGTCCGCCATTGCGCATCCGCCCATGCAATGCGCCGTGGTCGGAATGTTGAATAGAATTTCCGTCAGCAACGTCGTCGGGATGCCGCCCAGCGCCTTCGCCCCCTTTTCAACAAAGTTGTTGGCTTCAGGGATGAAGGTAGGGATCGGGCCGCCTTCAGTGCACAATTGCTTGCCAAACGGCCAATACCAGCGACGCTTGAACTGCATGTTGATAAAGGCGTCCACCGTCTGCATGACAACGAACAGTATGGTCTGGCGTGCAAATCCGAAGGGGTTATGCACGCGTATTGCTTTCACCGGATGTGTTACCAGCGTCCATAGCCAGGTAAAAATCCGTGTCCATCCGGCACGCCCGCCAGATAGTAAGGTCATCATCAGACCTGTAGCGTCCGAACCTTCCGGATAGCGCACCGCGCCGATGTGCGTCCGTTCGTCGATATAGACGCCGGCGCCACCGGCTACGCCGAGCGACATGCTCTTGTCTTTGGCCGGAAAGCGCACGCCAACGAGAGACTCGGCATTTGTGCGCACGCGCTTGCCGAGGTCATCACTGATGCGCGGTAGGGAGCCGCTCTGCTTGAGCCGGAACAACAATTCCATTGTGCCCAACGAGGACGCGGCAAATACCACCCCGCGGCAGCGGAAGCTGCGTCGTTGCTTATTGAACCAGGTGGTCGAGCGCTCAGTGAAGACTTCGTAGCCGTTGCTTCCGTCTTCCTTGCCGTCGAGTGGGCGCACGTCCACCACCCTGGTTTCGGCAAAAACCTGCGCTCCACGTTTCTCAGCAAAATAAAGATAGTTCTTGTCGAGCGTATTCTTGGCGTTGTGCTTGCAACCCACCATGCAGCCACCGCAACCGACGCACGTCCCGCGCTCCGGACCGTCGCCGTCGAAGTAGGGATCGGCATAGGTTTTGCCGCCGGCCTCACCTTCTGGCGCGAAGAACGTCGCCACACGGCCGTTGTGAAACGTATTGCCTACGCCCTGCAAGTCCGCCATCTTCTTGAGCCGAAAATCGGCCTCGCCCAGAATTTGGTTCTCGGTTACGCCGAGCATTCGTTCCGCCATGGCGTAGTACTGGGGCATGACGCGTTTCCAGTCCTTCAGGCCTGCCCACGAGCCCTCGTCCCACACCTTGTCGGGCGGTACCAGTAAGGCGTTCGCGTATGTGATGGAACCACCGCCGACTGCATTTCCGCTCAAGACCATGACGTGGCGGAACAAACGCATGTTGTAGAAACCGAACATTTTCAAACCAGGTCGCCACATCCAGCGCCGCGCGTCCCAGTTGGTCTTGGGAAAATCCTCTGCAGTCCAACGCCGCCCCATCTCCATCACACCAACCGAATAGCCTTTTTCAGTGAGGCGGCAGGCGGACACGCTACCACCGAAACCCGAACCGATGACGATGTAGTCAAAATCATATGAAGTACTCATCGGGGGAACCTCGAGCCTTCGTCGGTCGCGGTCTCCACGCGCACATTAGCGAGTAAGACGTCCATGGGTTTGTCTCCGTTTTCCTGGTTCTAGTAGTCACAATTCAGAGTCCGACTTTCGCGTCACACCGCGCTCACGACAATGCCGTGGAGTTCTCCTCGAAACCGGCAGCTGATCTTGAAATTGCAATGAAGGCAATCGCAAACGACAGCAGACGGCAGAATCACGGACACTCGATCGCGTTTTCCAAACCGCTCCTGCGGCGGCGTAGTCGACGAAGGGCCGCCGATCCACAACGGTCTCGTGGGGATCGAGCCGTATGAATGAAATCAGCACCCCATCATTCAGGTATCCGTAGTTATAAGCGAATACCACCGTTCAGTCCGACAACCATCACACCGCGTTAGCTTGGGCGCAGTATCGGACCGCCCCCGACCGGGGCGAAAGGCACAAATGCGGAACCGACGTTACGACCACGGAAGATACTATACGCTTGGTATAGCGCAAAGACTATACAAACAATATAGTAGAGTGTGGGGTGCGCGCTCAGAACCCCAAGACTGGAGAAAACGCATGGGTCCGGTTACGACGCTGACATCGCGAGACCTCAAGGTCCCGCTGCCGTTCGATCAGACCGCCGCGCTTGCCATGGCGTCTCTGCGCGAGAAGGCGCGACAATGAATACCCCTTTCGCTGCGGCAGCGATCGCGTGGCCGGTCACCGCCTTCTGGGACGACCCGACGTGTGCACTGGGGGTGTTGCCCCGAGGAGATTCAGGACGTGGCTCAACGGATACCCAACGCGGCGGCAGATTCGCGATGGCAGGGCGCGCCTTGTCTGGAAAATCGATTCCCTACGGATGCAGGTGTCCGCAAGGCCGTCCGTCAATTTCCTGTCTGAGCCGTGACCATCGCCTTCCAACCGGCTTTGCTCAAGCAGGGCCTTGTACAATGTGACATGCCAAACAAAACCTACGGTCAACTTTGCCCAATGGCCCGGGCATTAGACGTCCTCGGCGATCGTTGGACGCTTCTCGTGATCCGCGAACTCTTGCTGGGCCCGAAGCGGTTCAAGGATCTGCTGGCGATCTTGCCTGCCATGGGTGCAAACCGGCTGTCCGAGCGCTTGGCTATGCTGGTAGAGAGCGATGTCATCCAACCGACCACGTTGCCAACACCCGCCGCTGCGCCAGCTTATGAACTGACGGAAATGGGCGAACAACTGCGCAAACCCGTGATTGCACTCGGGCTCTGGGGTCTGCGCCTGCCGCTCGATGAACGCATCGATCCGTCCACGGCCCGTGCGGAACTCATCGCGCTGTGCTTGACGGGGTCGAGCGATCCTGCAGCGAGCGCCGGCTTACAAACATTGTATGAGTTCCATGTGGGCGCGGAGGTTTTCCATGTCCCGGTGAACCACGGAAAGGTGCTAATCCGCTCCGGCCCCAGCACAGAGCCCCCCGACGTCAAGATACAGTGCGACATGGGGACATTCATGGCTCTGGCTTTGCGCGAAGTCACTCCTACGCATGCACTCCGCGAAGGACGCGTATCCCTCCTGCAAGGAAGCAGGCAGGCGTTCACACAGGTATTCAAGATTCTCGAATACAAGCCCTGATGTCTTGCCGGAGTTCGGCTGAGACTCACAAATATCCAAAGCTTCAAATACCCACGAATTCCGGCCAACCATTTGTGCTGCCTGCCTCATCGCGCAGCGAATCCGGCTTGCCATGTAAGCAAGCTTGGTTGGTAACCCCGACGCGAGAAGACGGGCCAGGCAGGCAACGGCGCAGAAATCTTTGGGTTCAAACGAGCTGCCTGGCCGACCAGTATCTGCTTACAGTCGATGCTCCCGCGAAAGTCGACCGAACTGCGACGCATCCAGCGGGTACCGTCGCTTTTCGGCGAGCGCACGGCCCCACGAATACCCTCACGCCTCGATAATCGGGGGCATGAGCCCGCCCTCAGTCTCAGTCATGATCCGAATTGGTGAGGATCTCCCCGGTCGTACCGCGGATAAGCACGGTCGATGGGCGTCATGGATGGCGCTACGCAATCGCAAGAATTTCACGTTCACGAAGCTGAGTCAGCCTCGCTCAGGACGTCAACAACCCTGGGTATCTGGCGTTGTCATGAGGTGCGTTCGACATCCGTCTTGATCCTCAGAATCAGAAGACTCGGCGGCAGTCTATCGAACCGGATCGACTGCCTCACTCTGTGGAGTGTTCCGCCTCGAGCCGGACCAGTTGTGGTTTTCACCAGCTATACATTTCGTATAGTTTCTATACTATACGAATAATATACTTCATGGAGGTTGCCAGTGATATCAGACGAACACCGATGCACGGCACGCACGGGAACATCAGGTGAATCCGACACTGCCAAGGAGGTGCCCTCCCTTCATCCAGCTTGTGAGTATGCACCATGCGCACCCTGGCCTTGCTCGAGAAAGTCTCGTCGATTCAGCGTCTGCGCCGGACGGGCGGCAGCGCACTCCGAATCTGGGTCCGTAAGGCGCTAATGAACAAGGCGCTGAGCACCTACGACTACCACACAGCACTGATACGCCTCGAACAGTTTCGGCGTTGGTCGAGATCGGGCGTGGGATTACCTGTCACGCGGAGCGAGATATCCAACCAACGTGCTGCGGGCACACATAGCAATGGGTTGATCGAGAATGAAGCGGATCTCCCACTAGTGCGACTTTGGGTAGGAGCGATTGCCGGTCAGAGTGCGGTGCTCCAGAGGCAGTCTGCTCATCGTGATAAGCAGTCGTCGGCTTGCCTGAGTAGCGGCGGTCCCTCTCCTTCGGAAATTCGGAGGAGTGACTGCATGTCCGTGTACTTCTACGCGCCACACAAAACGTTTACGGCCGAGATTGAGGTCACGCCTATAGTTGCCCACGCTGCGCAGCTATGTGGATGTGCCTTTCTGTCGCGACGACGACCCAGAAAGTTTTTGGCACGTCGCGCGATCTGATTTTCAAAGATGCCAGTATGGATACTCACTTATTCAGTGCGTGAAAATTGTTGTATAAACGCGAGCGGCGACCACGCCAATTGCTAAATAAGTAGAAAAAATACTTGCAACTCCCTCTCTAAATTTCATATGCAGATCGACGCCGTTCCGCTAGCCAATGAAAATAATTGGGATTCCTATTTTACTAATCAAGAAATATACATTGCAAAATTTACGCCAGGCCGACCTTGGATCGACCTATTGCTGAAGATCGCAACGTGACGGAATTCGTTCAGCAGCGTAATCACGGCCCGTATCCAGTTGCTTTGCCGCTTCACTTTATCACCTTGACCGTACAGTCGGAGGAGACAGGATGTTGAAGAAACAAGTTTTGGCGGTTGCTACCGCGTTGCTAACGTGCACGGCAGCCCAGGCACAAAAAGCCGGAGATCTCGTCGCGAACTTAGGTTGGTTCCATCTCGCACCACTGGACTCCAGTGACCCACTGAAAGTCCACGCTCTCGGAACCAGCGTCACTGCAGCGGGCACTGGCACGTCGGTTGATAACGCTGATACGCTCGGATTCGCCACTACATACTTCATTACCGACCACATCGCGGTTGCGGCCGTAGGCGGTATTCCGCCAAAATTTCGGCTAAGCGGCACCGGGTCGCTCAGCGCTCTCGGGCGTGAAGGGGCGGCATATGAATGGAGCCCGACAATATTGTTGAAATACTACTTCAACGATGCCACGAGCAACCTTCGACCGTACTTTGCCGGAGGAGCCGCCTATGTCTGGTTTAGTGACGTGAAACTTGAGCCGGTGGCATCTAGCGGCACACTTTTATACTCCCCGGGCCTTGGGGCCGCGCTTGAGGGACCGACTACTGTCAAGTTGAGCCGCTCGCTCGCGCCCGTAGTCAATGCAGGCTTGACCTATAACATCAACCAACACTGGTCGATTGATGCCTCGCTTTCCTATATGTGGTTGTCCGTCCGGGCAACGCTGACAACACAGTCGAAAGTGGGTATCGTGACCAGCAGTGCAAAGCTAAAAGTCGATCCCATCATTTCGTTCGTATCCGTTGGATACAGATTCTAAAGCTCGCTCTATCAGTCTGAGCCATTGAGAGGACTGTGAACAACCCGGCCCGGGGGCGGTTGCTGAATTGCTTAGCATGGTTCGACGGGTTGAATCCACAGTCGATACTCGCTTGGTGCGGACACCGCTCACGATGTCGTTTCAATTGCGAGTCCAAAATAGACAGCTTTCGAGTGGGCACACAGTTAAGCGGGCGCGAAAAAGAAAGTGCCCGCTCATCAAGCGGACATTCGAAGAGGTGGGGTAGGAGCATACCGCGGGATCACGCCCAAGCCGGTAAGTCCCGCTCCCTGTTTTCTAGCGCCGAGCATCCGTCGGCTACGACATGAGAGTAGTCGTGATTTTGCAGATCCGCAACGTGTGTCCCCGACCCTATCCAGCCGCTCCGGTCTCGAGCGATGTGACGTAACGTAGCAGGTCTTCAGTGCGTCCCTCCGATATCAGCTGTTCGGCAGTCTTGTAGCCAAAGGTCGGCAGCGGTTCATTGCGATACCAAAACAGAGTGCTCCGTAGGTCTCCGGATATATCGGTTGCAGATGGGATGACCCGGAGCGCGTCTCGAAGGTACTTTTGCACGCTTTCCGAGCCAGCCAAGCGGCTTACCGTATTGCGGTGTACATGGGCCAGCTGTGCGAGTGTTTGCATATCGATATGCAGGGCAGCCGCGAAGCGTCGCGCCGAGATGATCGGTGCGCCACTCTCCGAGTCTCTCAAAGACGCCATGAACTGGTCGAAACTGAAGGACGGCGTTGAATTTGGAGCTAGATCATGACGCCATCCTCGAAGAGCGCACGGACCTTATACGTCACTCCGCGGAGCACGGTGTTAGAGAAGATGATCCAGAAGATCGGGACCGAATACTTCGCGATAGATCCTGTCGGTTGCAATGCCTCGAGCCAGCAATGATGCTCTTTGGGCTTGCATGAAACGTAGCGGCCCGCAAAGGTAGAAAGTGGCACGGGAAAGATCGGGATCCTCGGAGACAAGTTCGCCAGCGTCCATGCGCCCTGATCTTGTCGATGTGCCGGTCAACTCGGCCGCCTCGCCCGATTCCAGGTAGAAATGCCGTTCCAGTTGCGGGAGTCGGTGCCCGGCAGCCTCGATGTCACGCAGGTGAGCCAGGTAGGACCGACTCCTTGCCGCATGTCCAAATACCACCTTCCGATGAGTTCCCTGGCTCGCCAAAGCGTTGAGTACGGACACCATCGGCGTAATCCCGACACCAGCCGAGAGCAATACCATGGGTTCCGCGTCGTTGAGTGCGGGAGCGAAGTCCCCAAAGGGGTGGCTTACCGCGAGGGTCGCTCCGACGTGGATGTTGTCGTGAAGCCAATTCGATACTGCACCAACGGGATTGGCATCCACGCCTCGCTCGCGTCGTACCGAAATGCGCCAATTCTTGCCATTGGGGGCATCCGAGAGGCTGTACTGGCGTTGTTGATAGATGCCGCGCCGCATTTCCACGACGACCGTCACATATTGCCCAGGGTGAAAGCTCGCCGGCTGTTCGCCGGATTCGGGTACGAGCGTGAAGCTGACGATGTCTTCGGCCTGCGTGACACGTTCAGTCACTCGCATGATGTTGTGGTGTCCGGGACCCACGCTGGCCCGCTCGTACAGCCTGCTTTCCGCCGCGATGAGTTCTCCTGCAATAAGCCAGTAGGCTTCGTCCCAGGCCATCATGAGCTCAGGCGTTGCTGCATCGCCAAGCGTATCGGAGATGGCCTTCAGCAAGTGCCTTCCGACGATAGGATAGTGAGCAGAGGTCAGTCCCACGGAGGCATGCTTATGCGCAATTCGGCCCAGAACGGGTGCAAGCGCTTCGGCATTGTTATAGTTTGCTGCGTACGCGAAGACGGCCGATGCCAAGGACTGCTGCTGCGAGCCATTGGCCTGGTTCCCCATGTTGAACAGGTTGGTGAGCGATGGGTATTCGTCGAACATCGTTCGATAAAAGCGTTGAGTGATCGCCACACCATGGTCCCTGAGCACTGGAACGCTTGCATCGATATAGGGTCTTGACTTCTCGGATAGCATGCTGAGCTCCAAAAATTCGTTTTAAATACATCAAATTAGACGAGTAACAACGCTTTCTTCTATTTGCGAGTTTCTTGAGGTTTGCCCTGCGTGTCAGATGCTGCAATTTGCAGGCGAGATTGCGTGATTCAGATAACCTGAGTTATCTCGTTCGCCAATGAGGCGATCGTGACGTGCTCCGACCGTCCTTTCATAGGATCGACCTCCTCGCCTGGTTCCTTCACATGAGATTGGGTCGATTCACCTTGGATCAACACGCGTAGATATGTGCTCTCCGATTGCTGGTGGATCGCCACTGCACTCGAGCCATTTTGTTTTGACTCGATAATCGTTCACATAAAGAATTATCATTAAATCCGGAGCGTTATCGCGTCGACCATCATCGCAACGATCGATATGACACAGCGTAGATTCACTGCGAGATAACCGGTAGATTGAGAGGCTGCAATAACGTGCTGCCGGGAATACAACAATCGACGAGAGATCGGGAGTGAAGCATCAGACAGTGTCGATCGAGGAGGCTTGCCAGTTCGGGAATGGGGTAGGCAAAAACGAAAATCTGCGGTCGGATCAGGCCGTGCTGATGCCGCTCAGTCAGCCGCTCGCTGGTACGTCGCGACGTAGCGCGCCGTCCCGATGATCTTTCCATACATCTGAAAAGCAACGAGCGCCGGACTCGACGCCGTAGTTACGTCGATATGACGCGCATTGAGTGCATAGGCCGTGACGACATAGCGATGTGACTGGCCTTGAGGTGGACAAGGTCCACCGTATTTCGACGCTCCGAAATCGGTCAGCGTCTCGATTGCGCTCGGGGGTAATAGTTGAGCGCTGCCTGAGGCGCCTTTCCGAAGCGACGACTGAGAAGCGGGTATGTTGGCAACCACCCAATGGGTCCAGCCGAGGCCGCCGGTTGGCGCATCGGGATCGTGAATCGTCACGACGATACTGCGAGCCGCGGCCGGCACATGTGCCCATGAAATTTGCGGCGATACGTTCTCGCCGTGACAACCGAACCCGCTGTATACCTGCTGATTCGTGAAGTGGCCGTGGTCCAGATCCGCGACTCGCAGTGTGAAGGTTTCCGCGAGCGTGGCCACAGGCAGAGTTGCGAGCAGTGCGCAAGCGCAGGCAGTTTTTCGTGATGTCACAAGGAATCGCATTTCAAGCTCCCGTAGATTGAAGAAAATCGTCGGTTGGGTCTATAGAGCGATAAACACTGAAGTGGTATCGCGGATTTCTGTTAACGAGATTGCTACGCTCAATAAAAAACAAGGCACATTTCGAAACGTTCGGTGAGGATTGTTTGTGCGAACGGGTGTCTGCGGAATTTCGCGTCTTTTTGGTGGTGATGCGTTATGCGTTCATGTGCGGTGCCACCAAAAAGTGGCATTTTTACGCGCAATAAAAGCTTCAATTCGAAAGCTTCAGCGATTTTGATAGAACTGCGCCGCGCGATGGGTTGACGAGCCAAATGGCATGGACACGAAAGTGCAAGCTGGAGGTTCTTATCGTAATGTCCGTAGGCTCTTCGTTGCTGGGGTCGGCATGATCGCTGCGATCGGTAAGGTAAGGCTGGACCAGGCGGCCTGAAAGAACGATCGCCAAGTCGCCTTTCGTCTCTGCGTACTCGGTAGGTGAAAGTCTCACGCGTTGATGAACGATGGTTCTCTTGTCTCGTCCGGACTCGAGTTCAATGATGTCGACGTGCTGGACATATCCCTTGGACTTCGCTTCGGGTGCTACCGCGAGCGCCTGTCCACGCGGTCCGGTCGTGACCTTTCTGAGCAGGATGCCTGTCTGACCATCGCCGCTGGCCAGGTCGACGTTTATCGTCAACAACTGCTTTTCCGATCTGTATCTCACGCCGTACGATATGGGCACCACGAAAACTACGTCACGATCCAGATTGATGGCCGCCAGATCCGGATCCTGGTCCCGCTCGTGAGCAAGGCCGGGTATCAGACTTCGGACGCGATCGCTTACGGAGGGCGGGGTGATGCTTGCATGCTGCCTTTCCAGTGCGTCTCGAATTGCAACGGGATCATCGCCGACGATGGGACGAATGAATGGTCTGTTTTGAGTAGCGCTTCGTGCGACTCCCGTGTCGAGGTTGACGAGGTTCGAATGTGCGGTCGACGTGACTGGCATCAACATGATCGCCAACGAAGCGACGCACGAGAATGTGGAATCACGCAACGTTGAATTCCGGTGACGCATGATGCACTCCGAGTATTCTGGACAAGACATGTCGTTGGTTTTTGGCTGACCGATCATTGCACGGGAAATACGGTTTAGTCTGCCAGTGGATCGGTGCTGCTGTCGCCCTCGATGCGAAAAAAGACCGGCGTTCTCGCAGGGAGGGGGCGCCGGTGAACGGGGGAGGAATACTATGATTGGCTATTCGAGGTTGCTCCGGGCAGTACGTGGCGCTGCTCAGGTATAAGCGATTTCCGGATCGCCGGCGGCAAGTGCCTGCTCACGATCCGGCGCAGGAGGGTAGATCCATTGCGTGTTGATCAGGATTTTTCGATCCTTGCCTTCGGCGCGCGTCAGCTTGACCTGACGGTCCCAACCCTCGGTATAGAGCCCACCCCATCCACCGAGATCGACGCAGGTAACGTAGAACGTCTGGCGGTACTTGAGCGTCGGCAGGCCAAGCAGATCCGCCGCAACGTTGTGGCCGGCGTAGCGCCCCATGAACAGCGCGTGCTGGCACGACATCAGTGAATAGTGACCCTCGTCGTCGGTGAGCGCGCGCACCACGTCGCCGGCGCCAAAGATGTCTTTCGCTTCGACCACGCGCAAGTCGCCCGTGACTTCTACGCGTCCCTGGCGGTCGACCTTCGGCGCGACCTGGGATGCAAGTGAGCTGGCGACCATGCCGCCGGTCCAGATCACGGTATCGGCATCGATGCGTTCGCCGGTTGCCGTCACGACGCCGCTTGCATCGATCGAGACGACCCCCGCGCCAACGCGAGTTTCAATGCCGAGATATTCCAGGGCCTCGGCGATCTGCGGGCGCGGGCCATTGCCCATGTCAGGGCCGATTGCATCGGCGCGTTCCACGATGACGACGCGAGGGCGCACGTTCTCGCCAAGGATGCCGCGGAGTCGTCCGGGCAGTTCCGTTGCCACTTCCAGTCCGGTAAGGCCGCCACCCACGACGACACAGGTATTGCGGGCCGCAGTGTCCGGTCTCGACGCCAGGCTTTCAAGATGATCACGGAGCTCGACTGCCTCGTGGAGCTGATCTACCGTGAACGCATGCTCGACCAGGCCCGGCAGCGGGGGACGGAACAGGTGGCTGCCGGTCGTGAGCACGAGGCGGTCGTAACCGAGGCGCTTCGATTCGCCGTTCGCTGTCGCGACATCGACACTGTGGTCGGCGGGGTGGATGCGCTCGACCGTGCCTTCGACGAACTTCACGCCGACGGCATTCAGCACCGGCAGAAACGGCACCGACATCTGCTCGGGCCGGACTTCGTACAGGCGCGGACGAACGTGGAGTTCCGGGCGGGGCGACACCAACGTGATCTCGACATCCGACCCGGCATCGCGCTGCATGTCGAGTACGCGGGCCGCACCGAGCGCGGCCCAAAGTCCGGCAAATCCGCCGCCGACAATCAGGATATTTCGTTTCATGGCAGTGACCTCATCAGTCTGCTTGCAGGTAAAGGGCGAGCGATGCCCGCCGCAAGACACGAGAGCCGGCACGTCGCAGCATGTGACACGTATGAAATGGAGAGGCGTTGCTGGCACGGTGGCGAGCATCGCCATTGCAGCGCGGATGGCTCGTCTACTTCACGGGGGTAAGAATGGGCGTCCCCTGATTCTTGATCAGAAACACGACGAACTTTGCAGGCTTCGTGTTGCTGGCGTTTCGCCCGACCGTGTGTACGTCATCGGGGCCTTCGTGGAAGGTGTCGCCTGCGTGGAGCGTGATCTCCTTGTCGCCGTTCAGACCCATCACGATGCTGCCCTCGACCACATAGACAAATGCGTGTGCGTTGTGGCGATGGACGGGGTCGACGGCGCCGGGAGGATATTCCACCACAATCGTCTCGACTTCCTTGCCCCGATACTCGGGTAACGTTTCCGTGGCCAGCGGTTCCACCTTCGCGTGAGGCGCGGCGGCAACGGGTTGGGCAGCCATTGCCAGCGACGACATCAAGGCGGCCAGAACGAGCACGATGCTTTTCATGTCGTCACTCCAGATTGGCTTTGTCGAGTCCGAACATCTTGTCGAACGAGCCAGGCACGATGCGGAATGCGACATTCAGCCGGTTCCAGCTATTGATCGCGCCCACCAGGAACGTGAGATCCGAAAGCTCTTTCTCGGAATACTGCGCGCGGACGCGTTCGTAGACGTCATCCGGCACGCCGCTCGCGGGAAGGTGAGTCAGTACGTCGGTCCACTCCAGCGCGGCGCGCTCGCGCGGCGAGAATAGCGTCGACTCGCGCCAGATCGCTACGTGATGCAGGCGCAGCTCGCGTTCGCCATGCATCTTTGCCATCTTGATGTGCATGTCGACGCAGAACGCACAGCCATTGAGCTGCGACGCACGAATCTCGACGAGCTCGCGGACCGGTGCTTCGATCGTCGTCTTTTGAAGCAATCCATCGAGTTCAATGAGTTTCTTGGACAACTCGGGCGATTGCTGAAAGTAGTTGATGCGTTGTGACACGACATGTTCTCCGGATCGGTTGGGGCGCTGCTGCCAAACCTGCATCGAACGCATGCTGCAGGCCTGGCTTGGCAAACATCGTAATGACAAGCCCGACGATTCTGTAGAGCCGGGAAGGCGCGCACGCTATTGCCGCTTCTGCACCAATCGTTTCGTCACGTGCGGCAGTTCGCCGTGCATCGCGAGTACGCGGGCCGGTTTCCGAGGGAGCGTGGCGTATCGAAGCGGTGGAAAGCGAGACGGGGAAACTTTCGCGCCGGGAAAGGACAGGTCGCGGCACTCGGTCGATCTCGACAGTCAGTGTGGAGGACGGCCCAGTCGTGACTGTCTCGCGGGAAAAGGAGTAGAGGTGGTGCATGGATTAGTTCGATCGATGATTCTTGGCACTTATCGCAGGCTTACGATTCCCCCACACTGGTGTAAAGCGAGGTGACGGTTGCGATCGTCCTTATCCGGTACGGCGCCCGTTCCGTATCCCGTTCGCTCGAATGCAATCATCTCGTGAGGAGGATTTTTGATGAAGATCGTCGTCATTGGCGGTTCCGGGCTGATTGGCTCGCGTGTCGTCACGCTGCTCGGTGAAGCCGGCCATCTGGCGCTCGCCGCGTCGCCGCGGACCGGTGTCAATACCATCACGGGCGAAGGTTTGATCAAAGCGCTGGCGGGGGCCGACGTGGTCGTCGACGTGTCGAATGCGCCGTCCTGGGAGCCGCAGGCCGTGCTGGATTTTTTCCGCACGTCGGCGCGCAATCTCGGCAAGGTCGAGGTGGCCACGGGGGTACGGCACCATGTCGTGCTGTCGATCGTCGGTTGCGACCGGATGCCGGAGAACGACTATTTCGCGGCCAAAGTCGCGCAGGAACAGGCGATCGAAGCGGCGGGCGTACCGTACACGCTCGTACGAGCGACGCAATTCATGGAGTTTATCGGCGGCATTGCGGATTTCAGTACGGTGGACGGTGCGGTGCACATCGGCAAAGGGCTGTTTCAGCCGATCGCCGCAGAAGATGTTGCGGCCAACCTTGCGCAGGTCGCCCTCGCCGAACCGTTGAATGGCACAGTCGAGATCGCGGGCCCGGATCGGGCGCCTTTCGCGGAGATTGTCGCGCGCTACCTGAAATCGGTCGGTGACGCCCGCCCGGTAGTGACCGATCCCGGTGCACGGTACTACGGCGGCGGTGTCGAGGAGACATCGCTCGTGCCGCTCGGGAATGCACGACTCGGCCGCGTCAGCCTCGACCAGTGGTTCGAAAGAAGCTGACTCGCATTCGCGACCGTTTTTTTTTTT